>NZ_CP172932.1:882500-2352500 GCF_050541505.1 Enterococcus sp. DIV0183
TTTTCTAGAATACATAAAAAAACCATCTCAAAAAAATGAGATGGAAAGTTAAGTGAGAGAGTGATAAGTATAGTGCGAATAAATACAAGGGTTACAGAAGAATGTGGGGGTTCTGCATCATCGTCATTAAATGTTCCTGCAGTGGGAATATGAATTTCTGTCATATTATATTCAATAACTTGAACTGTGATGATTGCAACAGTTCCAATGATTGCTAACATAGTAGTCATACTTTCACTCCTCTCTTAATTTTAAATAAAAGTACTTAACTGATTGACTAGAGACTAAAAAGATACATCAACATGAACGTTGATCTTTAGCACTATACAACGTAAAGATCACTCTTAGCTATTTTGAGAAAAGCCTTCTCCTCGACCAGTCTTGTTCTACTCATTGGTATCTCTCGACATTTCTGAGCAATAGCCTATGTTTGTATAGGAGCCTCACCTAACTTATTACAAAGAAATAATAGTCTTTTAAGTAACTCTTTGTCAAGACATAAGCAGAAGTCAAAACAGTTCTATTTACAAATGAATGCGACGAACCATTTCTTCTGTTATTTGTTCTACAATATCAATGGTTGTTTTTGGCGAACGTTGATTTCTGGGGATATCGATTGAGTAAATTTTGGCAATACGACCAGGATTTGCATCCATTAATACAACCCGATCAGAAAGTTGAACTGCTTGTTGAACATCATGCGTGATCATCACAATTGATTTAGTCGCAATTTGATTGTTTAGCCAAATTTCTAATAAATCGTTAGATAATTGGCTGGCTGTAATGATATCTAAAGCTGAAAAAGGTTCGTCTAAGAGCAATAAGCTAGGTTCGATGGCTAAAGCACGAGCAAAGCCTACACGCTGTTTCATTCCACCAGATAACTCTCTGGGATAAGCTTTTTCAAAACCAGTTAAACCAATCATTTCAATGAGATTACTGACTCTTTTATTTATTTGTTCGCGAGAAATTTCTTTACGGTTTTCTAAGCCAAAGCTGATATTTTTTTCAACTGTCAACCAAGGAAAAAGGGCAAAATGTTGAAAAACCATGCCGATATTGGCATCAGGCTCATTAATGATTTTATCTTCAAAAGTAATTTCACCTCTAGTTGTACGAAGAAGTCCAGCAATACTTCTGAGCAACGTTGATTTTCCTGTTCCTGATTGTCCGATAATACTTAAAAATTCATTCGTTTTAACTGTTAAATCAATATTTTCAAGGACTTTTAAATGTTCTGAATGTCCTTCAATTTCAAATTCTTTATATACTGATTTTATGCTTAATAATTCTTTATTTTCCATCGTCTTATTAGATAGGTCAAGGGAAATCACCTATCGTTCTCCTCTCTAGTTTATCTTAAAAATTTAGTCGAGTTGAGTCGTCCAGCTATTAATAGTGAAATTTTTGTTTTGCTGCTCGATATAAAGGTTGCCAAACAAAGGCGATACATAAACCAACAACGAAACACATCGCTAAGGTTCCTAAGGCAGATTTATCTTTTACGCCATCGTTTGCCGCAATATATTGTCCTAGGCCAGTAACATCTATTGATTTTTTGCCCCATTGAATGCTTTCTGCTGCGATATCAGCGTTCCAAGCAGCACCAGCAGCGTTAATAATTGCTGTAATGAGGTAAGGTAAAATAGAAGGGATCAAAAATTTTGTCCACCATTGCCATTTAGATAATTTAAAAAGTTTGGTTACGTCACGAATATCATCAGGGATGGCTAAGTAGCCAGCAATTACATTAAAGAAAAAATACCATTGGCAACCAACCATGATGAGTGGTAAAATCCACCATTCTAATTTGTTGAAGCCCATACTAATAATCAACACAATGAATGGAGTATAAACATTTGACGGAATGGAGCCTAAAATTTGTCCAATCGGTTGAACGATACTTAAGCGCCGATTATCATTCGCAACCCAGATTGCTAAGGGAGTAAAGATAATGCCAGCAACGACCATGGCCAAGGTAACCCGTAGCGTAGTATAAAGGGTTAATCTAGGAATCATGCTGAAATCTTGATGGGGCAAGAAATGATAGAGCTTAATAGAACAATAAACTCCGATAATGGTTAAGCTGACATACCATAATGTTTTGAAGAAATGGCGTAATTTTGCTAGTAATCGATAGAGATAGTCTAGCTTGAAAAAGTACCAAACTTTTGGTAAATCGTAAATCCAAAAATGACTGAATTTTACAAAAGCTTTTGAAAAGTATCTCGTTAAAGTTGCTTTTTTTAATAAATGATAAATGATGGATTTAGGTGGCGTCGTACTTTCGACATCTGTTTCATATTTAAAATAATAAGTGGCTCGAACTAAAGGTTGAAAAACTAAAAAGTTTAAAATCACCACATTGATTAATAAGGCAAAAACAGCCCATAAACAGGATTTAAAGTCGGCTCGATTTAATGCTACTTGGATATAAGAACCAATTCCTGGTAAATAAAGGTTGGTTTCTTTAGGAAAGGCAACAGAAGCTTGTTCGCTGGCCACCAAGGCAAACCAAGCCGCAGTTTGAGAAATAATAACGTTCCAAAGTAAGCCAGGAATTGAGTAAACAAATTCAAGCCGCCAAAATTTTTCCCAAGCATTGTACTTGAACTGATCGGTCACATTGACTAGATCTGAAGGAATAACTTCCATTATTTGATAAAGAGTCAACATGATGTTCCAAGCTTGACCTGTGAAGATGGCAAAAATAGCAACCGCTTCTGCGCCCATCACATTTCCTGGAAATAAACCAAGTAACCAAGCAGTTGTAAAGGTCAAAAAACCTAGCAATGGAACAGATTCAAGGAAATTAACTAATGGTAAAATGACTCTTCGTGCCGTTTTATATTTTACGGCTAAAATACCAAAAATAAAGGAAAACAGGAAGGACCAAGCCATACCCACAATCATTCGAAACATGGTTCGAATTGAAAAGTAAAAAAGATTTGATGGAGATAAGAAATCATCTGTTTTACTTGGTGTTGCGAGGAATTCTTCTGAGGGAAGGGTGTGGAGAGGGCGATTCATTTTTAGCCAAGAGAAGACGATGATAAAAATGAAAATGCCTAAAATGATGAGCAAGGTAAGATTCCCGATACTTTTAGCAAGTAGGGTATTTTTCTTAGATGATGCAGTGACAGCTTTCAATTTAAAAACCTCCAATTAATCATATTAAAGAGGTCGCCGAATAAAAGAAGAAGATTATAGGGTAATCACAATAATTGAGCTTTGGCTTTCTGAGACGTAAGAAAAAAATTCTAGTTATCTTAGGAAAGCCTTAATTCGACAATCCCTGCTTTACTCGTTACTGTCTCTCGACATTTCCGAGCGATAACCTGTGTTCTTCAGAGTAACCTCACCTAATATGATTCTATTTGATTTACATGCTTATCATACTCGTGACTAAAAATAAAACAATTTCTAGCTGGTTATACCTGAATTACTGTTTGTTGTTATTCTATTCAATGATTCTTAAAAAGATTGCCCACATTCTGTTTTTTTTAGGGAGAAATTATCAGATGAGTATGTTATGTAACGCAAGGTGAATAGTATAGGATGTTGTATTTTTAGTTTGTCTCGTTTACTGTTAAAGATGTAAGTAGTAACTATAAGTGAATGGCTAAAAAAATTAAAAGTAATCTAGCACCTAAATTAAACAACAAAGAAATTTGTTCAGAAGAAAGGAAATTATGATGATTATTTGGTTAAACGGTGCGTTTGGAGCCGGAAAAACGACCATTGCACATGAGTTACAACAAAAACTTCCCAATGCAATCATTTATGATCCAGAAATTATTGGTAGTGCATTGATGGAGTTAGTTCCCGAAGAAATGAAAGAAAATGATTTTCAGGAGTATCAGGAATGGCGTTGCTGGAATGCTCATTTATTAAAACGAATGTCCAAAGAGTCTGGACGGCCGATTATTGTTCCAATGACCCTTTATAAAAATGAATATGAAGAAGAGCTGATTGGATATCTGAGACGAGCAGGCATTGACGTTTATCATTTTTTGTTAGCGGTCGAGAAAGAAGAAATTTTACAAAGATTATTGAAAAGAAATGATGGAACTTTTGAATGGGGGAAAAATAAGTTGCCCGAAGTACTTGAAGGTTTTCGTCAGATTCAGTTTACCGAGATTTTTAGAAATCATTCAGCTGACACGACAGAAATTGTAGCATCCATTCTTAATAGAATAACCGAATAAAAATAAAATAAGGGACCTAAGCCGAAATGACTTAGGTCCCTTATTTTCTACTTCTTAAGATAATCAACTACCAGCTACCCTGATTTCTTCAAACTTTAAGACCGCACATTTACGACAATCTATTTTTACACTGTCAAAATTTTCTTTCAAGTCTTGCATTTTGTTATTTTTAGCAGTATATTTTAGGTGTACCTAAAATATATTAGAGGTTAACCTTCTAACGGGAAGGGCCTTTTAAAATTATTGCAAAACGAAAGAAGGAATTGAATTGAAAAATTCAGAAGAACATGAACCAAAGCAAAGACATCATTTGATTGAATATGCAAATGGTCCTTCGCTTGAAGAAATTAATGGCACCATCGACGTGCCTAAAAATATGAGTTTTTGGAAAACGTTATTTGCTTACTCAGGTCCAGGAGCATTGGTAGCAGTGGGGTATATGGATCCAGGAAACTGGTCTACTTCAATTACTGGGGGACAAAATTTTCAATATTTATTGATGTCGATTATTTTAATTTCCAGTTTGATTGCAATGTTGCTCCAATATATGGCTGCTAAATTAGGCATTGTTTCACAGATGGATTTAGCACAAGCGATTCGTGCTAGAACTAGTAAGACGTTAGGTATTGTATTATGGATTTTAACAGAGTTAGCAATTATGGCTACAGATATCGCTGAAGTTATCGGGGGCGCAATTGCCTTATATTTATTATTTCATATTCCTTTAGGTCTGGCTGTCTTCATTACGGTATTTGATGTTTTACTTTTGTTGTTATTGACAAAAATTGGTTTTAGAAAAATTGAAGCTATTGTTGTTGCTTTAATTGTTGTTATTTTTGTGATTTTTGCTTATCAAGTGGCATTGTCAAATCCAGTATGGGGAGATGTAATTAAAGGGCTGGTTCCTAGCGCAGAAGCTTTTTCTACATCACATGCGGTGAATGGGCAAACGCCACTGACAGGTGCATTGGGGATTATTGGTGCAACAGTGATGCCTCATAATTTGTATTTACATTCTTCTGTTGTACAAAGTCGTAAAATTGATCGTAAAGATAAAACCGATATTCAACGCGCTTTACGCTTTTCAACTTGGGATTCTAATATTCAATTAACGATGGCATTTTTTGTTAACTCTTTGTTATTGATTATGGGTGTGGCCGTTTTTAAATCCGGCAGTGTCAAAGATCCTTCATTCTTTGGTTTGTTTGATGCTTTATCAAATCCAGCGGTTATGAGTAATTCTATTTTAGCGCATATTGCAGGTTCTGGAATTTTATCGATTTTATTTGCGGTAGCCTTATTGGCATCAGGACAAAATTCAACAATTACAGGAACCTTAACTGGTCAAATTATTATGGAAGGGTTTATTCATATGCGTGTGCCAATTTGGTTACGTCGGATGGTCACACGTTTGTTATCTGTTATTCCTGTCTTAATCTGTGTTTTAATGACCAGCGGGAAAAGTACAGTGGAAGAGCATATTGCGATTAATAATTTAATGAACAATTCACAAGTTTTTCTAGCATTTGCTTTGCCATTTTCGATGTTGCCTTTACTGATGTTTACAGATAGCCGTGTTGAAATGGGTGAACATTTTAAAAACTCGTGGTTAATTAAATTGTTAGGCTGGGTTTCTGTCATTGGCTTAATTTACCTCAATATGAAAGGCTTACCTGATCAAATTGAAGGATTTTTCGGTGATAATCCGACAGCGAGTCAAATTACGTTAGCCGATAATATTGCCTATGTCATCATAGCACTCGTCATCCTCTTGTTAGTTTGGACGGTTGTGGAATTATATAAAGGCGATAAACGATACGCACAGCAGCTTGCAGCTATGGAGCAACAAGTAGAGGAGGTTAAATAATGAAATTTTCAAAAATTATGGTTGGTGTTGAAGAGTCGCCAGATGCGTTAAAAGCATTTCATTATGCTATCCAAAAAGCAAAAGAAGAACAAGCTGAATTGGTTATTGTTTCGATTTTAGAAGAGAAAGAGATTAATGTTTACCAATCGTTAGATAAAAATTATTGGCAAGAACAGTTGGCGAAATTAGAGAAACAAACGGAAAAATATCAACAAGAAGCGTTAGCGAATGGCATCGATAAAGTAAGTGTAATTGTCAATGAAGGAAATCCAGGGGAATTAATTATTAATAAGCTTATTCCTTTGAATAAACCAGATTTGTTAATTATTGGCTCCAAGTCAACTAGCAAATTAAAAAGCTTTTTTGGTAGCCAAGCAGCTTATATGGCTCGATATGCCCCAATTTCTGTAATGATTATTCGCTAACAAAATTGAAACAGTTAAAAAAGCCGCCACGATTTACTATTCGTGGTGGCCTTTTTATAGTAATTTTTGTTTATATAAATAAACAGCCAAACTTAGTTGTAGCGAACTATCAGGAAATTCTAAAGTTAAGTGAAGAATCTCTTCTATTTTTTTTAAGCGGTAAATAATTGTATTACGATGTACATACATATTTGTGGCAGTCAACGAAATATTTTTATTCGACTGAAAGTAGGTGTTGATGGTTTCTAGTAGGGAACTTTCATGTTTTTGATCTTCTTTTTCCAATGGTTCAATCAATCGTTGATATATTTTTTGTTTGGCTTGTTTGGTCAGGGTTTCGATCATTAAACGATAAAAAAAGAGGTCGTCATAATTCAAAATAGTTCGTTGTTGTAATTCTTGACTTGCTTGTGCTAAGTGGAATGTTTCTTGTGCTAATTTATAAGAATCACACAGATTGGTGATTTTTTTGACAGTTGGCCCAATCGCTAATTTAAATGATAATTTTGGATTCAGTTTCATTAGTTGCTCTAGTAAATTCTTGGCAAGATGAGTGGTTTGTGCAAGGTAGGTGGCTTCCTCTTGCGCTGGATTTTCTAGTAATAAAATAAAGCCAGTTTGTGTAGGAAAGGCAGTAATTTTTTGTCGATATCCTTCTAAAATATGATTCAATTGATGGCCAATGCTATTCATTTGAATAGTCGGATTAAACAGTTGTTCCAATTGTTCAATGGCTACAAGCAAGAGACTAAATGTATCTTTTTCATTTAATTGCAGATAATTACTAAATTCTTGCCAAGCTTGAGGATTGGTATTTTTCTCTTGGATAAGGTCTTGAAACAGCGCCCCGATCTTTTGCCTCGTTGTTAAATTTTCCGAAGATTCTAATTGAAGTTGTGGTAAAAGGTAGTGAGCACAGACCTCCACAGATAATAAATCAATCGTCTGTAATTTTTTGGTAGTTTGCCAAATCACTAAGTAAGATAAGCTGAGATTTTTCTTTTTGATGGGTAAAATTCGCAAAGATAACTTATGGCTCGCTAAGGAAAATTCAACAGTCAATGGTTCTTTATAAAATAATAGGAGCTCATTGTTCTGGGCTTTTAAAGCTGTCTCAAACTGTTTTTTGAGAGTCGCGTTGTTTAAAATACTGGTGATTCTTGTTGGCGCATCAGGTAAATCAAAATGATTCATAATCTGAAAACGCTCGTCTAAAAGCATTACAGGCGCTTGAATCGCGGCACTTAATACTTCCAGTAATTGGGTACTTTTTCCGCCAGCTTTGATAATTGTATAAAATTTATTATGCATATGAACAGAATGTTGGCTAATCGTTTCGTCAGGTTGATTGACTCGGCGATTGACCAATGAAATAATTTGAGAAAAGTTGTAATTATAAGGGATTGAGAGAATTGGTAATCCGATGTCATTCGCTAATTGGATCATCTCTTGTGGAACTTCATTGAAATAACGTTGGACTTTAAAGCCTAGAGCAGCGCAGTTCATATTTGCTAGTTCTTGAATAAGACGTTTTTGCAAGCAAGGCTGATCTTTGAAAATATAGCCGGTAGTTAATAAAATTTCTCCTGGCGTTAACCAGTCAAAAGCATCAGGATTTTCTAAAATATTTGCTTGTAGAATTGGCGCATCTAAATTGGTCTCGTGCGTCAATAAGGTTAAACCAGGTAGTTCTTCTGCATGGAGTAGATCATTGACCGTCATCATTAGCAAGGCCTCCTTTTGTATGAATTATCTAAAAATTAAGTGTATTTATTGTAAGATGTTACAAAACTATTTTAGGGAAAATAAGGTATCCTTATACTAATAGAAAAAAGTTCCAAGTCATCACGTGATTGGTAGTCACAAATGACCAAATAAGAACAATCAGCGCTTACAACCTATAGAAACGCATCGTTTAAAGATATAGCAATAGTATACTTAATTTTTAATGCTTTTACTATTGTTTCAGCTACTTTAAATTTCTCAAGTATTTCTATAATCTGTAAGTTTTTTGAGACTCTTATCAGATATGCTTCTTTTTCTATATTTTATCAGAAAATTCTGGTAACTTTGAAGGTTATAGTTTGTAAAATGGAGGGATCGGTATGAAGAAATTAAAAATGTTAGGATGCGTCGGTTTGCTTTTAGCTTTAACGGCTTGTCAGGCGGGAACGGGAAACTCGGCTGATAGTAACAAAGCAGCGGAACAAAAAATTGCAATTAGTTCTGAAGCGGCTATTTCGACAATGGAACCACACACAGCGGGGGATACGACCTCGACTTTAGTCATGAATCAAGTTTATGAAGGACTCTATGTTTTAGGTAAAGAAGATGAATTAGAGTTGGGGGTCGCTGCCGAAGAACCAGCAATTTCTGAAGATGAAACCGTTTATACATTTAAGATTAGAGAAGATGCCAAATGGTCGAATGATGATCCAGTAACAGCAAATGACTTTGTTTATGCATGGCAACAAGTTGCTTCCCCTAAATCAGGATCGATTCATCAAGCGTTATTTTTTGATGTCATTAAAAATGCTAAGGAAATTGCTTTAGAAGGCGCAGATGTGATTACTCTTGGGGTTAAGGCGCTAGATGATAAAACGTTAGAAATAACTTTAGAACGGCCCACCCCTTATTTTAAATCATTACTTTCGTTTCCTGTTTTGTTTCCACAAAATGAAAAATATATCAAAGAACAAGGGGATAAATATGCCACTGATGCAGAACATTTGATTTATAATGGTCCTTTTAAATTGAAAGAATGGGATAATGCCTCTTCTGATGACTGGACCTACGAAAAAAATGATACGTATTGGGATGCTGAAAAAGTTAAATTATCAGAAGCAAAAGTTTCAGTAATTAAGAGCCCAACGACAGCGGTGAATTTGTTTGACTCGAATGAATTGGATGTAGTGAATAAGCTAAGTGGTGAATTTATTCCTGGTTATGTTGATAATCCAGCCTTTCTTTCAATTCCTCAATTCGTCACATACTTTTTAAAAATGAACAGTGTTCGTGATGGAAAAGAAAATCCGGCTTTAGCGAACAACAATATTCGTAAAGCGTTGGCACAAGCTTTTGATAAAGAAAGTTTTGTAAAAGAAGTCTTGCAAGATCAATCAACGGCTACAGATCAAGTAATTCCGCCGGGACAAACGATTGCGCCAGATGGAACAGATTTCACAAAACTAGCTGCTAAGAAAAATAACTACTTAACCTACGATACAGCGAAAGCAAAAGAATTCTGGGAAAAAGGGAAAAAAGAAATTGGGCTGGATAAAATCAAATTAGAATTTTTAACAGATGATACAGACAGCGCCAAAAAAGCTGCTGAGTTTTTCCAATTTCAATTGGAAGAAAATCTAGATGGATTAGAAGTGAATGTTACTCAAGTTCCTTTTACTATTCGTGTTGATCGTGATCAAACGAGAGACTATGATTTAGAATTATCTGGTTGGGGAACCGATTATCGTGATCCATTAACAGTTATGCGCATCTTTACTTCGGATAGTACCTTGGGCGGCGTAACGTTCAAGAGTGATACGTATGATCAATTAATTCAAGAAACTAGAACAACACATGCGGCTGATCAAGAGGCTCGTTTAAATGACTTTGCTCAAGCACAAGATATTTTGGTGAATCAGGAAACGGTTTTAGCACCAATCTACAATCGAAGCATTTCTGTATTAGCTAATCAAAAAATCAAGGATATGTATTGGCATTCATTTGGACCTACGTACAGTTTAAAATGGGCTTATGTTAACTAATTGAATGAAGGTAGGAAGGGGTTTGTCATGCTTTTAAAAAACTGTAAATTAGAAACAGGATTTTCTACTGTGAATCAGCGAATTGTTGCGACAGAAACAGCTAGCTATGATATTCGAATTGAAAACGAGGTCTGTACTGCGGTCGCACCGCAGTTAAGGCCTTTAGAGAACGAAACAGTTATGGATGTGAATCAGCAACTCGTTTTACCTGCTCTAAGAGAAATGCATATTCATATTGATAAAACGTATTTTGGGGGACCTTGGAAGGCCTGTCGTCCACTAACGAAAGGAATTTTAACACGTATTGAAGAAGAAACTTGGCTGTTACCTGAACAATTACCAACTAGTTTAGAACGTGCTTGCCAAGTTATTGAGCAGTATATTCAACAAGGCCATTATCATATTCGCAGTCATTGTAATGTAGATCCATCTATTGGAACGAAACATATTGAAATTACTAAAGAAGCATTTAGTCGATATGAACAATACATTACTCATGAAATTGTGGCTTTTCCTCAACACGGATTACTCCGCTCACAAGTCGAACCTTTGATGCGCGAAGCCTTACGCATGGGGGCAACTCATGTCGGTGGCGTTGATCCAGCCCTTGTGGATCGTCATGTGGATCATTCAATTGCAAAAATATTTGAATTAGCTACCACATTTAATAAAAAAATTGATGTTCATTTACACGCCCGTGATACTTTGGGACTTTATGAATTTAATAAATTTGTTGATTATACAGAACAAGCAAAAATGTTTGGCAAAGTTACTTTAAGTCATGCTTTAGCCTTAGGGAGCTTAGAAGAAGCAGCAATTAGAGACATTGCGCAAAAATTCATCGAAACAGGTATTGATTTGACTTCGACTGTACCAATTGGAATGCCCACCATGCCGATTCCAACCTTGGTTGAACAAGGTGTTAAGATCTCCGTGGCTCATGACAGTTTGACGGATCATTGGTCGCCTTTTGGCAGTGGCAATACAATAGAAAAATTAAATACAGCCGCTCAAAGGTTTAAAATTAGCGATGAGTATCGCTTGAATCGTTTATGGGGCTTAGCGAGTAATTTTGTAACGCCTCTTGATCCTAACGGGCAGCGAGTTTGGCCTAACGTCGGCGATTCTGCAGATTTCCTACTATTTAATGCTGAGAGCACTGCTCACGTGATTGCACGCCAACAGCCAATCCAACAACTGATACTAAAAGGACAACTGGTTGAAGCCGTTCAAAAGGGGGAAAAAGAATGACAGCATCCATTGTTTATTTGAATAATGTTCGTTTAGAAACTGGTTTTGCTAAAGACCACCACGAATTAACGTATACTAAAACCGCACGCTATACTTTAGCGATTCAAGAAGGCAAAATCCAAGCGATTATTCCGCAAAATCAAGTCACTGAAAAGCAACAAGGCACTGATTTAAACGGACAACTGGCTATTCCCGCTTTTCAAGAGAGCCATAATCACTTAGATAAAACCTACCTTTCATTAGGTTGGCGTGCTAGCCAACCTGTTAAAAATTTAAAAGAGCGTTTAGCAGACGAAGCCAGTGAACTTAAATTGTTAGCTCCGTCAACAGAACAACGAGCGACGGCCATGATTGAAAAATTGATTGGGTATGGAGCCTCTTATATTCGGACACATGTCAACATTGATCCTTATGTAGAACTAGAAAACTTCTGGGGCGTCAAAAGAGCCTTAGAAAAATATGCGCATGTGATTGATTATGATATTGTTGTCTTTCCACAGCATGGATTATTAAAAAATCCCCAAACGGTTTTACTCATGAGAGAAGCTCTAAAAAATGGTGGAACAATGGTTGGTGGTTTAGATCCTGCAGGCATTGATTATGCAATTGAAGAATCTTTAGAAACTATTTTCGATCTGGCAGAAGAATTTCAAGTAGGAATCGATATCCACTTGCATGATACGGGGGAAGTTGGCGTTTATACAATTGATAAATTTTTAGACATTTTGGAAGAACGAAAATTTACTCAGCGAACCGCTATCAGTCACGCCTTTGCGCTGCTAGATGTACGTCCAGCAGAAAAAGAAAAACTATACCAACGCTTGGCAACGCATCAAACGGCGATTATGTCTACAATTCCCTATGATCCTCGTTATTTATTGCCACCAATTGATGTGTTACGCCAAGCTGGTGTATCGGTTCATTTAGGTAGTGATGGCTTTTTTGACTCTTGGAGTTCTAATGTTTCAGGTGATTTATTTGAAAAATTACGTAATTTTTGTGAAATGACAGGAAAGATTACAGAAGAGCAACTTACTCAAGCTTACGTCCATGGCTGTGGCAAAGAAGCACCTTTTTCATTTGAAGAAGAACGTCTTTGGTTTACAGAAGGCGACGAAGCAAACTTTATTTTTACAGAAGCAGCTTCTACAGCAGAAGTGATTGCTAGAAAACCACAGAAACGCCAGATTATGTTGAAAGGACAATGGGTTTAACTTGCTTTAAAATTAGGTAGAAATAGAATGCTAAAAAGCCAAACAGAGGAAACGGGGTTCAGCTCTGAGCAACGCACAGTGTCATTCCTGCGGTTACTCGTCACAGTTTAATGCGTATAAAGTGCTTCTGCTCACAACGTGTATCAGCTTTTCAAGTTTGTTTGACTCACTTTAACATAGCACTTTTGCGTATCTTCCTTTATAATAAGACAAAATGAAGGAGATGAACCAAGCATGACTGAACAAACGAGAGAAAACAAAAAAGCAGCCTACGAATTGTGCTTACAACAATTGAGCGGTTTGTTAGAAATAGAAACGGATGCTATTGCAAATTTAGCAAACTCGTCCGCGTTACTTGCACAAACATTACCAGACACCGTTTTTGCTGGGTATTATTTATATAAAGATGAAGAATTAGTTTTGGGGCCTTTTCAAGGGAAAGTCTCTTGTACCAGAATTAAAATGGGCAAAGGTGTCTGTGGTGAGTCCGCGGAAAAACAAGCTACATTGATTGTTGATAACGTGAAGACACACGCCAATTATATTTCTTGTGACTCAGCTGCGATGTCTGAAATCGTTGTACCGATGGTAAAAAATCATCAATTGGTCGGTGTTTTAGATATTGATAGTGGTGTAACAAATAGCTATGATGCGGTTGACCAACTGTATTTGGAAAAATTTGTTACCTTGTTACTAGAAAAATCAGATTTTTAAGCAGACTATTTTTGCTTTCTGACAAATCATGAGAAAATAAAGTATAAAATTTGATCATGAAAGAAGGTGAGTCATTTGTTAGAGCTGTATATAAATTTTAAAGGTGAAGCAAAAGAAGCAATTGCGTTCTATGAAGATGTTTTTGATACAAAATGTCAAAATTTAATGACTTTTGGCGAAGCACCTGAAGATCCTGAGCATCCTATAAACGACGAGATAAAGGATTTAGTGATGAACGCAAGTATCATTATTGAAGGAACCTATGTAATGATTTCAGATGTTCCTGATATGTTTGGTTTTGAAGTTACGGAAGGAAATAACCTTTCGCTCGTGGTTAGCACAGATGATGATGAAAAAATTGATCGCTTATTTAAGCGATTATCTGAAGGTGGCACTGTTACAATGCCGTTATCTGAAACTTTTTGGTCCAAAAAGTATGGTTCCCTAAAAGATCAGTTTGGCATCCATTGGATGTTTAATTATTATGAAGAAGATTAAAAAAATCCCCAATCCGTTATTTTCATTGGATTGGGGATTTTTTATTCATGAAAGAATTGCTTCTTAGCGATTTGATACTGCCGTTGCTTTTCTGTCCAAAATTGCTGATCGTTTTCATCAATTTTGCGAATGACTTTTGCTGGATTACCCCCAACAATCGTGTTGGCAGGAACGTCTTTTGTAACCACAGCACCAGCAGCAACAATAGCATTTTTTCCAATTGTAACGCCAGGTAAAATGGTGGCACTTCCGCCAATCCACACGTTATCTTCAACAATAATTGGCGTACCGAATTCTAATTCTGCAGTTCGAATCGTTGGATCAATTGGATGGCCGGCAGTATAAAAACTAGCACGAGGGCCAACCATGACATTATCACCGAAGATGATTTTGTTTACATCTAAAAAAATGCAATCCATATTTGCATAAAAATTTTCTCCTACCTCAATATGGCGACCGTAATCTACATGGAGGGGTGGGGTGATATATAACTCATTGCCAGTTTTTCCTAATAATTCTTTTTCTAGGGCCACAATTTCTTTCACATTATCGATAGGAAGTTGATTGATTTTTTGAGCTAACACCTTGCCTTTTGTTGATTTGTTTTCGGGTAAAATGGTGGGGGCGTAATATAATTCACCTTTTAACATTTGCATATAATCAAAGTCATTTTGTTTCATGTAAGCGCTCCTTTAGGCTTTTTCTCTATTGTATCAAATCAATACAATAAGTCGAGGAATATGTAAAATAAAAAAGGACAGATAGCAAAATAGCCTTGCTTATCTATCCTTTATCTAAGGTTATCCAATTTTTTTAACTCTCCCGCCAATTTTATCTGCTAATTTTTGTGCTTCTTTTTCAGAGTGGTAAACTAAACAACCTGATTTATCTCGCGTACGTTTACCATCTGCAGTTAAATAGCCATGAAAAAATTTGATTGCATACATAGACATCACCGCCTTTCTAATTGAAAATAGTGTAAATGGAGCGATTAAAAATGTCAAATAATAGAAGTGCTCTTAACCATTCTTATCTTTTTTAGTTCGAAGATAAGCTTGGTTAAGAGCATCTTTTCACTTAATAAATTAGTTTGAAACGGGTCGTTGAGTGAAATTCCTGTTCAGGTGAGAGGGTGATAGAACCGAACAACGGAAATCTTTCAGCACCAGGACAGACTTGGGTTTCAAATGTGAGCGCTCCGTGATTGACTAATTTTTGCCCTTGAATATCGGGACCGTTATCAGCAAAATTTGCTGAAAAAATAACAACTGAAGGTTGATCAGTGAACATTTCTAAGGTGATATCTTTAGTAGGACTTTTTAAGATAACATCTGGGTTAATTAAATCATGATTGGTTAAGATGAAAGGGTGATCGAAGCCGTTCATCTTTTGAATTTGTTCATCGTTACTTGAAAAAACCTCAGCTAATTTTTTAGGTTTTTGTAAATCAAAAGCTGTCTGGTCGACGGAAGCTAATTCTCCAAGCGGTAAAACTCTTTCATCAAGCGGGACAAACTTTTGGGCATTTATTTGTAACTCATGCGCATCAATGGGGATTGCAGGATTTCCAGTTAAATTAAAGTAGACATGATTGGTTGGATTAAAAAGTGTTTGTTCATCTGTAGTTGCCTGATACTCAATTTGCCATTCATTTTCTTCAGTCAATGTATACGTGACTGAAACAGTGAGATTTCCAGGAAAACCATTTTCACCAGCAGGACTCTCTAGCCAAAATTTCACAGAAGGATTCGCTTGTGCCTCTTGGATTTCGCTGTGCCATTTTTTACTTTCAAACCCAGGTGTGCCACCGTGAAGTGTTGTTTGAGTAGGAGTATTAATCATCGTTTGATACTTTTTACCCGCTAGTTCAAAGGAACCATCGGCAATTCGGCCAGCTGTTCGACCAATTGTTGCACCAAAATATAAGTCTTTAGACAAATATTCATCTGCTGAGGGAAAGCCTAGCACGAGTGATCGGGATTCATTTTTTGTAAGAGGAACGTCGAGCGCAACAATTCGCGCACCAAAATCTGTTGCTTTTAAAGTCACACCATTTTTATTCGTCAGTGTGTAAAGAAGCATTCCTTGTCCAAATGATTCAGTTGAAATAGTCAAAATAATCAATCCTTCCTTTAAGTAAATATTTAGTAAATTTAATTTTGTTTTTTAGATTATTTAAATAGTCGAAAAGAAACACTAAGAAAATAAATCTTTATTTAATTGTATTGTACACGTTTTCAACCGAAATGACAATTAAGGAAATATTTGCAAAAGTTTAGTAAATATTATACAATTTGTTTACTAGTGAAAGGAGCGATTAGTGATGGAAGAACTGTTAATGAATCGATTTGTAGAAATATTTGGTGAGAAAGGGACAGCCTGTTATTTTGCCCCTGGAAGAATTAATTTGATTGGTGAACATACAGATTACAATGGCGGTCATGTTTTCCCAGCGGCTATTACGTTAGGGACATTTGGTGTGGCAAGAAAAAGAGACGACCAAAAAATTCGGATGTTTTCTGATAATTTTAAAGAGGTTGGTCTCATCGAATTTTCATTAGAAGATTTAACCTATTCAGATTCGGATGATTGGGCAAATTATCCTAAAGGCGTTTTAAATTACTTGATTGAAAGCGGACACAATATTGATTCTGGCTTAGATGTGCTCTTCTACGGTACGATTCCTAATGGTGCTGGCTTGTCTTCTTCTGCTTCTATTGAACTTTTAATGGGAACGATCTGTAATGATTTATATGCTTTACACTGTCCAATGCTTGAATTGGTGCAAATCGGTAAAAAAGTGGAGAATGAATTTATTGGCGTTAATTCAGGAATTATGGACCAATTTGCCGTAGGGATGGGAGAAAAAGATCAAGCTATTCTACTAGATACCAATAATATGCACTATGAAATGGTTCCCGCCAAATTAGGTGAGTATACGATTGTCATTATGAATACTAACAAACGCCGTGAATTAGCAGATTCAAAATATAATGAACGCCGTGCAGAATGCGAAGAAGCCGTTCGTTTGCTTCAAAAAGAGTTATCTATTGAATTTTTAGGTGAATTAGACAGCGAGACATTTGAACAATATCAAGTATTGATTGGAGATCCAGCGTTGATTAAACGAGCGCGTCATGCCGTCACAGAAAATGAACGAACTTTATTGGCAAAACAAGCGCTAACTGAAGGGGATTTGGAAGAATTTGGCTTATTATTAAATGCCTCACATCGTTCGCTAAAAGAAGATTACGAAGTAACTGGCATTGAGTTGGATACCTTAGTGGCTTGTGCGCAAGAACAACCAGGCGTTTTGGGCGCACGGATGACTGGTGCAGGGTTTGGCGGTTGTAGTATTGCTTTGGTACCAAAGCGAAATATAGATGCATTTATTGAAGCTGTTGGCCAGAGTTATCAAGATAAAATTGGCTATGCTGCTGATTTTTATCCTGCATCAATTGATGATGGTGCCAGAAAGTTATTTTAGAAAGGAAGGCTTTAAATGTCTATTTTAGTATTAGGCGGCGCAGGCTACATTGGCTCACATGCCGTTGATCAATTAATTTCAAAAGGATATGCCGTTGTTGTTGTTGATAATTTATTAACGGGGCATCGTTCAGCAGTTCATGAACAAGCGACTTTCTATGAAGGCGATATTCGTGATAAAGCTTTTTTACGTAGTGTCTTTGAAAAGGAATCAATTGAAGGGGTGTTGCACTTTGCGGCCAATTCTTTAGTAGGAGAATCCGTGGAGAAACCGTTAATGTATTTCAATAACAATGTTCACGGCACTCAAATTGCCTTGGAAGTCATGCAAGAATTCGGAGTGAAACATATTGTTTTTTCTTCCACAGCGGCCACTTATGGCGAACCAAAAGCAATGCCTATTACAGAAGAAACCCCAACGAATCCTAAAAATCCGTATGGGGAAAGTAAATTAATGATGGAAAAAATCATGAAATGGTGCGACAACGCTTATGGAATGAAATATGTTGCTTTGCGTTATTTTAATGTTGCGGGAGCAAAAAAAGATGCCTCAATTGGTGAGGATCACACGCCAGAAACGCATATTGTGCCAATTATTTTACAAGTGGCATTGGGCCAACGAGCAGAGCTAAGTATTTTTGGGGATGATTATGATACACCAGATGGCACGTGCATTCGAGATTATGTTTATATTGAAGACTTGATTGCAGCACATATTTTGGCTTTAGAATATTTGAAAAATGGCGGCGAAAGTGACGTCTTTAACCTGGGTAGCAACAACGGCTATTCTGTTAAAGAAATGTTAGATGCTGCTCGCGAAGTGACAGGCCAAGAAATTCCTGCAACAATCGCCCCACGCCGAGCAGGGGATCCTAGTACGTTAATTGCTTCTAGTGAAAAAGCCAAACGAGTTTTAGGCTGGCAACCAGAAGTAACTGAGGTCAAGGATATTATCGCCACCGCTTGGCAATGGCATGTGAAACATCCTCAAGGCTATAATGAATAGGAGAACATCAGATGATGAAAGAAAGTAGTAAATGGATTGCTGCATTTGTAGAGATAATCATAGAAAATGGCGATTGGACGGAAACAGACCGTTATTATTTGACGAATCGGATTGCCAAACTAGTTGGCTGTGATTTTTTTGAACAACCAGAAGCGGTTGCTTGTGAGCAAGAACCGTTGCGTGTGGTGGAACATCTTTTAAACATTGCACAAGCCAATCACCAAATCGATGACTCAATTACGGAAGCAGAACAACTAGAAGCGGAGTTAATGGATTTTATTACGCCGACCCCAACCATCATTAATCAGAAGTTTATGGATTATTATCAAGAGTCTCCACGAAAAGCAACGGATTATTTTTATCAGTTATGTAAAACGAATAACTACATTAAAACGAAAGCAATCGCCAAAAATATTATTTTCCCAATGGACTCACCCTATGGTAAACTAGAAATTACCATTAACTTATCGAAGCCAGAAAAGGATGCTCGAAAAATTTTGGCTGAAAAGAAAATGAGTCAAAAAAAATATCCAGCGTGTATGTTATGTATGGAGAATGAAGGCTATTATGGCCGTGTAAATTATCCAGCACGTACAAACCATCGGATTATCCGACTAAATTTAGAGGACGAAGCTTGGGGCTTTCAATATTCGCCATATGCTTACTATAATGAGCATGCGATTTTCTTGGACCAACAACATCGAGAAATGAAAATCGAGAAAAAAACGTTCCAGCGACTCCTTAAAATTACGGAGTTATTCCCTGAATATTTTGTGGGCTCTAATGCAGATTTGCCAATTGTTGGTGGTTCTATTTTATCTCATGATCATTACCAAGCAGGACGTCATACATTTCCAATGGATTTAGCACCAATGGAAAAAAGATTTTCTTTGAAAAAATATCCTGAGATAACTGCTGGTATTTTAAAATGGCCGATGTCTGTGATTCGTCTTCAAAGTGATCGTCAAGAGGAACTAGTTGAGGCGGCCGAATTAATTTTGACCAAATGGCGCAATTATTCTGATGAACGTGTCTCAGTTCGGGCCTATTCAAAAGATGGCACACCGCATCATACGATTACGCCAATTGCCCGACGCAAAGGGTCATTATTTGAATTGGATTTAGTTTTACGAGATAATAATGTTTCGGAGGAATTTCCAGATGGCATTTTTCATCCACATCCAGAAGTACAACATATTAAGCAAGAAAATATTGGCTTAATTGAAGTAATGGGACTAGCTATTTTGCCACCAAGGCTGGCACAAGAATTAAGAGAAGTCGAAAAGTATTTATTAAAGCAACCCAATCAAATTGCTGAAAGTCATCGAGCTTGGGCGGATGAACTCAGTCAGCAAACCATCACTGAAGCCAATGTCAAAGAAGTGATCCAACAAGGAATTGGGACAATTTTTGTTCAAATTTTAACAGATGCCGGCGTCTTTAAACGTGACGAAGAAGGTCGTCGTGCTTTTGAACGATTTATTCAATGTATAGAAAATGATTAGTTTGAGGTGAGGAACATCGTAACCATTAAAGATATAGCAGAGCAAGTTGGTGTTTCTTCAGCGACAGTTTCGAGAGTTTTGAACTATGATGAAACATTATCAGTTAGTGATGAAACGAAGAAGAAAATATTTGAAACAGCAGAAACGTTAAATTATAAAAAGCGAGCCAGAAAAAAACAAGCAGGCAAAAAGAAAATTCGGTTTGTCCAATGGTTCAGCGATCCAGAAGAACTGGATGATATTTACTATTTATCGATTCGTTTAGGTGTTGAAAAGCGGGCAGAGGAATTGGGTTTTCTTTTAGTCAAAGAATCTCTGACAAACCTGTCTCAAAAAAGATTTGATGGGACAATTGCCCTAGGAAAATTTGATGAAAAGCAAGTGGCGGCCTTAGCCGCCTTAGGCGCACCTCTTCTATTTGTAGACTTTGATGCAATGGCTTTTGGCCAAAACTCCATTGTTGTTGATTTTGCTGGAAGTGTTAAAACAATTGTGCAAGAATTTTTGGCGCAAGGGCATCAGAAAATTGGTATGCTTTCTGGGCAAGAATATACGAAAGAGTCCCACGTGGCATTGGTTGATCCACGTTTTGTCGCTTTTAAAGAAACCTTAAAAGATCTGGACCTTTATCATCAAGAATGGGTTGTCGAAGCAGCTTTTTCTGTTGAAGAAGGCTATCAAGCGATGAAAGACTTTATTGAAGAAGCGGACACTCGTCCAACCGCTTTTTTCGCTGCAAGTGATACATTGGCGATTGGTGCAATGCGGGCGTTACAAGAAGCAGCCATTCGTGTGCCAGAAGATATTTCTATCATTGGTTTTAATGATATTAGTGTCGCAAAATATGTTTCACCAACATTAACAACAGTTAAAGTTCATACTGAATGGATGGGTGAGCTAGCCGTTGAGACAATGAAAGAGTTATGCTTGAATACCCCCCCAGTTCCTAGAAAAATTATTGTCGGAACGGAATTCATTCAGCGAGATTCAACGAAACATTCATCAAAATAACAGCAAAACTTGGAGAGTTTTTTCCAAGTTTTTTGCTCTTTTGTGCTGGTTTTCAACAATCAAGAAAATGGAGGGAAACAGATGCAACCGAAATTAATTATTTTACGTGGTAATTCTGGTAGTGGTAAAACAACGATAGCTAACGCGCTTCATCAGTGTCTTAAAGAACAATCGTTATTGATTTCTCAAGATGTGGTGCGCAGAGAAATGCTTCGTGTTAAAGATGAAACAGGTAATCTAAGTATTGCTTTGTTAAAACAGTTGGTAGCTTTTGGGTATCAAGAATGCCAGTATGTGATTGTTGAAGGGATTTTTCAAAAAGCCATTTATCATTCCTTTTTTCAGGAAATAATCCATCTCTTTGAAGGAAACGTTCAGGTTTATTATTTTGATATTTCTTTTGAAGAAACGTTGAAAAGACATAGCCAGAGAAACAAGAATCAAGAATTTGGTGTCGTGGAAATGAAACGTTGGTGGCTACCAGAAGATTATTTAGGGCTTGCGGGAGAACAGCGGTTATCTGAACAACTGTCTGAAAAGCAGATTATCAGGCAAATTTTAGCAGATATTCAGTAGTAAGTGCTGCGCTTTTTAGAGAAATGGATGTTGTGGTATGATAAAAAAGAAGGAGTGGTTTCAATGGATTACCAAGAACGATTAAAAAATTTACCACCTGAAGTCATGACAGCTTTTTCAGAATCATTTATTTTTTTAATCAGTAACGATAAAGTTCAACATTTTCCTGCACGAGACTTAACGCAAGCTGAAATGATTCAACGAGTGAAAGAGAAATTAGGTGAAGCGGTGACGTGGTCCTTATGGCAAGGGTTCGTTATTGCTGTTAATTCAGAAAAAACATGTGTTGCTGTTTTGCCCAAATATCATCAACTCGATGGTTTTTGAAAATGAATAAGGGAGCGAAGAAGTATTCGCTTCGTTTTATAAAATGAAAACGCTTTTCGGGAGGAAATGCTGATGTCTGAGCTAGTGGTTATTAGAGAAATGCAAGAGAAAGATATCTTAGCGCTGGATACTCAATTTGTCCAACAAGGTTGGCCAAGTCGCCAAGAGATTTTAATGAACTATTTAGAAGAACAATTAGTCAAGCAACGAACGGTTTTTGTAGCGGAGAAAAAGGCAACGCTGTTAGGTTATGTGACGTTACTGCCATTAGCTAAGGAAGGACCTTTTAAAAATTTATATCCTGAAATAGCTGATTTCAATGTATTCTTACCATTTCAAAAACAAGGAGTGGGGCGGTTATTATTAAATCGTGCAGAAAATGTTGCCAAAAGTTATGCAGATACTGTTTCTTTGGGAGTAGGCCTGCATCCTGGTTATGGTGCAGCGCAAAGATTATATATCAAACAAGGATATGTGCCAGATGGTTCAGGAGTCTGGTTTCAAAATAAGCAGCTGAAACCAAACGAACGGTGTGTTAATGATGATGAGTTAGTTCTTTATTTATCGAAAAAACTATAGCAATTGTCAATCAATAATGGAGGAATAATCGTGGTTCATCAATTATTAGCTCAAATGGAAAATGGATATATGAAAATAATAAAAGAAAATTTAGTTGGAATATATCTTCATGGTTCTTATGCTTTTGGAACCTATTGTCATTCAGTAAGTGATTTGGATGTACTGATTGTGGTTTATGAAAAGCTTACTATTGATGAGAAGAAACAATTATTAGATTATACAATTAATATTTTAGATAAGTGGGCACCAAAAAAAGGGATAGAATTCCATGTGCTACAATTAAAAGATACAATAAATTTGAGTTATCCGATTCCCTCCGATTTACATTTTTCTCCGATACATCGTTCCAGATATCTGACTAATAAAAATAAATATATTGAAGATATGATGGGATACGATGAGGATCTAGTGGCACATCTTATGATTACAAAATTATATGGAAAAGTACTCGTAGGAAAACCGATTGATTCCGTTTTTGGCTGGATAGATCAAAAGAAATATTTTGAAAGCATTGTAGCTGATGTGAAAGAGGCAAAAAAAGAAATTGTTCAACAACCTATGTACGTTATTTTAAATCTGTGTAGAGTAATGGCGTTTAAGCAAGAGAATAAAATTTTATCAAAAAGGGCTGGCGGGGAATGGGGCCTAGTACATTTTCCTACTAATTATCATTCGCTGATACAACTAGCTTTAAAAGAGTATCGAGGCGAAACAGTTTTGTTAGAGCAATACAATGATTCAGAATTAAATGATTTTGCGGATATTACGCTTTCGTTATTATTTAAGTAAGAATGTAAAGGAGGGTGTTACCCTTGATTAGAAAAATGAAGCCAACAGATGCAACGGCGTTAACTATCATTAATAAAGAACAATTGGGCTATGAAGTTCCCGTTGACGTGACCTGTAAACAGATTGAGAAATTACTACTAGCCAGTGACAGAGAGTTTTTATATGTTTATGAAGAAACGAAGACAGGCAAGATTTTAGGCTATGTGCATGCGCAACTGTATGAAACAATTTATTCCCAAACGTTATTGAACGTTCTGGGATTAGCAGTGGCAAAAGAAGCAGAAGGCCGTGGAATTGGCAAACAATTAATGACGAAACTAGAAACGGAAGCTAAAAAGTATAACTTGTGTGCGATTCGCTTAAATTCAGGGGAACAGCGTACAGCAGCACATCAATTTTATGAACACATTGGCTATGTTTCTGATAAAAAACAAAAGCGATTCATTAAATACTTGGATACTTAAGTTATGTCTTTAAAAAATAACAATTTCCTTTAAAAAAATAAGTAAAAACTAGTGAAATTTTCAGCGAATTAGTGTAAAATGTATCTCAATGACTCAACGAGTGTTTCAGCCAAAACACTGTCAAAGAAAGTACATACAAAGAAACAGAAATAGCCATTTTTGATGGCTGTTTTTTTATGGAGGAGGCAAATTATGACGAAAAAAAATAGTATGATGTACTTAGCAATTTCTAACTTATTTCTTGTTTTTCTAGGCGTAGGCCTAGTCATTCCCGTAATTCCCCAATTAAAAGAAGAAATGCATTTTTCTGGTACCACAATGGGAATGATGATTTCTATTTTTGCGATTGCCCAATTAATCACATCGCCAATCGCAGGTGTCCTTTCGGATAAAATTGGTCGGAAAAAAATGATTGCGACGGGTATGTTGGTGTTTTCAATTTCTGAGTTATTATTTGGTTTAGCCCAAGCGAAAAGCGGTTTTTATATTTCTCGTGGTTTAGGTGGGATTGCCGCCGCTTTATTAATGCCGTCAGTGACAGCCTTTGTGGCAGATATGACCACGATTTCTGAACGTCCGAAAGCGATGGGACTTGTGTCAGCTGCAATTAGTGGTGGTTTTATTATCGGACCAGGAGTTGGTGGTTTTATTGCTTATTTAGGTATTCGCGCTCCATTTTTTGCGGCCGCATTTTTAGCGTTTATTGGTTTTATTTTGACATTAACTGTTTTGAAGGAGCCAGAGAAACGAATTTTAGCCGCTGTTGAAGCGAAAAAAGGTTCATTTATGGATATTTTAAGAAATCCAATGTTTACCTCATTATTTGTGATTATCTTAATTTCCTCTTTTGGCCTGCAAGCGTTCGAATCTATTTATAGTATTATGGCGACTATTAATTTTGGCTTTACCACAAGTGAAATAGCAATCGTGATTACGGTTAGTGGTATTTTAGCGTTGATTTGTCAGTTGTTTTTCTTTGATGCAATCGTCCAAAAAATAGGTGAAATGGGTTTAATCCAATTAACCTTTTTTGCAAGTGCCATTTTTATTGCCGTGATTGCCTTTACAAAAAATAATTTAGTTGTTGTATTTTCAACGTTTATTGTCTTTTTAGCGTTTGACTTGTTTAGACCAGCAGTAACTACTTATTTATCCAAACATGCTGGAGATCAACAAGGAACCATCAACGGACTAAATTCGACATTTACAAGTTTTGGTAATATTTTAGGACCAATGGCAGCAGGAGCTTTATTTGATATCAATCACTTTTTCCCTTATTATGTTTCAGCAGTAATTCTGTTAGGAACGGGCTTTTTATCGTTATTTTTAAATCGAAATAAGATGTAAAAGAAAAAATAAGTATTTGGAATATAAAAATTCCGAATACTTATTTTTTTTTGATCACCGACCGTTCTTGAAAAAAACAAAAAAATAAACAGTGTTCGCTTGATTAATCGAACATTTGTTCGTATAATGATTTTGCAAGTGAGGTGATGTTTATGAAATTTGATTATGAAAAAGAACCTAGTCGCGATATTCTTTGTATTGATTGCAAAAGTTTTTACGCTAGTGTAGAATGCGCAGAACGTGGGTTAGATCCGTTGAAAACGATGTTGGTAGTGATGAGTAATGCCGAAAATGCGGGGGGATTAGTTTTATCAGCATCGCCAATGGCAAAAAAAGTTTTAGGTGTTTCAAATGTTACGCGTAAAAATCAAGTGCCCGCTCATCCTGATTTATATGTGGTTCCGCCACGAATGAATTTGTACATGAAAAAAAATCAAGAAATTAATAATTTATATAAAAAGTTTGTCGCAGATGAAGATCACTCTGTGTTTAGTGTAGATGAATCATTTCTTGATGTAACGGCTTCTTTAAGTTATTTTCATTGTGAAACTGCCTATAAAATGGCTCGGATTATCCAAAGAGTCGTTTATAATCATGTGGGTATTTATGTGACCGTTGGGATAGGGGACAATCCGTTACTGGCTAAATTGGCGTTGGACAATGGCGCCAAACATTCGCCAGATTTTATTGCAGAATGGCGGTATGATCGTGTACCAGATACTGTCTGGCAGTTGCCTTCTTTGACAGATTTTTGTGGGATTGGTCGCAGAATGGCTAAACGACTGAATCGTTTAGGAATTGATTCTGTATATGAGTTAGCGCAAGCGAATCCGCATCTTTTACAAGAAAGATTTGGCGTGATGGGGCTTCAATTGTATGCTCATTCATGGGGGATTGATCGTACCTTTTTAGGAAAAAAAGCACCACATAAAGCTGAAAAATCATTTGGAAATAGTCAGATTTTGCCGAGAGATTATGCGCGAAGAGATCAGATTGAACTAGTCTTAAAGGAACTGACAGAACAAGTGGCTGCTCGTTTAAGAAAAGCGCATTGTCAAACGGAATGTATCACAGTCTACGTTGGTTATTCCAAAGGTCAAATTGACTGCGAAGGACGAACTGGTTGGCGAAAACAACAAACGATTCCTGCAACAAACAATACAAAAGTTTTGATTACCTATGTATTAGCCCTTTTTAGAGAACATTATCTAGCGGGAACCGATGTCCGGCAATTAGGGCTTTCTTATGGGAAATTAGTTTGGAATGAATCTTTACAATTAGATTTATTTTCGGAACCAGAAGAGCAAATTAGTGAAATGGAGTTAAACTATCTGATTGATAAAATCCGACAAAAATTTGGCTTTCAAGCTTTAATCCACGCCTCTTCTTTGTTGGAAGGCGCGACGGCAATTCATCGTTCAGGATTAGTCGGTGGACATGCTGGAGGAAATGTCGGTTTAGGAGGATAACATCATGAAACGAACAAAAAAAGAATTTACACCTTATAATGAGTACCATGATCGGCCCTTTGAACTGAAATGGGCGACCGCTTTTGCATTGGGGGAGTTACAAGAAGGAATCGAAGCTTCTGACGAATATTCTAAGAGAGCGTTTGAACGCTTACCGCAACAGACAACAGAAGAAATTGAAGAATACTTAGAGCAGTCTTTAAAAAATAACCAGGTTTTAGAAATCCAATTGAATACATTGGATGATTTTGGCCGTGTTCAACCGCCAATTGTTGGTGTTTTTGAAGGGATGAGTTCAATGGAGTATGCAAAAGTTGGACATACACATATTTTATTTGAAGAGATTCGGCATATTAAAAGTCATGAGTTTACAAAGTGGTCGAGCCTTGATTAAAAAACTATTGTTATACGTGTGTTTTGTGAAAACATATGAGATAATGTTCATAGGTAATAGAAATAAAAATTATGGAGGTGGCTAGGATGGGACATCATTTAAAAGGACACCATGGCAAAAAAACAAACGCAAATGGCGGCTTTTTAACAAAGTTATTGGCAGGCGGCGCCTTAGTGGGCGTAGGAAAAAAGTTATACGACAATCGTGAAAAAATTAAAGAGCTGTTAAGTGACGACAAAGAAAAAAGCAACGACACTGAAAACAAATAAAGGACTGGATTGACGGAATGGTAAAAGATGCAGCGTATATTATTGAAGAGATTACCACGATTTTAGAGGGAACCTATTTTGTGATAACCAAGAAAGCGAATAAGCGCCGCATGTGTTTACATGTTTCAGATACCGCGAAAGAATTTTTACGTTGTCGACTGGAGTATGAAACATTCTTAGAGCAACAGTTTGATTATGCCACAATGTTTTTAGAAACATGTACGGAAGATGTTTCTGTTGAAATTCAAACGGGACTACTTGAAGAAACAAATTATCAAGCATTAACCGTGGAAAAATTACAATAGATAGCCACTAAAATGTAACACAGCTGTTGTGTTAGTTTTGATTCTTAATTTGGTTAAGGAGGCGGATAAAATGTCAGTATATCAACATATTTTGGTTGCTCTTGATGGCTCAGATCAATCTGAAAAAGCTTTTCATGAAGCTGTCAGGATTGCCAAAGAGGAACAAGCCACTCTTTATTTAGCTACAATTATTAATGATGCTGAATTTACGACGAGTCCATTTTCTTTTGAAGAATTGTATGATTTAGAAAAACACAAGTCAGAAGAGATGCTCACTGGAAAGGCAAAACAAGCGAGTGAAATTGGTGTAAAAACAGTCAAAAAAATTGTTGAACTTGGGAGCCCAAAACGTTATCTTGCCAATACGATTTCTGAAAATTATGCCATAGATTTAATTGTGCTAGGTGCCACGGGAAGAGGTGCTATTCAACGAACCTTGATTGGTTCTACTACAGATTATGTGGTTAACCATGCTTTGTGCAATGTCTTAGTCGTTCGCTAATTGTGAGTAAATAATCAAGGGAACAATGTTTTATCGGGACGTTTTTTTTAATTAAACGAGAGGTGAGTTTATGAAAACAAAAATCGGAAAAACAGTTATCTTGTCAGCGTTTTTATTCACAAGTTTCCTTTTACTGAGTGGTTGTACCTCGGCTGGCGAAGAGATGGAAAAAACAATTGATCGACAGAAAGAAAAAGTCGATAAAACGGTCGATAAGCAGAAACATAAAAATGAAAATTCCATGGAAAGTTACGACGAAAAAGTTGACCGTTCTTTAGATAGTCAAGAAGACAAAATCGATACTACTGAGTAACGGGAAAGCTTTCAACTATCGGCTAGTAAATAAATAATATACAAAAGGGAGCATCCACTGCAGTTATTTCTCACAGCGGATCCTCTCTTTTGTGGTTAAAAAGAAAAAGTTAACTGCTCCCCAACAGTTAACTTTTAATCATGTTGCACATAGTTAAAACACTCTATATATCATTTA
Organism: Enterococcus sp. DIV0183; assembly: GCF_050541505.1. Taxonomy (NCBI): domain Bacteria; kingdom Bacillati; phylum Bacillota; class Bacilli; order Lactobacillales; family Enterococcaceae; genus Enterococcus; species Enterococcus sp. DIV0183. Next base: position 910,964 of record NZ_CP172932.1, read on the forward strand.
TATCATTTGAAACGGGTAGTGTAAAAAGAAATCTCTTGAAAAGAGTCTCCATTTATAGGGAAGATTTCCCATAAAAAAGAGAAACGTATAATCACAGAGAGTTAGAGAAAGCAAAGGGAAATAAGTATGTTAAAATAAGAAGCAAGAAAGAATACAAGTATGCAGAAAATAACAACTAATTAGGTGAAAACAATGGAAATACATTTTGAAAAAGTAACAAGCGATAATCGTAAAGCAGTGGAAAACCTACAAGTTTTCGCTGAACAACAAACCTTCATTGAATCAATGGCAGAAAATCTAAAAGAATCAGACCAATTTCCAGAATGGGAATCGGCAGGTATTTATGACGGCAATCAATTAATCGGCTATGCTATGTATGGACGTTGGCAAGATGGGCGCGTTTGGCTAGACCGCTTTTTAATTGATCAACGGTTCCAAGGACAAGGTTATGGGAAAGCAGCCTGTCGACTTTTAATGTTAATGCTAATAGAAAAATACCAAACAAACAAGCTATACTTGAGTGTTTATGATACGAACAGCTCAGCAATTCGGTTGTATCAACAACTCGGTTTTGTATTTAATGGTGAATTAGATACGAATGGTGAGCGGGTAATGGAATGGACACATCAGAATAAGTAGATAGAACAGGTGAGACAAAAGCCATAGCGCATTTTGTTTCATCTTTTTCTTTTAATTGGCTTCATTTGTTTACTTTTAGTAAGTAAAATGGTAAATTTAGTTCAATCTGTTTTGAAAAAAGAGTTACTGGAGGGTAAGGATGAAAATAGAATTTTTCCATGATGTTATTTGTAGTTTTTGTTTTCCAATGTCTGACCGCATGCATGAGATTCAACAAGAATTTCCTGAAATTGAATTGATTCATCGGTCGTTTGCGTTGGGGTGGTCAGCAAACGATTTTGAAACAATGTTTGGCTCACGAGCAGCAGTAAAAGAAGAAGTTTTGACGCATTGGGTGCATGCCAATCAAAACGATTCAAAGCATCGTTTTAATATTGAAGGGATGAGGAAGCAACGATTTGATTTTCCAACATCAAAGAATGCATTATTAGCAGCAAAAGCAGCTGGATACATTGGCAATCAAGACACCTATTGGTTACTGTTTGATAAGTTACAAGAAGGTTTATTTATGAGAAGTTTAAATATTGAAGAGCCAGAAGTAATTGAGGAGCTAGTAAAAGAGACAACGATTGATTTTGCTTTATGGAAAGAAGCTGTTGCTTCCGAGGCTGTTTGGACGGCGGTTCAAGAAGATTTCGCGCTAGCTTCTGCTTATGGTCTACAAGGAGTTCCCGCACTAATCATTAATCAAAAATATTTAATTAATGGTGCAGTACCGAAACAGCAAATCAGCCAAACTATTCAAAAAATTCTCGCAGAAGAAAAACAACAGCAACCGTTAGTTTCATTAACTCCTTCTTCTGAAGAGTCAGCTTCGTGTGAGTTTAAGGAAGGCACATGGACGTGTCATTAAGCGGCATAAAATAACGTTATTCTTTGACAAAACGAAAGACTTCTGTAATAGTTAATGCGGGGGTGATAATATGTTTAACGCGTATAGAGAATACTGGAATAATATTACAACAATGAATGCGTCAGCAACACGAGCACAATATTGGTGGCCACAATTAATTAATTATTTGGTGTTAGGGATTTATTCAGCAATTACGGGCGTTTACAGATATATTGAAGTAACACCCAATGATGGAACAATCATTAAAGAATGGAATACTGTGACCATTATCTTTTTCTTGCTGACTGCTTTAATTTGGTTGGCAAACTTTACTGTTCGAGCAAGAAGATTGCATGATCGCGACCACAGTAACTGGTGGATTTTATTCTATTTACTTCCTTTTATCGGTACTTTAGTGATCTTCATTACATTAATTTTGCCAAGTAAAAGTCACACAAGATGGCCAGTGAATCAATCAGAAATTTAATTTGCTGATTTCGTTTAGCTGATTATCTTAAGAGTGAAAATAGGACATAAGTCGGAATGACTTATGTCCTATTTTCTTTTTTATTTCAGAAAAATAAAAATATCTTCTGTATGATGGCACCTCACATTACGCGGTTCTTGCTAAAAGGGCTATCTTTTTGGTAGATAGGGAAAACCATTAAGACGTTAAAAGTTTAATAAATCGAGCAATTCTCTTTTGTTAGAAAATAAGATAGCATCATTAATTAAAATACTTGGAACACTGGTTTCAATAATTGGTTGATTGGTAATAATCAAGTCAAATTCTTCGAGTCGATGGTCACCTAATTGTTCTTCCGTAATTGCTAACGTATTTGAACGAATCCGATGCAAAGCTAAAATATCGTGGACATAGTTTCCAATATATTGACTATGATTCAGGCCCATGTCGCTAATAATCAAAATCTTTTTTGAGTCGAAACTCTGGTTAATTTCTGGAAAAGTATTAAGCAACCAAAAAATATAAGAAGATGAATAGTTTAATAGATTTGTTTCTAAAAGAGCGGAAAAGAAATGCAATTCTGCTTTTAATCGTGCATATAAGTGAAGCTGAGTAAAATGAATTTGTCGAGTGAAAAAGGTGGCCCTTTGTGTCAATTCGGAGGTGTCAAAAGGCACTAATTGAGAAAACAAATAAAGACAGGTTAACAAGTGAACAGCGAAGTCGACGACTTCTTCTGTTAATTGTTCAATCTGTGAAAAAGCATTAAATTTTAAATTTTCACGTATTCTTTGACTGATGACTTCTTGGTCTTCGGAGTAGTATTGCTGAAAAGCGCCTCTTTGAAAATATCGGAGAACTTCCCGATAGGTTTCACGGCTGAGCCCAGTAAAATGACGACTGAGTAAAAGATAATCTTCCATTTTAATCGGACTCTTTTTATCTGTTTTTTTCTGGAAACGTTGTTGAAATCCTTGATGCTCTCTTAATAAATCAACAATAAAATACATAATAAAGAAATCGTGTTCATAACTGTTATCCATACTAATAATATTTAATTGGCATTGATTACGACGCATTAATTGTTTGATTTCCTGCTTATCTAATTGATAAGGCAATTCATAATGACCATAATACATTAAAAAGAAAAAGGTTGTAAAAATACGTAAAGGCAATTCTTCTGTTTGGCTAGTTAATTGATAGCCTTGATCAACGATAACGCGAAGAGAGTAAGTTTCCAAGACCTGATTACACTGCTTCAATTTTCGAGCAAAAGAAGAGCGACTAATATTGATGGTATCGCAATAATATTCGATGGTTTTGCCAGGATTTTGGATAAACTCATGGAGCAATTGGGTGGTCGTTGACGTTTTTGCCATATCCGTCAGCACGTTTAAATATAAGGACACATTAAAGTTTTCTAAACGATAGCCTAATTTATGCGATGTTTTAATGGTTAAACTTTCGCCCCAACGCTGTTTAATCTCCTCAATATAACGAATAAAAGTAGACTCAGAACTACCAATATATTTTGCAAGTTCTTTTTTAGTCATCCATTTATCAGAAATGGATAAGACACGAATGATTTCTTCCATTTTCCGATAATTTTTTTCTAAAAACCTAATCATATTGTTTCCTCCCAAGTCCTTTACTTTAATGAAACAATCATCGAAACAATAACGCAATTTCAGAAATGAAACCGCTTGGTATGAAAGCTGGTGTGATTTAATGAGCTCCTTCTCTGTATAATAATTATCAGATTAGAATAATGAAATTTTACGTGCTAGGCAATTCTAATTTAACTGTTAATTCATAAAAGAAAGGAGAGAACAGACATTAAATTACTAAAGAAATTTGGGGTTTTCGGCGTAGTCTTTTTACTTGTCTCATCCTATTTCATACCGCTCATTGGCTATGCAGAAACAGCCAAAGAAGTTGAAATTACATCCGCTCAAATGATAACAGATGAGAATGATAAAACGAATATTAATATCGAGTTAAATCTTCTCAACCAAACAGAGCAGCCATTACAACGAGAAATTCAATTGAAAAATGCACAGTTCATGGATACTGCTGTAATTGAAAAAGACGGATATTCTTACCAAGTGACTAATGGTACGCTTTATCTGACTTTGGACGCACAAGTAAAAAAGCCGGTACAGCTTTCGTTAGCTGTTGAGCAAAGTTCGCTTCAAACAGCTCAGCCACCTAAGTTATTGTATGAAAACAACGAATATGATGTTTCAGTTACTTCTGAAAAAATAACAGTAGAGGATTCTGCTAAAGAATCAACTGAACCAGAAAAAATAACTGTACCAGAAAATACGAAAGAAACTAACAAAAATGATTCGGCTCCAGAAAAAACAGAACAGCCGACCGCAACAGAAGAGGTAACCAATCCATTTGCAGAAGCAAGAATGGCGCCAGCTACTTTGAGAGCGAATCTGGCACTGCCTTTAATTGCACCACAATACACGACGGATAATTCTGGGACTTATCCGACAGCTAATTGGCAGCCCACAGGCAATCAAAATGTGTTAAACCATCAAGGGAATAAAGACGGTAGTGCACAATGGGACGGCCAAACGAGTTGGAATGGGGACCCTACTAATCGCACAAATTCTTATATTGAGTATGGCGGTACAGGAGACCAAGCCGATTATGCCATCCGAAAATATGCTAGAGAAACAACAACACCAGGGCTTTTTGATGTATATCTTAATGTGCGTGGGAATGTTCAGAAAGAAATCACGCCATTGGATTTGGTCTTAGTCGTTGACTGGTCCGGTAGTATGAATGAAAACAATCGGATTGGTGAAGTTCAAAAAGGAGTGAACCGTTTTGTTGATACATTGGCAGATAGCGGTATTACCAATAACATCAACATGGGCTATGTTGGCTACTCAAGTGACGGTTATAATAACAACGCCATTCAAATGGGGCCGTTTGATACAGTCAAAAATCCAATTAAAAATATTACGCCAAGTAGCACTAGAGGAGGAACTTTCACTCAAAAAGCATTAAGAGATGCTGGTGATATGTTAGCAACGCCAAATGGACATAAGAAAGTTATTGTACTTTTAACGGATGGCGTCCCAACCTTCTCTTATAAAGTGAGTCGAGTTCAAACAGAGGCGGATGGTCGCTTTTACGGGACACAATTTACGAATCGACAAGATCAACCAGGTAGCACTTCTTATATCTCTGGTAGCTATAATGCGCCAGATCAAAACAATATCAATAAACGAATTAACAGTACGTTTATCGCCACGATAGGTGAGGCAATGGCCTTAAAACAACGCGGGATTGAAATACATGGATTGGGCATTCAATTGCAAAGCGATCCACGAGCTAATTTATCTAAACAACAAGTTGAAGATAAAATGCGTGAGATGGTGTCAGCCGATGAAAATGGAGACCTTTATTATGAATCAGCGGATTATGCACCAGACATTTCTGATTATTTAGCGAAAAAAGCCGTTCAGATTTCAGGAACGGTTGTAAACGGAAAAGTAGTTGATCCAATTGCTGAACCTTTTAAATACGAGCCAAATACATTATCAATGAAAAGTGTGGGTCCTGTTCAGGTTCAAACATTACCAGAAGTGTCGCTAACAGGCGCTACAATTAATAGTAATGAGATTTATTTGGGTAAAGGGCAAGAAATTCAAATTCATTATCAAGTACGTATTCAAACAGAGTCAGAAAACTTCAAACCTGATTTTTGGTATCAAATGAATGGTCGGACAACGTTTCAGCCATTAGCCACGGCCCCTGAAAAAGTTGATTTTGGGGTTCCTTCGGGAAAAGCACCTGGCGTGAAGTTAAACGTGAAAAAAATCTGGGAAGAGTATGATCAAGACCCAATAAGTCGGCCAGATAACGTGATTTATGAAATTAGTAGAAAGCAAGTAACTGACACAGCCAACTGGCAAACTGGGTATATTAAATTATCAAAACCAGAAAATGATACCAGCAATAGTTGGGAGCGCAAAAATGTAACCCAACTTTCCAAAACCGCGGATGAAAGCTATCAAGAAGTTCTTGGACTTCCCCAATACAACAATCAAGGACAAGCTTTCAATTATCAAACAACCCGTGAATTAGCAGTTCCTGGTTACAGTCAAGAAAAAATCGACGATACTACTTGGAAAAACACGAAGCAGTTCAAGCCATTAGATTTAAAAGTAATCAAAAATTCTTCCTCAGGTGAGAAAAACTTAGTGGGAGCCGTTTTTGAATTGAGTGGTAAAAATGTTCAGACAACATTAGTGGACAATAAAGATGGTAGCTATTCCTTGCCAAAAGATGTGCGCCTACAAAAAGGGGAACGCTATATATTAACTGAAGTAAAAGCACCTGCAGGACATGAGTTAGGTAAGAAAACGACTTGGCAAATTGAGGTGAATGAGCAAGGCAAAGTAAGCATCGATGGACAAGAAGTGACCACCACAAATCAAGTTATTCCATTGGAAATTGAAAATAAATTTTCTTCTTTGCCAATCAGAATTAGAAAATACACCATGCAAAATGGCAAACAAGTGAACTTAGCAGAGGCGACTTTTGCGTTGCAAAGAAAAAATGCTCAAGGAAGTTACCAAACTGTGGCAACTCAAAAAACAGATACTGCAGGATTGAGCTATTTTAAAATTAGTGAACCTGGTGAGTATCGAATGGTGGAACAATCAGGACCATTAGGATACGACACTCTTGCTGGAAATTATGAATTTACTGTTGATAAATATGGGGAAATTCACTATGCAGGCAAAAATATTGAAGAAAATGCGCCAGAATGGACACTGACACATCAAAATCATTTGAAACCTTTTGACTTAACGGTTCATAAAAAAGCCGATAATCAGACGCCACTTAAAGGAGCGAAATTCCGTTTAACAGGACCAGATACGGATATTGAATTACCAAAAGATGGCAAAGAAACGGATACTTTTGTTTTTGAAAACTTAAAACCAGGGAAATATGTTCTAACAGAAACCTTTACGCCAGAAGGATATCAGGGGTTAAAAGAACCAATCGAATTAATAATTCGTGAAGATGGTTCAGTCACGATAGATGGGGAAAAAGTAGCAGATGTTTTAATTTCTGGAGAGAAGAATAATCAAATTACTTTAGATGTTACTAACCAAGCAAAGGTTCCTTTACCTGAAACTGGTGGCATAGGACGCTTGTGGTTTTACTTGATAGCGATTAGTACATTCGTGATAGCGGGTGTTTATCTCTTTATTAGACGACCAGAAGGGAGTGTGTAATCAATGAAAAACGCACGTTGGTTAAGTATTTGCGTCATGCTACTCGCTCTTTTCGGGTTTTCACATCAAGCATTAGCAGAGGCATCGCAAGCAAGCGTTCAAGTTACGTTGCACAAATTATTGTTCCCTGATGGTCAATTACCAGAACAGCAGCAAAACACAGGGGAAGAGGGAACGCTGCTTCAAAATTATCGGGGCTTAAATGACGTCACTTATCAAGTCTATGATGTGACGGATCCGTTTTATCAGCTTCGTTCTGAAGGAAAAACGGTCCAAGAGGCACAGCGTCAATTAGCAGAAACCGGTGCAACAAATAGAAAACCGATCGCAGAAGATAAAACACAGACAATAAATGGAGAAGATGGAGTGGTTTCTTTTTCATTAGCTAGCAAAGATTCGCAGCAACGAGATAAAGCCTATTTATTTGTTGAAGCGGAAGCACCAGAAGTGGTAAAGGAAAAAGCTAGCAACCTAGTAGTGATTTTGCCTGTTCAAGATCCACAAGGGCAATCGTTAACGCATATTCATTTATATCCAAAAAATGAAGAAAATGCCTATGACTTACCACCACTTGAAAAAACGGTACTCGATAAGCAACAAGGCTTTAATCAAGGAGAGCACATTAACTATCAGTTAACGACTCAGATTCCAGCGAATATTTTAGGATATCAGGAATTCCGTTTGTCAGATAAGGCGGATACAACGTTGACACTTTTACCAGAATCAATTGAGGTAAAAGTGGCTGGAAAAACAGTTACTACAGGTTACACACTGACGACGCAAAAGCATGGATTTACGCTTGATTTTTCAATTAAAGACTTACAAAACTTTGCAAATCAAACAATGACTGTGTCGTATCAAATGCGTTTAGAAAAGACCGCTGAACCTGACACTGCGATTAACAACGAAGGACAATTAGTCACGGACAAACATACCTTGACTAAAAGAGCCACAGTTCGTACAGGCGGCAAGTCTTTTGTCAAAGTTGATAGTGAAAATGCGAAAATCACCTTGCCAGAGGCTGTTTTTATCGTCAAAAATCAAGCGGGGGAATACCTCAATGAAACAGCAAACGGGTATCGTTGGCAAAAAGAAAAAGCATTAGCTAAAAAATTCACGTCTAATCAAGCCGGTGAATTTTCAGTTAAAGGCTTAAAAGATGGCCAGTACTTCTTGGAAGAAATCTCTGCACCAAAAGGTTATCTTCTGAATCAAACAGAAATTCCTTTTACGGTGGGAAAAAATTCTTATGCAACGAACGGACAACGAACAGCACCGTTACATGTAATCAATAAAAAAGTAAAAGAGTCAGGCTTCTTACCAAAAACAAATGAAGAACGTTCTATTTGGTTGACGATTGCAGGCCTGCTAATCATTGGGATGGTAGTCATTTGGCTATTTTATCAAAAACAAAAAAGAGGAGAGAGAAAATGAAGCAATTAAAAAAAGTTTGGTACACCGTTAGTACCTTGTTACTAATTTTGCCACTTTTCACAAGTGTATTAGGGACAACAACTGCATTTGCAGAAGAAAATGGGGAGAGCGCACAGCTCGTGATTCACAAAAAGAAAATGACGGATTTACCAGATCCGCTTATTCAAAATAGCGGGAAAGAAATGAGCGAGTTTGATAAATATCAAGGACTGGCAGATGTGACGTTTAGTATTTATAACGTGACGAACGAATTTTACGAGCAACGAGCGGCAGGCGCAAGCGTTGATGCAGCTAAACAAGCTGTCCAAAGTTTAACTCCTGGGAAACCTGTTGCTCAAGGAACCACCGATGCAAATGGGAATGTCACTGTTCAGTTACCTAAAAAACAAAATGGTAAAGATGCAGTGTATACCATTAAAGAAGAACCAAAAGAGGGTGTAGTTGCTGCTACGAATATGGTGGTGGCGTTCCCAGTTTACGAAATGATCAAGCAAACAGATGGTTCCTATAAATATGGAACAGAAGAATTAGCGGTTGTTCATATTTATCCTAAAAATGTGGTAGCCAATGATGGTAGTTTACATGTGAAAAAAGTAGGAACTGCTGAAAATGAAGGATTAAATGGCGCAGAATTTGTTATTTCTAAAAGCGAAGGCTCACCAGGCACAGTAAAATATATCCAAGGAGTCAAAGATGGATTATATACATGGACAACGGATAAAGAACAAGCAAAACGCTTTATTACTGGGAAAAGTTATGAAATTGGCGAAAATGATTTCACAGAAGCAGAGAATGGAACGGGAGAATTAACAGTTAAAAATCTTGAGGTTGGTTCGTATATTTTAGAAGAAGTAAAAGCTCCAAATAATGCAGAATTAATTGAAAATCAAACAAAAACACCATTTACAATTGAAGCAAACAATCAAACACCTGTTGAAAAAACAGTCAAAAATGATACCTCTAAAGTTGATAAAACAACACCAAGCTTAGATGGTAAAGATGTGGCAATTGGCGAAAAAATTAAATATCAAATTTCTGTAAATATTCCATTGGGGATTGCAGACAAAGAAGGCGACGCTAATAAATACGTCAAATTCAATTTAGTTGATAAACATGATGCAGCCTTAACTTTTGATAACGTGACTTCTGGAGAGTATGCTTATGCGTTATATGATGGGGATACAGTGATTGCTCCTGAAAATTATCAAGTGACTGAACAAGCAAATGGCTTCACTGTCGCCGTTAATCCAGCGTATATTCCTACGCTAACACCAGGCGGCACACTAAAATTCGTTTACTTTATGCATTTAAATGAAAAAGCAGATCCTACGAAAGGTTTTAAAAATGAGGCGAATGTTGATAACGGTCATACCGACGACCAAACACCACCAACTGTTGAAGTTGTGACAGGTGGGAAACGTTTCATTAAAGTCGATGGCGATGTGACAGCGACACAAGCCTTGGCGGGAGCTTCCTTTGTCGTCCGTGATCAAAACAGCGACACAGCAAATTATTTGAAAATCGATGAAACAACGAAAGCAGCAACTTGGGTGAAAACAAAAGCTGAAGCAACTACTTTTACAACAACGGCTGATGGATTAGTTGATATCACAGGGCTTAAATACGGTACCTATTATTTAGAAGAAACTGTAGCTCCTGATGATTATGTCTTGTTAACAAATCGGATTGAATTTGTGGTCAATGAACAATCATATGGCACAACAGAAAACCTAGTTTCACCAGAAAAAGTACCAAACAAACACAAAGGTACCTTACCTTCAACAGGTGGCAAAGGAATCTACGTTTACTTAGGAAGTGGCGCAGTCTTGCTACTTATTGCAGGAGTCTACTTTGCTAGACGTAGAAAAGAAAATGCTTAATTTCTAGCATCACCGAAGAAATTTTTAGAAAAACAAAGAGCCTGGGCCAATCACTGTCCCAGGCTCTCATGCTTTATTTTTAAGGAGGAAGCAATGAAGTCAAAAAAGAAACGTCGTATCATTGATGGTTTTATGATTCTTTTACTGATTATTGGAATAGGTGCATTTGCGTATCCTTTTGTTAGCGATGCATTAAATAACTATCTGGATCAACAAATTATCGCTCATTATCAAGCAAAAGCAAGCCAAGAAAACACCAAAGAAATGGCTGAACTTCAAGAAAAAATGGAAAAGAAAAACCAAGAATTAGCGAAAAAAGGCAGCAATCCTGGATTAGATCCTTTTTCTGAAACGCAAAAAACAACGAAAAAACCAGACAAATCCTATTTTGAAAGTCATACGATTGGTGTTTTAACCATTCCAAAAATAAATGTCCGTTTACCAATTTTTGATAAAACGAATGCATTGCTATTGGAAAAAGGAAGCTCCTTGTTAGAAGGAACCTCCTATCCTACAGGTGGTACGAATACACATGCGGTCATTTCAGGCCATCGTGGTCTCCCTCAAGCCAAATTATTTACAGATTTGCCAGAATTAAAAAAAGGCGATGAATTTTATATCGAAGTCAATGGGAAGACGCTTGCTTATCAAGTAGATCAAATAAAAACCGTTGAACCAACTGATACAAAAGATTTACACATTGAGTCTGGCCAAGATCTCGTCACTTTATTAACTTGCACACCGTATATGATAAACAGTCATCGGTTATTAGTTCGAGGACATCGTATCCCATATCAACCAGAAAAAGCAGCAGCGGGGATGAAAAAAGTGGCACAACAACAAAATTTACTATTATGGACATTACTTTTAATTGCCTGTGCGTTAATTATTAGCGGCTTCATTATCTGGTACAAGCGACGGAAAAAGACGACCAGAAAACCAAAGTAGTATGACGAAAAGGCTAAACATACTAAAAAAAAGAGTAAAAAAATAGCTTTTCAATTTTTAATCCTCCTTATCGTGCATAATTGAACCAGAGAAACAGAAGTATTAACGAAATAACTAAAAGAGCAAGCCCTGAATAAAAAGCGACAAAGGGCCAATCAATCGACTGTTTAAATTCCTGCCAAGTTTGGATTTTTCTGTTTTTTTTCGCGCTATCCTCAAGCGTGAGTAAATAATTCAATAGTAAGAGGAGTAGCAACACCGTGAAATCATTTGTGGTAAAAAGCACATGTAAAAATAGAATGACAAAGACAACACGGGATAACACTCGATTCCGCAAAATTAAAAATAACTTAGCACGCATAATAAACCACCATTTCTTATCAGAGATAATGAATCTGTTTTTGTCTACTCTTTAGTTATATCATAAAATTCTTAATAATGAAAAAATGACTCGAGAAAATAATTGAAAAAAGTTTTTTTTCCTGAATCATTATTTTCGTAAATAAAGAATAAACGTGTTACTCTTGGCTTATCAAATTTGGAAGGAGTGTTAAAAATGAAATATCTGGATATTATTGCTTTAATTTTATTGATTGTCGGAGGTTTAAACTGGTTATTAGTTGGTGCATTTAATTTTGATTTAGTTGCAACAATTAGTGGCGGTGCAACCACACCATTAGCAAAAATTATCTATATTATTGTCGGAATTTGTGCGATTTATTCTATTAAGTTTTTAGCTCCTTTGTTCCGCGAACCATAGGATTGATTTAAAAGATTTAGATAACGTGAAGTTATTTTGACTTAGCAATTGAGAGTTTCCTTGAGAAAGGGGACTCTTTTTTTATTTTCTATATTCGTTTCAGAAGGTTTAGACAAGCTCAAAAAATATTTCAAGAGAGCTGCGTTGTTTTCAAAATAGAACCTAGCATTACCTCGAACGTACCTCAAATAACCTGTGTCTTTTTTTGAATCATTAGTTCAAATTGATGTGATCACTAGTGAGAAAAATCAGCTCTAGGATATATAGGAAAATATAAGCATCAAATAGGGATTTCGATGATAAATTATCTTTTTCCTTGTTATGATTATAACAAGGAAAAAGAAAGTAGGGATTTATTTATGGAATTACAGGTGACAAAAAAGGCTAAATTTTTTTGTTTGGCGATGGCATTACTAATGACATTAGGTATTTTTATCAGCGCTGGTACAAGTGTTTATGCATCTGACCAGCTAGAGGATTCAGAAGTTGAGGCTGTAGCAAAAGGACTGGAAGAAATGTATGCGAATGGAGTGACGGAAGATAACTTTAAAAACTATGTCAAAAATAATTTTGCTCAGCAAGAGATTTCTTCAGTTGAGGAAGAATTAAATGTAAATATTTCTGATGCTTCAACAGTAGTTCAAGCACGTTTTAATTGGAATGCATTAGGAAGTTGCGTTGCTAACAAAATCAAAGATGAGTTTTTTGCAATGATTAGTATCAGCGCAATTGTAAAAGCTGCACAAAAGAAAGCCTGGAAAGAATTAGCAGTGACTGTATTACGCTTCGCTAAAGCCAATGGGTTAAAGACGAATGCTATTATTGTAGCTGGACAACTAGCTTTATGGGCAGTTCAATGTGGGCTAAGCTAATGAATTTAAAAGATCATGTTACGGAAATAGTAATTACTTTTATCATCGCTTTTGTGTATACTTGGATAGATTCAGGAGAAATTGAAATCTTAAAAACTCTTTTGATAACAATAATATTTTTAGCCATGTTCTATGCAATACCCAAAATCACCAATAGAAAAAGAAAATGAAGTGGTTTTAGAAAGATAATGTGATAGGAAGTGTAAGAGGAGGTAACGAGCCTTCTCTTGCTTATAGAAAAAAAGAGCTAAAACCTTTATTTTATAAGGTTTTAGCTCTTTTTTGTTTTTCTCTACTTTTCTAAAAATGGAGACGGCGGGAGTCGAACCCGCGTCCAAACATATTGCCACTTAAATCTCTACGTTCATAGACACTCATTTAAAGGTTCGCTTTACAGCGTGCCGAGTGACAGGCATTCTGTATTGCTAGTCTGGTAAGCTCCTCTAAATTTTACAGACGGAAAAATTTAGCGTATCCCACTTCGATTAGGACCCTGACCCGAGCACATGGGCGATGCCGGGAGGATCTTCGCTAGCTGGTTTTTAGGCAGCTAAAGCGAAAGAATTGTTTTCGTTTTTAGCAGTTATATTTAACTGTAACGTTTTAACGTAGCCGTAACCTACGAAACGCAATTCAAGCTCAACTATGCCTGTCGAATCCGTAACGCCCCCGAAATAACATAAGTATCCCTTGATACTTATCAAAGTATAGCATAAATTCCTTGTTTTTTCAAAGAGTAGGATAACACTCTGTTAGATATTCATAAAAAGAGGAAGGATGGACCGTAACTCAGTTCATCCTTCCTCTTTTTATGAAAGTGTGTGGGTATGTTTTGTAATCCATTGTTGCAAACGGATATTCAACCAAAAACCATAAATTCCTAAAGTAATTATAGTTAATAAAAGCCATTTAATCCAATGACCGAATAATTGCATAGCTGTACCGTCAAAATAAAGGCGTTTACCATCAATAACGGTATGCTTGATTTTCCAGTTGTACATCATACAAATTCCCCAAGGTGCGCAAATGCCTAATGTAAAGACAGTAATCAAGGTTGCTAAAATTGAAGTCCCGATATACGTTGCTAAACCACCGTCAAAATATGAATTTTTCATTCTTTTCCTCCTTATCTCATAAACTTTATTATAACAAGAATAAATGGCCTGGGAAACAAAATGAGGATGAAATAAGTATTTTTATTCATTATTGATGTGAAATATGTTATTTATGCAACTCAAATTTGGCAGCATTAGATATTTTGTAACAAATGTTATCTAATGTAACTACCATAATAAACCGTTTTCCTTAGAAAGTGAATTAGAAATTTTAAAAAAAGGCTATTTAAATGAGCATTAATATTGTGTGAGATATATCTTTTTGCTATTGTCAACTTCTGAAAAAGACCACTAAGTGGAAAAAATAAGAGAAAAGAAGGGTGAATAATTTTTTATGACAAAAAGTGTAAAATTTTTAGTGTTACTGTTGGTAATGATTCTACCAATTGCGGGGGCGTTATTGATTGGTCCAATTTCGTTTGGCGCCGAATTGAGCAAAAGTTCAATCGTTGACAAAGTAGAATTAGATCACACTACTTTATATCAAGGAGAGATGACCTCAATTAAAGTATCTTTTAGTGACAAAGAAAATCAGAAAATAAAACCTGGAGATACTATTACTTTAACTTTACCAGACGCACTAGTTGGAATGACCGAGAACGATAGTTCACCACGAAAAATCAATTTAAATGGTTTAGGGGAAGTTTTTATCTATAAAGATCATGTTGTAGCAACATTTAACGAAAAAGTTGAATCTTTACATAATGTGAATGGGCATTTTTCTTTCGGGATTAAAACGCTTATCACCAATAGTTCTCAACCGAATGTGATAGAAACGGATTTCGGAACAGCAACGGCGACTCAACGTTTGACGATTGAAGGAGTGACTAACACAGAGACTGGCCAAATTGAGCGAGACTATCCGTTTTTTTATAAAGTAGGCGATTTGGCTGGAGAGTCAAATCAAGTACGTTGGTTTTTAAATGTGAACCTCAATAAATCCGATGTCACAGAAGATATTTCAATTGCGGATCGACAAGGAAGTGGTCAACAATTAAATAAAGAGAGTTTTACATTTGATATTGTGAATGACAAAGAAACTAAATATATTTCACTTGCCGAGTTTGAGCAACAAGGTTATGGCAAAATTGACTTCGTAACAGATAATGACTTTAACTTACGTTTTTATCGGGATAAAGCACGCTTTACTTCCTTTATCGTCCGTTACACTTCGACAATCACAGAAGCAGGCCAACATCAAGCAACATTTGAAAATAGTTATGACATCAATTATCAACTAAACAATCAAGACGCAACGAATGAAAAAAATACATCACAGGTTAAAAATGTTTTTGTAGAAGGCGAGGCAAGCGGCAATCAAAATGTGGAAATGCCAACAGAAGAAAGTCTAGACATTCCTTTAGAGACAATAGATGAATGGGAACCAAAGACACCTACTTCGGAACAGGCAACAGAAACAAGTGAAAAGACAGACACAACAGAAACCGCAGAAAGCAGCCAACCAGAAGTTCATGTCTCACCAACAGAAGAAGAAAATCCAGATGAAGGTGAAACACTAGGCACGATTGAGCCAATCATACCTGAAAAACCAAGTGTGACAACTGAAGAGAATGGCACGACAGAAACTGCAGAAAGCAGCCAACCAGAAGTTCATGTCTCACCAACAGAAGAAGAAAATCCAGATGAAAGTGAAACACTAGGCACGATTGAGCCAATCATACCTGAAAAACCAAGTGTGACAACTGAAGAGAACGGCACAACAGAAACCGCAGAAAGCAGCCAACCAGAAGTTCATGTCTCACCAGCGGAAGAAGAAAATCCAGATGAAAGTGAAACGTTAGGTACAATTTTACCAATCCTACCTGAAAAACCAAGTGTGACAACTGAAGAGAATGGCACAACGGAAACTGCAGAAAGCAGTCAACCAGAAGTCCATGTGTCGCCAACGGAAGAAGAAAATCCAGATGAAAGTGAAACACTAGGCACGATTGCACCAATCATACCTGAAAAACCAAGCGTAACAACTGAAGAGAATGGTATAACGGAAACGGCAGAAAGCAGCCAGCCAGAAGTTCATGTCTCACCAACAAAAGAAATTACTACAACTGAGAAAAAACAGCCATCCACAGAAACAACTGTGGAGAAAAATAAAAATGTTACATCAAAAAATCAACCACAAATACTAAACGCTCCATTAAATACATTGAAAAATGAAGGAAGCCCACAGTTGGCTCCCCAACTGCTTAGTGAACCAATTCAAAAATTAAATGAAGCAAACGGGCAACGAGAACTTCCCAAAACAGGCACAACAAAAACACCGTTTATGCTAATAGCAGGAATACTGGCAAGTACATTTGCCGTTTTAGGTGTAAGTTATCTACAAATCAGAAAGAATTAACAATAGAAAAGCCATCCAGCTTTCGCTGGGGGGCTTTTCTATTATCTGGAGATAAATTGCTGATAGGCGCCAATCAAAAACTATGCTACAGTAAGGTATATAATGCTCGAAAAGGAGGGAGTAAATGACTAAAAAAATATGGTCGCACTTTCAGAAAAGCTTCACTTGGTACATTTTGATAGGCGTGATTGTTTCATTATGTAGTGCTTTAGCAATTTATTTTTTTCAACAGTTGTTAGATCATTATCAAAAAAGTTTCCAACTAGGGTTGTTAGTAGCGTATGGAACGACAATTATTTTAATTCCGCTATTGTCTTACTGTGAACAGAAACCGAAAGCTTACTTAACTAATGGCATCTATTTCTATTTGAAGAAATTAAGTTTAATAAAAATGAGCAAGATTTCCTATGAAGAATATCTAAAACTGGGAGCGGGAGCTTTACTACAAAAAGTAGAAGTTGGTGCAGCAGCTGGGAGAAATATCCACTTGAATTTTTATGGACGCTTATTTCGAGAGCTAATCCCAGAGACGTTATTTAATTTGTTTTTCATAGCATTGATTGATAAAAAATTACTACCAGCAATTCTAATTGGTTATGTGATTGTATTTATTTTAACCAAAATACTTTTGAAAACGCTACAAAAAATGAAAGAAAAAACACTTATTTCTGAAGAAGCAATGAATGCTACTTTGATACGAGGGATGACAGAACTAGTAACTTTTAGAATTAATCGAAAATATAAAAAAGAGATTGAAAATTACGCGTTAATGGCAGAGGAAAATAGTCAAAATATAACAAAAATGACTATGATCCATGAATTTTTCTTTGGCTTTTTTGCCTTGTTAGTTGCACTTATCAAAGTAAGTATTGTCGTACTTAGTTTTACTAACGTCGTGACGCTAAGTTTAGGTGGACTTGTAGCGATAGTGATGTATATCGATCGAATTTATACGCCGATAGCCATATTTAATGTTTTATTTGTTCAATATAATTTGGATAAAGTAGCCTATCAGCGCTTGGAAGATTTTTATAAAAAAGAAGATGATCCTGACTTAATGGTTTCCGGCAAAGCGTTACCTGAAATTCAAACAATTTCATTAAAAGATGTATGTTTTAGCGTAGATAGTCAAACGATTATGTCCCAACAAAATCGACAATTTTCAATGAATAAAACCTATGGCTTGATTGGAAAAAGTGGGACAGGTAAATCTACCCTGATTAAATTGATTTTAGGATTATTGAAGCCGACAGAGGGGACAGTTTATGTGAATCAATTTCCTCTAACACAATTTAATTTGGAAGATTATTATGAAAAAGTTTTTTATTTATCTCAAGATGTGCCAATATTTCAAGGAACGTTGAAAGAAAATATTGTATTTAATCAAGAAATTTCTGATGAACAAGTAATTGAAGCTATGTATCGTTTTCAGTTGGGGGAACTTTATGAACGGTTGCCGGAAGGTTTAAACACTATTGTGAGTGAAAAAGGAATGAATTTTTCTGGTGGCGAGAAACAACGGATTGCTTTTACACGCTTAGCATTTACACAAGCAGAGATCCTTATTTTAGATGAGGCGACTTCTGCATTGGACGAAAAGACCGAAGAAAAAGTGTTACAAGAAGTACAAAAATTTACCCATAATAAGTTGACTATTTTGGTTACTCATCGACCTAAAACCCTGCGATTTGTAGATGAAATTATTGATTTAAATGAGTGAACTTGTTAGCTCTTTGGCGCTTCTTTTGCTACACTTTTTATAAGAATTGAGAGAAAGGGGCAACTGTTGATGAATAATAATGAGCAAGAATTAGCGGAATTTTGGGATGAATTTGCAGAAGAATATGAAGAAATTCAACAAGAATCGCCATTTCCAATTGCTCGAGAATTACGTGATTTCTTGGTCCAAGAAGGCATTTTTCCGTGTCAGACATTTCTGGATATCGCAGGTGGGACGGGACGATATTTACCTTTTTTTCAAGAGCAAGTCACGGAGTATACGCTAGCCGATATTTCTCAGAGAATGTTGGAGATTGCGGAAGCAAAAGCACAAAGCAACGTTGTTTTTCTTCACCAAAGCCAAGAAAGACTGATTGAGACTGGGAAAAAATTTCAAGTCGTTTTTTCAGCGATGAACCCTGCTTTGGATACGCCGGAAAAAGTTAATGCATTGTGCCAATTAAGTGAGGAATGGTGTCTTATATTTCGGCTAGTGGAAGAGCAAGATTCGTTGTTTTCTCCTTTTGAGCAAGAGAGCAACCCGCAGTTAAATTGGATGGCAAAATACAAAGCATTTCTAAAAAAAGAACAGCGACCTTTTTTCACAAAAAAATTTTTCTTTGAAGCATCAGAAGCTATTTCAAAAGACTTTTTCCGCAGCTATTTTGAAGAACAATGGTCAGTTCCAATTTTAGAACAACGCGTACAAGAAATTTTTGGTTCTCATGAAATTAAGCAAAATCAGCGTACCATTATTTATGAATTAATTGCGATTCCATGTAAAAAAACAACCAGCGATGACTAATTATCGCTGGTTGTTTTTCGGTTATTTAATTGTGCGAAAGCTTTTTCTGGAATCTCTTTTTTATCAATTTTGACAGGAGATTGGATGATTCTTTTTTTACTAATGGTTGCTTCTATGTAAGCATTTGGTTCCAAAGGTTGAGGATTTTTGTCTGTCCGTTCGTAGTCCATAACTTGCGTTTTTCCATTACTTTTAACAAAAGTTAGTCGATAGTGTAAAGAATATTGGCCATCTATGCTTTTTTGATTGTCATCTACTGTTTGTTTTCGTTCAGGAATTTCTAGAGGAACTTGTGCATAGGCTTTTTCACCCTTATATGTATCTGCATAATAACGATAGCCTGTATAACCACCAACAATGAATAAGCCAATAAATAAAATAGCGCCGATTTTTTTCATTTTTTCTCCTCCTAACAATTTACAAAAATAGCATAGCAAAAGAAGAAGGAGATGGAACATCGAAAAAACGAACAGTTATCTTACAAAACTGTTCGTTTTTTTGTCTATTTAGCTTTCATCAGAGAGTAGAAAGGAATCATTTTTCTTACGATAACTAAAGAAAATAACAAAGTACAGTAGGCCTGTTAAAAGAGTGACGCCTAACGAATTCGTAAATAAGATGCCAATAAAGATGAGGCCTAAAATGATTAAAGCAAGGAGATTAATACTTTTTTCAAAGAGAGATCCTCGTTTTAAAGAAAGAACAAACGCCGCAGCGCTAATTAAAATCCAAATTAGCAAGACAGTGTAAGAGAGAGAACCGGCTAAGTAACCAAATAATTCATCGCCAACAAAATAAGAAAGAATAACGCCCAGATATAAAACACTGGCGCAGAAGAAAACTGAACGTTGAGGTACTTGGTGCTTGTTTAAAACCGCTAGTTTACTCATGGGTCCTTTTTTATCTTTTAAGCGAAAATATAAAAGGCGAGAAGAGGCGTATACCCCAGAATTAATAGAAGAAAACAAGGCTAAAATAATCACAAAATTTACGATGTCAGCAGCAAAAGGAATATTCATTTTTTCAAAAACCATAACAAATGGACTCACCGTTGTGCCTGCCAATGTATTCCAAGGGAAAATAATCAAAAGTAAGAATAATGGAATGATATAGAAGGAAATAATCCGTCCCATCACACCACGAATCGCTTTAGGAATGGCTTTTTTAGGATCATCTGCTTCACTGACAGTAATCGCGATTAATTCTGAACCGCCATAAGAATAAATAACTACTAATAAAGAATTAACAATACCTTTCATGCCATGTGGGGCGAAGCCACCATGATCGGTGATACTTTGTAAAGTAGGGAAGACACCACTGCCTAGCATTTGTTGTCCCACCAGATAAACACCAAAAATAATTAACAAAATGATGACACTAATTTTAGCAAACGCCAACCAATATTCTGTTTCTGCAAATAAACGAACCGAGTAAAGATTAATGAGCGTCGTTAAAATAGCTAAAATGAAAACAAAAAACCAAGCAGGAATATTAGGAAACCAAAGTTGTAAAAAGGAAGCTGCGGCAACCGCTTCTGCGATAATATTAATTGTCCACATGGAATAATAAACCCAATCAATAAAATCAGCAGAATGTGCACCTAAAAATGGTCGAACTAAGCCAGACAAACCATGATGTGTGTCTCCGCCATCTAAAACAAGTTTTCCTAAACCACTCATGACGATGAAGAGAACAGCACCGCCAATTAGAAAGGCGATTAAAACAGAAGGACCAGCAATACCAATTGCTTCGCCACTTCCTTTAAAAAGACCTGCGCCAATCGCTCCCCCTAAGGCTAACATCGTAATGTGGCGCGAGCTTAATTGTTTTTTTAAGGTTGTTTGTTGTGTTTCACTCATAGGATTCTCCTTTAATTGAAAAAAATAATATGAAAATAACTTTCTTTATTATATACAATTTTCTGACAATTACAACTATTCTGTCAATGAAAATGAAAAAATAAGTGAAAAATATTATGAAAATAAAAAAATCGAGCAATTTAAGTGATTAAAATCGCTCAATTTTTTTATTAATTTTTATTTTTTAATAGAGTCATAATAGTTAATGGAACAGTAATGACTACATAGCCGATGATACTAGCCACTACTAAATAAGCTATAGGACTCGAGAAATTAAATAAGTCCGTTAAAAGTATTGCGACAATCATTGAAATAGCATAACAAATGAATAATTGAATAAACCGCTTTGCAGACAAAAAATCACCTCTTCCTAATTAGTTAAAGTCTCTTTTCAATCATTTAGTATACACCTGAAAAGAAGAATAAACTATCATTAATTAAAAGAAAAAGTGAAACAACTAGCGGATTTTTTGTTCAGCTGATTATCTTAAGAATTAGAAAATGGGACATAAGTCATTTCGACTTATGTCCCATTTTCATTTATGACGTTGGCTTCGTGTAAATTGAGAAGTCTCGTCCTCTCTAGTGGTTGGTTGCTGTGTTCGTTGTACGGCTTGCTTTTCCGGCTCGCTCTTTTTTGCAACATCAGTCACAACATTTGGCTTCTGAGAAGGGGGAACAGTTGTTTTTTTGTTTAAAGTTGGCGTAGTTCTTTTTGTTTCTTTCTTTTGTTTCTTTTTATTATTTTTATCATTTCCAGTGACTGTCAAATAGATAATCAGAAAAATCATTAGGATCGTTGCAACAATTAATAGAATAAACATGTTAAATGAAATGAACATGCATGGCCCTCGTTTCTCGTTTTTTCTTAGTTTACCAAAATTTCAAAATTTCGTCACTCTTTTCTTCAGAAAAAACGAATTTCAAAGGGGTTAAAAGAAACTTTTATAAAAAAGCTTCCTTTTTTGTGTGAAAATGCACAAAATTTCTGGAATCGTTTGCTGTTAAAACCAGATACTGGTAAAATAATTATTGTATAAGAATCATTTTAAAAAACGATTTTTGTTACAAATAACGTATTTGTTGAAAAGGCACTGTGAAGTAGTTAGAGACGACAGCCAAGTGACTTTTAATGACAGCCGCCCAATTAATTTCATGGAGCCTTTTCGTAGAAAACGAGGAGGTTATTTTGCGTGAAAGTGAGTATATTTTCGACATGCGTGGTGGATTTACTTTTTCCAAATGTAGGGCAAGCAATGGTAGAGGTTTTGGAACGTTATGGCTGTGAAACGGTTTTACCAACAAGCCAAACGTGTTGTGGTCAGCCAACGTATAATAGTGGCTATGTGACAGAGAGCACGACAACGCTTAAGAATCAAATTGATAGTTTTGACGGTGCCGATTATGTGGTGGGACCTGCGGGGTCTTGTGTCGGCATGATGAAAGAATACCACAAATTTTTAGCAGATGATCCTATTTATGGACCAAAAGCACAACGTTTAGCTGAGCGAACTTATGAGTTTAGTCAGTTTCTTTATCGTGTCTTAGGGGTCAAAGATGTTGGCGCAACGCTATATGGGAAAGCCACTTATCATCGTTCTTGTCATATGACGCGAATTTTAAATGAACGAGAATCCCCCTTTGTTTTGTTGGATCATGTGAAAGGATTAGAAATGATTCCTTTAGGACATCTTGAAAATTGTTGCGGATTTGGCGGAACGTTTTCAGTGAAAATGCCAGCTATTTCTGAACAAATGGTGACGGAAAAAATGAACGATGTGATTGATACAGGCGCAGAAATTTTAATTAGTGCGGATATGGGTTGCCTGATGAATATCGGGGGTAAATTCAATCGTGATGGGAAAAAGATTAAGATTATGCATATTGCAGAAGTCCTTAATCACGAAGTGGATGAAGCACGCATGGACCAACCGCAAATCATATCGGTAGGGTAAGGGGGAAGAACTGTGGGATTATCAACGAGCAATAAGCCGTTAAGTGAACGAATTGAAGAAAGTAAAAAAGATGTGTTTATGCAAAAGGCTGTCGCCAAAGCACAAGATGCCCAATGGGAGAAACGAGAAGGTGCGCGGGAAGCTTTAGGCAATTGGCCACAATGGCGTGAACTGGGAGAACAAATTCGCCAACATACAATTCAGTATCTGCCTGACTATTTAGAAGAGTTCAGTGATAACGTCGCCAAACGAGGTGGCAAAGTCTTTTTTGCTCAAACCGCCGAAGAGGCCAATGAATATGTGAAACAAGTGGTTCTAGAAAAAAAGGCGAAGAAAATTGTGAAATCTAAATCAATGGTGACGACCGAAGTCGATATAGATCCAATGTTATTGGGATTAGACGATGTTAGTGTGATGGAAACAGATTTGGCGGAATTCATTTTACAAATGGATGACTGGGATGAGCCGTCACATATTGTTTTCCCAAGTATTCATAAAAATCGCGAACAGATTCGTCAGGTTTTTGCGAAAAAATTAGGGTATCAAGGAGATAATGACCCGGTAAATTTGGCACGCTGTGCACGAGAAGTGATGCGCAAATTCTTTTTGGAAGCGGAGATTGGCATTACAGGTTGTAATTTCGCTATTGCGGATAGCGGCTTAATTAACTTAAATACAAATGAAGGAAATGCTGATTTGACCATCAGTATTCCTAAGACACAAATCGTGTTAATGGGGATGGAAAGAATCGTACCAACAATGCGTGAAGCAGAGGTTTTAGATAACCTTTTAGCCAGAAGTGCCGTTGGTCAAAATTTAACAACGTATGTGACGTTTGCCGGGCAAAAAAATGCGGATGAATCCGATGGTCCAGAAGAATTTCACGTGGTCATTTTGGATAACGGACGTTCAAAAGCGTTAGGAACAGCCTTTCAGCCAGTCTTACAGTGTATTCGTTGTGGGTCTTGTCTGAATGTTTGTCCGGTCTATCGCCATATTGGAGGGCACGGTTATGGCTCTATTTATCCAGGCCCAATTGGTGCTGTGCTTTCTCCAATTTTAGGTGGATATAAACAGTTTGGGGAATTGCCTTATGCATCTAGTCTTTGTGGGGCATGTACGGAAACGTGTCCTGTGAAAATTCCATTGCACGAATTATTAATTGAACATCGTAAAGTGATGACCGATGATCTGAAAATGAAACATGGATTTGAAGATTTCCAAATGCGTATGGTAGGTAAAGCCACTGGTTCACCAGCAATGTTTAAAGCAGCCATGAAAGTCGATCATGCTGCAGCGGGCATTTTAAGTAAACAAAAAGAAATTACTGTTGAAAACATGTATAATCATGGGGGCTACCTTGATAAAGGACCAGGGTTAGTAAAAGGTTGGACCGATGTTCGTGATTTGCCAAGACCACCAAAATCTTCAGAAAACTTCAGAAGTTGGTTCAAAAAACATCAAGAAGGTGAAAAAAATGACTAACGAAGCGATTCAAAATCGAGAACCTTTTTTACAAAATCTACGAGAAAAATTAGGCGTAGAAAAACAGCCTGTTTCGGCCCATCCATTTGAGCCAATTAATCATTTACCAGAAGAACAGTTGGCAGATAAAACACCAGCAGAGCTATTAACAATTGTGAAAGAGCGTGTGGAAACGATTCACACGAACTTAGTGGAAACCACACAAGAAAATTTACTGACGACGATTCAGCAAATTGTTGCTGAGTTTGGTGGGGGCAATCTTTTATTGCCAACAGATGCACGTTTTGAAGCCTATGGATTAGCTGATTTAGCTAAGTCATTAGAGGCTGTTTCTGTTAAGCAATGGCAACCTGGAAGTGAGCAACGAGAAGCGAATATTCAAACAGCTGCTCAGGCAAATATCGCGATTGCCTTTGCTGAGTTTTTACTAGCTGAATCAGGAACGATTGTGGTGGAGTCCAATGCGGGGCAAGGCAGAGCTTTACACTTTTTACCGAAGCATTACATTTCAATTATACCGTTTAGCAAACTCGTTCCACGTTCGACTCAGCCAGCAGCTTTTTATACAGAAAAAATAGAAAAAGGTGAAAAAATCGGCTCAGCGATTCACTTTATTTCAGGGCCTTCTAATTCAGGAGATATTGAAATGCAACTGGTTGTCGGGTTGCATGGTCCTTTAGAAGTTTGTTACGTGGTTGTGATGGATCGCTAAAACGCTAGAAGCATAATCAATTCAGCCCTTTTTAGAATTGATTATGCTTTTTTTATGAGCAGGATCAAAAAAGTAAGAATCAAATTTGAAAGAAATACGTTTTTTTTCTGACCATTTTGTAAAAAAAGCGTACATAAAAATTAATTGGGTGTTAAGCACTATAGGATTGATTTACTTTGTGGTAGAATATGAGACATAAGATAATAAGGTTTTTGGAGGAATGAGTTTGAAATCAAAAGAATTAATTAAAACAGTCGTCTTTTTTGCCTGTTTAGCTTTGGGTCTGTTTTTACTGAGACAATTTGTATTTACGCCTGTCGTAGTGAGAGGTCATTCAATGGATCCAACGTTAGCAGATGGTGAACGGGTAATTACGTTAAAAAACACAGAAATTAATCGTTTCGATATTATTACTTTCCCAGCGCCAGATGAACCAGATAAAAATTATATTAAACGTGTGATTGGTTTACCTGGAGATACAATTGCGTACAAGGATGATACGTTGTACATCAATGGAAAAGAAGTTGACGAACCCTATTTAGATGAATTTAAAAAAGCCTTAACAGATGGTCAACCTTTGACAGGCGATTTTTCATTAAAAGAAAAAGTACCAGCAGATAGCTACTTTGTTTTAGGTGATAATCGACGGAATTCAAAAGACGGTCGTGTCATTGGCTTTATTCATAAAAAAGATATTTTGGGTGAAGTGAAATTTGTTATGTGGCCATTCTCACGGTTTGGTCCAATACCAGAAGTGTCAAAACAATAAAAGATACAATGAGTAAAAAAGAAGGACGGAAATGTGTAAAAACAAACACATGTTTCCGTCCTTCTTTTGTGGTAAAATAAAGGCAGTGCAAAGGAAAAGGATGTGAAACCATGAGTGTGCAGTTTATTAGAGGAACCGCCGTGGCAGACTTAGAAGCGCCACTTATACAGGCGACAAAACAATGGCTAGAGGAAGACGCACAGCATGAAGTATTCTATTTAGTCCCGAACCATATTAAGTTTGAGCAAGAAATTCAAGTCTTGCAAAAGTTACGTCAATTACAGACAACTACGTCTGATTCAATAACCAGTACCCGTCTGCAGGTTTTTAGTTTTTATCGTTTGGCTTGGTACTATTTACAACATACACCTTTTTACTCGGCAGATGTTTTATCTGATGCAGGCGCTGCGATGATTTTCCGCAAAATTTTAGTAGAAGCAGAAGAAGAGTTACAAATTTTTAGAGGTGAAATTAACAAGCCTGGCTTTATTCAGCAACTATTTCAGCTTTATCAAGAAATGCGCGAAGGCAATATTGAAATTGCGGAGCTTTATCCATTTTTAGAAAAACAAACGGAGAACCCTAAAGGACAAGATTTACAACTTAAGTTTCAAGATTTAACGTTAATTTTTACGCGATTCCAATTGCAAATGAGTCAGTATGGCTATGAATCAGCGGAGATTATTCAACATTTAAGCGAGTATTTACAAACGGTTGATTTGTCGAATGTTCAATTCGTTATTTCAGGCTATCAGCAGTTTACTGCCAGAGAATTAAAGTTGATTGAAGTGCTAATGGCGCAAGCAGGTTCTGTGAAAGTAGCCCTTTTATTGGACAAACAATATCCGCATGACTTACCTGATCCGCGGTCGTTATTTTATGAAGCGGGACAAACCTATCATCAGCTTTATCAACTAGCAAGACAGAAGCAAATCCCGATTCTTTCAGATTATGTGGAAAAGAAAGAGGTATTAATTACAAATCCAGATTTGCAAGGATTAAACGATTATTGGATTCAATCGCAAGAACACCTGCCTCCATTAAGCACAACTGACTGGAGTGGCGATGGCTTATTTCTGTGGCGTGCTGAAAACGTTAAAGAAGAATTAACACATGTTGCAACCGAAATTCGCCGTTTAGTGGTGGAAGAAGGGTATCGGTACAAAGAAATTCAGGTGTTGACTCGTGATTTAGATTGTTATGAAAATTTATTAGAACCGATTTTTGCGGAACACGCGATTCCTGTTTATGTCGACCGAGATATGGCTATGGATCGGCATCCTTTAGTCGAATGGATTGAATCTTTATTTGCTATTCATTCGTATAATTATCGTTATCGTGATGTGCTCCGTTTTTTGAGAACGGAATTATTTATGCCAATGAATCAACTCGCTACTTCTGAAGAAAGCTTGACTGATTGGTTAAACCAACGGAACGCTTGGCGCAGAAAAGTTGATATTACCGAAAATGTAGTCCTAGCATACGGTTATGAAGGTTATTATTGGTCGCAAGAAAAAGATTGGGAATTTATTCGGTATGATTTTGAAGCGGAAGAGCAAGAAGATGTCGCTACGATGGAAGAAGAGTCAAATGCGATTCGTCAATCGCTTCAACGGCTGTTACCTAGTTACTTTCAAGCAATGATAAGTGCCAAAACTGGTTTGGAAGCAGCGACCGTCTTCTATCACTTTTTACTGCAAAGTGGTGTGGCAACACAATTAAAAATGTGGCGCTTACAAGCTATCGAAGCAGGTCAACTAGAAACAGCTCGTAACCATGAACAGACTTGGGATGCATTGATGTCATTACTAGATGAATACGTCACTGTTTACGGAGAAAGTTCGTTTGATTTTACAACGTTTCAAGAAATATTTGTTAGTGGCTTGGAAGGTTTGCACTATAGTAAAGTGCCGACAGCGATTGACCAAGTACAAGTTCGCGCAATGGATTTAACTCGACCTGGCGCTGCCAAGGTTACTTTTGCTATTGGGATGACGGAAGAAATTTTTCCACAAAAGATTGAAAATAAAACACTATTGTCTGATGAAGAACGTCAGACAATCAATGATACTTTAACGGAAAACCAATATTTACGTGGGACAACTGGGCGCAAAATTGCGCAAGAACCGTTTGTTGCGTATCTCGTCTTTTCTTCAGCGCGAGAACGGTTATATTTAACCTATCCAAGAGTTAAAGACACCGCTCAAGAAGTCAAACCGTCTCCTTATTTTAAAAATATCCAAAAAGATTTAAATTTGCCCGTTTTTGAAAAAAATGAAACAACCATTTTCGATGATGAAACGACCAGTTTAGCCCATATTAGTACGTATCGGACGTTAATCGGTGAATTAACGCGTTTGAAAAGACAACGGAAAGAAACACAAGAAGCATTGTTGCCTTTCTGGTTAAATATGGAAAAAGCGCTAATGAACCAATCAATTGCGCCGCTAGCCAAGCAAGTTTTCGAAAGTTTAACGCATCAAAATATTCCTGAAAAGATTGATGAGGTCTTAGCAGAACCTTTATATGGTAAAGATATTTATACATCCGTTTCTCGGATGGAGAGTTTTTATCGGTGTCAATATCAATACTTTTCTCGCTATGGCTTACGTTTGAAAGAAAGAGATGTCTTTGGGCTTTCGCCAGCAGCTACAGGGGAATTTTTCCATGAAGCATTGGATCAGTTCTTTAAATTATTGATTATGAATCAACGGAACTTATCTGAATTAACCGATCAGGAAGTCAATTTATTGGCGGAGGAAGTACTAAATAGTATTTTAGGGGATGCACGTTTTTCTGTATTAACGACCTCTAGTCGCATGAACTATATTCGCTATCAATTGAGTCAAACAATTAAAAAAGTCAGTTGGGCGCTGAAACGCCAAAGCCAACGAAGTGGCATGACGACTGTTCAAACGGAAGTGTTATTTGGCCAAATTGCCGCTAAAAAAGGAATTTCTGGTTTGGAATTACCATTAAAAAATCAAGGGAAAATTCATGTTCGGGGGAAAATCGACCGGATTGATCAATTGGTTACACCCGAATCAACCTATTTAGGTGTGATTGATTATAAATCGAGTCACCGTAAATTTAATATGACTGAAGCGTATTACGGCTTAGCCATGCAAATGCTGACGTACTTGGATGTGGCTTTAATGGATGCTGTACAATTAGTTGGTCAAGAAGCTAAACCTGCTGGCTCACTTTATCTGCATGTACACAATCCTACATTATCTTATGAAGGCAAAGACGACATTGAACAACAAATGCTTAAAAAATATCAGTTTGATGGTCTTTTGATGAAAGACCCAGATTTATTGGATCATTTAGATACGAGTCTGCAAGCTAAACAAAGTTCGTTGCTGTTTCCGATTGAAGAATCCGCCAAAGAACAAATTAAACCTGGTCGTCGCCAAGAAGATAAATTTGTGACAGAACCAGAATTAGGCGCGTTGCTTTCCCATAACCGAAATAAATTTATTGAAGCGGGGAATCAAATTATTGGCGGCGAAGTTCAACTTAATCCCGCTTATCAAGGAAAGGAACGGATTGCTTGTCGCTATTGTCCGTTTCGAAGTGTCTGTGATTTTGATGTGATGTTAAAAGAAAATAATTATCATCGCATTGAGAATTTATCCAAAGAGGAAATTATGGCGCGCTTGTTAAACAAAGATGAGGAAGGAGCAACCGAAGATGAGTAAAACAATTCCACTACGTCCAGCCAATGAGCAATTCACCGACAGTCAATGGCAAGCAGTGTTTGATGGCGATGAAAATATCTTAGTTTCTGCTTCGGCTGGCTCAGGAAAAACCACCGTTTTAGTCCGCCGTGTCATTGAAAAAGTCAAAAGCGGCGTCGATATCGATCGTCTCTTGATTGTGACGTACACTGAAGCCGCCGCCCGTGAGATGAAAGAACGTATCCAAGTGGCTTTACAAAAGGCAATGAATGAAGAACAAGATCCAGAAAGAAGACGGCATTTTTCTCGTCAAATTGCTCTTTTGCCAACAGCCAATATCAGCACGTTACATGCCTTTTGTTTAACTGTTATTCGTCGTTTTTATTATTTAATTGACATAGATCCAGTTTTTCGGATGTTAACAGATGAAACAGAAACATTGTTATTAAAAGAAGATGTTTGGGATGCATTACGTGAACAATTTTATGCGGAAAATCAAGGAGAATTTTACCAATTAACAGCGAATTTTTCCAATGACCGTAGTGATGACGGACTCACTAACTTAATTTTTTCTTTTTATGAATTTGCCAAAGCCAATCCTGATCCAGAGGCGTGGATTAATGGCTTAACACAAGCCTACGAAGTAGGGGATCAGCTAGGCGAATCAACGTTATTTCAGACGTATTTAAAACCGCTAGCCGTTGAGACGTTACAACGAACTCTTCAGCGTTACGAAGAAATGGTGACCTTAACAGAGGGCGAAGAGAAACTTCAAAAGATTTGGTATTTAGCTCAAAATGAAAAGGAACAAACAAAACAATTTTTACAATTTTTAGAGAGAAATGATTTAGAGAGCGCCTATAATTTGACTGAATTGTTGAGCTTTGACCGCTACCCAACGGTTCGTGCCGAAGAGTTGAAACCAACCGCGGAACAAGCCAAACAGTTACGAGAACAAAATAAAAAAGCGTTAAATGATTTGAAAAAGCAACTGTTTACACTTTCTCCAGATGCCATGAAACAAGTCTTGAAAGAGGCCACACCCATTGTTCAAGAAATGGCTCACGTGGGGAAACAATTTATGGAGGCCTATGGCGCAGAAAAACGGCTTAAAAATTTAGTGGATTTTAACGATTTAGAACATTATACGTTAGCTATTTTAGCGAAAAATCAGGCAGATGGCTGGCAAGCATCAGAAGCCTCTCTTTACTATCGCGAAAAATTTGATGAAGTGTTAGTCGATGAATACCAAGATATCAATCAATTACAAGAATCTATTTTGTATTGGTTGCGCCGTCCGCTTAGCACAGAAGGAAACCTTTTTATGGTAGGAGATGTGAAACAGTCTATTTATTCTTTCCGCTTGGCAGATCCTACATTGTTTATTGAAAAATACAATCAGTATGGGCAAGGCGAAGAGGGTAAACGAATTATCCTAGCTGAAAATTTTCGTTCCCGCAAAGACGTTTTAGACTTTACGAATTTAGTATTTAGTCAATTAATGGATGAGCGAGTGGGCCAAATTGCTTACGATGAGTCAGCCGCTTTGGTTCATGGCTTTGATCAATTTTCGGAGGCGGCTGATTATTCAACTGAATTGCTAATTTATGAAAAAAAAGCAACAGAATCAGTTGAATTTCCAGAATTACAATCCCCTGAGTTGTTGATTGAAGATAAGACAGAAGGGGAACTTTACGTTACTGCTTTGAAAATTCGTGAATTAATTGACCAAAATTTCTTGATTTATGATAAAAAGCTGAAAACGGATCGACCGATTACTTATCAAGATATTGTCTTATTAACGCCTACGAAGAAAAATAATTTAACTATTTTAGATGTTTTTAAATCATTAGAAATTCCAGTTCAAGTCAATGATGCTCAAAATTATTTCCAAGCAACGGAAATTCGTACAATGATTGCCTTGCTTCAATTGATTGATAATCCCTATCAAGACATTCCTTTGGCAGCTGTGTTACGTTCACCAATTGTTGGATTAAAAGAAAACGAATTAGTGCTTATTCGTTTGGCTAATAAGGAAACCAGTTACTACGAAGCATTTTTAACGTTTAATCAAAAGATGGAACCAACCATGGAGGAAGCAGTTGTTCAGGAAAAAACTATACGTTTTGCTGAATCATTAGAAAAATGGCGGGAACAGGCTCGACGCAACCAGATTAGCAACTTGCTGTGGACGATTTATCGGGAAACGGCCTATCTTGATTATGTTGGCGGGTTGCCTGTTGGCAAACAACGCCAAGCCAATTTATATGCGTTGGTCGATCGGGCCGCGGCGTATGAAAAAACAACCTTCCGCGGATTATTTCAATTTGTTCGCTTCATCGAAAAAATGCAAGAAAAAGACAAAGATTTAGCAGAACCAGTCGTTTTAAGTGAAGAGAATGCCGTACGCGTCATGACGATTCACGCTAGTAAAGGGTTAGAATTTCCGGTGGTATTCGTTTTAGATATGACCAAAGAATTTAATGTCAGTGATTTGAATGAACGCTATATCTTTGAAGAAAATTTAGGGGTAGGCATTCGTTATTTACAACCTGAAGAACGAGTTATGTACGATACTTTACCATTTTTGGCGATTAAACAAGTACGATTAAGAAAATTACTATCCGAAGAAATGCGGAAGCTATATGTGGCGTTGACACGTGCAGAACAGAAACTTTTTCTGGTGGGCTCCTATAAAGACCAAGCGGCGATGTGGAAAGAGTGGCTGAAAGTTGGCGATGTAGAAACACTGGTGCTACCAGCTGAAAATCGCTTGCAAAGTAAAAGTAGTTTAATGAATTGGGTTGGGATGACATTGGTACGCCATCAAAAAGCCGATGAATATCAGCAAGAAGTAGTAGTAAGTAACGTTCCGCAAGTTAAAAAGCACCCAGCTAACTTTCATATTCAGTGGTTCAACGAAGAACAACTACGAGCAGCCATTCAGCAATTACAATTGCCAGAAAGACAAGCAGAGGATTTAGCCGAAAAAGCGCAATTATCTGCTGACAAAATCAATCGTGGCCTTGCACGGTTAAGTTTCAATTATCCGTTTGAAGTGGCTACTCGGACCACCAGTTATCAGTCTGTTTCTGAAATCAAGCGAGTATTTGATGACCCCGATAACAAAGAAATTGGTAAAATTGAGGTTCGGGAAGACAATACTATTCAAGCGCAACCGTTGATTGTCAATCGAATGATTGAAGGAGATTTAAGTAAGCCTAAATTTTTAGATACGGTTCAAGCGCCCTCAGCAGCTGAAATTGGGACAGCAACCCATTATTTATTACAACTAATTGATTTAAGTAAGCAACCTTCTTACGAGGAAGTGCGAGCTGTTCAAGAACGCTTAGTGGAAAATAAATTGATTTTACCAGCAATTGCTGAAAAAATGAATCTGGAACAAATCGTGGCCTTCTTTGACACCGCCTTAGGAAAACAATTGATTCAACACCATCAAACCGTTAGAAGGGAACAACCTTTTTCTATGCTGATTGAAGCAGAAGAGCTCATTCAAAATTATCCAGAAACGACACAAGATGATTTATTAATTCATGGGATTATTGATGGCTATATCGAATTAGACAATCAATGCATTTTGTATGACTATAAAACCGATCATGTAAAAGGCACCTCTCCCCAAGCGATTTCTGAAATTGTCGAACGGTATCGCGGACAGATGAATCTTTATCGTAGAGCGCTACAAGAGTCAACGCATAAAGAGGTGTCGCACGTCTATTTAATTTTATTAAATGGAGGAGTAATTATTGACATGCAGACAGGAAATGTTGTAGATTTTATAAAGTAGAAAAAATTAGAAGCAGAAACACTTACATTTTGTAAGGAATGTGCTATACTCATTGAAGAGGTGAGGAAGATGGAAAAAGTAAAAACAGAATCGTTTGTACTTTGTCCCAAATTTGAAAAATCATTTTCAATACTTGGTAAAAAATGGAATGGTTTAATTATTGATGTTTTATTAGAACGAGGTCCTCAACGTTTTGGCGAATTAAAAGAAAAAATTCCAATGTTAAGTGATCGTGTCTTAGTAGAGCGATTGAAGGAACTAGAAGCTGAAGGAATTATCACCAAAGCTGTTCGTTGCGGTGAAGGAAATCGCTTAGAATATTTCCTGACCGAAAAAGGCGAAGACTTGCAATTAGCGATGGAACAAATTCAACATTGGGCAGAAAAATGGGTAAAAGACGAAGAATGCAGTTGACCGCAAGCAAAACTTCTTGTAAACTAAACGTAATTAAATAACTAAAAAAACAGTGATGGAAACAAGTAGTTTGAATTGACGTGTTTTAGGGAGAGTCAGCCAGAGACTGGAAGCTGATTTACACAGTCACCAAGCGAAATTCACTTCCTGAGTTTGTTTGTTTTCAAGAAGAAAGCAAACCGGTAATTGCCGTTAAATGAAATGAGTGCATGACAACAATTTGTTATGAATTAGGATGGTAACACGATAGCTCGTTCCTTTGAAAGGAATGGGTTATCGTTTTTTTTAGTTTAAATAAAAGATAGAGGGGAACGCATAATGACATTACAAGCGCAATTAGAAGCTCTTAGAGACAATACGCTCAAAGAAATCGCACAAGTTGCTACTTTAAAAGAATTAAACCAAATTCGCGTAGAAACATTAGGGAAAAAAGGGCCAATCACCGAAGTATTAAGAGGTATGAAAAACCTTTCACCAGAAGAACGACCAGTGGTGGGGGGCTTTGCAAATGAAATTCGTGATTTATTAACAGAAGCAATTGAAGCGCGCAAAGTTGTTTTAGAAAACGAAGCATTAAATGCGGCACTAAAAGAAGAAAGTTTAGATGTAACTTTACCTGGGAAACAAATGCCTCAAGGCACACGTCATATTTTGACACAAGTTATGGAAGAGATTGAAGATATTTTCTTAGGCATGGGTTATCAAGTAGTGGAAGGATACGAAGTAGAATCGGATCACTATAATTTCGAACGCATGAATCTACCAAAAGATCATCCGGCACGCGACATGCAAGATACGTTTTATATTTCAGATGAGATGTTAATTCGTACGCATACTTCACCAGTTCAAGCTCGAACAATGGAAAAACACGATTTTTCAAAAGGTGCATTACGAATGATTTCTCCTGGGAAAGTATTCCGTCGTGATACAGATGATGCGACACATAGTCACCAATTCCATCAGATTGAAGGCCTTGTTGTCGATAAAAATGTCACAATGGGTGATTTAAAAGGGACGTTAGAAGTCATGATGAAAAAAATGTTTGGTGAAGATCGTAAAATTCGTTTACGTCCTAGCTATTTCCCTTTTACAGAACCTTCAGTCGAAGTAGATGTTAGCTGTTTTAAATGTGGCGGCGCAGGTTGTAACGTCTGCAAACATACAGGTTGGATTGAAATTTTAGGTGCGGGGATGGTTCATCCAGATGTATTACAAATGTCAGGGATTGATCCAACAGAGTACTCAGGATTTGCCTTTGGCTTAGGACCAGATCGCGTTGCTATGTTACGTTATGGTGTAAATGATATCCGTAATTTTTATCAAAATGATTTACGTTTCTTAAATCAATTCAAGGTAAAGGAGTAGTTGAAAAATGTTAGTTTCTTATAAATGGTTAAATGAATATGTTAATCTTTCAAACGTTACTCCGCAAGAATTAGCGGACAAAATGTCTGTGACAGGTATCGAAGTTGAGGGCGTTGCTGTACCTGAAGAAGGATTAAAGAAAATTGTTGTCGGTGAAGTAAAAGAATGTGTTCCTCATCCAAACTCTGACCACTTATCAATTTGCCAAGTAGACATCGGTGAAGAAGAATTGTCACAAATTGTTTGTGGAGCACCAAATGTAAAAGCCGGAATTAAAGTCATCGTAGCATTACCTGGTTCAAGAATTGCAGGAAATCAAAAAATTAAAAAAGGTAAAATGCGTGGCGAAGTCTCTAACGGAATGATTTGTTCGTTAGAAGAGCTAGGATATTCAGATAATGTCGTACCAAAAGCCTACGCTGAAGGGATTTATTATTTACCTCAAGAAGCAGTGAATGGGACACCTGTTTTCCCTTATTTAGACATGGATGATGCGATTATTGAATTATCAATTACACCAAACCGTGCAGATGCACTAAGTATGAGAGGGGTAGCCTATGAAGTTGGCGCAATTTATCGTCAAACGCCTCAGTTTAATGATCCCGAACTCAAAGAAGATGCTTCAGATAACGTGGGAAATTACGTAACAGTGACTGTTGAAGATTCACAAGATGCACCAGCGTATCAAATTCGTGTCATTAAAGATGTGACGATTGCAGAAAGTCCTCAGTGGTTGCAAAATCGATTGATGAATGAAGGAATCCGTCCGATTAACAATGTGGTGGACGTGACAAATTATATTTTATTATTATTTGGTCAACCATTGCATGCATTTGATTATCAAAAATTAGATAGCAAAGAAATCTTGGTTCGTCGAGCAACAGCAGCAGAAGAACTAATTACATTAGATGGTGAAACACGTCAATTAACAGAAGAAAATATCGTCATTACGAATGGAAAAACGCCTGTCGGCTTAGCCGGTGTAATGGGTGGGGCTAATTCTGAAATCAGTCAAGAAACAACAACTGTGGCTTTAGAAGCGGCATTGTTCAATCCATTGTCTATTCGCAAAACGTCTAAACAATTCAATTTACGGAGTGAATCTTCAAGTAGATTTGAAAAAGGCATCAACCAAGCGACAGTTGGGCTAGCTTGTGATGTGGCAGCCGCGATGATTGCAGAGTTAGCCAACGGAACAGTGGTCTCAGGCACTGCAGTTGGTTCTGAAGTGGCCGTTAAAGAAGCGCAGGTAGCTGTGACTTTAGAACGAATCAACCAATATTTAGGCACTGCATTAGATGAAGCAACGGTGAATGAAATTTTTGAAGCACTCGGTTTTGCTTATGAAGTAAATCAAGGCGCATATGAAATTACGATTCCACCAAGACGTTGG
The DNA here is from genome assembly GCF_050541505.1 of Enterococcus sp. DIV0183. Taxonomy (NCBI): domain Bacteria; kingdom Bacillati; phylum Bacillota; class Bacilli; order Lactobacillales; family Enterococcaceae; genus Enterococcus; species Enterococcus sp. DIV0183. Next base: position 947,500 of record NZ_CP172932.1, read on the forward strand.
GATATTGCGATTGAAGCAGATATTATTGAAGAAGTGGCCCGCATTTATGGATATGATCATTTACCTTCAACATTGCCAAGTGGAGAAACAGTTGCTGGAAGTCTAACCAAAGCACAACATGTTACGCGCCAATTAAAGAGCTTACTGGAAGGTCATGGTACGAGTGAAGCCATCAGCTATGCATTGACAACAGAAGAAAAATCCCGTCAATTTATGATGAAAGAAAGTCAAACAACACGTTTGCAATGGCCAATGAGTGAAGAGCGTTCTGTGTTACGTATGAACTTAATTTCTGGTTTATTAGATGATGTCGCATACAATGTGGCACGTAAAAATAATAATATCGCCTTCTACGAAGTAGGACGCGTTTTCTACCAAACAGAAGATCCAACAAAAAATTTACCTACAGAAGAAAATCACTTAGCACTTGCTTTAACTGGTAATACAATGGTTAAAGATTGGCAAACAAAAGCAACAGCCGTTGATTTTTATACAGTAAAAGGCTTAGTGGAAAGTATTGTAGCTGTTTTAGGATTAACAGAAAAAATCAGTTATCAAGCGACAACGGCGATTCCAGAAATGCATCCAGGCCAGACAGCATGGATTTATTTAGAAGATGAAGTGGTTGGTTTTGTCGGACAAGTTCATCCAACGACAGCGAAAGCGTACGATATTCCTGAAACATATGTTGCTGAATTAAACTTGCAACAATTAGTAGCCACAGAAGCAGGCGGGGTTACTTATGAAGCAGTTTCTAAATTCCCAGCAGTTTCTCGAGATATTGCTTTATTAGTCGATGAAACAGTTACCAATCAAGAACTAGTTAAAACTATTTCAGATAACGCAGGTAAATATTTGAAAGAGATTCATTTATTTGATGTATATCAAGGTGAAAAACTAGGTGCTGGCAAAAAATCAATGGCGTATAGTTTAACTTTCGTTAATGCAGAAGCGACATTAGTGGATGAAGAAATTAACCGTTCAATGGAAAAGGTTGAAAAAGCGCTAATTGAAAAACATCAAGTAGAAGTAAGATAAAATAAAAACAGGAAAGTGGGGCATAAGTCGAAATGACTTATGCCCCACTTTCTAAATCTTAAGATAATCAGCTGAACAAAAGCAGCTCCTTCTTATTTCTTGGAGCTAAACACTTTTGTCTCAGCCTCCTGTTTTTAACTACATTAATAACTTTTCGCCCAATTTCGTGATAGCCAACGTGAAAATTGCGAGATACTAAAGTTAATAATGAAATAAATTAGGGCGACGATTCCGTAAATAGTGAATACTTGTCCTGTTTGTGCGTAGCGCCCCATTAAGATATAAGATTTGCCAAAGAGTTCTTGTAAAGCAATTACGGAATACAAGAAACTTGTATCCTTGATGACAGTAACAAACTGAGAAACGATCGCTGGTAAAACATTGCGAATGGCTTGAGGCAAAACAATATGATAAAGAATTTGCCAATTTGAAAAACCTTGAGAACGCGCCGCTTCAATTTGGCCTTTATCGACCCCATTTAAACCACCACGAATAATTTCCGCTAAAGCAGCGGTAGTAAACACAGTAAAACTCACAATTCCAGCAGGTGTGGATTTGATTTTGAAAATCAAAAAAATAACATAAATCCACAATAAGTTTGGAATATTACGCACTACTTCTACATAAATACTGGCAAGTAACTTCAGTGGTCCATTGGTTTGATTTCGCAAAACGGCTAGAATGGTGCCAAAAATCGTACTCAAAATAATTGAGACGAAGGAAATATAGAGCGTCAATTTTAAGCCGTTAAATAGAAATTGAAAATTATTTGCTGTCAGTAATTGACGCATTTCTTCTGAAAAAGGCATCTGTTTTCCTCCTATCTACTATATGCTTTCTTATTTTTTTCTTCCATTTTTCTAGCCAAATTCGCTAATGGGAAGCAAAGAATGAAATATAAGAAACCAGCAAGCGCAAAGGCGGGAATATAGTTCAAGTTGACAGACGACCAACTATTGGCAGCAAACATTACGTCAGCGCCAGAAATAATGGCAACTGTTGACGTATTTTTAATTAGGTTCACTACTTGATTGGTTAAAGGCGGTAACATAATCCGCCATGCTTGTGGTAAAATCACATACCGCATCGTTTGACCGTACGTTAATCCTTGGGAGTAAGCCGCTTCAAATTGCCCTCTTGGGACAGCTCCGATTCCTGAGCGAACCACTTCAGAAATGTAGGCGCCATGATAGAGGCCTACACACAGAATGGCAATCGTAGTAATAGAAAATGAAAGCAGCGGGCTTAGCAGAGGAAAGCCATAATAGACTACGATAAATTGAATCAACAAAGGTGTGTTTTGAAAAAATTCTACATAGACACGACTAATTGCGTGTAAAAGTTTACTTTTGGTCGCTGATAAACTGCCAAAGAAAATGCCTAAAGCAAAGGCAACTAAGATCGCTCCTAAAGAAAGCAGAATAGTATAGAGAAAAGCCTGACCAAAAATTCGCCAATCTTGAAATAAAGCCTCCCAACGATATAAGGCAAATGGCCCTTCTTCAAGCCAGGAAATATTGGCTAACAAAAACATAAAAATCCCTCCTAAAATTTTTGATTCTTCAAGTCTTAGGAATGATTAATTTTTTAAGCCCCAGTCTTGATAAATTTTTTCTAGTGTGCCGTCTTTTTCCCATTTTTCAATTAAACCATTTAGATAATCATTTAATTCAGTATTTGCTTTCTTTGTGGTAATTCCATATTCTTGTGGCGAAAAACCATCTTTTAAAATTTCTGTCTTGCCATCCACATAGCCAGATAGGATTGATTTATCCACTGAAAATGCATCAATTCGTTTAGAAGTTAACGCTGTTTTTAATTCTGGATAGGAACCTAATTCTTGATAAGTAAATTTGATTCCTTCCTCTTGCGCTTTTTTCTCTAAGTTTTCTTTTGTCGTAGCAGATTGTGCAACGCCGATTGTTTTTCCGTCTAAATCTTTCATACTGGAGAAGTTATCCTCTTTGCGCACAAGGAAACCAATCTCATCTGTATAATAGGGAGTTGTAAAATTATAAGTCTTTTTACGTTCATCAGTAATTGTAAATGTAGCAATTACCATATCTAGTTCACCATTGTCTAAAAGGGGACCGCGCGTTTTCGCTGTCACGCCCACAAATTCCACATTCTCTTCGCTGCCGGTAATTTCTTTCGCAATCAAGCGTGCAATATCTGGTTCCATTCCTTCATTTTTGTTTGTATCAGGATTCATATAGCCAAAATTAGGAATGTCTTCTTTGACACCTACTTTAATTTTCCCTGCTTTTTTTAATTGTTCTACTGTGACCGTTTTGTTTGATGAAGCACTTTTGGAAGTTGAGTCATTGTTGCCGCTACCACAGCCCACAATGATGCCTGCTAATACAAGTAAGGAGAGTCCAGCCAGCCATTTATTTTGTTTTTTCATTCCTTCATTCCTCCAATTTTTTGTTTTTTATTCATTACCCGTTATGAATAATTTTACTTAGAAATTCTTTTGCACGAGGGTTTTCAGTGCTTGTAAAGAAATGTTCAGGCGTTCCTTGTTCAATAATCTGTCCTTGGTCCATGAAGATTACACGGTCAGCCACTTGACGAGCAAAGCCCATCTCATGTGTGACACAAACCATGGTAATATTTTGTTTGGAAAGATCGACCATTACATCTAAAACTTCTTGAATCATTTCTGGATCAAGTGCCGAAGTCGGTTCATCAAAAAGGATAATCTCAGGATGCATATTTAAGGCACGAGCAATAGCGACCCGTTGTTGCTGCCCGCCAGAAAGCTGCGAAGGATAAGCAGAAGCTTTATCAGCCAAACCGACTCGTTCTAAATACTCCATGCCAGTACGAACCGCTTCGTCTTTGGAAACGCCCATCACTTTAATCGGTGCTAACGTTAAATTATCAATAATCGTTTTGTGAGCATATAAGTTAAAATTTTGAAAGACCATGGCAACTTTCTGGCGAACCTTTTGAATCGGTGCTTTCGGTTTGGTGATGTCAATGTTATCAATTACGACGGAACCATCATTGACTTTTTCCAATTGGTTCATACACCGAATTAATGTACTTTTGCCAGAGCCAGAGGGTCCGATAATGACAATTTTTTCTCCTTGTTCTACATTTAAAGTAATATCTTTTAAAACGTGATGCTCCCCAAAATACTTATTTACATGTTCTAAAGAAATCATAGGCAGTCTCCTTTGCAATCATTTGGCAGAAAAGATAACAGAGGATTCGGTGAGAAACATGTTATTTAAATTAAATTAACCAAATGTATTTCTAATTGTATTCTCAATGTTAGGAATTATAACATACAAAAAAATGAATTACTAGTTTTTTAATCGAAAAAGATTTCCTTCAAAAAAAGAAATAAATGAGAGCAAAACAGGAAAAATTGACAATAGTCCTTAAAAAGTAGAAAATAAAGGCAGTGAATAAAAGGCAAAGGTAGGATGAGAATGAGCAATCAAGAAGCCATTGGATTAATTGATTCTGGCGTTGGTGGATTAACTGTTTTAAAGGAAGCGCTAAAACAATTACCAAATGAACGATTAATTTATTTAGGAGATACAGCCCGTTGCCCATATGGTCCACGACCAGCCGAACAAGTCGTTCAGTTTACTTGGGAAATGGCCGATTTTTTATTGAAAAAACGAATAAAAATGCTAGTAATCGCATGTAATACCGCGACGGCTGTCGCATTAGAAGAAATTAAAGCTGCCTTGCCAATTCCAGTTGTCGGTGTTATTTTACCTGGCGCACGAGCAGCCGTTAAAGTCACAAAAAATAACAAAATTGGTGTCATAGGTACCTTAGGGACAATCAAAAGTGCTTCCTATGAAATCGCCATTAAAAGTAAGGCACCAGCAATTGAGGTGACTAGTTTAGCTTGCCCTAAATTTGTCCCCATTGTTGAAAGTAATCAATATCGTTCTTCCGTAGCAAAAAAAATTGTGGCAGAAACACTTCAAGCACTACAATTAAAAGGACTTGATACGTTGATTTTAGGTTGTACCCATTACCCGTTGTTACGTCCGGTGATTCAAAATGTGATGGGGAGTCATGTGACATTAATTGACTCAGGAGCCGAAACAGTTGGCGAAGTCAGCATGCTTCTCGATTATTTTGACATTGCCCACACGCCTGAAGCGCCTACACAGCCCCATGAATTTTATACAACTGGTTCTGCAAAAATGTTTGAAGAGATTGCAAGCAGTTGGCTTGGTATAGAGAACTTAAAAGCACAACAGATTCACTTAGGAGGAAACGAAAATGATTAGACATGATAGTCGTGCACCAAAAGAATTGCGAAAGATCACTATTGAAACCAATGTTTTTAAACATCCAGAAGGTTCGGTGGTTATTTCGTTTGGCGATACAAAAGTAATTTGCTCAGCCACTGTCGAAGAAAAGGTTCCCCCATTTTTACGAGGCGCGGGAACAGGTTGGGTAGCAGCTGAATATAGCATGCTCCCTCGCGCGACGAACACAAGAAATATTCGGGAAAGTGCGAAAGGAAAATTAACAGGGCGAACAATGGAGATTCAACGCTTGATTGGGCGGTCATTGCGAGCTGTTGTTGACTTAGAAAAGTTAGGGGAACGGAGCATTGTTGTCGATTGTGATGTGATTCAAGCAGATGGGGGAACCCGTACAGCTAGTATTACAGGCGCTTTTGTTGCTCTACGCTTAGCAGTCAATCATTTATTGATGACTGGTGCGCTAGCGGAAGACCCAATTAAAGAGCATTTAGCTGCTGTCAGCGTGGGTATTTTACCCGATGGTTATTGTGTGCTGGACTTAGATTACGCAGAGGACTCGAATGCTGCAGTGGATATGAACATCGTGATGACCGAGTCTGGTGAATTTGTGGAAATTCAAGGAACGGGTGAAGAAGCTACCTTCTCAGGAGATGAGTTAAATGCCATGCTCTTTTATGGAAAAACAGGGATCGAGGAATTAATTGCGTATCAGAAAGAAGCGCTTTATGCTTTAGCCTCTGAAGAAGTCCCTTCGCAAGATTCAGAAGAGAAAGTGATTGTCATTGCAACTAGAAATCCTGGTAAAGCGAAAGAGTTTAGTTCAATTTTTGGTGAAAAAGGATATACGGTTAAGACGTTATTAGATTATCCGAATTTGCCAGATGTAGAAGAAACTGGTCGAACATTTGAAGAAAATGCTCGTCTAAAAGCTGAAACAATTGCAGAAATTTTACAGAAACCAGTATTAGCAGATGATTCAGGATTAATTGTTGATGCGTTAGGGGGAATGCCAGGAATCTATTCTGCTCGTTTTGCTGGTGAACCAACTAACGATGCTTCAAATAATGCGAAACTATTGCATGAGTTAACGGGCGTGCCAAAAGAAAAAAGACAAGCGCGTTTCCATTGTACATTGGTTTTTGCTGAACCAAAGAAAGAAAGTCTGGTGGTCGAAGCTGAATGGCCAGGAGAAGTCGGCACGATTCCTCGTGGTGAAGGAGGCTTTGGGTACGATTCACTTTTCTATGTTCCAGAGCTTGGTAAGACAGCAGCTGAATTGTCTGGAGAAGAGAAAAATAAAGTTAGTCATCGTGGACAAGCAGTGGCAAAATTAAAAGAACAATGGGAAGAATGGCTAAAAAAATAGGAGTTGAAACGTATGAAAATCTTGGTAGTAAGCGATAACCATGGCGATCGCGACTGTTTAGTTGACTTAGTGAATCATTATGAAGGACAAGTCGATGCACTCTTTCACTGTGGTGATTCTGAATTAGAACCGACAGATGAACTTTGGCAGAAATTAATTGTAGTCCAAGGAAATTGTGATTTTTATGATGAATTTCCCAAAACTGTGACTAAAAAAGTGGGGGATCAAGTTATTTATATGACACATGGTCATTTAGCCAATGTTAGAATGGGACTCACGACACTTGCTTTACAAGCGGAAGAAGCAGGAGCGACAATTGCCTTATTTGGTCACACTCATGTACTCGGCGCAGAGCGACACAATAACATTCTCTTTGTTAATCCGGGAAGTATTCGTTTACCTCGTGGACCAGTTCAAGAGAAAACATATGCCATAATTGAAAGTACACCTGAACAATATCTCGTTCAGTACTATAACAAAGAGCACCAACCATTGGAACGATTAAAGGCAACGTTTACGAAGTAAGTGAATGTTAAGAAATAAGTGCTACTTTTTTATTTATCAGATTTTGAGCGTAGGACAAAAATCCAAAAGAGATTTTTGTCCTACGCTCTTTTTTTAGTCGACTTGGATAACCTTTAAGCCGGTCTTACGAAGTTCTGTAATTAAAGTTGATGAGCAATGTTTGTCTGTAATCAAACAATCAAAAGCGGTAATATCAGCAATTTTAAATTTAGATGTCAAGCCGATTTTTCGATGGTCCGCGACCAGAATTTTTACTTTTGTTGTTTGTTTTATCATAAGCTCATTAATTTTTGCTTCATTGAAAATTTTTGTAGTGACGCCATGTTCTAAACTGACCCCGCTACAGCCAATTACGCAAACATCGGCATGCGTTGCGGTGATTGTGTTAATGGCAATATCTCCTACCAGAACTTCTTTGGGAAAACGTAATTCGCCTCCGGTCAAAATATAATTGTATTGAGAAACATGAGGCTTGGTGGCAATTTTTAAATTATTCGTTACGATGGTCAGATGGTCGGCCTTTAAATAATGGAGAATATTCAAAGCAGTGGAACTTGAATTAATGAAAACGGTATCATAATCACTTAGATAGCTACAAGCAACACGAGCAATGGCTTGTTTTAATAACTCCGGTCCTGATTGATCAAAGTCTTTCTGATTTTGGTCGTTGTAAATACAATACCCATATTTTCGAATGATGTCATTCTTAGTTTCTAAGACATTTAAATCACGACGAATTGTGCTTAAGGAAACATTTAAAGCATCTGCTAATTTATAGGTAGTCATTTGTTTGTTTTTTTGCAGCAGCGCGAGAATGTTTTGTTGCCTTTTTTCAATGGTTTCTAATGAACTTTTCAAGTAATACAACCTCCTTTAGTTATTTTTTTGGACACGGTCCCCCATGAAATAGTATAACTCATAGGAAAACAAAACACGTAAAAGAATCATTAAAAGTGCAAACAATCATATAAAAGGGTTTTCATTGTGATTTTTTGCGGCTATGATTTTCTTATAAAGCATAACACAATCATTTGAGAAGAGGAGTGGTAGCATGAACAAATCGATTCATGAAATTACAAAAGAAAGTTGGTTGAAGGCGACATTTCCAGAATGGGGCACTTATTTAAACGAAGAAATTAATCAGACAAATGTGCTTCAAGGAACGGTTGCACTTTGGTGGCTTGGTTGTACAGGCATTTGGCTGAAAACGCATGAGAACACGAATATTTTATGTGATTTATGGTGTGGAACAGGAAAACAAACGCACGGGAACGGCTTAATGAAAAATGGCCATCAAATGATGCGCATGAGTGGTTGCCAAAAAATGCAACCTAATTTAAGAACACAACCTTTTGTGATTGATCCTTTTGAAATAAAAGAGGTAGATGCTTTAGTTGTCACACATATTCATTCAGACCATTTGGATATTCACACAGCTGCTGCTGTTCATCAAAACTGTCCTAAGGCTCTATTTATTGGTCCAAAAGAAGTAGTGAAAACATGGCAGCGTTGGGGTGTTCCGGCAGAAAAAACACGGGTTATAGAACCTGGTCAAGAAATAAAAGTGAATGATGTGAATGTAGTGGCCTTGGAAGCTTTTGATCGAACCGCGCTAATTACTTCTGATGATCCTGAAAATACATTTAAAGGTAAAATGCCTCAGGACATGAATGAACTAGCTGTCAATTATCTATTTGAAACCTCAGGTGGTACGGTATATCACGCCGGAGACTCTCATTATTCTAACTTGTTTGCGAAACATGGTAATCAATATGCAATTGATGTTTGCTTAGGAGCATATGGCGAAAATCCTCGCGGTATCACAGATAAAATAACTTCTGTTGATATGTTGAGAATGGCCGAATCTTTAAATGCGAAAGTAGTCATTCCTGTTCATTATGATATTTGGTCTAATTTTATGGCGGATCCAAAAGAAATCATGGAAATTTGGAAATTTAAAAAAGATCGTTTACATTATCAATTTAAACCATATATTTGGCAAGTGGGTGGCAAATTTGTTTATCCAAATGACAAAGACAACTTAGAATTTAACTTTGATCGTGGCTTTGATGATGTTTTTGTTAAAGAAAATGATACACCATTTCCTTCATTCTTGTAAGAAAGGCTGGATGTACAATGTTAACTTATTTTTGGGAGCAAGAGCTTATTCATTACCCTGATAAAGAACCGGTTAGTTGGCAAGAGGCGATTCAGGAAAGTTGTTTGATTTTACTCCAAAAACACGTCATCGATCAGAGTTATGTCGATGAGATTATTCAGTGTGTCGAAACGTTTGGACCTTATATCATCATTGCTCCTGAAGTAGCCATGCCACATTCATCAGAGGAAAGCGCAGGCGTTTTTGGAACGGCCATTTCTTTTACAAAATTTAAGCAAGCAGTCACTTTTACTGGCGATCAAGAAGCAAAAACAGCAACATTATTTTTTACATTGGCAGCCCAAAATCCCGCCGAACATCTTGAAAATATTCAGCAATTGATGGATTTATTGATGACGGATGGCGTGATTGCTGACTTGTTAGAAACAAATACGCCAATGGATTTTAAAGAAGTTATGGAGAAATATCAATTATAGGGGGAAAAATCAATGGGGGAGTTCTTGTTAAATAGTTGGACTTATTTTGCTACGAACGTTTTAACACAGCCAGCATATTTGATTGGTTTCATCGTGTTATTAGGTTATCTCTTGTTACGGAGGCCCTTTTATGAATGTTTAGCAGGTTTTCTGAAAGCGACAGTTGGTTATTTTATTTTGAGTGTTGGTTCTGGTGGTTTGGTTAATAATTTTCGCCCTATTCTAGTAGGCTTGAAAGAGCGATTTAATTTACAGGCAATGGTTACCGATCCATATTTCGGGCAAAATGCAGTCGATGCTGGATTGATGAAAACCTTTGGACGAACCTTTGGTGATGTGATGATTTTGTTATTGATCGCATTTATTATGAATATTTTGTTGGTTCGTTTTCAAAAATATACAAAATTGAGAGCCGTTTTTACAACAGGGAATGTTCAGATTCAACAAGCAGCTACCGCTTTCTGGATTTTACTCTTTTGTTTTCCTAACTTAGGTAGAATCGAAGTACTAATTTTTATGGGCTTAATTCTTGGGTGTTATTGGGCAGTTGCTTCAAATTTAACGGTAGGGATTACGCAGGAATTAACAGAAGGTGCTGGTTTTGCGGTAGCCCATCAACAAATGTTTGGCATATTTATTTTTGCAAAATTAGCAGAATGGTTGAAAAAACGTGATCAAAAGAAACATCGTTCAGAGAAGGTCGATAAAAAATTGGAAGATATTGAATTACCAGGATTTCTATCCATTTTTAATGAAAATATGGTTGCTACGTCCATTTTGATGCTCTTTTTCTTTGGCATTATCCTGCTTGTTTTGGGACAAGATTATTTAATTCAAGCTAAATTTATGCAAGAAGGGCAGAGTTTCTTCTTTTATATCATGACCACTTCATTAAATTTTGCTGTCTATTTAGCTATCTTACAATTAGGCGTTAGAACCTTTGTCGACGAGTTGACGCAGTCATTCCAAGGGATTTCAAATACCATTTTACCAGGCGCTGTTCCTGGGATTGACGTAGCAGCGACTTTCGGATTTGGCTCGCCCAACGCAGTAACAATTGGGTTTCTCTTTGGCGCATTAGGCCAGTTTTTAATGATTGGCTTACTGATTCTATTAAAGTCTCCGACAATCGTTATTGCGGGTTTTATCCCATTGTTTTTTGATAACGCTGTCATAGCTGTTTATGCAAATAATCGTGGCGGAGTAAAAGCTGCTTGTTTATTCCCCTTCCTTTCAGGTTTAATCCAAGTAGGTGGCTCAGCTTTATTTGCTACATGGATTGGATTATCTCAATATGGCGGTTATTTGGGTATGTTCGATTGGGCAACAGCTTGGCCGTTATTTACAATCATTATGAAAGTTCTAGGCTATGTTGGCGTAGCAGTGGTGGTGATTGGGTTACTAATAATTCCGCAACTTCAGTATCGGAGAAATCCAGAAGGTTACTTTATGATTGTCAATGATTATGAACAATATGCTAAAAAATTTCAAGAGAATTAAAGGAGGAATTTAAAATGAGAATACTTGTTTCCTGTGCCAATGGTTCTGGCACGAGTCTAATGATGATGCGGAGTGTTGAAAAAGCAATGAAAGAACTAGGCGTACCGATTACAAAAATTCATCATTGCGCCATTTCAGAAGGAAAAAGCTCTGCTAGCCAATACGACGTTGTTTTTACTCCAGTCAATTTTTTACAAATGTTTCAGCAAGCAGAAAAACGTGGAGTCACAGTGATTGGCATTAAAAATGTAATGTCTGCAAAAGAAATTCAAGAAAAATATATGGCTTCAGATCGTTATCAAAAATCTGAATAAAAGGGTGGGAAAGATGAAAAGACCAAACTTACAAATCGCTTTAGATCATAATAGCTTAGAAGACGCTTTAGCAGATTGTATGAAAGTTGGAGAAATTGTCGATATTATCGAAGTTGGCACTATTTTGTGTTTACAAGAAGGCCAAAAAGCAATTCGTTGTTTAAAACGCATGTTTCCTAATAAAACGATTGTTGCTGATACAAAATGTGCTGATGCGGGTGGTACAGTTGCTCGTAATGTCGCACAAGCAGGCGCTGATTTCATGACGGTCATTTGTTGCGCCACCTTACCAACGATGGCTGCAGCTCAAAAAGAAGTCCGAGAATTACAAGTAGAACTATATGGAAATTGGACAATGCAACAAGCTCGACAATGGCGAGAATTAGGGATTAATCAGGTGATTTATCATCAAAGTAGAGATGCTCTTTTAGCTGGCGGCAGCTGGGGAGAAAAAGATTTGAATAAAGTTCAAGAACTAATTGACTTAGGCTTTGAAGTGTCCGTCACAGGTGGTTTAACTGTCGAAACGCTTGAATTGTTTCAAACAATGGCAGTTGCAACATTTATTGCGGGCCGTGGGATTACCGAATCAAAAAATCCTGAACAAGCAGCCAAAGATTTTCAAAAAAAAATCGATCAGATTTGGAAGTGATAAAATGGCACGAATTGGACTGTATGAAAAAGCACTCCCGCAAAATTTAACTTGGACAGAACGATTCACATGGGCCAAAAAGTTAGGGTTTGATTTTTTAGAAATGTCAATTGATGAATCCGATGAACGTTTAGCACGATTGGCTTGGACACCAAGCCAGTTACAAGAACTTTCTCAATTAATGGTGAAAGAAGATTTTTTTATCCATTCTTTGTGTTTAAGTGGTCATCGGCGGTTCCCTTTAGGCTCTTTAAATAAAGAAACACGTGAAAAAGGACGGAAAATTTTATCTCAAGCGATTCGTTTGGCTCATCAATTAAACATACGGGTAATTCAAATAGCTGGCTATGACGTCTTTTACGAAGAAAAAACTGCCGAAACAAGGGAATTTTTTCTTCAAGGTCTGAAAAAGGGCGTTGAGGAAGCTGCACAATACGGTGTCATTCTGGCTGTTGAGATTATGGATGACCCTTTTATAAATAGCATACAAAAATTTCTAGAAATTAAGGAACAAATTCCGTCTCCTTTTTTGCATGTCTATCCTGATTTAGGTAATTTGTCTGCTTGGCCGGAAAATAATCCGGCGGTTGAGCTTGAAAAGGGAATTGCTGAAATCGCTGCTATTCACTTAAAAGATACCTTCGCTGTAACAGACACATTTGAAGGGAAGTTTCGGGAAGTTACTTTTGGAGAAGGATGTGTTGATTTTACAGGCTTATTAAAAACACTCAAGCGGTTAAACTATAGTGGTCCTTTTTTAATTGAAATGTGGAATGAAACGGATTTGAATTTTCAAGAAAAAGTTCAAGCCGCGCAGCAGTATCTCTATCCCAAATTAGCAGAGGTGGGTTATTATGAACAATAAAGCGATCATCCAAGCAATGAAACAACGTGTTTATGAAGCGAATCTGGCTTTGCAAAAACTGGGCTTAGTCAAATTAACGTGGGGCAATGTTAGTGAAATCAATCGGTCATTAGGGATTATCGTAATTAAACCAAGCGGCGTCAAATATCAAGAAATGACCAAGGAACAGATGGTAGTGACTGATTTAAAGGGACAACTATTGGAAACCAATGCATTAAAGCCGTCTTCTGATTTACCCACGCATCTTTATCTCTATCAAAAAATGCCAGAAATTGGAGCGATTGCGCACACGCACTCCCTGAATAGTGTTACGTGGGCTCAAGCAGGGAGAGCCTTACCTCCTTACGGTACCACCCATGCGGATGCTTTTTATGGCGCTGTACCTTGCACAAGAGCGCTCTCTGAAAGTGAAATTAAAGAAAACTATGAAGAAGAGACTGGCAAAGTCATTGTTGAAACATTTCATGAACAAGAACTAGATCCTTTAGCAATTCCAGGAGTGCTAGTTTATGGACATGGCCCATTTACTTGGGGAATGACTCCGGAAAAAGCAGTTGAAAACAGCTTGATTTTAGATGAAATCTGTTCAATGGCACGTTTGACGGAAATAATTAATCCAGCTGTTGAACCAATTGATCATTTTTTATTGGATAAACACTATCTTAGAAAACATGGGATTTCCGCTTATTATGGTCAGTGATGGCTGTGATGAAACGTGTGAAAAAGAAGGATAATTGACTGATTAATTGGTCTTTTATAAAAACTTAGTTGTCTGTTATGGGACAACTAAGTTTTTATTTTTTTAAGAAAGCGTTCTCTTTTTTTGGGGAGAATAGAACAAAACGTTAATTTTCGTTTGTTAAGTTATGAAGAATTTGCGAATTCCAAGACTTTTTCCGCAGAATTAGGTACAATAAGTTACGTGTTAAAGAATTAGAAATGGAGGCAACCCAATCATGATAGGGACTGCTGTAAAAGAATTATTATTAGAAAAACAAGAAACATTTTTAGTACCCGCTGAAAATGTCGCCAACGTAATGTGTTTAAATCCATTAAGTCATGCGGCATTAGTCTTATCGCAAGTTCGCTATTCCAAGATTCCTGTGTTAGATAAGGGAGATCGCTTTGTTGGCTTAATCGGCTTGACAGACGTTGTAGATAAAATGTTTGATTTGACTTCAGTGGATTTTGAAAAATTGAATGAATTTACTGTGGCCGATGTAATGGAAGTCAATGTTCCTGTAATTGGTGAATCGTGGGATTTAGAAGAAGTGTTACATTTATTAGTAGATGCTTCTTTTTTACCAGTGGTTGATGATAATCAACGCTTTAAAGGTATCATTACACGCAAAGAAATTTTAAAAGCGGTCAATCATATGGCGCATGAATTAGAAAAACATCATCTTGTTCTGCCTAAATCAGAAGAAGAAATGAAAGTAATTTAAATAAAACGCAAGAAACTCTTTACTTTTTTCTCATAAATGCGTTATTCTGTATGATAACACGAAGTAAAGGAGTGCTGTGATTGGACGCATATGAGATTATTCAGTATATTGGCAATGCCAAAAAGCAAACGCCTGTTAAAGTAACACTGAAAGGGCAATTAAAAGAAGTCACGTTTCCGGAAACAATTAAGGTCTTTAATAATTGTAAAACTGGGACATTGTTTGGCGATTGGGCTGACGTAAAACCTTTTTTAGAAGCAAACAAAGAAAAAATTGAGGATTATGTTGTAGAAAACGATGCACGTAACTCAGCAATTCCTTTTCTTGATCTGAAAGACATTAATGCTCGGATTGAACCAGGTGCTTTGATTCGCGAAAAAGTTGAAATTGGCGATCAAGCGGTGATTATGATGGGGGCTATTCTAAATATTGGCGCCGTCGTTGGTGCAGGGACTATGATCGATATGGGCGCTGTTTTGGGCGGTCGTGCAACTGTAGGGAAGCATTGTCATATTGGCGCAGGAACGGTTTTAGCTGGTGTCATTGAACCACCAAGTGCCGCACCTGTGGTTATTGAAAACGAGGTTGTCATTGGAGCGAATGCGGTCGTACTAGAAGGGGTTCGTGTTGGTGAAGGTGCCGTTGTGGCTGCTGGGGCAGTAGTTGTGGAAGACGTTCCAGCGCATACCGTTGTTGCAGGCGTGCCAGCAAAAGTAATTAAACAAATTGATGATAAAACCAAGAGTAAAACAGAGATTTTAGAAGAATTACGTAAACTCTAAAAATAAATTAGTCAGTCGCGATGAAGAAACTTCTTCATGGCGGCTTTCGATTACCCAAAAAATGAAGGAGTGGCTTTTGTGGAGCAAGAAGAATTAATTGCGATTAGACGGCAACTACATCAAATACCTGAAATCGGTTTAGAAGAAAAGGAAACACAAGCCTTTTTACTTAATGAAATTGATAAAATGAAGCAACCTTATCTGCAAGTTCGAACATGGCAAACTGGGATTTTAGTCTTCATAGAAGGCAAAAATCCTCAGAAAACCATCGGCTGGCGTGCTGATATTGATGGTTTACCTATTCAAGAGGAAGTGGTTTCTGTTTTTCAATCAAAACGACCAGGGTTTATGCATGCCTGTGGGCACGATTTTCACATGACAATCGGTTTAGGGGTTTTGAAAGAATTAAGTCAACAGCAACCAGACAATAACTTTTTATTTTTATTTCAACCTGCTGAAGAAAATGAAGCAGGGGGGATGTTGATGTATGAAGACCATGCGTTTGGTGAGTGGTTACCTGATGAATTTTATGCGCTTCATGTTAATCCTGATTTGCCAGTCGGAACTATTAGTACCAGAGTAGGGACATTGTTTGCTGCCACTTGTGAAGTGAACATTACCTTAAAAGGAAAAGGTGGACATGCGGCTTTTCCGCATCAAGCGAATGATATGGTCTTAGCGGCCACCAATTTAATTCAGCAAGCGCAAACGATCGTTAGTCGAAATGTTGATCCTGTGGTTGGGGCAGTCGTTACTTTTGGGACTTTTCATGCAGGGACTGCCTGCAATGTGATTGCCGAAGAAGCAACTTTATCTGGTACAATTCGCACATTGACAGCAGAAACTAATGAACAAACGCAGCGAAGAATTCGCGAAATTAGTGAAGGTATTGCGCAATCTTTTCAATGTGAAGTAACTGTTCATCTTGATCAGAAAGGGTATTTACCTGTAGTGAATGAGCCCGCATGTACCACGAATTTTATTGAATATATAAGCAAACAAGCAACAGTTCAATTTCAACAAGCACCGGTTGCAATGACAGGTGAAGATTTTGGCTATCTATTGTCTAAAGTCCCAGGCACGATGTTTTGGTTAGGCGTGGCAAGTCCCTACAGCCTTCATTCTGCTAAGTTTGAACCGAACGAAGAGGCGTTATTGTTTGGAGTGGAGGCAGTTAGTGGGTTTTTAAAATCATTGGACAATTAGAAAAACAGCCACCAGATAACTAATAAATATCTGGTGGCTGTTTTTTATTTTGCAATAATGGGCGTATTGGGAATCGTAAAGCCGGCCTCTGTTAATGCTTTGATATATTGAGCTAGAAATTCTTCTTTGACCGCAAATTGTTTGCCGTTTAGTACATACATGGTCGTTCGCACCGCAAAGTTACCATTGCCTAAATCGACCATACCAAAAATATCTGGCCCAGTTTGAATACTTTCGATATACTTTTCTTTTAACGTTTCATTGACTTCTGTAATCACTTCACAAATTTTTTCATAACCTTCTTCAGGATTGATGCGGACATCAATTAACACTTGCATATTGGCACGAGACAGGTTACTGATTGTGGTGATGTTTCGGTTTGGAATAAAATGAACAGTTCCATCAACCGCTTTAATTTGAGTGGTTCGTAATCCGACAGAAGTAACAGTTCCTTCAATATTTAACGCCAATAAGCGAATATAATCACCTACATCCATTTGTTGTTCTAAAATAATGAAAAATCCGGTAATTAAGTCATTCATGAATCCTTGAGCCCCTAAACCAATGGCAACACCGGCAATTCCCGCTCCAGCTAATAATGAGCCAACAGGCACACCGACAATGGTCAAAAGAGAATAGATGAAGAAAAAGAACAGCGTATATTGAAATGCATTAATGATTAAAGTGTGTAATGTTTTTAAACGGCTTTCACTAAAATGTTGCTTTTTACTATAATTTGCATAGGTGCGATCAATTAAATATTTCCCGATTCGCTGAATAATAAAAAATAGAAAAATTAAAAATAAAATTGATAAACTTTTTTCAATTAAGGTAGCGACAATGGCATCCCAATTAATATTGTTCCAAAAGCGTTGTAGCGCGCTCACTTTTTTTACGGTCGCTTCTGCTAAATCAGGAGCAGAAGAATCGACTGTTTCAGTACTGGCTAAACCAAGTATCAACATAAAAATCCAACTTTCTCTAAAATTTCTTCTTTTAGTATACTAAATCTCTCGGCGAAAGGGGAAGAAAATAGAAAGTTTTTTTAAAGACTTAACATGTTTTTTTAGGAATGTTATAATTTTGTAAATAAATAATATATTTTATAATTTTGTTAAAGGTTGTGAGTGCTGCGTGAAAGTTTCAATTGAATGGGCAAAAAATGATTTACTTTCTAAATTACCTGTAACAATTTTTATTGATGAGCGATGTGCTACTCGCTTGACGGCTGACAAGCGACGAACATTTATCTTCCATAATCCAGTCGCTTTACGATTAGGGAGTCGTTTTTTTAGTAGTCAGATAATCGAAATTGCGGAATCATGTACATTGAAAGTTTCCTTTAATTGGTCCTGTGTTTATCTCTTTTGTATCTGGTTACTTGCAGTTAAACTGTGGATTGGAAGCGTTAGCGGTCGAACAATTGTAGTTGTAGCACTAATCGGAGTGCTGACTTATTGGCGTCGTTACTTATTAAAAATAAAGAAAATGACCTGACAAGTCGTGATTGTTTCGTGAAAGAAGAATGCGTAGTATACTAAAAGTAATGAAAATGAAGGGACTGAAGAAACACATGACTTTGGATAAAACAAAAAAATTAGCAAACGGCAATGAAATGCCACGCCTAGGTTTAGGTGTTTGGCGTGTAGAAGATGGCTCAGAAGCAACAAATTCAGTAAAATGGGCTTTAGAAGCGGGTTATCGCTTGATTGATACGGCAGCCGTTTATAAAAACGAAGTAGGGGTGGGCGAAGGCATTCGTCAATCGGGTATTCCCCGCGAAGAAATTTTCGTGACGACGAAATTATGGAATGAAGATCAAGGCTATGAAAATGCGATTAAAGCGTTTGATAAAAGCTTAGAAAAATTAGGGCTAGACTATGTTGATTTATATTTAATTCACTGGCCTGTTGCTGGTAAATATAAAGAATCATGGAAAGCATTAGAAGAAATTTACGCAAGTGGTCGTGCCAAAGCAATTGGCGTTTCCAATTTTCATCAACATCATTTGGAAGATTTATTAACAGAAGCAAATGTTGTGCCAATGGTGGATCAAATTGAATTACATCCTACGTTAACACAAGAACCGCTACGAAAATATTTAGCCGAAAATAAGATTGCCGTGGAGGCTTGGTCTCCTCTAGGACAAGGTAATTTATTATCTGAACCAGTACTAGTGAAAATTGGTGAAAAATATGGTAAATCAGCGGCCCAAGTGATTATTCGTTGGCACTTACAAAATGATATTATCGTGATTCCCAAATCTGTTCACGAAAAAAGAATTCAGGAAAATTTTGCTGTCTTTGATTTTGAATTAACACCAGAAGAAATAACCGCAATTAATCAGTTAAATAAGGATCATCGTTTTGGTGCAGATCCAGATAATTTTGATTTTTAAGTATGATAGCAAGTAAAAACGGAGGGGCGAAAGACGTCCCTCCGTTTTTACTATAATTTTTGAACAAAGTAGTTAAAGAGTGCTTGGGATTTGGCATCACGTGCGTACATTAGTTCAGGATGCCATTGAACAGCTAATAAAGGCTGCTGTTCATTTGTTGATTCCACTGCTTCTGCAAGGCCATCAGAGGACCAAGCAGTAACGCGTAAATCTTTTCCTAAAGTATGTAGTGCTTGGTGATGGTACGAGTTGACTTGACCAGTTGTACCATATATGTTTGATAATTGACTGTCTGGTTCAACATCAATACGATGCGTCGCAAAGATTGGTTGAGTGGGTTGTTGTCCGTGCTTAACTGACCATTGAGGATACATCGATAAATCTTGATATAATGTGCCACCTAAAGCAACATTGACTAATTGCATTCCACGGCAAACCGCAAAAATAGGTTTGTTTTGTTTTAAGGCTTCTTCAATTAGGGCTAACTCAAACTCGTCACGATCACGATTCGTTTCTTCTAATTTTATATGGGGTTCTTGTCCGTAAAATTCAGGGGCAACATCTTGACCGCCTGCTAAAAGTAGTTTATCAATTTGTTGTATATACGTAGCGGCTAATTCTTTGGGGCCAATTGGCAAAACGAGAGGAACGCCACCTGCGGCTTGAACAGCGCTAACAAAACCTTGTGGGGTGTAAGTCACTTGGTTACCGTGAAACACTTCAGCTGCCTGCAAAAGTTGATTGCCAGCGATTCCAATAATTTTTTTTGTCATAATAACATCACATCCTCAATAAATTCATACGTTCTATTGTAGCACTTTTTTTGAAAAAAGTGTTTGAGAAGAAGTCGAGACAAGTTTTGTCTCGGACAGCTCTCAAACACAAAAAGCTCAGTAAGTGAACAAGTGAAACTTTTTAACGTTCACGAATGACTTCGATTTTATAACCATCGGGGTCGACAACAAAGTAATAAGATGGTGCAGTTCCAGGTAAGCCTTTTAAGTCAGTAACAGTTAAGCCAGCCGCTTGATGTTTTTCGTGTAATCCTTCTAAATCATCTGTACTGATGGCGATATGACCATAACCGTTTCCTAAATCGTATGCTTCATGATCATAATTATAAGTTAGTTCTAGTTCGTAGTCGTCTCCTGGTAAAGTTAGATAAACCAAAGTAAATTTATTTTCTGGAAAATCACGACGGCGACTTTCTTCAAAATTGAAGGCTTTTTGATAGAAATCTAATGATGCCTCTAAATCTTTTACACGCACACATGTATGAGCCATTTTCATAGTTAAAAACTCCCTTTCAAACTTAATTATATTTCCAACGTTAATAGTAGCATAGATAAACGTGAAATGTAGAGAAAAACGCTTGGTTTCTGACTTGTTCTAAAGGAATTTCTCAGGTAAAATAGATGAAAAGAGAAGAGGTGCGCCAATGAAAACGCCAACGTTTGGAAAAAGAGAAGAGACATTGACCTATCAAACAAGATATGCTGCATACATTATTGTTTCAAAGCCAGAAAATAACACAATGGTTCTGGTACAAGCGCCAAATGGAGCTTATTTTTTACCAGGAGGCGAAATTGAAGGCACCGAAACGAAAGAAGAAGCGATCCATCGAGAAGTGCTAGAAGAATTAGGAATTAGTGTAGAAATTGGCCGTTATTTAGGGGAAGCTGATGAATATTTTTATTCGAACCATCGCCAAACTGCCTATTATAATCCTGGATATTTTTATGTAGCGAATACTTGGCGGCAACTTAGCGAACCCTTAGAAAGGACCAATACTTTACACTGGGTTGCACCAGAAGAAGCAGTCCGTTTATTAAAAAGAGGAAGCCACCGCTGGGCCGTTGAAAAATGGCTAGCGGCAGCATCATAAAATAACGAATAACCCTCAATCTATGTTGATTAGATTGAGGGTTATTGTTATTGAAAAGAATGTTTAAATTAAAACCATTTTTTCAATAATTTGAGCGACACCATCTTCGTCATTACTAGTGGTATGCACATCGGCAATTGTTTTAACATTTTCTGTCGCATTGCCCATCGCAACACCAATCCCAGCGTAATCAATCATGGATAAGTCATTTTCATTGTCACCAATGGCCATCACTTCGTCTTTATTTAAGCCTAAATGGTCTGCCAATTTTGCTAGAGCATTGCCTTTGCTAGCATTTTTATTCATGATTTCATAGTAAAAAGGCGTACTTTTAACAGTCGTATATTTTTCGGTAAAATGTAATGGTAATTTTGCAATGGCAGGATCTAAAACTTCCGGCTCATCAATCATCATCATTTTAATAATGTTCATCTCTGGTGTCATTTCATCCACCGTACGATATTTCAAAGGCATGTTCACTAAAGATGCTTCGTGAATCGTATATTTACCAATATTGCGATTGGCAGTGTAAATAGCAGAATCATCAATTGTGTGCAAGTGAGCGCCGACTTTACGAGAATACATTTCAATTTCTAAAAAATCCTCATAACTCAAGGTATAGCGTGAAATAATCGCATTATCTTTGGTTGCTTGGACAAGCGAACCGTTGTAGGTAATCACGAAATCATTTTCACCATATAAGGCTAATTCATCCAATTGTTCTTTCACGCCTGGCAAAGGACGGCCTGTACATAAAACAATACGAACGCCTTGATCATTTGCTTTTTGGAGCGCTTCTTTGACCCGTGGGGTAATCTTGTGTTGTGAATTTAGCAATGTTCCGTCGATATCAATAGCAACTAACTTAATTGACATAGAATCCTCCTAGAAAACCTATTTTTTTAAAACTAACGCACCATTATGAATGTAACTTGAAAACTCACGATACGTCTCATCAAATAAATCGTAATGTTTTTTATTTCCTTGGTCAAGCATTTCTTTAGGGAAATAGAAACGTTCATCTCCTTGACTCTGACCAGCAAGTGCTGCAACTAGGGGACTGACCGTTGCCAATTCCACTAATGAGCCATCTTTTTGCATCAATTCAATTTGTGTACGATGACGGTCTTTATTTGGACGATAAAAATCGTAAGGTAAATCATAGCTTGAATTAATGGCAGTATAATATTTAGGGTTGAAACCAACTTTTTCAATCAATTCCTTTAAATAAGCAATCGTTGCTGCGCTCTCTTTTTCGTTCGTAAAGGTGGCTGACTTCAGAGGCTTGCGCATAAGGAAACGTTTGGCTAAATCACCTAGAATTGAATCAGGCACATCCATCCATTGTGTAAAGTACGTAGAGAGGACGCCATCATCTAATTTTAAATATTCTTGTAAGGTGAAGTCCCCTTTAAAGAATGGTACAAGCAGAGAGGCTTGTAAATCATAGTCAAATTCAGGGTTTTCAAATAATTCTTTCGCCCGATGCAATAAATGATCAAGAATCACTTCCATCCCGCGAGAAACAGGGTGGAAATAGACTTGGACATACATTTGGTAACGACTAACGATATAGTCTTCCACCGCATGCATCCCATTCATAGCAAAGGCAATGCCTCCTTTGTAGGGTCGAATCACACGTAAAATTCTAGTTAAATCGAAAGTTCCGTATTCCGTCCCTGTAAAGTATGCATCACGTAACAGATAGTCCATGCGATCGGCATCAATTTGACTAGAAATCATTTGCACCACTTGAGGATTTGGGTATTGTTTAGTAATAACGCTGGCGACTTTTTCAGGAAAATCTGCCGAAACACGGTTTAAAATTTGATAGACTTCCGTTTCTGGTGAGGTGATGATTTGGACCGTGATTGCTTCATGGTTTGTATCAAAAATATGCTCGAATGTATGTGAATAAGGACCATGACCGACATCATGTAATAAAGCTGCGCAAAGTGTAATCAGGCGCTCGTCGTCATTCCAGCCGTTTTCACCTAATCGTTCCACAGAGTAGTTACGTTGGAAAATCTCACAAATCCGACGTGTAATTTCGTAAACACCCAAAGAATGGGAAAAACGACTATGTTCGGCACCGTGAAACGTAAAAGAAGAAGTACCTAGTTGCTTAATGCGACGTAATCGTTGCACTTCAGCAGAATTAATAAGGTCTAAAATCACTTGGTGTTGGACATGAATATAATTATGGACGGGATCACGGAAAACTTTTTCGATTGGTAATCGTTGCTCTTTATACGGAATCGTCATACGATCTCTCCTTTAATTAAGGCGTTTCGTTGCGCCATTTTTTCCAGCTGGACAGTTAAATTTGTTTGGAACCATTCTGAGGTTATAATTGGTTCGGTTAAGTTTGGATCAATAGATTTTTCAAATTGTTGAGGTAATGCTTCGATTAAACGGGTTTTTACGGCGTCTATTGTTAATGGAGTCTCAATCAGGGTTTCTAAATTTGCCATCACTGTTGGATCAACGGGTGGATAGCCATTTTCACCAAATTGTTCTTGTAAGCCAGCAAGGTAAAAGTCTCGAACCACTTCTCCACGAGCAAGTTGATTGCCGTTAACGCTGATGTAAATCATGACAGCAATACCGTCTTTGACGCGTCGTTGGGCAATCCCAGCAAACTTTTGACCGCCAATACTTAAATCATAAGTACCGGGACAATAGGATGTAGTAATTTCAAAGGCGTCAATCTCTTTCTCCGGAAAACTCTGACGGAGCCAAGCCCACATTAATTCATAAGCCGCATCGATACTTAATTTGTGTTCAGAATTATTTGGTAAAATAAGTGAAACATTTAAAATACCCGAATCGGCAATCACCCCTAAACCGCCGGCATTGCGAACGACTACAGAATAATCGTTTTCTTGCAGAGAAGTGATGCCTTCTTTTAGATGTGGTACACGGGTATCTTTCATGCCAAGAATCATTGCTTGATCCAATTGCCAGAAATGAATGATTGGTTGGTGCTGCATTCCTGAAAAAGTGGTTAAAACATCGGTCAAGGCAAAAGGTAAAAAATAGTCACTGTTTGTTAAACAACCTGAATCAAGGAGCATAAAGGATTCAGTGTGAAGGGGAAAAGTTGTGCTCATAAAAAACGTCCTGTCTATTTATAATTACGTCATTTAATACGTTTATTTTCTTACTCTCTCTTATATTATATACAAAAAACGCAAAAAAGCATGTTATATAAACGAATTCTGAAGGAATTCTCTAAAATAGTAAACGGTTTTCTTATTAAATAGATGAAACAAATGCTTGCAACCCGTGAAAAGAGCTTATACAATAAGAAAAGGTACATAAGCAAGGGAAAATTGACTTTAGTTGACAAATACATTGAAAAAGTCAACAATAAGAAAGTTATATTTTGGAAAAGGAGTGACCATTATGGATTTATCAACAGGCGTTCCTGTATCGATTCAACTAAAAACGATTGTCCAACAAGGCAACGAACAAAAAGATTTTTTCTTTGACTTAGAAGGTCAATTAGTAAAAATGGGTGATACATTATACATTCGTTACAAAGAAGAATTATTAGAGGATACAGAACCAACCCCCGTAACCATTAAAATTGAACCAGACGGGCATGTTCAGCTGATTCGTGCCGGCGAATTACGGATGCGTTTAAGATTTGGCTATCAGGAAAAATTAGATACAAGTTATCGAACCCCTTATGGCTTGCTACAGATTAGTACGTTTACACATAATTTGCGTGTTAGTTTAAAAGATCAACCAATGTCTGGTAAGATTTTAGTTGATTATGATTTATACTCTCAAACAGAGCGAATCGGAGAATATCATTTAGAATTAGAATTTACTGCATAAATATTGCAGAATAGAATTGATTTTTTTTCAATGTTTTTGTATGATAAGGAGTAGACTGTGAAAGGACGTGTACCTCTTGGAAATTAATGTATTTGAAGGGTTAAACAAAAAAGAATTATCCATGATTGAAGTAGCACACGCTATTTTAGAACAACATGCAGATGTAATGGATTTTTCTGATTTAGTTAACCAAATCCAAAATTATCTTGGCAAGTCTGATAGTGAAATTCGTGACCAATTAGCACAATTTTATACAGATTTAAACATCGACGGTAGCTTTATCTCATTGGGAGACAATCGTTGGGGCTTACGTTCATGGTATCCAATCGATTCAATCGATGAAGAAGTTACACATGGCTTGGAAGAAGACGAAGAAGATGCACCACGTCGTAGAAAACGTAAAAAAGTAAATGCCTTCATCACTAATCCAAACGATGAAGATGTAATTGACTATAACGATGACGATCCAGAAGATGCTGAATTAACAAATGATGATGAAGAAGACATCTTGTACGATGATGAAGAAGATGAAGATGAAGAAATCAAAGCATACAACTCTGACTTACAAGAGATTGGTGCAGATTCAGACGATGATGAAGAAGATATTCCGCAAATCGAAGAAGATTTAACGATCATTGATGACGATGATGTTGAAGATGAAGACGATTTTGATGACGAATATTCTGAAGAGTAAGAAACCAAAAAGCTTGATTCCTAAGAAGGAGTCAAGCTTTTTAGTTGAATGCTTAAGAAAAATGAGAAAATAGAAAAAATTATTTTCTTGAATAGAAGTACTTGACCTGATGTCCGTTTGCTTGTATTATACTACTTGGGCACCTTTAAGAAGGTCAGAAGTTTGAACGAACTTACAAGCTCCCTATTCGTAATGGATAGGGAGCTTTTCTATTTTTGTTTCTTTTTTATTTGGAGAAACGTAAGAGTCTCAAAGTTGTTTTACTTCTCTCTACAAAATATTATCAAAGAAAGGGTTTTTAACTATTATGACAAAATACATCTTTGTTACAGGTGGCGTGGTTTCTTCTATCGGAAAAGGGATTGTCGCAGCATCTTTAGGACGATTATTAAAAAATCGTGGATTAAAAGTAACGATTCAAAAATTCGATCCATATATTAATGTGGATCCGGGGACAATGAGTCCTTACCAACATGGAGAGGTTTTTGTCACAGATGATGGTGCCGAAACAGATTTGGACTTAGGTCACTATGAACGTTTTATTGATATTAACTTAAATAAATACTCAAACGTAACCACTGGAAAAATTTATTCAGAAGTCTTACGTAAAGAACGTAAAGGGGAATACTTAGGTGCAACAGTGCAAGTTATTCCACACATTACCAATGAAATCAAAGAAAAAATCATGCGTGCAGCGAAAATGACGGATGCCGATGTGATTATCACAGAAGTAGGTGGTACTGTCGGCGACATCGAATCATTACCTTTCCTAGAAGCATTGCGTCAAATGAAAGCTGATATGGGTAGTGACAACGTAATGTACATCCATACAACCTTGATTCCTTACTTAAAAGCGGCTGGTGAAATGAAAACTAAACCAACACAACATAGTGTCAAAGAATTAAGAAGTTTAGGGATTCAACCAAATATTTTAGTGGTCCGTACAGAATTACCTGTTTCTCAAAACACTAAAAACAAATTAGCACAATTCTGTGATGTTAATCCAGAAGCGGTAATTGAATCTCGTGATGTTGAAACATTGTACTCCATTCCATTAGCACTTCAAGCACAAAACATGGATCAAATTGTTTGTGATCATTTAAAATTGGACGCACCGGCTGCAGACATGACTGAGTGGCGTGCATTAGAAGAAAAAGTTCTTAACTTGAAAAAGAAAACAAAAATTGCGCTGGTTGGTAAATATGTTGAATTACCAGATGCCTATATTTCTGTTGTAGAAGCATTAAAACATGCTGGGTTTGATTTTGATTCAGATATCGAAATTGATTGGGTTGATTCACAAGAATTAACTGCTGAAAATGTCGCTGAAAGAATTGGTTCAGCAGATGGTATTTTGGTTCCTGGTGGTTTTGGTGATCGTGGAATTGAAGGAAAAATTGAAGCGATTCGTTTTGCTCGCGAAAATGACGTACCATTCCTTGGCATTTGCTTAGGTATGCAAATGGCCTGTGTAGAATTTGGTCGTAACGTTGTGGGCTTAGAAGATGCTGGTTCTGCAGAAACTAATCCTGACGTGACAAATAACATTATTGATTTAATGGCAGATCAAGAAAACATTGAGAATTTAGGTGGCACACTACGTTTAGGTTTATATCCATGTAAATTGAAAAAAGGAACGAAAACTGCGGCAGCATACGGAAATGAAGATGTTGTCCAAGAACGTCACCGTCATCGTTATGAATTTAACAACAAATATCGTCAATTATTTGAAGAAAATGGCTTAGTTTTCTCTGGAGTTTCACCAGATAATCGTTTAGTTGAGATTGTTGAAATTCCTGAAAAACAATTCTTTGTGGCTTGTCAATTCCACCCAGAATTAATTTCTCGTCCAAATCGCCCACAACGCTTAATCAAAGGATTTGTTGGTGCAGCTTTGGCAAATAAAGAAAGTAAATAAGCAAAAATGGACGAAGTGATTCAGTTCACTTCGTCCATTTTTAATCTAAAAAAGTACGGGGCTCATCATGAGCCCCGTACTTTTTATGCTGCTTTATTTTCATCTGGTTTAGAACTACTTTCAGGTGGTTGCGGCGGTTCTTGTGAACTAGAACTTGATGGTTCAGGTGGTTGTTCCGATGTTGCCGGTTGCTCTGCTGAGGAAGAGCTTGCCGGTTGTTGGGTTGATGGTGGCGCTTCAGAGGAAGAAGGCGCACTTTCTGAACTAGAACTTGATGAACTTTCCGCTTCTTTTGTGGAAGAGGATTCCACCGTACTGCTAGATTCCGGCTGTGGTGCTGAAGAGGTAGTACTTGGTAAAACTTGTACATTTGGTACCTCATAGGCATCTTTCACGTATAATTCATTACCTACCCGCACAACACTGTCTGGCTGCACCCAGTCATCGTTTGAAACATTTTGAGACAAGTAACTCATTATTTCACGATAAACATCCGAGGCAATTCCATAGTATTCTTGATAGATTGGTGTATTTCGATCATTGTATCCAGTCCAAACAGAAACGGCATAGTGTGTTGTATAACCAACAAAGGTACTATCCGGGGCAATTCCTTTTTCTGTTGTCCCCATTCGTGCTAAATCTTCATCAGTATAGTTAGAAGTCCCTGTTTTGGCCGCTTGGATTAAGCCTGGAATGGCGCCGTTAAATCCTGTCCCGCCGTTTAAAACATCTTTTAACATATCCGTCATCATATAGGCGGTAGAGTCTTTCATCGCACGTTTACCATCAGGTTGATAATCAACGCTAGTTCCATCATTGAAAACGACTTTGTTTACGTAATACGGTTTGTTGTATATCCCGTTATTGGCGAAAGCCGCATAAGCTGCTGCTAACTTCAATGAGGAAATTCCATATTTATCGCCATCTACATCGCTTGTGTTACTTGAAATGGCATTCGAGGCTTCTAAGTTTTTATAGTCAATTCCTAGTCCTTTAATGAAAGGCATGATGTTTTCTTTACCAACTTCATCAAACGTCTGGACCGCGGTCGTGTTACGAGAACCCATAATCGCACGGCGCATAGTAATGACGCCTTGATATGTTAAATCAGAGTTGAAGACATCAATGTCGGTACCAGGATATTTCGTTGGTTTATCCACCATGAGGCGACCTGTCGAATAATTTAAATTCTCAATTGCGGGACCATAATCCATGATTGGTTTCACGGTTGAACCAACATCACGTTGGGTGTTAACAGCTAAATTGTTTCCTAATTGCACATCATCAGGAATGTGACGACCACCAATCTGTGCGCGGACTTGTCCAGAGGCAACATCAATAACGGTTGAAGCCACTTGCATTTTATCATCTGGAAACGCAACGTATTGATCACTGTTGACAATATCGTAAAGTTGTTTTTGGGCATTCATATCTAAGTTTGTGTAGATATCTAGTCCGTCTGTGTAAACATTTTTACCAGTTTTTGCTTTCACTTCATTGATTACTTCTTTGACATAATTATCTACGACTTTTCGATTGTCATCACTGGCTTTTAATGGCACTAAGCCTTCATCGATTGGGGTAGCTTTAGCTTTTTCGTACTCTGCTTTCGAGATTTTTTTATTGTCGTACATTGTGTAGAGTACAACATCCCGGCGTTCTTTAGCAGTATCTGGCTTTGTATAGGGATCGTATGAGTTTGGCGCTTGTGGCATTCCTGCCAGTAGGGCCGTTTGTGGTAAATCAAGTTCAGATAAATGTTTACCATAATAATTTTCAGCCGCTGTTTCCATTCCATAAAAACCATTCGCCATGTAGACTTTGTTAATGTAGTAAGTTAAAATTTCTTCTTTTGATTTTTCACGTTCTAAACGAACAGCCATCCATGCTTCTTGTGCTTTCCGTTTCAAGGTTTGGTCAGATTCTTTTGTAGAGAAGTAGGACAATTTAATTAATTGTTGGGTTAAGGTACTTCCGCCTTGTAATCCACCATTTTTGACATTTGAAAGGGCAGAACCGATAATCCGAATCGGATCCACACCAATGTGTTTATAGAAACGACGGTCTTCGACAGAAACAATGGCATCTTTTAATAATTGAGGCACATCATTTGGTTGAATTAATTCACGCTTTTCTGCGCCTAAATCCTCAAAAATTTCATTATTAATATCGTAAAGCTTCGATGAAACTGTCGCATTCAGTTTGTCATCTTCTAATTTTGGGGCTTGTCGTGCATAGAACCAAAAAAGACCAACGCCTGCTAAAAAAGCGACCATCCCAGCGATAAGTAAGCCAAGAAAGATTTTTAAAACAAGCCGTTTTTTCTTTTTCGGCGGTTGTGTCTTTTTCTTGTAACTCGACTTCGATGAGGTGTTGGATGCATGTCTAGCAGCTCGCGAGCCTGAATTTGCGGTTGGCATAAATAGCAACTCCTTTGTTATACTTTCAAAACTTTATGAATCTAGTGTGTCTGAATATATTGTTCCACTGCGTCGAGATAAGGGATTCGCGGTGCGATTCCAAAAGATAATTCAATTCCTTCTTTCTCGATGAGTGCAAGCGGCATAGATTTTTTTCCAGTAACTGCTTGGTTTTTCCAATGCGTTATTAGATTTTCACCACTAAAAAAGAAGCAGCGTTTTAAGCTTGAAAACCATAATAGCACAAAACAAATCCCTTGTTGTGCTATACATTGTTCCATATGATCAATTTGATGTTGATGAAAATTTTTAAAGGGAAAGGACGTGGTATTTTTCGTTTCTTTCGCTTCAAAATCTATGTAACGGCCTTGATATACACCGTTATAATCAGTCGTTGAAGCTTGTCTAAAGTAGGCCTCCTTAATAACAGCCGCACTTCGTTTGGGATAATCTACTTTAACAATTTGAACAGGAGTGGGT
The DNA here is from genome assembly GCF_050541505.1 of Enterococcus sp. DIV0183. Lineage (NCBI taxonomy): Bacteria > Bacillati > Bacillota > Bacilli > Lactobacillales > Enterococcaceae > Enterococcus > Enterococcus sp. DIV0183. Next base: position 977,676 of record NZ_CP172932.1, read on the forward strand.
TTCTTATGAACGACTGCTTGCTTATTCAATAGATAATATTGATTGCTTTGATTGATCGCTTCTTCGAAATCCATCCCACGATTACCAAATTCAACGGGGCGTTTCTTTTTTACTTGTTTTTTTGGTGATTGTGCTTCATGATGATTATAAGGTATTCCGTTAGGATAATGGAACGTCACGTTTATCACACTCCTAGCCTGTATTATACCAAAAAAAAGACCTGAAAGAAAAGGGATGACTTATGGAAATGATAAAAACCCTCTATGTCACCGGTTATCGCAGCTTTGAATTGGGGATATTTCAAGGAAAAGACCCGAAAATCACAGTTATTAAAAATGTCTTAAAAAAAGAGTTAGCTAGTTATATTGAAGCGGGAGTAGAATGGATTTTGATTTCTGGCAATTTAGGTGTTGAACTTTGGACAGCTGAAGTAGTTGGGGAATTAAAAACGGAATATCCAGAAATCCAGCTAGGTTTGCTTTATCCATTTAAAGACTTTGGCAATAATTGGAATGAACAAAATCGAGAACTGTTAACGAAAGCGGAAAGTTTGGCTGATTATATCAACTCAGTAAGTCACCAGCCCTATCAATCGCCAGCACAATTAAAAATGCATACAAAATTTCTTTTGGAACATTCTGGGGGCAGCTTACTTATTTATGACAAAGAGTACCCTGGCAAAACGGAGTATTTTTTAAAGGATGCACAACATTTTTCGGAACGAGAACCCTATGATATTCGCTTAATTACAATGGATGATTTACAAAACTCGGTGATTGATTAGAGAATCTGTTTGATTTTCTAGCTATTTTTCGTTACAATAGTATTTGTGGAACTATGAAATTTTCTATCGTAAATAAACAAATGAGGTGTAAACATGGCAAATTTAGTATATAGTCCTAAAGACATTTTACAAAAAGAATTTAAAACGAAAATGATGAACGGGTATGACCCAATTGAAGTAGACGAATTTTTAGACAATGTCATTAAAGACTACGAAGCTTATAATAAAGAATTATTAAGCTTGCAAGAAGAAAACAGCCGCTTAATGGCAAAATTAGACCAATTATCAAAAGCCCAACCAACGCCTCGTGTTGCTCAAGAAGTACCAAAAAGTGCAGCAGTGACCAACTTTGATATTTTAAAACGTTTATCAAACTTAGAGCGTGAAGTTTTTGGTAAAAAGTTAGATGAAACACCTTCAACACCTGTAACGCCCTCCGCACCGTCAATGACTGCAGAACCAGCGAACCATGATGTTGATAATGCACAAACACGTCAATTTTAACAAGACAATTTAAGTCAAGTTTTCACGAGGAACAAAAAGCATTTGTTAGAATAGCGGACACTTGTTGTAGTGTGTAAATTTTTGCTGTTCGTTTAAACAGATTTGTAATTTTCGGGTGATCGCGGTTTGCTTTTGCAAGCTGAGGAAAGTCCATGCTCGCACAAGCTGAGATGCTTGTAGTGTTCGTGCTTAGCGAAATCATAAGCTAAGGTACTCTTTTAGAGTAACGGCAGGAAAAATGACTAAGGTTTCGACTATGTCAAAGTATCCTTGAAAGTGCCACAGTGACGAAGCGATGTGGGAAACTCCATCGGTGGAACGCGGTAAACCCCTCGAGCGAGCAACCCAAACAATGGTAGGGGCGCTCTTCTAAAGGAAATGAACGAGTAGAAGAGGCAGAGTTTACTCTGCAGATAGATGATGACCGTCACCAATTTTTCCTGAAGAATTGGTGATACAGAACATGGCTTATAGAAAATTACAAGTAATTCAGGAAGACCTTCCAACGTAGTTGTGAAGGCTTTTTTTACGAAAAGAATAAAAAAATGTTAAAATAAAGAAACTGAGATAAAAGTAGTAAGCTGTCTGTTCTAAAGAGGCCGCGACAGGACCGTTTAGTTCAGAGAAAGCGGACAATTATAAAAAACAAGCGGAGCAGTAGTCGGCAGGACTGTTAGCTCCAGACAATAAAAAAGAGTCAAGAAGGAGTTTTTATGACGAAAGAAAAAACATTCAAACTTGTTGCAACGGCTGCTAGTGGCTTAGAAGCATTAGTTGGAAAAGAATTGCGTGATTTAGGGATTCCCTGTGAAGTAGAAAATGGCCGGGCCGTCTTTGAAGGCACTGTTGAAACAATTGCTACTGCCAATTTATGGCTACGGACAGCAGATCGGATTAAAATCGTCGTTGGCGAATTTAACGCCTATAGTTTTGATGAATTATTTGAAAAAGTTAAAGCACTTCCTTGGGAAGATTATTTGCCTTTAGATGCAGAATTTCCAGTTGCAGGTAAATCAATTAAGTCAAAATTGTATAGTGTTCCTGATTGCCAAGCCATCACCAAAAAAGCCATTGTTAACCGTTTAAGAGAAGTTTACCATCGTCCAGCGACGGTGCCTTTAACCGAAACAGGAGCTTTGTTTAAATTAGAAGTGGCTCTGCTAAAAGATAAAGTGACGTTGACGTTGGACACGACTGGACCAAGTTTATTTAAACGAGGCTATCGCATTGAAAAGGGGGGCGCACCTCTTAAGGAAAACATGGCAGCTGCTTTAGTGATGTTGACCAATTGGCGCAAAGATCGTCCTTTTTATGATCCAGTTTGTGGTTCTGGAACGATTTGTATTGAAGCAGCGTTAATTGGCCATAACATTGCCCCTGGCTTTAATCGTAGTTTCACTTGTGAAACATGGGATTGGGTTGATCCAGCAATTTTTGAAAAAGTACGTAACGAAGCCGAGGCAAAGGCAGACTACGATGTTGAATTAGATATCTGTGGTTCAGATGTTGATGGACGAATGATTGAAGTCGCACGGGCGAATGCTGAGGAAGTTGGTTTAGGTGATTCAATTACCTTTAAACAATTGGCATTAAAAGATTTTACAACCGAGAAGGAATATGGTGTAATGGTAGCTAACCCGCCTTATGGTGAGCGTTTAGGAGAAGAGGAAAGTGTTCGTCGTTTGTATAAAGAAATGGGCCATGTTTTCCGTCCGTTAACTACTTGGAGCAAGTATATACTGACGAGTGATCTTGCTTTTGAAGAATATTATGGTGCCAAAGCTACTAAAAAACGGAAGCTTTACAACGGAGCCTTACGAACAGATTTATTCCAATACTGGGGAACACGTCCACCAAGAAAACCACGGGAAGACTAAGAAAGCTGGTGTAAAAAAATGAAGGAAGCTGTATTTTTACAAGAAGTGAAAGAAATTCAATTACTAAAAAATGCCTTGACATTATTAGACTGGGATTCATCAACTGGGATGCCAGAAAAAAGTAGTCCTTTTCGAGGAGAAGTAGAAGGGTATTTAACCGGATTATATTTTGAACGAAGTATTGGCCCAGTTATTCAAGAAGCATTGGCCTATTTTGAGACACGCCCTGAAGAATTATCTGAATTAGGGAAACTGGTTTTTGAAAAAGTAAAAGAAGAATATGCTTTGAATAAAAATGTTCCAGCTGAACGTATGCAAGAATATGTTAAAGTATTAAACCAAGCACATACAGATTGGCTAAAAGCACGCGCTGCACAAGATTTCGGCTTGTTAGAAGAAACCTTAACGAAGGTCGTTGCGTTCCAAAAAGAGTTCATTCCTTATTGGCAAAAAGAAGAAAAAACTCCGTATGATGTGTTATTAAATCAATTTGAACCAGGGATGACGGTTGAGAAGCTAGACCAAGTATTCGACCAAGTAAAACAAGGGATTCAAGAGATTCGGACCGTTTTAGCAGAAAAAGGTACGCCGCCTAGAACTGACTTTTTATCTAGAAAAATGACCAAAGAACAACAACGCCGTTTTGTGATTGGTGTGGTTGAGCAATTAGGCTATGATTTTTCAAAAGGCCGATTAGATGATACAGTTCATCCATTTATGACAGCTCTAAATCGAAATGATGCGCGGATTACTACGCGCTGGGAAGAAAATAATTTCTCAATGGCAACATTTGGTGTGATTCATGAAGCGGGTCATGGGATGTACGAACAAAATTTTGATCCTAAATTTGACTTTACGCCGCTAAGCGAAGGTGCCTCTATGGGGATTCACGAATCACAATCGCTCTTTAATGAAATTATCATTGGTAGCAACCGGGCTTTTTGGCAAAAACAATACCCGTTTTTCCAAGAATGCGCAGAAGGTACTTTTGATGATATTGCTTTTGAAGATTTCTATGCTTCTTTAAAAGAAACGAAAGCAAGTTTGATTCGGATTGATTCCGATAGTCTCACCTATCCTTTGCATATCATTATTCGTTATGAAATTGAAAAAATGTTGTTTAATGGTTCTTTGGAAGTCGCTGATTTGCCAAAAGTGTGGAACGAAAAATACCAAGAGTACTTAGGCGTATCACCTGAAAATGATTTAGAAGGTGTCCTTCAAGATGTTCATTGGTCTGGAGGTAGCTTTGGTTATTTCCCATCTTATGCCTTGGGTTATATGTACGCCGCGCAACTATTTCACGCAATGAAACAAGAATTATCTGTTGATGAAATTTTAGCTTCGGAGGATTATTCTGATATCCGTAAATGGTTAACACAACATATTCATCAGTACGGCGCTTCACGTAAACCAAATCAATTAATTTATGATGCAACGGGGGAAGAATTGAATCCTAGTTATTTAATTGATTATATGAAAGCTATTTATTTTGATGTTTATCATGTGCAATAAGTGAAACAAGCAAGGGGAAGTGGACAACAACAATGTTATCAATTCGTGAATATTTAGAAGCTGGTGAAACAACAATCTCAAACTTACTATTTGATCATTACCAAAAAATTGGTTTGAAAGATGATGAATTTCTCTTTTTACTGCAACTTTTTCGTTCGCAAAATGCAGGCGATTTATTTCCAGACTTAATGGCGATTGCAGAGACGATGGGCAAAACGCCAGATACGATTTATAAGTTATTAAATCAATTGGTTTCTCGCGGATTTATTCGAATTGAAACACAACAAAACCAAAAAGGTCAAATGATGGATACGTATGATTTACTGCCTGTTTTTCAAAAGATTCAATTATTTTTACAAACGAGCAAAGAAAAACAAGTTGTCGCAAACCACGAAGATGAAATTAAACAGCTTTACCAAGGCTTTGAAAAAGAATTCGGACGTCCACTTTCACCCATTGAATTAGAAATGATTGGTCAGTGGTTGAACACGGACCATTATTCCCCTGAGTTAATCCGGTTAGCGTTGCGAGAAGCTGTTTTAAATCAGGCGTATAGTTTGAAATATATTGATCGTATTTTACTTGCGTGGGAGCGTAAAAATATTACCACCAAAGAACAAGTTGCTGCTGATCAGAAAAAACGAAAAGATTCTATGATTCAAAATGAGATTGAACAACAAGGTCAGACACAAGAATCGTTACCAAAGGTTACATTACACAATTGGTTAAATCCAGAAGACAGTGAATAAAAAGGAGGTGGGCCATGCTATCAAAAGAGAAAACAATGGAAGCTATTGAAATTATGTATGAGATGTTTCCAAATGCAGAATGTGAATTAAAACATAAGAATCCTTTTGAATTATTAATTGCTGTGATTTTAAGTGCGCAAGCAACCGATGTATCGGTAAATAAAGCGACTCCTGGTTTATTCGCAGCTTTTCCAACACCAGAAGCTTTAGCAGCTGCGCCGGTGGAGGAGATTATTGCTAAAATAAAAACCATTGGCTTATATCGCAATAAAGCAAAAAATATTAAAGCGTGCGCACAACAACTTTTAGAACGTTTCAATGGAGAAGTTCCGCAAACCAGAGATGAACTGGTCAGTTTACCTGGCGTGGGGAGAAAAACAGCCAATGTAGTAATGGGAGATGCTTTCGGCGAACCGGCTTTTGCAGTAGATACACATGTGGAACGAGTGTCCAAGCGCCTTAGAATTTGTAAGCTAAATGCGAATGTTACTGAAGTTGAGCAAACCTTAATGCGTAAAGTTCCGAAAGAACTCTGGGTGAAAACGCACCATACCATGATTTTCTTTGGGCGTTATCACTGCCTAGCAAGAGCGCCTAAATGTGAAGCCTGTCCGCTACTCTATATGTGTCAAGAAGGCAAAGAACGGATGAAAGGGAAATAACACATTTTTTCCTAAAAAAGCGAGCCACAAGTCCAACCGACTTGTGGCTCGCTTTCTTTTTTTGATTTTTAAGAAACGCAACAAATGATTGCGGTTTCTTAAAAATTGATTTAGTATAGATAGTGTGGTATATACTAGAAAATTTATTTTTTTGAAGAAAGATAGGCGATGAAATGACAGAAAATGCACCCAAATTTAAGCAAATTTCTGCAGAAATTGAAAAGAAGATTCGAGACGGTCTGTATGTAAGTGCACAAAAATTACCTTCAGAATATGATTTAGCTAAAGAATATAACTGCAGTCGCTTGACCATCCGTAAAGCGATTGATGATTTGATCCGCAAAAATATTTTGGTAAAACGACATGGTAAAGGTAGTTATGTGATGTCGCAAGCGAAAATTCAAAGTGGTCGCGCTGGCTTACAAGGTTTTACTGAGGCAGCCAAAGCTTACGGGAAAAAAAGCCAGACAGAAGTCATTTCCTTTGAAGAAGTAGTACATCCCGCTGAGAAAATTCGGGAGGCGCTCCAAGTAGGCAAAAATGAGGCAATTTATGAACTGATTCGCCGCCGAATGTTAGACGGCGAACCAATGACAGTTGAAAAAATTTATTTGCCACAGGCATACGTACAAGGCCATACGAAGCAAGACTTCGAGGGCTCTCTTTTCTGCTTAATCGAGAAGAACGTCGAGATTGCTTATTCGCATCAAGAAATTGAAGCAATCTTAGTTGAAGCGGAAATTTCAGAATTATTGAATGTTCCTGTGGGCCAACCACTTTTACAAGTCCACTCTATCACCTATGCGCTTGATGCAACTCCTATTTTATATGATGTCTCTTTATATCGAGCAGATCGGTACACGTTTAAAAACACACTGACCCGCTATAGCCCGTCTGAAAACAACCAAGTGGAGCTAGGAGGTTCTTGGAACGAATGAAGATCAAAGAAGAAATAGCCGCTCAAAAAGATTTATTTTATGAAGACTTAAACAAAATTATCGCGATTCGAAGTGTGAAAGGGTCGCCTAAAAAAGAGGCACCTTTTGGCGAAGGACCGAAAAGAGCCTTGGAAGAAACGCTGAAACTTGCAGAGCGTTATGGTTTTCAAACTGGGATTGTCAATGACGCAGTTGGCTATGCGCAATGGGGAACAGCGGAAGAATATCTGGGAATTATTGGTCATTTAGATGTAGTACCAGAAGGTTCTGGTTGGTCAGTGCCGCCCTTTCAATTAACGAAAAAAAATCAACGTTTGTATGGTAGAGGAATTCTAGATAATAAAGGTCCTATCTTGGCTTGCCTGTATGGAATGAAATTACTGAAAGAACTTGGTTACCAACCAAAGAAAACCATTCGCTTAATGTTTGGCACGGATGAAGAAAGTGGGAGTGGAGATATCCCCTTATATTTAGAGAAGGAAAACGCACCCGTTTTTGGATTTACTCCAGATTGTAAATATCCAGTAGTTTATGGGGAGCGAGGGATTGTTAATTATGAGATCACAACGACCATCCCAGATGATTCAAGTGAACAAATTGGTCAGATTATAGGTGATCAAGCAAAAGACCACGTACCTGATCAATTAAGTGTGGTGATTGCGGGAAAAACAACAGCAATCACGGGAAAACGTGCTCCTTCCAATGCGCCAGAACTAGGCAAGAACGCGATTACTTTATTGGCACAGAAAATTAGCGAGGAACAGTTAGTCAAAGGAAATTTATTACAGTATTTCGACTGGTTAACCGCTAGTTTTCACGAAAAGCACTATGGCGAAGGAGTAGCTCTGGACTTTAAGGATCAGGATAGTGGGCAATTGATTTTAACGCCCTATGCGTTGGAAAAAAGAGGACAGCAATTGGTGTTATCATTGGCCGTGCGTTATACTGTTTCTATTACAGAAAACGAAGTAACCACGCAGCTAACGAAGGCACTATTTCCAGAAAGTGAAGTGACCGTCATCCGCCGCCTCCCTAGTACGCTGTTTCCAAAAGATGAGCGCAATGTTCAAAAATTAACCAAGGTTTATGAACAAATTACTGGCTTAGATGGGACGCCAGTCACAACTACAGGTGCTACGTATGCTCGCTTTATGCCGAATATCGTTGCTTTTGGTCCATCATTTCCTGGTCAAAAAGGCATTGCGCATAACCAAGATGAATATATGGATGAAAAAGATTTACTGCTTAATCTGGAAATCTATATGCAAGCGATGATTGCATTAACAGAAGCATAAAACCAATAGAAGATACACGTATGAGAAGAAGCCAATGTGTTTCGTAGAGGTCGCATACGTGTATCTTCTATTTTTCTGTATAAAATTTCATTTTCAGTATATACAAAACAGTATATACTAGTTTATAATGGTGGAGAAATGTAAGCGTTAACGAAAGGGCGGATGGAAAATGACTTGGGGTGCAATTGCGACATGGCGGATGGCACATGATGGGTTACTAAAAGCTACAGAAGAATTACAACAAGGAGGTGCTGCAGGCACGGCCGTGGAACAATTAATTAAAGAAGTAGAAGACTATCCTTTTTATAAGTCAGTGGGCTACGGCGGTTTACCTAATGAGGAAGGGATTTTAGAAATGGATGCTGCCTATATGGATGGAGACACATTTGCAATTGGTGCTGTGGCGGGAATTACAGATGTTAAAAATCCGATTTCAGTGGCTAAAGCATTAAGTAAAGAGAAGTTTAATAGTTTTCGTGTTGGCGCAGGTGCAACGAAATATTCAATGTTGCACGGTTTTGAAAGAAAGAATATGTTGACAGAACGCGCTAATCAATGGTGGCAAAAGCGTTTAAAAGAAATTCAGGAAAATCAGTTGAACCCCTATGATGGGCATGATACTGTCGGCGCTATTACGTTAGACCAAACAGGATCAATGGCAGCTGGCACTTCCAGTTCGGGACTCTTCATGAAAAAAGCAGGACGTGTTGGCGATTCACCACTGTCAGGTTCTGGTTTTTATGTTGATAGCGAAATTGGTGGTGCTGCGGCTACAGGCTTAGGTGAAGATTTAATGAAAGGCTGTCTTTCTTATGAAATCGTTCGTTTAATGGGGGAAGGGCGCTCGCCACAACAAGCATGTGATCAAGCCGTCTATGCTTTTCATGAAAAATTGACCCAACGTTATGGGAAAGCAGGAGCTTTTTCACTAGTGGCCATGAACAAACAGGGAGACTGGGGCGTAGCTACGAATGTGGAATTTACTTTTACGGTTGGTACTGATATGCAGCAACCAGAAATCTATATTGCAAATCCAGGCAAGAATCATACCACAGAGATTCAGCCGATTTCACAAGAATGGTTAGCGGCCTATGAAAAAAGAATCAAAGCACCAATTGAATAAATGAGGAGAGTGAAGGAACATGAGTAAAAAACAAATTTATCTTTTTTGTGATGCAGGGATGTCTACAAGTATTATGGTGAATAAAATGATGGAAGTGGTGGAAAAACATCAAATGCCTTTAATGATTACTGCTTTTCCTATTGCAAGAGCACAAGAAGTGGTTGAAGCAGAGAAGCCTGTTGCTATTTTATTAGGACCACAAGTCCGTTTTTTATTAGAAAAAACAAAAGAACAATTTGCTCCTCAAGGGATTCCTGTCGCTGCAATTGCGCCAGAAATTTACGGCATGATGGATGGCGAAAAAGCATTGAAAGAAGCGCTGCGGTTAATTAAGCAAAATAAAAAATAATAGATAGGAGTGACGACCGTGCAAAAATTTTTGGATTGGTTAGAGCGCGTATTGACCCCTTTGGCAAAAGTGATAGGAGAAAATAAGTATTTAGTAGCGATTCGTGATGGCTTCCTTTTATCAACGCCCTTGTTGATTGTTGGTTCGGTCTTCTTATTAATTGCTAATTTTCCTTTGCCACAATGGGATACTTGGATGTCTCATTTGCTTGGTAAAGACTGGGCGACAATGATGTCTGTTCCAGCTAGTGCTAGTTTTGATGTAATGACTATTCTGGCCGTTGTCGGTATTGCCTATAGTTTAGGAAAACAATTCAATGTGGATGCAATGCAAGCAGGAATTATCGCATTGGTTTCATTTTTTATTGTAACGCCTTATCAAACATTATTTACACCGGAAAATAGTTCAAAGGTTTATGAAGTTACTAGTTTACCTTTAAAATGGATGGGTTCCAGTGGCTTGTTTTTAGGAATGATTGTCGCATTAATTGCGACTCGTTTATTTGTGGCCATTGTTCGTAAAGGGTGGACAATAAAAATGCCAGAAGGAGTGCCACCAACAGTGGTTAAGTCTTTTGAGGCCCTGATTCCGAGTTTTTTAGTTGTTACTCTCATGTTTTTAGTCAATTGGCTGGCTGCTTTAACTCCTTATGGTAATTTACAAGATGTTATTTTTGAATTTCTACAAACGCCCTTATTGAGTCTTGGTAATACCTTAGGTGCAATGAGCATTGCTTATTTATTTTTACACTTCTTTTGGTTCTTTGGCATTAACGGAGGTAGTGTGGTTGGCGCAGTCTTTAATCCTGTTTTGCGGGCATTGTCTGTTGAAAATTTACAAGCATTTAAAGACGGTCATGAAATTCCCAACATCATCACTGGACAATTTCAAGATATGTTTGCAACATTTGGTGGCGCCGGTTCCACACTCTCATTAATCATTGTGATGGTCTTATTCTGTAAAAGTCAACGAATTAAAAAGCTTTCGCAACTTTCACTAATTCCTGGTGTTTTTGGGATTAACGAACCAATCATTTTTGGGTTACCAATTGTTTTAAATCCAATCCTTTTAATTCCATTTGTCTTAGTACCCGCAATTAATATTATTATTGCCTATTTTGCTATGGATTGGGGCTTAGTTCCATTGACGAATGGTATTCAATTGCCGTGGACGACCCCGCCAATTATCTCAGGATTTTTAGTCAGCGGTTGGCAAGGATCAATTCTGCAAGCTCTCTTATTGGTACTAGGAATGTTCATTTATTATCCTTTTATTCGAGTTATGGATGACCAATATTTACGTGAAGAATGGAAAGCACAAGAAGAAGAGAGTGAAGAAATTGATTTTGATTCCTTTGACTTCGATGATTTATAAATAAGGAGGAAATAGGCATGAAAAAAATCCTTTTAGTCTTAAACCACAGTTTAGCAGGATTTGGCAGTGATGAACAAGCTCAGCTGAAACCAAGTGGTAAAAAAGCTCCCTTAGGTCCAGGGGTAACATTGCTACCATTTTTACAGAAGCAAGGAGCGGAAATTGTTGCGACACTTTATTGTGGTGACCAATATTATTTGGAAAACGAGGAAGAGGTAGCAAAGAAATTTATTGGCTTTGCAAAAAAGTTTCATGCCGATGCGGTTCTTTGCGGACCAGCCATGCATTATCCTAATTTTGGAGAAATGGCTGCTCGTCTAGCTTGTAAGTTTAATGCTGCAGGCATTCCTGCAATTGCAGCGATGGCAGAAGAAAATCCAGCAGTTAGTCACTATTATCAGCAAGTACCGATTGTGAAGATGCCCAAAAAGGGCGGCATTGGTTTAAATAATTCGTTTAAACAAATGGCGCAATTGGTCGTGGCAAAAGCAAATGGAAAAGAAACCAAACAGTTAGAAGAAACAAGTTGTTTTTAATTGTTGATAATCTAAAGAGAAATCCAGAATGAACGCATGATTGTGTTCGTTTTGGATTTTTTGCTTTTGTTTAGCGAATGTATGTTCTATAATAGGGAGGCAGATAGGTGGGATTACGTGAAATCAACGAGAAAAATTGCGGTGCGTCAAGTGGTCGAATTTATTTTAAGGCGGGGAAGTATCGATTCTCGCCATGTGAGTGAACATACACCACAAGAAGGTAGTCGCCTTCATCGAATGTTGCAAAAGGAAGCGGGGAGCCTTTATCAAAAGGAAGTATCTTTAAAAATTGAGGTGCCTTTAAATGGCCATAATTATTGTGTAGAAGGTCGTGCAGACGGCATTTTTGTGAAAGAAACTGGGCAAGTGGTCATTGATGAAATTAAAACATCCGAACCAGCGTTTGAAGAATTGCCGCCAGAAAAGGTCGAATTGTTTTGGTATCAAGCGATGTGTTATGGTCACATGTATTGCCAACAAGAACAACTTTCTGAAATAACGCTTCAACTCACTTATTATCAGACCACCACAAAACAAATCACACGACAAGAACGCCATTTTACAGAAGCTGCATTAGCGGAGTTTTTTACTGATTTGATGAAGCGCTATGAACAGTGGGTAATTTTTAAAGAAGAATGGCGTATTTTGAGAAATAAATCATTAAAAAATCTTAGTTTTCCTTACGGGGAGTATCGCAAAGGGCAACGAGAATTGGCGGTAGCCGTCTATAAAACAATTCTTAGTAAACAGCGGCTCTTCGTGGAAGCACCAACTGGAACAGGCAAGACAATGTCCACTCTTTTTCCAGCGATGAAAGCAATTGGTGAAGAAGAAGGCGAACGGATTTTTTATTTAACAGCTAAGACCATTACGCGGCAAGTGGCTGAAGATGCCGTCAAAGCGCTGTCCGAAAAACAAGCGCAAACTAAGAGTATTACGTTAACAGCAAAAGATAAAATTTGTTTTTTAACTGAACGAAATTGTACACCAGAACATTGCCCGTTTGCTGACGGCTATTATGATCGTTTAAATGAGGGACTGTGGGATTTATTGCAACATGAAAATCATTTAACGAGAGAGGTTATTGAACGGTATGCACAAAAGCACCAATTGTGTCCATTCGAGTTGTCGCTAGATGCAAGTCTTTGGTGTGATTTAATTATTGGCGATTACAATTATCTATTTGATCCAACGGTTTATTTACGGCGCTTCTTTGAAGAACCCCAAAGTGCAGAAGAGAATATTTTTTTAGTGGATGAAACCCATAATTTGGTTAATCGTTCACGGGAGATGTATTCGGCCGCTATTTCTAGAAATGCGGTTTTGCAAATTCAAAAAAGATTGCAAAAAGAATCTGTTCAATTAAAAAGAGCTTGTCAAAAAGTCTTAACTACGTTTGATGATATTGAAGCAATCTGTGAAGAAAAAGACACGGATTTTTTTGCCCAACGTGCGCCAATTGATTCATTAGTTAAACAGATACATCGATTAACAGAAGTAATTGCAGAATGGTTGCCAGAAAAGCAACACATTGAGGAATTGGCGTCGATTCTCAGTTTTTATTTTGATTGTTTAAGTTATCTTCGAATCAGCGAGTATTACGACAACGGCTTTTATACGTCTATTTCTTTGCGAAACTATGACTGCGTTGTGAAACAATTTTGTGTCGATCCGGCTTATTTATTGTCACAACGATTAGATAAAGGGAAAGCGAGTATCTTATTTTCGGCAAGTTTAACACCTCTGAATTATTATCAAGAAGTGCTTGGTGGAGGTGAAGAAAGCCTACGTTATCGGATTCCGTATCCTTTTCCGGAAGAAAATCAATTGTTGATGATTGGTAGTCATCTTCAAACAACCTATAAAAACCGTGAAAAAAGTTATCCACAGATTAGTGAACTTTTAGGGAAGTTAAGTGAAACAAAAACAGGTAATTATTTAATTTTCTTTCCTTCCTACGCCTATATGGATGATGTCTATCAAGTATTTAGCCAACGTTACCCGCAAGTAAAAACTCAAATTCAGGGAACGGACTTAAACGAAAAAGAGCGAGAAGCATTTTTAGCTGAATTTAAAGAGAATCCTCAAGAAACTTTCATCGGTTTTTGTGTTTTAGGTGGTATATTTTCAGAAGGAATTGACTTGAAAGGTACCCGATTGATTGGTACGATAATTGTTAGTGTCGGGCTACCACAAATGAACCCAGAGCAAGAACTGATTCGCACTTTTTATCAAGAAGAGCGAGGGCAAGGGTTTCAATTTGCGTATCAAATTCCTGGCATGAATAAAGTCTTGCAAGCGGCTGGACGTGTCATTCGAGATGCGCAAGATAAAGGCTTTGTGTTGTTATTAGACGAACGATTTGAATTACCAAGTGTCCAGCGTTTCTTTCCGCCGCATTGGTTGGCGCATCGAAAGGCAAACACCAATGAACAACTCATTCAACAAGTGAAACAATTTTGGTTAAAAAATAAAGAAAACAAAGGAGGAAACAAATGAAGACCATTTTAGTCCTTCATACAGGTGGGACCATTTCCATGTCGAAAGTAGCAGGAGGAAGTGTTGCCCCGAATGAAAAAAATCCGTTGATGGAACAAGAAGCATTATTTTCTGGCAAGGTTCATTTAGTTGTTGAAGATATTTTTAATATTCCCTCACCACACATGACCTTAGAACGGATGTTTCAATTAAAAGAACGGATTCAAAAAGCTTATTCTGAACCAATTGATGGCGTGGTTATTACGCATGGAACAGATACATTAGAAGAAACTGCTTATTTTTTAGATATAACCTTAGAGAAAAAAATCCCCATTGTTTTAACAGGAGCAATGCGGTCAAGTAACGAAATCGGTAGTGATGGCTTGTATAATTTCATCAGTGCTATTTGGACTGCTTGTTCAGACGAATCGTACGATAAAGGTGTTTTAGTCGTGATGAATGATGAAATTCATACGGCGCGTTATGTGACAAAAACACATACAACGAACGTAGCGACGTTTCGGACGCCAACTTTTGGACCAATAGGAACCATTGCGAAAGAACGTGCTTTTTTTGCGAAAGAGGTCTTACCGCAAGAAGTTTGCGATGTTTCTTCTGTGAAAGGAAATGTTCACGTAGTGAAGGCCTATGCGGGGATGGGTGAACGGATGTTTGAATTATTAAACACCCCAGAAACGGATGGGTTAGTAATTGAAGCGCTAGGTGCGGGCAATTTACCGCCAGAAACGCTCCCAGCATTACAAAAGATGCTAGACAACGGGATTCCAGTCGTTTTAGTTTCTCGTTGTTCCAATGGCATTGCTGAAGATATCTATGATTATGCTGGTGGTGGCGTTGGCTTGAAAAAAATGGGGGTTGTTTTTGCTCGTGGCTTAAACGGACCGAAAGCGCGGATTCGTTTAATTGTTGGTTTAAACAGCGAAAAAAATCCTGCAGAGTTAAAAGAATTTTTGGAACAGTAACTAATTTTAAGGAGAAAATAAATGAAGCTGTTTGAACGCATTCATCAAGATACTGAAATTCGACAAATTTATGATGCAATTGGTCAAATGGAAGATGAAGAAGCTGGGTGGGCATACCATAATTGGTTTCATGTAAACAATGTCGTAGCCATGACGGAAATGATTTTGAAACAACTTGCTGTTTCAGAGGAGTATTTAGAGGCGGCAAAAATTGCGGCACTGCTCCATGATGTGGGTGCGCTACAAGGAAAAGCAGGACATGCACTTCGTGGGAAACAATTTGCAGAAGCATATTTTCGTAAGCAAAAGATTTGTTTGCCTTATCAAGAAGAAATTTTATCTTCTATAGAAAATCATAGTAATGGCTTTGATTCGGAAGAGTTAATGACACTAGCGCTAATCATTAGTGATAAGTTAGATATTACAACCTCTCGTGTTGCAAAGGCTGGTTATTTCGTACCGGGAATGCGGCAACTTCAATTTTTAAAGAAAATTGAAATTATGCTTTCAGAACAAGAAGTTTGTGTCGCGTTTGCGGCAGAAGAAGAACTGGATTTAGAAGAATTAAATGCGTTTTATTTTATGCCAAAGGTCTTCAAAGCAATTGCCGCTTTTTCAGAAAAAATTCAACGCCGACCAATCGTTTTATTGAATAATCAAGAATGGCCGGTACCAAAACTAAAAAATCCTTCAACTGTTAATGAACAGTTGAAGGATTTTTTTAGCGATAATTATTAAACTCAAGAGCCATTGGTAAATCTAATTCTCGTAAAAGAGCCATGACTTTTTGTAAATCATCCCGACTTTTTCCAGTTACCCGAATTTTGTCTTCTTGGATTTGTGACTTAACTTTAATACCAGAGTTTTTGATAGCTGTGTTGATTTTTTTCGCATTTTCTTTATCAATACCACTGATTAAATCACCATATTGGCGAGCAGTACCGCCTAAGGCTTTTTCACTTTCTGAGAAATGAATATTTTTAATCGGAACATTGCGTTTGACTAATTTTCCAAATAAAATATCCTTCACTTGCTCGACTTTATAATCATCTTCAGCTACGACTACTAGTTTATCGTTTTCCAATTTAATATCAGCAATTGACCCTTTAAAGTCAAAACGATTTTTCAATTCTTTTAAGGCAATTTGAATTGCGTTTTTGACTTCCTCCATATTGACCTCTGAAACTACATCAAAACTTGCTTCTTTTGCAGCCATGTAAAAACCTCCTAAAATATTCTTTGCTTCATCATATCATGAAATAGTAAAAAAGGTTAGGCTAGAATCATTTTGAATAGAGAAATAAGAAGATCAGTTTTTAGGGATATCTTCCCGCATTCTTTCATGGAAACGTTGCAAAAAAAATTTTTTTCAATGTTCGCTTTTAGCCCCTTTTCTTTTAGGATAGAACCTGTTATTCTAAGTCAGAAGAATAGCGAAGGAGCGAAGAAAAATGAGTCGATTGGTTAGTACTTACCAAAGGAATGAATCGATAAAAAAAATAGCAGTGATGGCGATAACCGCTTTGACTTCTGCGGTCGGTTTGAATTTCTTTTTGATTCCGGCAAAAGTTTTTTCGGCAGGGATGAACGGAATTGCGCAAATCATTGCTACATTATTATATACAAATTTAGGAATCCATATTAATACAGGGATCTTCATTTTATTTTTAAACATTCCCGTCTTCATTCTAGGGTTTGTAAAATTAGGGAAACAATCAACGATTCTTAGTTTCATCAATGTTATTGGCATTTCCGTTGTCACTATGTTTGTGCCAATCGTAACAGTCACAACGAATCCTTTGATGAACGCAATTATGGGTGGTGTCTTAGTCGGCGTTGGCGCAGGGCTTTCATTGAAAATGGGCTTTAACACTGGCGGCATGGACATTATTTCACTGATTCTTTCAAAAACAACAGGGAAAACCGTTGGTAATTTTATGTTCTTATTAAATGGTATTATTGTGCTGTTGGCTGGTTTTGTATTTAACTGGGAAAGTGCGTTGTATACTATTATTTCTATTTACTGTTTGAGTCAGGTGGTCGACATGATTCATACCAGTCACCAAAAAGTCACAGCAATGATTGTCACCACGAGACCAGAAGCCGTTGCCTTAGAAGTTTCTCAACAAATCGCTCGTGGCATGACCTTGTTGCCTTCAATCGGCGGCTATTCAGGTGCAGAAGGTCGGATGATTATGATGGTCATTACTCGCTACGAACTCTATGATTTAGAACAAGCAGTTTACAGTATCGATGAGAATGCCTTTGTAAATATTTTACCAACACAATCGGTTTTAGGGCGTTTTGCCAATGAAGATGAACAACGGATTTTTCATAGTACAGGAACATTTCCTGAGCTTCAATCTTACAAGGTGAAACGTTATCCACCAAAGAAAAAATTAAAATAGCAAGTCGGCCTTCAGATCCCAAAGTGATAACGGGAAAACTGGAGGTTTTTTTATAAAAATGAAGGTTATGTGAAAGAATAGACAAAAATTTTCTGAAAAAGGGAATTTTACTAGAAAAGTGTCAGGAATTCTGCTAAAATAGAACCGTTGGTTAGGGAACACCTAACAAATAAAGTTTTTAAAAACTTAGGAGGAATTTTTTATGCCAGTAGTATCAGGAGCAGAATTCTTAAAAGCAGCACGTAAAGGCGGCTATGCAGTAGGTGGCTATAACACAAATAACTTAGAATGGACACAAGCGATTTTAGAAGCAGCAGAAGCTAAAAAAGCACCAGTTCTAATCCAAACATCAATGGGCGCTGCTAAATACATGGGCGGCTACAAAGTAGCTAAAGACATGATTACTAATTTAGTAGACTCAATGAATATCACAGTTCCAGTAGCAATTCACTTAGACCACGGTGACTACGAAGCTGCTTTAGAATGTATCGAAGTTGGCTATACTTCAATCATGTTTGATGGTTCTCACTTACCATTCGAAGAAAACTTAAAATTAGCGAAAGATGTAGTTGAAAAAGCTCACGCTAAAGGTATTTCTGTTGAATGTGAAGTTGGTTCAATCGGTGGTGAAGAAGACGGAATCATCGGTACTGGCGAATTAGCTGATATCGAAGAATGTAAACAAATGGTTGCTACAGGTATTGACTACTTAGCATGTGGTATCGGTAACATCCATGGTCAATATCCAGAAAACTGGAAAGGTTTAGCATTTGATCACTTACAAGCAATTGCTGAAGCTGTCGGTTCTGATGTACCTCTAGTATTACACGGAGGTTCTGGTATTCCTCAAGAACAAATTGAAAAAGCAATTTCAATGGGTATCTCAAAAGTTAACGTAAATACAGAATTCCAATTATCATTCGCTAAAGCAACGCGCGAATATATTGAAGCTGGTAAAGATTTAGAAGGTAAAGGATTTGACCCTCGTAAATTATTAGCACCAGGTAAAGCTGCAATCATCAAAGATGCAGAAGAACACATTGATTGGTTCGGTTCAGCTAACAAAGCTTAATCAACTAGTTACGTTAAAGACAGCCACAGCACGTGGCTGTCTTTTTTATTTTTTGTTATTTTTTCATTCTATTAAAATACCTGAGAAGTTTTCTTTTTTCTTAAGCTTGATTATGATAGAATGATTGGGTAGTTTATTTAGAAAACGTATATTATAGATAGGTGAGAATATAAATGAAAAAAATCGTAATCAATGGGAATCGTCCATTAAAGGGCGAAGTAACCATTAGCGGCGCCAAAAATAGTGTGGTCGCTTTAATTCCAGCTGCTATTTTAGCAGATTCGCCCGTGACTTTAGATGGCGTTCCTGACATTCAGGATGTTCACTCATTAATTGAAATTTTAGAAATTATGGGTGCTAAAATTACTTTTGAAAATAATACATTAATTATTGACCCAACAGAAGTTGTTTCTGTGCCTATGCCAAAAGGAAAAATCAATAGCTTACGTGCATCCTATTATTTTATGGGCTCACTTCTTGGTCGATTTGGGGAAGGCGTTGTCGGCTTACCTGGCGGTTGTTACTTAGGACCTCGTCCAATTGATTTACATATCAAAGGATTTGAAGCATTAGGCGCTCATGTAACCAACGAACATGGGGCGATGTACTTGAGAACAGACGAAGCTGGCTTACAAGGAACCCGAATTTTTATGGATATGGTATCTATTGGCGCTACAATCAATGTCATGTTAGCCGCAGTTAAAGCCAAAGGCAAAACGATTATTGAAAATGCTGCGCGTGAGCCAGAAATTATTGATATTGCTACATTATTAAATAACATGGGTGCAAAAGTTCGAGGAGCTGGAACGGACGTTATTCGGATTGAAGGTGTCGAAGAATTACATGGCTGTCGTCACTCGATTATTCCAGATCGAATTGAAGCTGGGACTTATTTAGCTATGGCAGCAGCTATGGGTGAAGGAATCAAGGTTCGAAATGTTATTTATGAGCATTTAGAAAGCTTCATTGCGAAATTGCAAGAAATGGGCGTTAAGATGACAATTGAAGAAGACATGATTGAAGTTCATCCGTCACATGATCTGAAAATGACGACGGTGAAAACCTATCCGTATCCTGGTTTTGCCACAGACTTGCAACAACCGTTAACGCCATTACTTTTAAAAGCGCAAGGAACTGGTGAAATTATTGATACGATTTATGCTCAACGAAATAAGCATATCCCTGAGTTAGTGCGGATGGGGGCTGATGCTTCGGTTGAAGGCAATATGATTATTTTAAATGGTCCAAATCAATTGCACGGTGCAGAAGTAGTCGCCTCTGATTTACGGGCAGGCGCTTGCCTAGTCACTGCCGGCTTGATGGCTGAAGGTACGACCACTATTTATAATGTAGAATATATTTTACGTGGGTACGACCACATTATCGAAAAGTTAACTGCTTTAGGCGCTGATATTCAAATGCTAGAAACCGAAGAACAAGAAGGTCCGTTTGAGGTGGATCAATGAGCGACTATTTAACAATGGCTGAATTGGAAAACAGTACGTTAAAAGATATTTATGCGTACGCGAAAGAGTTTAAAATTCCTTATTATAGCCAAATGAACAAAAAAGAATTGTCTTTAGCTGTGATTCGTGCACAAGCTGAGAAGCAAGGGTTTTTCTTCATGGAAGGAATTTTAGATATTGTTTCTCAGGATGGTTATGGCTTTTTGCGGCCAATTAATTATGGACCAAGTGCAGAAGACATTTATATTTCTTCTTCTCAAATTCGTCGTTTCGGATTGAGAAATGGGGACAAAGTAGCTGGCAAGGCGCGTCCGCCAAAGGAATCAGAACGTTACTATGGACTCATGCATGTTGAAAGTGTCAATGGGAAAGATCCTGAAGAAGCGAAAGAGCGGCCACATTTTCCAGCGCTAACACCGTTGTATCCTGAAAAACAATTAACGTTAGAAACAACGGCTGGCAGATTATCAACACGAATGATTGATGTATTTGCCCCAATTGGTTTTGGGCAACGTGGTTTAATTGTAGCGCCGCCAAAAGCGGGGAAAACAAGTGTTTTAAAGGAAATTGCTAATGGGATTACAGAAAATCATCCTGATGTGGAATTGATTCTGTTGTTAATTGACGAGCGTCCTGAAGAAGTGACTGATTTAGAGCGAAGTGTTAAAGGCGATGTGGTTTCTTCAACTTTTGATCAACAACCACAAAATCATACGCGAGTTGCTGAATTGGTTCTGGATCGAGCAATGCGCTTAGTTGAAGACAAACGGGACGTAGTTATTTTAATGGACAGCATCACTCGTTTAGCAAGGGCCTATAATTTAGTGGTCCCGCCTAGTGGTCGAACCTTAAGTGGCGGAATAGATCCAGCTGCGTTTTTCAAACCTAAACGATTTTTTGGTGCTGCCAGAAATATCGAAGAAGGGGGCAGTCTGACTATTTTAGCCACGGCATTGGTGGATACAGGTAGCCGAATGGATGATGTCATCTATGAAGAATTCAAAGGCACAGGCAACATGGAGCTCCATTTATCTCGTGAATTAGCAGAGCGCCGTATTTTCCCAGCAATTGATATTAAAAAATCAAGTACGCGAAAAGAAGAGTTGTTAATGACACCAGAACAACTAGAAGAAACGTGGAAATTGAGAAATAATATGTCAGGAGACTCGCTGGAATATACGGATCAATTCATAAAAATGTTGAAACGGACCCAAAATAATCAACAATTATTTGAAGTTTTCCATGATGTTTCGTTTGGCAAACAAATTAAAAGAAATCCAAAAAGATAATTGCATACCAACTGAAAACATGGTAAGATAGCATTGTTGTATACCGACAAAATAACTCTGATACAGCAAATGGATCAGGGCAAAGGAGCGAAAAAACGTATGAAACAAGATATCCATCCAAATTACCAACCAGTAGTATTCATGGATTCAACAACAGGTTTCAAATTCCTTTCAGGTTCAACTAAAGGATCTTCAGAAACTGTTGAATGGGAAGATGGCAACACTTATCCATTATTACGTGTTGAGGTTACTTCAGACTCACACCCATTCTACACTGGTCGTCAAAAATTCACACAAGCCGACGGACGTGTGGACCGTTTCAACAAAAAATACGGTCTCAAAGACGAAAACGCAAATCCAGACGCATAGTCTTTCAAAACATTGTTATGACAAGGTTTATAGAGGTTTTCCACTGTGGTGGGAAACCTCTATTTTTGTTGGATAGGCAGTTTTAAATTCAGAGAAATTATTTAAATATTATTTTATTTAACTGAAAGTATAGCTAGTCCGTATACCGTATAATTTAAATTATTTGGATAGTATACATATTGTAAAGTGCAATTGTCTTTTTAGAATCTTTAAGGTATAATTTGTTTTAATGAGTTTATATGTAAGCTTTTTCTTTTTAAAGACTTTGATCATATCTTTTTTATAAGAAAACTATTGTTTGTGAAAGGATATAAAAGTGCTAAAACAATTGTACTTAACAGTATTAAGATGGAGACCGTACAAGAATAAAAAAGTAAAAATTGTGTACATAATGAGTTTCCCAAGAAATGATGGACATTTAATTGAACAATTAGAACAACAATATCACGGAATGATAATAGTACTTTATACAAAAAATTGTCAATCATACGCAGCATCCTTAAATCAAAAAGGCATAAAGACGATACTTTTTGATAAGAAAACTTTGTTGATTACAACGGCGATTTCATACTTGAAGTCAGCGCCGTTAATTTTTGTAGATAATTATTTTCCAGAATTGGCAATTTTAAAAAAAAAGCAAGTAGTTATCCAATTATGGCATGCTAATGGGGCTTTAAAACAGTTTGGCTGGGGTGCTTATCACACGAAACATAGAAGTAGCAAGGATCAAATCAGGTTTCAAAAAGTTTACGATAAAATGAATTATTTTATCGTTAATTCACTAAAAATGGAAGCAATTTTTAGAAACAGTTATCGTCTCGAGAATGCTCAATTTTGTCATTTTGGTTCGCCGCGTCTTGCTTATCTTGAAAAATTAGAGGTAGGAGAAACAAATCAGAATAATAAAGTTTTATATGCACCAACTTACCGAGAGGGAATGAATGAAATGATGCTTGTGATAAATCAAGCAATGAAGGCTTTTTCTGCTATGCCAAATTTTCATTTTTATATGAAATTACATCCATCAATCCAGTTAGATGCCATTGAACTACCGAGAAATGTTTCTATTTGGGAAAAGCATATTTTTGAAAGCTTTAGTGAAATAGGCTACTTGATTACTGATTATTCGAGTGTGGTCTTTGAATACATGCATGTTAAAGAGCAACCGAACATTTTATTTTTTTGTCCAGATTTAGAAAAATACGCATTAAATCCTGGAATTGAGCCTGATTTTTTTGAATATTTACCAGGACCGTTAGTTGAAAATGAAAAACAGTTGATTGTGGCATTGTCAAATTTTTCAATAAATAGTTATAAAGATAATATTACTAGAATTAACGAAGAATGGAATCAATATCAGTCAAAAGAGACCATTAATAAAATAGTAGAGTTGGTAGAGAGAATCTTGGGGGGATTTTGTGAAAAGTAAGGTACGCACTGAATATATTGGGGGATTACCAGTTGACGTATTAACACATCAAGAAATTATGGATGACTTAGAAAGTTATCTCAAAGCTAAAGAGAAAATGATTGTAACTAGCGTTAATCCGCAGATTTCATTGTTAGCATTTGAACATCCAGAAGTTAAGTTATATTTGAAAAGAGCAACTCATCGGATTGCAGATGGGATAGGTGTGGTCAAGGCATCGAAGCTAATGGGTGGGTCTATTCGTGAAAGAGTTACAGGAATTGATGTCATGGATAATTTTTTAGAGTATGCAAATCAACATAAGGAACGAATCTTCTTGTATGGTGCAAAGCAAGAAGTAGTTGAAGCAGCAGCTAAAAATATTCAACGACAATATCCAGGGATTGTTATTAGCGGTATTTTACATGGCTATACAAAGAAAAAACAGCAAGAAATTGTGGAACAAATTAACAAAGCTGAACCAAGGTTTGTCTTTGTAGCATTAGGTTCACCGAAACAAGAGATTTTTTTGGAACAAACAATTGATCACCTGACAGCTAATGTATTTTTAGACGTAGGCGGTACTTTTGACGTATTAGCTGGATCAGTAAAAAGAGCGCCAGAATTTTATATAAATCACAATTTGGAATGGTTATATCGTTGTTTGACAATGAAGAGATACGATCGGTTAATGCAAATTCCTAAATATATTTATTTGACTATTAAGTATCGGAACAACAAGTCTAGGGGGCAGTAAATGATTATTTTGTTTATTTGGGAAAATGACTTAGACACAACTTTTTATATCGTGAAAATAGAGAAAGATGAGAAGTTCATTTTACGAGTACCACCTATTCACAAACTAAGTAAATTTGTTCAAAATAATCAATGGAATAGTTTGATAGAAGAATTAAGAAAATTGTCTTCATATGAAGTAACTGAGTACATAATTATAAAAAAAGCAATGCTTTTTTCGTATCTTTTTGAAGACGATAAAGAAATTGTTATTTCAAATCAAAGTGAGCGGCATCTAATAGATCAAAATGGCAAAGAATGGTTTTTACCAAAAGGAAAAGTTGCTGTAAATCAAGAGGTGCTTTCAGAATATCTTCGTTTTAGTCATTCAGATGCTGAACGTTCATTTGAGCATCAGGAACACATTTTTCGTTTAACGAAAATTAAATTATTAAAAGATAAAAATCCGTTAAAATTGCAAAAGCAGTTAAAGCAATTAAAAAAAGCTACAACAACGTCTTTCTCTATAAAATCTCTGAGTAAGTTATTACTAATTTATACTGCTACAGAAAATAAAAAATTTGATCGAAAAACCATCAAAGTCAATCAAGAGTAGCCTTTTTTCTATTCACAAAAATTGATAATTAACGAAGAAATATCAAAGTACAATGGAGGTTTTTATGAAAAAAATACTTACTTACGGCACATTTGACCTCCTGCACTATGGTCATATTAATTTGTTGAAAAAAGCGAAACAACAAGGGGACTACCTGATTGTTGGACTTTCAACAGATGCTTTTAATTTAGAAAAAAAGAAACAAAGTTATTTTTCATATGAAAAACGTAAACAATTATTAGAGGCAATTCGTTATGTTGATTTAGTTATTCCTGAAACTAGTTGGAAACAAAAAGTTTCCGATATTGCTGAATTTAAAATTGATACGTTAGTCATGGGCGATGATTGGCAAGGGGCTTTTGATTTTCTAGAAGTTGAAACAACCGCAAAGGTTCTTTATTTGCCACGAACGCCAGAAGTATCAACCACACAGATAAAAAAAGAATTATATTATAGTGAATAATAAAAAGTCTCCTTGGTATTTTTCAAGGAGACTTTTTTCAAGATTATCCTTCCCAAAAGTCAAAGATTGATCAGCATTGTTTCGCTGATTTGTTAGACTAGTAGGTACATTCAGCTTTATAAAGGAGATCTTGAAGAAATGAGTAGAAAAAAAGTCGGTGTTTTCTGTCTATTTCTGTTTTTCACATTTTTTATTATTGTTCCAAAAGTAGAAGCTACAGAAGAAATGAAGACTAAATTTACAGTAACGCCTGTTTTACCAGAAAATCAAGTGTCAGGAACATCAAGTTATTATGATTTAATTCTGGCACCAAAGCAATCTTCCACTATTGTCTTAGATATAAAAAATAAGACAGACGAAAAATTGTCCATCGTATTGACTCTAGCAAATGCATCAACAAATGATAACGGGTTGATTGTGTACAATGATTTTGATAAACCACTTGATTCATCGTTAAAGGTTTCGCTGACAGACTTGGTTACTTTAGAAAATGAGGAAGTGAGTGTGCCGCCTCATCAAACAGTATCAGCAAAGATGAAGGTGAAGGGACTTGATCAGCCTATCAAAGGAGTTGTTTTAGGCGGGGTTTATGCGCATCTCAAAGATGAAAAAACAGAGGAAGAGAACCAAACAACGGGATTAACCAGTCGCTACGGGTTTAATGTTGCGATTGCCATGAGGAGTGCTGAGAATGCTCCTTTAACAGAGGTGAACCAACTGAAATTAGCGAAAGTAACACCTACAATTGCTTTAGGGGCCAAATCACTAAAGGCGGTCATTCAAAATCCATATGCTGCTATTTTTCCAGAAGTTCGTTTAGAAGGTCAAGTGATAAAAAAAGAATCCTCTAAAAAAATTGCACAACGGACACTAAAAAATGTTCGCTTTGCCCCAAATAGTTCCATGAATTTTCATCTTGATTTGGGTAAACAACCGCTAGATGCTGGGACTTATATATTTACAGGACGTGCTATTTTACAACAAGATGAACAACAGTCTTGGCCTTTTCAACAAGAATTTACGATTAACACTCGTGAAGCAAAAAAATTGAATCAAGAGGCTACGGTCAAATGGGTCCTACCTACATGGTGGTTACCGACTTTCTACACGTTGTTAGTAATCACAATTGGGGCAATTTATAGTGTCATTTGGCGCAATAATTATCAAAAAACAAGCGAAAAGGAGAGTGAGAATAATGGCTAGTTGGTTTTGGTTGTCTGGCGGTTTAGCGGTCATTTGTTTTATGTTTTTCCTCTTTTCTTTGCTGACTAGTATGAGTTTTATTCAGCATGCAAAAGAACCCAGAAGTATTCTAAAAGAAACGCTTTTAAGTTGGTTAATGCTTTTACTTAGTGGTGGGTGGATTACAATCGGACTATTGTTATATTTTTCGCTAAAGAATCAATAAACAAAAAACGAGCATTCATTGTTAGATAACCGTGAATGCTCGTTTTTTTGTTTTAGGAAAATGCTCTTTAGCAACTTGCCAGATTTCATTGGGCAACCTGACTGAAATTGTTAAATTGTTCTGTCGAAACGACAAAAAAGTGGTAAACTAAACGTGTATGTTAGTTATTTAATCAAAAGTAATGTATCCGCTTACTTATAAAATGGAAACGAAGGAGCATATTGCAATGACAGAAAAACTTTTAGGAAGTATCGAAGCCGGTGGCACAAAATTTGTATGTGGCGTTGGGACAGATGATTTGACCATCGTAGAACGTGTCAGTTTTCCCACAACAACCCCAGAAGAAACAATGAAAAAAGTAATAGAATTTTTCCAACAATATCCTTTAAAAGCGATTGGGATTGGTTCGTTTGGTCCGATTGATATTCACGTTGATTCTCCTACGTATGGTTATATCACTTCTACACCAAAATTAGCTTGGCGTAACTTTGACTTGTTAGGGACTATGAAACAACATTTTGATGTGCCAATGGCTTGGACAACGGATGTGAATGCTGCGGCATATGGTGAGTATGTTGCTGGAAATGGGCAACATACATCTAGTTGTGTATATTATACAATTGGAACTGGTGTTGGCGCTGGAGCGATTCAAAACGGTGAGTTTATTGAAGGCTTTAGCCACCCAGAAATGGGGCATGCGTTAGTCCGTCGTCATCCTGAAGATACGTATGCAGGAAATTGTCCTTATCATGGAGATTGTTTAGAAGGGATTGCAGCAGGACCAGCAGTTGAAGGTCGTTCTGGTAAAAAAGGACATTTATTGGAAGAGGATCATAAAACTTGGGAACTAGAAGCTTATTATTTAGCGCAAGCGGCGTACAATACTACTTTATTATTAGCGCCAGAAGTGATCATTTTAGGCGGCGGCGTCATGAAACAACGTCATTTGATGCCGAAAGTTCGTGAAAAATTTGCTGAATTAGTCAATGGATATGTGGAAACACCGCCTTTAGAAAAATACTTGGTGACGCCTCTTTTAGAAGATAATCCAGGAACAATTGGTTGCTTTGCCTTGGCAAAAAAAGCTTTAATAGCTCAAAAATAACCATTTATTCGCAGTTCATGCATTATATTTGAAGGAAATGGCTAAGAATGATACTCTTATTATGTAATTAATTATTTAGGAGGGATTAGCATGGCAGATTTAAAAGGACGTTTTGACGATGCAAAAGATAAAGTAGAAGGTACTGCAAAAGAAGCGCAAGGCAAAGTTACGGATGATAAAGGCAAAGAACTTGAAGGAAAAGCTCAATCAACCTTTGCTGACGTAAAAGACAAAGCACGTGATGCCGGCGATGACCTTAAAGAAGGCGCTGAAAAATTAACTGATAAAGTTAAAGAAGGCTTTGAAGACTTAAAAGACAAATTTAGTAAAGATAAATAAAAATTAACAAAAGAGCGTGGGCTTACGTTGAAATAACGTAAGCCCACGCTCTTTTGTTTAGATATCAAATCCTTGCTTCTGTAAAAATGTTTTTACTTCTGGCCGACGATTATAAGAAAAATAGGACAAAGACTTCTGTGACCAATCCGCTGTTTGGGCGTTACTTGAGCGGCTGGCATAATAATCTTTTAATAATTCATCATATGTGTGCATATCTGTCAATTTGTCTGATTGGTAGTGATTTTCGCTTAAAATATTTTCAAAAGGCATCCGTGGTTTTACACCATTTAACGTTTCTGGTACACCGATTGTTAATCCGAAAAGTGGTACAGTTAATTCAGGCAAAGATAAGCGTTTGGCTACTGTGTCTAAGTCATTTCGAATGCCGCCAATATAACAAATCCCTAAATCCATAGATTCAGCCGCAATGGCCATGTTTTGGGCAGCAATCGTTGTATCAACGGCAGCTACTAATAATGATTCTGGTGTCTTTAAGGGTTCCAATGATTGCCCCTCTTTTGACAAAATCGTTGCATGACGATACAAATCAGCAACAAAAACATAGAACACACCAGTGTTAACGACATAGTCTTCACAATTCGCTAAACGTCCCAATTCTCTTCGTAGCTCAGGATCTTTGATTTCTATAATTGTATAAGCTTGTAAAAAATTGGAGCTTGATCCTGCTTGAGCTGCAGTAATTAACTGTTGTTTCTGCTTGTCCGTTAACGCTTGCTTTTTAAAATGACGAACGGAACGGTGACTTAGTAATTGTTCGATTGTTTGATTCATAAAAAACCTCCGTTTAAATTAAGAAAGAGAACAGAAAAACCCACAGCTTAATAGTGGGTTTCTCTGTCGTTAATTGCTAAAGATTACAGAATACGTTCAAATGGATCTAAACTAATTCCTTGGTCTAAGACGATTTTTGCGTATTCTTTCGCTGCAAATAAAGAATGATCTTTGTAGTTTCCGCACTCTTTTGCAGAGACTGCTGGAACAACTTCTGTATTGATTACTTTGTTTAAAACGTTGACTAATGCATCACGGATTTCTTGTGGTGAATGTTGATCCCACATAATCATATAAAAACCAGTGCGGCAACCCATTGGCGAAATGTCAATGATTCCTTTTAATTCATCACGCATGTTAACTGCTAATAAATGTTCCAACGTGTGTAATGCGCCTGTTGGTAGGGCATCTTTGTTTGGTTGTAAGAAACGTAAGTCATATTTTTCGACTAACGCATCACCATTTTGTTCTGTGCCAGCAAGGCGAACATATGGTGCTTTTACTGTGTTGTGATCTAATTCAAAACTTTCTACGCGTGCCATGAAATTTCGCTCCCTTTATAATTAAATTCGTTTTAACTATAACAAATTTAAGTCAAAAGTCAATGGATAGTCCTTTGATGGGTAATAGTTTTAAAATATCATGGGAAAATAAAAAAATCATTTTTTTGACTATGTAGGTTTTTTCAATACTATGGTAAAATAGGACAAGTAGCTTTTATAAGAAGGTAAGAGGGGAGTATGAAAATATGGGAAAAGAATATCATGTTGCCGTGGTAGGAGCAACAGGTGCTGTCGGGACAAGAATGATTGAATTGTTAGCAGAAACAAGTTTGCCAATTGCCAGTGTGAGGTTGTTGGCGTCTAAGCGTTCTGCTGGACAAGAGATTCAGTTTAAAGGGCAACCTCTTATCGTGGAAGAATTAGTCCCGGAATCATTTGAAGGAATCGATTTAGCATTATTTAGTGCTGGTGGGAGTATTTCCGAAAAGTTTGCACCAGAAGCAGTTAAGCGCGGAGCTGTTGTTGTTGACAACACTAGCCATTTTAGAATGGCAAAAGATGTTCCTTTAGTTGTTCCAGAAGTGAACCCGGAAGCCTTAAAAAATCATCAGGGAATCATCGCAAATCCCAATTGTTCTACGATTCAAATGATGGTGGCCTTGGAACCAATTCGGCAAGCGTTTGGCTTAGAACGAATCATCGTTTCAACGTATCAAGCTGTGAGTGGCGCAGGTATCCGTGCAATTAATGAGCTAAAAGAACAAGCCGAAGATTTTTTAGAGGGAAAACCTGTCAGCGAATGGTCAGCTGAAATTTTACCAGCTGGCAGTGACGAAAAACATTATCCAATTGCTTTTAATGCGTTGCCTCAAATTGATGTTTTTTCAGAAGCAGGGTATACCTACGAAGAATGGAAAATGATGAATGAAACAAAAAAAATCATGGGAGACAACAAGCTAAAAGTCGTTGCCACCTGTGTCCGTATTCCGGTAATTTCAGGACATTCTGAGTCTGTTTATATAGAAGTGAAACAAGCAGATGCATCGGTCTCAGCCATCCAAGAATTAATGGCGCAAGCTCCAGGTGTAATTTTGCAAGATGAGCCAAGTGAACAACTATATCCACAAGCGCTAAATAGCGTCAACCAGAAAGAAACATTTGTCGGCCGTATTCGTCAAGACGTTGACGTGAAGAACGGTTTCCATTTATGGATTGTGTCAGACAACCTATTAAAAGGAGCTGCTTGGAACTCGGTCCAAATTGCTGAAACGCTACACGAAATGAATTTGCTTCGTGTACCTGAAAACGACTAGAAGGTTTGTATTGTATACTCGGGAGGGAATAGGATGGATTTAACGAATGCAACAATTATTACGGCAATGGTTACGCCGTTTCAAGAATCGGGAGAAATAGATTTTGATAAACTACCGCAATTGGTAGACTATTTATTGGCCAATCATACAGAAGGCGTTATTTTAGCAGGAACAACTGGTGAATCACCCACGTTAACTCATGAAGAAGAATTACAATTATTCCAGCGAATGATTGAACTGATCGATGGACGTATTCCGATTATTTGTGGTGTAGGTACGAATGATACACGTGACTCAGTCGCTTTTGTGAAAGAGTTAGCGACAATCGCTGGTATCGATGCTGTTTTGGCGGTTGTTCCTTATTATAATAAACCAAATCAAGAAGGTATGTATCAACATTTTAAAACCATCGCAGAAGCAAGTGAACTGCCAATTATTTTGTACAATGTTCCTGGTAGAACGGCTGCATGTCTAGAAGTGGAAACTACTTTGCGCTTAGCACAATTGGAAAAAATTGTGGCAATTAAAGAATGTGCAGGGTTAGATGCAATTACTGAGTTGATTGAAAGAGCGCCAAAAGACTTTCTAGTGTATACTGGAGAAGACGGGTTGGCTTTTGCCACCAAGGCACTTGGCGGACAAGGGGTTATTTCGGTAGCCAGTCATGTCTTCGGTTCGTCAATGTATGAGATGTATCAAGCGCTGGAGCAGGGGAACTTGCCGGAAGCGGCTAAAATTCAACGACAGTTATTACCAAAAATGAACGCATTGTTTTCAGTGCCTTCACCGGCACCCGTGAAAGCGGCCTTAAATCATTTAGGTATTCCTGTTGGAAATTTACGTTTACCTCTAGTTGCTTGTACACCAGAAGAAGAGCAAAGAATTATTCGCACGTTAGAGATTTAAAGAACGTGTAATCATAGAGAGGTGAAAAGAGTGAGTACAATAAAAATCGTTCCATTAGGCGGCGTTCGTGAAAATGGAAAAAATATGTACGTTGCTGAAGTGGAAGATGAAATTTTTGTACTGGATTGTGGATTACAATATCCAGAGAACGAACTTTTAGGAATTGACGTTGTCATTCCGGATTTTACGTATTTAGAAGAAAATAGTGAACGAATTGCAGGGGTCTTTTTAACACATGGCCATGCAGATGCAATTGGGGCCTTACCGTATTTGCTTTCAAAAATTCAAGTGCCTGTTTTTGGGACAGAATTAACGATTGAACTAGCAAAACTAAGTGTCAACAGTCATGCGGAAACGAAGAAATTTAAAGATTTCCATGTGATTGACCCGCATACAGAAATTGATTTTGGTCAAGCAACGGTGAGCTTCTTTAAAACAACGCACACCATTCCAGATTCGATTGGCGTTAGCATCAAAACAAAAGAAGGCAACATTGTTTATACTGGTGATTTTAAATTTGATCAAAGTGCGATTGAGATGTATCAAACCGATTATGGCCGCTTGGCTGAAATTGGGAAAGAAGGCGTCTTGGCGCTACTTAGTGATTCATCAAATGCTGAAAACCCAGTCCAAGTTGCTTCCGAAGCCCAAATCGCTGATGAAGTGTTCGACACGATTCGCTATTGGGAAGGACGAATTATCGTGGCATGTGTGGCAAGTAATTTGCAACGGGTTCAACAAGTATTGAATGCAGCGGATTGTTCTGGTCGTAAAGTCGTTTTGACAGGCCAAGATTTTGAACGGATTATTCGGACGGCGATGAAATTGGAAAAATTACAATTGCCAAGCGAAGATCTATTAGTGAAACCAAAAGAAATGAAAAAATATGCACCCGAACAGTTATTAATTTTAGAAACAGGCCGAATGGGAGAACCGATTAAGTCACTTCAAAAAATGGCTAATAATACACATGGTGTCGTTCGAATTGAAGAAGGCGATTTAGTTTATATTACGACAACGCCGACAACGGCCATGGAAACAACGGTTGCCAAAACAGAGGATATTGTCTATCGGGCCGGTGCTACGGTGAAGCAAATTTCCGACAATTTACGTGTGTCTGGTCACGCTAATCCAAATGACTTGCAATTGATGCTGAACTTAATGAAACCAAAATATTTCATTCCTGTCCAAGGTGAATACCGCCAGTTAGCTGCGCATGCGGACTTAGCACATGAAATTGGCATGCCTTATAAAGATATCTTTATTACAGGTCGTGGGGACATTCTAGAGTATACAAAAGGTAGAATGTCGGTAGCTGGCAGCACAACGGCCGAAAATATTATGATTGACGGGATTGGTGTCGGCGATATTGGTAATATCGTTTTACGGGATCGTCGTATTCTTTCCGAAGATGGTATTTTTGTGGCTGTTGTGACAATTAATCGCCGAGAAAAACGAATTGTTTCCCCAGCTAAAATTACTTCTAGAGGTTTTGTTTACGTTAAAACAAGTAAAGACCTAATGAAAGAAAGTAGCAATATTGTCACAGAAATTGTTGAAAAGCATTTAGAAAGTGACGATTTTGAATGGAGCAAACTGAAACAAGAAATCCGCGAAAACTTAAGCCGTTATTTATTTGAACAAACCAAACGTCGTCCTGTGATCTTACCAGTTATCATGGAAGCGACGCAACGCAAGCGTCCCAAAAATAACGCATAGTTCGTCCTGATAAAAGCAGGTGATTTTAGGAGAAATTCTTCTAAAGTCATCTGTTCTTTTTTGTAACTTTCTTCTATAAATATGGTACTATTAATCAGAGCGCTGAATAAAGGAGGCGATTTTAGTGGAAGAGATTGTGTTGTTCCATACCAATGATCTTCATTCTCACTTTGAAAATTGGCCCAAAATACGGCGTCTGGTTAAAGCCAAACGTTCGCTGTACCAAAAAGAGGGCAAAACAGTCGTAACCATTGATTTAGGTGACTTTTCAGATCGGTGTCATCCTTTGACCGAAGCAACAGATGGTCGAGCAAATGTAGCTATAATGAATACATTAGCGTATGATCTGGTTACAATTGGAAATAATGAAGGAATCGGCAATTCAAAGAAACAATTAGAGCATTTATATGATCAGGCAACATTTGAAGTGGTCTTAGCTAATTTAGAAGATCCAAAAACCCAAACGTTACCAGATTTTTGTCAAGCATATAAAATTATGACAACTAAAGAAGGCACAAAGTTAGGGTTTATTGGCTTAACCGCACCATTTCCTTTAACGTATAATCCCAATGGCTGGACAATCAAACAAGTGGAAGCAGTCCTTCCTCAACTGATTACAGAAGTTGCGCCTCAATGTGATGTTCTCATTTTGCTTAGTCACTTGGGGATAGATACTGATTTTATGATTGCGGCGAATTATCCTGAAATTCAAGTGATTTTAGGTTCCCATACACATCATTTATTTAAAGATGGTGAAAAAATTAATCATGTGCAACTAGCAGCTGCTGGCAAATATGGACAGTATATTGGTGAAGTGCATCTGTTTGTGGATGCCGACACGAAGCAAGTCACAAGTTATGCAAAAACGATTGAAACAGCAAGTTTAGAAGAGCAAGCAACTGATGCCAAGGAAATTGCGGGTTACTTAACGGAAGGTCATCGACTATTGCAAGCGCAGCAAATTGCACAAATCCCTGAAACCTTGTCAACGGACTTACGGCAACCGCATGCCTTTATAACTGTTGCCTTGAAGGCGTTAAAAGAAGCGGGGCAGACCGAAGCGGCTGTGTTGAACAACGGGTTATTTTTAGCAGATTTACCAGAAGGAATAATCAATGCAGACCAATTACATGAGGCCTTGCCTCATCCAATGCATTTAATCAAGGTTACCTTGAAAGGGTCAGACATGAGCCGTTTGATTCGTGAAATGGAAAAAAGTCGTCAATTTCTGCGGAAATTTCCGATTCGCGGGATGGGCTTCCGCGGGAAAATTTTTGGCGAATTATGTTATGATGGGATTCGTTTTGAGCGAAATAGCCAGACCGTTTTTTGGCAAGGGAAACCTATTCAGCCAGAGCAGAAATATACGCTGACAACAGTGGATCACTTTCAATTTGTTCCGTTTTTCCCAACGATTGAGTTAGTTGGAGAAGTCGAATTTTTATTTCCAGACGTTTTAAGAACTGTCGTGGCGAACTATCTGCATGCCCACTATCCAATCAAATAAAAACAAGGTATAATAAAAACTAGGTGGTGAAAAAATGACAGACAAAAAGACAACCGAAAAAAAAGAAACAGAAACTGCTGCAACCTTTACAGAAGAACTAACAGCAGTTCTTGAAGAAATAAAAGAAGAACCTGTAAAAGAAAAGAAAAAAGGGGAAATTGTCACCATTGTGAATGAAACAGATATTCAAATTGGTGAAAGAGAGTACCGAATTGTTAAAAATCATCGTGATGCCTTTGATCCTGAACGCTTAGGTGAACGGTTTAGTGAAGTATTAGCGCGTTATGATTATATCGTAGGAGACTGGGGCTATGAACAGTTACGCTTGCGTGGCTTTTTTGATACTTCTAATCGTCGGGCAGCGCCGGATCAACGCATTGATACACTAGAAGACTATTTGTATGAATATTGTAATTTTGGCTGTGCCTATTTTGTAATTGAACGAACAGGGGAACGTAAAGAAAAAACAACGCATCGTCGTCGTCGCCATAAAAAGAATAATCGTTCTAACGCGTTTGTCGAGGAAAAGAGTGCGCCCGCTAATAAAAATAGCAAGCCAGTGATTCGTACGAGAAAAGAAGAAAATAAAAAAACGACTACACCCAAACAGCCTAGTTCCAAAAAATCTGGCAAAGGCTTTACGATTCGTCAACGTGAGGAGTAAACAGAGTGAAAAAAGACTATCAAGGATATTTAATTGATTTAGATGGAACGATTTATTTAGGAAAAGAACCAATTCCAGCCGGAAAACGTTTTGTCGAGCAGTTACAGGAAAAAGATTTGCCTTTTTTATTTGTAACGAATAATACCACTAAATCTCCTGAAACAGTGGCACAACGTTTAGCAAATGAATTTGATATTCATGTCCCAGCATCCCTTGTTTATACAGCGACTTTAGCGACGATTGATTACATGAAAGAAACCAATCGAGGCAAGAAAGTCTTTGTCATCGGCGAGGCTGGTTTAATTGACTTAATTTTAGAAGCAGGTTTTGAATGGGATGAAACAAATCCTGATTATGTTGTCGTGGGACTTGATACAGAATTATCTTATGAAAAAGTGGTTTTAGCTACCTTAGCCATTCAAAAAGGGGCGTTGTTTATTGGGACCAATCCAGATAAGAACATTCCGACAGAAAGAGGCTTATTACCTGGTGCAGGTTCAGTTGTGACGTTTGTGGAGACAGCTACTCAAACAAAACCAGTTTATATTGGCAAACCAAAAGCGATTATCATGGAACGAGCGATTGCGCATTTAGGCGTGGAAAAAGAGCAAGTGATTATGGTTGGAGATAATTATGAAACCGATATTCAATCAGGGATTCAAAATGGTATTGATAGCTTGTTAGTTACATCAGGTTTTACCCCTAAGTCAGCTGTTCCAACTTTGCCAACGCCACCAACCTATGTTGTTGATTCCTTAGATGAATGGACTTTTTGAGTATGATGAGGTCGAAATTGCGTTTAAGGGAAACACTTGGACTCATTTGTTTGTTTTTAACGATTGTGGCTTTAAGTATCACGATCACGATTAATTTTCGTCCATTGTATCTTTTTGATATCCAACACTTAAATATTTTAAAAGACGTAGAGGTTGATCGTGTGACCTTGATTAAAAATTACGATCATTTAATGATGTACTTAAACAATCCTTTTGAAAAAACATTAGTATTTCCTGACTTTCCAATGTCTGATAGCGCGGCTTTTCATTTTTATGAAGTGAAAAAATTATTTTTATTGTGCTATGGCGTATTACTAGTTACGTTGTTGCCTAGTGTCCTTTATTTAAAATATTTGGTGAAAAATCAGCGTTTATGGACATTGATACGGCCATTTCAGTGGGGAATGTTTTTGCCTGTGCTTTTTGGCTTTTTCATGCTGATTGGCTTTGATCAATTTTTTATTGCGTTTCATGGATTATTTTTTAACAACGATGCTTGGTTATTTAATCCGCTGACTGATCCGATTATCAATGCCTTACCTGAAGCCTACTTTATGCATTGTTTTATCTTGTTTTTTATTTTATTAGAAGGCCTGTTTTTGATAGGTATTTTAATCGGAAAACGTTCTTTAAAAAAATAAAGAGAGAAAAGTGAACAATTCCAAAATTGCTCGCTTTTCTTTTTTATTCAATCTAGTTTTAAAAACTAGATTGAATAATTGTCAAAAGTATGATATTCTTTTTTAGAAATGGTTAGGAGGGTTTTTATGGACGAGATAGAAAAATCACTACAAAATTGGGGCCAACAATTGGAAAACGTTCATTTGCCAAGATGGCATGAGTTACCAGATATTGAATTATATATGGATCAAGTGATTACTCTGATAGAAAAATACTTATCCCCATTGATTACACTGGAAAAACATACTTTGTTAACGTCCTCAATGGTTAATAATTATGTCAAACACGGGTTAATCCCGGCCCCAGTGAAAAAGCGCTACAATCAAAAGCATTTAGCGTTTTTAATTGCGATTACGTTGTTGAAACAAGTGTTAACATTGCCAGAAATTAAGCAAGGCATTTTATTCCAAGGAGCTACGGTTGGTATTCGTGAAGCGTACAATTTATTTTGTCAAGAACAGGAACGAGCGATTTATGTGATTGCTGCTCAAGCGCAAGAAAAAGAAGTTCAGGCCAAATCACAAGAACCTATGGGGATTGAATATTTGGCTGTAAAAGCAGCGACAATGTCTTTTGCTACTAAAATGTTTAGTGAAAAAGTGATTGAATTGGAACAAGAATACTTAAAAGAAATGGATGAGATGACACATGAATAAAGAAAAAATCGCACTACTAGTTGATTCTGGGACAGATGTTCCAGAGGCATTAGTCAAACAATACGGCATGTATGTCTTGCCCTTACAGATTATTTATCCTGAAAAAACCTATACAGATAAGGTAGATATTACACCAGAAGAAGTGTATCAACGTTTAGAGAAAGAAATCCCTAGTACTTCATTACCTGATGGTGCAACAATCCAAGCTATTTTTGACAAAATTAAAGAAGCGGGTTACGAAAAAGTCTTAGCGGTGACCATTTCTAGTGGTTTAAGTGGAACGTATAATGTAGTTCGCTTGCTTGGAGAACAAACCGAAGGACTAGATGTATTTGTTTTAGATACAAAGAACATTGGTATCGGGGCTGGCATTCAGGCGATACGAGCAGCAGAATTAATTGAAACAGGATTAGGATGGCAAGAATTACAACAAAAATTAACAGAAGAAGTAGCCAACGCAAAAGTATTTTTTAATGTAGCCACTTTAGAATATCTACAAAAAGGTGGACGAATTGGTTTAGTCACTTCTATTTTAGGGAATGCGCTAAAATTAAACCCCATTATTTCTTGTAATGAAGAAGGCATTTACTATACGGTGGCTAAGTCTCGCGGCCGTAAAAAAAGTCTTGATAAAACGTTTGAGTTGGTGACGAACTTTATAGGTGAGGCACCCCGTTTCCGTTTGGCAGTCGCTCACGGTGCGGCAGAGGAAGAAGCAAAAGCAATGATGGAACGCTTGAAAGCAGCTTTTCCACAAGCAGAAGAAATTTACTTTGGAACAATTAGTCCGGCATTAGTTGTTCATACAGGACCAGGACTTTTAGGTGTTGGCATACAGTTATTAAATGATTAATTAAATGAAAAATCCCCTCAAATTTTTTTGAGGGGATTTTTCATTTAAGATTTCTCTTTTTCATAGAAATATCATTTTGCTGGAAAAACAACAAAAATTATATTGAAAATTTCACGAATGTGTTACAATTCATCTACAAAGGGGGAATTTTTTGTGAAAAAAGCAATAGCAGAATGTTTAGGAACATTTATTCTTGTCTTTTTTGGGACAGGAACAGCCGTTCTAGGAAATGGTATGGAAGGGATTGGAACAACGGGGATTGCCTTAGCATTTGGGTTAACAATCGTTGCTGCTGCCTATAGTATTGGCACAATTTCAGGTGCACATCTAAACCCAGCTGTTTCTATAGGAATGTGGCTTAATAAACGAATGACAACAATGGAACTAATCTACTATGTAGTGGGACAAATTGTTGGTGGCTTGATTGCCTCATTTGCTTTATTAAGCATTCTAAAAGGTGCTGGTAAAAGTATTGAGAACTTAGGTCAAAATGGCGTAGGGGAATTAAGTGTTGCTGGTGCATTGACAGTCGAAATTATTTTAACATTTATTTTTGTTTTAGTTGTCATGACAGTTACAAGTGCTAAGAAAGGCAATGCTTCATTAGCAGGAATCGTAATTGGGTTAACACTAACAATGATTCACTTAGTCGGCATTCCTTTGACAGGAACTTCTGTCAACCCAGCTCGTAGCATCGCGCCAGCCGTTTTTGCGGGTGGTTCAGCGTTATCTGAGTTGTGGATTTTTATCGTTGCGCCATTAATTGGTGGATTATTAGCCGCTCTTGTAGCAAAATTCGTCTTAGATACGGAAGAATAGATTAGCGAAAGAAGAATCTTTGATAACAAGCGTCAATTGTTGTCAGAGATTCTTTTTTTGTTATACTAGGAGAACCTAAAGGCGCATTTTTAACCAAAGATGAAAACATCATCAAAATAAGGTATAATAGGAAAGTATCAAATAAGATTAGAAGGAAAAAGAGGTGTCTCTTTGTGAAGAAAATTTTAGTAGTTGATGACGAGAAGCCAATTTCAGAGATCGTTAAATATAATTTGGTTAAAGAAGGATATGAAGTATTTACTGCTTACGATGGAGAAGAAGCACTTGAAAAAGTGGAAGAAGTGGAACCAGACTTAATTATTTTAGACTTAATGCTCCCTAAAATGGATGGCTTAGAAGTCGCGCGAGAAGTGCGCAAAACACATGATATGCCAATCATTATGGTGACTGCCAAAGATTCTGAAATTGATAAGGTTTTAGGATTAGAATTAGGAGCCGATGACTATGTAACGAAACCATTTTCAAATCGTGAATTAGTTGCTCGTGTAAAAGCCAATTTACGGCGAGGTGCAACCAATGCGAAAGAAGCCGAGGTGACAACACAATCTGAATTAACGATTGGTGATTTAACCATTCATCCTGATGCATACATGGTCTCAAAACGGGGTGAAAAAATTGAATTAACCCACCGTGAATTTGAGTTACTTTATTACTTAGCAAAACATATCGGACAAGTGATGACTCGTGAACATTTGTTACAAACCGTTTGGGGTTATGATTATTTTGGTGATGTGCGGACAGTGGACGTAACCGTGCGTCGTTTAAGAGAAAAAATTGAAGATAGTCCAAGTCATCCAACGTATTTGGTTACTCGTCGTGGGGTTGGTTATTATCTAAGAAATCCTGAACAGGAGTAATCAGGTATGAAGAAAAAAGTTCACTTTTTTCAATCTGTTAATTTTAAGATTGCGTTATCATTTATTCTGCTGTTACTGATTGCGATTCAAATCATTGGTGGCTATTTCATTCGTGAATTGGAAGCCACTACAATTTCCGATTTTAAAAAGAATATGGATTCCCAAGTTGTCCAATTGTCAAATACGTTAAGCACGCAGATGAGCAACAAAGATCTCGAACGTAGTGACGTTGATGCAAATTTAAAAAAAGCGTTATCTGATTTTTCAAATGCAGATATTTCTGAAGCGAGAATTGTCGATGATAAAGGGATTATTCGGGCAACCAATGATTTAAATCAACAAAATATTATTGGGAAAAAGAATGATTATCGTGATTTAAATGACTTTACGAGTAAAAAATATCAAGCTTTAGATAATGATAAACGCGTGTATGTGAATGTTCAGCCGATTCAATCGCCTACTGGAGAAACAGTGATTGGTGTCCTTTATGTGAAAAGTAATTTAGAAAATAAATACCAAGAAATTACCAACACAGCAAGTATCTTTTTCACTGCTTCTATTATTGCCGCAGCAATCTCGATTATTGTGACCTTACTGATTGCACGATCAATCACGAAGCCGATTGGTGAAATGCGCGAGCAAGCCATTCGAATCGCTCGTGGTGATTACGCTGGAAAAGTAGAAGTCCATGGAAAAGATGAATTAGGCCAATTAGCAGAAACATTTAATCAATTATCAGAACGGATTGAAGAAGCACAAGAAACAATGGAAGCAGAAAGAAATCGTTTAGATAGTGTCTTAACGCATATGACAGATGGTGTCATTGCGACGGATCGCCGCGGAAAGGTGATTACGATTAATGAGATGGCCCTTTCATTATTAAATGTAAAAAATGAAAATGTGATTGGGACC
Source organism: Enterococcus sp. DIV0183 (assembly GCF_050541505.1). NCBI lineage: Bacteria > Bacillati > Bacillota > Bacilli > Lactobacillales > Enterococcaceae > Enterococcus > Enterococcus sp. DIV0183. The sequence continues at coordinate 1,018,500 of NZ_CP172932.1, forward strand.
TCGTTATTAGAGTTGTTAGATATTGAAGAAGATTACACATTGCGGAAGCTGTTAGAAGAGCCAGATGAACTGCTGATTGATCGCTCAACGTCTGATCGTGAAGAAGACCAAATGATTATCCGGGTAGACTTTACAATGATTCGTCGGGAATCAGGATTTATTACTGGCTTAGTTTGCGTACTTCATGACGTCACAGAACAGGAAAAAAACGAACGGGAAAGACGGGAATTTGTTTCCAATGTTTCTCATGAGTTGCGAACGCCTTTGACAAGTATGCGTAGTTATATAGAGGCTTTGAGTGAAGGAGCTTGGGAAAACCCTGAGATTGCGCCGAATTTCTTAAAAGTCACGTTAGAAGAAACCGACCGGATGATTCGTATGATTAATGATTTGTTAAATTTATCTCGGATGGACTCTGGGAATACACATCTTCAATTAGAATATGTGAATTTTAACGAATTGATTAATTTTGTCTTGGATCGCTTTGATATGATGATTGAAAATGAGCAAAAAAATTACAAAATTCGCCGTGAATTTACTAAACGCGATTTATGGGTAGAGTTAGATACAGACAAAGTAATTCAGGTTTTAGACAACATTTTGAACAATGCGATTAAGTATTCGCCAGATGGCGGCGTCATTACCTGCCGACTAGTTGAAACACATAATAATGTCGTCTTTAGTATCTCGGACCAAGGTTTGGGCATCCCTAAAAAAGATCTCGGGAAAGTCTTCGAGCGTTTTTATCGTGTGGATAAAGCACGTGCGCGAGCACAAGGTGGGACTGGTTTAGGTTTAGCAATTTCTAAAGAAGTAATTCGGGCCCATAACGGGAGTATTTGGGTGGAAAGTACAGAAGGTGAAGGATCGACTTTCTATATTTCACTACCATATGAACCTTATGAAGAGGATTGGTGGGAATGATGAAATTATCAGAATGGATTACAAGAATTGGCTTGATTTTGATGGTCATTTTAAGTATATATTTTTCAGTCAATATCTGGCTGAATTCTGCCAAAAAAATACCAGAAATGAAGTCGGGAAGCCAAGTCACAACAGCTGTCAATGAAAAAGCCATTGGCGATGTCTATTTACCTTTGCAATTGATTCGAATAACTGATGGAAAAGCGATGCAAAGTAATCGTGAAACATTAATTAGTAATGTTCAAAATGATATTAAAATGGCTACGTTTGGTAAATTGACACAAGTTGTGACAAAAAATGCAGAGCAACTTAAGCGCTACAACCAAATGGAACAAGGCATTGAACTTCTTTATCAAGGTCCCTTTTTAATCTCGGACTATGCTTCGATTTATAATCTATCCATTAATTTTACTAACTTTAATGAGTTGACGGACCAGTATTTTACGAAAATTCAATTGGATTTTAACGAAAATAAGATACGCTTTTTAGATTATGACCAAGCCAATGTCTATGAAGCGCCCATGACTGTCAATAAGGCGCGCTTAATGGGAATTATCAATAAAGAGGGATTACAATATCAAGACGTTTCCGAAAATACGCTAACCAAACAAGGGCAATGTTATTTAACCAATGATATGAAGTTGAAAAAGTACAGTTATATTTTAGCTTCGCAACCAGTTACTCGTTTTAGGAATGCTTTTTTCAATGAAACGGAAGATATCCAAACCAATGAAGACAGTCAAGACTTAACCTATACGAGTAAAGAAGAACGATTGTTTGCAGAAGAAAAACTGGGAAAAATTGATTTTAAAGGGACCTTGCCAGAAGAGAATAAACGGGATTCAATCTATAATCAAAGCTTTTCTTATGTAAAACGTTTAGGAACCAATATGGGGAATTTACGTTACTTTGATCGAACGAAAGATAGTGTCAATTATCGGACTTTTGTGGAAGGTTTTCCAGTGTTCAGTAATGATTTAAAAGGCCAAGTGGATATTCGCATCACGAACAACGATGGTGCTGCGCCAAGCGTAACCATTAACACAAGTGTGAATACGATCCAAGTGCCGATTCCTTCAGAAGAAGAAGTGACGCTGGAAAGCACGGAAAAATTGATTAAGCGTTTAGAAACGGCTGGTGCTAAAAAGGAAAAAATCCAATCGGCTGTTATCGGTTATACGTGGCAGACAATTGAAGAAGTCAAACAAGTCGTTGATTTAAGTCCGGAATGGTATGTCCTTTATAACAACAATTGGTACACTGCAACGGACTTGGTAAAACAATTACCAAGCTTGGAGGTGGGCTAATGGATTTTAAACGAATTGAGTGGATTTTCTTCTTAGCATTTTTAGGATTAAATATCTTTTTATTTGGAATTTATCGGGAAGGTCAACAAGAGGAGAGCAACGTCTCTTCTTCCAGCCAAACAGAATCGATTGAAAGTCGGTTGGAAAAAGATAACATCTCGTATAAAGGGACACTTTCTTCAGAACGATTGGAAGGCTATTATTTAAGTGGCGAACAAACCAATTTTTCTGCTGCTTTAAAAATCCAACGTGAAAAGAATAAAAACTTTTTGAGAAATGGGCTGCAAATTGCGGATAATACTTTAACGAGTGTGCCTAGTAAAAACTATTTTATTGATCCTAAGAAAATTGATAAAGATTTAAGTACCTTTTTAAATGAAAAAAATGCTTTATTATTCGGAGACGAATATCAATACTTACCAGAATTTTCTCATTTAAAAGAGCCGACGGCAGAAATTGTGGCTGCACAATTGTATAAAGGAATTCCCTTTAGAGATGACACGGCAAAATTAAGTATTTTAGCAGATACGTCAGGTGAATTATGGAAAATTAGTAAATATTCGCAAACGCACATTGAAAATATTGAAGAGTTACGAGACAAAACGGATTTATATTCCAATCGTGATGCGATAGACACGCTCTATATGAATAATCGGATTCCTAGTAATTCTAAAATAACATTCATTAAATTGGCCTATTCAAGAATTTATAAAATTCGTGAGAAAAATGTATACGTTCCAGTCTGGTTTGTAGGAATTTCTACTGGTGAAGATTCAGTTGAAATTGAACAGGTGAATGCCGTAAGTAATACCATCATCACAAATAATACTGTGCCAAAGGTGGAAAAACATTAAGGTCCGTTGTATAATGAAACACGTTAATGTTGTAATGTAGAAGGGAAGAGTTTTAAATGGATTCAGAGTTTGCTTTTAATATCAGTGTTCTTGCCAGTGGCAGTACAGGCAATTCCCTTTTTATTGAAACCAACCAAAAGAAAGTATTAGTAGATGCGGGTTTAAGTGGCAAAAAAATCACTTCACTGTTAGCAGAAGTCAATCGTAAACCAGAAGATTTAGATGCGATTTTAGTTACACATGAACATCGGGATCACATTCATGGCGTTGGCGTGTTAGCGCGAAAATATAAGTTAGATGTCTATGCCAATGAAAAAACGTGGCAAGCGATGGATCCCATGATTGGCAAAGTCGATGTCGCTCAAAAACATATTTTTGAAATGGGCAAAGTTTTGACCTTGGGAGATATGGACATTGAAAGTTTTGGTGTCTCACATGATGCGATTGCGCCTCAATTTTATCGTTTTCATCGCAATAATCGTTCCTTTGTTGTTCTAACGGATACAGGTTATTGTAGCGATCATATTCGTGGTACGATTGAAAATGCAGATGCTTATTTAGTCGAAAGCAATCATGAAATTGAAATTTTGCGAGCAGGACCTTATCCATGGAGTCTTAAACAACGGATTTTAGGAGATAAAGGCCATTTATCCAATGATGATGGTGCTCTTGTGATGGCGGATGTGTTAGGTGATAAAACAAAACGCATTTATTTAGGTCATCTTAGCAAAGAAAATAATACGAAACTTCATGCGCGAATGGCAATGGAGTCTACTTTGAAGCAAAAGGATTTAGGCGTCGGTGAAGCATTTAAGGTATATGATACAGACCCCGATTCAGCCTCAGAGTTATTTCAAATTTAGAATAATGGTGGTTTATCAGTTTTTGAGCGTGGAGCAAAAATCCAAAGTGATTTTTGTCCCATGCTCATTTTTTGTTCTTTTATCTAGCTGGTTTGACAGAGACATCGGTGATAATACTTTTAAACTCTTAGTTAATTTTTTGACAAATACTTGTGTTTGTCTGGTGTTAGGAGTATAGTTAACTAGATTTTTATTAGTGGGAGGTCTATAATGTTTCAATTTTTACCAAACTCTGTTTTACAGATGAGCACTATTTTTCTTTCGATTATTATCGAAGCATTGCCTTTTGTCATGTTAGGTTGCTTGATTTCAGGCGCTTTACATGTTTTTTTAACACCAGAACGAGTAAAAAAAGTGTTACCTAAAAATAAATTTTTATCAATTTGTGTAGGTAGTTTCCTAGGGTTTTTCTTCCCTTCTTGTGAATGCGGGATTGTACCAATTGTGCATCAATTTGTAAAAAAAGATGTACCAACACATACCGCTTTTGCTTTTATGTTAACGGCACCAATCATTAATCCAATTGTGCTATTCTCAACATACGTAGCTTTTAGTGGCGCAACAAAATTTGTGATTTGGCGAGTTTTAGGTAGTATGATTGTCGCGTGGGTTATCGGCATTTGGTTAGCTTATTTTCGAAAAGAATCAATTTTAACAGAAAAAGAGTTGGCGCAGATTAAAGAAGAGCAGGTTGCTCATACGCATGAACACGTTGATGAAGTTCGTTCATTTTGGAAAAACGGCTGGTCAGCGTTAACCCATAGTATTGATGAATTTTTTGATACAGGTCGCTATTTAATTTTTGGTTCTTTGTTGGCAGCAATCATGCAAACGTATATCCCAACTGGTGCACTTATGCAATTAGGCCATTCAAAGATTTTAGCGATTCTAGTCATGCTAGTCATCGCTGCCACTCTATCACTTTGTTCAGAAGCGGATGCATTTATTGGTTCTTCTCTTTTGAGTTTATTTGGCACAGGACCAATTGTCGCCTTCTTAGTTTTTGGTCCAATGGTAGATATTAAAAATTTATTGATGATGAAACGTTATTTTAAGATGTCATTCATTGTACAATTTGTTTTGATAGTGGCGCTTGTCGTAACTATTTATGCGGCAGTAGTTTAGAAAGGAGGCCTACAATCGATGATACGATTTATTATTTTAATTGGATATATGGGGTTGATGATGTATCTTCAAATTTCAGGTGAACTGAACCAATATATCAATATTCATTATAATTACTTAGCTGTTTTATCAATGGTTTTAGCTTTTATTATGGCGATTGTCCAATTGATTTTGTGGAACCAAGCAGATCCATCAATACAAAAAAAACATGAAGACATGCACCAACATGGGGGACATGAACATCATGGCCATCAGCATAATTTGGAAAAACCCAGCCAAAGAGGGCTTGCCTATTTACTACTTTCTTTACCGTTGATTGTTGGCTTATTATTTCCGACAGTTAGTTTAGACACAACAATTGTTGAAGCAAAAGGATTTAACTTTCCAGTAAGTAAAGAATCAGTAGGGGATCCTGATATGCAAACGCAATATTTGAAACCTGATACAAGTATGTATTTCAATAAGACGGATTATGACAAGCAGATGGCAAAAGCCATGAAACAATATGATGGCCAATCTGTGATTTCAATTACGGATGAAAACTATTTGGAAATTATGGAACTAATCTATAATTATCCAAGTCAATTTGCAGGGAAAAGGATTTCTTATAAAGGCTTTGTCTATAATTCAAAACGAGAAGAAAGTGTTGACCAGTTTGTCTTCCGTTTTGGGATTATTCATTGTGTCGCTGATTCTGGCGTTTTTGGCTTGTTGGTTCATTTTCCTGAACATACTCAATTTCAAAACAATGATTGGGTAACGATTACCGGAACGGTTGAGTTATCCTATTATCCACCGTTTAAACGGCAAATACCAACTGTGCAAGTTGAGAAAGTCAAAGCAGATCAAGCACCAAAAAATCAATATGTCTATCGTTCCTTTTAAAAAAAGTTGGTTGCTTCCTTATCAAATGGAAGCAACCAACTTTTTTGCTATCTATTTTTTAATTTTGTTGCGTTTACGACGAATAAAACCCAAAGATTCTCTTTTTTCTCGAAAGCTGCGGATATTCTGATTGAAAACCTCAGAAGCGACTAAGCCTAACGCAATTGCCCCAGCAATCATTACAGCTTGCACGGTAAAATAGGCACCTTTTTCATAATTGCCAATTACGATATTCCGAACAGCTTGATAAGCTAAGCCACCAGGTACCAATGGAACAATACCAGGAATATTAAAAATCGTGACAGGCATTTTCAATATTTTTGAGAATAGGTAGCTTACTGCCGCAACACCGACAGCACCGATGAGGGAACCTAATGCCGCATTCCCACTAAAAACTTCAACGATTACCCAATAAAGCATCCAGCTCACACTACCAGTTAGACCACAAGCCACCAGTGATCGTCGAGGAACATTAATAATAATCGCAAACGCCGCAGAAGCTAAAAAACTAAAGATAAATTGTACCAAAACGATTCCTAGCAAGTAAGTCACTCCTTTTAATAGAAAAGTTGAAAGACAAAAGCAATGCCAAAACCAATCATTCCTGAAGTCATTAATGCTTCAGTCCCACGAGAAACACCCGATAAGTAGTGTCCAGCTAGCAAATCGCGAAGAGCATTGGTAATTTGCACACCAGGCACTAAAGGCATGACACAACCAATGATGATTAAATCTTGCGATTGTCCGAGTCCCAATTTGACTGAAAGAATAGCGGCTGCACCAATGAACAGCGAAGCTAAAAATTCAGATAAAAATTTAATCTTGAGAAACTTTAAACTAAAATAATAAAGACTATAGCCGCAACCACCAATCAGAAAAGTCAAGAATAAATCGGACCAGACACCACCAAAAAGAATCATAATTGTAGCGCTGACAACGGCCGCACTAACAATGCGTGCGCTAATTGGAAAATGTCGGTGTTCACTATCTATCACTTTTAGTTTATTCAGTAATTCCTCTAAAGAAAAATCACCAGCCACATAAGCACGAGACAGCTGATTCACACGAGAGATTTTTTCTAAATCAATGCCACGTTTCATTACTTGAACCATACGAATCGTGGAGGTTCCATCTATGCCAACAAATAACCCGGTTTGTGTCACATAGCTAACCATTCGATAGTTGCCAGAAGCAAGCGCAATTCGGCTCATTGTATCTTCAACACGGTACATTTCTGCATCGCTTTCTATCATAATTTTACCAGCTAACAAACAGGTTTCTAAAAGTAAATCCAAATGAGCAGGAGTCATTGAGCAAGCCTCACTTTATGTATTTTCTTCTAGTGTACTACAAACGAACCAAAAAGAGGAAATAAATAACAGCTGCAATCGAAAATTTACATCGTAAACAGATTGTTAGCGAATTGTAACATTAAAAGGCTGATATTATTTAATCATAGATATTTAAAAGTTTTTAAAAGAAAAACGTCGATTTTTTCGCAAAATGAATTGGAGGGAAAGGTGATATTCTGGCGATTTAGCAGAGTTTTATTCTTGTTTTATAAAGTTGTGTATTTGTTTTTATAATTTTAAAATTATCGATGGCTGTCATTTTTTTACGAAGCCTTTATTAATAAAAGACTAAGAAATAACAAAAAAGAGAGAAGGAGAAGAAATTTTGTTTGTAGTTTCGGTTCTTTTCTAGTAAAATAAAATTGTATAAAAGTAGAAGTGAGGTGTAGTAAAATGGGTTTTACAGACGAAACAGTACGCTTTGATTTTGATGATAATCGAAAAAAAGCAATCAGTGAAACGTTAGAAACCGTATATCGGGCATTAGAAGAAAAGGGATACAATCCTATTAACCAAATAGTAGGGTATTTACTTTCTGGGGACCCGGCTTACATTCCTCGTTATCAAGATGCTCGAAACTTAATTCGTCGTCATGAACGTGATGAAATCATGGAAGAATTAACCAAATATTATTTAGCGAACCACGGAATCGATATCAAATGAGGATCATGGGGCTAGATGTAGGTTCACGGACAGTCGGTGTGGCTGTTAGTGATTTATTAGGTTGGACAGCACAAGGCATCGAAATTATTCGCATCAATGAAGAGGAAGAGAACTTCGGTTTTGAGCGATTAGGTGAATTGGTGAAAGAATACGAAGTCACAAAATTTGTCGTAGGTTTACCGAAAAACATGAATAATTCCATCGGTCCTAGAGCTGAAGCATCCATGGCATATGGTGATAAGATTCAAGAATTATTTCAATTACCTGTTGACTATCAAGATGAACGATTAACAACTGTCCAAGCAGAGCGTTTCTTGGTGGAGCAAGCAGATGCTTCAAGAGCCAAAAGAAAAAAAGTCATTGATAAACTAGCGGCAGTAATGATTCTACAAAATTATTTAGATGCACATAGCCGATAATTATCGAGCTTTGAATACATCAAGGGAGAGAAGAAGAATGACAGAACACAACCACGATCATGATCACGAAGGACATGAACACATTACTTTAGTAGACGAACAAGGAAATGAAACATTATACGAGATCTTACTAACTGTTGACGGTCAAGAAGAATTCGGTAAAAATTATGTTTTATTATATCCAGCAGGAATTCCTGAGGATGAAGATGTTGAATTGCAAGCTTACTCATATGTGGAAAACGCAGAAGGTACAGAAGGCGATTTACAGCAAATCGAAACAGACGCTGAATGGGATATGATTGAAGAAGTTTTCAATACATTCATGGCTGAAGAAGAAGAGTAAAACTGTAACGAGAGAAGCGCTACTTCTCCTATTGAGAAGTAGCTTTCTTAATAATAATTGTTATAATGTGCATGTTGTTTCTATCATAAGATACTATCGCTATCATTGAGTGTGGTGAATAAAGAAGAACAGTAATGTCTAGTTTTACAAGATGTTGTAAAAACGTAACATCCTTGTAATGACGTTAATTTGGTAACTATCTAGCATAATTTATAATTTGTGTTATACTAAGTATGAGGTTTTGGAAATACTGTTAATTTTATAATATTAAATAAAAAAATGGCTCCACCTACTGGCATAGGTAGAGCCGTCAGAAATTCAGTTAAACAAACACGTAATTATTGGTGTGGTGCATTGCCACGAACTGAAATTCCAGTTAATAAAGCAAGTAAATCAAACATATATTTCACCTCCTTTATTATGATAGCTTCATTATAACATTATCTGTAAAATGATGGTATGTTTAATACAAAAAAAATAGAAAGATTGGAGTTTTGACTGTGAGAGTAGCGGGAGAAAAAATCAAAACAGCGCGTAAAAAGAAAAAATTATCGCAAGCTGAATTGGCAAAAGGAATTTGTACACAAGCAACAATTAGTAACATTGAAAACAAAAATGTGTGTGACAGTTTAGACATTTTCTCATCTGTATGTCTACGTTTAGACTTACAAGTAGAAGAATGTATCGAAGGTTCTAGTGAGAAAAAACTCGAAAGCTTATTAAATAAAGTAGAAGAATTATGCTTTTACTTTAAGCACGATGAAGCCTATGATTTGTTGAAAGACTATCCAGATGATATCGAAAGTTCAAACAGAATTTTAGAAACAAAATTTTTCTATTATAAAGGAATTACGAGTTTATTAGGTAAGAAAAATAATAGCGAAGCATTGTTCTATTTACATCGTGGTTCTGAAATTAGTCGTGATATTAATATTTATAATATTTTGAGTATGAATGCGATCGGTATTTTATATGAATTAGAAGATGATATTGAAAAAGCAAAAGTTTATTACGATAAATCTTTACAATTGCTAAGCGAATTCAAATTAGATTATCCATTAGAGCAATGCCGTATTTATTATAATACCGCAAAATTCTATTCATTAATTAAAGACTATGCAAAGAGTATTGAATTAAGTGATAAAGGAATCGAAATTAATCGGACGCACAGTTCTATTTACTCTTTAGATTGCTTATTATACGAAAAAGCGTTTAATAAACAAATGCTAGGACTAGATGCTGTTGAAGATTATCGTATTGCGTACTACTTTACACGTTTCTTTGAAAATAAAAAATTACTTACTTATATTGAAAAAGATATGCAAGAGTTTAACATCAGTTTTAAATAATGAATTATCGTTTCAGATTTTAAAAAGAACAACCTAACTCAAGAGGAGTTAGGTTGTTCTTTTTTTCTCTTTTTAATTTGTTTCTTTGACAGCGTTACGGACGCTTTCGGCGACGACTTTTGCGACTCCTTCTTGGAATGGATCGGGAATAATATTGGTCGGCGTGAGTTCGTTATCGGGAATCAATTTTGCAATACCTTTGGCAGCGGCAATTTGCATTTCAATCGTAATCTTTTTCGCCCGAGCATCTAAGGCACCGCGGAAAATACCAGGGAAGGCCAACACATTATTAATTTGATTCGGAAAGTCACTACGACCAGTTCCGACAATATAAGCGCCTGCCGCTAAAGCTTCATCAGGAAAAATTTCAGGAACTGGGTTAGCCATTGCAAAAATAACTGGCTGCTCATTCATCTGTTGAATCCACTCAGGTTTTAAAACACCTGGTGCCGAAACACCAACAAAGACATCAGCGCCTTCAAGAGCAGTAGCTAAATCACCGGTACGGTGTTCCCGATTGGTTAGCTTCGCAATTTCTGCGTGGTGTGGTGGCAGAGCTGTATCTGTTTCGCTCAGAATCCCTGCACGGTCAACAATGATAATATGTTTTACGCCAGCAGCTAAAAATTTTCTTGTGATCGAAAGACCAGCGGAGCCACCGCCGTTGATTACCACATGAATGTCCTCTATTTTCTTGTTGATTAATTTTAAGCTGTTGTACAAAGCCGCTAGAACAACAATCGCTGTCCCGTGTTGATCATCATGGAAAACGGGAATATCTAGTTCATCGATTAAACGCTGTTCAATTTCAAAACAACGAGGAGCGCTGATATCTTCCAAGTTAATCCCCCCAAAGGTTGGAGCCAAAAATTTCACCGTTTGAATAATTTCTTCGGTATCTTGTGTATCTAAAACAAGGGGAATCGAATCCACACCAGCAAAGCGTTTAAACAATGCAGCTTTTCCTTCCATGACAGGCATCGCTGCTTCAGGACCAATGTTACCTAAACCTAAAACTGCTGAACCATCACTAATAACGGCGACGGTGTTTTTCTTTGTCGTTAATTCGTAAGCGCGTTCTTTTTTTTCATGTATGGCAGAAGAAACAGCCGCAACACCTGGTGTGTAGGCAATTCCTAAATCTGCTTTTGTTTCAATCGGAACTTTAGGGCAGACTTCTAATTTCCCCCCAAATTTTTTTGCTTGCTCAATCGCTAATTCTTTTACATCTTTTGTTGACATATCATTTTCCTCCTAAATAATTCACTTATAGTTAAAAAAGCATTCTAAAAATAGCAGTCATTGTTATTACTGTAATGGCACCGCCTAAACGTGTCGCAACTTGTGCAAACGGCATTAAGTTCATTCGATTGGCTGTACTTAAAATAGCCACATCGCCAGTCCCACCCATACCACTCTGGCAAGCGGAGACAATGGCAGCCTCAACGGGATTCATATTCATGAAGCGTGAAACGAAAAATCCTGTAGCAATAACAGTGAAAACGACACTAATTACCACAACAAAATATTGCCAGCTAAGCATTCCTACGACATCTTTTAAAGGAATATATAACATACCTAAGCCGACCATTAACGGGAACGTAAAATTGCCAGAGATAAATTTATAAAGCTGTTTTGATCCGCGTTGGGTTTCTTTCGGTACTACGTTTAAGTATTTTAAAAAGGCTGCGACAACAATCATCAAAACAGGACCAGGAAAGCCTGTTAAGTGTTGCAATAAACCGCCTGTAATAAATAAGGTACACGCAATTAAAACACCAGCGCCCATTAATTTTACATCAATTGGTGCTTTGTCTTCTTCTAAAGCATCACTTAAATCATCTGAATTGGTAATTTTAATCAACTGACCTTGTCCAGAAAGTTCAGGGCGTTTTTCTCCTAAACGACTAAGTAAACCAGAACACATAATAGCAAAAAAATTACCAATAATGGTTGCGGGAATTAATTGCCCCACTAATTGTTCACTTGGCAATCCAGTAATGGCACTATAACCAAGGGATAAAGGAAGAATGCCTTCACCGATTCCACCAGCTAAAACAGGAGTGACGATATAGAAAAGGCTATGTTTCCAACCGAGACCTAACAGTGTTCCAACAAGGGTCCCAACGCCCATTGCTAAAATCATTCCTAATGCCATCGGGACAATCATGCGCATTAAACCTTGGACTAAAATTTTGCGGTTCATTCCAAGGATACTTCCACAGACCAAACATGCAATATAGAAATAGAGAAAGTTTGCTTGTTTCATTAAAATATCTGTTGAGTCTAAGACATTTTGGTTGAGTAAATTGAAAAAGACCATAATTGATGGTACTAATAAAGATAAAATTGCTGGACCGCCAAAATGTTTCAAAATAGGAATATTTCCACCAATTGTTCCAAGTAACCAACCCATTGTTAAAATTACGGCAAAACCACCTAACATATTGACTGGTAGTTGTTCTAATAGAGCCGTAACAAGAATAATGCTAGCTGTTACAAGATAAACAGGTAACGTAACCGAACCAATCCTCGTTTTGGTTAATTTGTTGCGCCAATCTGTTTCATTAGCAGCTGTTGCGGGCAATTTCTTTTCCATGCTATTTCCTCCTATAACTTTAATCTATATTCATCATAATGTAAACGTTTTCTGTAGAGTAGATTATTTAATTAATTTAACTAAAGAAAAGTTTTTTAACCAAATCTTCCTATGCTATACTTTATTTGAAGAGAAAAGAGGGATGGAATGAAGCGTGGCGGGAAATTATGGTGTTTCTTATCAGTGATTTTTATTGCAACATTAATTATTATGATTACTTTCTTTTACGGAGTAACGACGGTTCAAACAATTAAAGAAGTTCGTAAAAACCAAGAGCAAGCACTTTTAGCCGTCGGGGAACAGTTGGCTATTGAACCGAATGTTATTGAAGCCTTAAAGAATGATCACTATTCAGATGAATTGGAAGCGTATACGGTTCGTTTAGGTGAAATCCATCAGTTGGATTTTATCGTGATTATGAATATGCAGGGGATTCGTTTAACACATCCTGATCGCCAAAAAATAGGTAAGCATTTTGAAGGTGGCGATGAAGTGCGAGCATTAAAAGGGGAGGAACATTTGTCTGTTAGTCAAGGGAGTTTAGGAGAATCATTACGAGGTTTTGTCCCAGTCTATGATCAAGGAAAACAAATTGGGGTTGTGGCAATGGGCATTAAAATGACCTCGCTTTCACAATTGATTGAACGAACAAAAAATGATTACACAGTGAGTGTCCTTTTAAGTGTTGGTTTTGGCTTTATATTAGCCATCGTGGTTTCTTATTATTTAAAAAAACAACTTCACGATTTAGAGCCAAGAGAAATTGCTCGTCTATTAGAAGAGCGAAACGCCATGCTTGAGGAAACGAAAGACGCAATCCTTGTGATTGATACCGATCAAAATATTTTATTAGCAAATATTGAGGCGACTAAAATGTATCATAATATAACAAATAGTGAAGAAAATTTACTAGGAAAGAAACTTTCAGCATTGGTTTTATCTCCTGAAAAATTAGTCGTACATTCAAAAACAGAGCAATTCTATCGTCAAAATGGCCAGGATTATTTCGTCTCAATCGCCCCGATTAATGTCCGTAAAAAAACAATTGGGCATGTTATCTTTCTGAAAAATGCGACAGAAACGTTTATTGTCGCAGAACAGCTTGTCAGCACAACAACATATGCTTCGGCATTACAAAGTCAATCACACGAATTTATGAATAAGATGCATGTCATTTATGGCTTAGTCGATTTAGAAGATTATGAGGCGCTAAAACATTATCTAGCCGATTTATTGAAACCAGAAAAGGAATTTGCACAGCGCTTAGCTATTTTGGTCAGAAATCCTATTCTAGCAGGTTTTTTAAGTGGGGAAAGAATCAAGTTTGCAGAAATTAAAACACAATTAGCTATTGAAATTTATCCAGAAATTCCACCAAATAAACGAGATGAAGATACGCAAAATTTGATTGCTATCTACCGTTATATTCATCGTTTCCTGATGGAGCAAACGTTGCCAGAAGAGATCATTGAAACCATTGATTATCAGCCAGGAAGTTTGACGACGACTTATTCGTTTGCTTATCCAAAAGAACAACTGGAACGCTTTGAGCAAGAGTTTTTCACTTCTTATTTGGCAAGATTATTAGAGAATGCGGAAGCGACATTGACTTGGGAAAACCAACAAAACAATTGGCTTGTCCTTCGCATAAATGTTCATTACGAAGGAGCAGAGGAAAATGAACCTATTGATTATTGAAGACGATCCTATGGTTGCATATATACATCAAAAATATCTTGAAAAATTAATTCACCAACCGACTATTTTTACGGTTGCAACAATTGCTGAAGGTCTACTACTAACGAAAGAAAAACAACCAGCACTTGTTTTATTAGATGTTCATTTAAAAGATGGCAATGGCTTGACCTATCTGGCAACAATTAGAGATGAAAAAATTGATACAGAAGTTATCCTGATTACGGCTGCCAACGAGTTGGAAAATATTAAACGAAGCTTACATTTAGGCGTTTTAGACTATTTAGTTAAACCCTTTTCTTTTGAGCGATTTCAACAAAGTATCGAAAACTATCAGAAAAAAACTGCTCAATTCACGCTGGAAACGAAGGAGCTTTCGCAAACAAAAGTGGACCAATTATTTCATTATTCACAGACAAACGCACGTAAAAATGAACAAGCTCTTCAAAACATGTCCTTAGAAAAAGGACTAACACAAGCAACATTACAATTATTGTTAAAAAAAATAGACGAATTTACCGACTATTTTACGATTCAAGAATTATCAGAAGCGAGTCAGCTTTCACATGTTTCTGTTCGCAAATATGTGTTGTTTCTAGAAAAAAATAACCTTTTAGAAAGTAAAAATAGCTATTTAAAAGTGGGGCGTCCCTATCAATCGTATCGGAGAATTTAGTATTTTTTATTTTTTAGTAAATAAAAAAAGTAATTGAAAAGTGGCGAAATACAGAGGATACTCCTTTTTATTCTCATTTAAAGCACTTAATTGAGAATGGAAAAGAGGATATTATTTGTTATTTTTTGAGAATATATGATATTCTTTATTATGTAAGAAATAATATTATATGGGAGGAACGAGCGATGAAAGTTATTGTTTTAGGATCATCACATGGAGGTTATGAAGCGGTAGAGGAATTACTAAATCTTCATCCTGATGCAGAAATTCAATGGTATGAGAAAGGTGATTTTATCTCATTCTTGTCTTGTGGCATGCAGTTGTACCTAGAAGGAAAAGTGAAAGATGTTAATTCTGTTCGCTATATGACTGGCGAAAAAATGGAGAGTCGTGGTGTGAATGTCTTTTCTAATACTGAAATTACAGCGATTCAACCAAAAGAACATCAAGTGACAGTGAAAGATCTAGTGTCAGGTGAAGAACGTGTTGAAAATTATGATAAATTAATCATCAGTCCCGGAGCTGTCCCATTTGAATTAGATATTCCAGGTAAAGATTTGGATAATATTTACTTGATGCGTGGTCGTCAATGGGCCATTAAATTAAAACAAAAAACAGTAGATCCAGAAGTCAATAATGTGGTTGTGATTGGTAGTGGTTATATTGGGATTGAAGCTGCCGAAGCATTTGCAAAAGCCGGCAAAAAGGTTACTGTTATTGACATTTTAGATCGTCCATTAGGGGTATATCTAGATAAAGAATTTACAGATGTTTTAACAGAAGAGATGGAAGCTAATAATATTACCATTGCAACTGGTGAAACAGTTGAACGTTACGAAGGCGACGGTCGTGTGCAAAAAGTCGTTACAGATAAAAATGCGTACGATGCTGATTTGGTCGTTGTAGCGGTTGGTGTCCGTCCAAACACTGCTTGGTTAAAAGGTACCTTGGAATTACATCCGAATGGCCTAATCAAGACGGATGAATACATGCGGACAAGTGAGCCGGATGTATTTGCAGTAGGGGATGCTACGTTAATTAAATACAATCCTGCAGACACAGAAGTAAATATTGCCTTAGCAACGAATGCTCGTAAACAAGGTCGCTTTGCTGTGAAAAACCTAGAGGAACCAGTTAAACCTTTCCCTGGTGTTCAAGGATCTTCTGGCTTGGCCGTCTTTGATTATAAATTTGCTTCAACAGGGATTAACGAAGTCATGGCTCAAAAATTAGGAAAAGAAACAAAAGCGGTGACAGTAGTAGAAGACTACTTGATGGACTTCAATCCAGACAAACAAAAAGCTTGGTTTAAATTAGTGTATGATCCTGAAACAACACAAATTTTAGGCGCTCAATTAATGTCGAAAGCAGATTTAACTGCAAACATTAATGCTATTTCATTAGCGATTCAAGCCAAAATGACAATTGAAGACTTAGCCTATGCGGATTTCTTCTTCCAACCAGCGTTTGACAAACCTTGGAATATTATTAATACAGCGGCTTTAGAAGCGGTGAAACAAGAACGTTAATAGAAGAGAAAATAAAACCCATGAGTATTTATAGTACTCGTGGGTTTTATTTTTATTTTGTATTCAATTGATTTTTCAACTCTTGTTGGACACGAGTTAATTCTTGTTCATCCACACGTTGATAGGAAACACCATCTTGCATAAAACCAGTACCTTGAAGTTGGTCTTGTTTCACTTTACCAAAGGCACTGCGATAATCTAAGGCAATTTTTTTCATGTCATCAAAACTTAAATCTGTCTTCATATTATCAGAAACAGCTGTTAAAATTTCTTGATAGTTGCTCACGCTATTAAGGCTTAAGACTTTTTGGACGATGCCTTCAATCACTTTTCTTTGACGTTCTTGGCGGCCGTAGTCACCATTAGGATCTTCGTAACGCATTCTTGAATAGGAGAGTGCTTGTTCACCATCCAATGAAATTTTACCAATCGTAAAATCATACCCGTCTTGAGAAAAAGTCAGATTATTGTTCACTTCGATTCCGCCAACCGCGTTGACTAATTCTTTTAAACCAGCCATATTAATTGAAACATAATGATTAATAGGTATGTTTAAATAGTTTTCAACTGTGTCCATTGCTAAAGATGCGCCACCAAAAGCATAGGCGTGATTCAATTTATCTTGTTTTCCTTGACCTGGAATATCAACATAGGTATCGCGAGCAAGACTGACTAAGGTTGTTTGCTTGTCACGAGGATTAACTGTTGCAACAATTGTTGTATCCGAACGACCTTGCTCGACACGCCCATCATCGCCTGTATCAATCCCTAATAATAAAACAGAAAAAGGCTCCTTATTGTTTAAATTGACCTGACTTTTTTTAGATCGTTCTACTGTTTCATAGGTTTTATCCATTGATTTAGAAACATCCCAATAAAGTTTTGCTCCCATTCCAACAACTGCAAGAAATAGAACCAAGATAATTCCAAAGATAATGGCAAAAATTTTCTTCCCTTTTGACATATTTTTCCTCCAATAATTTATCACAGGTTGTGATTTTTTTCTTATAGGTTAATCTTACTAATTTTTAGTGAAGAAGTATATAATAATTGTTGAAAGACTATAAAACTTTAAGGTATTTTGCATTATTTTTGCTTAATCTTTTGAAATATCTCAATTCTATTAAAATATGCGAATTAGTATATTACACGTTTTCAAGGTGTTTCATTGTTGATTAATTAGAATTTTAGTGGTATTTTTGTATTTGTAATTAGTACAGATTTTAATTGGAGGTATAACAGTGAGTAAAAAAGGATCAGATATCATAGTAGAAAGTTTAATCAATCACGAAGTGCCCTATATTTTTGGGATTCCCGGTGCAAAAATTGATGGGGTTTTTGATGCATTAGTTGACAAAGGTCCAGAATTAATTTTAGCTCGACATGAACAAAATGCAGCCTTTATGGCACAAGGGATTGGTCGTTTGACGGGAGAGCCTGGCTTAGTTATTGCAACTAGTGGACCTGGTGCCAGCAATTTAGCAACTGGGTTAGTAACTGCGACTGCAGAAGGGGACCCTGTTTTAGCATTGGCTGGACAGGTGAAACGGTCCGATTTGTCAAAATTAACTCACCAAAGCATGAATAATGCTGCATTATTTAGTCCAATAACAAAATTCAGTACAGAAATTCAAGATCCAGAAACATTATCTGAAAATATTGCCAATGCTTACCGTATCGCCAAAACAGCGAAAAAAGGCGCAACATTCTTATCGATCCCACAAGATGTCACAGATAGTCCGGTGACAGGCGAAGCAATTAAGCCTTTGTCGGCTCCGAAACTGGGCCATGCATCAGCAGAAACAATCGCAGCTTTAGCTGAACGAATCAAGCAAGCGAAATTACCTGTTTTACTTTTAGGAATGCGGGCCTCTGCACGAAAAGTTACCGCAGCCATTCGTGAATTGGTTGCTATAACTGGTTTGCCAGTCGTGGAAACGTTCCAAGGAGCAGGAATTATTTCAAAAGAATTAGAAGAACATTTCTTTGGGCGTGTTGGTTTATTTCGAAACCAACCTGGGGATCGTTTGTTAAAAAGAAGTGATTTAGTGATTGCGATTGGTTATGACCCAATTGAATATGAGGCACGTAATTGGAATGCAGAAAAAGATGCGCGCGTTATTGTTATTGATGAAGTTCAAATGGAAATTGACCAATATATGCAACCGGAAGAAGAGCTAATTGGTGATATGTCTAAAAATATTTTGAAATTATCAGAAGCATTTAGTGAACCAATATTAACAGAAGATGCGCAAGATTATTTAGAAACGCTTCAAGAAAAATTAACGATTAAAGAAGTAAAAACAAGTACAATTGAAAATCGATTACATCCATTAGAAATTGTTCAAACGCTTCAAGAAAAAACCACGAATGAAATGACAGTTACTGTTGATGTAGGGAGCCATTACATTTGGATGGCTCGCCACTTTAGAAGTTATGAACCGCGTCATTTATTATTTAGTAACGGTATGCAAACATTAGGTGTCGCTTTGCCTTGGGCAATCTCGGCTGCGCTGGTTCGTCCGAATACACAAATTATCTCTGTTTCTGGGGACGGCGGTTTCCTATTTTCAGCGCAAGAATTAGAAACAGCGGTTCGTTTAAAGCAAAATATCGTGCATATTATTTGGAATGATGGTAGTTATGATATGGTTAAATTCCAAGAAGAAATGAAATATAATCGATCCTCTGGCGTAGATTTTGGTCCAGTTGATTTTGTGAAATATGCTGAAGCTTTTGGAGCCAAAGGGGTTCGAGTGCATTCACAAGCAGAATTTGCCGCAGCTTTAGAAGAAGGAATGCAAACAGAAGGCCCAGTGATTATTGATGTTCCTGTGGATTATTCAGATAATCAAGAATTAGGTAAAACATTGTTACCAGATCAACTTTATTAGGAGATGGAAAAATGAGCGAACAATATGTTTATCAACATGGTACGCTAGGCGGTTTAATGGAAAGTTTGATGGCAGGAACGGCAGAAATTGGTACGTTACTCACGCAAGGTGATTTTGGAATTGGGACATTAGAAGGCTCAAATGGCGAAATTATTTTATTGGACGGTACATTGTATCATGCAAATCAAACTGGCGAAATTACTATTCTAGAAGGCGAAGAATTAACGCCATATGCCGCAGTTACTCGTTTTCAAGAAGATGGCGCATTCCCTGTATCAACAGAAACCGATGAAAATATTAAAGCACAAATTTTAGAAAAAATTAGTCCTAATTTTTTTGCGGCAATTAAAATTAGCGGTCTTTTTGCGAAGATGCATGTCCGTGTGGCACCTAAACAAGAAAAACCGTATCCACCATTTGTAGAAGCCGCACGCAATCAACCTGAATTTACAGCGGAGAATATTCAGGGAACAGTTGTAGGGTTCTTTACACCTAAATTATTTCATGGTGCTTCTGCCGCAGGGTTTCATTTGCACTTTATCAGTGAGGATCACCAATTTGGTGGGCACATTCTTGATTTTGGCATTAAACAAGGGACTGTTTCGTGGATGGAAACAGCAGAATTGCGGCAGCATTTTCCAGTTCATGATGCTGATTATCGGAATAAAGAAATTGATATTGCAAAAGCTTTGTCCGCAATTGAAGAAGCGGAATAACTGAATAACAAGGCACATTTCTCCACGCCCATTCAAGTTGACCTAGTTAGTCAACTTGAATGGGCTTATTGCTGTTTGGCGCTTTTTGTTGTTATTTTTCAAAAAAAAATAGTATCCTTTTTATAATAAGCAAATAACAATTGGAAAGGATGGTGTAATGGACACACTTTATAGAAGTTGGCAATTATCTGGTTGGCTCTATCATGATATTTTTGTTATCATTGTAGCAATTATTTTTATAGTAATTAGTGGTATTTTGGTTATTTCCTTAATAAGAAGGCGGAGTACAAGGAGACTGGTTCCCTATGCGTTAATTTTATTGGTTTATCTTGCAGTGGTACATTTTGCTGGTTTGATATTTTTCGGAATGTTTCGTTCAGTAACGATTGAAGAGAAAAGTGCGACGTTTTATTCTGAAAAAACGAAAGGCTTAACTTCAATCGAGCGAATGATTATTCCGAATGGACGAACGAATGGCATTAGCACCAGTAACTCATTGTTCCAAGTGATTTCTGTTAATAGTCAGACGGGCGAACGAATGTGGAGTAAACGTTTAGGCTGGCGTGATTATTTAATTGGTCAAACAGATCAATATGTGGTTTTGAATAGTGCTGATAACGAGGCCATTTACTTACTAGATACAAAAACAGGGAAAAAACAGTTTTCTGAAGCGGATTTAGTGAAGAAATTCCCTGAATTAAAAGACTATTTAAGCTCTGATTTCGTTGATTATCGTTTTATGGATAATCGCTATCTCTATATTTATGGATTAAACAATCGATATTATCAATTAGATTTGAAAAATTGGCAGTTAAAACAAGACCCAACTTTCAAAGAAGTCTTTCAAACACAAGAAGCGCCTAAATGGACGGTAGATTCAAATGAGAGTCAAATTGGTCAAGAGCTGTCATCGGAAGAGCGTACAACAGTGCAAGGAAAACTAGAAGAGCAACTAATAGCACCAGTTTTATTAGGCAAGAAAGATGAAGCAAATTATTATGTTCTGTCATACAAGAAAAGACAAAGTAATCAAGCGATAGTTGGCTTATACAATTGGCAGAAAAAAACATACGAGTGGCAAACACCGTTGCTTTTAACTAAAGAAAATGTACCTATTGAAGCTTTTCAAGTAGAGGATGCGTTATTCATTAAAGTCCCGCGTTATTTATACAAAATTAACCTGAATAATGGTAATCAAGAGTATCAGTTTGATTACCGTTGGGGCCAAGTGATTCGTTAAACGAAAAGTGGTAAAGCATGCTTAGACAAATAGAAGGAGCAAATAGTCCTTATGATATAAAAAAACGCTTAGAAGAGTAGTGATTCCGCTAGTTTTCTAAGCGCTTTTTTATTTTATGCAGGTCCAGAGATTAAATTCCAGATAATCGAACCTGTATATGCGCCAGGAAATAATTGTGAAACAGGGGTTTGGATTGCAAGAGAAATATCGGTCATGCGGCCGCTCCACATTCCTTGTCCTTTTCTATCACCAGCGTTACTCATTAAAGTCGCACCGTTACCGATAATAATTGGGTTGGTCGGGAAGTCGGGTGCAGCAGGATCTTCTGAAAAATCCAGTCCATACATTGTATTTGTCATAAAGAAACGCCTTAACGTTTTGTCATAGCGAGCATAGCCGCCTGTTAATTGAAACGTAATGATGCCTAGTAAAGAATGAGCTTCGTTTCGCATGTGTGGGATTTCAGCAGTGACATGCCAACCAGTTAAGGCTCCGCGAACATCCCCCATCCCGAAGTGTCTCATTGTATGAGTATTGCCTTCAGAAGGTCGTATAGGAACTGCCGTTAAATCACCAGAAATCGCTTGGGTTTCAAAAGTAAATTCTTTCGGAATAAAGAGCAAGTCAAAACTAGTGTTAGGATTTTCTAAATCAGGATCAATGGCATCGTCAACCGATTCATCACCAGGCAGCCCTCCAAGTTCTAGTTCAACTGAAACAGGCGTTTTTCCAGAACGGGTGGCAAAAGAAACCGATGGGTCAAAACTAAAGAGACTGAATACTAGCAACAAGGCTGCAAGTGATTGATAAGTGAGTAGATTTTTTTGCTTCAAGAAAGTTCCTCCTTTAGGGGCTGATAATATAAGTATACGCAAAAGGAGCTGTTTTTATTTATCAGTAATTTACAGGGAATTCGAAAATATTGAGACAGATAGTGTTTAATATTAGTAGAGAAAGATGAGTCGACAATTTTTACTTGTTGATTCTGTCTTTTTTGAGCACAATTCGTTATATCAAGCATGCTAAAATATAAAAGAAATCATCAAGTATCACTAATCAAAATGGAGAGGAGGAGAAAACTTTGAGTAAGTGTTTCGGGTTGTTGATGATTTTATTTGTATTATCTGGCTGTTCAGGAAGTAGGAATTCGCAACAGGAAGTCGTTATAGAAAAGTCTGCTAATAATGACAAAGCAAGACAATTTGTTGATCAAAAAAATCCGCATTTAGGAACGCAATTAGAAGCAGAATCTTATACTAAACAGGAAGCGATTGAATTTTTACAAAATGGTTTAGGGATACCAACGAATGACTCGGCGTTTCATTATACGTTTAAGCAGTCAAATAAAGGAAGTTATGTTGTTCAAATTATATCTGAAAAGAATAGTGTCTCAAAAGAGAATGAATTGTTCGGATATTATCAGGTGTATCAAGATGGTATTATAGTGAAAATGATGGAAAAGGATCAAACGTTCCAAGAAAATTAAGTGATAAATAAAAAAGTTGACAAAAAACACAAACAGTCTTGTTTGTGTTTTTTTGTTTAATGTTCGTGTTTTATTTTTTAATAACCTTTTTCGAAAAAATATACGAACGTTCGGGTTTAAAAACGAACAAAAAGATGAAAATGTGTTGAAATATACGTTTTCCTTGCGTATACTGATGAAGTGAAAAAACGAACGAGGAGTGTACGAATGAACAAGAAAGTTCCTTATTTAATTGTGGCACCGGGGCTAGTACTATTATTATTTTTCTTAATGATTCCATTAATTACTAGCATTTTGCCAACCATTTTTACTGATCATGGCTTGACACTAAATCAGTATGTTACTTTTTTTAAAGATGACTATAATGTTTCAATTTTCTGGCGAACGATAAGAGTTTCGTTAATTGTGACGGGTATTTCAATCGTGTTGGGCATTCCAACGGCATACTTTATTGCTGGGGTTTCCAAAAAATGGCGTGGCTTTTTAATGGCTATGACCTTGTTTCCACTATTAACCAATTCAGTTATTCGAAGTTTTGCTTGGATTAACATTTTAGGAAAAAACGGTGTAGTGAATACGTTGTTATTAAAAACAGGCTTAATTGAGCAACCGCTGAATTTATTGTATACAGAATTTGCAATTATTATCGGTTCAGTGTATTTATTTTTACCAACAATGATTATGACCTTAGTTGGGGTTATGGAAAACATTGAAGGAGAAATGCTAGAAGCGGCTGAGACGCTAGGCGCCAATCCAATGACGGCTTTTCGGAAAATTGTTTTACCTTTATCAATTCCAGGCACCATTGTAGGAAGTATATTAGTGTTTACAGGAACTTTAACGGCTTATACGACGCCACAGCTGTTAGGTGGTAACCAAAAAATGATGATGTCGACCTTCTTATATCAAAAGGCTAATACTTTAGGTGATTGGCAATCGGCGAGTGTTCTTGCATTTATTATGATTTTAACAACATTAATTGTGATGAAAGGCCTAGACATGGTCGCTAAGAAAGTAGATCGGAGAGAAGCAAATCATGCGTAAGCAAAAAGGACTATCTGTTATTGCAATTCTAGTTTTTCTGTTTTTATTTTTACCATTATGTTTGATTGTGGTGACTTCTTTTGGAACAGCCGCAGCGATTCAATTTCCGATTAAAGGATTTACTTTAGATTGGTACGCCAAAGCCTTACAATCGGAAACGTTTATGGACAGTTTTAAGTTAAGCTTGTTGATTGGGGTATTAGCGACTGTTTTAGCATTAATAGTAGGGATTCCGGCTTCCTATGCGCTGGCACGTTATTCCGTTCGCGGGCGCAACTTTATTAAAAGCTTTTTCTTATCCCCAACTGTGATTCCAGGAATTGTGGTCGGGTATACGTTATTTCAATATATTGTTATTAAATTAGGTTTGCCTGTCTTTCAAGGATTATTAATGGGGCATTTTTTAATTAGTTTGCCTTATATTATTCGAGTGGTTGGGTCAAGTATGGAACAACTAGATTATTCAATGGAAGAAGTAGCTTGGACATTAGGTTGTACAAGATTGCGAGCTTTTATTCAAATTGTTTTACCCAATGTGTCTTCAGGAATTTTTGCAGCCTTTATGTTAGCATTTGTCAATTCGTTTAACAATGTTCCTGTATCGATGTTTTTATCAGGTCCCGGTGTGACGATGCTGCCTACTTCTTTATTAAGTTATATGGAATACAATTATGATCCAACTGTTTCAGCAATTTCTGTATTGTTGATGCTACTAACAATGGGCTTAATGTTTTTAATTGAAAAAACGTTGGGACTAGCTTCCATTGCCTAAAACATGGAAGAAGCACGAGATAGAAAGAGGAGAAAATTTTGACTTTTGTGGATTTAAAAGATATTCGCGTCAGCTATGACGGAAAACAAGATATTTTAAAAGATTTAAATATTTCAATGGAAAAAGGAGAATTAGTTTCTTTATTAGGACCGAGTGGTTGTGGTAAAACGACTACGCTAAGAGTGATTGCTGGATTAATTAAGCCAAACGACGGACAGTTTTTCGTTGACCAAGAAGAACTAACAAAGGTTCCTGTCCATAAAAGAAACTTCGGGATGGTTTTTCAAAGCTATGCGTTATTTCCCCATTTAACGATTGCAGAAAATGTCGCTTTTGGGCTGAAATTACGCAAAGAAAACAAACAAACCATGGACCAAAAAGTCACGGAAATGCTAAAAGTATGTGGTTTAGAAAGCTTGGGCGACCGTTATCCAAAACAATTATCTGGTGGTCAAAGACAGCGGGTTGCGCTAGCACGTGCTCTGATTATCGAACCTAAACTATTACTACTAGATGAACCGTTGAGTAATTTAGATGCAAAATTGCGAGTGGCAATGCGGATTGAAATCAAACGGATTCAACAACAATTAGGCATTACGACAGTTTTTGTCACACATGACCAAGAAGAATGTTTTTCTATTTCAGATAAAGTGGCCATTATGAATAATGGCGTGATTGAACAATATGATTCACCAGAAACGATTTATCGTTTGCCTCGTACTAAGTTTGTTGCAGAATTTATCGGTTTTGAAAACTTTTTCTCTGTCGAAAAAATGGAAGCCGGTCATTATCGGACACAAACAAATCAAATAGTGAAAACGACTAATCCTGAACCAAATGTTACAACGACGGTGGCAACGATTCGTCCAGAGGACATTGAGATTGTTTCAGAAGCTGCTACTAATACTGTCGCAGGTACTGTCGCTGTCCGAACATTTTTAGGGAAAAGCTATCAATATGAAGTGGAAACAGCGTTAGGTACATTGCTGGTTAATGGAACAAGTGAACAGTTATATGAAACAAACGAAACCATTCACTTGGCTTTTCCAGCTGAGAAATTAGTTATTTTAGAAAAATAAAAACCATTTTGGAGGAAGATTTAAAAATGAAAAAACGCGTAATTTTAGGGACATTAGTCGCTGCAACGTTATTAATGACTGCTTGTGGAAACAGCGAAGCAACTACGAAAAGCGAGAGCAAAGGTGGAAGTAATGCTTTAGTCGTTTCAACTTTCGGATTAAGTGAAGATATTGTCAAAAAAGACATCATCGCTCCATTTGAAAAAGAGAATGAAGCGAAAGTTACCTTAGAAGTAGGCAATAGCGCAGACCGCTTTACGAAATTAAAAAATAATCCCAATGCGGGAATTGATGTCATTGAATTAGCACAAGCAAATGCAGCACAAGGTGGAAAAGAAGGGTTATTTGAAAAAATTACAGAAAAAGAAGTACCTAATTTAAGTCAGTTAACACCAGGAGCAAAAGAGGTTTTTGAAAGTGGTGCTGGCGTACCAATCGCTGTAAACAGTATCGGGATTGTTTACAACAAAGAAAAATTAGGCAAAGAAATTAAAAACTGGGATGACTTATGGTCAGCTGATTTGAAAGGTAAAATTTCTGTTCCAGACGTTGCCACGACGGCAGGTCCTTTAATGTTATACGTTGCCAGTGAACATGCTGGTCAAGATATTACAAAAGATAACGGGAAGGCCGCTTTTGAAGCGATGAAAGAATTAAAACCAAACGTTGTTAAAACGTATTCAAAATCGTCAGACTTAGCTAATATGTTCCAATCTGGTGAAATTGAAGCAGCTGTGGTTGCTGATTTTGCGGTTGATATTATTCAAGGCGCAGCAGAAAACGTGACGTATATCGTTCCAGAAAGCGGCACGTATGCCAACTATAATACAGTCAATATTTCTAAAAAAGCACAAAACAAAGAAACCGCCTTTAAATTTGTTAACGCACGGATTAGTGAAGAATCACAAAAGGCCAAAGCGATTTCGTTAAATGAAGGACCTACAAATCAACAAGTAACGCTAAGCGAAAAAGAAGCGAAAAATAAAACATATGGTGCCATTGCCGAACGTGCCAAAACAGTCGATTTTAATTTTATTAATAGTCAACTAGCGGATTGGATTGATCAATGGAATCGGACGATGAATCAATAGTTTTAGAAAAGAGGGACAAAATGAACGTCGATGTATTACTAAAAAATGTGTGGCTGTATCAAACAGTCACTCAAACATTCGTTCAACGAAATGTTGCGATTAAAAATGACAAATTTTATTACATTTATGAAGAAGAGAACGTCAATTTGCAGCCCCAAAAAACAATTAATGCCGAGAATCAATGGATGATTCCCGGCTTAATTGATGCACACATGCATATTGAAAGTTCCATGACGACACCTACTATTTTTTCCAAAGCAGTAGTGCGTTACGGTGTGACAACGGTGATTGCCGATGCCCATGAAATGGCTAACGTATTTGGCTTAGAAGGCTTAAAAGCTTTTATGGCCGCTGAAACAGAACTAGATATCTTTCACGCAATTCCTTCCTCGGTTCCTTCGACCACTCCCGAATTAGAAACAACTGGTGGGATTATCGGCTTAGCAGAAGTAGCAGAATTACTCAAAGAGCCAAAAGTGATTTGTTTAGGGGAAGCCATGAATTTTAAAGGGATTTCCTATGAGCCAGATTCTTTAATTCGTCAAATTATCGATTTGTGTCAAAAACAACGACCAACCATGCCTTTAGAAGGCCACTGTCCTAAAATCGAAGATCAAGAGTTAGCAGATTTTCTATATAGTGGTATCACTTCAGATCATACCCATCAATTTCCTAAAACGTTAAAAGAAAAAATTGAAGCGGGCGTCTTTATTCAATTTCAAAATAAATCAATCACTCCTGAAAACATTCAGGTGATAGTAGACAATGACTTCTACAATTATGCAAGTATTATCACGGATGACGTGATGGCTGATGATTTGCTAAAAGGTCATCTAAATGAAAATGTCAAAAAAGCCGTTCATGCAGGATTGCCTATCGAAAAAGCCATTTATATGGCAACTTATACGCCGGCCAAACGAATGGGTCTCCATGATCGTGGCGAAATTGCACCTGGTAAAAAAGCTGACTTTTTGTTATTAAATGACTTAGAAAGTTTTGATATTAATACGGTTTATAAATCTGGAAAGGTCGTTTTTGAAAAAGGCGAGCCCTTCCATTATCCAGAAAAAATCGAAGAGTTTCCAGCCGCTTATCAACAAACCATCCAATGTAAAAAGTTAACAGAAGAAGATTTACTTTTAAAGGTGGCTACAACAAAAGAAACAGTTCGTTGTAATGTGATTCAAAAACAAGAAATTGGCACATTTACAGAGCGAATTACAAAAGAAATTCCTGTTGAAAATGGATTGTTGCAATGGCAAAAAGCCAACTGTGCCTTATTAATTGTGATGGAACGTTACGGAAAAAATGGCAATATTTCTTTTTCTTTAATGGATCAACCCCTTTCCGAGAAAGGAGCCATTGCGACAACCTGGGCCCATGATCATCATAATTTAATGGTGATGGGTAATACGATTGAGGATATTCTGTTAGCGCAGAATGAATTATTAGCGATGCAAGGCGGCTATTTGGTTGCTTCGGATCAGCAAGTGATGGCAACTTGTCCTTTACCAATTGGTGGGATTTTATCGCAAGCACCGATTGAACAATTAGGCGCTTCTTTACAAAAAGTCCGACAAGCTATGCAAGCGTTAGGTTATCAAAATATGAATGAAATCATGTCCTTTTCTACACTATCATTGCCTGTCTCGCCAGCCATTAAAGTGACAGATTTTGGGATGATGGATACGAAGTCACAACGTTTCTATCCATTAGTTTTTCCAGAGGATGGAGTTCTTTTGCATGAAAACACTCATTAAAAATGTGCATATACTAACAATGGATGAGCAATTTTCAGAAATCAAAGCCGGCTATTTAGTGATTGAAGAAGACACAATTGTGGAATTAGCACCAATGACCACACTTGATGAAAAGCGAATGGCTGCAAATCAAGTAATCGATGGTCAAAATGGAATTTTAATGCCTGGGATGATTAACACCCATACCCATGTAGGCATGATTCCGTTTCGTTCGTTAGGAGACGATGTGCCAGATCGACTCCGGCGTTTTCTTTTTCCATTAGAACAATTCATGACAAAAGAATTAGTAGGATGCAGTAGTGATTATGCAATTGCCGAAATGTTACTGAGTGGTATTACGAGCTTTTGTGATATGTATTATTTTGAAGATGAAATTGCTAAAAGTTGTGAAAAAATGAGTGTTCGTGCTTTGCTCGGAGAGACGATCATTGATATGCCCACTTGTGATAGTCCAGAACCTTCAGGCGGTCTTTTTTACGCGGAAACCTTTATTCGCAAGTGGCAAGGCCATCCGTTGATTACGCCTATACTTGCGCCACATGCACCGAATACCAACTCACCAGAAGTGTTGGCAAAAATTATTGAACTTAGTCGGCGATACCAAGTTCCTGTGACCATGCACGTTGCTGAAATGACTTATGAAATGGCTGAGTTTGAAAAAGCCTATCAAAAAACACCAATTGCTTTCTTAGAAGAACTGGATTATTTGAGCGAGCCGTTTATTTTAGCGCATTGTATTTTGGCAACAGATGAAGATCTTGCGAGTTTAGCTGCGACTAATGGAAAAGCGCGTGTCGCTCATTGTATCGGTGCGAATACTAAATCAGCCAAAGGCGTAGCGCCGATTAAGCAAATGCTTGATCAAGGGATTATTGTCGGTTTAGGCACGGATGGACCTAGTAGTGGGAATACATTAGATTTATTCACCCAAATGCGTATGGTTGCGAATTTTCATAAGACAGCACACCAAGATCGCTCTTTGTTTCCTGCTAAAGAAATTGTTTATCTGGCAACGATGGGGGGCGCTAAAACGTTAGGCTTGGCGGAGCAAGTCGGCTCATTGGAAGTGGGCAAAAAAGCGGATATAACATTAATTGAAACGCAATCAGTTAATATGTTTCCGATTTTTGATGCCTATTCAGCGTTGGTTTATTCAGCAAATGCTAGCAATGTTGAAGCTGTTTGGGTGAACGGTCAACAGTTAGTTGCCAATAAAGAATTACAACAAGCTAATCTCAAAGAAATCAAGGAAAAATTATATCAGGCCATGAATACGTTTGTGAAAGAAGCTAAAAAAAGAGCTGCTCTCTAAACAGAACAAGTAGGACGTATCGGATTGATTAAATAACGCTGGATTGACGTTTAGTGATTCAGGTTCTAATAGAGCGCAGACAAACTTTTAATGAAAGAGTTGTCTGTGTTCTTTTTTGTTATAAACATTTTTCTTTTTCTATATATATTTTTAAGGTAAGTTGTATTATAGTAAGTTTGAGAAGATGAGAATGAGAGGAAAAGCAATGAATATACAACGGTTTATAGAAAAACGCAAAGCACGTGGTTTGTCGCAAAGTGAATTAGCTAAAGGGATTTGTACGCAAGTTACGGTTAGTCGCTTTGAAAAGAATGGTCAAGTCCCAACTTTAAAAATATTGATCCAACTATGTAATCGTTTAGAGCTACCTTTGGGGGAACTCTTCCCGCGCGTAGGGATTAAACAACCTGAAATTCTTGAAAAAATGGAAGAAGCAGAATTCTTCTTGATTACCAGCGAACATGACCAATTGCAAACAATTTTAAAAAATATTCCTTTTGATGAAATCAAAGATTCCCAACTGTTATTAGAATATTATTATTTACAAGGCTTTGTCATGATTTTTCAAAATGCTTCGTTGATGGATTGCTTATTTACCTTTGAAAAACTTCTGTTTGAAGAGCAAAAATACACGAGCGATATTTACCGTTTGTTAGCTTTTACTGGAATTGGCATGGCCTATGCCAAAGAAGGCGAAATTGAGAAAGCGGAATTTTATTTCAATAAGGTCTTCAAGGAAATATATCTTTATACTATTCAATCAATGGAAGATACTTGGCGAGTATTAAATGTTGTCTTTCACTGTGGTGTTTTTTATGCAGAAAAAGGCGATTTAGAAACAAGTGATGCTTTGTTAGAGTATGCGATTTCCATCTGTTCTGATAATCACGTCACGTATTACTTGGCAAGAGCAGCTTTCCAACTTGCGAAAAATGCCTTAGCTGAAGAAAAGCCGCAAGAGCAAATTTTAGAACTACTACAAGATGCCCGCGCGTATGCAAAAATCAATAAAAACCGCATCTTGTTGGAAGCAATTCAAACATTGAAAGAAACAATTTTATCTAAGAATAATTAGTTTATATAGAAAATTATATATTTATTTTCAAAATATAATAAAAAAAGCGTTTTTTAAAAGAGTTCAAGACATGTTACGACCTTAAATGAAAATTTTAAGGTCGTTATTTTATATAAAAAAATATATAAACGACTTGACTGGCATCAAATAAAGGCGTATGATTCATTTGTGAATAAATGTGAAATAAAACACAATCTTTCGTGGAGAGGAAGTCTTGAGGTGCAACAAAGTCAAACTATTTATTTGATGGGCACAGTAATAGATGTATTTGTAGACCATGAAGAACCTGAAAAAATTCTAGAAGAAGTGCATCAACGATTGATCACTTATGAACAACGATTTAGTGCAAATGATTCCACTTCGGAACTGATGGCTGTCAATCAACAAGCTGGGCAAAAACCAGTCAGCGTTCATCCAGAGTTGTATCAATTAATTGCATTAGGGAAAAAACATAGTTGTGATCCAGCTAGTCATTTGAATGTTACCATTGGCCCGTTAGTTCAAACATGGCGAATCGGTTTTAAAGATGCCCGTGTCCCGTCAGAAGAGGAAATTAAAGCCTGTTTGAAAAAAATTAATCCAGAAAAGATTCACTTAAATCCCTTAAAACAAACGGTTTTTTTGGAAGAAGAAGGAATGAAATTAGATCTGGGGGCTTTAGCAAAAGGCTATATCGCTGATTTACTAATTGCCTATTTGAAAGAAGTCCATGTGACGTCTGCTTTGATTAATCTGGGCGGCAATATTGTGACATTGGGGCCCTCTACGCATCAAAACAAAAAATGGCGAATTGGTATTCGCAATCCGCAAAAATCCAGAGAAACAATCAGCTTACTTGTCGAAGTGGCTAATCAATCGGTTGTGACGTCGGGCATTTATGAAAGAAGTTTAACCGAAGCTGGGCGAGTCTATCACCATTTGTTGGATCCGACAACCGGTTACCCATTGGAAACTGAAATGGCCAGCCTTACAATTATCTCGGATGCTTCAGTGGATGGTGAGATTTGGACAACGCGTTTATTTGGCTATCCAATTCCAGAAGCGCTTGAAATCCTCAATCAACTAGATGGGATTGAAGGAGTCATCATTACACAAGACCAGCAAATTTTATATAGCAGCGGGTTAGCAGATACTCTTCACATTATCCATTCATAGAACCGAAAAAGAAAGGACAGCTCATTATGAAAAAAATTATCGGCTTAGTAGGAACGAACTCAGAGCAATCAACCAATCGTCAACTTTTGCAATTTATGCAACACTATTTTGCGCAGGAGGCTGATATTGAACTAGTTGAAATTGTTGACTTTCCTATGTTTAACAAGCCAGAAGACAAAGTTTTGCCAGAAATAGTTAAAACGGTTGCTGAAAAAATTGAAGCAGCAGATGGCGTCATTATCAGTACGCCTGAATATGACCATGCGGTGCCGGCTTCTTTGATGAATGCCCTAAGTTGGTTATCTTACGGGATTTTTCCGTTTGTTGATAAACCAGTTATGATTACTGGTGCATCCTATGGCACGTTAGGTTCCTCTAGAGCACAAGCGCATCTACGTCAAATTTTAGATGCTCCTGAATTGAAAGCACGAATTATGCCAAGCTCTGAATTTCTATTAGCGCATTCCTTACAAGCTTTTGATGAAAACAATGCGTTAAAAGATTCAGAACAAATAGATAAACTAGCTGGTTTGTTTGCAGATTTTTGTGTATTTATTGAAATTACAAAACAGCTGAAACATGCGCATGCGCAAAATAAAAAAGAAGCAGAAAATTTCTCATGGGAAACGATTTAACGAAATGGAGTGAATAAAATGAAATTAATTGGGATCGTCGGATCAAACGCTGATTCTTCTTATAATCGGTTACTACTGCAATATATTGGCAAAGAGTTTTATAAAATGTTCGACTTGGAAATTTTAGAAATTAAAGATATTCCAATGTTTAATCAAAGTAAGGATCAAACGAACAGTGTCTTGATTCAGAATATGAATCGCAAAATTTTACAAGCAGACGGCGTAATTATTGCGACGCCCGAACATAACCATACCATTCCTGCCGGTTTGAAAAGTGTGTTAGAATGGTTATCTTTCAAAATTCATCCGCTGGAAAATAAACCAGTAATGATTGTTGGTTGCTCTTATTATGATCAAGGAACTTCACGTGCGCAATTACATCTCCGTCAAATTCTTGATGCACCTGGTGTCAATGCAATCGTGATGCCTGGAAACGAGTTTTTATTAGGAAAAGCTAAAGAAGCATTTGATGAAAACGGCAACTTAATTGCGGAGGGAACACGTCAATTTTTAGAAAGCACATTACAAAAATTCGTGGAATTCATTGATGTGATTTCAAAATTAGAAGGGGCTAAGCCAAAAGACTTACCTGAGGATTTACATGCAAAAGGAACCATTGAAACAACGATCGAAGGGGTTGATATGGCAGCAGATGATTGGGTAGAACAAGCAGCAGAAGCGGTTCAGGCTGTGGAAGGCGACACATATGTAAAATTAGATCGAGGCATTTTAACCGTAGATCAGCTAAATTATTTCTTAAAATCAATGCCAATGGAATTGACTTATGCAGACAGTAACAATCAATTTTTATATTACAATAAAAAAATGGCTGCTGAAGAAATGTTTGCTAAACGGCAACCAGGACAAGTTGGTAATCCATTATCGAATTGCCATCCGCCAAAAGCATTGAAAAATGTAGAATGGGTGATTCAACAATTACGGTCAGGAAAAACAGATGCTATTCGCGTTCATGTTCCAATGCACGGACCAGATACCTATGTAGTGCATAATTATCAAGCGATGTATGATGATAATGGAAATTACGCGGGAATTAATGAGTATATTTTAGACTTTAAACCAATTGTTGATTGGTATTTAAAACAAACTGGGCAAGAATTAGTCGGTGGAAAAAACGTCGATGCAGTCAGTGGTGCCTCCAAAAAAGAAGCGCCAGAAACGGCAGATAGTGTATCAAGTGCATCAGTCCATGAAGAAGAGTCAGCGACCGACAAGCCAACAGTTGACAGCGTTTCTAGCGCTTCAATTAAAGAGTAAAATAACAGCAAAAAATAGCGGCAACAAGTAGTCATACTGTATTCAGATTAGCAATGCCAAATGAGGACTTTTATTGACAGAAGCTGATACTTAAAAGAGTAAGAACTTTATAGGAAGATAGTATAGAAGACGAACCAAAAGTTTCAATCATTTTTGACGAATAGGCTAGAAAAGAAACAGAAAATTAGTCAAACAAATCAGCTTTTCTTTAAATTTAAAGTAAAAAAATAACAAAAAAAGCCTCCTTGGTGACGCAAGGGGGCTTTTTTTGGTTAAAATAATACTTTTCTATGAAGATTCCTAAATATTGAAAGAATCATTTTTAAATTTGTGGAAAAAATAAGCAAGATTGACACTCACGTCTTGTTAAAAAAATAGATACTTAAGGCGTGATAGTTTGGAGTTGAAAATGTGACTACTTTGTTAGATGAATTATTAGACCAAGAATTCCGAGATAAATTACTTATTTATCAAACTTTTATGAATAGTGAAGGTCCATTATTAAAAGAAGAATTTTATGGATATTTTGATTTATCCACTCAAAAGTTAGAATCGTTGTGCCGTCAAATAAATTATGAATGTACACAGATTTCTTCAAGGAGTCAAATTCTTTTTCCAGCTAAAGGACTGATTAGTGCGCAAAAATTATCGCAAATTGATTATCAAGCCTTAAGAAAATATTATTTTGATCAATCACTAATGGCCAAGTTGCTTCTTGATGTGGGCCTCTATCAAAAGCACACGATTCAAGAATTTTCTCAAATTCATTTTATGAGCAAAAGCAAAATTTATGCCTTCTCGTATAAACTAAATCTGATTTTAGCTAATTGGCGTATTAAATTAAAGTCAACAGGCTTGGTTGGAGAAGAGAAAAATATCCGAAGTTTTTGTTTTCAATGCTTGTATTATTTTTATGGAAGTAATCAAGAAAGGCTGCCTAACATTTTGCTGGAAAATAGTCCTGGCATTAAGCGATTTATAAACGATTTACAACTGATGTATCAAAGAACGTTTAGTCTTAATCAAAGCGCACAACTATTTATTCTTTTAACGATCCAACGTTTTCGTGTATTTTCTGATCATGTAGTGGACTCTTTTACGGAAGTTCATGTGCCTAGTTGTTTACAGCATGCGTTTGAAAAAATTTATACAAGCGAAACCCCTCTTTTTAAAGAGGATTTTGGCAAAGAGACTTCATATATTTTTCTTTTTTTAAGTTTAAATGAATACATTGATAGTCCGATTGTTTTTCCAGATAAGTTAACCATGTTAGACGAATTTATTGATCATATGAATAGTGTTATTCCTTTCTTTGAAAAGCGAATTACGGTGGAAACAAAAGAAAAATTAAAGTTGATTTGTTATCGCTGGGACCGCCTATACTTTTCGGTGGCTGCATTTATTCCCGCCAAGCAGAGCAGTTTCTTTGAAGAGCGGTTTCCTCAAATTCATCGCGCCTTAGATGGTTTTATACAAAAGACAGAGTCGCTGCATCAAAAACGATTTTTAATGTATGAACGCGTGCATCTATACTATGATTTTATGTTTTGTTTGTTAAATGATCGTTCTTTTTGCGCAATTGAAAAAACGATTCATGTATTTGTTGATTTTTCTGGTGGGGAGGATTATAACCGCTTTATTGCAAAAATTATTGCTTCTTTCAATTATATGGATGTTATGATTGATCACAAATTAACCTTAGAAACCGATTTGTATTTGTCCGATTTTTATAGTTCGAAAGTACGGTGTCGTCAATTGACATGGCGTCATTTGCCGGAAACAAAAGATTGGCAAGTATTTGCTGAGGTAGTCAGAGAACTAAGAAAGGGAGAGACTCAGAAAAATGAGCACTATGAGAGAGACCCAATCGAGATGTGGCGAGAACAAGAATACGAAGGATAGTCAATTGAGACAAGCAGTTAACTATAAAGACTTAACTGGTCAAAAGTTTGGTGAGTTGACAGTAGTAGCACCAACGGCAAAAAGAAAAGAAGGGCTGATTGTTTGGGCCTGTCGCTGTTCTTGTGGGAGCTATGCAGAAGCTTCAAGAAGACAACTAATTCGTGGGTATCGAACGAAATGTGCTCACCATCGCTATCAAACAATGTTGAAAAAAAACTATCATGAATTAGTCGTGGTACGGATTGAAAGTATTCAACAGACAATGAAAGCGTATTGTCTGTGTTCGTGCGGACAATCTTGCTGGGTTCGCTGTGAAAATTTGTTGAATGGCCATACCAAAAGTTGCGGTCATCGTAAAAAGAAGGATTACCGACAAAGAGTTGCTGGCGTAATTCCAGGGAAGTTACAAAGTAAACGCCCCAAAAATAATAGCAGTGGACACAAAGGAGTGAGCCAGACCGCTTCTGGGAAATGGCTGGCTTATATCTCTTTGAAAGGCAAGCGCCATAACTTAGGTATCTTTACGAAAAAAAG
This sequence comes from Enterococcus sp. DIV0183, assembly GCF_050541505.1. Classification (NCBI taxonomy): domain Bacteria; kingdom Bacillati; phylum Bacillota; class Bacilli; order Lactobacillales; family Enterococcaceae; genus Enterococcus; species Enterococcus sp. DIV0183. The sequence continues at coordinate 1,055,053 of NZ_CP172932.1, forward strand.
TGAAGCAATTTTAGCAAGAAAATTAGCAGAACGTCGTCTATTTCAACCAATTTTACAACAAGAAATAGTGACTACAAATAAGGAAGTTTAGCGACAGAGAGGATGCGAAAGATGTTAGCAGGCTTATTTTCAGTAACTGGAATGATTTTATTGGGGATTTTATTTTGCTTAATTGGTTATCAAACGTTTCGAAAACATCATCATTAAGAGAAGAATGTTCTAGCTAGATAATTTCATCGACAGATGAAATTATCTAGCTTTTTTTATAAAAAAGCTAAGAAAAGGATAAGAGATTGTGGAAATTCTTTAGGTTGTTTAACAAAGCCTTAATTTCCTTTGTTTTAGATTGTGGTTAAGAAGATTTTTCTCTATACTAAGTCTTCGGAAATCAAAGAAAAGAAAGGAGCGAGTGATGTGGTTAAAAAAATTGGTTTAAGTATAATGCTCTTATTTTTTTTCTTAATTATCTCACTCCCAATCTATGCGTGGAAGATTGAGCCGAATTTAGTTCACGTTAATCAGGTGACTTTGGGAAAGAAAAATCAACGAGAACCATTGAATGTTGTGCAACTTTCGGATATACAAGTTTCAGAATTTTATGAGACGAAGCGGTTAGATAAAGTCATAAAAAAAGTCAATCGTGAAAAACCAGATATTATCGTTTTTACAGGTGATTTATTTGACAATTATGCCAAAAATCCGCAACAAAAAGAACCGATGATTGAAAAGTTAAAACAGTTACAAGCGACAATTGGAAAATATGCAGTTTGGGGAAATCATGATTATGGTGGCGGTGCTTCTGCGGTGTATGATGAAGTCATGGAGGCCAGTGGCTTTACTGTTATGAAAAACCAAGGAGAAACAGTAACCTTAGCAGATGGACGCCGTCTTTTTATTGGTGGTTTAGATGACTCGTTATTAGGAAATCCTTCCGTTTCAGAAACATTATCCTATCGAGAAACGTATGACTATGCGTTATTAATGACCCATGAACCAGATGTCGCGGATGCATTTGTTGGTACGGGTACACAGTTAGTTTTAGCAGGACATAGCCATGGCGGACAAATTTGGATTCCTTTTTATCCAATCACAAATGTTTTAGCAGAAAAGTATACCAGAGGATTGTATCAGTTGGACCAAGAAACGCAACTATATGTTAATACAGGCTTAGGAACGACCGCCATTCATGCCCGTTTTGGGGTGATCCCTGAAATTACACATTTTACTATCTATATTTAAAAAGTCTGGTCGGATTGACCAGACTTTTTTCTGTTATTTAACAGAATTATTTTTAAGAAAAAGATGTTCATATTTTGGTGAAACGTTTCTATAAAATGCTTTAAAATATCTAGAAAAGAGTATTTTTATGGAAAAAGAAGCAGGGAAAATAATTTCTTTATAAATGGTCTATAGCGCTTTTTAATGCTGTTATTTTTAAATAAAACCATAATGTAAGGGTTTACAACCGTTTGAAGTGAATGTATAATCTGTTTGTAGAAACGTTTCACTAAAAAGAAAGGAACCCTGCTTATGAAAAAACTAAAAAAGTTTTATGATCAGCGGCAATTGCATTGGATGGTACTTCCGGGTGTAGCATTCATGATTGTCTTTAACTACATTCCAATTTATGGAATTATCATTGCTTTTAAAAATTATACGATTGTTGACACGGTTTCTTCTGCACCATGGGTTGGACTTGAAAATTTTCGAATCATTATGGAAGATAGTTTTTTTTGGGAAGCAGTTCGTAATACCTTAGCGATTAGTTTAATGAAACTTTTTTTAGGATTCGCTATTCCGATTATCTTAGCGGTAATGATTTTTGAAATGAGAGATGGACATTTAAAAAAAGTGATTCAGACAATTTCTTATATTCCGCACTTTTTTTCTTGGATCGTTTTAGGCGGGATGTTGATTTCGTGGCTTTCAACAAATGGCTTTATCAACCAAGTCATGATGTCGTTAGGCTTAATGAATCAGGGCGTCAATCATTTGTTAGATCCTGATAAGTATTGGTGGATTGCTGTTCTTTCTGATTTGTGGAAAGAAGTAGGTTGGGGCACGATTCTCTATCTTGCTGGCATGTCTCGCATTGATCCAACGTTTTATGAAGCAGCGAGAATTGATGGTGCTTCAAAATTAACACAAATCCGAACGATTACTTTGCCCTTATTAGCGCCGATTATTTCGTTGAACTTAATTCTAAATGTTAGTGGTTTATTGGGATCGAACTTAGATCAAACGTTGGTTTTAATGAATGCTCAAAACCAAAACAAATCAGAAGTAATTAATTCATTTGTTTATCGTATGGGGCTAACGCAAGGGGACTTTTCTTATGCGACGGCAGTTGGTTTAGGGATTTCCGTTATTTCAATTATTTTATTAGTCATTACGGATCGCATTACTAGAAAAATGAACAATGGTCGGTCGGTTATTTTATAAAGGAGGCAACAGCTGTGATTAAAAGAAAATCAAAAGAAAACAAATGGTTTTACTTTTTCAATACGTTAATTCTTGTGTTGTTTTCTTTATTAATTATCGTGCCAATTTGGAATATTTTAGTTTCATCAGTTTCGTCAAGTTCGGGTTTAGCCGGTAAAGGCTTGGTTTTATGGCCGAAAGGATTTACGCTAGAAAATTATCGGAAAGTTTTTTCGGATAGTAGCATTCCGCGAGCGTTTTTGATTTCTGTTTTAAAAACAGTCATCGGTGCGTCGACGCATACGCTGTTCTGTGCAATTGTCGCCTATGGACTTAGTAAATCTAGACTAGTCGGGCGTAACATTTATACAACGATGGGTGTCATTACAATGTACTTTGGTGGGGGCATGATTCCCACGTATCTTTTGATTAAGTCATTAGGACTCTTAGATACCTTCTGGGTATATATCATTCCAGCTTTATTTAGCTATTATGATGTAGTTATCTTAATGAACTTTTTCCGAGAAATTCCACCATCTTTAGAAGAATCCGCCAAAATAGACGGCGCCAGTGAATTTCAAATTTTTTATAAAATCTTTTTACCTTTAACAAAACCGGCATTAGCCACCATCATTTTATTTAATGGGGTTGGTCAATGGAATGACTTTATGACCACGAAATTATATATTACCAAAGAATATCTGTATCCATTACAGATGAAGATTTATGAAATTATTGTTCAATCAAACTTGAGTACCATGACAGAGAGCGGCAGTACAGATATGGTGGTGCAGGCAACGACACGTGGCGTTCAACTGGCAACAATTGTCATTACAACGATACCAATTTTAATCATTTATCCATTACTACAAAAACACTTTATCGGCGGTATGATGGCCGGTGCAGTAAAAGAATAAAGAAAGTAGGGAACAATATGAAAAAAGTTTTAGGCGGTTTATTGGTGGCAACGGCGGTCGTTAGTTTAGCGGCCTGTAGCGGTGGGGAAAAGAAAGCTAGCTCAGATGTCTCAATTAAGGATCGGTATGAATTAGATGAAAAGACGCCTGCTTGGAAGTTAGATAAGAAGAAAGAACCGACCAAGATTAAATGGTATATTAACTCAGATTGGACGGCGCTGCCTTTTGGAAAAGACGTGACCACTGCGCAGATTAAAAAAGACTTAAATGTGGATATTGAATTTATTTCCGGCGATGATTCAAAATTAAATGCCATGATTTCAAGTGGAGATATGCCTGATATCGTGACATTAACTGAAAAAACTGGACAAGCAGCATTGAAAGCAGATTCTTGGGCCTATTCTTTAAACGATTTAGCTAAAAAATATGACCCCTATTTAATGAAAGTTGTTAACCAAGATACGTTTAAATGGTATGCCTTAGAGGATGGAAAAACATATGGTTACCCTAATTACTCTAATACAAAAGCGGATTATGAAAGTGGAAATATCCCAGTAAATGATAATTTTGTTATTCGTGAGGATGTCTATAATGCATTAGGCAAGCCAGACGTTTCAACACCAGAAAATTTTGAAAAAGTCATGCAACAGATTAAAGAAAAATATCCTGAGATGACCCCAATGGGCTTCACCACAGTGGGCGATGGTGCAGGACCATTTTTAGACAAATTACAAGACTTCTTAGGTGTTCCTTTAGAGGATAAAAATGGTAAATACTATGATCGAAATTTAGATAAAGAATACTTAGAATGGTTAAAAACATTTAATGATGTTTACCGAGCAGGCAATATTAGTGATGATAGCTTCACAGATGATGGGGCGACGTTTGATGAAAAAGTGAAACAAGGAAATTATGCAACCATGCTCGTTGCCGGAACCAGTGGTCAAGGTGGGAACTTCACAGAATTTATGAAAAAATCTGGCACACGTTATATAGCCATTGATGGACCAAGTAGCACTTCTGGCCGAAAACCAACATTAAATCAAACCGGCATTTCAGGTTGGTTAAGTAATTACATTACGAAAGATGCGAAAGATCCAGCGAAAGTCACTCAACTGTTCACATATTTAATTGATGAACCGGGACAAATTTTAACAAAATATGGCGTTGAAGGAGTTACTTATGCGTACAATGATCAAGGAAAAATTGATTATTTACCAGAAGTGAAAAAATTAGAACAAACAGACAATGATGCCTATAACAAAAAATATGGCATTAGTCGTTTCCTATACTTTAACAATGACCGTGTTAATAAACTAAAAGTGCCAATGGAAAGTGCTTTAACGCAAATGCAAGAATGGGGCAAAGGAAAATTAGTCCCACATTTCGTAATTGAAAATATTAATCCAGATGCGGGAACGCCGGAAGCTCGGGCGAATGAAGCGATTGAAACCAAACTAAATACAACCGTTATTTCAATGATTCGTGCGAAAGATGATACAGCCTTTGACAAATCTTTAGAAGACTACAAAGCATTCTTAAAATCAAATAAATGGGATGCAATTGAAAAAATAAAATCTGAGAAAATGGCGGAAAACAGAGACAAACTTAAGTAAGAGAGGAGGAGAGAAAAGCGGATAAAGCAACGAGAAATCCGCTTTTCTCTTTTAATATGAATAAGTTATTTGCATATGAAGGTTGGTATTATCGGATTTTTTCTTTTATTGCCAACTTGATCATTATTAATTTTCTCTTTTTAATTACCTGTATAACAGGCATCTTTAGCGGTGTCGGCTTAATTGCGTTGTATCGAACGATCTATCGTTTGTATCGTGAAAAAGATATTCCTGTTTTGCGAACGTTTTGGACAGCATTAAAAAATAACATCATGCGAGGTTTTATTTTAACAGGTGTCTTGTTCGTTGCTTTTTTACTGGGCGGTATTGTCGTAACAAGTTTATTTAAAATAGCCACTAGTTTAGGTTTCTTAGCTATTTTTCTATTAAGTTTTGTTGCATTATTTTTGACGAGTTTTCTTTTTCTCTTTTCCGTTTTTAATTGGTCCGTTAAAAAGACACTAGGTGAGACGGTTTATGTGGTCTTAAGTAATAGTGCAAATGCGATTATTTTGTTTATTTTACCTCTTTTAACGTTTGTTTTTTTCTATAAGCTTAATTTGTTTTTATATATTGCGTTAGGATTCGGGACAACGGCTTTTCTTCAAGTTGCGTTTTTTCAGAAAGTGTTAGGTGTGGAACATGAATGAGTATTTTGAGTTTTGGGAAAAGACAAAGGAAGAACTTCAAAAAATACCGCTAGATATCCATCGGCGGGTCATTGACTATCCATTGGAAAATGTTCAAGTGGAACAGGTCGACTTTTTAAGTTTCCTAGGTGAGCGCATCTTTGGCTATTTGTTACTTCCTAAAACGGCGGGGAAACAGCCAATAGTGATTGACTGTTTAGGCTATATGAATCATATTCAAGAACCTTGGCAATTTGCTCATTGGACACAAATTGGTTGTGCTTGTTTTGTCATTGATAATCGAGGTCAAGGGGGATTAACCAAAGATCGCGTGCCATATCAAACAATTTGGCATGAAGCACCAATGGGACGAGGATTTCTAGACAAAGAAGATTGGTACCAACGCCGTTTGTTTGCCGACCATTTACGTAGCGTAGAAGTGGCGCGGACCTTTACTGAAATTAATCAGGACCAAATCATTCTTCGTGGTGGTTCCCAAGGGGGTGGCGTAGTGTTAATGGTGAACAGTTTAGTCGACTTCCCGATTTTAGCTACTTTTGCAGATGTTCCAAGTCATTCTTGTTTAGAAAATCGAGTAGCAGAAGGAACGGGTTCGTATCAAATTATTCATCAGTACTTACAAGAGCATCCTCAAGCGCATGAAAAAATTGCCGCGGTTCTTCCTTATTTTGATAGTCGCCACTTTGTTTCGCAAATTAAAAATCCAGTCTTTGCTTCTGTTGGGAGTCACGATCCGATATGTCCAATGAAAGATTTTTTCCCTTCTTATCATCAGATAAAGGCAAGAAAAGCAGTCAGAGTGTATTGGAAAAAAGGCCATGGTGGCGGTGAAACAACTCAGATCCGTCGTGAAATGCGTCAAATTCAACAACTATTGCAGGAGGTTAAAAATGAAAATAGCTACGTATAATGTCCGGGTAGATACAGAGTATGACCAAGATTGGCAATGGTCTTTTCGTAAAGAGGCTGTTTGTCAGTTAATCAATTTTCATGATTGGAGCCTTTGTTGTATTCAAGAAGTACGACCGAATCAAGTCAGGGATTTAAAGGCGTATACAACATTCACCTGTCTTTCTGCGGAAAGAGAAGGGGATGGTCAAGGAGAAGGACTAGCGATTCTCTATAACGAACAAAAAGTTCAGGCTATTGATACAGGGTATTTTTGGTTATCTGAAACACCTCAGCAGCCAAGTATCCATCCTGAAGCTGGCTGTCCAAGAATTGCTTTGTGGGGACTATTTAAGGAAACGACTCAAAATACGCCTTTTTTAGTCATCAATGTTCATTTGGATCATATTTCAGCTCATGCTCGTTTAGCAGGAATGACCGTTATCTTAGAGGAGTTACATGACAAAATTGCACAGTATCCAACTTTATTAATGGGCGATTTTAATGCAGAGTCGGGGGAAGAGGTTCATCAACTTGTTCAAAAAAAATTTCAAGATAGCAAAAATTTAGCTACTCATTATGGCCCAAGAGGAACATTTCAAAATTTTACTTACACAAAACCTTGGGCGGAATTAGAAGAAATTGATTATATTTATGTAAAAGGTTGGCAAGTACAGCAAACCGCAAGTTTAACAGATAGTATCGATGGACGTTTTCCCTCCGACCATTTTCCTTTAGAAGCAGAAGTATGTATTGAAGAAAGGTGAGAGTATGAAAGAAAATCAACTGATTCAATTAGTCGAAGAAATGACAATTGATGAGAAAATTAATCAATTATTACAATTAGCAGCAGCGTTTTATTCAGATAAAGCAGAAGAAAAGACCGGCCCTATGTCAGAGCTAGGACTAAGTCAAGAAACGATTGATACGGCGGGGACAACACTGGGTGTTTCCGGTGCAAACGAAGCAAAACGTGTTCAAAAAGAATATATGCAAAATCATCGATTAAATATTCCAACACTTTTAATGGCGGATATTATTCATGGTTTCAGAACCATCTTTCCGATTCCTTTGGCTTTAGGAAGCACTTGGGATGAAGCAGCGGTTGAAAAAATGGCGGAGATTTCAGCAAAAGAAGCTGCTGTTTCAGGATTACATGTAACCTTTTCACCAATGGTTGATTTAGTGCGCGATCCACGTTGGGGACGTGTCATGGAGTCAACAGGTGAAGATCCATTACTCAACAGCCGCTTAGCTGCTGCAATGGTTAGAGGTTACCAAGGAGAAAATTTAAAAGAAGACAATTGGCGAGTAGCCGCGTGCGTGAAGCACTTTGCGGCATATGGTGGTGCCTTAGCTGGTCGGGATTATAATACGGTAGATATGTCTGAACGGCAGCTAAGAGAAATGTATTTACCTGGCTATAAAGCTGGATTAGATGCGGGTGCAAAACTTGTCATGACGTCCTTCAATACAGTGGATGGGATTCCTGCTACAGGCAACCAATGGCTGTTTAGAGACGTATTACGAAATGAATTTGGATTTGAAGGGGTTGTGATTTCAGACTGGGGAGCGATTAAAGAATTAATTCCTCATGGCGTTGCCAAAGATGAAAAACAAGCGGCAGAATTGGCTATCAAAGCTGGTGTAGATATTGAAATGATGACCACGTGTTATCCAGATTATTTAAAAGAATTACTTGAAGAAGGCCGGATTGCTGAAACACTTATTGATGAAGCAGTTATGCGAATTTTAAAACTAAAAAATGAGCTAGGCTTATTTGAAAATCCCTATCGTGGTGCGGATGAACAAGCGGAAGCAGAAGTGATTTTAAGCAAAGAACATCGAGAAATAGCTAAAAAGATTGCTCAAAAATCAATGGTTCTTTTAAAAAATGAAAATATTTTGCCTTTTACACCGCAAGAAAAAATCGCGCTTGTCGGCCCAGGGGCCCAATCACAAGATATTTTAGGGGCTTGGTCATGGCAAGGAAAGAAAGAAGAAGCCATTTCCCTCGTGGCTGGGGCCCAAAAATTAACCACAAATCTTCTAGTTGCCCAAGAACCCTTTGATTACTTTGAACCGACCGCGGCGGCCATTGAAGAGGCTTTAACGTTAGCTAGTCAAGCAGATAAAGTAGTAGTGGCACTAGGCGAAACAGATTGGATGAGTGGGGAAGCTGCCAGTCGCAGTGATATTCGTCTACCCGAAAAACAATTAGCGGTAGTTGCACAAATTATTGAGAAAAATCCCAATGTTGTTGTCACGGTCTACAGTGGCCGGCCCTTAGATTTGCAAGGGATAGATGTTGCAAAAGGAATTGTGCAAGCTTGGCAACCTGGAACAGAAGGGGGCAATGCGCTAGCAGAAATTTTGTGGGGACAGTACAATCCAAGTGGTCGTTTAAGTATGTCGTTTCCAGAAACGGTTGGTCAAGTGCCAATTTTTTACAATGTCGACAATACTGGGCGTCCTTATGAGTCAGCACCAGAAGAAAAATATGTTTCTAAATATTTAGATGTCTCTAATTACGCTAAATATCCCTTTGGATTTGGCTTAAGTTATAGTCATTTCTCTTATCAACCAATTCAACTAAGTGCATTAACATTTACCAAAGAACAACCAGTCACGGTCTCTGTTTTAGTAAGAAATAACAGTCCAATCGCTGGAGAGGAAACCGTGCAATTTTATGTACGTGATTTGGTGGGACAAGTGGTTCGCCCAATTAAAGAGTTAAAAGATTTCCAAAAAGTTTGGCTGGAACCAAAGGAAGAAAAAGAAGTTCAGTTTCTTCTTTCAGAGGATATGGTGCGCTATGTTCATTCAGACAATCAGGTAACCAGTGATGCAGGTGAATTTATCGTAATGATTGGTGGAAATAGTCGCGATGTACAAACCGCAACAGTCACGTTAAATGAATAAGATGGGAAGGATAAGTTATGCAGATAAAGAAGCTTAAGCAAGCAGACACAGTTGCTACATTTCTAGAGACAGGTGATTTAAAAGAATTGAATAGCTGTGGCATGATGATTAATCAATTAGAAGGTAATCCTTTAGACGGCAGTATGAACCAACTCTATTTGCGGATAATTACAGGGGACACAATTAATTATCGACCAATGATTGGTTCCAACAGTCAAAGTGATTTTTATCTTTCAGATAATCAATTGACATGGCGGGGTGAATTTGAAGCGGTTCGTTACCAAGTTGACTTTCGTTTGGGGCCAAGCAATCAATGGTTCTGGCGGGTTAATGTCACTGGAACTGGCTTAGTAGATATTGTTTATGGTCAAGATATTGGCTTAGCGACAAAAGGAGCCGTTCAGTCAAATGAAGCGTATGTGTCGCAGTATCTTGATCATCACATTTGGCAAGAGGGCGAAGAGCTTGTTGTTTTATCAAGACAAAATCAACCGCAAAATGAGAAGTTTCCAGCCCTTATTCAAGGGAGTTTTCAAAAATTAGTAGGCTACTCAACGGACGGCTATCAATTTTTCGGACGTTCATTTAAACAAACAAACACACCAGAAGCATTGGGGAAAAGATATTTAGCAAATGAAGTCTATCAATATGAATTTGCTTACACCGCTTTACAAACGGAAGCCGTCCAATTAACGAATGAAAGTAAGGAATTTGTTTTTTTTGGTGCGGTAACAGAAACACATCCGCAAGCATTAGCTGAACCTTTTTTATCGAAAGAAGCCTTACAAGCTATTTATGAAACTGTGACATTCGATTCATTAGAAGGAACACAGGACTATCCTCCGAAACTTTTAGGAGAACCTATCACAGGAAATCCATTAACAGAAGAAGAATTGGCTGCACTTTATCCCCTTCAGACACAAATTGAAAAAGTAGGAGGTCAGACGTATTCCTTTTTCACGGAAAATTACCATCATGTTGTTCTTCAAGAAAAAGAAATTGCCATGGAAAGAGCGCATGGCCACATTTTATTAAGTGGTAAAGGCTTAACGGTTGATGAACCTTTGCTTAGTACGACAGTGTATATGTATGGCATTTTCAATTCACAAGTAGTTTTAGGAAATACGACCATGAACAAATTAATGAGTAATAGCCGAAACGCTTTAAACGTTATGAAACGCTCTGGTCAACGAATCTACATTTTAGAGAATGGCTTATGGCGCTTACTAACAATGCCTTCTGCTTTTGAAATGGGGTTGAACTCTGCTACTTGGTATTATAAGTTGCCAAAGGATACAATTCGTGTACGCACTTTCACTTCGCCTGATTCAAGAGTGATTCAATTGGAAGTGACCAGTCAAAAGGATGTATATATGTGGGCTGTTTCTAACCATTTGTTATTAGGACCGGAAGAAGTACCAACCTATCAATTAGAACAAGCTGGCAAAACGCTTCGAGTGACGGGAAATCATTCTGCTACAGAAAATTATTACCCAGAACTAACCTATGCATTGACAGTTGATAAATCATTTCAAGTAACCGATAGCACATTATTTGGTGGAGCTGAAGCGGACTTATTAGTCTTGGCAATCGAAAAGACCCAAAAATTTTCACTACTTATTACGGGCAGTATAGAGGACCAAGCATTAGTTAATACACCATTAGATTTTGAAAAAGCAGAAAGTCAATATTTGGCATTCATTAATGGCTTGTTGCATCATTTTGAGTTAACACACACAGACTCAAGTGTGCAGCAAATGAATCAATTAACTCGTTGGTATACTCATAATATGCTCGTTCATTATTTGTCGCCACATGGCTTAGAACAATATGTTGGAGCAGCTTGGGGCACACGAGATGTGTCGCAAGGACCGACAGAATTTTTCTTTGCGACGCAACAGCCTAAGATCGTGGCCTCCATTATTCAGCATCTATTTGAAAATCAATTTGAGGACGATGGCAACTGGCCGCAATGGTTTATGTTTGACCGATACGAAGAACAAAAAGCCAGTGAAAGCCATGGCGATATTATCGTCTGGCCATTGAAAGTAGTGACTGATTATTTGGAACAAACTGCAGATTATTCAATCTTAGCTACGGAAATCCCTTATACAAGTCGCAAAGATAATCACAAAACAAAAGAAACAGCATCTTTATTTGAACATTTGAAAAAAGAAATAAATTATATTGAACAACATTTTTTACCAGAAACTTTTCTATCCTGTTACGGTGACGGCGATTGGGATGACACGTTACAACCTTATGATAATCGTCTTAAAGAGCAAATGGCTAGTAGTTGGACCGTTGCCTTAACGTATCAAGTGTTGAAAAAATTTGCGGCTTTAATTACGGAAATCGATGCTACTTATAGTCAGCACTTAACAATTTTAGTCGCAGGAATAAAGAACGATTTTCAAAAATATATGTTGGCGGATGAAACGATTCCAGGGTTTATTTATATGGAAACGCCAGAAACTTTTGAACAAATGATTCACCCAAATGACCAAAAAACAGGAATTCAATATCGATTATTGCCAATGACTCGTAGTATGTTAGCTGAATTATTAACACCGGAACAAGTAAGTCATCATTTAGAAATTATTGAAAAAGAATTAACGTTTCCTGATGGCGTGCGCTTAATGAACAAACCAGCGAACTATCGAGGCGGTGTGAGCACTAATTTTAAACGAGCAGAACAGGCGGCTAATTTTGGTCGCGAAATTGGCTTACAGTATGTTCATGCGCACATTCGCTATACAGAAGCGATGGCGAAAATTGGTCAGCGAGACAAAACCTGGCAAGCATTAATGCAAATCAATCCAGTTCAATTAAAAGAAGTGGTACACAATGCAGAGTTACGCCAAGCCAATGCCTATTTTAGTAGTTCCGATGGCGATTTTAAAACAAGGTATGAATCACAAGAAAATTTTGGTAAACTAAAAGATGGAAGTATTGGGGTAAAAGGTGGTTGGCGAATTTATTCAAGCGGGCCGGGAATTTATTTAAATCAATTAATTACAGCTGTTTTAGGGATTCGGCAAAAGGCCCAAAGTGTGGTTTTTGATCCCATGTTACCAGAAAAATTGTCTGGTTTAACACTAACTTACCAATTGTTTGATAAACCTGTCACATATAAATTTTATCCAAATCAGTCAGCGAAAATAGTTATCGATGGTCAAGAAGTTCCGTTTAAGTTTGAAGAAAACCCTTATCGAGAAGGGGGAATAGAAGTTCAAAAAGACGAGGTGCTTTCATTATTAAATGAAGCAAGTGTTATTGAAATTTACCATTAGAAAGGAGAGTAGTCCATGGTAGGAATTAAAGATATTGCAAAAAAAGCAGGCGTATCAATCTCGACCGTTTCTTACGCATTGAATGGTAGTTCAAAGGTAACTGAAGAAACACGAACGCGCATCCAAGCAATTGCTGAAGAGCTAAACTATGTTCCTAACATGGCCGCTCGCACATTAAAACGTCGTCAAACCAATATTATTGGTGTCTATTTGGCCGATTATGGCGGTAGTTTTTATGGTGAATTGTTGGAGGGGATTAAGAAAGGCTTAGCACTGTTTGATTATGAGATGATTGTCTGCAGCGGTAAAAAGTCACATCTTTTCATTCCTGAAAAAATGGTGGATGGGGCAATTATTTTAGATTGGACATTTCCAACAAAAGAAATTGAAAAGTTTGCTGAACGAGGCCATTCGATCGTTGTCCTTGATCGAACCACTGAACATAGGAATATTCGGCAAGTTCTCTTGGATAATCGTGGCGGTGCCACGCAGGCAATTGAGCAATTTGTCAATGTGGGTTCAAAAAAAGTTCTTCTGCTTTCTGGACCAGAAAAAGGTTATGATAGCCAAGAACGATTGGCTGTTAGTACACGAGAATTAACTCGTTTTGGGATACCTTATGAAATTATCCAAGGCGATTTTACCGAACCTTCTGGCTATGCGGCTGCTAAAAAAATTTTGAGTCAACCACAGACAGAACCATTCGATGTTTTTGCTTTTAATGATGAAATGGCGATTGGTGTCTATAAATATGTTGCAGAAACAAATTACCAAATGGGGAAAGACATTCGGATTATTGGTTTTGATAATTCTGAACTAGGTGCGTTTGTGCAACCGCGATTAGCAACAATTGCCTATTCTAAACATCGATGGGGCATGGTGGCTGCAGAGAAAATTATTCATTTAATGCGGGGAGAAGCTGCTGAGAGCGAACACATTTACACACGTTTTATAGAAGGAGAATCTTTTCCGTCTGAATAATAAATAAAAAGTTTGGTCCAATGCTAGCTAAGCTAGCGGACCAAACTTTTTTCTGTAATGGTAATTTCTTCTGATGCAATGGGTTCATCCAGACTGAGAAGGCGATCTCTAAATTTAAAATGGACCGGCTTGTTCTCATTAATAAATTCATACGGGTAAGCGCCTTGGATTGTTTCACCAGGATTGATTTCATCTGCTAAACGATCTAATTTGTCTTGGAAAGGTGAATCTGTTAAGACTGCATATTGTAAATTTTGGGCTTTTCCGTGGACAGTTTGGCTAACTTCCATAAAACTTTGAATCATTAGCTGAATATTTTGTGTTTTTTCGGTTGTATTGGTTAATTCAAACAGGACATAAAACATTGGTTTGCCTTGATAATCTTTTCCTTTATGCAAGGCAGTTAAGGCTAAACGCCCATCTGGAACCAACAATGTTCGATTTTCATACGTCCCAATACTTGTCGCCAACACTTCATCAGGTGCGGGCGCACTTTGACTTGCTGGGCTGCCACTTACAGTTGAACAAGCACTTAATAAGGTACTTAGAACGAGTAAGCTCATTAAAATGTAGGGTTTCCTCATATAAAGTCCTCACTTTGGTTGATTGACTATGTAAAAAACAAATTGCTTGTATCTATATAAAAAAGAGTGCTACAAGCAATATTTTAATCGTAGTTCTAGTAAATAGCAATACTTTTATCAAAATTCATGTTTGGAAATATAATTTGAAAAATATTTTTAACTAGCAGAAAAACATTTCTAACAAAAAGTATTGGCTCAAAGTAAAGAGATCGTTTTGTTAGAAATGAGAAATGGCAACATAAAAGTTTTCTATTTTTCTGCAATTAAGACAGTTTCAAAAGTGAATTCACTAGGAATATGATTCGCAATTGAGTATTCAAAAATATGCCCATTGCCTAGGTAAGCAATTTGTTCTGCACGCATCAGGAAATCATTATCGGTTAAGTTTAAATATTTTTTTTCCAACGCAGAAGGACGAATCCCAGAAATGCTGACCCGCGCACTTTGAATTTTTTGATGCAATTGTTCCGAAATATATTGATAAATGGAGACTTTCAATTCTTTCATTGTCAAGTTCGGAATTAGGGCAACGGGCATCCAAGTATATTCAATAATTGAGGGCACATCTTCGATAATCCGTAAACGAATAATTTTGTAGACTAACTCTTCTTCTGTAATACTTAATTTTTCAGTCACCCAAGGCTCAGGTACTTCTGTTGCAAAGCCTAAAACCACGGATTCAACTTTTCCATCGTAGGTTGAGTAAGTGCCGGTTAACGGAGAAAATTTAGTAATGGTTCGATTTTGAAAGTCTTGAACAAAGCTGCCCGAGCCACGTCGTCTGACAACATAACCTTCTTGCACAAGCAAATGTAAGGCTTTTGTAATGGTTAGTTCGCTGACCTGATATTTTTCTGCAAGAAGACGACCTTGGGGTAACTTTTGATTAATTGGATAAACACCTGCTTCAATATCCTGTTTTATAGCTGCATAAATTTCTTTATAACGTGTATTTGTCCGCATCAGAGTCCTCCTTTATCACCAGTATTTCTCTCATTATACCATGAATTTAACATGTTAAAACTATATATTTATTTTTAACGTAACCACTTAATAATCAAGTACTTAAATAAAAGTAGTTGACTTATCCTTTTTAAAACTATATAGTTTTAAAGGTAAACAGAAGAACTTATTGATCTGATTGGTACTTTTTGTGAAAACCTTTTACAATAAAAGGGCAGCACAGAAAAGAGGGAGGAATGACAATGGAACATCACCAACTAAAAGCATTTCCGCAAGATTTTTTATGGGGCTCTGCTTCGGCAGCTTATCAAGTAGAAGGTGCTTGGAATGAAGACGGCAAAGGCGCATCTGTTTGGGATGAATTTGTTCGGCTACCAGGAAAAACGTTCAAAGAGACAACTGGTGATTTAGCCGTCGATCATTATCATCGTTTCAAAGAAGATGTGGCTTTAATGAAACAACAAGGTTTAAAAGCATATCGTTTCTCGATTGCATGGACACGAATTTTACCTGAAGGGCGTGGTCAAGTAAATCAAGCGGGACTGAAATTTTATTCAGATTTAATTGATGAGTTATTAGCGGCAGGAATTGAACCAATGGTAACTTTATATCATTGGGATTTGCCAGCTGTTTTGCAAAAAGAA
Organism: Enterococcus sp. DIV0183; assembly: GCF_050541505.1. Classification (NCBI taxonomy): domain Bacteria; kingdom Bacillati; phylum Bacillota; class Bacilli; order Lactobacillales; family Enterococcaceae; genus Enterococcus; species Enterococcus sp. DIV0183. Next base: position 1,070,932 of record NZ_CP172932.1, read on the forward strand.
TATGGTGGCTGGGAATCAAGAAAAATTATTGATGATTTTGTGGCCTATGCGAAGATTTTATTTGACGCTTTCCGTGGCAAAGTTCGCTATTGGATTAGTTTAAATGAACAAAATGTGTTTACTTCGTTAGGTTATCAATTAGCCGTGCACCCTCCCGGCGTAACAGATAATAAACGGATGTATGAGGCCAATCATATTGCTAATTTAGCCAATGCAGCAGTGATTAATGCGTTTCATGAATTAGAAATGCCTGGCAAAATTGGCCCTAGCTTTGCTTATACGCCTGTTTATGCCGTTGATGCGCATCCTGCCAATGTTTTGGCGGCAGAAAATGCAGAAGATTTGTTGTCGCATTTTTGGTTAGATGTCTATCTTTGGGGAGAATACCCAATTGCCGCATTAAATTACTTACAGGAGCAAGGTGTGGCCCCAACGATAAAAGAGGGCGATTTAGCGTTACTACGTTCAGCCAAACCTGATTTTCTAGGTATTAATTATTATCGGACGGATACGGTTGCTGCTAATCCATTAGATGGTGTTGGAATAGGGAAGATGAATACAACGGGTGAAAAGGGTTCTGAAACGGAATCTGGGGTACCGGGTTTATTTAAAAAAGTAAATAATCCATATGTTGAACGAACGAACTGGGATTGGGCCATTGACCCGCAAGGTTTGAGAATTGCCTTACGACGATTAGCTAGTCGCTATCAAGTGCCTATTTTAATTACTGAAAATGGGTTAGGCGAATATGATACCTTAACAGAAGATAAACAAATTCATGATACGTATCGCATTGATTATTTACGAAGCCATATCCAAGCGATTCAAGAGGCGATTACGGATGGCGTTTCAGTTATTGGTTATTGTACATGGAGTTACACCGATTTACTGTCGTGGCTCAACGGCTATCAAAAGCGTTATGGTTTTGTCTATGTGGATCAAGATGAAACACAAAAAGGTTCCTTAGAAAGAATCCCGAAAGACAGTTATTATTGGTATCAAAAAGTCATTGAAACAAATGGACTTATCTAATTATAAGAAAAGAGTGTGGAAAATATGACAGTAAAAATGGGGTTTATTGGATTTGGTAAAAGTGCCAATCGTTACCATTTACCTTACGTAATGATTCGAGAAACACTAGAAGTGAAAACAATTTTCGATTTACATGTTAATGAAAAAGCAGCAGCGCCCTTTAAAGAAAAAGGGGTAAATTTTACCACTGACCTTAATGAATTATTGACGGATCCAGAAATTGAATTGATCACAATCTGTACGCCTGCGCATACACATTATGATTTAGCCAAACAAGCCATTTTAGCTGGTAAATCAGTGATTGTGGAAAAACCATTTTGTGATACGTTAGAACATGCAGAGGAATTATTTGCTTTAGGGCAAGAAAAAGGGGTAGTAGTGATGCCTTATCAAAATCGACGTTTCGACGGCGATTACCTAGCGATGAAGCAAGTAGTAGAGCAAGGCTTTTTAGGAGAAATCAATGAAGTGGAAACACATATTGATTATTATCGACCAGGAAGTATCACGGAACAAGGACCTAAAGAAAATGGTTCGTTTTACGGACTAGGCATTCATTTAATGGATCGCATGATTGCTCTTTTCGGGCGTCCAGATCAAGTCACTTATGATATTCGTAATAATGAAGTGAGCGAGGCAGTCGATAATTATTTTGACGTTGATTTACATTATGGTTCAAAATTAAAAGTAAAAGTTAAAACGAATCATTCTGTCGCTAGTCCGTATCCACGTTTTATTGTTCATGGCAGCAATGGCTCGTTCATCAAATATGGTGAAGATCAACAAGAAAATGATTTAAAAGCCGGAATCATGCCAGATGCACCAGGCTTTGGAGAAGATTCACCAATGTATTATGGAGAAGTGACCTACCGTAATGGCAATGGCGACTGGATTAAAAAACAAATTAAAACGCCTGTAGGTGATTACGGTCGTTATTATGATGCCGTTTATGAAACGTTGAAAAATGGTGCACCGCAACTAGTAACTAAAGAGCAAGCATTAACTAACATCGAAATTTTAGAAGCAGGTTTTCTTAACCCAAGTCCAAGTGTTTATCGTTTGAAAGAAAACTAAAGCGTGTTTAAATGACTTGAAAAGCGCCTGCCCCACAGTCCAGACAACTGTGGGGCAGGCGCTTTTATTTATAAAGAGTTGTGAATTTTAATATAAGAAACGTATATTGTTAGTAAAAATAAAAAAAGGAAAGACATCTTAGTAGCACTACTTCCCCAAGAATTGCTACTAAAATGTCTTTTGTGATGCTCGCTCAATTGAAGAGCCTTAAATAGGATATCGAATATCCAGTATAAATGCAAGTAAACTACTTTATAGTTAATATTAGTATACTTCATAAAATAATTTTTCAAAGAGAAAAAGGCTTGTTATGAGAAAAAATTAATTTTTAACTCGTTTTTTCTAAGCAAGATTCGGGTGAAAAAGACAATAATTACTGAAGCTGAATGGTAATTAAAGAGGTTCTTTGCTAAAATAGGAAAGACAAGAAAGTTTGGTTAACGAAAGAACCAAATCAGAAAGGAGGACAACCAGTGGAGAGTTGGCTTTTTTTACTACTGATTGCCTTGATTGCGTTTGTTGCAAAAAATCAAAGTTTATTAATTGCGTCAGTTGTTGTGCTTGCTTTAAAAGCTTTACCAAATAGTGCGAAAATCATGTCGTGGTTGTCAGATAAAGGCATTAATTTAGGCGTCACAATTATTTCAATTACCATTTTAGTCCCGATTGCTACAGGACAAATTGGCTTAAAAGATTTAATCCAATCATTCAAAACACCGATGGGATGGCTGGGGATACTTTGTGGAATTCTGGTGGCTGTTTTATCCTCAAAAGGAGTAGGTTTAATTAATCAATCGCCTGAGATTACGGTGGCCTTAGTTTTTGGAACGATTCTTGGCGTCGTTTTTTTAAAAGGAATTGCAGCTGGTCCGATTATTGCATCGGGGATGATGTACGTAATCATTACTACCTTTCAAGCCTTTCAACACTAAAAAAGCAAACAAAACGCGTAAACGTTTTGTTTGCTTTTTTAGTGTTGATAAATGTCCACATTACTATCTAATATGCCACTTTCATTTTTTAAAGTAATGGTTCCCGCATTCGGATGAATCACTAGCTGTAAATGCCCTGTTAAAAACATTTGGTCATACGTCGAAGTATAGACGTGAAAAGAATCATTAGCAATTGTTTCGGTATAAGGTGCTTCCGCTTGATCAACAGGAACGATAATGAAACGATCGCCAATCATACAACAACCTTCTGCGGAAGAATAAGGATTAGAGCCGTCATTTGCTACCAACAAGAAGGTGTTCGTTTCAGTTAAGAAAGGGGCTAAACGTTGTTTTACTTCTTCAGAAATAGTCAGAGACATTTGCCTCACTCCTTTAATATAGTATGTAAAAGGAAGAGGGTAGCTTGTCGCTATGCCGCTCTTCAAAGGTTTTATTATTTGCTTGTTTCTTTACTGCTTTTTTTGAAAAGAGCAATAGAAAAGGCGACAACTAAGACAACTGTTGCAGCTAAAACAAATGGATTTTTTGTTGCTGATGTGAACCCTAGGACTGTTGAACCAATCGCACCTACGTAAGATAAAATAATCGCTGCTTTCTTTGGTGTTGAAAGTTCTGTAAAGCTATCGCGGAAGGCGACACCTAAACCTAAAGCGCCAATAAAGGCAAACATCCCAAAAATAATGTGTAAAAAGACCATGAATTTCACCTCCAACATTCAGTATAGAGAGAAATGGCTAGTTTGTAAACTAATTGAGCTTACTTGTGTTATTTATCACTTGATAAATGTCTTTGCCAATGCAAAAAAACAACGTACGATCAATCGGCAGTACGTTGTTTTTTAGTTTAATATAATTAGGAAGCAGAATCCTTATTTTGCTGGATTTTTTTGATCGATTTTTCTGTTGGCGTCACATATAACGTTCGTTGGTTTTCATAAATCACATAACCTGGTTTTGCTCCATTGGGTTTGTGCACATGTTTTACTTGGACATAGTCGACAGGCACTTGTGAAGAAAGTCGATATTTTGAAAAATAAGCTGCTAGAAGTGCGGCTTCAGTAAGGGTTTCTTCGCTAGGATGTGCGTCACGAATAATTACATGAGATCCAGGAATATCTTTGGCATGGAGCCAATAATCAGTTTTTTTAGCGGTTCGTAAAGTCAATTGATCATTTTGCAAATTGTTTTTTCCAACGAGAATAGGTGTGCTATCTGTGGCATAAAAAAGATCGGGTTGGCTTTTTTTCGGCTGTTTTTGTTTTTTATTTTTTTTACGTTTTAAATAGCCTTGCTCAATCAGTTCTTCACGAATCACTTCAATGTCCATTGGTGTCGCAATTTCAAGTTGTGCCACAACTGACTCTAAATAAGAAATTTCTTGTTGCGTTTGCTGAATTTGTGTCTTAACAACTCGGACAGCATTTTTCAATTTTTGATATTTTTGAAAATATTTTTGTGCATTTTGATTAGGTGAAAGTGCAGGATTTAGCGAGATACGCAACGGTGCATTTTCTTCATAATAATTTGGTAATTCCACCTCGGTGGCTCCTTTTGGGACTTGTGCCATGAAGGTTGTTAATAGTTCTCCGTCGCGACGGTAATTTTCAGCGTTTTCTGTATCGGCTAAGGTTTGCTGTAATTTTTTAAGTTTCTTTTGATTTCTTTTTAGTTCATTTTCAATTTTGCGAATTAGTTCGCCGCCTTGTTGTTTGACACGGTCTTTCTCTGCTTTACCAGAATAAAAGGCATCTAGTAATTCACTGAGTGTCGCATACGTTGTTTGTTCACCAACTAATGATTGATAAGGAATGGGCGTAAAATATTCTTTTTTTTCAGTAACTGTTAATGTCGGTACAACAGCTTCAGTGACTGAGGACCAAAATTCCGTCCAGATGGCTATTTTTTCATTTGGTTGTGCAAGTAAACGGGCACTTAATTCGTCTGCTGTATCTTTGCCTAGACCTTGAAAATGTTGTTGTAAATAACGTCCGTTTAATTCAGGAGCTGTAGAAAGAAGCGCAAAGACTTCTTCTTTTGCGGCCGTGAGCGGATTAAGTCCCATTGGTTTTGGCGGTTCAATATAAGTTGCTCCAGGAAGCAACGAACGATAACTATTTTGGCTCATTCCAATGTGTTTTATCGCATCTAAGATTTTTCCAGAAGATTGGTTAACTAAAACGATTGTACTGTGACGTCCCATTAATTCAACAATCAAAACAATATTTTGTAAGTCACCTAGTTCATCTCTTTTTGAAAAGGTGAAGTGAATCACGCGATCATTTTCTATTTGTTGAATCGTTTCTAAAATGGCACCGTCCAGAAATTTTCGTAACATCATCACAAAATTAGGAGGTGTTTCCGGATTGCTATAGGTAATTGTAGATAGTTGTATGCGCGCATAACTAGGATGTGCTGATAATAGTAATTTATGGTTTTTACCTTTCGCACGAATGACTAAAACGACTTCGTTTTCATAAGGCTGATGGATTTTTGAAATCCGGCCACTTACGAGTGTTTCTGTCAACTCATGAACCATGCTATGAGTAAATACGCCATCAAATGACATAATAAATCCCTCGTTTCTTTCCGACTAATAGCTTTATTATAGCGGAGTTTTTGAATTTAAGAAAGAAGCTTGTTAAAAAGGAGTTGGGTTTTCCTTAGAAAGCTGGGGAAGTTTGCTGGTTTTTTTAGTAATTAAAGCGCAAGGGTAGGCAAGAAAGAAAATGATTAGTATAATAGATAAGAACTAAAAGCGAGGAGCGATTAGAAGTTGAATAATTTTATGGAAGAATTAAAAGAGGCACTTTATGAATTAAGACAAAGAAAACTGTTAATGATTACCGCTATTGTAGCATTAGTATTAATAATTGGCTCAATCATTTTTATTCCAACGATGCAAAAAAATATTCGAGCTGCTCAAGTTGAATCGTTAGTCGCAGGACCCATCAAATCAGAGAAAGTCAGTGTCTTAGATTACAAAACAGCAGACAAGAAAATCCAAGAAACAGGAGCCATGTCAGTCATGTTTGCTAAACCATCTGGCAAGCAATACGATCAAATGGTGAAGCTGTTTAATTCAGATAAAATGAATGAATTTCATCGTTCGCTGTATATCTATCCGTTAATTTATAATGCTGGCAAAGCACAAGAGCAATACAATGTTAGCGGCGATGAGATCACGCTTGTTTTCTTTGAAAACGGCAAAGAAAAGACACGGACGGTTGTCGAAAAATCTATGGATTTAAAAACACAATTAATACCAGAATTAAATCGATTACCGATGGCTGGCGTTTTGAAAGACCAACAAAAGGCATCCCAAGAAGCTGAAAAAGAAGCAGCAAAGACCGCTGAAACACAGACGAAGACCAGCACGACTGGCGTTGCTCAATCTACTGAAACGACGACAGAAAGCACTGATACAGTACCAGAAACTGGTGAATAATAGCTAGCTATGTTAAACTTAGATTGTAGAAAGTTTTAAGGAACTAGAAAGAGGGGATTTTCGATGGCATTAGTAATTTCAATGACGATTTTAGTAAGTTTATGGCTGATTCAATCGCAAAAACAAGCAGTTAAAGTTCCCGTGAAAATTGAAAGAAACCGAAACAATTAAGTGGTAAATATGCTGAAATAAAGAAAAACGAGCCTCTCATAAGAGTGGTTCGTTTTTTAGAAGTAAAAGAAATGCAAGAAAATAAAAACTTTTTCTTGACGAACAAAATCAATATAGTGTAGACTACCTTTAACAACATAACTAGGAGGGAAAATACATGACACAATTATCTAACGTAAAAGAAATGCACCAATCATGGCAAAACTGGCGTAGATAGTTGTATGTATGATTCTTTCATAGATACAACTTTAGAAGACTTATTCTAAAAAGTGTATCTATGCTGGTTATATTCAAGAAGAAAAAACGACCACATAGAGGACCCATCTATGTGGTTTTTGTTTTGCATAAAAACAACGACCACTCCTAAACACTTAGGATAAGTCGTTGTTTTTTTGCTACGAATCACTACGATTGGCACGAAGTGACAGAGTAGATGATGAGTAGCACAAGGTGAACGAAGAGAACGTTGTCCCATTCGTAGAAAAGTGCTCCTGCGATTCTCACCAAAGTTGCGATCCTCGTCGCAGTTAAATCCTGACAAGCACTACGATTGGCACAAAGTGACAGAGTAGATGCAGGCTGCGCATACTCGCCGCAGTTTGGCCTTCAAGAGTGATGAGTAGCACAAGGTGAACGAAGAGAACGTTGTCCCATTCGTAGAAAAAGTACTCCTGCGATTCTCACCAAAATTGCGATCCTCGTCGCAGCTAAATCCTGACATTTGTAAAAAAGTGTTCCTAGGATTTTGACTAAGCAGAGGATTACGAATCTCAGTTTCACTTTCAACGGAAGAAACGCCCTATAGATAATGGTTTTATTATTAAAAAGAAAAAGTTGCCAAACAAAAGGGCAGTTAGGAGAATGCAAAATGAAAAATAAACGTTTAACGTTTGTCGTGTCTTTATTAGCTATTTATTTAATTGGTGCTTTTTTTGTGAATCAAAAAGTGACGAATTCAAAGAAAGAAACCGTTACTGTAGGGGTTTTGCAGTTTGTCAGTCACCCCGCATTGGATGAAATTTATAAAGGTGTTGAGGAAGGATTAAAGGAAAATGGCTATGACAAAGGCAAAAACTTAGAAATTATTTTTCAAAATGGTCAAGCCGACCAGAGTAAGTTAGCAATCATGAGTCAACAATTAGTACAAAAAAAGGCAGACGTTTTAATTGGCATCGCCACGCCAGCTGCGCAAGCGTTAGCCAACACTACCCAAGAAATCCCGATCATTTTAGGCGCCATTACGGACCCTGTTAGTGCAGGATTGGTGAAAGACAATCAAAAGCCAGGCGGTAACATCACGGGTGTTAGTGATCAATCACCTTTGTCAGCCCAGATGGATTTACTAAAAGAATTGATACCAGCTGCCAAAAAAATAGGTATTCTCTATGCTTCCTCAGAAGAAAACTCTCGATACCAAGTAGCTGAAGCGCAGAAAGCAGCTGAAGCCAAAGGATTGACAGTGAAAACATATGCTGTGCCATCAAGTAATGAAATTGCACAAACGGTTCAAGTGATGACTAAGGAAACAGATGTGATTTATATACCAACTGATAATACGATTGCTAATGCCATGCAAACGGTAGTCGGAGAAGCAAATCGAACCAAGACGCCGATTATTCCTTCAGTGGATACAATGGTAGAACAAGGCGGTTTAGCAACTGTTGGGATTAATCAACATGCATTGGGGGTACAAGCCGGCAAAATGGCAGCAGAGGTTCTGTCTGGAAAAAGTCAACCAGCAACTACACCCATTTATACCTTTAATACAGGCGACACAATTATCAATGAAAAACAAGCTCAAAAGTTAGGAATTACGATTCCCGCAGAGTTAGCAAAAAAATCGAAATTGATTAACTAATTATCAAAGAAAGTAGGAGAAGCGATGATTGTTTCAGCAATTGGACAAGGAATGTTATGGGCCTTGTTAGGACTAGGTATTTTTATGACTTATCGTATTTTAAATTTTCCAGATATGACCACAGAAGGTTCATTTCCGTTAGGAGGGGCGGTTTGTGTAACTGCCATTACAACAGGGGTTTCACCATTTGTAGCGACTCTTTTAGGGGTTGGAGCAGGAATGCTTGCCGGTTTAGTGACTGGTTTACTATTTACAAAAGGAAAAATTCCAATTATTTTAGCAGGAATTTTAGTGATGTCTGGTTTAAATTCCGTGATTTTATTTGTGATGAAATCGCCAAATAAGTCTTTACTAAACCAACCGAAGATTCAAGATGTTTTTCAAAAAATGGCCTTACCAGATTATTATGATACTATTTTTTTAGGGATTAGTGTTTTGGCTGTGGTAATGATTTTACTGTTATTTTTCTTTAACACTAGTTTAGGACAAGCCTATATTGCGACAGGTGACAATGAAGAAATGGCTCGCTCGATTGGCATTCAAACGGATCGCATGAAAATTTTAGGGTTGGTTTTATCGAATGGCTTGATTGGCTTATCTGGCGCTTTGATTGCCCAAAATGATGGATATGCGGATGTAAGTAAAGGAACTGGCGTCATTGTGATTGGCTTGGCTTCACTCATTATTGGTGAAGTACTGTTTGGAGAATTAACGTTTGGTGAACGGCTGATGGCGATTGTTGTAGGGAGTATTATTTATCAACTATTGATTTTATTAGTGATTAAATTAGGCTTTGATACAACGTATTTGAAAATCTTCTCAGCAGTGATTTTAGCAATCTGTTTAATGATCCCACAATTGAAAAAAGCATTACGACTACATGGCTTTTCTGATAAGGGGGAAACGAAATGAAACCAGTTGTTGAATTAAAAAATGCGACAAAAATCATTGATAATGGGATGAATGAAAAAAAAGTGATTTTGGATCATGTGAACTTAGCCATTTATCCTGGGGACTTCATTACTGTTTTAGGTGGAAATGGCGCAGGCAAGAGTACGCTATTCAATAGTTTAGCAGGAACTTTGACACTAACAGAAGGACAATTTTTAATTGAAGGAGTCAATCGCACCAATCTTTCTGAAGTCAAACGGGCCAAATCTCTAGCGCGTGTTTTTCAAGATCCTAAAATGGGGACAGCACCAAGAATGACTGTGGCAGAAAATTTATTGCTTGCCATGAAACGCGGACAAAAACGTCCCTTAACATTACGGAAGATAAATGAGCAACGCGCCTTGTTTACAAAAATCTGTCAAGAAGTTGGCAATGGCTTGGAAAATCATCTGGATACACCGACAGGTAACCTTTCTGGCGGTCAACGCCAAGCCTTAAGTTTATTAATGGCCACTATCACAAAACCAGAATTATTACTTTTAGATGAACATACTGCTGCCTTAGATCCCAAAACGTCCAAGCAGTTGATGCACTTAACGGAACAACGGATTGAAGAAGGGAACTTAACTTGTTTGATGATTACCCATCGAATGGAAGATGCTTTACGATATGGCAATCGTTTAATTGTTTTACAAAAAGGTAAAATTGTTCAAGATTTAAACGCTGCTGAAAAAGCACAATTAACGCTACAAGATTTGTTGCTGTTCTTTGAAGAAGTAGAATAAAAAAACAAGCTCAGAAAATGAGCTTGTTTTTTTATTTTTTGACCAATCGGAAGAGTCGCTTGGGGAAAAAACGTTTGACAATTCGTTCCAGTAGCGAGGTCACCATAAAGCCCGCTGCGATAGCTGCAGCAGTAAAGACAACTTTTAAAATCAACTGCAAACCGTCATCAATATTTCCTAACAAAATGCTCCGAACCGCTTGATAGGCAGGGCCTCCTGGCACTAAAGGAACCAAACTCGGAATGTAAAAAATAATCATCGGCATTTTTTTGTAACGGGAAAAAAAGATACTAGCGATTCCTAACCCGACCGTTCCTAAAAAGTTTGCAAAGGTTTGACTAGCATCAAAAGTTTGCGTTAAGACATAATAAATCATCCAGCCTGTCATGCCAGTAATGCCACAAGCCACCAGTGCTTTACGAGGAATGTTCGTAATAATACCAAACGTCACAGTCGCTAAAAAACTAAAGAGAAGATGAAAAATTAGTTCCATTTGAACGCTCCTTACATAAATAATTTAAAAATCAAGGCAATTCCCAGGCCAACAGACCCAGCAATAAAAATAGCTTCTGTCCCTCGCGCCGTCCCGCTGATGAGGTGGCCCGCTAAAATGTCGCGAAAAGAGTTCGTAATCGCCACACCTGGAACTAACGGCATTACCGCACCAATAATAATATTATCGATGTTGACCGCTAAGTGAAAATGCACAGCCAAATAGGCCAACAAACCAATGACAAAAGCGGCTGCGAATGAATCGAGGTAAGGAACTTGGAATAACTTTTGGGTAAAAAGATAACTGGCATACCCAATCACGCCAACAAAAAAAGTTGCAATAAAATCTTGCCAAGTGCCACCAAAAATGTACATTAACGTACAACTAACAATCCCGGCTGCTAACAAGCGTAACGAAATTGAAAAAGTGGGGGTATCTGTTTCTAATAGAGTTAAGCGCTGATAAAGCTCTGGTAAAGTAATCTCTTTTTGCGCAAATTCTCTTGATAACTGATTGACAAGGCTAACTTTTTCCAAATTAATCGAGCGCTGGGGGATGTTTTCTAATTGCGTATAATTACTGGAACGAAAGCCCACGAAAATCCCTGTAGCCGTCGTGTAACAAACGCTCTCTGGCTCGCCAGCATTTGCTGCAATCCGAGTAATTGTATCTTCGGTTCTATATACTTCAGATCCGCTTTCCAGCATAATTTTTCCAGCTAAAATGCATGTATCAATAATTAATTGTTTTCTTTTTTCGCTATTAACCAAAGGAATGGCTCCTTTCATTTCGAGTTCACTTTTAGTGTATCATTTTTTTTAAGAACTGTACGCAATTTAAAACAGAGATAGAAAAAAAGTGTGATTTTTTACAAAAATGAAACGAATCTTAAGAATAAATGAAAACAAATAAGGAATTAGTAAAAATTATGGGTTAGTTGTAAGAATCTAGGATCTTTCCTTGCATTTTAGTAGGAAACATCCTATCCTAAACATAGAAAAACAAAGGGGTCAATAAAAATGGACAACCAATGGTTACTCTACGGAATTAGCAGTGTTGTATTAATTATTTTAATCAGAAGAACAATCCTATCAGGAAACATCGTATTAAGTTGTTTGTTGGGAGCGATTTTGCTGATTCAAGTAGTGGGAGTAGCTCTCTGTGCACAGCAGAAAAAGAAAAATGAACATACAAAAGAACTACCTTCTTCTAAAGTACATCAATAGAAGAAGGTAGTTTTCTCTTATAGTAAATCAAATTTTTTCAAGCCATTAACAATGCCATTCTCAGTATTTTTAGTTGAAATAAAGGTGGCTTTTTCTTTTAGTTCTTCTCGCGCATTACCCATGGCAATTCCATAATCACAGGCCTCAAACAGCGCCAAATCATTGATGCCATCACCAAAGGCATAAGTCGGAATGCCGTTTAATCCCAAGGTGTTAAAAAGATTTTTGACACCAGAGCCTTTAGAGACCCCTTTACGAACAATATCTATTGAAAAAGGACCATTGCGATAAAAGGTCAATTCAGGAAACCGCTCATAGTAATATTCATCATCATCGCCATGTTGACTTAAGACCAACATCATGTTGACGGCATCATTCTCATAACCTGTGGGATCAATTTCTGGAACAGCTGAATGAATATAATCATAGGCTTGTTTCACTGTGCCAGTATGCCCTGTACAAAAAATACGGCGCTCATTGTAAAAAGCCAATTCATGACCACGCTGTTTGACATGTTCATGCAGTGAAACACATTCCTCTGTTGTAAATTCATCTGAATAAATCGTTTTTCCTTCATAATGAATAAATTGCCCGTTCATTACAATCGCAGAATCAATGCCACTGGCTTTCATGATTGGCTGAATCTCACACAAGGTCCGACCTGTCGCAATTAAAGGTAAAATTTGATTGTCTTTCAAGGCCGCCACTGCTGCGGTAATCTCAGGAGTTATTTGCGATGTTCCATCTAACAAAGTTCCATCTAAATCAAAAAAAGTAATAGCTTTCATTTTATCCATACCCTAACATCCTCTCTACGCTTGTTATTTTAACAAACTTTTCTGAAAAGACAATGGGTTCCTTTCGTTTTCTTTAAAAGAGCAGGAAAAAAAGTGATTTTTGATGGTTCTGTAAAGGATTTTTGAAGAAATATAGAATCGGTTGGTACAAATTCAATTTTAGAGTATACTACAATAGAGCAGTTTTATGAAAAGTGAATAAGGAGTGAATGAAATGAATATATTAATGATTGAAGACAATGAATCCGTCTCAGAAATGATGCAAATGTTTTTCTTAAATGAAGGGTGGGAAGCTACCTTTAAAGATGATGGCAAAGAAGGATTGGCGACTTTTCTTGCTTCGCCAGAAAAATGGGACATGATTACGTTAGACTTAAACTTACCTAGTATGGATGGGATGGCTGTTTGTCGTGAAATTCGCAAAGTTTCAGCCAATGTTCCCATTATTATGTTGACCGCTCGTGATTCTGAAAGTGACCAAGTAATTGGCCTTGAAATGGGTGCGGATGATTATGTGACAAAACCATTTAGTCCATTAACTTTGATTGCACGGATGAAAGCTCTACATCGTCGTGCCGAGGTGGCAGAGGCTGCGCATGATACGTCTGAGAATACAGATGAAACGTTTGATGTGATTACGGATCATTTTAAAATGAATACGAAAACACGAGAAACATATTTAGATAATCAATTAATTGAAGGCTTAACACCTAAAGAATTTGATTTGCTATACACTTTAGCAAAAAAACCACGCCAAGTCTTTTCACGCGAACAACTACTAGAATTGGTTTGGGACTATCAATACTTTGGCGATGAACGGACAGTTGATGCCCATATCAAAAAATTACGACAAAAAATTGAAAAAGTAGGTCCTCAAGTCATCCAAACGGTTTGGGGCGTAGGGTATAAATTCGACGATTCAGGTGTTGCTTAATGAAGTATTTGTATCAACAATTACTTGCTTTTATAGGTGTGATCGCTCTGATTATTCTCATTGTCGGAACGTCTTTCACACAATTGACCAAGCGCACAATGCAAGAAAATAACTATGAACAGCTATATGGTTATGCAGAATCGGCTTTAGAAACACGTGACTTTTTTATTAATGTTGCGGGTGTTTCAGATCGAGATGTTTTATCCTATTCATTTCAGTTGACTGAGCGCGTACTCCAGAAGCAAGATGTGCAATTTGTGTTTATTAACAAGGACCGCGAAGTGCAGTACCCACCAGTTGATAGCACGAAAAAATTAGACTTTTCCTTAATCGATAAAAATTGGGATCAAATCATGAAAGGCAATCGTGTTTATGCAACAGAAAACATTGATATTTATGGGGCCCGAAATACTTCGTCCTATGTAATGTTACCGGTGTATGCATCAAATCAGTCTTCTGATAAAAAAGTGATTATTGGTTCACTCGTTATTACACAACCTGCCAAAAACGTTGACCGAAGTGTTCAGTCCGTGACACAAAACTTGATTAAAGGCTTTATTTTTTCTGGTGTGATTGCCTTGTTACTAAGTTATCTATTTGCGACTTTCCAAGTGAAACGAATTAATCGGATGCGTAAAGCCACCAAAGAAATCACTAGTGGAAATTTTGATATTCAATTACCGGTTCATGACAAAGATGAATTTGATGACCTAGCAGAAGATTTTAATAAAATGGCCGCGTCTTTAAAAGAATCACAAGAAGAAATCAATCGGCAAGAAGAGCGCCGTCGTCAATTTATGGCGGATGCCTCTCATGAAATGCGGACGCCTTTAACAACTATTAATGGCTTGTTAGAGGGATTGCAGTATAATGCTATTCCTGAAAATCAAAAAGAGAATGCGATTAAACTGATGCAAAATGAGACCGCTCGCTTGATTCGCTTAGTCAATGAAAATCTTGATTATGAAAAAATTCGGACCAACCAGATTCAAATTGTTGTGAAGAAGTTCAACGGAACAGAAGCTTTAGAAAATATTGTGACTCAACTAACGGCCAAAGCTGAAGCCGCCGGTAATCAATTGTATTTAGACACCACCGAACCAATTGATGTGTATGCCGATTATGATCGTTTCGTGCAAGTTGTTGTCAATATTGTTCAAAATGCCATCCAATTTACTGAAAATGGCGAAATTCATATTGCTTTAGAAAAAGGCTATTTAGAAACCATTGTCCGTATTTCTGATACAGGAATTGGTATGACGGAAGAACAAATTCTGAATATCTGGGATCGTTATTACAAAGTAGATCCATCCCGTAAAAATACGAAATATGGAGAATCAGGATTAGGCTTACCAATCGTTCAACAATTGGTCCGCTTGCATAAAGGAAAAATCAATGTTGAGAGTGAACTTGGTAAAGGCACCACGTTTATTATTTCATTTCCTGATGTTGAAATTACTGAAAACTAAAGAAAACGTCTGGTCACAATCAGTGCCAGACGTTTTCTTTAGTTTAATAACGCATGTAGAGACAGGGGGTGCACATAGGGACTATCAATAATTTGTGGATCTTTTGTCAGAAATAGCAAGCGCTTGTTTCTTTTTTGAACTGCTATTTTTAATTGAGGTAAAATTTCTTGACGTTGTCCAATCGTTAATGAAGAAAAGATGTCATCAATCACTAACGTACTTGTTTTTGAAAGCAAAAGTTGTATTATGCGCATTTTAATTTTTTCAAAAGTCGTAAAAGAAGTAAAGGAACGACCAAGTAAGGCAGGTTCTAATTGGAACACCTGGAAAGCTTCGGCTAGAACTACTTTTCGATCCCGTTCTTTGATTGTACTAGCGATAAATAAATTTTCTTCTAATGGCAAGTAGGGCAGAAAGGTTTCACTAGAAGAAAGCCTAGTAATGGTTAGTTGATTTGTTTGGAAAAAATCGGCCAATGCGAGTTCTTGTTCTGGAGCAGAATAAATGATTCCATAAACTTCTCGCAAAGCTAACGCGTCGAATGAGGATTTTTTTTCGGTTGTTTTTTTGAATGATGGTGTGACATTCATAGAAAATCCCTCCCTTATTTCTTATGTGTGCGTAAATAAATCAACGTGAAAGGAGTCCCGCAAACAAGAGGAATGCCAAGCAAGATTAAGCAGTTAACAAAGCAATTACGGATTGTATAAAGCGACTGCATACTTTTAAAATCAAAAGAAAACGCTTGGATCGTTTGAATCCCTAAATGCTGGATATTTGTAATCGTGACATCCTGGTCGGTACTTTTAGCTAAAAATGCTGGAGTTTCCAAATGAGACCACTGTAAAATAGCATCACGAGCAGTCCAAAGAACAGTATTATACGTTTCTTGAAACATTAAAGTGAAAAGTAAAAAACTGAAAATTCCTAATAGAGCCGGTAAACATAACTCTAGTAAGAGCTGTTTGGTGACATACATATTTGAAAAGTGCATGTGATACCATGTATGTATTTCTTCCTTTTTTATGCGTAATGTCACATACATCAACAGAAGAAAAGTAACACCAAAGAAAATGACACTACCTAGATAGAGGTGCCAATAGTATTGGATCAGTTGGTAATGGTAACTAGTTTGTTTTTCAATATCGACAAAGTCTGGCATCGTTCGTAAAAACTCTTTTTCAAAATCAATTAAGTTAAACAGCCCAGTCAATAAGAAAGAGAACAGGAAGAAGAAGAGTGCAGTGATTAACGTGATTTTTTTATGATAAAAACTACTAGCTGTAGCGTAACGGACACTTCTCATCAACTTTCACCTCTCTAAACTATCTTTAGTATAGTGAAATAATATGAATTAATTATGAAAAAGTAGCAAAAAAGCTTGAGCAAATTGCTCAAGCTTTTTGAAGATTTATTTACCAGTTTTTTGATAGCCTTGATAACTGTCAGTGTGATATTCATCAACGGTTGATTTATTATTGTTTTTACTGTAAACACTCGTTGATTTTTCACCTTTTTCTTTTTCAATTGCTTCCAGTTGTTGCAATTGGTTCTTGTAATCATAGTCTTCTGGGTTAACTGGTTTTAAGCCGCTATTGGTATAGAAACGAAGCAAGTCACCGTTAGTAATTTGGTCAGACGTTTCTAATTGTTTCGTCGCTTTGGCTTTTAAATCAGCGACTTCTTTCTTAACTTCTTCGGTTGGTTCTGTAATTAAAGTGCCTGTTTTAGTATCGTAAATGCTAGAACCTAAAATAGTATATTTAGGTGTTACAACATTGCCGTTGCGGAAAGCAACGATTTGATTGTGTTGTTTAGAGAATAAATCTTGGCCTAGCTGAATGTAGTTTTTCGTATCGACACCAAGTAAGTGTAGAAGGGTTGGTAAGGCATCAACTTGGCCGCCATACGTATGGTTCACACCGCCATTTTCTTGACCAGGAACGTGAATCATATAAGGAACACGTTGCATATTGGCGTTGTCAAAATCGTTCCAATCTGCTTTGGTTTTACCTACTAACTCTGCTAAGTTTTGGTTTCTTGAATTAGAAACCCCATAGTGATCGCCATAAAGAACAATGACTGAGTTTTCATAGAGACCTGAAGATTTCAAGTAGTTAAAGAATTCTTCGACCGCTTTATCTAAATAATTCGCTGTTGCAAAGTAACCATTAATTGTTTCGTCAGAGGTTTTTGCAATTGGGAATCCTGCTTCATCGTTTGTAAATTGAGAATAAGGATAATGATTGGATACAGCAATAAATTTAGAATAGAACGGTTGTTGTAAATGTTCTAAATATTGAACGGATTGATTAAAGAATGGTTTATCGTGTAACCCATATTGGAATGAGTTATCTGAATTAACATCATAATAACTAGCATCAAAGAAATAGTCATAGCCTAAACGTTTATAGGTTTCATTCCGATTCCAGAAGTTACCGGCATTTCCGTGGAAAGCAGCGCTAGTGTAACCTTGCGTTTGTTTTAAAATATCGGGTGCTGCTTCAAACGTATTTTTCCCACCAACTTGTGTAAAGAGTGAACCTTGGTCTAAACCAAATAGTGAATTTTCAAGTAACGTTTCGGCATCACTTGTTTTTCCTTGACCAACTTGGTGGAAGAAGTTATCAAAGCTAAAGGTACTTTTACTATTGTAAAGACTATTGATAAATGGTGTGACTTCGTGTTCTACGCCATTTTCATCTTTTAATTTGTAATTAACTAAAAATTGTTGGAAACTTTCTAAATGGATATAAATTACATTTTTGCCTTTTGCAATACCAAACTTACTATCATCGGGAGCCGCATATTGTTGTTTCACGTAATCTTCAACTTGTTTCATATCGTTAGCACTGGCTTCGGCACGGACTTGGTTTGTTTGGTAAGTTGTAATGCCATCGTATACGGTAAAGGCATTTAAGCCTAAGAATTTCACGATATAGTCACGAGAGAATTGACGTCCTAATAATTGGGGACGTTCTGTTTCAGCCATAAATAGATTGAATAAGAAAAAGACAACAGAAAGGAGTGTGACAGAGACTGCTACACGTGCGCGGACTGGACGCGCATCTGTTTTAATTTTTTTCGTTAATAATAATACGCCAATAATAATGAAGTCTAAGAAATAAATGACGTCATAAGGTCTAAAGAGACGTAAGGCACTTTCGCCAAGACCGCTAGCTACTTTGCCAGCACCAAGCATCGTATTAACTGTGATGAAGTCAGTAAATTCTCGATAATACACGACATTTGAGAAGAGCAGTAAACTCATCAAGAAGTAAATAATCATCATTGTAATATAAGAAGCTTTTTTACGGCGAACATACAAAGCGATGGCTAATAAAAAGACCGTTGTGGCAATTGGATTAATTAAGAGTATGAAATACTCGTTAATATTTTCCAAACGTAAATGGAAATCAACGGCGTACGCAAAGAGGTTTTTTAGCCACAGTAAGATGGCGATTAGCGAGAATAACCCCAGTCGCGTGTTCAAAATATTTGTTTTAAATAATTTTTTCAAAATAAACGTCCTTTCTAAACGATGATTCTATAAAAGTAAAATTAGGTGAATTTCGTATTTTACAATATCGCTTTAATTTTACTCTTTCACAAATTTTATGTCAATTCTTACCGAAGTGAGGAATGGTGATGTTAAAGAAAACTTACTATTTCCTTAAACTTTTTAGTTCGTCAAATGACGTGAAGCTTGAATCCTTTAAAGACAGATGGGCCTTTTTTTGCTATACTAGATAGGACTTTGAAAAGTAGGTGTACAGAATGAAACTTCAAGTAACTAAAAAAGCAGAACATAAATTTAAAAAAGGATATCCTTTAATTCAGAAAGAAGATTTGCAACAAGTGCCAGCGCCGTTGCCAACAGATTGGCTTACTTTGATTGATAGTAAAGGCCAGCGTTTAGCCGAAGGATATTTAGGCGAACAAAATAAAGGCATTGGTTGGTTGCTGTCATGGCATGGACCAATTAATCAATCTTTTTTTCAACAACTCTTTGAAATAAGTCGTGAGAAGCGGATGTCTTTTGAAAAGGATTCACTGACAACCGCTTATCGATTATTTAATGGAGAAGGAGATGGTATTGGGGGTCTAATCATCGATCGCTATGCAGATTACGCCGTTTTTTCATGGTATAATGAAACCCTTTATCAGAAAAAAAACGAACTTTTGACGGCGTTTCGCACAGTTTACCCTGACATTATTGGTGTCTACGAAAAGATTCGCTTTTCCACAAAAGATTTACCAGAATCACAGTTTTTATATGGTGAACAAGCACCCGAGCCATTACTTGTCACCGAAAATGGCGTTCAATTTGCTACCTATTTAAACGAAGGATTAATGACAGGCATCTTTTTAGATCAAAAAGAAGTTCGTGGTCGATTAGTAGATGGTTTTGCAGTAGGTAAAACAGTCTTAAATATGTTTAGTTATACAGGTGCTTTTTCAGTAGCTGCCGCTATGGGGGGTGCCGTGGCCACCACTAGTGTGGATTTAGCTAAACGAAGCTTACCGAAAACGACTGAGCAATTTGAAGTCAATCATTTAAATCTTGCCGCGCAAAAGATTATTGTTATGGATGTTTTTGACTACTTTAAATATGCTTCACGTAAAGGCTTGAGTTATGACATGATCATTTTGGATCCGCCAAGTTTTGCTCGCAACAAAAAGAAAGTTTTTTCCGTTGCTAAAAATTATGGGGAGTTAGTGAAAGATTCTATTGATATTTTAACGGATAAGGGAACGCTTATTGCCTCAACCAATGCGGCAAATTTATCCTTAGCCAAATATCAAAAAATGGTGATTACTGCCTTGCAAGAGAAAAATGTTCGTTACAAGATTACGGACACGTATCAATTACCGGCAGACTTTCAAGTGAATCCTAATTTTCCAGAAGGTAATTACTTAAAAGTCCTGTTTATCGAAATTGAAAAATAATTTTTTACACCAAGTAAAAGTCCCAGCGCCGCTAATCGGCATTGGGACTTTTGCTTGGTGTTTATTTTATAGTAACTTTTGGGCTTTTTGGGTGTTTGCAAAATGCAGCTTCGCGTAGTTTGCTAATAAGTCTAGGCCGCCTTTTTTCAAAATACGGGCGGCTACTTGGTCTGATTTGCTGCCAGCACCAGAGGGCACAGAGAAACCCAATTCTGCAGATTCTTTGTCTAACTCTTCTAAAAAAGCAGCGCGGCTAATAATAGAGGCGGCAGCAACGGCAACATGATACTGCTCTCCTTTAGTGACGAAGAACAATTTTTCAGTGACTTGATTTTTTTCATTACGAACATATTTCCGATAATTATTTTCAGGGGTGAACTGGTCAATCAAAATCCCTTCTGGCTTTGTGGGAGCCAATTCTTGTAGCAACAGATAAATCGCTTGGTTATGCAAAGCGACTTTCATGTGTACAGCATTGTAGTTTGGTTGGATCTCATTGTATTTTTTTGGTTCAACGATTAATAACTTGTAAGGAATCAGTTCTTTAATGACATGTGACAATTGAATAATTTGTGGGTCGGTTAATTCTTTGGAATCACGAACACCTAATGCTTTTAGTTTGCTAATCATGCTTTTGTCAACATAGGCAGCACAGACAGTTACTGGACCAAAATAGCTACCATTACCGACTTCATCGGAACCTATCACAGACCAGTTGCCAAAATCAGCAGGCAGCGTTGTAGTCTGGGGGGACACTTTTTTCTTTGGTGTGGTGCTCGTTCCTTCCCAACGAGCGGCCTCTTTTTCAGCTTGAGGTCCCTGAAACATGACTTTACCTGATTGATAAGCGGTGATAGTAGTGGTGCCAACCTTGGCCACAAAGACAGTATAAGGGACCGTTTTATTTAAACGATTGGGTTGATAAACAGTGGTCATCTCTGCTAATGTTTTTTTACTAACTTTAATTACGTGATTCTGTGCCATCAATTGTTCCTCATTTCTTGATATTTCTTCTTTACTATAGTAAAGGAAAAACAAGTAAATGAAAAGGTTTTGCGTTAGCTTGTTCCTGAAAATGACAATGTTTAGGAAATGTATAATTTTTTTCTATAGTTGGGCGCTAGTTGTTATCTAAATTTTTATTCAGTGCTATACTGTGGGAGAGAAGGAGACGATGAAAGAGTCGACTAGAACAAGGGGTGATGTGTTTGAGAAGAAAAAAAGAAATGCAAGAAAATGAACCAATAGCAGTGACTGCTAACGCGGAACGCTATTATCCAGAAGATAAACAAGGCTTGACGGCCGCACAAGTTGAAGAAAGACAGCGAAAAGGCTTAGTTAATGCCGCCGTCGACACAGAGTTTATCACAACGAAACAGATTGTTATTAATAACGTATTTACGTATTTCAACTTAATTTTTGTGGTACTAGGTGTGTTATTAATGCTGGTACAATCTTATAAAAATATGACCTTTTTGCCAGTAGTAATCATTAATACGGTCATTGGAATTTACCAAGAAATTAAGTCGAAGAAAGTATTAGATAGCTTAAATATTCTAAACGCTACAAAAGTAACCGTTGTGAGGGATGGCCAAGAACAAGAAATTTCGCCAGATGAGCTGGTTTTGGACGATGTGGTGCTCTTTAAATCGGGTGAACAGATTTCTGGGGATGCAATTGTCTTATCTGGTGAAGTCCGTGTGAATGAATCCTTGTTAACTGGGGAATCTGATGAGATTACCAAAGTAGCAGATAGCCAACTTTTGTCAGGTAGCTTTATTGTGTCAGGTTCTTGTTATGCAAGAATTGATAAAATTGGCGCTGAGGCCTATGTTCATCAATTGACGCTTGAAGCGAAATCAATTAAAAAAGGGGAACAATCAGAGATGGTCGGTTCCATTAACCGTTTGGTGAAATGGGTAGGGATTATTATTATTCCAATCGGCTGTGTTCTATTTTTCCAAAGTTATTTCATCAACCATCAAGGGCTTCATGACAGCATTGTCTCCATGGAAGCTGCCTTGATTGGGATGATTCCGGAAGGGTTGTACCTTTTAACAACCGTTGCATTAGCTGCTAGCACAATGCGCTTAGCAAAGCGCGGCGTTTTATTGCACAACATGAAAAGTATCGAATCCTTAGCACGTGTTGATGTGTTATGTGTAGATAAAACAGGAACAATTACTGAAAACACGATGGAAGTCCAAGAGTTGGTTCCTGTGGTGAGTATCGAAAATGATGGTACAGACTTAACCAATGTCGAAAAATTAATTGGCGATTTTTGTCGAACAATGTCAGCTGACAATGATACGATGAAAGCGATGAAAGAATTTTTTGTTACTAATAATCAAAGGGAAGCCGTTAGCTACACCTCGTTTTCGTCTGTCGAAAAATTTAGTAGCGTGACTTTCCCGGAAGCGACGTATATTCTTGGGGCGCCAGAGATGATTTTGAGAGACAATTATGAAATGTATCAATCTGAAGTGGAACATTATACAAGTCAAGGCTATCGCTTATTGGTGTTCGGAAAGTATTTAGGAGAATTTCAGGAAACGTTGACAGCAGAGGTTCAACCTCTAGGCTACATTCTTCTTTGGAATCCGATTCGTAAAGAAGCCAAAGCAACTTTTGAATATTTCGCTGAACAAAATGTGGCCATTAAGGTCATTTCTGGCGATAATCCTTTAACAGTATCCAATGTAGCACAAGCGGCAGGCATTATTGGTGCTGAAAATTATGTGGACGCGCGAACATTAACTACAATGGAAGCCCAGACAGAAGCTTTAGAAAAATACACCGTTTTTGGTCGTGTCACGCCAGAACAAAAGAAACAATTTGTACTATTGTTGAAAAAATTAGATCATACAGTGGCGATGACAGGGGATGGAGTCAATGATATTTTAGCCATGAAAGAAGCAGATTGTAGTATTGCCATGGCTTCAGGAAATCAAGCTACAGCACAAGCCTCGCAAGTTGTGTTGTTGGATTCTGATTTTTCAACGATGCCGGAGGTTGTCTTTGAAGGCCGCCAAGTAGTTAATAACATTGAACGTTCTTCAAGTTTATTCCTTGTAAAAAATATTTTCTCCTTGCTGATGTCTGTCTTTGCTATGATTTTTGCCGTGACATATCCTTTACAACCGACACAAGTCACATTGATTAGTTTATTTACAATTGGTATTCCTTCGACATTTCTAGCTTTGGAACCAAATCATCGTCGCATTGAAGGGAAATTTCTTTTCAATGTGTTATCAAAAGCAATTCCTGGTGGGTTAACGGATATGTTAGTAGTCGGTGCTTTACTAATTTGTGGTGATATTCTTGCACTTCAAAAAACGGACATTTCAACGACTGCAACATTGTTGCTAGTTTCAGTCGGCTTTATGGTTCTTTATAAAATTAGTTCACCAATGAATCGTTACCGCAAGCGCGTAATGATTGGCTGTTTAATCGGAATGGTTATTACAAGTATTTCCATGAAAAACTTGTTCTCGTTAACTTCGGTATCGCCAACAGCCTTGTTACTTTTAGCCATTCTTTTCTTTGCAGCAGACTCAACTTTCCAACATTTATCAACCATTTCTGAAAAAGTTCAATTATGGTTTTATAAGAAAAGACATTAGGAGCAAAACACCGAGCCAAAATTATTTTGGTTCGGTGTTTTTTGTTTTTTATTGTTGGGAAAAATAAAAACACTTGTACCTAGTTAATCCTTGATAGTATAAACCTAACCAATTATTTTAGATAGGAAGGATTGAATAAAAATGAAAAAAAGAAGTTTTGTCTATTGGGGAATGTTTTTCATTCTTTTATCGACGCTGATAACGCCTTTTCTGAAACTTGAAACAGGATATGCGCAAACGGAACCAACTAGTACCAGTGAAACCAATCAAATTTCTGCTACGCCAAACGTAGTACCGCGTAAGCAAGTGGGCAACATTGTGACAGCGATTCAGCTAACGGACAAAGAGGGGAACCCACTTGGGACCATTAATCAATATACAGACATCTACCTCCGAATTTAGTTCAACTTACCGGATAATACCGTTAATAGTGGGGATACGAGTGTGATTACTTTGCCCGAAGAGCTACGTCTCGAGAAAAATATGACCTTTAATGTAGTAGATGATACAGGTGCTGTGGTTGCAATCGCACAGACCGATGTAGCGAATAAAACGGTCACGTTAACGTATACAGATTACGTAGAAAACCATGCCAATATTAGTGGGTCTTTATATTTTACAAGTTTGATTGATTTCGAAAATGTCAAAAATGAATCCAAGATTCCTATTTACGTCACGGTTGAAGGGGAAAAAATATTTGCTGGCGATCTTGATTACCAAGGTGAAGGCGATGATGTTAACGAAAAATTTAGCAAGTATTCGTGGTTTATTGAAGACGATCCAACCGAAATTTACAATGTGCTACGGATTAATCCAACAGGGCAAACGTATACTGATTTAGAAGTGGAAGATGTGCTAAAAACAGCAAGTTTAAGTTATATCAAAGACACTATGAAAATTGAACGAGGACAATGGACACTGGATGGAAATGCTATTTGGCAGTTCACGCCAGAGGAAGATATAACTGGTCAGTTGGCTGTCCAGTATGGTCCTGGTGACCGCAATTTTTCGGTGCATTTTGGCAATATTGGGACTAACGAATATCGTATCACCTATAAAACCAAAATCGATCATCTACCCGAAAAAGGTGAAACCTTCACAAATTATGCAAAATTAACAGAAAATCAAACGGTGGTGGAAGAAGTCGAAGTGAGTCGTGTCTCACAAACGGGTGGTGGAGAAGCTAATGGTGAGCAATATGTTGTTGAAATCCATAAAGAAGATGAAGCGGGCCAGCGTTTAGCAGGTGCAGAGTTTGAACTCATTCGTAACTCAACCAATCAAACAGTGGCCAAAATCACAACAGATCAAAACGGAACAGCGATTGTTAAAGGCTTGTTAAAAGATAACTATACTTTAGTAGAAACCAAAGCACCTACCGGTTACCAACTTTCGCAAAACAAGATTCCAATAACACCTGAAGACTTTGGTAAAAACTTAGTTGCACTGAAAACTGTTGTGAATCATAAGATTTCATATCAACCAGTCGCTGCTTCATTTTTAGCTGGAAAAGTTCTTTTAGGAAAACCACTGAAGGATGCTGAATTTCAATTTGAATTGTTAGATGAGAAAGGCACAGTACTAGAAACGGTTAGTAACGATACTTTAGGGAAAATTCAATTTTCACCATTAACCTTTGAAACTCCTGGAAACTATCAATACACCATTCGGGAAGTAAACACGCAACAGACAGGTGTTTCCTACGATACGCACAACCTTCAAGTTCAAGTAACCGTCGAGGCGCTTTTAGGAAATCTTGTAGCAACTACTCAGTATGATGGAGGTCAAGTATTTACTAATCACTATACGCCAGAAAAACCTATAGAAAGTACCACACCACCAACGAGTGGGACAACAGATACTACCACGAATTCAACCACAGAAACTACTTCAATAACCATTGAAAAACAGGCGATTCGTAATAAGGAATTGCCAAAAACAGGAGAAACAAAAGAAAACGCGTTTCTTTTCTTAGGTAGCCTTCTTTTGATTCAAGGATTATTTATCTATTTTAAAACGAAAAAATAATCGCTTAGATAGTTTCAGTAATCGAGACAAAATGTGCAAATTTCGAGAGATTTAGCTTGTTCATTTGAGTTTGGAGTGGTTCTGTGCTATACTATCTTTAGCGTAATGATACTAGTTGGGAGTGAGCGGATTTCTGCTCACTCTTTTTGATGGAAAAGTCATCAGGACACGGTTCGTTACATCAATCTCGAAGGAGGCGAAAATTTTGAGTAGTGCTGTGGAAACTGTAACAAAGTTAGTCACACCAATCTTAGAAGAACAAAATTTTGAACTTGTGGAAGTAGAGTTTGTTAAGGAAGGAAAAAATTGGTTTTTACGAGTATTTATCGATAAAGAAGGTGGCATTGATATTGAGGAATGTGCCTTTGTCAGTGAAAAATTAAGTGAAAAACTAGATGCAATGGATCCAGATCCAATTCCGCAAGCGTACTTTCTGGAAGTTTCTTCTCCGGGAGCAGAACGTCCGTTAAAGAAAGAAAGCGATTATGAACAAGCGGTAGGTAAGTACATTCATATTTCTCTTTATCAAGCAGTTGATGGAGAAAAACAGATTGAAGGTACCTTAGTCCATCTTGATTCAGAACAATTAACATTAAGTGTAAAAATTAAAACCAGAGTGAAGGAAATGACTTTTGAACGTAAAAATATCGCAAAAGCTCGTTTAGCCATTCAATTTTAATCAACAGACTCGAATGTAAAAAAGGGTCCACTAAAAGTTTTACTTTTAGCTAGGCCTGTGACAAGTTTTAACGAGAAGTTTTTCCCTTGGAAGAAGAACCACTCGTTCAGCTTTAACGAATCCATAGGAGGAAAAGAAAAACAATGAGCAAAGAAATGTTAAATGCATTAGACGTATTAGAAGCTGAAAAAGGGATTCCTAAAGATACGGTGATTGAAGCGTTACAAGCAGCTTTAGTTTCTGCATATAAAAGACATTATGGACAAGCAAGCAACGTCGAAGTTGAATTTGAACCAAAAAAAGGCAATATTCATGTGTATGCTGTCAAAGAAGTAACAGAAGAAGTATTTGATTCACAATTGGAAGTTTCATTAAAAGATGCCGTTGCATTAAATGGTGCATATGAAATCGGCGACAAAATTCGTTTTGAAGTTACGCCAAAAGACTTTGGCCGCATTGCTGCCCAAACAGCAAAGCAAGTAATTTTACAACGTGTCCGTGAAGCAGAAAGAACAATTATTTATAATGAATTTAGCGAATATGAAAATGACATCATGCAAGGAATTGTTGAACGTCAAGATCGTCGTTATATTTATGTAAACTTAGGTAAAATCGAAGCAGTCTTATCAAAACAAGATCAAATGCCAAATGAATTTTACCAACCGCATGATCGGATTAAAGTTTACGTATCACGTGTTGAAAACACATCAAAAGGCCCACAAGTTTTTGTAAGCCGTAGTCATCCAGATTTACTAAAACGTCTTTTTGAACAAGAAATTCCAGAAGTTTATGATGGAATTGTTGAAATCGTAAGCGTCGCTCGTGAAGCTGGCGATCGTTCAAAAGTAGCCGTTCGTTCAACAGATCCTAATATTGACCCAGTGGGTACCTGTGTTGGTCCAAAAGGCCAACGTGTCCAAGCGATTGTGAATGAATTAAAAGGTGAAAATATGGATATTGTGGAATGGAACGAAGATCCAGCTATTTATATTAGTAATGCCTTGAATCCAGCTCAAGTATTAGATGTTATTTTTGATCCAGAAAATAGCAAAGCATGTACAGTTGTTGTACCTGATTATCAATTGTCATTAGCAATTGGTAAACGTGGTCAAAATGCGCGCTTAGCTGCTAAATTAACGGGCCATAAAATTGATATCAAATCAGAATCTGATATGGCTGAATTTTATGAACAACAAGCCAATCAAGAAGTTGCCGAAGTGGCAGAAGAAATGGATGAAGCAATTATCCATTCAGATATGACGGCAGATGATTACGAAAACTTGGCTGCTGAAGAAGCAGTTGTTGAAGCAGAAATTACAGAAGAATTACCTGAACAAGAATAACGTTTTTGGAGGGTGAAAAAATGAAAAAGAGAAAAATTCCAATGCGTAAATCGGTTGTTTCAGGCGAAATGAAACCGAAAAAAGAATTAGTCAGAATCACTCGCTCCAAAGAAGGCGAAGTGGCCTTAGATCCAACTGGTAAATTACCTGGACGTGGCGCTTACGTTGATTTGGATCCTGCGGAAGTCCAAAAAGCTTGGGATAAAAAAATTCTTGATCGTGTCTTAGAAACAAAATTAAGTGATGAATTTTATCAAGAACTATTGGATTATGTAACACATCAAAAAGCCCGCAAAGAGTTGTTTGGCGATGGAAAATAAAACCAAAATTTTGAACCTTTTAGGTTTAGCAATGCGCGCCGGTAAATTAGTCACAGGCGAGGAATTAACCCTTAAAGATATTCGTGCAAACAAAGCGAAATTTGTGTTTGTTGCGCAAGATGCCAGTGAGAATACTAGAAAGAAAATCAAGGACAAAAGTTCTTATTATAATGTTCCTGTTAGCGAACTGTTCAGTCAATTCGAGCTCAGCCAAGCGATTGGGCGACCACGAATGGTTATCGGAGTAACTGATGCAGGATTTGCCACCAAAATCAAGGAATTACTAAAAGGTTAGGAAGGTGATTGCATGGGAAAAAAAAGAATTTATGAACTAGCAAAAGAAATGAATAAAGCAAGCAAAGACGTTGTCGATAAAGCGCATCAATTAGGTATGGATGTTAAAAACCATATGGGCGCAATTAGTTCCGAGCAAGAAACAAAGCTTCGTCAAGCATTCGGAGGAGGAAGTACCGTAAATACTCAATCAAAAGCAACAAACAACCAAAAGCAACAAACAACACAAAATAAACCAGCCAATAAGAAACCAATGAACAATAAACCTGGTGAACAAAGAAATAACCAAAATCGTCCAAACAATCAATCAACGAATGGACAACAAAGAAACAACAACAACCAAAATCGTCACGGCCAAAGCAACACACAAAACCGTAGCAATCAAACAAATACAAACAATCAAAACCGCAATACCCAAAACAATAACGGTTCTACAACGAATCAAAATCGGACCAGCCAAAATAACAATGGCGGGAACAACCAAAACCGTGGCGGCCAAAACCGTAACAACAATTTTGGTGGCGGTCAAAATCGTAATAACCGGAATAACTTTAATAACCAAAACCGCAATCGTTTCAATAAAAAAGGGAAAAAAGGCAAACATCAACAAGAATCAGCGAAGCCAGCAGTACCAGCACGTAAATTCCGTGAATTACCAGATGTTTTAGAATATACAGAAGGTATGAACGTGGCGGATATTGCGAAAAAAATCCACCGCGAACCAGCGGAAATCATCAAAAAATTATTTATGATGGGTGTCATGGTTAACCAAAACCAAGCCTTAGATAAAGATACAATTGAATTATTAGCTGTGGACTATGGCATGGAACCGCAAGAAAAAGTTCAAGTTGATATTGCGGACATTGATAAATTCTTCGAACCAGAAGCAGTTGTTGAAGAAAACTTAACCACACGTCCCCCTGTTGTCACAATCATGGGACACGTAGACCACGGGAAAACAACATTATTAGATACATTGCGCCATTCTCGTGTGACTTCAGGTGAAGCAGGCGGTATCACGCAGCATATTGGTGCCTATCAGTTAGATATTGATGGCAAACCAATTACGTTCTTAGATACACCAGGACATGCGGCCTTTACAAGTATGCGCGCGCGTGGTGCCAGCATCACTGATATTACCATCTTAGTTGTTGCAGCGGACGATGGAGTAATGCCACAAACAATCGAGGCGATTAACCATGCCAAAGCGGCAAAAGTGCCGATTATTGTAGCAGTTAACAAAATTGATAAGCCTGGTGCAAATCCTGATCATGTGAAACAAGAATTAAGTGAACATGAATTAATTCCTGAAGAATGGGGCGGAGATACGATTTTCGTCAATATTTCAGCGAAATTCAATCAAAACATTGATGAGCTATTGGAAAATATTTTATTGATTGCTGAAGTAGAAGACTTAAAAGCTGATCCAACGCAAAAAGCAATTGGAACAGTGATTGAAGCGCGCTTAGATAAAGGTAAAGGTCCGGTTGCGACATTACTCGTTCAACAAGGAACTTTACATGTTGGTGATCCAATCGTTGTTGGTAATACTTACGGACGTGTTCGTGTGATGACCAATGACATGGGCCGCCGTGATAAAGAAGCAGGACCCGCAACTCCTGTAGAAATTACCGGATTAAATGATGTTCCTCAAGCGGGTGATCGTTTTGTGGTCTTTGAAGATGAAAAAACAGCACGTCAAGCAGGGGAAGAACGGGCTAAACGTGCGTTGCTTGAACAACGTTCAGCAAGTAGCCGTGTGACATTGGATAACTTATTTGAAAGTCTAAAAGAAGGCGAATTAAAAGAAGTTAATATCATTGTCAAAGCAGACGTACAAGGATCTGCCGAAGCCGTTTCAGCAAGTTTACAAAAAATTGATGTAGAAGGCGTTCGTGTGAAAATTGTTCACGCGGCAGTTGGGGCCATCAATGAAAGCGACGTAACTTTAGCTGCAGCAAGTAATGCGATTATTATCGGCTTTAACGTTCGCCCAACACCACAAGCGAAACAACAAGCAGAACAAGAAGAAGTTGATATTCGTTTACACCGTATTATCTATAAAGCCCTAGAAGAAATCGAAACAGCGATGAAAGGGTTATTAGATCCAGAATTTGAAGAAAAAATTACGGGTCAAATGACGGTTCGTGAATTGTACAAAGTATCTAAAGTTGGCACAATCGCTGGCTGTTATGTTACAGAAGGCTTTATTCGCCGCGATAGTGGCGTGCGTGTCATTCGTGATGGTATTGTTATTTATGAAGGTAAATTAGCAAGCTTGAAACGTTTTAAAGATGACGTGAAAGAAGTCAAACTTGGTTTTGAATGTGGCGCTATGATTGAAAACTTCAATGATTTACGTGTAGATGATGCGATTGAAGGCTTCATTATGGAAGAAATCAAACAATAATTTTAGTAATTGGAGGAAGACACTATGGCAAATTATCGTGACCGTCGTGTAGGTCAAGAAATCATGCGTGAAGTGAATGATATCTTGAACAAACGCATCAGAGATCCACGCGTCCAAGGCATCACTATTACAGATGTTCGTGTGACCGGTGATTTACAACAAGCAACGATTTATTACAGCTTGTTATCTGATTTAGCTTCCGAACAACAAAAAGCTCAACAAGGATTAGACAAAGCCAAAGGACTGATTCGTAAAGAATTAGGACAACGGTTAACCTTGTATAAAACACCAGAGTTGATTTTTGAAAGAGACGAATCTGTCCAATACGGAAATCACATTGATGAGTTGATTCGTAAGTTGAATCAAGGTGAATAATTAAAAAGAAAAAGCACACCAGACGAATGGTGTGCTTTTTCTTTTCATGATTTCTTGATAAAATAGTCATGGAGGTGCAAAGATGAAAAGAATTGTTGCTTACTATAAAAATGGAGATCGTTATTTAAAAGAAATGGGTTCAGGCAAGAGTTCCCTGTACTTTTTTCTTTTCTTCTTTGTACTACATAGTATGCGGGAACATATTATTCAGTTCATCGGATTTTGGCCGTCATTTATATTCGTCTTCATACTTGTCCCAAATCTTATGCTTGGCGTCGGACATATTAACCATTGGTACAAAAACCGCTCTTGAATTTTCCAGAATACTTTTAAGCATGGAACAAAATCCTTATTGATTTTGTTCCATGCTTTTTAAGTTAACCCAGTATTTAATACCATCACAGAATAATCCCTAAATTCAAAAATCCGTCCTTTATAAAGATAAGTGGCGCCATACTTTTGTCGATAGTACGTAATCACATTTTTTAATGTTTCAACATCGATTTCCAAAAATTCAGCACAAGAATAATGGTTGCTTAAGCCAGCTTCAGAGCAACGAATTAAATCGTCTAATGTAACTAATTGCTCTAAGGCCACATTGCGGGCTTTCAACTCTTGCTTCCGATTTTCTGTACAATTTTGATTTAAAATAGTGCCAACGGATGTTTGATAATGCCCGTATTCCTCGGCTAAAATATTCTTCTTTTGACGGGTACTCAATGTTTTTTCAATATAAATTTTGCCATTTCGATACAACCCATAACAACCTGTTTGATTGTATAAATCAATTTCTAAAACCGTCACATCCTTTTGAATGGAACTGACGAGTTTTTCATAATCATTCACTTTACCATTCACCTGCCATTACTTAATAAAAAGAGTAGATGGGAAGTTAATCCTCTTTTTTGTCAGAAGAAATCGATTGTTGATATTTGGCATCAATTTCATCCAAGTAATCGTGAATTTTCTCGATTTCTTCTTTTGAAAATATCTTTTCTGGATCCCCAGCGTGGGCAGCCAGTGTCATTTCGTCACGGCGAGGGAATGAGAGAATTTCTGCTTGCGTTTGTTGTTCGTGTAATTGTTGTTCGGCAAATTGATAAACGATGGCTTGTCGTTGGGGTTCTAATTTTTTATAAATGCGGTCGATAGTTGAGGCATTTTTTTCCATGGGAACCTCTTGTCCCATCAACCAGGCCTCATTAATGTCTAATGCATCTGCAATGCGATAAACTTTGTCTTGTTTTGCTTCGTAACGACCAGCTAGCCAATCGCTGATCGAAGATTTACCGATGCCAGTTTTTTTCGCTAAATCACTAGGTTTGATGTTCTTGGCTGTTAAAGCCTCTTTTAAACGGATAGCAAAAATGTTCATATTTCCGAACCTCCTATTGCCTCAAAGTATACTATACCTGTTTAGAGAAGGCAAGTAACAATCGCAATTAAAATCACCGGTTCATAAAACCGAACTTATGAGTTGACAGTGAAAATATTTGATGCTAAGATAGAGCCATTCAAATGTTCGGTTAACTGAATTTTTTTTGGATATTTTGTTCGGAAAACCGTATTTTTGTAGAAAGGGTGAAGAAATGAGTCGGAATTATAAAAAAACGTTGTCGGATATGTTACTTTTAGCAATTATTTTATTAATAAGCAGTGTCTCAATAAAAATTGGAGCCATCGTGATTGGTATGATTGGCCTCATGGAATTACTAACAGAATAACAATAATTTAGTCAAAAGGAGAGAAGCGGATTGGCAGAACGACGCATGTTTGCAAAAACGATTATTGATAGTGATGCGTTTTTAGATATGCCCTTATCAAGTCAGGCTCTGTATTTTCATTTAGCGATGCGTGCCGATGATGATGGATTTATCAATAATCCCAAAAAATTGCAGCGAATGGTCGGTTGTGGTGAAGACGATCTAAAATTGTTGATGGTTAAAAAATTTATTCTAGTATTTGAAAGTGGTGTGATCGTTATCAAACATTGGAAAATTCATAATTATATTCGCAGTGATCGTTACAAACCAACCTTGTATCAAGAAGAGAAAAATCAGATTGTTGAAAAAAATAGCAAAGCTTATACGTTTAAAGCAGAATCGTCTGTCGGTGGTCAACCAGCTGACTACCAACGGTTACCACAGGAAAGCTTAGTCCAGTCTAAGTTAGGTCAGAGTCAAGGTAGTAGTTCAGAAAACGATTGTTTAAAGATGATTTATCATTTTTATGAGGAAAACGGCTTTGGTACACTGGCCTCAAAAACAAGCCAAGATTTTAAGTATTGGTTGCAAGATTTTATACAAAAAGGGGCTAGCCAAGAGGAAGCATGCCAATTAATCTTGCATGCTTTAGGAATTGCCGTCGATCGAAATAAACGGAATTACGGCTATGTAAATGCTATTTTGAAAAGTTGGGAGCAACAAAATTATTTATCCGTACATGAAGTTCTGGTAAATGATAAAAAACAAGTGTTGGAGCATACGCCGCAAATGACAGAAGAATATCAAGAGTTAGGTTTTTAAAGAAAGGAGGAAATCAGTATGCATGCGACAGATCAAACTTTTCAAATACTATTGAGTCAATTGTTAGAAAAAGTTGAAGACCGTTGTCCTGAATGTGGCAGTGAACAATATGTTTGGCAACAAAAAAATAAAGATGGCACAGAACGTTGTGCCCCAACTTGTTGGTCGTGTGGGTATAAAATGCTAAAAAAACATGAACAAGAAGCCACTCAACAACGTTCTCAAGAGAGTTTTATGGCGCGTACACAAAAATTTTTTCATCAAGGGTCCTTAATTGCTGATGATGCGCTACGGCAATGTCGCTTAACCAATTACCAAACCACTGAATTAGAAACAAGACAAGCAAAAGAACGGGCCTTAGCAGCAGTTTCAGCGATTGTTGAAGGAAAGCCAATCCACGTTATTTTTTCAGGGAAACCTGGTGTTGGTAAAAGTCATTTGGCTATCAGTATTTTAGTTGAAGTCTTAGAACGCTCTGCATATCAAAAGTATTGTTTATTTGTCAGCTACTCTGAGTTATTAGAAAAACTAAAAATGTCCATGAATGAATCGGCCAAAAGCCAAGCAAAGGCTCAAGGGTATATTACTAGAATGAAAAAAGCAGACGTTTTGGTTTTAGATGATTTAGGTGCTGAATTAGGAATTAAAAATAAAGTTAGTACGGATTTTAATAATGACATCTTAAACCGAATTTTAGAAGGTAGACAGAATAAAGCAACTATTTTTACTACTAATTTTTCTGGAAAACAACTGGTGGAGGCCTATGGAACACGCATTATTTCTCGTCTAATGAAGCACGCCAGTGGCTATGTTTTCCAATACAAAGACACAACAGACAAACGAATGAGGAGTGTGAAATAAATATGTTAACAATTATTATTGGGTTTATCTTTTGGACAATGACACTAATGTTAGGTTATCTAATTGGTGAAAGAGAAGGCCGTAAACATGAGTAATTTAACAAAACGTAAAAAAGATTTATTTGAAATGAAAAGCGTTGTATTTAAAGATATTTCAAAGCAACAAAGCGAAAAAGCACAAAAAAGAAAACGACTCTTACAACTAATGAATCAATATCCCGATTGGGCAAGTCAAAAAAATAAACTTATTATGCAGGAAATTCAAGAATTAGGACAAGCAATCGGTAATTGGTCGATGGATCAATCAAGACCCATCCAATCCATCAAGGCCGCATCGTTTACAAAAAGCGAGTATCTCTATTTAATTTGGCTCGGTTATTCAGATGAAGCGATTCGTCACGGCTTAGACATGTCGAAAGAGTGTTATTTTATTTATCGATTAACACTTTTAAATGAATAAAAGTAAAGGAGATTAACCAATGCGTACGTCAACATTTAATTATATCAAAGATATTTTAGCAGACTTTTATAAAACAGATGAGTATATCCGTCAACGGGAAGAAGAATTACGGCACCCTTATCAAGAAGCAGATTTAAATGCTGGTATTAGAGGACAAGGACTTCACTCTGTAGTGACCGAACGAATGGCGATTACGATAGCTATGGATCGTCGTCTGTGGAACTTAGAGAGAAATCGAGACATTATCAAAAATTGTTTAGCTGAAGCGGATGAACAAACGCGCGTGATTATTGAAGAACTATATATGAAAAAACGGCCCTCTTTAACATTAATTGGACTTGCCCAGCAATTATTTATTAGTAAAAGCCAAGCCTATAAATTAAGAAATCATTTCTTTGAAGCGGTGGCGGATGAACTAGGGATGTAAACATGGAAAAAGCGTGGAATTTTTTCAGGTGTCAACATGGTAAATTAATAGTGTCGAAAGAGATAGATAAACGTGAGGCAACCAAAAAAATGAAGACACGGAATTCTATGATTTTGACTGCTTTCTTGTGTCAGCTATGAAGGAGCAGAAAATGCCGGCTACTTTCAAGATCCTTCATTTTGACTAGAAGAGAGCCAATTTGTTAACCAATCCTGAATTTTTTGAATGGAAAGGTGGCGCTAAAAATGAATGAAGCGGAACAAGAGTTATATGAAGCCCTTGTTGCAATCTGCCAGACGTCAGGATTTTTGTTGCTAGAGGAACTGCCGACAGATTTACCAGATCAGCCATTTGTTTACTTAGGTGATAGTAAAGAATTACCTAAGCCAACTAAATCAGCTATTTTGGGAGAAATTGAATTAATAATGCATGTTTATGGTGCGTTATCTGAACGACAACAAATTTCTACAATTAAAGGAACGATTTTACGGCAGGCAACCAGTAACTTAAAACGAACGGCTCATTTTAATTGGGGTATCAAACATCAAGAAGTCAAAGCACAAATGGTAAAAGATACCAAACAAATGAAAAAAACAATTTGGCATGCTGTACTACCATTACACATGCAATTTTACTAGGAGGAATTATCAATGGGAGAAGTTATGCAAGGAAAAGACCGTATTTTATTAGTTCGTCGCTTGGATGAAGCAGCGACAAAGAAAGCAATGAAACCCTTATTTCAAATTGAACATGAATGGGAATTCTCACGTGAATCGAGCGGTACGCAAACAAAAGATGGCGTTGCGAATGCTGTTTCTGGTTTAGAAGTTACGTTATCGTTAAGCGGTTTAGCCTCTCGAGATGATGAAAATTTATACATGAAAGACGCAGTTGAAGATGGCATCTTAATGGAATTTTGGGATGTTGATTTAAAAGGTGAAAAAAATGCGGAAGGTAAATATCCAGCAATTTATGCCCAAGGTTATGTAAATTCATGGAGTTTACCAGCCAATGTAGAAGAATTAGTAGAAATCGAAACAGAAGCCTCTATTAATGGCAAACCACAAGATGGTTTTGCAACAGTAGAAGCAGATATTATTGCGGAAGCACAATATGCGTTCCAAGATACTGTTCCAGAGAAAGCACCACAACCTGGCGCATAATCAAAAAAGTGTTGAATTTTAGGAGGATAAAAAATGAATTTAGAGATTAACGGAAAAACAATTGAAGTGAAATTTACGATTGGCGCGATTCGCGAATTAGATAAACGTTACCAAATTGAAAATGGCGCTGCCAAATTCGGTATGGGCATCAGTTCAGCAATGATTTATTTACGCCAATACAATCCAGTAATCTTAGTTGACATCATGGAAGCTTTACAAAGTGGGCAATTAAAAATAGGTAAGTCGGAAATTGAAGCATGGTTAATGACCCAAGATGTCAAAAAACTTTCAGATGATCTGCTTAAAGAAATGGGAAAGCAACCTCTTACAAAACCAATGATCGATCAGTTCAGCAAAGAAGCGAAGAAAGCAGAAGCGCAAGCGACCAACTAATTAAAACGAGCGATGACGTGTATCACGACATCGCTCTTTCTGCTTTTCGCTACTTAGGCTGTCGTTCGTTTGAAGAAGTGGATCGGATGACCATGTCTGAATTTGAATTACGAATGATTGCTTTTAATTTAGCAGAAGTAGATGAAGAGCGGAAAAGGCACGAGCTTGCCTACTTAAATGTTAAAGCGCAAGCGACAAACAAAAAAGGAAAACCCGTTTTTGAAAGCTTTAAAAGTTTTTATGATTATGAAAAACGAGTTGCTGAAGTTCTGGCAGCTAACCAGCCACAACGAACAAAATTAAATGAGCGGAAAAAAACGCAACTTGCCACTGTGGCAGAGCGTCTACGCCGCTATCGAGAAGGGAGGAGAGTAGATGGAGAATGACAAAGAAAAAACGCCGTTATCGGAGGCAAAGAAAAGCCTTGCAGGCGTCCAACAAGCATTAAAAAGTATGAGCGGTGAGTATGCCTTATTAAGTGGATATTTAGGGAAAATTAGTGCGGGTGTCAATCAGTCAGCCACGGTCATGAACACATTTAAAACCGTCATGCAACAATCTGGAGAAACAGTGAAAAAAACAGGAGACGAAACAGCAAAGGCAGCAGATCAAATGAACACAGCGTTAACAGATTCTGCTGAACAAGCCGGTGAAGCAGCTAAAAAAGCGGGGAAAGAAACCTCTGATGGCTTTACTAATGCACAAAATAATATGCTGAGCTTTGGGACGGCCATGACTAGTGCCGTTTCCTTACCTATGCTGAACGTTTTAAAAACAGCTATGGGCGTCGGTGCTGGGGTCAGTGGCGAATTTCAAGGAATGCAAGGACTGATTATGGCCAGTGCAGGAGGGATTTCTGATTCATTGCAAGGCGAGTTGCAAGGGGCATTGACTCAGATGAATCAATCATTTGAAGCGGCGGCACAAGTGATTCAAAGCGTGATGGCTCCAGGAATGGAAATTTTGGTTCAAGTGGTTATTACAGTCGTCAAAGGCATTACAGCTTTGGTTAATTTATTTATCAAATTACCAAAACCCGTCCAAGTTTTTATTGTTGCCATTATGGGCATTTTAGCCGCCATTGGGCCCATGTTGATTATGGTAACGATGGCTCAGCTAAAATTTCAACAGTTTAGTGCTGGTTTGGCTCTTGTACAAGGAAACATTGGGAAGTTAGGTGGTGGCTTATCAAAACTAAGTGCTAGTTTTAGTGCCTTAGGTGGAGGACCATTAATTTTAATTGTAGCAGCCGTTTTAGCAGCGGTAGCAGCGTTTATTTATTTCTATAAAACCAATGAAACATTTAGAAATAGTATCAATAGCTTAGCTAGTGCCATTCAAGGAGCTGTTTCAGCGGCGTTTGGCAAATTGGTAGGATTGCTACAACAGATCCAGCCGGCCTTTCAGCAAGTAATGGCAGTTTTTAAACAATTTTTTGCAGTAGGCTTAGAGAAAATGGCGACTATTTTTTCAACAATTGGTCGTGTGCTAGCAGGCGTTTTTGCCAGCGGTTTGCAATTAGGTAGTAACTTATTAGGGCAATTTGGTGGCACCTTTGACAAAGCTGGTTTAGCGGTTGGTCTTTTGGTAAAAGTTCTGACAAAGGTTGCACTGGCTGCATTAGGAATTTCTGGGCCGTTTGGTCTAATTATTTCCTTGATTGTTTCATTCGTGACGGCCTGGATGAAAACCGGTGATTTGAGTGCGGGTGGTATTACCCAAGTCTTTGATAATTTAGGTAACACGATTACATCGGTTACAACAATGCTGGCAACTAATCTACCGAAAGTTATACAACTTTTTACAACAGTCTTAACCAGTATTCTCGGGAAAATAACAGAAGCTATTCCAAGCATCGTAACCGCGTTATCTAGTTTAATTACGTTAATTGTTGGTGCGATCGTTGCCAATTTGCCAGTCTTAATTGAAGCGGCAACACAAATTATTACTACGTTGATTCAGGGGATTACAACAGTCTTACCAATGTTGATAGAAGTTGGTTTGAGCTTATTAATGACTTTAGTTAATGCGATTGTCACCGCCTTGCCAACAATTACAACTGCAGCGATTAATATCATCACTACATTAGTGACAGCTTTTGTCACAGCGTTACCAATGCTAGTTACAGCAGGTGTTTCAATTATCACGGCCTTAGTCAATGCATTTGTTACTATGTTACCGTTGATTTTGACTGCTGGTTTACAAATTTTGATGGCATTAATCACTGGGATTATGACGATTTTACCTCAGTTAATTCAATCAGCGCTGACGATTATTCTAGCGTTAGTGACAGCGTTGATAGGTGCCTTACCACAGATTATCAGCGCAGGTGTCAAATTGTTAATGGCGTTAATTCAAGGAATTATTTCGATTTTACCAACCTTAGTTGCGGCAGCTATTACCTTAATTTTGGCATTGGTAAATGCCTTAATTGGTGCCTTGCCACAAATCATCAGCGCAGGCGTCAAATTGCTAATGGCTTTGATCCAAGGGATTATTTCAATTTTACCGCAACTGGTTACTGCAGCAATTACGCTAATTACCGCTTTAATGGGTGCGTTAATCAATGCGTTGCCACAGTTGTTAAGTGCTGGGATTCAACTGATTCAAGCCTTAATTAATGGTGTACTCAGTCTATTGGGTGCCTTGCTGTCCGCAGCAGGAACATTAATCTCACAAATGATCACGAAGATTGGTTCTTATTTTGGTCAACTGTTAGCTTCGGGCGGACAGTTAGTTGAAAATATCAAAAATGGGGTTACCAATGCAGCCAATCAGGTAAAAAATGCCATTGGTTCTGTAATTGAAGGTGCTTGGCAAGCAATCCAAGGTTGGTTTTCAAAATTCACCGATGCCGGTGCGAATATTGTCGGCATGATTGCTGATGGAATTACAGGCGCAATTGGAAAAGCCAAAGAAGCAATCGATGGAGTTGTCAGTAAAATTCGTAACTTTTTACCATTTTCACCAGCAAAAGAAGGTCCCTTATCTGATTTGCATAAATTGAATTTCGGCGGCACGATTGCCACGGGGATTTATGCAGGCGAAACAGCCGTTAGTAGAGCAATGGCTTCTATTTTAGATTTACCGCTGTTAAATGATTTTGCCTTGGACTTAGCTGGTCGAGGAAACTTCACGGCAACGATTGACCATCGTTTAGAAAATGATGCATACAATCGACCATTATTTGTGACAGTAGAGTCAACGTTAGATGGAAAAGTTGTCGCAGCAACTACGGCGCCTTATTTAGCAACAGAGTTACAACGACAACAAGTGAAACAAAATAACCGCTTAGGAAGGAGAGGATAACATGTATAAATTTGTTGATACCAATCAAGCAACTCATTCAACGCCTCTTCCTTCAGAAGCGTTGAATTTTAACGGCCAATTTTTAGAAAAAGTCATCCCTGGCTATCAAACATTATCAGTTTCAGGACGAGAATTAGTTCCAAGCGAAATTGAAAGCTATCAATTAGGGATTCGTGATGGTAAACGTCACGTTTATGCGCGAATTCCAGAACGAGAATTAACAGTCAAATATCGCCTTTCAGCTGTGAATAATGAAGCATTTCGAGATGCATTTAATCATTTAAACGTTGCTTTGTTTACGGAAAAAGACGTTTCTATTTGGTTTAACGATGAACCGGAAATGCTGTGGTTTGGCAGTAAGTCTTCAGT
This sequence comes from Enterococcus sp. DIV0183, assembly GCF_050541505.1. NCBI lineage: Bacteria > Bacillati > Bacillota > Bacilli > Lactobacillales > Enterococcaceae > Enterococcus > Enterococcus sp. DIV0183. Next base: position 1,111,587 of record NZ_CP172932.1, read on the forward strand.
GAGTGATGTACCCGAAGGTGTTAACCAAGTAACAGGCACCTTTACTTTATTGCTTTCTGATCCGTATAAATACACACGGAGTGATGCGACTAGTGTGATGTGGGGTTCGCCAACCATTACATTTCAAGCGAATTACTTAATGGGGAATACAGGCTCAGGTGCAGTTGATTTTCCAATTTTAATTGAAGGCGGGGCTTATTGGGGATCAACCATGATTACCTTTCAAAATCGGGCTTACACGATGGGGGATTTAGGCAAAGAAGTTCGGCCAATTGAAATTTATCCTACGGTTGAAGGATTAAAAGTCAAACCGACCATTATTTTAACAGGAACCGGACGTGGTGTTTGGATTAAAACACGGAACGATACAATTAACTTAGGAGACTTTGATCGTTCGGAAATTATTATCGATACTGAAAATTTTTATCTGACAAAAAATGGTGCACCGATGATTCGACCAATGAACGATTTTTATCTATATCCCAATGAACCGCTGTATATTCAAGCCAAAGATAGCGACTTCCGCTTGACGATTCGCTATCCTAACCGATTTGTGTAGGAGGGTGATTAAATGTTAATGGCGCTGGATTTGAAAAGAACATATACGGCAATCTTGGATAATGCCTATCAAGTCAGTTATGAAAAAATAGAGAACAAAATTGGCAGTTTAGATTTTACCATGCCACTAGATGATCCTAAAAATGAATTTATTGCAGAAATGCAATGGGTGGAACTGACCGACAATGAGAATGAATATATTGGTTTATATCGCGTGATGCCAACCACAATTAAGAAAGATGCGAACAATAATCAAATTCATTACTCTGCCACAGAAGCATTATGTACCTTAGGTGATACTGTCCTTTTTGGTTGTCACGAAATTAAAAACAAAACAACGAAAGAGGCCATTCAATTTTTATTGAATAAACAAAAAACAAAGCATTGGGTCCTAAAAAAATGTGATTTTTCAAGGAAATTAACCTATAAATGGGAAAATGAAAATGGGTTAGTTGAGCCTTTATTTAGCATCCCAGCCGATTTCGAAGAGGAATATCTTTGGCAATGGAATACAGAGGTCTATCCTTTTGAACTTTCATTAGTCAAACCGCCAACAGAACCAGTTGCGCGAATTCAAGAAGGTTACAACATGCAAGGATTTGAAATAGAACGTAATCCCAAGATGCTAATCAATCGGATTTATCCATTAGGTTCAGGCGAAGGTGTTAACAAAGTCAATATTCGCTCGGTCAATCAAGGGGTTCCGTATTTAGAGAACAAGGCCGCAATTGACCGCTATGGTTTATTGGAGTCAATTTGGGTGGAACAGCGTTTTTCTGATCCCAAGGCATTAAAGGAAAATGCTTTGCGAATGTTAGAAGAATGGACCAAGCCACAAGTTTCTTGGGTAGTGACTGCAGCTGATTTAATTAAATTAACAGATCAACCTTTGGCAATCGATCGTTTGCGGTTGGGCACGGTTATCATGATTAATACGAATGAATTTGGGAGTGTCAACCTTCGTATTAAAAAAGAAAGCAAAAAAGATGTCTTTGGTGCCCCCCAAGACATTCAGCTAGAGTTGGGAAACCTGCAAGAAACAATTCATAGTACCATGACAGCTTTCAGTCGGAAACAAGAGATTAACGAAACTTACGCACAAGGGGCGACGACACTTTTAAATCGTTCAATACAAGGAGAACTTAGCAAGACACAGCCAGTGGAGCTGAATTTATACTTTGACGAGGACATTCTTTATATAAACACCGCAGAATTAACGTTCAAGGCAACTGCTAAAGGACCTTCGCATTCTGTAACGAACATTGATTTGGTAGTGGATGGCAAAAAATTACCCCAACTATCATTGCAACAACAACGGCTAAACATTTTGAGTTATTTACGAAAAACAACAGATGAAAAAATCGAACGCGGCAATCACACGCTTCAATTTTTCTCTCATCAGCCACTATGGTTGGATGCTTCGGTCATCTGTCGTGTGTATATTCAATCCCAATTGGGTGGCCAGTTTTAATAAAATAATGAAAACTAGAGGAGTGTGACGAAATGTCAGTAGAACATATTGAAGAATTAGATACCCTGAATCAAGGTCGCCTTAAAATCAATGCAATCTTGGATCAGTCGAATGCATCAGCTGAGAAAGTAGATGCTTACCAAGTCCAGTTAACGAATGGAATTTCTGAAGCGAAAAACATAGCAGATGAAGCTGGCAAAGAAGCCGTACAAATTGCCACCGATGCAGGCAATCAAGCAAATGAAACAGCCAACCAAGCGATGAACAATGCCAAAACAGCAATCATGATTGCAGGAAATGCAGTTTCAACGGCAAATAATAATAAACAAGAATTTGATACTTTACGAAATGATTTCGATCAATTAGTAGCAGAAGCGGGTGATAGTAATCCAGAAATTGTCCAAGCACGTACAGATACACAAGGCATCAAACAAGCTACCTTAGCGAATCGTCTTCAAATTGATTTGAATGACCGTATGACAAAAGCAGACGGTATTTCTTTATTGGCTAAGCCAACTACTGTCAAAATGAAGTTAGACTTTAACGGTAAAACGGCCGGCAATACAGCCACCAATGCAAACAGTTATTCCACTGATTTTACGGCAAAAATTCTTAAGAAGCCAACAGACGTTTGGGAGGAAGTTTCCCAAGCGGACTACAATAAAATGGCCAGCCGTGATGATGAGGGCGTGAAAACAGGTTCCACCCAAAGCGGTGTGATTCCGCAACAATTAGCGGCCTTCAATCTCGTTGAAGCCGCTAAAAAATTAATTCCACAAATGTTTGAAACAGTCACAACTGACGAGGCGGTGGCATTTATTCGCCAGAACGTTCAATTTTTTACGATTAATCAACGTGTGAAAGCCGCTGCGCCCAATAATCAAACGATTAAAATCGCTACGTATTTACCAACTACGGATAATTGGGTAACTCAAATCCAAGAATCAGCAAAAGAGTTTGGCGATTTTTCAATTCAAATCAATGATCAGAATTTTATCACAGATGAAGGTTTCATTTATTTAATGAGCTATACAGATTCATCGAATGGGGTAACGCCAGCTAGCTTAGAAGTTGATTACGTGGGGCTTCATATTGGTCTGTCTGTTGATGCCCAAGCGGTTTTAGCGAAGAGTGGTTTTGTTCAAGCAGAGCAACTCAATACCCATATGGAAAATCAAGATAACCCGCACCAAGTAACCGCTGAACAAGTGGGGCTAGGCAATGTAGAAAATTATGGCTTCGCATCAGACAGCGAAGCAGTCGCGGGAACTTTAACGAGTAAATATATGCACCCGAAAAACGTTGCGGAAGCGATTAAAGGTCAAGCTGTGACACAAACAGGTGATCAAGAGATTGCTGGGGTGAAGAATTTTGTAACTATGCCAACCGTCAATGGTGTGCCTTTGGAATCCTCTAGAATGGCCATTTATGAAGCTAGTGGAGTTGGTGAAGTCGAGGCAAAATATCAGGCGGCCTTTAATAAGGATAATATGAAATTTGTATTAATTAGGGTAGGAAATCGTGTCGATGCATTTGTAAGATGTAATTTGAGTGATCCAACGAAATTGAATAATAATTTGGTTAAAGTGTTTACTGTTCCAACAGGATATACATTATCGACGAAGATTACAAAGGGAATATGGAATTTGGCGTTAACTGCTATGCAATATACATTCCCTCAACCGAATTGTGCTGGTTTATATGAGATGGGAAATCAAGGAATTCTTTTTGGTGCTAACCGTGCTGGAAATATTTACCTACAAGGAAGTTGGTACACGGACGATCCGTTTCCAACAAAATAACAAGCTAGTTTAGGAGTCTTTTTATGGAACGTTATCTCAACACAATAACAATGCTTTTAAGCATTTTCGGTGGGATTGTCGTACGTTTATTAGGCGGATTAGATCAATTGTTGGATGTCTTCCTCTTTTTAATTATTGTCGATTTCATCACAGGTTGGATTAAGGCAATCGCCACAAAAGAATTGTCCAGTCGGATTGGTATGCTCGGAATTGCGAAAAAAGTGACGATGTTATTTGTGGTTGCCGTAGCGGTTCGTGTTGAAAAAGTTGTGGGGAACAATTTGCCAATTCGGGAAATGGTTCTGATTTTTTACATTGCGAACGAAGGACTTTCTTTTTTTGAAAACATTGCGACCTTTATTCCTATGCCGAAAAAGTTAAAAGAGTTATTTATTCAGTTAAAAAATAAAGATGATTAAGTAGAAGTGGTCGGGACAAACGTAGAACTTTCGGCTGATTGCCGAAGAAATTACTTCTGTCCCGCCATTTATCTGCAGGTTTAAGCCGTGGAAGGGAAGTTATTTTGACTTTCCTTTCATGGCTTTTTTAAGAAAGGAGCATGCTATGTTTAAAAAATTAATGATTCAACTTGCTTTAGTGATTGGTTTAAGTTTAACGATTCCGATGACGGCTTGCGCTTACACCATCGAAGCGGATCCAATCAACTTTACTTATTTTCCCGGCTCTGCAAGCAATGAATTAATTGTTTTACATGAATCTGGAAACGAGCGGAACCTAGGACCACACAGTTTAGACAATGAAGTGGCCTATATGAAACGAAATTGGTCAAATGCTTATGTCTCATATTTTGTCGGATCTGGTGGACGAGTGAAACAATTAGCTCCTGCTGGCCAAATTCAATATGGCGCAGGTTCTTTAGCTAATCAAAAAGCCTATGCGCAAATCGAATTGGCTCGAACGAATAATGCGGCGACGTTTAAAAAAGATTATGCTGCCTATGTTAATTTGGCCCGTGATTTGGCTCAGAACATTGGTGCTGATTTTTCGCTGGACGATGGAACAGGTTATGGCATAGTCACTCATGATTGGATTACAAAAAATTGGTGGGGAGATCATACAGATCCTTATGGTTATTTAGCGCGTTGGGGGATTAGTAAAGCGCAGTTGGCACAAGATTTACAAACGGGCGTTTCTGAAACAGCTGAGACTGTCATTATTCAGCCAGGTAAACCTAATGCGCCAAAATATCAAGTAGGACAAGCAATTCGTTTCACTTCAATCTATCCAACACCAGATGCTTTAATCAATGAACATCTATCAGCAGAGGCACTTTGGACACAAGTAGGAACAATTACAGCGAAATTACCCGACCGACAAAACCTTTACCGTATTGAAAATAGCGGACATTTGTTAGGCTATGTGAACGATGGCGACATTGCTGAACTTTGGCGCCCGCAAACGAAGAAATCATTTCTAATTGGTGTGGACGAAGGCATTGTTTTAAGAGCGGGCCAACCTAGTCTGTCAGCACCCATTTATAGTATCTGGCCCAAAAATACTCGCTTTTATTACGATGCGTTTTATATTGCAGATGGGTATGTTTTTATTGGTGGGACAGATACGTCAGGCGCGAGAATTTATTTGCCAATCGGACCAAACGATGGCAACGCACAGAATACATGGGGATCATTTACTAGCTAAAAAAAGCCACAAACTCTGCTTTTATCAGAGTTTGTGGCTTTTTTTGCATTCAGCAGAGATTTTGCCAAAGGGAATAAGCAACGGAGACTGCGAAGCTAGGTACTTTTATGCTATAATGACAAAGTTAGTATTATCGGAACTGGAGGAACTATAATGGACGGCATTTTACCGTTATGGAAAGAACGTGGCATGACAAGTCATGACTGCGTATTTAAATTGAGAAAAATTTTACATACCAAAAAAATTGGTCATGGTGGTACGCTAGATCCAGATGTCGAAGGGGTCTTACCCATCTGCGTTGGCAAAGGAACGAAAGTGATCGAATACATGGTAGATTCTGGCAAAACCTATGAAGGTGAAATTACACTTGGATTTGCTACGACAACCGAAGATGTTAGTGGCGAAATTGTTGAAAAAAAACCAGTTACAACACCTCTATCAACTGAACAAATTGATCAAGCAATGGCCGAAATGACAGGTGAAATCACACAAATCCCACCGATGTTTTCTGCGGTGAAAGTCAATGGTAAACGTTTATATGAATATGCCCGGAACGGGGAAGAAGTTGAACGGCCCCAACGAAAAGCTATGATTTATTCATTTGAACGTACTAGTGAACCAATTTTTAACGAATCCGCTCAAACACAAAGTTGGCGGTTTAAAGTGGTCTGTGGCAAAGGAACCTATGTGCGGACACTATCCGTGGATACTGGCAAAAAATTAGGCTATCCTGCCCATATGTCGGATTTAACGAGAACGGCAAGTGGCGGTTTGCAAGCTGCGCAATGCTTAACGTTAGAAGAAGTAGCCAAACAAATGGCTGCTGAAACAATCGATCAATGCCTGTTGCCCATTGAGACAGCAGTAGAACAATTCCCACGAATTGATTTATCAGATGAATTGTATCAAAAAGTAAAAAATGGTATGCGTTTGCACAAAAAAGAATTAGGAATAAAGGCAATGCCAGAATCCTTAGTTGCCTTATTTTACCAAAATCAAGTGGTTAGTTTATACATGCCACACCCAACGCATGATAAATTATTGAAACCAAGTAAAGTTCTACGGAACAATTAAATAAAAAAGAAGGAAGTTTTTGCACATGCAAGTTATTCAACTACATCATCCCTATGAACCCAATCAAATTCCTAATGAAGAAGTCGTGATGGTCCTAGGCTTCTTTGACGGTGTTCACAAAGGCCACCAAAAAGTAATTGAAACAGGTAAAAAGATTGCTGAGGAAAAAGGCTTGAAGTTAGCTGTGATGACCTTCAACCAACACCCATCAATCGTTTTTCAAAAAGTTTTACCAGAAAATATGAAATATTTAACTAGCTTGGAACAAAAAGAACGCCTAATGGCCAACTTGGGCGTTGATATTTTATATATTGTCGAATTTACTTCAGCGTTTGCTCAATTAAAACCGCAAGATTTTGTCGATCAGTATATCGTTAATTTAAATAGTGCAGTGGCAGTCTCTGGGTTTGATTATACGTATGGTCCTAAAGAAATCGCTGGAGTCAAACAGTTACCAACTTATGCGCAAGGCCGTTTTGAAGTGGTGACAGTACCAAAAGAAGAAATGACTGGTGCCAAAATTAGCTCAACAAGAATTCGCGAAAAAATGGAAGCCGGCGAAATGGAGGAGGTCACGGAGTTGTTAGGATATATTTATGAAACAGAAGGAACAGTTGTCCATGGCGATGCTCGTGGCCGTTTATTGGGTTTCCCGACCGCTAATGTCAAAGTGAAAAGCACCGTGCGCTTACCAAGAATTGGCGTCTATGCTGTGCAAATCGAAGTTGGTGGCAAATGGTATGTCGGCATGGGCTCAATTGGTCATAATGACACCTTTGGAAAAGGACGCGATTTAACCGTGGAAGTCTATATTTTGGACTTCCATCAAGACATCTATGGTGAGCAAGTGGTGGTTCGTTGGAATCATTATTTACGTGACCAAGTGAAATTCAATGGGGCTGAAGCCTTGATCGACCAATTAAAACAAGATGAACGAGATACGGCTGACTATTTCCAACAATCTGAGGACAAATAATGAAGATTCGTCAAGAAAAACCTGCAGAGTATCAAGCTGTAGAGCGTTTAACGTATCAAGCGTTCAAGGAATTAAACTTGACCGAAAACTGGCGTCCCACAGAGCATTTTATCGTGCATTTATTAAGAGAAAGTGCCGACTTTATTCCGGAGTTGTCCTTAGTTTCAGAAACTGATCAAGGAAAATTAACGGGTCATATTATGTCTTCAAAAGCCAAACTACGATTACCTGATCATACAGAAAAGGCTGTTTTGACCGTTGGGCCGCTAAGTGTCCATCCAGAAGCACAGAACACGGGCGTAGGCTCAGCGTTAATTAAGCATTCTGTGCAGAAGGCCAAAGAATTAGGCGTCGGCGGATTGATTATCCTGGGCCATCCAACTTACTATACGAAGTTCGGTTTTGTTCCAGCGACTACTTTTCAGATTACGTTACCGGAAAAAGAAACATCAGAAGCATTATTGGCTTTGGAATTACTGCCAGGTTATTTTGGCACAAGTGGTGGGGAGTGGCATTTTTCAACATGCTTTGCTTATCCAGAAACACACCCTGCAGAATTAGAAGCCTTTGAAGCAGAACTCGGAATAAATGAATAAAGAATAATAAGACGCGACAACTACTAGTTAAGTACTGGTGGTTGTCGCGTCTTTACTACTTTTTATTACAAAGTAGTTGACAGAACCGGTACTCAGTATTATTATGTAGTGGTACATAGTACTAAAGAGTAGTTTAGGGAGGAAAAGCAGTGAAGCAGACAGAGTTGCTAAAAGGCATTTTAGAAGGTTTAGTTTTAGCCATCATCCAAAGGAAAGAAACATATGGTTATGAAATTACAAAAATTTTAAATGACCAAGGGTTTACTGAAATTGTTGAAGGAACCGTTTATACGATTTTACTGCGTTTAGAAAAAAATCAATGGGTTATAGCTGAAAAAAAGCCTTCAGAAAAAGGACCAATGCGGAAGTTCTATCGCTTAACCTCATCAGGAGAAGCAGAACTCGCTGATTTTTGGCAGCGTTGGACGTTGCTTTCAAAACAAGTAAACAAGATGAAAAAAATGGAGGGATAGAGCATGTCAAATTTTAAAGCGTTGATCAAAAAAGTTGTGGGGGATAAAAAAGAGTACAAAGAATATAAACGACGGATTGCAGCATTACCAGCAGAGTATCGACAAGTATTTCAAGAAATTGAAAAATATGCATGGCATTTTTCAGATCATAGCGGAGCCAATATGTTCAATGCGTTGACTGATTTACTTGATTTGTTTGAAGAAGGAGCTGCTAACGGAACACCTATCAAAAATATTACGGGAGAAAAAGTAGGTGATTTTGCTGAAACAATTGTCAATGAAGTCGCTGGCAAATGGACCGATAAACAGAAAGAAAAACTGAATCATCAATTTTCTAAACAATAGTCAAAACAAAAAAAAAGAGAATAAACATGGTTGAAAATTTTTTTAAAGAAGGAAAGTTGCTGGTTATTCCCAAGAAAAATGCGAAAAAAGTCCAAGTGTTTCAACGTGTGGCCAACCAATTTGAATTTGGGAAAGAATATACGGAAAAAGAAGTCAATCAGCGACTTAGAGAAATCTATGAAGATTATGCACTTTTGAGACGGTATTTAGTAGATTATCAGTATTTAGAAAGAGATAAGTTTGGAAAAATTTATCAGAAATGTGAGCAACACACAAAAATTATATAAATGGCTTTTTTTAAAAGTAGCGAAACTAGGTGAAATGAACCAAGTCTAGCTACTTTTTGTTATGTAAGCTTAGTAATAGTTCTATAAAAAACTCTCTATTTGTTTTCTAACTCAGACTGGTAAGATTGATTTAATTAGAAAAAGATAGAGGTGAGAGAATGAATCTACGTACTTTAGGTCTAACAAAAATTCTTTTGACCTTTATTATATTAAGTATTATTGGCGCGTTAATGATTTATAGCGCCAGTAGCTATGACTTGTTGATGCAAGGCGTGAAGCCCACTGCTGTGTTTATTAAACAAGGCATTATTATGTGTCTCAGCTGGGTGCTAATGTTCGTGATTTACAAAGTTCGACTAGAAGTGTTATTTAATAAAAAAATTGCGATTGGACTGCTTTTAGTTTCGATACTATTACTGTTAATGGTTCGACTACCTTTTTTTGGTGTAGCAGCGAATGGCGCACAACGTTGGATTTCTCTCTTTGGGATCCAATTTCAGCCATCAGAACTTTGTAATTTTGCGATTATTTATTACTTGAGCTGTTATTTAGGTGAAAAAGAAAATGGCTTGACAACGAAGCAGTTAAGAAAACAATGGCTGTTTGTTTTGGTCGTTGCATTTTTAGTTTTGATTCAACCCAAAGTTGGCGGGGCTATTCTTATTTTAGTTATTGGCAGTGTCTTGATTTTCTCAGCAAGTATTCATGCAAAATTTAGTGTAATTGCTGCGGGGATTGTCGTTGCTAGCGCGGCGCTTCTTTCTAAAATAATTATTTTTCTAGGCGATCACCAGTACTTACCACATTTTTTTGCGCATGTGTATGACCGCTTAGTTGTTTTGAAAAATCCGTTTTTATCCTTTCATGATCGCGGATTTCAGCCTTCAATGGCCTATTTAGCAATGTATAATGGTGGGTTTTGGGGCACTGGACTAGCCAATGGTATGGTAAAAAAAGGTGGCTTGCCAGAAGGTCAAACCGATTTTATCTTTGCGGTGATTGTGGAAGAACTTGGTTTGATTGGCGGCTTACTATTACTATTTCTTTTGTTATTTTTAGCGGCCTCGATTTTGCGGAGTAGTTGTGTAATAAAAAATCATTGTTACGGCTTGTTTTTGTTAGGAGTCGGGACCTTGATTTTATCTCAAACGGCGATTAACATTGGTGGCGTTTTGGGTTTGATTCCAATGACGGGAATTCCTTTACCGTTTGTTAGTTACGGTGGGACAAGTTATTTAATCTTTTCAGTGGCATTAGGAATCGTCATTAAAATTATTGCAAACGAAAGGCGGCAGTTAAATGGTCAATACAAAAAAATTCAACTTACATCTTAATTATGATTTATTATTGCCCATTTTTTTACTCACACTTTTATCTTCTGGTGTGCAATATTGGATTGCCGTTAATGAAGGAAAAGATGGAACTGTGCCAGCATTAAAACAACTTTTCTTTATTTTTGTTGGCTATGCAGGCATGTTTTTAGCTAGTCGGCTGTCACAGAAATTTATTTGGAAAGTAGCTCCTTTTTTCTATGGGTTTTCATTAATCTTAATGAGTGCTTTGTATTTTTCCTATGACAAAGGAATGTATTTATTGACGGGCACAAAGCGCTGGTTAGATTTAGGGTTTATTAAATTTCAGCCATCAGAAATTGCGAAAATTGCGTTTATTTTAATGTTGGCAAAAATTATTGTCCAACATGAGCAACAAGACTGGTCTGATAAATGGCGTTCAGACAAGCAACTTCTAAAAAAAATCGTTGCGGTTAGTGTCCCTGTTTTTTTCTTGATGGCGGTACAAAAAGATTTTGGGACATCCCTTGTTTTCGTAACGATTATTCTATCTCTTTTAGTTATTTCAGGAATTGATCGCAAAATTTTAATCATTATTTTCAGCGCTTTAGCAACGTTAGGCGTGGTCTTGATTCTGTTAGTCTTTACAGAGTGGGGGCACAAAGTACTCTTCTTTTTACATTTTAAACAATATCAATTGGATCGAATTTTAGCATGGATTCATCCCTATGATTATGTCGATAAAATATCCTATCAACAAGTACAAGGTTTATTGGCAATTGGTTCGGGTGGTTTATTTGGCAAGGGTGTGCATGGGATTGAAGTGTATGTTCCTGTTCGTGAGTCTGATATGGTTTTTACTTTTATCGGGGAAGCCTGGGGCTTTGTGGGCAGTGCCACCGTTGTTTTTCTCTATTTTTACTTGTTTTATCAAGTTTTAGTAGCTGGCTTGCGGAGCAATTCGCGTTTCTGTATGTACATCTGTGTCGCCCTTATTTTTTCGCTGGTCTTTCAAACGGTGGAGAATATCGGTGCGGTGATTGGACTGTTGCCGTTAAAAGGTATTCCGCTTCCGTTTTTAAGTCAAGGAGGCACTTCGTTAGTGATGGCTATCACTTCTTTAGGATTTGTCAAAGGAAGAGAAGCCGCTACCTGAAAACACAAATAAAAACCAAGACTGGAACTCGCTTGCCGACAAGCTCTAGTCTTGGTTTTTACTATTGAAATTGTTTTTGGCATTCAGCCAAAAGTTGTTGAAGTTGTCGACTCATGTAACGTTCTTTTAAATAATAAACTGCCATGTTTCGTTTAGGTAGTTCTTGGTAAGTTAGTGTATGGATCGAATTGTCTAAAAGTTGAATATTTGTGTATTCGGGGACAATAGCGAAACTATCGGAATGAGACACCAAATGAGTAATAAGTGAAAGAGTATCCACTTGAATGACTTTCTCTGGAGAAAAATTAGAGAACGTAGTATCTAGCCAATTGGTTAATTTGTTTTGCTCGGAAAATTCGGTATTTAAACGGACGAAGGGGTACATTGTTAGTTCTTTTAAAATTTCTTCCGTCGTGGCTTTTGCCAAAGCTGGATGATCGTTTCTTAAAATGAATTGATAATTTGCTGTAAATAAATCAATTTTACCAATATGTTCAGGTAATGGTAAGTCAGCAAAGGAAATACCAAAATCTGCATCCATTGTTTCCAAGGATTGAAGAATATTTTCTGTAATAATAGTGTGGACTTGTAAGTTGGATGAACGATCCGTTAATGTTGTCATTAGTAAGTCATTCAATTTATATTCTAAATCACAGAGATAAGTGGCTACATAAATATGGTTGGAAGAATGATTAATTTCTTTTAGCTCTTCTTCAATTGAGACCAACTCATTGGTGATGCGCCAACAATATTTTTCTAAAATTAATCCAGCTGGCGTTAAGGTGGTAGTTTGGCCTTGGCGATTAAAAAGTTCAGCGCCTAACGTTGCTTCAAGAATTTTTATTTGCTTACTTAATGCAGCTTGAGAAATTGCTAAATTTTCGGCTGCTTTAGTAAATTGTTTCACTTTGCATAACTCTAAAAAATAATGTAAACGAAATAGTTCCATGGGAATTCCTCCTTTTTCTATTCCTAGAATAAATAACGTAATTGTTCGAATAAATAACGGTGTGCTTCACAATGTCCGTGATGATTATTCTGAACTAAATAGATGGCTCGTTCTGGACTATCTTCCAGAGGAATACCAACTAAGTTACGTCTGTTTAGTTCATCAGTGAGTGAATAGGGAAGGATGCTACAGGCTTTTTCTCGTTGGACCATGTCTAAGACTAAATGAAGAGAAGGAAGTTCGATGACGATTTGCCGATTTTCCCAATTGATTTTACGTTCCCAACGTTTAAACACTTTTTTTTCATATACTTGATCGGAATATGCAGCAAAAGGTAAAGAACGAATTTCGTCAATCGTCACGCTATCGGCATGGGCTAAAGGATGATTTTTATTGACACAAAGGAGATAGCTTTCTGTATAAATTAATTCTTTCTCTAATGGAATCGAGGTATCCAAAAATATCCCAATCCCAATGTCAATTAAATCTGTTTCCAAGGCTGTTTCAAGATCGTAATAATACTTAAAATCAATACTTACATACGGATAGGATTGATTAAATAACAACAAGACTTCTCCAAATGCTTTATCTATATCAATTAAGTTTGTTCCAATCCGAATGGTCGTTGTCGATCCTTGGGTCACTAATTCATTAATCTCTTCTTGCGCTTCCTTAATGAGTGCAAAAATCATTTCTGTTCGCTTGGCGACGACTTCGCCTGCTGGAGAAAGCCGACAATGTTTCTTGTCTCTTAAAATTAATGAAGCACCTAATTCACGTTCCAACTCCTTGAGCTGGGTACTTAAATAAGGTTGACTCGTATGGAGCTTTTGAGAAGCTAAAGTAAAACTCGCATACTTTGAAACTGCCATAAAATATTCTAGTTGTTGTAATTTCATTTTCCTCACCGCCGTTTCTTTAACTATACAAAAAATAGCAGAAGAAAAGCTTCTCGACAAGGCTATCTGACGGTCTTTAGATTAATTTAACCAGTTATGATTCTATGAATAAATACGAATCATACCAGAAAACCATAGTAAATAAGCGGATTATTTTTCTTTTTGTTACTGAATGGACAAAAAGTTATCTGCTAAAAACTTTTTCTATATCGTTATTTTTTCAAGGAAGGATTATACTTGCTGTTGTAATTAAATAAGATTTGTTAGGTGAGGCTCCTATACAAACATAGGCTACTGCCCAAAAATGTCGAGAGACGCCAATGGGTAGAACAGGAACTGTCGAATGAAGGCTTTTCTTAAGGTAGCTAAAAGCAATCGCTTTTTACGTTGTATAGTGCTAAAGCTCAACGATAAGAACGATTATTCTTTGACACGTTGAGTTTTCAGCGTGTCTTTTTTTGTGGAAAGGGTGAGGAAAATGGAAGATGAACCGATCGTCAATTCAAGTCAACAACAGATAAATGAGGTGAAAGAAAATGGAAAAGAAAATGCGTCACTTGGGCCATGACTATAGTTACAAAAAGTTTGCCCATTCAGAAGTAGAAAAAGTTTTACAACGTTTCGGCTCAACTTGGGATGGCATTAAACACCAAGATATTGAAGAATTACAAGAACGTTATGGCCGCAACAAAATTATGAATGAAAAAAAAGCTTCACGGCTGCGACTTTTTATAAAATCGTATATCACGCCGTTTACTTTGGTGTTACTAGCACTAGCCACGATTTCATTTTTTACAGAATATGTCTATGCTGCGCCAGAGGAAAAAGATGTTACTGGCGTGTTAATTATGTTAGCGATGGTCATCTTAAGCGGCACGATGAGTTTTGTTCAATCAGTCAAATCAAGCAATGCAGTTGAAAAATTACAAAATATGATTAAAGTTACAGCGACAGTCATTCGTGACAAGAAGCAAATGGAAATTCCTATTGAGGAAGTTGTGTGTGGCGACTTGGTCCAACTATCCGCTGGCGATATGATTCCAGCCGATTTACGTTTAATCCAATCTAAGGACTTATTTGTTTCCCAATCATCCTTGACTGGAGAGAGTTTTCCCATTGAAAAACACGCGACTCATCAAAAAGATAGTGATCAAATTGATACAGAATATGACAATCTTTTGTTTTTAGGAACAAATGTAATTAGTGGCACTGGTTTGGGCATTGTCATTAAAGTTGGTAATCAAACTTTATTCGGACGGATGGCTTCTGATAACGGAGAAGAGCAGCAGCAGACGAGTTTTGAAACAGGAATTAATAAAACAACGTGGGTGCTGATTCGCTTTATGTTGGTCATTACGCCAACTGTTTTTCTAATTAATGGGTTAACAAAAGGCGATTGGGTGGAAGCGTTAATGTTTGCGATTGCCACAGCTGTCGGCTTGACACCAGAAATGTTACCCATGATTGTAACAACCAATTTAGTCAAAGGTTCTCGAGAAATGGCTAAAGAAGGCACGATTATGAAAAATGTCAATGCCATTCAAAATTTTGGCGGGATGGATGTACTTTGTACGGATAAAACAGGTACCTTAACACAAGATAAAGTAATTTTAGAATACCACTATAATATTGGGTGCCAAGAAGATCAAAAAGTCTTGGATTTAGCATTTCTAAACAGTTATTTTCAAACGGGCTTGCGTAATTTAATGGATAACGCCGTTATTCAAGCGGCGACGCAAGAAAGTGATATACAATCAGATGATTTTTATAAAGTAGATGAAATTCCTTTCGATTTCAATCGACGTCGAATGAGTGTGATTATCAAAGAGTTTAAAACGCGAGAAACACGCTTAATTACCAAAGGTGCGGTTGAAGAAATGCTCTTGGTCTGCACACAGGTACTTTTAAATGGCGAAATTGTGCCCTTAACAGAGACGCTGCGTCAAAAAATTACCAAAGACGTTGAAGCTTTAAATCGAGATGGTTTGCGCGTTCTAGCAATTGCCGATAAAAAAGTCGAAGCGGCTGAATGGGAGTATACAACTAAAGATGAATCAGAGTTGATTTTACAAGGCTATCTTGCCTTCTTGGATCCGCCAAAAGAAACAGCGGCGGCAGCTATACACGCCTTGCATCAACATAATGTAGCTGTGAAAGTATTAACGGGGGACAATCAGTATGTGACGCATTCTGTTTGTAAAGAAGTTGGTCTGGCTGGCGAAAAAATTATTACAGGAAATGAACTTCAACAATTAAACCAAGAAGAATTAAGAAAAACCGTTCAAGCGTATAATATTTTCGCCAAAATTACGCCTGACCAAAAAGTTCGTATTGTAAATGCGTTAACTGAAAATGGTCAAACTGTTGGCTTTTTAGGTGATGGAATAAATGATGCTGGAGCAATGCGTGCTGCTGATGTAGGAATCTCTGTTGATACAGCTGTCGATGTAGCGAAAGAATCGGCGGATGTAATTTTATTGAGAAAAGATTTAATGGTTTTGGAAAAAGGAATTTTATCTGGACGGCGCGTGTTTACGAACACGATGAAGTACGTCAAATTAACAGCAAGTTCTAATTTTGGCAATGTGTTTTCCGTGATCCCAGCAAGTATCTTTTTACCATTTTTACCGATTGCTCCGATTCAATCGCTATTATTAAATCTAATTTACGATACTTCGTGCATGTCAGTTCCTTGGGACAAAGTAGATGAAGAATACGTAGAAAAACCAAAAAAATGGGAACCAAAATCAATTGGTAATTTTATGCGTTGGTTTGGTCCAACGAGTTCTATTTTTGATATTGTTACCTATTTATTTATGTATTTCATTGTGTGTCCGGCTATCCTAGGTGGCTCATTCTTTGAATTAAATGGAGCAGATCAATTGCTCTTTATTGGTATTTTCCATGCAGGGTGGTTCATTGAGTCCTTATGGTCCCAAATGCTCGTCTTGCATTTCCTACGGACAGAAAAAATGCCTTTGCTTCAAAGTAGTGCTTCTGGAATTATGACATTAGTCACTACAGCAGGGATTGTTCTCGGAAGTGTTTTACCCTTTACCGCTTTCGGTGCAGAACTAGGATTTGTCGGTTTATCACCAAGCTATTTCTTGTATTTAATCCCGACAATTGTTGCTTATTTAGCACTGGTTGCGTTCATTAAAGTTTTATACGTCAAACGTTACGGTCAATTACTGTAACTGATTTGTACTATTATATATAGAAAAATTTTTTTACTTTTCTTTCAAGGTTGAGGAGGTGTCGGTTTTTATGACAGCTCCTCATTGTTGTTTTAAGTGGCTGCGCGAATTTTTTTATGGATTTATTTGTCATTTACAGTTAGTATGGCTAGTAGAGACTTTCCAAAAAGAACGAGCTTTTTGGTAATAAGGAGATAAAACGAGCTAATGACCAAAACAAACCAACTTTCAACTTCAACGCCGATGTTCGATCGGTCGGCCTATATTCATATTCCATTTTGTGAGCATATTTGTTATTATTGCGATTTTAACAAGGTCTTTTTAGAAGGACAACCAGTTGATGAATATATTCAGAGTTTATTAAAAGAAATTCGACTTACGCAAGCATTGTATCCAGAACAAGAAATGAAAACCATCTATATTGGCGGAGGCACGCCAACTTCATTATCAGCGAAACAGTTAGATGTGCTACTAAAAGGGGTTCGCGAACAGCTAACGTTTGATGACCGAAATGAATTTACGGTGGAAGCAAACCCTGGTGATTTAACCCAAGAAAAATTACAAGTCATGAAAAACTATGGCGTCAATCGTCTTTCGATGGGCGTTCAGACATTTGATGATCGCTTGCTCAAAAAAATCGGTCGCAAACACACCGCCGCAGATGTTTATGAAACAATGAAATTTTTAGAGAAAGAAAATTTTACCAATGTCAGTATTGACTTAATCTATGCTTTACCTGGACAAACATTGGAAAGTTTTCGCGATACTTTGACAAGAGCCTTAGCATTGGACTTGCCGCACTATTCGCTTTATTCATTAATTCTTGAAAATAAAACAATGTTCATGAACTGGGTTCGTCAAGGACGGTTACAGCTGCCTGAAGAAGAAATCGAAGCACAGATGTTTGACGAAACGATTGAAGCAATGGAGAAAAAAGGACGTCATCAATATGAAGTCAGTAATTTTGCTTTAACAGGAAAAGAAAGCCAGCATAATCTGGCTTATTGGAATAATGACCACTACTATGGATTTGGCGCAGGTGCCAGCGGCTATCTTGGGCAAACTCGTTACAAAAATCACGGTCCAATCCAACATTATTTGAAACCCTTGCGAGAAAATCAATTGCCAATTGTGGAGACTGAAGAATTAACTCGTCTAAATCAAATAGAAGAAGAGCTATTTTTAGGCTTACGTAAAAAAGTAGGCATTTCTAAACAAAAATTCCAACAAAAATTTCAGGAACCAATTGAAGCAATTTATGGAGAGGTCATTCAACGCTTAATCAAAGAAGAATTATTAATTGAAGAAGCAGATATCTTACGTTTAACGAAAAAAGGGCTATTTGTGGGGAATAATGTTTTTGAAGCATTTTTGTTAAGTGAAAAAGAGTAAAAAAATAAAAAAATCATCGAAGTGTGACAAAGCATTTCGATGATTTTTTTATTACAAAAGTTGGTATTGATGGTTTTTGAAGGTGGTTTGCAGCGATTAGCACTCTTGCGTGAAGAGTGCTAAAAAGTTGCGTATTTCCCTTGACAAAAAGGCAAGGACTTGTTATATTAGTATATGTAGTTAGCACTTAGATGTTAAGAGTGCTAATGAAGGGTGGTAATAACGATGATTACAGAAAGACAACAAAATATCTTGAGACTTATCATCCAAAATTACACGAACACGGGCTTACCTGTCGGTTCTAAGAAATTGATGGAGGATGGCATTGCCTCTAGTTCTGCCACAATTCGTAATGATATGAAAGCATTAGAGGAATACGGCTTATTAGCTAAGACCCATTCTTCTTCAGGGCGAATCCCCTCAATGGCTGGTTATCGTTACTACGTGGATCATCTTTTACAACCAACACAAGTAGAAGAGAACGAACTTAGAAGAATCCGTCAATCTTTTGGAAAAGAATTTCATGAGATTAATGATATTATTCGACAATCAGCTGAAATTCTATCAGAATTGACAAGTTATACTGCTTTTTCATTAGGACCTGAAGTGAAAGAACGGAAATTAACCGGCTTTCGAATGGTTCCTTTGAATGATCGGCAAGTCCTTGCTATTATAGTGACAGATAAAGGCAATGTTGAAAACCAAGTATTTGCCATTCCTGCCGCTGTTTCTAGCCAAGATCTTGAAAAAATGACACAAATCATCAATGATAAGTTGGTTGGACAACCTTTGTTGACCGTTTATCATCGTTTGCGGACGGAGATTCCGATGATTTTACATCGCTATTTCCAAACGCCAGAAGGAATGATGAACTTATTCGATGAGATGTTAGGACATGCCTTTGAAGAAAAAGTCTTTGTCGGTGGTCGCATGAATTTGTTAGATTTTGGCATCAAACAAGATATTGAACAATTGAAATCTGTCTATTCCTTTATGCAAAATTCTGATGAGCTGACGCATTTATTAAATGGTTCTGCAACAACAGAAAATCCAATTGTTTTTCGTATCGGCTCAGAAATTGGCAACAATCTCTTAGAAGATATGAGCATGATCACTGCTACGTATGAAGTATCAGGACATGGCAAAGGAACAATTGCCCTGCTAGGACCAACCAGTATGCCGTATTCAAAAATATTCGGTTTGGTAGACACGTTTCGACATGAGCTAGCTTCACAACTAGGTGACTATTACCGTTTTTTAGGTAATTAAGCAAACCTTGTTAGGATAAGAAGTAGATGCATAAAGAGAAAGGAAGTTGCTGAAGTGAGTAAAAAAGAAGAGAAGCAAGAAGAATTACAAGAAGAAATGGAAGCTGTTGATGCTGCTGGCGTTTCTGAAGTAGAAGTTGAAGCAACAGAGATTGAAAATCTTAAAGCAGAGCTTTCCGAAATGGAAGACAAGTTCTTGCGGGCAAGAGCCGAAATTGCTAATATGAGCAATCGAAATAAAAACGAACGAGAATTATTAGTTCGTTACCGCTCACAAGATTTAGGTAAAAAGATTTTACCATCCATTGATAATTTAGAACGAGCAATGGCCATTGAAGTATCAGATGAACAAGGCGAAAGCTTGAAAAAAGGTATTTCGATGGTGCTAGAAAGTATTACTGTGGCTTTAAAAGAAGAAGGAATTGAAGAAATCCCAGCAATGGGTGAAACCTTTGATCCAAATTTACATCAAGCCGTTCAAACAGTCCCTGCTTCTGAAGAAACCCCAGCAGATACCATTGTTGAAGTTCTACAAAAAGGGTACAAATTACAAGATCGTGTGTTACGACCATCAATGGTCATTGTTGCACAATAACAAACGTTAATTAAAAATATATTATTATAGAAAACTAATACAGATTGGAGATATTCACTATGAGTAAAATTATTGGTATTGACTTAGGAACAACAAACTCAGCTGTCGCAGTGCTAGAAGGCGGCGAAGCGAAAATTATTGCAAACCCAGAAGGTAACCGCACAACTCCTTCGGTCGTTTCATTCAAAAACGGTGAAATTCAAGTGGGCGAAGTAGCAAAACGTCAAGCTGTTACAAATCCTAACACGATTTCATCTATTAAACGTCACATGGGTGAAGCTGGCTACAAAGTTGATGTTGAAGGAAAATCATATACACCACAAGAAGTTTCTGCAATGATCTTACAATATTTAAAAGGTTTTGCTGAAGACTATTTAGGTGAAAAAGTTGAAAAAGCAGTTATTACAGTTCCTGCATATTTCAACGATGCGCAACGTCAAGCAACAAAAGATGCTGGTAAAATTGCTGGTTTAGAAGTAGAACGGATCGTTAACGAACCAACAGCAGCAGCTTTAGCTTATGGCTTAGATAAAACAGACAAAGATGAAAAAATTCTTGTCTTTGACCTTGGTGGTGGTACATTCGACGTGTCAATCCTTGAATTAGGCGATGGCGTTTTCGATGTATTATCAACAGCCGGTGATAACAACCTAGGTGGGGATGACTTTGATAATAAAATCATTGACTACATGGTTGCAGAATTTAAAAAAGAAAATGGCATTGACTTAGCTAACGATAAAATGGCATTACAACGTTTGAAAGATGCTGCTGAAAAAGCGAAAAAAGACTTATCAGGTGTAACAAGCACACAAATCAGCTTGCCATTTATTACTGCTGGCGAAGCAGGACCATTGCACTTAGAAATGAACTTAACTCGTGCAAAATTTGATGAATTAACAAGTGATTTAGTTGAACGTACAAAAGTACCAGTACGTCAAGCCTTGAAAGATGCTGGATTAAATCCTTCTGAAATCGACGAAGTTATCCTAGTTGGTGGTTCAACACGTATTCCAGCTGTAGTTGAAGCTGTTCGCAAAGAAACAAACAAAGAACCAAACAAATCAGTTAACCCTGACGAAGTAGTAGCAATGGGTGCTGCAATCCAAGGTGGCGTAATCACTGGTGATGTTAAAGACGTTGTCTTATTAGACGTAACACCGTTGTCATTAGGGATTGAAACAATGGGTGGCGTATTTACAAAATTAATTGATCGTAACACTACGATTCCAACAAGTAAATCACAAGTATTCTCAACTGCTGCTGACAATCAACCAGCTGTTGATATTCACGTTTTACAAGGTGAACGTCCAATGGCCGCTGATAATAAAACATTAGGTCGTTTCCAATTAACAGATATTCCTGCGGCTCCTCGTGGTGTGCCACAAATTGAAGTAAGCTTTGACATTGATAAAAACGGGATTGTAAATGTTCGTGCGAAAGACTTAGGCACTCAAAAAGAACAAACAATCACGATTAAATCTTCTTCAGGTTTATCTGATGATGAAATCGAACGTATGGTGAAAGATGCTGAAGCAAACGCTGAAGCAGATAAACAACGTAAAGAAGAAGTTGACTTACGTAACGATGCAGATGCTTTATTATTCACTGTTGATAAAACATTGAAAGAATTAGAAGGCAAAGTAGATGCTGAAGAAGTGAAAAAAGCAGAAGATGCGCGTGATGAATTAAAAGCAGCCATCGAAGCAAACGATATCGAACAAATGAAAGCAAAACGTGATTCATTGAATGAAATCGTCCAAAACTTAACAGTAAAACTTTACGAACAAGCTGCGCAACAACAAGCACAAGAAAATCCTGAAGCTGCCCAAGGTGGCGCTGATGATGTTGTTGATGCTGATTTTGAAGAAGTAAATGGTGATGACAAATAATCAATAACAATTGATTTTAGGGACTGGATCATTAGTACAATGACTAATGTCCCAGTCCCTTGTCTTTTGTGAGAAAATCAACCACAATCAAGTTAGCAAGAAACTATTTAGGTTTTGAAAGAACTGTGGTATGATTACAACGATGTTAAACAAGCTGAAAATACCTATTCACAGCTAGTAACACTGATTCAAGGTGTGACAGATAATCCAACCAGAGAGACCGAAAGCAATCGATGAATTTGGCTGGTTCTAAACACATTGTAAAGTTTGAAGAAAGTTGGAGGGAAGTCAATGGCGACGAAACGAGATTATTATGAAGTGCTAGGATTAGCAAAAGGTGCTTCAGATGATGAAATTAAAAAAGCATACCGCAAACTTTCCAAAAAGTACCATCCAGATATTAACAAAGAAGCCGATGCGGAAGAAAAATTTAAAGAAGTTTCTGAAGCGTATGAAGTATTAAGTGATCCACAGAAAAAAGCGGCCTATGACCAATATGGCCATGCAGGAACTGATCCTAATTACGGTGGCGGCGCTGGTGGCTTTGGCGGTTTCGGTGGCGGCGGATTTAGCAGTAGTGGTTTTGGTGGATTCGAAGATATTTTCGATTCATTCTTTGGTGGCGGCGGTGGCCGTTCTGTTGATCCAAATGCACCAAGACAAGGCGCCGATTTACAATATACAATTCAATTGAAATTTGAAGAAGCTATTTTCGGTGTCGAAAAAGAGATTAAGTACAATCGAGAAGATACTTGTGCAACCTGTGGCGGTAATGGCGCCAAACCAGGCACACACCCAGAAACTTGTCATAAATGTCATGGCTCTGGAACAATCAATGTTGAACGTCAAACGCCATTAGGTCGTATGATGAGTCGTCAAACTTGTGATGTGTGTCATGGCACAGGGAAAGAAATTAAAGAACCATGTCCAACTTGTCATGGCACAGGTCATGAGAAAAAAGCACATACTGTCAAAGTAAATGTGCCTGCTGGAGTAGAAGACGGTCAACAAATGCGCTTAGCTAACCAAGGAGAAGCGGGTACCAATGGTGGACCATATGGTGATTTATATGTAGTCTTTCGTGTTGAAGATAGTGATATTTTCGATCGAGATGGCGCAGAAATCTACTATGATTTACCAGTAAGTTTCGTCCAAGCGGCTCTAGGGGACGAAGTAACTGTCCCAACTGTTCATGGTGACGTGAAATTAAAAATTCCGGCTGGAACACAAACTGGCACAAACTTCCGCTTAAGAGGCAAAGGTGCGCCACGTTTACGTGGTGGGGGCAATGGTGATCAACACGTGAAAGTGAAATTAATAACACCAAAAAATCTTAATGAAGAACAAAAGGATGCCCTACGAGCTTTTGCAAAAGCTGGCGGACAAAATGTAACTGAACAACAAGAAGAAGGCTTCTTTGATAAAATGAAAGATGCGTTTGGCGGTAAGAAGAAAAAATAAACCAAACGAGTCAGAGACAAAAGCAGTTAGCTCCAAGTGTTCATCACTCTCGAAGGCTAAATTGCAACGAGTAATTGTAGGTGCTGCTTTTGTTCAACTGATTATTTTAAGATTTAGAGAGTGGGACATAAGTCGTTTTGACTTATGTCCTATTTTCGTTTTTTATTTCCAAACATTTTACGAGAATATTTTAAAATTTAGCGTATACTTAATATAAGCAAGTTAGGAGGGCTTATTTATGAAACCATATGTTTATGTAATCAGTGATATTCATGGACAAGCAGATTTGTTTGATGCCTTACTCACAGACTATGACCCAGTTGATCATCAGCTAGTTTTAATTGGTGATTTAAACGACCGTGGTCCACATTCTAAAGCCTGTTTTCTCAAAGGAAAAGAACTTGTCGAGCAACACGGCGCTGTTTATTTACGAGGCAATCATGAAGAATATTTTTTGCAGTTTCTTCAAAATCCAGAGGACTGGTTTGCAGGATATGTTCGCAATGGTGGCAAGGAAACAATTGAAAGCCTCTTGCATCCAGGAGCTACTGCAGAATACTCACCAACAGAAATGGCCTTAATGATCCGTAGTCGCTATCCAGAGTTAATTGATTTTTTAACAAAACGACCACTTTATTTTGAATGGGAGCATTACTTATTTGTGCATGCTGGGGTTGATTTAACGATGGAAGATTGGCGGCAAACAGCACCTAAGGATTTTTTGTGGATTCGTGAACCCTTTCATCAAGGGAAAAATAATACAGGCAAGACCATTGTTTTTGGTCATACCATTACTCCGATGTTACATGGTGATATGCAGACCACGGACCTTTGGCAAAGTGATGGAAAAATTGGGATAGATGGTGGTGCTATTTTTGGCGGCTCTGTACATGGTGTGATTTTTAATGAAAAAGGCATTGTCCAAGATATCGAATATCAAAAACGCACCCCTGCGTGGCAACCAGAATTTTGATTCCTTAATCGCACGAATCAGTTACCTCACTTCTATATTTAGAAGCAAAAATATGCTAAAATAGATAAGTATGCATAAGAAAAGAGGTATCTAGTTAATGGCAGAAGCTTATAACGAAGAAGTAGTAGCGCTACTTCAAAAAGAATTGACAACGTATCGTTCAAAACAAATAACAACGGTTTTAACTTTATTAAATGAAGGAAATACAGTTCCTTTTATTGCCCGTTACCGGAAAGAAATGACTGGAAGTTTAGATGAAGTCCAAATCCGTGAAATAGAAGAACGTTATCATTATTTACAAAACTTGAAAAAGCGGAAAGAAGAAGTTCTCCGTTTAATTGAAGAGCAAGGAAAACTAACAAAAGAACTCAAAACAGATATTCAAAAAGCAGTAAAAATGCAACAAGTGGAAGATTTATATCGACCATATAAACAAAAACGTAGGACTAAAGCGACTATCGCGAAAGAAAAAGGGTTGGAACCATTAGCAGATTGGTTGCTCTCTTTACCTGAAAACGCGGATATCTTAGCTAAAGCGGCTACTTTTATTAATGAAGAAAAAGAAGTTGCAACCGCCGAGATAGCCTTGCAAGGTGCTCATGAAATTTTAGCAGAACGTATTAGCGATGAACCAAAATACCGAACATGGTTACGTGATTATATGGTTAAGCATGCGCAATATGTTAGCGTAGTTAAGGACGAAGAAAAAGACGAAAAGCGGACCTATGAAATGTATTACGATTTTGCAGAACCAGTTAGCAAAATGGTGCCGCACCGTGTCTTAGCAACGAATCGTGGTGAAAAAGAAGACATTTTAAAGGTTTCCCTTGTCGCTGATGAAACAAAAATTAATGATTATTTCCAACGTCAACTAATCGGCAAACAAGCAACAAGTTTTGCTGCTCCATACATTGAGGCTGCTTATTTAGATAGCTATAAACGATTTATTGGACCAGCGATTGAACGGGAGATTCGCAATGAATTAACAGAAAAAGCTGATGAACAAGCGATTGCAATTTTCGGTGAAAATTTACGTAATTTATTATTACAGTCACCACTTAAAGGAAAAGTTGTTCTAGGATTTGACCCGGCTTATCGGACAGGCTGTAAATTAGCAGTTGTCGATGAAACGGGTAAAGTTTTAGCAATTCAAGTGATTTATCCACATAAACCAGCGACTGCTGCGAAACGTGAAGCCGCTGGTCCAGCCTTTAAAAAAATCATTGAAGACTATCAAGTGGACATGGTAGCTATTGGAAACGGAACGGCAAGTCGTGAATCTGAATTGTTTGTGGCAGAGCAATTAAAAGCGGTGAAGCGTGACGTCTTTTACGTGATTGTTAATGAAGCAGGGGCTTCCGTTTACTCTGCGAGTGAAGTGGCTCGTAAAGAGTTTCCTGATTTACAAGTCGAAGAACGAAGTGCGGTCAGCATTGCACGTCGTTTACAAGATCCGTTGGCAGAATTAGTAAAAATTGATCCCAAAGCAGTCGGGGTCGGTCAATATCAGCATGACGTATCGCAAAAACGTCTTGCCGAGCAATTGGATTTTGTTGTAGAAACTTCGGTAAACCAAGTTGGTGTTGATGTGAATACAGCGAGTGCTCAACTTTTACAACATATTTCTGGCTTAAATAAAACAACGGCGCAAAACTTAGTCACTTATCGTGATGAAAATGGTGTCTTTACAGCACGAAATCAAGTCAAAAAAGTACCTCGTTTAGGACCAAAAGCATTTGAACAAGCAATTGGCTTTTTACGAATTCCTAATGGCAAAAATGTGTTAGATAACACTGGCATTCACCCAGAAAGTTATCCAGTAGCACAAGCAATTTTAGAAAAAGCAGAGATTGCTTCTAAAGAATTAGGGACAGCAGAAGCTATCGAAAAATTGAAACAGTTACCAGTGAATCAATTAGCTACTGAGTTAGAAGTAGGTTCAGAAACACTCACAGATATTATTGCTAGTTTAATCCAACCAGGTCGTGATATGCGCGATGAGATGTCAGCGCCACTTTTACGTAAAGACGTGTTGACGATGGAAGATTTGAAACCAGGAATGGAAATGCAAGGGACTGTTCGAAACGTAATTGACTTTGGTGCGTTTGTCGATATTGGTGTGAAGCAAGATGGCTTAGTCCACATTTCTAAGTTAAGTCCTAAATTTGTTAAGCACCCAACGGATGTTGTTGCGGTGGGGGATGTAGTCACAGTTTGGGTAGAAGATGTTGACTTGAAAAAGGGGCGTATTAGTTTAACCATGTTGCCTCGTGCTGATAGAAAAGAGTAACAATGAAAGAGTCTCAACCAGTCTTGATGACAGATCAAGCGCTTCAAACGCTAGTGGAAAAAATTTCAATCGTATTTTTTCAGAAACCTTTTCTGCATCAAGCTACATTTAATCGGCGGTTAAAAACTACGGGCGGTCGCTATCATTTAGCTTCGCATCACCTGGATTTTAATCCAACTGTCTTTTTAAAGTATGGACAAGAGGAACTGGAAAAAGTCATTAAGCATGAGTTATGTCACTATCATTTACATTTAGCTGGCAAAGGCTATCAGCATAAAGATAAGGACTTTAAAGAGTTATTGGCTAAGACTGGCGGTGCCCGTTACGCACCGCCTCTAGTAGAACGGAAAAAAGCAGTTTTCCATCAGTACCAATGTCAGTCTTGTGGAGAAGTCATCCTCAGAAAACGACGAATTGATACGACACGATATGTCTGCGGAAAATGTCATGGGCGTTTGTCCTGGCAAGCGAAAAAAGAACAAATCTAACAATTCTGGTCTTTGTTATCTTGACAAAGACCAGTAATTATTTTAGGATAAATAAGTGCTCTTAAAATGCAGATGTGTTGGAATTGGCAGACAAGCATGATTGAGGGTCATGTGGACAGATGTCCGTGTGGGTTCGAGTCCCATCATCTGCATCAACTAGTATAACAAGAGGTTGGGACAGAAGTGTTTAACTCCGAGAAATAAGAAGGAGTTGCTTCTGTTCCCGCCGTTTATCAGTTTTTGAGCGTGGAGCAAAAATCCAAAGTGATTTTTGTCCCACGCTCTTGTTTATTACGGAAAAACCATCAATTTTTTATTAAATTCTGATATTTATTATTGCTTTTTCATTATAGTTGGCGTAACTTTAGAGTATAAATTTGTGAAGCGAGGGAGTCCGTGTGAGAAATTTTAAAAAATCTGATAAATTAAATAACGTAAGTTACGATGTCCGTGGTCCTGTTTTAGAAGAAGCAGAACGCATGCAAGAAGAGGGCATACGTATTTTGAAATTAAATACAGGGAATCCAGCGCCATTTGGTTTTGATGCCCCAAATGAAATTGTGCGCGACATGATTGTGAATGTTCGCGATTCAGAAGGTTATTCCGATTCAAAAGGTATTTTTTCTGCAAGAAAAGCGATTGAACAATATTGCCAATTAAAAAAATTTCCTAATGTAACGATTAATGATATTTACACTGGTAATGGCGTGAGTGAACTAATTACCATGTGTATGCAAGGCTTGTTAAATAACGGCGATGAAGTACTTGTGCCAATGCCAGACTATCCTTTATGGACTGCTTCTGTTTCTTTGGCGGGCGGTACACCCGTTCATTATATTTGTGATGAGCAAGCAGAATGGTATCCAGACATTGATGATATAAAATCAAAAATAACTTCGAATACAAAAGCAATCGTTATTATCAATCCCAATAATCCGACTGGTGCTTTATATCCGAAAGAGTTATTACTAGAAATTGTCGAAGTGGCACGTCAAAATGATTTAATTATTTACTCCGATGAAATTTATGATCGCTTGGTCATGGACGGTTTGGTTCATGTACCGATTGCTACATTAGCACCTGATTTATTTGTCGTAACATTGAATGGTTTGTCAAAATCACATCGAGTGGCAGGCTTCCGATGCGGTTGGATGGTGTTAAGTGGAGATAAATCACGAGTAAAAGGGTATATCGAAGGGCTAAATATGCTTGCTTCCATGCGATTATGCTCGAATGTGTTGTCACAACAAATCATTCAAACCGCATTAGGCGGCTATCAAAGTGTCGATGATTTACTTTTACCAGGTGGCAGAATTTACGAACAACGAGAATTTATTTACAATGCGATAAATGACATTCCTGGTTTATCAGCCGTGAAGCCTAAAGCAGCTTTCTATATTTTCCCGAAAATTGATACGGCCAAATTTGACATTTATGATGATGAAAAATTTGTTTTAGATTTCTTACACAAACATCATATTTTATTAGTCCATGGTGGTGGGTTCAACTGGCAACAACCCGATCACTTCCGTATTGTTTATTTACCGAAGATGGAAGATTTAAAAACTACAGCAGATAAAATGCGTGAATTTTTAAGTACCTACAAACAAAAATAAAAGAACTACCAAAAAATAGCCTCTAACGAAGCTATTTTTTGGTAGTTCTTGTTTTATCAACAATACTATTCTGCGGTTTCACATGCTTTTTTACTAATAATCATTCGGTTGGTATATTTTTCTTCCATATCAGGACTAGGATTTGCTACTACGATGAGATAAGAATTTTCATACTCCTTCTCCACAAAGCCTGAATAATTTGTTTTTTCCCAAATGAAGTGAACCTTTTTCTCTTCGGCCATACAATAACACTCCTTTTTAATAAAAATGAACCTATTTATTTTCTAAGAAAACCTTAGATAATGTTCTTGCAGTATATTATGCAATAAAGTACAATAAAAGCATAATGCGAATTCGCATATTTTGACAAAATCCCCATTTTGCAAGGAAAATGGCCGATATAAATAGGAGCTATTGTGATGAATTCTTTAGGTGCAGTTATTAAAGAAATTAGAAAAAATAGAAAATTGACACAGAAAATGTTATCAGAAGACATCTGTTCGCAAAGTGTTTTAAGCCGCATTGAAAACAATGAAGAGTTGCCGAATGTCCTCGTAATGCAACAACTTTGTGATCGTTTAGGTGTGACTGTTGACCAGATTATGCGTTATAAATCTGGTGATGTGCACGTTGTTACGTATTCATTTGAAAAAATGGCTGAATATTTTCGCCATAAAAAATATCAATTATTATTAAATTATTTAAAGGAAAATCGTATTGAAGAACAATTGTATTTAGATACGGACTGGCAAAAATATTATTATTATTTAGGTAGTTGTGAATTGTTTGTTCTAAATGATTATGAAAAAGCTATTGCTAGCTTGCGTAAAGGGTTATCTTTCACCTATAAAGCCGATAAGTTAAATGTTTCTGATTTAGAGATTCAATTAATTAGTTGTCTAGGTGCCACTTATGGTTACATGGGCAATCGAGTAGAAGCAGAACGATTTTTAAGTTTGAGTATTCATTATTTTAATCAATTGCCAAATGAACGCAGTAATGCAGAGTTAACGAAAATATTTTTTAATTATGCTGATTTCTTATTTAAAAATTATACAGAAAAAGATGCCGAAATTTATGTGGATCAAGGAATTACTTGGGCCCGCAAAAAAAATAGTTATTATTATTTAAGTGAATTATTAAATCTAAAATATTTAGTTTTAATGAGAAAGAATAAACACGAAGAAGCAGAACGTTATCTGAACTTAGCACAACAAATGAAAAATGTGGAAAGTGGCAATCTTTAAAAAATCCTCAGAATTGCTTAAAAGGTCTACACCATTTCTTGACTTTTGTACTGATTAAGAGTACTTTTGAAGTAAGTAAAATAAAGAAAGAAGGATGAAGATGAAAACATTTATCTTTGCAGACAAGTTCTTTTTAAAAAGCGATGTTAAAGGACCTGGTTATTTAGAAATCACGGATGGTATCTTTGGTAATTATACAAAAGATGAACCGCAAGGGGACGTAAAAATTATTCGTGAGGAAGGCAAATGGATTGCCCCAGGTTTAGTCGATACTCATATTCATGGTTACATGAATCATGACGTAATGGATAACGATGCAGAAGGCATTAAAGTGATGTCTGAAGGCTTATTATCTTGTGGTGTAACTTCATTTTTACCAACAACATTAACTTCAAGTAAAGAACGTTTAACAGACGTTGCACGTACGATTGGTCAAGTCTACCAAGAAGTACCTGGTGCAAAAATTCAAGGGATTTACTTTGAAGGACCTTTCTTTACTGAAGAACATAAAGGCGCACAAAATCCAAGTTATTTTGGAGATCCAGACCTTGATACATTCCACGAATGGCAAGAAGCTTCAGGCGGAATTATTAAGAAAATTGCGTTGGCACCAGAACGTAATGGTGTGAAAGAATTTGTTGAAACCGTTACAGATGAAGGTGTCGTTGTTGCTTTAGGCCATAGTAATGCGACCTTAGAAGAAGCTGATGTGGCAGTTGAAGCAGGCGCTAGCGTTTTTGTTCATGCATATAATGGGATGCGCGGCTTAAATCACCGTGAACCAGGGATGGTTGGTGCATTGTTAACGTTACAACACGTTTTCTCTGAATTAATTTGTGATGGACATCATGTACATCCGCAAGCGGCTGAAGTATTGATGGAAAAAGCGGGCCATGATCACGTTGCGTTAATTACAGACTGCATGATGGCTGGCGGTATGCCAGATGGCAACTACAATTTAGGTGAATTTCCTGTTGTGGTAGCAGAAGGAACGGCTCGTTTGGATACTGGGAACTTAGCAGGAAGTATTTTAAAACTAAAAGAAGCAATTAAAAATGTAGTTGATTGGGGTATTGCAACACCTGCACAAGCAATTATGATGGCTTCATTAGTTCCTGCGATTAGCTGTAAAATTGATGATCAATGTGGCATGATTGCAAATGGTCGCGATGCTGACTTTATCGTATTAGAACCAACCATGGAATTAGCAGCCACTTATTTAGATGGCGTTGAACGTTATCGAGCATAAGACACAAGAAAAAGCTTGCGGAAATTTATCCGCAAGCTTTTTTTATAATTCTTTTGGTAAAATCGCAGAAGTGATTTCTTTGTTCTCGTAGGCAATAAAAAAATCGATTAATTGCTTGTCAAATTGCTCAATATCCTCTTTGTAAAGGGAGCTAGGAATCACAAAGGTTTGCTCTAGGGTGCCTGCTAGATAATCGCCATCTAAACTTTGGGCGACAACTAAAAATTCTTGTTTGCGCCAATGTTCCACATCTGTTTCAGAAATGGTTTCTGGAGAGGCTAAAAATTTACAATTTTCGACAAACTGTTCATCAATTTCTTCACTGAAAGTTAATTCAGCATCCTCTTCTTGAGGTTGAGAGAGGATTGCTTGCAAAAATGTTTGTGGTTTTGCATCGGGTAATGTTTCTTTTAGCTGTTCAAAATCCAATGAAAGTTCCTCCTTATTGTTTGTTTAAAATAGTTACTGAAAAATCAATGGGTGAATTTGTTTTAAGGCTTTTGGCTTCTAAGATGATTTTTTCAGCCAACAAATCGTTTCCGTTATATACAGGTGTCACGCGATAGCGAACGGTTTCGCCGCGATCAAGAGCTGCCCGAATCTGATTTTCATATTTCGTCATATAAGGAGTGTTGACAGGATTCTGATACAAGGTGGTTAAGTTACGTGGATCATCACCACTGCCTCCCATTTGACGGCCGATTAGGTGGCCACGCGAGTGATTAGCTTTTCCTGAAATGAAACCAGCTGGTCGAATATCTTTATTAGCGGAAGTTCCTGTATTGACCATTGCGGGTTTTAATAGCGCATCAGCGCCTGTCGCTCGTTTTAGACGATCTAGAGAATGATAAGTAATCCAGCCGTTTGAGTTATCCTTTAATTCCTCTGCTGAAAATGTGGTTTTACCATTTTCGATGGGTCCGGGATTATCTCCTTTTGGTGCTGGTGTGCTTGAGGGGGTGGTTGTTTGTGGTTGAACATTAAATAAATCTTGTAAAGCATCAGGAACTTTAACGCCAACCGCGCCTAAAATTAAAATGATTAATGCGCCAATCAGCATGATGGTTGAATTAAATGGTGGTTTCTTCTTTCTGTTTGCCATAACGTGCTCCTCTAATTTTATACTTGCAATAGTCCAAATTTAAGTGGACCATCTTTTCTATTATACGTAAATTTGCTAAAAAATCAAAAAAGGCTTTTCTTTGAAAGACTTGTTTTCTCAGATATGTTACTATTTTAATGTAGAAGGGAAGGGATAGTGGATGGTCTATATTGAAGTCAAAAATGAATACAAGCGTTACCAAATGGGAGAGACAACTATTACTGCGAATGACGGCATTTCTTTTGAAGTGGAAAAAGGAGAAGTAGCGGTTATTTTAGGCCCCAGCGGTGCTGGAAAATCAACTGTTTTAAATATTCTTGGTGGAATGGACAGCTGTGATGAAGGGGAAATTATTATTGATGGCACAGATATCGCTCAGTTTTCAGAGAAACAATTAACCACTTATCGACGAAATGATGTCGGGTTTGTTTTCCAATTTTACAATTTAGTCCCAAATTTAACGGCAAAAGAAAATGTCGAATTGGCTTCGCAAATCGTTGCGGATGCGTTGGATTCGACCAATGTTTTACAATCGGTGGGTTTAGGGGAACGTTTAGATAATTTTCCAGCGCAACTTTCTGGTGGTGAACAACAACGAGTAACCATCGCCCGTGCGATTGCTAAAAAGCCCAAGTTACTTTTATGTGATGAACCGACAGGAGCGCTGGATTATGAAACAGGGAAACAAATTTTAACCATTTTGCAAAATACTGCTCGTGAAACTGGAACGACCGTCTTAATTATTACCCACAATTCAGCCATTGCAGAAATGGCCGATCGGGTAATTCGAATTAATGATGCGAAAGTTCGCGAAATGACTGTGAATGATCAGCCTAAATTGGTTGCTGAAATTGAATGGTAGGTGCCTAAAATGAAGAAAACAGCGCTAATTAAAACAAGCTTACGTGAAATTAGACAATCTACTACACGATTTTTATCGATTATGGGGATTATTTTCCTTGGTGTAATGGTCTTTGTTGGTTTGAAAGCTACTGGACCAGATATGATTAAAACCGCGAATAATTATTACCAGAAAGAGCAGCTTCCAGATGCGCGAATAATTTCTACAATGGGACTGGAAAAGAAAGATTTAACAACACTACAGTCTTTAAAAGATGTCGAAACAGTTGTGCCGCGGTATACAATAGATGCCACGATTGGGACGCAAAATAATGCAGTAAAATTGTTTGGCTATCGAAAAAATCAAGCAGGATCGGTTAACTATCAAGTAGTTGACGGTCGGTTACCTAAACAAACAAATGAAATTGCATTAGATACATTAGCGAAAACTAGATATGACTATAAAATGGGTGATAAAATCACTTTAAACGATGCAGCGATTAAAGAAAAAGGGCTGAAACAAACTCATTTTACTGTTGTTGGATTTATCAATTCACCAGAATATATTGATAATACATCCAGGGGAACCACAACGGTCGGGTCTGGAACGTTAAACTTTTTTGGCGTGGTTTCGGAAAAAGCCTTTGACAGTCAACGGTATCCAGAATTGCTAATCTCATTTCGTTCATTAAAACATCAAAATACGTATTCCTCTGATTATGAAAAGAAAAGAGAGCAGGCCTTAAATCAAGTAAAAGAGGCACTGAAAAATCGGCCAGAAGAACAGGTTGCGGCTCTGCGTGATTCGGCTCAGCCGGACATTAACCAAGGTCGGCAAGCGCTGGAAACGGGAAAACAAGCACTTGCGCAGTTGGAGCAACAACCAGGAATTCCAGCTGAGATGCTTGAAAAGCAAAAAGACGAATTGGCTAAACAAGAACAACTGTTGGCTGAAAAAGAAACAGAGCTAGCCAATTTGAAAGCCCCAACGTATTATTATTTTACTAGGGAAGACAATCCAGGATTTTCTGAATATCAAGATAACGCTGATCGGATTTCTTCTTTAGCCACGCTGTTCCCGTTGTTCTTTTTCCTAATTGCGGCATTAGTCAGCTTAACTACCATGACACGTATGGTGGAAGAAAAAAGAATGGAAATTGGTAGTTTGAAAGCTTTAGGTTATCGTAATCGTGAAATTGCTTCGATTTTTATTACCTATGCAACTGTTGCCAGCCTAACAGGTGCATTATTAGGATTGGCAGTTGGCTATTATCTATTCCCTAAAATAATTTTTGATGCCTACGGTCAAATGTACAATATTCCTGATTTAGTTACACCGTGGTACTTAAATTACAGTTTATGGGGCATCATTGTAGCCTTAGCTTGTACTGTGGGAGCGGCCTTAGTGACATTAAGAATCGATTTATTAAGTACCCCAGCTACCTTGCTAAGACCCAAAGCGCCGAAAGCAGGCCAACGGATTTTATTAGAACGAATCCGCCCTTTATGGCAACGCATGAGCTTTATTCAAAAAGTGACCGCTAGAAATCTGTTCCGCTATAAACGACGGATGCTGATGACCGTTATCGGAATAGCTGGTTGTATGGGGCTGTTAATTGTTGGTTTTGGTTTACGCGATTCAATTGTGGATGTCGCTACAATTCAATTTAATAAAATCTGGCATTACCAAGCAGTCGTGACTTTTAAAGAGCAAACAACATCTGAAGAGACAAAAGAGTATCAAGAAACGTTGCGCAAACTGGATGGTTTGAATAAAACAATTCCGTTATATTCAGAAATCTTTAAAACGAAGGGCAAAGGCGCACCAACTCAAAATATTACTCTTTATGTGCCACAAAATCCTTCGAAAATGGCTGATTTTCAGTTATTTAATGATCGAGTCACTGGAGAAAAATATTCCCTCAACGATGACGGTGTAATCATTAATGAAAAATTAGCTAAATTATTTGGCTATAAAGTCGGAGATCAATTAAATTTAGAAAATAGTGATAATCAAACCTATCACGTGAAAATTGCCGCGATTGCAGAGAACTACACGGGTCATTTTGTCTATATGACGCCGAAACTCTACCAGACGATGACGAAACAGAAGCCGGAGTATAATACAGAATTCCTACTTTTTGACAAAAAGTTATCCTCAAAACAAGAAACCTCAATCGGAGAGGCGTTGACAAAACAGCCGAAAGTGTTGAACATTACGTTTTTAACTGCGATGAAAGGTTCGTTTGATGATATGCTGAAAAGCCTTGATATTGTCATTTGGGTACTAATTGCTGTTTCTGGTTCTTTAGCGTTAATTGTGTTATATAATTTAACCAACATTAATGTTTCTGAACGGATTCGAGAACTTTCCACGATTAAGGTTTTAGGGTTTTACGATCGTGAAGTCACCACCTATGTTTACCGTGAAAACATTATTTTAACGTTCATTGGTATTATTGTTGGCTGCTTCTTTGGGAAAATTTTGCATCAGTATATTTTAGCAACCGTTGAAGTTGATTTAATTATGTTTTCGCCAATTATTCATTGGCCAAGTTATCTATATTCCGCAGTCATCACCATGTGTTTCACGTTGTTTGTGATGGTCATTATGCATCGGAAATTGAAGAAAATCAATATGATTGAAGCGTTAAAATCAAATGAATAGCACATTTTAAAAAACGAGGAGTCCGTAGAAGTTCGATAATTCTAGGGCTGCTCGTTTATTGTTGCTTCTTTTATTAAGAAAAAATAGGTCTTAAGATGTATCTTTTGAGATTTATTTGGAAATTGCTACTCTTTTTATTTAAAAATTGGTACACTATTACTAGGTTATAGCACAGAAAGGAGTGTGGGAAAAGTGTTAGAAGGTCTACCATTGGAAACGGTTTATTTTTATGCATTAGTGGGGAGCGCGGTCCTCGCTTTTTTACTAATTATTTTTGGGGATGTTTTTAATTTTGATGGACCGGTGGACCCAATGCTGATTATTCCATGGATTGCTTTTACCTCGCTGTTTGGGTACCTTGGGGAAGAATTAACAGCGGTAAATAGTTGGCTTATTTTAATTGTCAGTGGTATTCTTTCAACCATTATTGTTTTCTTCCTAAATTTTTATGTGTTGGTCCCTTTGAAAAATTCGGAGGCCACAATTTCTATTTCGGAAAAAGACATGGAGGGTCGTGTTGCTACTGTGATTACCCCAATTCCTGTCCGGGGAATGGGCGAGATTCAATTGAAGAGTGTCACAGGTTCGTTAAGTCGACCAGCAGCATTTTATGTGCCACAAGAAGTGGCTGCGCCAAGAGGTAGTGAGGTATTGATTATTGAATTGAAAGAACGGGTTTGTTATGTCATTCCTTACGAAGGCAGTCTAAAAATATAGAGTAGGAGAGAAGAAAATGGGGATTTTGTTACCGATTATTATTGCAGTTTTAGTATTATTAATGTTATTAATTGTGTTTGTTTCTAAATATCAGACAGCCAAACCTGATGAAGCGTTAATTATCAGCGGGAGCTATCTAGGGTCTAAAAATGTTCATGTAGACGAAGGTGGCAACAAAATTAAAATCGTTCGTGGCGGTGGTGCGTTTGTCTTACCAGTGTTCCAACGTTCAAATCG
This sequence comes from Enterococcus sp. DIV0183, assembly GCF_050541505.1. NCBI lineage: Bacteria > Bacillati > Bacillota > Bacilli > Lactobacillales > Enterococcaceae > Enterococcus > Enterococcus sp. DIV0183. The sequence continues at coordinate 1,148,356 of NZ_CP172932.1, forward strand.
AATTAGTTTGCTTTCAAGTAAATTAGATGTTTCCACACCAGAAGTGTACACAGAACAAGGGGTTCCTGTAATGTGTGATGGGACATCAATCATTAAAATTGGTTCGTCAGTTGAAGAAATTGCGACAGCAGCGGAACAATTTTTAGGAAAAACAACGGAAGAATTAGAAAATGAAGCACGTGAAGTATTAGAAGGACATTTACGTTCGATTTTAGGTTCAATGACAGTGGAAGAAATTTACCAAAATCGTGATAAATTTAGCCAAAGTGTACAAGAAGTTGCCAGTGTTGACTTAGCTAAAATGGGCTTAGTTATTGTGTCGTTCACAATTAAAGAAGTTCGTGATAAAAATGGATACTTGGATTCATTAGGGAAACCAAGAATCGCTCAAGTTAAACGTGATGCAGATATTGCTGAAGCAGAAGCTTTGAAAGAAACTCGCATCAAAAAAGCGGAAGCAGAAAAAGAATCACAACAAGCGGAATTGCAACGTCAAACAGAAATTGCAGAAGCTTCAAAAGAAAAAGAATTGAAATTAGCGTTATACAAACAAGAACAAGATATTGCCAAAGCCAAAGCAGACCAAGCCTATAACTTGGAAAGCGCGCGTGCACAACAACACGTGGTGGAACAAGAAATGGAAGTCAAAGTTGTTGAACGTCAAAAACAAATTGAGTTAGAAGAAAAAGAAATTACGCGTCGTGAAAAACAATACGACTCAGAAGTGAAGAAAAAAGCCGATGCAGATCGTTACGCACGCGAACAAGAAGCTCTTGCTCAAAAAGCACGCGAAGTAGCAGAAGCCGAAGCAGAACGCTTCAAAGTTGAAGCATTAGCCGAAGCGGAAGCCAATAAAACGCGTTTAACAGGTCAAGCGCAAGCCGAAGCTATTTTAGCTCGTGGTGCAGCGGAAGCCGAAGCCAAACAAAAGATTGCTGATGCCTTCAAAGAATATGGTGAAGCAGCTGTGTTAAGTATGGTGATGGAAATGTTGCCACAATTAATGAAAGAAGCAGCACAACCATTGGGCAACATCGACAAGATTTCAGTGGTAGATACAGGCGCAGGTGGCGAAAATTCTGGCGCCAACCGTATTACAAATTATGCAACAAATTTGTTGGCTGGTACACAAGAAACACTAAAAGAAACAACGGGCCTCGACGTGAAAGAGCTAATTGAAAACTTTTCTAAAAAAGGTACCTCAAATAGCGTGAACTATCATGCAACAGAAGGTTCAGAAAAAGAATAGAAATCAGTCTTTGAGGAGTAGCGAATCGCATTTCGTTACTCCTTAATGCTGCATTGAAACGATAAACGAACAAGCTGACAGAGAAATAGCGGGTGCTTGTTTTGTTTTAAAGATTCTGATAACATAGAGTTCTTGGAGGGATAGAGATGTCAAAAAAGAATAAAGATATTGAAGTACGTGTCGAAGAAGAAAAAGCCCAATACAATGGAGCAAATGTTTTAATGAACAAATTATTTATTGGTAAAAAAGAAATCGGTCGTGTCATTCCGCAAAATGATAAAAAATTCATCATTGAAATTGATGGTAAGCAAGAAGGTACAGCAAAAAATCTGGACGAAGCCTTTGAAACAATTATTCGTCAATGGAATTTAAGTGAATAAAAAATAAATAACAATTTTTTTAAAAAAAGGGTTGCTTTTTTCTGGAAAAGATTGTATTATAACTAAGTCAGGTCGTTACAGCGACAATGACTTTTTGGAGGAATAGCGAAGTGGCTAAACGCGACGGACTGTAAATCCGTTCCTTAGGGTTCAGTGGTTCGAATCCACTTTCCTCCATTTTCTTTTTGGGGTATAGCCAAGCGGTAAGGCAACGGACTTTGACTCCGTCATGCGTTGGTTCGAATCCAGCTACCCCAGTTTTCAGAACATTTCTGGTAGAGAGATGTTCTTTTTTTGTATAATTATATAACAAAAATGAGGTAAGATTTTCCTCATGTACAGGCTAGAAAAGTTTTCATTTATATAAGAATATGCTAAAGTATTAAGAAAGAATAGTCTGGAGTTGATAAGAATGAACTTTAAAGAAAAAATTACAGAAATGGTTGAAAATGTTTACGATTTAGCACGCGATGGTAAGTATGATGTCAAAGTTGACTTAATTCCTCGTAAAAAAGGCAACATCAAAAGTGGTGTTAAAGTCACTTCTTCAAGAAATACAGCCCACAATATCAAATGGCGTTCAAAAAACTAACTCGTCTTTAACAGAAACACCGGTGCAGACAACATTATTGTCTACTCCGGTGTTTTTATTTTTCTAATTCGATGCCTAAGACAGTTAAATGCCCATTACCAACTAATTTGATAACTAATTGGGCTAAGTGGTTGGGTGTCATATCCGTCTCGCTAGTAATCCACCAATGAAGGGTACCGATGAAGATAGAGGTCATGTATTCAATAACAAAATCTATCGGTACATCAATATCATTTTCGGTAATACGCAACTGCGAAAAAATCGTCGCATATTTTTCTTCGATAATTTCAGCTAAGCGTTTTCGAAAGTGTTCGTTGAAATTATTGTCCATGATAGTTAAGAAGAAAGATTTGTTCTCTTGAATATTAATATAGAGTTGCGTCAGAAGTTCTTCAATGTGCTTCACGCGGACACGGTTGCCATTAACCAGTTGTTGCGAATCAAGAATAGCGGTAAAAGCACTAAGCGTAAAGGTGAAGATTGCATCATATAAATGCTGTTTGTCTTTAAAGTGAGCATAAAAAGTCGCACGATTAATCATAGCTTCATCAGCAATATCCTGAATCGTCACCGCTTCGTAGCCTTTCGTTTCTACAAGTTTAAAAAAAGCTTCAATAATCATTTTTCTGGTTCGTTGTACTCTAAGGTCTGTTTTCTTTGCCATCATAAATTCCTTTCGAGATAGTCAACATTCGCGGAAACTTTGTTGTTTATCTCACAAAATAGGGTAAATTGCTTGTTGCAAATCATTTAGAACCTTTCTAAAATAGGTATATCTATTATAACAAACAGTTTGTATAATAATCAACAAACTGTTGGGAAATGAAGGGGTATTTTAATTGATGGTTATGAGAGCAGGGATTGATGTTGGGTCAACGACAGTAAAATTAGTATTTTTAAATAAACAAAATCAGCCTATTTTTACAAAATATGAACGCCATTTTTCAGATGTCAAAGCAGCAACGGAACGCATTTTAAAAGAAGGGCTAGCAAGGATTGGTGCAGACCAACCTGTGACAATGAGCATAACTGGCTCTGGTGGTATGGGGCTGGCTGAGGTATTAGGGATTCCCTTTGTTCAAGAGGTTATCGCGTGTACACGAACTGTTGAAACAATAATACCAGAAACGGATGTTGCTATTGAACTTGGCGGAGAAGATGCAAAAATCACTTTTTTTGATGGTGCTTTAGAGCAACGAATGAATGGTAGTTGTGCAGGTGGGACAGGCGCCTTCATCGATCAAATGGCTGTTTTACTTAAAACGGATGCCAATGGAGTAAATGAATTGGCGAAGAATTATCAAACTATTTATCCGATTGCTTCCCGCTGTGGGGTTTTTGCCAAAACGGATGTTCAACCTTTAATCAATGAAGGAGCAGCGAAAGAAGATATCGCGGCAAGTATTTTTCAAGCGGTAGTTAATCAAACAATCGCCGGGTTAGCTGCTGGTCGCAAAATTAAAGGTAAAGTAGCGTTTTTAGGGGGACCCTTATTTTTCATGTCAGAATTGAGAAAACGGTTTATTGAAACCTTAGCAATTCAGCCAGAAGATGTTATTTTTCCAGAACAACCGCAACTGTTTGTAGCAATGGGTGCAGCACTTTATTCAGAAGATGCAGCCGAATGTACATTGGAAGAATTAATTCAGCGCTTAGTGAACAGCCAGGCTACTGATTTACAGCCGAGCGACACGTTACCACCGTTATTTAACAGCGCAGAAGATTTGGCAGATTTTCGAGAAAGACACGCGCAAGCTCAAGCAACGGAGAAACCTTTATCTCAACATACTGGCGTGACCTTTTTAGGGATTGATGCAGGCTCTACAACGACAAAAGTCACATTGATTGATGAAGATGGTCATTTGTTGTTTTCTTTTTATGGTAATAACCAAGGGCAACCTTTAGAAACCACCATGACAGTACTGAAATCACTTTATCAACAACTGCCTGAAGAAGTTTTTATCGGAAAAGCGGCTGTTACAGGATATGGAGAACAGCTAATAAAAAATGCGTTAAAAGTCGATATTGGTGAAGTTGAAACGATGGCCCATTACAAAGCAGCCAACCATTTTCAGCCAGGTGTGGATTTTATTTTGGATATCGGAGGACAAGATATGAAAGCGATGACCATTAAAAATGGCGTGCTTTCCTCGATACAATTAAATGAAGCTTGTTCTTCTGGGTGCGGTTCCTTTATCGAAACCTTTGCGCAATCTTTAAAATATAATGTGAAGGATTTTGCTTTGGCGGCTTTAGAATCGCAAGCGCCTGTTGATTTAGGTTCTCGGTGTACTGTTTTTATGAACTCAAAAGTGAAACAAGTTCAAAAAGAAGGGGCCTCTGTCGGCGATATTTCTGCTGGACTATCTTATTCAGTCATCAAAAATGCCATTTATAAAGTCATTAAGGTTCGCCGACCTGAAGAGTTGGGAGAAAAGATTGTCTGCCAGGGAGGAACATTTTACAATGAAGCGGTCTTGAGAGCTTTTGAAAAAATTAGCGGTCGTGAAGTGGTTCGTCCATCTATTGCTGGTTTGATGGGGGCCTATGGGGCAGCGCTGATTGCTTTGGATGCTTATGAAATTGGGGAAGAAACCACGCTTCTTTCTTTAGAAGAGTTAGCGGCATTTACCTCTGAAAAGGAATTTACTCATTGCGGCTTGTGTGAAAACAATTGTCAATTAACGGTCACAGTGTTTTCGGATGGGCGCCAATTTATTACGGGAAATCGCTGTGAACGTGGTGCGCGAATTAAAATTAAACGAGAAGAACGCAAAGTGAATTTGGTTGATTATAAGTACCGCAAGTTATTTAAGTACCGACCTTTGCGGGAAAATAAAGCGTTTCGTGGGCGCTTGGGTATCCCTAGAGTCCTAAACATGTATGAAAATTATCCTTTGTGGCATACATTTTTTACTGACTTAGGCTTTCGGGTTGAATTATCGCCACGTTCTAATAAACAAATCTATGAACAAGGCCTTGAAACGATTCCCAGTGATACGGTTTGTTACCCAGCGAAAATGGCGCATGGACATATTCAAGCATTAATTGATGCGCAAGTGCCAATTATCTTTTATCCTGGTGTTGTTTTTGAACAGCAAGAAACAGTGGAAGCAGATAATCATTTTAATTGTCCAATTGTGCAAAGCTACCCAGATGTTATTCGAAATAATGTGGATGCCATCAGAGAGGGCCAAGTGGATTATCGAAATCCCTATCTTAATTTAGCGAATGAAGCTGCAGTTGCCAAAGTTTTAGCTGAAAATTTTGCTGATTTAGGGATTTCCCTAGAAGAAATTCAAACAGCGCTGCATCATGGTTATCAAGAATTAGCAGCCTTTAAAAAAGAAATTCAAGAAAAAGGCGAAGAAACGTTAGCCATGTTAACTGAAAAAGGCCAGAGAGGAATTGTCTTATCGGGACGACCGTATCACTTGGATCCAGAAATTAATCACGGCATTGCCGAAGTCATTACACAGGAAGGATTCCATGTCTTGACAGAAGACAGTATCTCGCATCTTGGAGACGTGCAGAATTTACGTGTGGTGAATCAATGGGTCTATCATTCTCGCTTATATGCGGCGGCTAAAGTAGTGGCTAAGACGAAAAATTTAGAACTTGTCCAACTGAATTCCTTTGGTTGCGGCTTAGATGCTGTGACAACCGATCAAGTAGAAGAAATCATGGATCGGTCTGGCAAAATTTATACAGTCCTCAAAATCGATGAAGGTGCGAATTTGGGCGCAATTCGTATTCGGTTGCGCTCCTTGAAAGCGGCTGTCAATGAGCGGGAGAAGCAACAGTTTGTTCCGCATATGCAAATGGAAGAGCCGGAGAAAATTGTGTTTACAAAACAAATGAAAAAAACACATACCTTACTGTTACCAATGCTTAGCCCGATTCATCAATCTGGATTAGTCGATGTAGCATTACAAGCTTCTGGGTATCATGTCGTCTGTTTGCCTGCGCAGGATAAAGAAGCCGTGAATGTCGGGTTAAAATATGTCAATAATGATGCGTGTTACCCAGCAATTATTTCTATCGGACAACTAGTCGAAGCTTTGGAAAGTGGTCAATATGATTTGGATAATGTCAGTGTCTTAATGACGCAAACAGGGGGCGGTTGTCGCGCAACGAATTACATTCCCTTATTACGAAAAGCCTTAAATGATGCTGGTTTTTCTCAAGTTCCTGTAGTTTCAGTTTCGATGGGCAATAAAGGGGTCGAATCCAATCCAGGATTTAAATTTACGTTGCCAATGATCAAACGCTTAGTGGTTGCCTTTTTATATGGTGACTTATTCGAACGAGTAGTTTATCGAACAAGACCTTATGAAACAGAAAAAGGAATGGTGGATCAACTGCACCAAGATTGGCTAAAAAGAGTGGAAGCCAATGTCCGGAATGGTTCGCTGACACAATTTAATCACTTCATGAAAAAAATTATTCGGACGTTTGATGAAATTCCTTTACAAGAGATAAAAAAACCAAAAGTCGGTGTGGTCGGGGAAATTTTAGTGAAATATTCGCCGACAGCGAATAATGATATTGTGCGTTTGCTAGAAGAAGAAGGTGCTGAAGCAGTTGTGCCAGATATTGTTGGCTTTATGAACTATTCTTTGTACAATCAAATTTGGAAATACGAAAATATGGGCATGTCAAAACAAAGCAAACGTTTAGCAGAATTTGCGATAAAAATCATTGAATTGGTAGAAAAACCAATGGATAAGGCATTGAGAAAATCGGTCCGTTTTGATGGTATTCATTCCATTTATGATATGGCAGCAGACGCAAGTAAAATTTTATCAATTGGCAATCATACGGGTGAAGGTTGGTTTTTAACAGCTGAAATGATTGAGCTCTTAAAACACGAGGTGAATAACATCGTTTGTATGCAGCCGTTTGGATGTTTACCAAACCATATTGTTGGAAAAGGGGTCGTGAAAGAGCTACGACGTCAATATCCGCAAGCAAACATTGCGGCGGTGGATTATGATCCAGGGGTATCTTTGGTTAATCAGTTGAACCGAATCCGTTTGATGATGGCCACAGCGAACAAGTTGTTGAAAGAAGAAAATGTAAAAAGATAATAACTAATAGAAATTCGTTTAAAAACATTTGACTTGGTCACTTTTTACTGACTAAGCCAAATGTTTTTGTTATAAAAAGAAAGCATGCAACTAGACCAACTTTGATAAAAATTCCAATTCCTCTTTTATTTATCATTTTTTGGTTGTTTACACGGTCTATACCAGTTATAATAGAAGAGGAGATGAACGAAGAGGAGGAAGCGTAAATGGTTCAAAATATACCAATTTATATTCAAATTCACGATAAAATCAAAGAAGATATTGAAAAAGGTGTCTGGAGCATCGGGGATCGTTTGCCCTCTGAGCGAGAATTAGCCTTGAAATTTGATGTTAGTCGAATGACCTTACGCCAAGCCATCCAGACTTTAGCAGACGAAGGGATTTTAGAACGAAAAATTGGTTCAGGAACGTATGTAGCACGTAAGAAAGTTCAAGAAACAATGACAGGTACCACTAGTTTTACAGAAATTACCTTGTCTCAAAATCGCGTTCCTTCTAGTCGGACGGTGTCTTATTTTGTAGCGAAACCTAGTTCTAGTGAGATGGAAAAATTACAACTAGGTCCAGAAGATTCAATTTTACGAATGGAAAGAATTCGTTTTGCGGATGACATTCCGATTTGTTTTGAGGTGGCGAGCATTCCTTATTCATTGGTCTCGCAATATGGCAAATCTGAAATCACGAACTCTTTTTATAAAACACTTGAAGCCAAATCTGGCCACAAAATTGGCCATTCTAACCAAACAATCTCTGCTGTTCAAGCATCGGAACAGATCGCAGAATATTTAGAGATTAAACGAGGCGATGCGATTCTGCGTGTGCGCCAAGTATCCTATTTTGAAAACGGACTACCTTTTGAATATGTTCGTACGCAGTATGCAGGAAGTCGATTTGAGTTTTATTTAGAGAAGTAGAGAAATGATAAGTATGGAAAAATGCCAAGAAATAGGCTGAGGTAAGATATTTTAACCTCCAAAAGTTGTATCTGAAAAATACAATTTTTGGAGGTTATTTTTTATGAACTTATCAGGTAGAATTCAAATTAAAATTAGTGAAAGCATCTCAATTCAAATAAATATTGAATAGAGTAGCAAGTCTGAATACCAGAAAAGTGAGATGGTTTGTCCCGCTATAAATATTGTTAAAAAATAAACTTATAATAGCTGCTAGTTTATTTAATTTATTCTTTTTTTGGCTGTAGTTCATTTTTGTCCATTTTTTACATTTCTTTTTTAAACTGTAACCTAATATAAGATATACCCGTTCAACGCTTTAATCAAATAGTTGCAAAATCAGCAGTTGTTTTGCAAATTGTTACATTGAAATTGTTAGTTATTACCAATCAATAATACTTATGATTGTCAAAGTTATTATATAGATATACTGAAAGAGAAATTTATTTTCTTTTTCAATAAAAAGTTTAGCGGAAGGAGTGATGCGGAATGAAAAAAATTAACGTACGTAAAGCCGATACAGTTGATGCAACAGCATGGTGGATTATTATCTAATTTGATAACCAAATAACGGTTAGACGAGATAGAAATATCTCGTCATTTTTTTAATAAGGAGTGAAAAAAATGAAGTATAAATATCCCAGAATAAAACCAATCTATCCATTATATCAATTAAATAAAGAGAGATTTAGAGTTGGGGCCCAATTAGGAATCACTATTGAATTTGATGATGATGAAGGTCAATTTTGGACATTATCTAATTTACTCGATGGAGTTAGATCGTTTGATGAAGTTGTCACAGAAATGAAGAGGAAATATCCGGAATTAACAGTAAAAGATATCGAAGAAGGGATAGATTTTTTAAATGATGAAGGTCTAATCGAGGAGACGTTTCCTGGTAGAATGATTGAAGATAGATACTTAGCTAATGTGAATTACTTTAGTAGGTACTGTAAAGCTGATGATGATAGATTTGAAATACAGGAAAAGATAAATAACTTGAAAATACTATTATTAGGTCTTGGTGGAGGAGGATCAAATATTCTAACGCTACTAGCGGGTCTTGGCCCCAAGATGATCAGAATGGTGGACTATGACCGAGTTGAAGCAAGTAATTTAGGTCGTCAATTACTATATAGAGAAGCAGATATTGGTGAGAAGAAAACTGTAGTTGCTAAAAGAGCCATTAATGAAATGAACTCAAATATTAACGTTGAAACTGTAGATAAAAAAATAATAGATGTGAATGATGTTGTTGAATTGACAGAAGGAATAGATATCATTGTTTGCGCTATTGATGAACCCCCTTTCCTTATACATAGAATTGTGAATGAAGCTATTGTAAAAGTTGGTTTGCCGTGCGTGTTTGGTGCCTCACAGGTTAGCCGAGGAAGAGTATACACTGTAATACCCCAGAAAACAGGATGCTTTGATTGCATGAATTTGAACTTCAGTAAAAATGACCCTAAATTTGTTGAACAATTTGTAGGTTTTAGAAATATTCAATTTGCTCCCCCATCCATAGCTTATGGTCCTGGTATCTTTCAATTAACAGCATCAATTGTAGATGAGTTAATAAGAGTGGTAACAAGATATGCTGAGCCAAAAAGTTTGGGAACGCAATATGAAATTAACTATGAGGACGGAAACTCGTTCACGCATAAAACTTGGCCAAGGTTTGAGAGTGAATGTCCAACTTGTGGTAAAGGAGATGTCTCCCAATGGGAAATATTTCAATATTATCAAGAGAAGAAATAGGCCGAGACTATACCGAAGCTCGTACGTTAAAACGTAAGCTAAACAATGGCGATTGGGTTTATGTATCAGAAGAAAATCAACTATTAGTGTTGAGTGATGAAGTGGCGAGACAAATTAATTCATCCGAACTAATCGAAGAAGAGGTACTTAATGAATTAGTTGAAAATAAAATTATGATAAAAAAAGCCGATCAGAGAGATGATTATAAGCCGCTATTTGTCGAGCCTAAGAATATCTTATTTAAAAGCTCCTCTTTCCTGATTGATGTTAACGGTATTGTTGCGTTTACGATTAGCATATTTTTATTCGTAATCAAGGGGTCTCCTTTTGGAAGTGCAGTAAATGTTTTGTTTACAAATCCTTTAAAATTTCTTCTAATTGCTATTCTTGTCTCAATCGTATCTACAACTTTTCATGAATTTATGCACATTATATTTTCAAGGAATTCAAGGAAAATCAATTTAAACATAGTTAAAGCCGTTGCTACGATACCTATGACTCATGTATGGACGTGGAGTAGGTTTGGTAGAATCACGGCGATCACCTCTGGAATGTCGTCGGATGCAATATTCTTGTTAGTTTTTTTGATTATGAATAATAAAAGTGTTGGAGTTAATTCTATTGCGGCATCAATACTTATAACAAGGATATTGTGGCAATTTATCATTATACAAAAAACAGATATTAACATTTTGATTTCTTTTGTGGTTGATAATCCTTTCTACTTTGAAGAGGTCGCAATTATGAAATTAATCATTATTAAAGTAATAAGTATAAGTGTGCTAGCAATGATAATTTGGTTATGGTTCCAACCTGTTATCAATCAATTTAATTAAGTCTAAATGTAGGAGGTTTGCTTTGAATCAACAGTTAGAATTACATTCGCTAAGTAAAAAGTACAAGAAATCAGAGAGCTGTGCAAATGATAATATAAATTTGCGCTTTAATAAAGGTGAAATAACTGCCATAGCTGGACATAACGGCGCTGGTAAAACAACAATGTTGAATCAGATTATAGGTATAACGAAATCAACAAAGGGCTCTATAACATTTAATGGTCTATCATTTGCAAGAGATAGTAAAATTGCAAGAGAATATGTCTCTATGATGCCTCAACTACATGCTCCCTTGGCAGGTATAACGATGGCTCAATCTGTCGAGTCAATAATAAGAATAAGAGGAGGCAGTCAGAAAATAGCTGAAGAAGAGTGTATTAAAATTTTAAAAGAATTAAAAATAGATGGATGGAAAGATATACCAGGACAGAAACTTTCAGGCGGACTTAGAAGGCTCACTTCATTTGCAATGGCCGTTGTATATCCTTCTCCAATAATAGTCCTTGACGAACCTACTAATGATGTGGATCCTATTAGACGGCAAAAAATATGGAGATATCTGAAAAAATTATCTAATAAGGGGCATATAATCATCGTGGTCACACACAATATTTTAGAAGTTGAAAAATATGCTGATAGATATATTTTAATGAATCATGGAAAGGTTCTTGAGGATAAGAACTTAAAAAAACAGTCTATAAAAATAAACGATCGAAATTATATGACTGTTAACTTTCTTAATCTAAGTGATTTGAAGAGTGTAATAGTACCGAGTGCAATTCAGACTAACATAAACGATGAGGAATTAATGATAGAAATGGAATTAGAGAACAGTCAAGTGTTAGAAGCAGTTGACTGGGTCATGAAATTAGTAATAGAAAGAAAAGTTCAAAATTATAAAGTTTCCCCAAAATCCTTAAATGAAACCTATGGAGAGTTAATAGATGAAAATGATAAAAAATTATAGAAGAAAATCAATGATTAAGGAATTATTTGCTTTAGTAGGGTGGAGTTTATTAAGACATAAATACTTATTGCCTGTTTTTACATTAACTCAAGTATTTCTATCATTAGCAATTGTCTACGGGTTAGCACTTCTAATACCAGATGTGAATAATCAGACAGCTATCTATCTGTCATCTGGAGCAACTACTCTTGGGATTATTGCGGTAGGGTGCGTTCTTGCTGCTCAAATAGTAAGTACAGCAAAACAGGAGGGCATTGTGGACTATCAAAGGACATTGCCAGTTTCTCGGTTGAACATATTAATTTCCGACTTTATAATTTGGGGAATGGCCTCACTACCTGGGGTGTTTATGTCATTTTTAGCGGCATATTTAAGATTCGATGTCCAAATTAGATTCTCAATGAAGGCCCTAGCTATTCTTAGTCTAATTCAATTATGTATGATCTCTATAGGTTTTGCTTTGGCATATTGGCTAACACCTAATGTAGTAGGATTAGCAACTCAGATAATTATGATAGGTGGACTTTTATTCTCGCCTATTACTTATCCAACAGATAGATTGCCTTCTGCTTTAGTGAACTTTTTTGAATTTTTACCATTTGTTCCATCGAGTAATTTGATAAGATCACTGTTTTATGAACAGAATACTGTTAATGTTTCTAATATTATTGTAGTTTGTTTTTGGTTCGTGTTAACTACATTACTTTCACTTATTTCATTGTCAAGAAGGGACTGAATTGCAAAATGCAAACAATAAATATAAATAATTTATATAAAAAAGTAAGTGATACATTCAATTTAAAGGTTGATCAATTAGATTTAGAAGTAGGGAAAATTTATGGATTAGTTGGTCCGAATGGTGCAGGTAAAACAACTTTGATGAAATGTCTATGTAGTTTGCTTAGACCTGATAGTGGAATACTTAAAATAGACAATCGGCAAGTAGAAATAGCAGACCCTAAAATATTATTGCAGGTGGGTACTAACTTTGTTAACTCAGATAGTTTAAATGGATTTATGCTTGAAGATATATACAATGACCATGCTTTTTATTACAAGTTAAAAAATTTGTTAATGATAGAGACTCTATTAATGGATGTTGGTCTAAATGTAAATAAAAAAAGAAAGTTTAATACAATGTCTTTAGGAATGAAACAAAGGTTTTTGCTAGGTCTTGCTACAGCTCACAACCCTTCATTAGTATTATTAGATGAGCCATTTAACGGTTTAGATCCTGATGGTGTAGAGTTATTTATTGAGAATGTTAAGACCTTGTCCGAAAATAGAGTGTTGATAATTAGTAGTCATATATTGAGAGATATGGAAACATTTCTTGATGACGTTATATTTATAGAGAAAGGCAATGTACAAGAACCAAAATCAATGGTTGAGATTCGAGAAGAGTATAGAGAGGGGTTGAAAGAGTATTATGATGAACAAAAGAGAAAACATGATTAGTGACTCAAAATTGAATGTTTATAGATATGAATTAGATAAAATTAAAAATGTTTGGTTTAAAGTTTTCTTAATTACACTGGTAATCCAAATGTTATTTTTTATGTTTTTCTCATTTGTGGGAATATTTGATGAAAGTGCTGATACGATCTCGTCATTTCAAGGAATTATAGCATTATCGAACACTGTTTCTATGTGCGGCATATCAATTTATGGAGCTGTATTACTAAGGAAAGAGCTTGTACGATTTTATGTTGGCAATCACCGGAATAGAACGTTTCTTTTTCCGATTGATCGAAAAGAGCTTCTCGTAAAAAAAACAAGTTCTTTTTACGTAATAATCTTATCTAGCTTTGGAAGTGCGCTTCTTATTTCATTTGTGACTGAGGTTTTGCTTAACTTAATTTTGAAGTTTCATAGTTCAAATTTATTTTTTGAAATTTACCTTGTTCTTATTACCATAGTTACAAGTTGTAGTCTACTATTCGTAATTTTGATATTGTCAGAAATAATTTCAATTTGGAAACAATCGGAAATTGCTTCAATAATAACGTCAGTGGTACTAATGCTAATATATTCGAATTTTTCTGCTATGGGTCTTATGAATTTTCCAACTATAACGTTCCTATTTTCAACGATTATGGGATTGATGCTTGTTTGGTTATTTTTGAAATTTTCTGATAAATTATGCGACATGGAAGTATACTAAAAAATGCGGTGATTTACTTGATTAGTTATCACCGCATTTGTTTCCTTTGTATACATTAAATATAACTATAGTTACAAAATATCTACGTTCTTTCGTCCAGTGACGTTGAATACCACCTAATTGTTGTAAGAGATCATCAATGTTTTTCATTCCTAAACCTTTATTTTTTCTATGTTTTCTTGTAAAAATTTCTTCAGAATTATAGTTATTAGATACTTCAATAAATAAATCATTATTGACTTGCTTGATAATTATATTGACATATCTGTCAATCGGCTTGATTCTCTTCGATGCTTGTATGGCGTTATCAATTATATTTCCAATTACAATAGTTAGAACGTCATTATTAATTTTTATATTTTTAGAGACAAATATCTGATGATCAACATTAATTTGATTCTTTCTTGCTTCAGCAAGCTTTTCATTCAATAGGTAGTTTAATACTCCATCGGCAGCATAAGTTTTTGTTGGTGGTTCTAAAATATCAAAACTACTCTTAATATAATCGATAGCTTCATTAACTTCTTCATTTTCGATAAGTCCGAGGATTGTTAAGTATTGATTCTTCAAATCATGTTTTAATTTTAAAACGTTAGTTCTGTTTCTCTTTATTTCATTTAAAATTCTATACTCCACTTCGATATTTTTTTTTCTCAAAGTAAGATCATATTGATTTTTTTGATATTCTATAGTGATTTTATAAAGAAAAATTACACAGATGTTTAAAAATATGACACTAATCGTAATAGTAATCTCAGAAATTTTGTCATTGTTGTTTCCTATTAAAAGCCCAAATAAAATGATTATTGATAGTATGGGAATAGGTAATAAAATCACAATAAATGATAAGTTTGTCGATAATTCAGACTTTGCTTCTTTAACTATTGAAAATTTAAGTATGACTATCCAGGCTACCCCAATCAAAGTTGTAATTGTTATTGAAGTTATGAAAAAAGTAGGGCTACCATAGGATGTTAATTCTGCATTTAAAATTATTTTCGTAAAGTGTAACGACAATACTTCACAGATTAAATTTATTGATATAAGTGTCATTGTCCATACGGCCGAGTCGAGATAAGGGACCGAGTGTAGCATAGCAATAGTGTAAGTTAAAATGAAACTTAGTAATAAGTTAAGATACGGTAAATAAATGTTCGGTATGTAAGCATTGGATAATATAATCGTAACCATGGCTGATATGATTATAACAATCCAGATGACATTATAAAATTCTCTATGATTTTTAATAGCTGTTGACCAATTAGAAAAAAAATAAGAGATAAGAAATAAATAAACTAACAAACTTAGGCTTCGTAATGTTCTATCAAGCATTATATCTTTCCTCTCATGGACATAACTATACTTTTATGAGCGGCGGCTTTGAAGCGCCTACTTATTGGTATTTCAATACATTTTTCTTTAGAATCCATTAATAGGAAATTTTTTCCTAACTCTTTTATATAAGCGCAATTTATTATGAAAGAAGAGTGGACTTGCACAAAATTCGTATCAAGTTGTTCGTTTATCTGATTCGTTGACATATAGGGTTTGTAGATTTCTCCAACTGTATGAATCAATACTTGTCTTTTATCTTTTTCGAAATAAATGATATCTTTGGTTGGTATTTTATAAGTAACTTTGTTACTAGAAAATACAAAGTAATTTCTTTTTTTTTCTAGCTGTTGTCTCAGTTTTTCCAAAACTTGGTGCAACCGATCTTCCGTAGGCGGTTTCAATAAATAATCAAAAGTTTGTACTTGGAAGACTTCTTCCATGTATTCTTTGTAACTCGTCAAAAAAACGATAGGTGATAAAATATCACGTTCTCGGATTTTTTTTGCCAAGTCTATTCCGCTCATTTCACTCATTTCTATATCTAAAATAAAAAAGTCAAAATTTTCTTGGTCAAGTTGATTGACTAACTTGAGAGGATTGTAGTAGGTATAGGTTTCAAATATATTTGGGTTATAATTAAATAGCATCGTGTTTATTTTTTCGGTTAACGTTGGATTGTCATCACAAATAGCAACTTTCAACAATAAAACCTCCTTTTTTTCATTCTATATATATTATGAATTAAATTATCTTTAAAAACAATCATTTTTTGTTAGCACAACTGATAAACCGACATAAGTAATCTGGATAAAAATATCAAAAATTCAGGTTACTGACAAACATTTAATTAGCATCTAAAAAATAATCATGTAAATTAAATGAGCAACGAAAACATCTGTTAGGGTGCTATCAGTTTTTTTTAAATCTACATATGATTAAAACTTGATGCTATAATGTTACTAGTAAGGTCAATGTATACCATAGCAGTACTTGAGAAAAGTAGAAGTGTTTCTGATGTTAGATATGTGGGCTGTATGTTGACTGATTTTCCTTTGAAGTTGAATAATAAGTTCGTGAATAATCGGAAATACTATATTTTTTCTGGTGAACAGATGGATTAGTGAAGATTGATACTGAACAGTCAATTGTTTTAAAAAAAGTGATTTTCAAATGGTAATAAAAGTATATTTAAAGGAACTCGAATTTTCAGAAAGTAGCTTCAAACTTAGTTTGAAAGAATAGCTTTCGGCTATAAAAAAAGTTAAAAGGAGCCTGCCATGTTACAGAAATATATAGAAATTTTAACAAGAGACGAGGTCATCTTTCGTAAAAAGCCAGATGGAACAGAAGTAAATTATTTTCTATTTCCAGAGTTTGAAATACATATAAATAGCTTGCCAGGAAAAACTGTGCAAGGTTGGCATAAGCATCACGAAATCGAAGAAGTTTTACTTGTGCAGTCGGGAAAAGTGAAAATAGAAGAGCTAGAAAATCAGCAAATTATTTCAAGAATTTGTGCAGAAGGAGAACTTATTCGGATGCATAAAAGTCTTCATCGGATTAGTAATCCTGATACGTTATCTGCATCATTTACAGTATTTCGTTTTGTTCCACAAGGGCAAAATCAACAAGAATGCATAAAAAATGATAAAGAAGAATTCTCTGATGCGGCAGTACAACGGCTTCTAAAAATCAATGATTCGTTGTGATCGTTATTTTTAAACTTTTCTTTTCCCCCTCCTAGAAAACACAAAACCGTGGTACAATAACTTACGTAATAGACACACCTACTCCGAATGTCAAAAAAGGGCAGAAAAGTAGACAAGAAATTGTTTAAGGAGTAAAGTAAACTTACTTAAAATTTTGGGGGAAATAAAATGTATGATGTAATTATCATTGGTGCCGGTCCTGCTGGGATGACGGCAGCACTTTATGCATCACGGTCCAATCTTTCTGTATTAATGATTGAACGCGGTGCGCCTGGTGGGCAAATGAACAACACTGCTGAGGTAGAGAATTACCCAGGCTTTGATTCTATTATGGGTCCAGAATTGGCCTATAAAATGTATGAAAATGTAGAAAAATTTGGTACGGAAAATGCGTATGGTATTGTGATGGGCATTGAAGACCACGGATCCTATAAAGAAGTGATTTGTGATGACAAATCTTATGAAGCTAAAGCGGTAATTATTGCAACAGGCTGTGAACACCGAAAATTGGGTGTAAAAGGCGAAGAAGAATTTGCTGGCCGTGGTGTTTCTTATTGTGCTGTTTGTGACGGTGCTTTCTTTAAAAATAAACGCTTAGTAGTCGTTGGCGGCGGCGATTCTGCAATTGAAGAAGCAATCTATTTAACGCAATTTGCTTCTGAAGTAGTGATTGTTCACCGTCGTGATGAATTGCGTGCGCAAAAAATCATTCAAGATCGTGCCTTTGCAAATGAAAAGATTTCCTTTGTTTGGGATACAGTTGTCGAAGAAATTGTTGGCAATGAAATGGTCGTGACAGGTGTGAAAGCACGGAATGTCAAAACAGATGAAGTTTCTGAAATTGAAGCAAACGGCGTGTTCATTTACGTGGGGCTAGATCCATTAACAGAACCATTTAAAAAAGCTGGTATTACGAATGAGGCTGGTTGGATTGAAACAGACCAAGAAATGAGAACAAAAATTCCTGGTGTTTATGCCATTGGTGATGTCCGTGAAAAAACATTGCGTCAAATCACGACAGCGGTCGGTGAAGGCGGTATTGCTGGACAACAAGTATTTAACTATATTGAAGAATTAAAATAAAAAAATGCTTTTGCCTTTAATAATAAGGGCAAAAGCATTTTTTTAATAGGTTCCTTTAATGACAAAATAAGAGCCGCGAATGGTTCCAGCTAATTTTGATTTTTGACGAGCAAATTTGAATTTTCCTTCAAATTCTGCAGGGATTGCCATACCATCTGAAAGTTTAAACCCAACGGCGCGTTTGCCTTCCTCAGCTAATGTGTACATCACGTTAACTGCTAAGCCGTTTTCATAAAATACATAGGCCATTTTTATGCCATCTAAAGTGAAAGAAGAAATTTCAAGTGGCTTGTAAGGGAAATGTAATTCTCGTTCTAATAAAATTTTTTCAATCCAGGCCAATGTTTCTGGAGCTTCAGAGGCAGGGACGGTCGTAAAGCGATGTTTGTATTTATTCCAAAAATAGCGAGCTTCATTCGCTCTTAGTCCAGCAAGGGCAGGTGCCACTGGTGAACTTTCTAAACCAATAGTGGCTACTTCTTTAAAATCAACTGTATAAACCATGAATTGATACTCCCATCTTTTCTTTTAAACTAAGTATAACGGTAGCAGGGGTAACGAACAATTATTATTACTTAAAAGAATGAAATTGGGACAGAACGATCGGCTTCGGAAAATGTTAAGGTTTCCTAATGCGTAGTTTCTGTCCCAAAGAGTATTTTAAGATTTGGTTATTTCGTGATAAGTTATACGCTTGTGCTTATTTATTGGCATCTAAGGTAACTTTTTCATCTGCCGTAGTCGTTTTAACATCTACTGTATAAACAAGTTTATTGTTATTTTTGGTTAACTTCCAAGTCAAAATACGTGGAGAAAGTCCTCCAACTTCTTTTTTTGCTTTGGCTAAAACGTCGTTAACAGCGCCTAATTCTTTGACTTCAGCAGCTGAAAAGGCTGTCTCGTTTTCGCCAAGTTGATTTGCTTCAGTATTTTTGGTGACTTTTCCTGTTTCAGGATTCACGTAAAGTGTTTCTGTATCGTTAGTAAAGATATAGCTGTAGTCACTTGCTGGTTCTGTATCAAATTGGACATTTACTAATGGTTTGCTGTTGCCAGCTTCTTTTTCATAGATTTCAGCAGCTTGCTGCAAACTAACTTTGTACTTAGTATCTGTGACAGCATCTTTTCCTATGCCACAACTAGCTAAAATAAAAATAGCTCCTAAAAGTGAAAAAAATAGTAAAAATGGTTTTTTTAACATGAAATTACCTCGTTTCTTTTTATTAAGCATTCACAATCATTTAGTATACGGTGGTTTTATAAAAATTACAAACAAAAAATAATCCTTTAAGAGAAATTAAAGGATTATTTTTTGTTATTTATTCTGCACGTAAAGCAACTGCCGCATCTTTTTTCGCTGCCATTCGGGCAGGGATATGGCCACCAATCATGGTTAAGATTGTGCTAATTACAATCAAAATAATCCCGTGAATTGGATTTAAGGTGGCAACATTTTCTAAATCAGTCAGGTTATAGAGCACTGCATTGATCGGAAATGTTGCGAGAAAGGCAATCACAACACCAAGAATACCAGAGGCAACGCCTAAAATAGCAGTTTCGGCATCGAACACCCGGGTAATATCTTTTTTACGAGCTCCTAACGCTTTCAGGATACCGATTTCTTTGGTCCGCTCAATGACAGAAGTATAGGTGATAATCCCAATCATAATCATACTTGTAACAAGGGAAATCCCAGCAAATGCAATCAGCACATAGGTGATGGCATCCATTAAACCACCTGTTAAGCGGGTCATTGTTCCAGCTAAATCAGAATAGATGATTTGGTCTTTTTTATCTTTTCCTTTGTTATAAGCATCTAAATAATCAAGAATTTTATCTTTTGATTTGAAGTCGTTTGGATAAATCATAATACTTGAAGGAATTTCATTCGCTCCTAAATAAGACAACAGGTTTTCTTTCGCGGAAGCATCTAATGTTTCGTTAGTCATAACGTTAGTGTTGCTGGCTTCTTGCGCTTTAACAATATCAGAGGTTTTGTTTTTGGCAACCATATTAGTTGAAAGTGCATCGCTATAAGCAATTCCAGGTGCTAATAGATTCATTGTTGAAGAATCTTTAATTCGCAAAATCCCTGAAATTGTTAATTCGGTATTTTCTGGATTATCGTAAACAGCTTGCAAATCTTGGTTAGGAATGAAGTTGCCTGTCGGTAATTTGGTGTAAAATGCATTATTATTGGCTAACTTCATTTTTGTGCCGACAATGTCTGAAAAGGCAATCTTTTGATTATCTTTCACGTCAAAGCCAAGATTTTTTAAAGCATTAATATTGGTGGTATTGTTACTATCGACGATTAAAACGACATCGGTTTCTTTTTCTGGATAATTTCCTTCAAGCAACGAGTAATTGTCTTTTAAGAAATTGTTTTTTCCATTTTCTAGTTGTTTAGGAAAAGCAGAAACGCCGACGCCAGTTTGGGCAGCCATCATAGAAGCCATCGCGTTTGATTGGCCGTCGGGTGCATCGTTTGAAAATTTGACAGCTTGTGCTTTCCCGTTGATTTCTCTTAATAAGTTCATATTGACTAGACGAGTATAGCCGATATTATTACTTAATTCAGGATCAATGTGATTGACATAGTCAATAAACTTTTGATCAATTAAATTCGTGTGTTGCGCACGGTCCGCATCGCTAATTTTAGCAGTCACTTCTTTTTCTTTCGGGAAGGTGCCTTTCTTGTCCTGATTATTGAAACTTTCTGGATCTTGATCTGTCGCTATTTTAGAAATGGTAATCGGAAATTGCGCTAACGTTTCCGACTGAGTTTTATCAATTTGTTTCTGGAATCCTGTTGAAAGAGAAAGGACAATCGCGATACTGATAATTCCGATACTTGAAGCAAAGGCGGTTAAAAAAGTTCGCCCTTTTTTAGTGCGGATATTATTAAAAGATAAACGCAGCGCAGTCGTGAATTTCATTTTGGTGCGTTTCAATTCGAAAGGTTCTTTTTTTTCATGTTCAATATGAGGACGCGAGTCATGACGAATTTGGCCATCTGAAAATTCAATAATTCGATCAGCGTATTCGTGAGCTAATTCAGGATTGTGGGTCACCATAATAACTAATTTTTCTTTCGAAAGTTCTTGGATAAGTGCCATAATTTGCAGACTGGTTTCTGAATCCAATGCACCAGTTGGTTCATCACAAAGTAAAATATCGGGATCATTAGCTAAAGCGCGAGCAATGGCAACCCGTTGCATTTGACCGCCAGATAATTGGGAAGGTTTTTTATGGATATGGTCCTTCAAACCGACACGGATGAGTGCATCTTCGGCTTTTTGGCGTCTTTCTGCTTTTGAAATACCACTCAGTGTCATACCAAGCTCGACATTATCCAAAATCCCTTGATGACTAATTAAGTTGTAACTTTGAAAAATAAAACCAATTGAGTTATTCCGATAAGCATCCCAGTCGGCTTCTTTAAAATTTTTTGTTGATTTGCCGTTAATGATTAAGTCACCAGAATCGTAATTGTCCAATCCGCCAATCACATTCAACATCGTCGTTTTACCAGAGCCGCTGGGACCCAGAATGGCTACAAATTCTTGTTTTCGAAAAGCGACAGAGACGCCATCTAAAGCTTTAGTGGTCGTTCCGCCGACAGTATAATATTTTTTTATCTCTTTGAGTTCTAGCATATTTTTCGCATCCTTCTTCCAATTTATCAACAATACAACCTTAAGTTAGTGTATAACGTAACATAATAGTTAACAAAAATCAATCATTACCATTTGATAATCAAGTGAATTTAGTATACACTAGGTGGGAAACGAGGGAGAACATATGGATAAAGAGAAGCATTCATCAAATTTAGATATTAGTGTCTTTACTGAAATTTTTTCATATATGAGCCAATTGCTTTTTAAAGACCTAGACTTGGAGGATCTAAAATTAACCAAGTTAGACATGTTAATTTTATTAATTGTGGCAACAAATGAAGGAATTAGTATGACGGAGTTAGCCAACCAAGTAGGAACGTCGAAAGTTCAAGTGAGTCGCTCTATTGCGGGGTTAGAAGAACGAGCGATTGTTCAACGTCGCCATAATCAAGAAAATCGCCGCGTGGTTAATGTTTATACGACAAAAGAAGGCGAGAAGCTCTTTAAGCAAAAAGAAAATCAAGTAAAACAGCAACTATCTGAAACGCTTAGTGTTCTTTCCTTAGAGGATTATCAAGAGGTCAATCAACACTTTTTGGCGGTCATGAAAATTTTGTCCAATTATCAAGCGCTACGAAGAAAAACGTGTAAGGAAAACAACGCCAAAAAATAAAAAACATCGTTTGGCTATAAACCAAACGATGTTTTTTCTAGCCTTTGACAGAGCCAGAAGTCACGCCTTCTACATAGAAACGTTGCATTAATATAAATAAAATAGTAATTGGAATGGCAATTAGCACACATCCTGCTGTAAAAGCCATGAATAGTGAATTGGCTGTTGATTTGGTCATCATCGAAAAGAGACCAATTGCAACGGTGTAATTTTCAACTTTATCACCCATAATAACTTTTGCGAAAATAAAATCCATCCAAGGGCCCATGAAGGCGGTTAAAGAAGTATAGACAATAATTGGTTTCGACAATGGCAACGTAATTTTTGTGAAAATTTGCCACTTGTTGGCACCGTCAATCATAGCCGATTCGTCTAAAGCCATCGGAATGGTATCGAAGAACCCTTTGGCGATGTAAAAACCTAGCGCCGAGCCTGCAGAGTAAACCAGAATTAAAGCGAATAAACTTTCAGTTAAATTTAAGGCTTTTAAAATATAGTAAACGGCAATCATGCTCATAAAACCAGGGAACATATTTAAAACGAGCGCCACTTTTAAAAATGGTTTTCTTAAGCGGAAACGCAACCGTGACAGCGCATAAGCCATTGCGATTGTAATAAAAGTTGATAACAGACAGCTTGCGATGGAGACGAACAAGGTGTTCAAAAACCAACGGACAAAGGGGAAGTTGCCAGTCTGATTTGTTAATAATACTTTATAATTTTCTAAAGTGAATGTTTTGGGAATGATATAGGGAACAAATGCACCGCCTTCGCCACGAAAACTTGTTAAGATAATCCACACAATGGGGAACATCCAAAAAACTGCTAAAATGGTTAGAATGATGTAAACGCTGGTAAGTGCAGTGCGTTGTTTTTTCTGGTAACTTTTTGCTTTAGCCATAAGTTACGCCTCCTTAAATGAATTCGTCCGTGTATAGGCAATTAAACTGAAGACTGCGGAGAGAATGAAGATTAAAATACCAATCACAGAGGCTAAATTGTAATCCATTGTATCGACAGTCAATTTATATAACCAGGTAACTAAAAGGTCAGTTGAGCCTGCACCGTAGAAGTTAGAATTGGCTGGCCCACCACCTGTTAATAGATAAATGACATTGAAGTTATTGATGTTGCCAATAAACTGTTGAATCAGCGCCGGGGTCATCACAAATAGAATTTGTGGAAACGTAATACTTTTAAAAATTTGCCATTTATTGGCACCGTCAATTCTAGCTGCTTCGATTTGATCTTCAGGAAGGTTTTGGATAATCCCTGTAGAGATTAACATCGTAGCAGGAATACCAATCCACATATTGACAACAATAATGGTTAATTTTGCCCAATTCGGATCTGTTAAGAAGGGGATAGAAGAATCGATTAAGCCCCAATTTAACAACAGAGCATTGATAGGTCCAGAACCATTTAAGAGGTTTCGCATAATTAAAAGTGAAACAAACGGAGGTACGGCCATCGTGATAACAAAAATAGTCCGCCAAAATGCTTTATATTTTAAGCCTTTTGTATTGATAAGCAAGGCTAAAATGATTCCAAAAAAGAAACAAGTTGCGGTTGCGAAAACAGCCCAAATCAAGGTCCAGCCAAGTACTGGAAAGAACGTTGAAGCCATATCGCCTGTGATTACATTGCCTAGATTTGCCAATCCAACCCAAGTAAAAAGGTTTTTCGGTGGCAAATGGTTATGGTCGTAGTTGGTAAAGGCAATTGAAATCATATACAACAACGGCAAGATGGTAAAGAAAAGAACGCCTAGTAAGGGGATCGTCATTAAAGTTGCATGGAAACGTTCGTTTAACAAGCTACGTAAATCATCCATAGTTGTTGGAATTTTTTTGCCGGCTGTCTTTAATTCATATAGGTGACGGGCGCTTTTTAAATTGATTACATATAAAATGATTAGCGATAAACAGACTAAAATTGCTGCAATTCCGAATAATAATAAGAGCATTGAATTATCGCCTTCTTTTAGAACTTCAATCCCTAAAGAATCATCATATACTAATCCTTGCTGTTGGGTCCCTAGTGTTCCTAGCATCATTAATGCGTGGAAACCATTACGGATTAACCAATAGATAAAGCCAATTTCAGCTGTTAAAAAGATGATTCCCTTTAACCACTGCTTGTTGGCGAAGTTTGCAGCACCCATAACTAAAAAAGATAGTTTTGTAGCGAAGTCGCCTTTTTTAAAGACCTCTCGAAATGACGTCTGGGCTTTCTTTTTCTTGAACATCTTCGTTCACTCACTTTCTACTTAAATAAAAAAGATAGAGGAAATGGGACAGCAGATTGAAGCTCGTCCCATTTCTTTACTCTTTTTATTCTTTTGCTTCTTTTGATGTGTCTTGGACTAATTTATCTAATTTTGCTTGATAATCCGCAGGTTTGATATTGCCTTTGTACGTATCATTGATCACTGCATCCATCGCAGGCCAGAATGAAACGATTTCTGGGATTTTTGGCATTACCACAGAGTGGGTTGGTTGCGCCATTTCTAAGATAGCTTTTGCAACAGTATCTTGTGTAATTTCTTCGTTTGTTTGTAATTTTTTGTTTGAAGGGACAAAACCGATTTCTTTAAAGTAAGTCATTTGTGCTTTTTCGCTGGTTAAATAGTTTGCTAATGTCATTGCGGCCAATGGTGCTTGTGTTTGTTGGTTGACAGCAAAACTACGAACGCCCAAGAAAGCTTTCATTTGTTTTTCTCCATTGCCAAAATCAATGGTTGGGTAGGCAGCGGCCCCCATTTTGTCGCCAAGAGCTTTTTCTACATCGTTTTTAGACCAAGGGCCAGAAAGGAAGGCATCCGTTTTGCCAGAACCTAGATTAGACAATGCTTCTGTATTTGATTGGATCACACCAGGATTATTTTTTTGATCGGCAATCCATTGTAATACCTCAATGCCTTGTTGATTATTAAAGTTGGTACCTTTTGGATCTTCGCCATTTTCACCATATAAGTAATCGCCGTTACTCATAAATAGAGGACCGAAGATATAATTTGCGCCATCTTCGCCAAAATTGGTACCGATTTTGCCTTTTTCAGTTAAAGACTTCCAAGTTTTGATTTCCTCTGGAGAATACGTATCTTTGTTATAATAAAGAACTTGTGACTCTACGGCATAAGGGTAGGCATAGACTTTGTCTTTCCAAGTGACTCCTGCGACTGCCGAGTCGATATTGTTTTCTTTGACTTCTTTTTCATATTTTGTGTTAGGGTAAATCAGACCAGCTTCTGCCATTTGACCAATTTGATCATGTGGCATCATGAAAACATCTGCGGCAGCTTTAGGATCTTTTGCAATGTCTTTTTTAGCATCTGCCGAATTTCCAGCAGTTAAGTTAACTTTAATATCGGGGTTTTCTTTTTCAAAATCGGCGACAACTTTTTTAAAGACGCCCATATATTCAGTATCAACCCATAATTTTACGTCACCAGCTGCTTTATTTGCTGAACCGCTTTCATTTTCAGCTTTCGTTTTTTCTGCGCCACCACAGGCAGTAAGTAAAACCGCGGAAGCACTTAAAAGGATACCGCCCATTAAAATCTTTTTCCAATTCGCTTTCATTTTTGAACCCTCCAAAAATTATTTTTTACAAGTCTTATTATGCAACCGATTGCGGAAATAATCAAGTGTTTTTCATCGAGAAAGTTAAAAAAGTTTTTTTGTTATAAATAACATACTGTTTATTTAAAGTGGTGTATACCACTAATTGAGCATTTTAAATAAAAAAATAAAAAAGGGTATACAAATGCAATCGTTTGCGCTAAAATGTGTTCGAGTATTAGAAAATACACGGAAAGCGACAATTAAAGGAGAGAATTAAATGAACACTGCTGCAATCTACCATCGTCCAGAAAGTGAATTTGCTTATCTTTATACAGAAGAAACCATGCATATTCGTTTGCGTACGGCAAAAGGCGACATTGCCTCTGTCCAATTAGTGCAAGGAGACCCTTATCTTTTAGGAAAAGAAAAGTGGTACCAACAGTCGTTAACCATGGAGAAGTTAGTATCTACGGAGTTATATGATTACTGGTTTATTGCATTAAGTGCAAAATTTAAACGCCTTTCATATGCTTTTACTTTAGTAGGGACGGATGGCTTGACGGCGTTTTATGGCGAACACGGCATTTATCCTTTAGAAGAAAAGTATTTAGCGATGGCGAATAATTATTTTCGGATGCCGTATTTTCATGAAATCGATCGTTTTAAAGCACCTGAATGGGTGAAAGAAACGGTTTGGTATCAAATATTTCCAGAGCGTTTTGCAAATGGTGATCCCGCCAATGATCCTGAAGGGACGTTGCCGTGGGGATCTAAAAGACCAGATCGACAAGATTTTTTTGGTGGGGATTTGCAAGGGGTGCTAGATCATCTTGATTACATTGAAGATTTAGGTGTTAACGGCTTATATTTTTGCCCAATTTTTGAAGCGTTTTCTAATCACAAATATGATACGATTGATTATTTAAAAATTGACCCAGCTTTTGGTGATGGCGCTACCTTTAAGCGTTTAGTCGAAGAGTGTCATCGACGGGGCATTAAGATTATGTTGGACGCCGTTTTTAATCATATGGGGGACACTTCGCCTCAATGGCAAGATGTGTTAAAAAATGGCCAGGACTCAATTTATGCCGATTGGTTCCACGTAAATGAGTTTCCAGCTAGCTATGAAGAAAGTGCTGATTTTGAAGAAGCAAGCAACATTACCTATGATACTTTTGCATTCACTCCGCATATGCCTAAATTAAATACAGCAAATCCAGAAGTGCAAGCCTATCTTTTAGAAATTGCTCGTTATTGGATTGAGGAATATGATATTGACGCCTGGCGTTTAGATGTGGCAAACGAAGTGGATCATGCGTTCTGGAAAAAATTCCGGCAAACATGTGATGACGCAAAAGAAGATTTTTATATTTTAGGAGAAATTTGGCACTCGTCGCAAAGCTGGCTCCAAGGAGACGAATTTCATGCAGTGATGAATTATGCATACACAGATGCGATTATGGGCTACTTTGTCAAGCAAGAACTGTCCTTGGAAAAGATGCTTTCTGAAATGAACAACCAGTTAATGCTCTATCGACAACAAACGAATCAAATGCAGTTTAATGTTTTAGATTCCCACGATACACCACGCTTATTGCATGAAACGAAAGAGGATAAAGAGCTGATGCGCCAAGTATTAGCGTTTACGTATATTCAACCAGGTGTCCCTTGTCTTTACTATGGTGATGAAATTGGTATGACAGGTGATATGGATCCTGATTGTCGTCGTTGTATGGTTTGGGAGGAAAATCAGCAAGATTTGGATTTGAAGGAATTTGTAAAATCATTGATTGCCCTTCGCAAAAAGTATGCGGCTGTTTTTTCTGGTGGAACAATCGATTGGACAGGAACTTCTTTTGAAACGGGGTTGATTAGACTCGCTTGTTGTTTGGAGGAACAAACGATCTATGGGATTTTTAATACTGGCCAAGAGACACAATTTGTCGATAGAACTGATCGAGAAGTTTTGCTAAGTTCTTCTATCGAAATTGCTTCAGAACAGATAATGGTTTTACCAAAAGGTTTTCTTTTATATCAAGCATAATAATTAAGCAAAGGAATGTGAAGAAGGATGGAAAAACATTGGTGGCAAGAAGTCGTGGTTTATCAGATTTATCCTCGCAGTTTTAAGGATAGCAATGGAGATGGCATTGGAGATTTACCAGGAATTATTGAAAAATTGGATTATTTGGAAACGTTAGGCATTGGGGCTATTTGGTTATCACCAGTTTATCAATCACCCAATGATGACAATGGTTATGACATTTCTGATTATGAAGCGATTATGACAGAGTTTGGGACGATGGCGGATATGGATCGTCTAATTGAGGAAGCGAAAAAACGAAAGATTGAAATTATTATGGATTTAGTGGTTAACCATACCTCAGATGAACATCGTTGGTTTATTGAAGCGAAAAAAAGCAAGGAGAATCCCTACCGAGACTATTATGTATGGGCTGATCCTGCTTCAGATGGCGGTGTGCCTAACCGATTGAAATCTGCTTTTTCGGGTTCGGCGTGGACGTTTGATGAAGCGAGTGGGCAATACTATTTGCATTTGTTTAGTAAAAAACAACCAGATTTAAATTGGGAAAACCAACAAATGCGTCAGTCGGTTTACGAGATGATGAATTTTTGGATTGATAAAGGAATTGGCGGTTTCCGTTTAGATGTAATTGACTTAGTGGGTAAAATTCCAGGAGAAGAGATCACCGCGAATGGACCTCATTTACATCGTTATTTACAAGAAATGAACGCCGCGACATTTGGCGGCAAAGAGCTGTTAACTGTGGGTGAAACATGGGGGGCCACACCTGAAATTGCAAAAATGTACTCTAGTCCAGAGCGTCATGAATTATCTATGATTTTTCAGTTTGAACATATGAGCTTGGATCAACAACCAGGTAAAGAAAAATGGGACCTTCAGCCAATGGAAGTTGCCAAGTTGAAACAGGTTTTTGCAAAATGGCAAACAGAATTAGGAAATGATGGCTGGAATTCTTTATTTTGGAATAACCATGATTTACCGAGAATGATTTCACGTTGGGGAAATGATCAGGAACATTGGTTGGAAAGTAGTAAGTTATTCGCTATTTTACTGCACATGATGAAAGGCACACCTTATATTTATCAAGGGGAAGAAATTGGTATGACCAATACGCCGATTACAGATATTCGTGAAGCGCGGGACATCGAAACGATTAACATGTACCATGAGTATCTAGAAAAAGGATATTCTAAAGAAGAAATTTTGCTGAAAATTAATACTAAAGGTCGTGATAATGCACGCCGGCCTATGCAGTGGACCGCTGAAAAAAATGCGGGCTTTACGACTGGTACACCTTGGATTGATGTTAATCCCAATTATCAAACGATTAACGTCGCTGCTGCTTTGGCAGATAAAAATTCACTATTCTATACGTACCAAGAAATGATTCGTTTGAGAAAAGAACATCCTTTAATTGTTTGGGGCAACTTTGAATTGCTAGAAACAGTGGACGAAGTGATCAGTTTTTATCGTACCTATGGTGAGGAACGCTGGCTTGTTGTAACGAACTTTTCTGACAAAGTTCAGCCATTTTCTGCAGACGTTCATGTAGAACAAGTAATGATTGAAAATATGCCGACAGATGTCACTGCTTTAGCAGATTATTCGTTAGCGCCTTGGCAAGCATTTGTTGTGAAAGTGAGTCAATAAGATGGAACAATGGTGGAAAAATGCTGTCGGTTATCAAATTTATCCTCGGAGTTTTAAAGATAGCAACGGGGATGGCATTGGTGATTTGCAGGGAATTATTGAGAAATTACCGTATTTAAAAGAACTAGGGGTCGATTTTTTATGGTTAAATCCGATTTACACTTCGCCAAACGTTGACAATGGTTATGATATTGCGGATTATCAAGGGATTCAGCCAGAATTTGGTACGATGGAAGATTTTCAAGAACTTTTGGACCAAGCGCATCAATTAGGTTTGAAGATTATTCTTGATTTAGTGGTCAATCATACAAGTAATCAACATCCGTGGTTTGTTGAAGCGAAAAAAAGTTTAGATAATCCGTATCGTGAGTATTATTTATGGGCCGATGCGACACCAAATCGTATGCCGAATGAATGGCAAAGCTTTTTTGGTGGCTCGACTTGGACGTATGACGCGGGTACAAAGCAAGCATATTTTCATGTGTTTGCAAAAGAGCAACCTGATTTGAACTGGAAAAATCCTAAAGTTCGTGAAGAGATTTATGCGATGATTCGCTGGTGGTTAGATTTGGGAATTGATGGTTTCCGATTGGATGCGATTAGCCATATCCAAAAAGAACCTTGGAATTTTAAGATTACCACGAATCCATGGGCTCCATTTATGAATGTAAAAGGCATTGAAGACTATATGCTGGATTTGAAAGCTATTTTTGCTGAGTATGACATCATGACAGTGGGGGAAGCTAGTGGCGTTTCAAGTAAAAAAGCGGTGGAATGGACCAATGATGCGGGCTATCTGAATATGATTTTTGAATTAGAGCACAATGTTCGAGAAGGAAAGCCAGGAGAAGAACGGTTAAATATTTTAGGCTATAAAAAAGTAATGGCTCGCTGGCAAAAGCATTTAGGGACAGAAGGCTGGAATGCATTATATGTAGAAAATCATGATAATCCCAGAATCAATTCGATTTTAGGCAATGAAACCTCTCATTCTGCTAAGGCGATTGGAACAATCGCCTTGCTCTTGCGAGGAACGCCGTTTATTTATCAAGGACAGGAAATCGGCATGGTTAATTATCCGTTTCAACAGATTGACGAGTTAGATGCTAAAGATTCTCATAACCATTATCGTTTGCTTATAGAAAGTGGCTACGATGCGAAACAAGCATTAAAAGAAGTGGCGCATTGGACGCGGGACCATTCGCGTACGCCTATGCAGTGGACGAGTCAAGAGGCAAGTTCATTCACCTCGGGGCATCCGTGGTTAGCAATTCATCCCAATTTCAAAGAAATAAATGTGGCTGACCAAGAAACGGATGCGCAATCCGTGTTGAATTATTATAAAAAGTTAATTGCGTTGCGGAAAGACAATCCAGTCTTTACAGATGGACAGTTTGAACTATTAGCGCCCAATCATCCGTCTGTTTTTGCTTTTTTAAGAAAAACAACTGAGGCAACAGCGTTAGTGATTGTCAATTTAAGTGGAGAAAAGTGCCAATTTGACTTGCCGAGTAAATTACTGGGCAGAAAGTGGCAACAATTGTTAGGGAATCAAGATTTTACGGTGAAGAAACGGATGCAGTTAGCACCTTATCAGGCAGGCGTATTCCAATAACTGATTTGTTCTATAACGAGTGCAAGAGGCTTACTTTTAAGTAGGACTCTTGCACTCGTTTTTAGGAACTTCAACAACCGAGAGACTTCATAAATAATTGAATTTTTACAGAAATGCGTTATACTTACTTTGAGTAAGTTATTTAATTTTTATGAAAGTAGGGGGAAATGATGCCGAAAACACGTGTAGAAGCATTTACAGATGCAGTGATTGCGATTATTTTAACGTTATTAATTTTAGAATTAAAAATTCCTGAAAAAGCAGATTGGTCTGCTCTGACTCAATCTGGACACAAAATCATTATTTATTTAATTAGTTTTGTTACTTTATTGATTTATTGGAACAATCATCATCATTTATTTCAAAGTGTCCGTAAAATTGATGGACGTGTCCTTTGGATGAATAATTTATTAATTTTGACGTTGACGTTTTTCCCGTTTGTTACTGGTTGGGTGGGTGAACATCCGTTTTCTTGGCCGCCACAAGCTTTGTATGGCTTAGTAGTATTAGGAGCTGATGTTGCTTATTATCTAGTGGTGCGGGCATTGATTCAGGCAAATGGGCCCAAATCCGAAGTACAACGTTTGTTTGGCCACTATCCAAAATTAACGCTTTCGATTGTGTTGAATATTATTGCGTTGATTGTGGGCAAACTGGTAGCGCCAATCGCTGTCCTGATTATTGATACGATTGTTTTAGTCATGTGGTTTATTCCTGAGCGAAAAGCAGAAATAAAGGAAATTTTAAAGTAGTTATTTTTTATTTATAACAAAAAAGTCATAAATCTTTTGACAAGAATGTCAAACTCCTCTATTATAAGAAGTGGATAAAAACTGAATAATTGTTAGGTGAGGCTCCTATTTGGACAAATGCTGCTGCCGCGAAAGGATCGAGAGACCCTTAGTTGGTTGAACAGGAATAATCGTGAAGGTTATTCATAATGTAGCTGATACATGTTATCTACGCCCTATAGTGCTAAAGCTCAACGATAGAGAATCTTATTTAAAGATGGTATTTTGGGACGTACTCTATTGTTGAGTAGGTCCTTTTTTGTGTGTTTGGCAAAAAAGCAATTATTCACTGGAAGTATAAATAAGAAAAAGAAAGGATGACTGTCATGGAAGACCCTGGAAGTGAACAGAGAAACAAAATACAGTCACCAACGAAAGGAGAAGATTTTAGCGCTCTTTTCGGCAGGTGACCACAACCTTGGAGGAAAAGAAAATGATGAACAAAAAAACAATGGATATGAGAAAAGCCACCAAAGATCAAGAATTACGTAAATTGGCGTTGCTTTCTGAACGGGAATTAATGATGGAATTACGGACATCTGAAAAAGGACTCTCGAATGAAGATGCCGAAAAAAGATTAGAGGAATTTGGACCAAACGAAGTTTCTGCACAAAAGCCAACCCCAGCAATTATTTTATTTTTAAGTGCATTCAAAGATCCGTTTGTCTATGTCTTAGCCTTATTGATGGTCGTTTCAACTTTAACGAAAGATTTCGAAGCCGCTATCGTGATGGGCGTGATGATTTTAGCCAGTGTCTTGATTGCTTTTATACAAGAATATCGTTCTCAAAAAGCGAGTTTGGATTTAAAAGAATTAATTGAAAACACCGCTGCAGTGACACGGGAAGGAATTACGAAAGAAATTCCAATGGACGAAATTGTTCCAGGAGACATTGTAACTTTAGCTACAGGAGACATGATTCCTGCAGATGCCGTGTTGATTTGGACCAAAGATTTATTCGTTAATCAATCGTCACTAACAGGTGAATCCATGCCTGTCGAAAAATTTTTGGATGCAGGTGTGGATCGTCAACAAACAGAGGTTTCTGCATTAGATATGCAAGACCTAGTGTTTATGGGCACAGATGTCTTGAGTGGACAAGGAAAAGCGATTATTTTAAAAACTGGGCAACATACATTTTTTGGTGATATTGCTAAAAATGCTACAACACAACGAGGAAAAACTAGTTTTGACTTAGGCTTAGCAAAAGTCAGCAAGTTTTTATTACGAATGGTAATGATTTTGTTTCCAATCGTTTTCTTGATTAATGGTTTAACTAAAGGTGCTTGGGGCGAAGCGTTTTTCTTCGCGATTGCCGTTGCAGTTGGTTTGACACCAGAAATGTTGCCAATGATTGTTACGAGTAACTTAGCCAAGGGTGCATTATCCTTATCGAAACATAAAGTCATTGTTAAAGAATTAGCGGCTATCCAAAATTTGGGTGGTATGGATGTGCTCTGTACAGATAAGACTGGAACGATTACCGAAGATCGTGTAGTTTTGGTTCAACATTTGAATCCATTAGGTGATTTGAGTGACGAGGTTCTAAATTTAGCCTACTTAAATTCTTCTTATCAAACAGGTTGGAAAAATTTAATGGATATTGCCGTTATTAATTTTTATGAAGAGCATCAATGGAAAACGCCGTTTAAAAATGTCACTAAAATTGATGAAATTCCTTTTGATTTTTCCAGACGCCGCTTAACGGTTGTCGTGAATGCAGATGATCATCAATTGATGATTACGAAAGGCGCCGTGGAAGAAATGGAAGAAGTGTGTACGCATGCGCAAATTAATGGCGAAATTGTACCATTAAGCACTGCTGTACGAGAAGAACTACGCCGAGTGAATGTTCAAATGAACAAACAAGGGATGCGTGTGTTAGCGGTAGCTGTAAAAAAAGATGTCCATAAAGAAGCAGTTTATTCAGTTGAAGATGAAAAAGAGATGACATTGATTGGGTTTATGGGTTTTCTTGATCCAGCAAAAGAGTCAGCTGTCAGCGCTATCCGCTCCTTACATGAACATGGTGTCAACGTGAAAGTGCTAACGGGCGATAATGACATTGTCGCCAAAAAAGTCTGTAAAGATGTAGGCATTGAAGTTTCCCATGTGTTATTAGGTTCTCAAATTGAAGCAATGACAGATGAAGAGTTGCGGGCGCAAGTAGAAGAAACTAATTTATTTGCCAAATTAAATCCGATGCAAAAATCTAAAATTATTGAATTGCTACAAGCAAAAGGTCATACGGTTGGTTTTATGGGGGATGGCATTAACGATGCACCAGCATTGCGAAAAGCTGATGTGGGCATTTCAGTAGATACTGCAGCCGATATTACTAAAGACGCTAGCTCGATTATTTTACTGGAAAAAAGTTTAAATGTACTGGAATCTGGTGTGATTGAAGGACGAAAAGTATTTAGCAATATGATGAAATATATTAAAATTACCATCAGTTCTAATTTTGGGAATGTCTTTTCAATTTTAGTAGCCAGTGCCTTTTTACCATTTCTACCAATGCTTTCCTTACAACTCTTGATTCAAAATTTGATTTATGATGTAGCTCAGTTGACAATTCCTTGGGATAATGTCGATGAAGAAGAGTTATTAAGCCCTGTTCGGTGGGAAACGAACGGACTAGCGAAATTTACGGTATGTATTGGCCCGGTAAGTAGTATTTTCGATATTCTAACGTATCTTGTCATGTGGTTTGTGTTTAGCGCCAATAGTTTGGCAACTCAACATTTATTCCAAACAGGTTGGTTTATGGTGGGACTTGTTAGTCAAACGTTAGTTGTTCATATGGTCCGGACGCGGAAAATACCATTCATTCAAAGTCGTGCGTCAATGCCTGTGATGTTAAGTAGTTTAGGCGCAATTTTACTCGGTTTCTTGATTGTAGCAACGCCTATAAGAGAGGTTTTTGACTTTGTGAAACTTCCGGCTAACTACTGGCCATGGTTCTTTGGAATCATCATTGCGTACATGTTAACTGTTGAAGTAGCTAAACGTTTATATATTAAAATTACCAAAGAATGGATTTAGTAAAATCTACTGAAAGAGAAGAGAATTTGCTAAGCTGTATTACTCGTTTTGCGAAAATTTGGTGATTTTAAGCAATGAATGTTCGTGATAAAACCTAAGGTAAAGTATTTGGCAAAAAAACGAGCCAAAAAAAATAAAAATTAACGAAAAAAAACTTTGTTCTCTAAAAAATAAAAAACCGCATGCTGAGTAGGTTACTCGGCTGACGGTTTTTATTTTTTGGTTTTTTCAAGATAATTTTCATGAAAACGCAAAGTTCGGAAATCAGATTACTAGCCAGCTCGGGGATGAGGGGGCTCGAATTAATAGAACTGTTATATAATATTTTCAAAATAGAATATAACAGTTAGGAGAAAAATAGTACAGAAGAAGCATGGAACAGAAACCGTTTTCTTGTTTGTGAAAATTATCACTAAACCGCAAAAACATGCGGTTTTGCTCTTTTGTGAAAAAATGAAGAAATTAGAGTTTTTTTCTTGCGCTTTTTCGAATTTAGTGATAATTTGTTAAGTGTAGTCGATAAAAAGTAATACAGTTTCGCACTCTGTTTTACTTTTATCGAAATTAAAGAAACGTAATAGAGAGGATTGTGTGACAAAATGGCAAAGGCTAAGAAACAAAAACCTATTGACTTTAAAGAGCTAATGGCTAAAGTCGACGCTGATTTCCCAACTTTCCAAATCTTGGATCAAGATGGAAAAATTGTGAATGAAGATTTAGTACCTGATTTATCGGATGAGGAATTAGTTGAATTAATGACACGCATGGTTTGGTCTCGTGTGTTAGACCAACGTTCTACTGCATTAAACCGTCAAGGACGCTTAGGATTCTTCGCGCCAACAGCTGGACAAGAAGCAAGCCAATTGGCAAGTCAATTTGCAATGGAAAAAGAAGACTACTTACTACCAGGTTACCGTGATGTACCTCAATTAGTACAACATGGTTTACCATTAAGAGAAGCTTTCTTATGGTCTCGTGGTCACGTAGCAGGGAACTACTACGCGGAAGATTTAAATGCATTACCACCACAAATTATCATTGGTGCTCAATACATCCAAGCAGCTGGTGTTGCTTTAGGATTGAAAAAACGTGGAAAAGAAAATGTTGTCTTCACTTATACTGGTGACGGCGGTTCTTCACAAGGGGACTTCTATGAAGCAATTAACTTTGCTGGTGCTTACCAAGCAAACGGTGTCTTCATTATCCAAAACAATGGTTTTGCGATTTCTACACCTCGTGAAAAACAAACAGCGGCTAAAACTTTAGCTCAAAAAGCTGTTGCAGCAGGAATTCCTGGTATTCAAGTTGATGGTATGGATCCATTAGCAGTTTACGCAATTGCAAAAGAAGCACGCGATTGGTCATCTGCAGGAAACGGTCCAGTTTTAATTGAAACATTAACTTATCGTTATGGTCCACATACTTTATCTGGAGACGATCCAACACGTTACCGTTCAAAAGAAATGGATGACGAATGGGTACAAAAAGATCCATTGACTCGTTTCCGTAAATATCTAACAGATAAAGGCTTATGGTCTGAAGCAAAAGAAGAAGAAATTATTGAAAAAACAAAAGAAGAAATCAAAGTAGCGATTGCAGAAGCGGATAAAGCGCCAAAACAAAAAGTTTCTGATTTCTTGAAAAATATGTTTGAAGTTCAACCTCAAACAATTAAAGAACAAATTGCATTTTATGAAGCGAAGGAGTCGAAATAAAAATGGCACAAAAAACTATGATCCAAGCAATTACAGATGCCTTAGCTCTTGAATTAGAGAAAGACGAAAATGTCTTAATCTTCGGTGAAGACGTTGGTAACAACGGTGGGGTTTTCCGTGCAACTGAAGGTTTACAAGAAAAATTTGGTGAAGACCGCGTCTTCGATACACCTTTAGCTGAATCTGGTATCGGTGGATTGGCTTTTGGTCTTGCCTTGCAAGGTTACCGTCCAGTTCCTGAAATCCAATTCTTTGGTTTCGTTTTTGAAGTATTTGACGAAATCGTTGGTCAAATGGCTCGTACGCGTTACCGTATGGGTGGAACTCGTAATATGCCAATTACTGTTCGTGCCCCATTTGGTGGTGGTGTTCATACACCAGAACTTCACTCAGATAACTTAGAAGGATTAATCGCACAATCACCAGGTGTTCGTGTTGTTATTCCATCAAACCCTTACGATGCAAAAGGACTATTAATTTCATCTATTCGTAGCAACGATCCAGTTGTCTACTTAGAGCACATGAAATTATACCGTTCATTCCGTGAGGAAGTGCCAGACGAAGCTTATGAAGTGCCTTTAGATAAAGCGGCTGTAACTCGTGAAGGAACAGACGTATCAATCATCACTTACGGCGCTATGGTTCGTGAAGCGATTAAAGCAGCTGATAGCTTAGCGAAAGACAATATTTCAGCAGAAATCATTGACTTACGTACAGTGGCTCCTTTAGATGTGGAAACAATTATTAACTCTGTTGAAAAAACTGGCCGTGTGGTTGTCGTTCAAGAAGCACAAAAACAAGCTGGCGTTGGCGCTATGGTTGTTTCTGAAATTTCTGAACGTGCCGTATTATCATTAGAAGCACCAATCGGACGTGTATCTGCTCCAGATACAATCTTCCCATTCGGACAAGCAGAAAATATCTGGTTACCAAATGCGAAAGATATCGAAGCAAAAGCTAGAGAAATCGTCGAATTTTAATAGTTATTCGAAGTAGATAAACGAAGAATTAAACAGGTGGATTACGGCTATAGGCATGAAATGTTCAGCTACTATAGTCGTTTCCCCGCGTTTTGCTCCTAAGAAAATAGACAGATCCAACGAAGAAGGGAAGACTTAAAAAATGGCTTATCAGTTTAAATTACCGGATATCGGTGAAGGGATTGCCGAAGGCGAAATCGTTAAATGGTTTGTGAAACCTGGCGATACAATCAACGAAGACGATACGTTATTAGAAGTACAAAATGACAAATCAGTGGAAGAAATTCCATCACCAGTAACAGGTACTGTAAAAAATATCGTTGTACCAGAAGGAACAGTTGCAAACGTTGGTGACGTGTTAATCGAAATCGACGCACCTGGTCACGAAGATAACGATGCAGCACCAGCAGCTCCTGCACAAGAACAAACACCAGCACAACCTGCTGCTGTACCAACAACCGAAGCAGCTGGCGGATTTTTCCAATTCAAATTACCAGACATCGGTGAAGGAATTGCCGAAGGCGAAATCGTTAAATGGTTCGTTAAAACGGGCGACACAATTAATGAAGATGATTCATTATTAGAAGTACAAAATGACAAATCAGTAGAAGAAATTCCATCACCAGTAACAGGTACTGTAAAAAATATCGTTGTACCAGAAGGAACAGTTGCCAATGTGGGTGACGTGTTAGTTGAAATTGACGCACCTGGTCATAATTCAGCAGCACCGGCAGCCGCAGCACCAGCTACTGACGCTCCTAAAGCGGAAGCATCAGCTCCAGCCGCTTCAACAGGCGTAGTTGCAGCCGCTGATCCAAACAAACGCGTTTTAGCAATGCCATCTGTTCGTCAGTATGCGCGTGAAAAAGACGTTGATATTACACAAGTAACTGCAACTGGTAAAGGTGGCCGTGTCATTAAAGCGGATATTGATGCCTTTGTTTCTGGTGGCTCTCAAGCAGCACCAGCTACTGAAGCTGCCGCAACAGAAGCAGCACCTAAAGCGGAAGCAGCTGCACCTAAAGCAGCGCCAAAAGCCTTTACTTCTGATTTAGGCGAAATGGAAACACGTGAAAAAATGACACCAACACGTAAAGCAATTGCTAAAGCAATGGTTAACAGCAAACACACTGCTCCTCACGTAACATTACATGATGAAGTAGAAGTTTCTAAATTATGGGATCACCGTAAGAAATTTAAAGATGTTGCTGCTGCAAATGGTACAAAATTAACATTCTTACCATACGTTGTAAAAGCATTGACTTCAACTGTTCAAAAATTCCCAATCTTGAATGCATCAATTGATGACGCAGCACAAGAAATTGTTTACAAAAATTACTTTAACATTGGTATCGCTACTGATACAGATCATGGCTTATATGTACCAAATGTTAAAAATGCTAATACGAAGAGCATGTTTGCTATCGCTGATGAAATCAACGAAAAAGCAGCATTGGCTATCGAAGGCAAATTAACTGCACAAGATATGCGTGATGGTACAATCACAATTAGTAACATTGGTTCAGTCGGTGGCGGCTGGTTTACACCAGTAATCAACTACCCTGAAGTTGCTATTTTAGGCGTTGGTACAATTGCACAAGAACCAGTTGTTAATGCAGACGGCGAAATCGTTGTGGGACGCATGATGAAATTATCATTAAGCTTTGACCACCGTATCGTTGACGGCGCAACTGCTCAAAAAGCAATGAACAACATTAAACGCTTATTAGCTGATCCAGAATTACTATTAATGGAAGGATGATTAACAAATGGTAGTAGGAGATTTCGCCATTGAACTAGATACAGTCGTAATCGGAGCTGGTCCTGGAGGATACGTTGCTGCAATTCGTGCCGCAGAAATGGGTCAAAAAGTTGCGATTATCGAACGTGAATACATCGGAGGCGTTTGTTTAAACGTTGGATGTATTCCTTCAAAAGCTTTAATTGCTGCTGGACATCATTACCAAGAAGCACAAGATTCTTCAACTTTTGGTGTAACAGCTAAAGGAGTCGAATTAGACTTTGCAAAAACACAAGACTGGAAAGATAACACAGTTGTAAAATCATTAACAGGCGGCGTTGGCATGTTATTGAAAAAACACAAAGTGGAAATTATTGAAGGCGAAGCATTCTTCGTTGACGAAAATACATTGCGTGTTATTCACCCAGACTCAGCACAAACTTACTCATTCAATAATGCTATTGTAGCAACAGGTTCTCGTCCAATTGAAATCCCAGGATTCAAATTTGGCGGACGCGTGTTAGATTCTACAGGCGGTTTAAACTTAAAAGAAGTTCCTAAAAAATTCGTTATTATCGGTGGCGGTGTCATCGGTGCTGAATTAGGTGGCGCTTATGCTAACTTAGGTTCAGAAGTAACAATTTTAGAAGGTAGCCCATCAATTTTACCAACTTATGAAAAAGATATGGTTAAAGTTGTCACAGACGACTTCAAGAAGAAAAACGTAACAATCGTGACTTCTGCAATGGCTAAAGAAGCTGTTGACAATGGCGATAGCGTCACTGTTAAATATGAAGTTAACGGAAAAGAAGAAAGTGTTGAAGCAGATTACGTAATGGTCACTGTTGGACGTCGTCCAAACACAGACGACTTAGGCTTAGAACAAGCGGGCGTTGAAATTGGCGAACGTGGTTTAATCCCAGTTGACAACCAAGGACGTACTAACGTGAAAAACATCTTCGCAATCGGCGACATCGTACCAGGTGCTGCGTTAGCGCATAAAGCAAGCTACGAAGCAAAAATTGCTGCTGAAGCAATTTCTGGTAAGAAAGTTGCAGTTGATTACAAAGCAATGCCAGCTGTTGCCTTTACTGATCCAGAATTGGCAAGCGTTGGTATGACTGTTGCAGAAGCAAAAGAAGCGGGAATCGAAGCAAAAGGCTACAAATTCCCATTTGCTGGTAACGGCCGTGCAATCTCTTTAGATAAAACTGAAGGATTCATGCGTTTAGTTACAACTGTAGAAGACAATGTCATCATCGGTGCACAAATTGCCGGTGTCGGTGCAAGTGACATGATTTCTGAATTAGCTTTAGCTATTGAATCTGGCATGAATGCAGAAGACATTGCTTTAACAATCCACCCACACCCATCATTGGGCGAAATTACTATGGATACAGCTGAATTGGCTTTAGGTTTACCAATTCATATTTAATAGTATCACTTTGTCGCACGACAGATATAATGCGCCTTTTGCACTTGTTGCATTAGCCACAGCAAGAGCAAAAGGTGTAAAAAAACAACGACTTCTAGGAGTCGTTGTTTTTTTATGCTCTGTTCTTTCTTTTACGGTATTTAAGGGGTGTTTCACCCGTTTCTTGTTTAAAGATCCGGACAAAATAGCTATCTTCAACAAACCCTAAATCTTCACTGATTTGGGCGATCGTTTTATCTGTCTCCAAAAGAAGCTGTTTAGCCCATGTGATTTTTAATTGTCGATAAAATTGACTAAAGGGAATACCAAACTCCTCTTTTAATAAACGACTTAAATACGTCGGCGTCAAATGAACAAGGTCTGCCAGTTCTTGTAAATTTAAACGCAGCGATTTGTTTTCCCAAAGGGCATCTAAAACCGGTTGTAATTGCTTATTTTTAGTTTGATAGGCACTTGAAGGAGTTAATTGAGCAGTTAATAAAGTTTGTTGAATATCTTTTTGGATCATATTCAATGGCTCCAGCTCTTCTTTTCGCGAACTAATCTGTAAGGATTGTTTGTACGTATTGATTAAATAATCTTTTTTGATGGCTTCAGAAATAATATATTGGCTTAGATCAGCGATTAATGTCGCGCTCTTTTCTAAGTCTGCTAGTTCTAAAACAGGGTATTGTTGATACAGCTCTTGGTGTGTTACTAAAAATTCTTGAATGAAGGCATCATTCATGGTTAAAACCTGTTCTAACTCTTCTTGGTGATCTTCGAGCAAAACTTCACCAGCCATAATGGCTCCTACATACTGGTCATCAACAATAATGGGGATGGCCATATCAACGATGTTAAAGTGACAACGGTAGATAAAAGGCTGACCAGTGCGAACAGCTTCCAAGCCACCACGAGCATCACATTTTTCACAAAGTTTCGAGAGCTCAGGGGAGTGACGTACCAGTTGGCAAAAGGGTTGAACTTGACTATGTTTCGTCACAGGACGACCTTTATAATCGACTAAAATAATGGCTAAACGAGTGCTTAAGGCCAATGATTCTTGCAATTTTTCCCACTTTTCTAAATCTAAAATATTTTTTAATTCTACAGTCATAAGGCAATCCTTCAATCTAAAGTTTAAAAATCATAATATTTTATTATTTCACAAAATAATTCTATCATTTTTTGCAAGAAAACGATACCAAAAGTTCAATGCTTTTTTGATGAAAGCGTTTTATACTATGTAAGTAAACAAAATATAGGAGGCTATCAACATGAGAAAAGCATTGATTTTACCAACGAAATATGTTCAAGGGGAAGATGAATTACTAAACTTAGGTTACTTCGTTTCAACTTTTGGAAAAAAAGCGTTACTAATTGCAAATCCTGCTGACGTTGATCGTGTACGTCCACAATTGGAAGAAACAGCGAAAAAGTTTGACATTACCTTCGTAGAGGGTGGCTTTAGTGGAGAAGTAACGCGTGAAGAAACAAAGCGATTGCAAAACGTTGGACAAAAAGAACAAGCAGACTGTATCATTGGTTTAGGTGGCGGTAAAGCAATCGATGCTTCAAAAGTCGTAGCGGAAGGTGAAAACTTAATTATTGTACCAACGATTGCGGCTCAAGATGCACCAACTTCGCATTCAGCTGTACTATATCATGAAGATGGCTCATTTGATGATTATGCTTACTTTAAACAAAGTCCAAGCGTCGTGATGGTTGATACAAAAGTGGTTGCCAAAGCGCCAACTAGATTTTTAGTTGCTGGAATGGGGGATGCCTTATCCACATATTTTGAAGCACGCGCAACACACAATTCATATTCTCGGGTTAATGCTAGTTTGCCAATGGGTTCAAGAGAAGGCTTAACGTCTGCTGCTAGCGGCACATATGCAGCTTTGGCCATGGCAAAACTTTGCTGGGAAAACCTACAGGAAGATGGGTTAAAAGCGAAATTAGCTTGTGATGCAAACGTGGTTACTGAATCATTGAATAAGATTATCGAAACAAATATCTTACTTTCAGGCTTAGGTTTTGAAAGTGGTGGTTTAGCTGCAGCGCATGCGATTCATAACGGTATGACAGTCTTACCTGGTGCGCACAGTTATTTACATGGTGAAAAAGTAGCCTTTGCAACGATTGCACAACTTGTATTAGAAGATGCAGCAAAAGACGAATTAGAAGCTGTTTTAGACTTTAGCGCTTCTGTAGGTTTACCATTAACGCTTTCAGACATTGGTGTCGATGAAATCACTTATGAAGAAGCGTTGGAAGTAGCCAAAATTGCTTGCATTCCAGAAGAATCAATTCATTCAATGCCATTCCCAATTGTCGTTGAAGAAGTAGCGAATGCAATCATTGTTGCAGATAAAGTCGGACAAGAATATAAAACAAGACATAAATTAGATTAAGGAAGTGTCCACATGAAAGCAGATATTTTACTCGTTTCACATAGCAAAATGATTACAGATGGTATTAAAGAGATGATTGAACAGATGAATGCCAGTGAAGAAATTACGATTCATTCACTTGGTGGCACATCAGATGGTTCATTAGGTTCAGATCCAATGAAAATCATTGACACGATTAACGAAGCGGACTCTGACCGAGAATTTTTAATTTTTGCCGATTTAGGCAGTGCCGTTTTAAGTTCAGAATTAGCTTTTGATATGCTAGAAGAAGACCAACAGAAACATTATCATTTAGTCGATGCACCATTGGTTGAAGGTGCCTTTGCGGCAGCAATTACTGCAGGTGTCTCAGATGATTTGACGCAAATTTTAGCAGAAGCTCAAAATGCT
Source organism: Enterococcus sp. DIV0183 (assembly GCF_050541505.1). Classification (NCBI taxonomy): domain Bacteria; kingdom Bacillati; phylum Bacillota; class Bacilli; order Lactobacillales; family Enterococcaceae; genus Enterococcus; species Enterococcus sp. DIV0183. Next base: position 1,192,140 of record NZ_CP172932.1, read on the forward strand.
GGTAAGAAAGGGTGGAACTAAATGAAAAAAATTATTAATGAACCTGGTAAAATTGTCGAAGAAATGCTCCAAGGAATTGTGAAAAGCTATGGAAACCTTGTTCATCAAGTCGAAGATTCTCGCGTGATTGCTCGCAACGACTCAAACAAACAAGTTGGGTTAGTATCTGGTGGTGGAAGTGGTCATGAGCCTGCACATGCTGGGTTTGTTGGTGATGGAATGTTAAATGCCGCAGTTTTAGGTGATGTCTTTACTTCACCAACACCAGATCAAATTTTAACAGGGATCCAAGCGGCAGACCAAGGGGCCGGTGTTCTGTTAATCGTAAAAAATTATACAGGCGATATTTTGAACTTTGAAATGGCCAAAGATATGGCTGATATGGAAGACATCCATGTAGAAATGGTCGTTGTCGATGACGATATTGCTGTCGAAGATAGCACCTATACCGCTGGGAAACGCGGCGTTGCCGGGACTGTTCTTGTCCATAAAATTTTAGGACATCATGCCCGCCAAGGTGCTTCTTTAGAAGAGCTCGTTTCTTTAGGAGAAAAGATTGTAGCAGCCACGAAAACAATTGGAGTGGCTTTAAAAGCAGCCACTGTGCCTGAAGTTGGCAAACCAGGTTTTACTTTACCAGAAGATGAAATTGAATTTGGCGTAGGGATTCACGGAGAACCAGGCTATCGTCGTGAAAAAATCCAACCATCGAAAGAGTTAGCGAAAGAATTAGTTGAAAAAATATTAAGTAGCTATGAACAACAACCACAAACAGTGGGGGTACTTGTCAATGGCATGGGCGGCACGCCATTAATGGAACAATTTGTATTTATGAACGACGTGCTAACATTATTAGAAGATAAAGGTGTTCAAGTGACCTTCCATAAAGTGGGTAACTATATGACGTCTATTGACATGCAAGGATTATCTTTAACGATGATTGACTTGGCGACAAAAGACTGGCAAACAGCGCTAGAAAGCAATGTAACAACAATTTCTTGGTAAGGGTGATAAAAGATGGACTTAACAGTAAAAGACATTCAAACATGGTTAGACAATTATTCAAAAGTTATCGAAGAAAAAAAAGACTATTTAAGTGAATTAGACACGCCGATTGGTGATGGGGATCACGGTAACAACATGGCTCGTGGTATGGCTGAATACAAAATTGCGTTTGACAAAAAAGTACCAACAACAATCACGGAGACATTTAAAGTCCTATCCATGGCTTTGATTTCAAAAGTTGGCGGAGCTTCCGGTCCTTTATATGGTACTGCGTTTATGAATATGACTAAAGCGACAAAAGATTTGGAAACCATCAGTTCGCCAGAGCAATTAAAAGAAATTGTTCAGCAAGGTCTAGCTGGGATTCAGATGCGCGGCAAAGCTGAACCAGGAGATAAAACGATGGTTGATGTCTGGGCACCTGTTGCTGAAGTAATTGGAACGGAACAATTTAATGAAGAAAAAATTGAACAATTTGCTGAAGCAACAAAAGATTGGGTGGCGAAAAAAGGACGTGCCTCTTATTTAGGGGAACGAGCAATTGGTCATATTGATCCAGGAGCAGCATCTAGTGCATTATTATTTGAAGAACTAGTCAAAGTAATCAATCAATAACAGTGAGAAAAAAGTTTAGCAAGTGCCTCTCTTGAAGCGCTTGCTAAACTTTTTTATAAATAATGGTTTCTTTTGTTCATCTATGGGATAATTTAAGTAACAAAAAATAACAAAGATAGACAAATGGGGGATTTAAAGATGAAAAAGCATGTGATTGTGGGATGTTTATTAATCGTTAGCTCAATGTTTGTAAGTGCTTGTGGAAATTCGTCAGACGTGACCACGGAAAAAACCAGTGTCACAAAACAAGTCGAAGCTACGGGACAAAGCACATCCTCTTCTGCAGACCAAACCAAGTATGATGCCATTATTACAGAAGCTAAAAAGTTAACGGCAGAGGGGCAATATAAAGAATCAGAAGAAAAATTAGCTACGATCCCTGTTAGCGATTTAGGGAAACCACACTATTCGATCGTTAAAGAAACGGTTGAGAAACTAAATAATCAAAATAATGAAGGCTTAAAAAGACAAGAAGAAGTCGCGGTTGAAAAGCAAACGAAGTCGAGTCCGGCACCAACGGAATCACTTAAACCAATTCCAGATGAATTTGCTAAATGGGCAACCACGTATCTTTTTTATTATCCACGAGGAGATCAAAAGCAAGCGGGGTTAATCATTGAAGCGAATGGAGCGGTCACGCAGACGAATACGAATGGCGAAATTTACACAGGAAAAGCCGAAATAAGTGGAGCTTCGGGCACTATTTTAAGTTATGATACGACTAGTTATCGCCCGACGACCCAACCAGCTACAAAATCGATTACTCCAAATGTTAAAATCACTGTTACTTGGAACAATGGCGGCGGTGTTGATGTTTATTATGGCTACGTTTCTTATTCACAACGTTTAGCTTTGACAGATGGTATCGCCGTGACAGACGGGGTCAAAGAAGTTTGGCTTTCATAAAAAGAGCTAGACATTCAAGTTTTTGCTTGAATGTCTAGCTCTTTTGTTGATTGAATCGGGGGATTTAAATACTTAGTTTCGATAAGAACGAACGGTATTATTAATAGCAGAAATACTATATTTTAATTCATCTTCTAACGTTTGATCAATGTCTGTGTCTAAAGTTTCTGCAAACATGGCTTCATATTCAGCGATAGAAAGTTCTGTCCGATTATCCAGGAGTGCTAAATGAGTTTCTTTTTGTAAATGATTTTGATAACCAGCTACTAATTCACCAGTGAAAAATTCAGCGACAGCACCAGAACCATAACTGAATAACCCAATTTGATTGCCTGCGGTTAAAGTCGTTGCATTTTCTAAAAGGGAAATGAGTCCCAGATAAAGTGAACCCGTATACAAGTTTCCTACGCGACGACTATAGACGATGCTTTCTTCATAACGGGCTAAAATTCGTTCCTGTTCTGCTTCAGTTTGGTCGGAGATTTTTGCTAATAAGGCTTTTTTGCCCATTTTTGTGTAAGGAATATGGAACGCTAAAGCATCATAATCTGCAAAATCAAGACCGGTTCTTTTTTTATGTTCATCCCAGACTTGGGCAAAAGATTGGATGTAGGTTTCGTTTGACAAAGGACCATCGACCATAGGATACGGATGGCCTGTTGGACGCCAAAAGTCATAGATATCTTGCGTCAGCATCACATTATCCTCTTTTAAAGCCAAGATGCGCGGTTCACTAGCAACTAACATTGCAACCGCCCCAGCTCCTTGTGTAGGCTCACCGCCAGAATTTAATCCATATTTTGCAATATCTGCTGCTACAACCAAGACTTTTTTATCTGGATGTAAGGCTACGTGATTCTTAGCTAACTGTAAGCCTGCTGTTGCTCCGTAACAAGCTTCCTTGATTTCGAAAGAGCGAGCGAAAGGTTGAATCCCCATTAAACGATGTAAGACAACTGCGGCCGCTTTTGACTCATCGATACTGGACTCAGTCCCGACAATCACCATATCAATGGCCTCTTTATCTTCTTTGGTCAAGATCGCTTCTGCGGCATTGGCTGCAAATGTCACAATATCTTGGCTGATTGGGTTCACCGCCATTTGGTCTTGCCCAATACCAATATGAAATTTTCCAGGGTCTACATTTCTGGCTTCAGCCAGTGCCGTCATATCAATATAATAAGGGGGCACAAAAAAACTAATTTTATCAATCCCAATTGTCATTTCTTTAACTCCTTTACGATAAATAGATTCATTATATAAAATAGCACGAAATGAACCAAAATGGGGAATTTTTGTATTAACTTCATAGATTATTAAAAAATATCTTATAAGTCTGTTAACATTCAGTAATTGGCACTTGTGATTCTGGGATTTTATGATATATTTCAAGATGGAGGTGCATTTAGTTGAAAACAGTAGTTATTATTGATGCATTACGAACACCAATTGGAAAATATAAAGGCAGCTTAAGTCAAGTAAGTGCCGTAGACTTAGGAACACATGTTACAACACAACTTTTAAAAAGACATTCCACTATTTCTGAAGAAATTGATCAAGTAATCTTTGGAAATGTTTTACAAGCTGGAAATGGCCAAAATCCCGCACGACAAATAGCAATAAACAGCGGTTTATCTCATGAAATTCCCGCAATGACAGTTAATGAGGTCTGCGGATCAGGAATGAAGGCCGTTATTTTGGCGAAACAATTGATTCAATTAGGAGAAGCGGAAGTTTTAATTGCTGGCGGGATTGAGAATATGTCCCAAGCACCTAAATTACAACGATTTAATTACGAAACAGAAAGCTATGATGCGCCTTTTTCTAGTATGATGTACGATGGGTTAACGGATGCCTTTAGTGGTCAAGCAATGGGCTTAACTGCTGAAAATGTGGCCGAAAAGTATCATGTAACTAGAGAAGAGCAAGATCAATTTTCTGTACATTCACAATTAAAAGCAGCTCAAGCACAAGCAGAAGGGATATTCGCTGACGAAATAGCCCCATTAGAAGTATCAGGAACGCTTGTGGAGAAAGATGAAGGGATTCGCCCTAATTCGAGCGTTGAGAAGCTAGGAACGCTTAAAACAGTTTTTAAAGAAGACGGTACTGTAACAGCAGGGAATGCATCAACCATTAATGATGGGGCTTCTGCTTTGATTATTGCTTCACAAGAATATGCCGAAGCACACGGTCTTCCTTATTTAGCTATTATTCGAGACAGTGTGGAAGTCGGTATTGATCCAGCCTATATGGGAATTTCGCCGATTAAAGCCATTCAAAAACTGTTAGCGCGCAATCAACTTACTACGGAAGAAATTGATCTGTATGAAATCAACGAAGCATTTGCAGCAACTTCAATCGTGGTCCAAAGAGAACTGGCTTTACCAGAGGAAAAGGTCAACATTTATGGTGGCGGTATTTCATTAGGTCATGCGATTGGTGCCACAGGTGCTCGTTTATTAACGAGTTTAAGTTATCAATTAAATCAAAAAGAAAAGAAATATGGAGTGGCTTCTTTATGTATCGGCGGTGGCTTAGGACTCGCTATGCTACTAGAGAGACCTCAGCAAAAAAAAAACAGCCGATTTTATCAAATGAGTCCTGAGGAACGCCTGGCTTCTCTTCTTAATGAAGGCCAGATTTCTGCTGATACAAAAAAAGAATTTGAAAATACGGCTTTATCTTCGCAGATTGCCAATCATATGATTGAAAATCAAATCAGTGAAACAGAAGTGCCGATGGGCGTTGGCTTACATTTAACAGTGGACGAAACTGATTATTTGGTACCAATGGCGACAGAAGAGCCCTCAGTGATTGCGGCTTTGAGTAATGGTGCAAAAATAGCACAAGGATTTAAAACAGTGAATCAACAACGTTTAATGCGTGGACAAATCGTTTTTTACGATGTTGCAGACGCCGAGTCATTGATTGATGAACTACAAGTAAGAGAAACGGAAATTTTTCAACAAGCAGAGTTAAGTTATCCATCTATCGTTAAACGCGGCGGCGGCTTAAGAGATTTGCAATATCGTGCTTTTGATGAATCATTTGTATCTGTCGACTTTTTAGTAGATGTTAAGGATGCAATGGGGGCAAATATCGTTAACGCTATGTTGGAAGGTGTGGCCGAGTTGTTCCGTGAATGGTTTGCGGAGCAAAAGATTTTATTCAGTATTTTAAGTAATTATGCCACGGAGTCGGTTGTTACGATGAAAACGGCTATTCCAGTTTCACGTTTAAGTAAGGGGAGCAATGGCCGGGAAATTGCTGAAAAAATTGTTTTAGCTTCACGCTATGCTTCATTAGATCCTTATCGGGCAGTCACGCATAACAAAGGGATCATGAATGGCATTGAAGCTGTAGTTTTAGCTACAGGAAATGATACACGCGCTGTTAGCGCTTCTTGTCATGCTTTTGCGGTGAAGGAAGGTCGCTACCAAGGTTTGACTAGTTGGACGCTGGATGGCGAACAACTAATTGGTGAAATTTCAGTTCCGCTTGCTTTAGCCACGGTTGGCGGTGCCACAAAAGTCTTACCTAAATCTCAAGCAGCCGCTGATTTGTTAGCAGTGACGGATGCAAAAGAACTAAGTCGAGTAGTAGCGGCTGTTGGTTTGGCACAAAATTTAGCGGCGTTACGGGCCTTAGTCTCTGAAGGAATTCAAAAAGGACACATGGCTCTACAAGCACGTTCTTTAGCGATGACGGTCGGAGCTACTGGTAAAGAAGTTGAGGCAGTCGCTCAACAATTAAAACGTCAAAAAACGATGAACCAAGACCGAGCCATGGTTATTTTAAATGATTTAAGAAAACAATAAAAAAAATAGTTCAGCAGAAATTATTCTGCTGAACTATTTTTTTTCACATTAGGTAGACGTTTCAGGCCACGAATTGGTTTTACTTTTAAGACATCTAAGAAGAAAGTGAACACAGGGATTCCTACAATAAGTCCCCATACACCAAAGAGACGCTCACTAACTAATAAAATGACAAACGTATAAAAGATTGGTAACTCTGTTTTACTAGACATGAATTTAGGATTTAGCACGTAAGATTCAAATAAATGAACGATTGTAATTAAAGCTAAGATATAAATCACATCGTTCAAGCCACCTTGGGAATAAGCGATGAAACTTAGCGGAATGCAGGAAATAATCACACCAGCAACTGGGACTAAGCTCAAAATGAAGATCATAATGGCTAAACTAGGTAACTGAGTAAAGCCGATTATCGCCAAGGCCAAGGTAGTAATGACTGTATTCACCACAGCAATGAAAAACTGAGCTTCCATTACGACACCAAATGTGTTGACGAACTTGTTGGCAAAATAATAGATATCCTGAAAAAACCAATCAAAATCACTTTTTAAAAATAACTTAGAAAAATCAGCCATTTGCTTCTTCTCAATCATAAAGAAGAAACTTAAAATAAAGGACATGACAAATGATAAGCCGACAGCGCCAATATCTTGAATGTAGCGTAAAATCATTGAAGCACCATTCTGGAGTTGAGAGAGTAAGTTAGATTTTTCCAAGTATTGATCAATAAATTGCAATACTTGATTTGTATCTGTATGTGGACTTTGATAAAAATCAACTACAGAATTAATCATTTGAGTCGTTTGGTTAACTAGAACGGGAACATATTTAGTAATCGCTAAATAGATTAGAAAAACAACCAATGCATAGGTTAAGAGAACGATGACAATCGTCGGGATTTTCATATAGCGTTGAACAAAATGGACCAAACGAACAGCTAAATAGGTAAAGATAAATGTTAAAAGAATTGTTGTAATCATACTTCTGGATAAATAAAGCACAAAAATAATCAAAGCAAGGACGCAAAAACGTCGCAAACGTTCATTTTGAATAAATTTTTGATACAAACTCATAGGGGAAACTCCTTCTTTACTGAATAATCAATCCTGTTAAGAATAACATAACCATACCGATGGCAGCTAGGCCGCAAACAATAATATGGCGGCGTTTGTACATCACTACAATGGCGATGAACTCTCGAATAAACGCGTTAGGTAAAAAATAAAAAGCGGTTTTTGCACCAATGCCATCAGCTTTTAAGCCAGCCATTCGAGCGAAAAGACCCGCTCGGAAAAGGTGATAATTGTTTGTAGTAAAAATGGCTTGGAAATTAGCATTTCCAAAATCCTCAATCATTGTTTCTTTGGAAAAACGCATATTTTCTAGTGTGTTTTTTGAATGAGCTTCTACTAAAATATCATCATCAGGAATACCTTGTGTCAAAGCATACATTTTCATCGCGACACTTTCAGGAAGTAATTCATCAGGGCCTTGGCCACCAGACATGACGATTTTTGGTGGGTTTAACGTTGCGCGATTTTGAGCCTTGTAAAATTGAATGGCTTTGTTGATGCGGGCTTGCAATAACGGCGGCACAATCTCACCATTGATTAACCCCGAACCTAACACAACAATATAATCCTGTGTATATTTTGGCTGATTAAATTGATACAACGTAGAAACAGTTAAAAAATTATAAAAAACAAACGCGAAATAAGTCAAAATAAATGGCGCAATAGTTAATGGTAAGGAGAGCCACGTTGGTAACAACGATTGAAAAAAGAAATTATAAATTAATAGTAATGTTAAGCCAATTGCCAGCAACAACGTCAACAAGTTCCCTAGAGACCGACCTTCTTTTCTCATAACAACGACCGCATTCCAATAGAGGAAAATAATTAAGGCATAGAGTCCTAAAGCCAAAGCGATAAAAATTGCCAGCAGGGCAATAATTGCTAAGGTGATTAGAAAGTAGTTGTTTGTACGAATCGCAGTAATCCCTAAATAAGTCGCTAGAACCACAAGAAAAATATTAAATAATGTTCCATTCAGTAAACGCCTTTTTTCTTTGAAGTAGAAGAGCGCAAACAAGCCAAAAAAAGCAATGGGAATTAAAAAGAAGGCTGTGCCACGAATGATTTCTAAATATAAAACATATGAGAAGAACATAAAGACAGTCCAGCCAAACATCCACGGCAACCAATCGTGTTCTTTTTTCTTTTTCCGCCACGAGGGAATGAAAAAGAGACCCAATAAATAAACACCTAAAAAGGTTAAATCACCATAAAATTGCATAAATAAACTCCTTTAAAACATTTTTCCTCTTCAGTATAACGAAAACTCTTCAAAAAAAATAGAGGAAGCACTTAGTTTCAGAAAGTTTTCTTGTTCTTTTTTTTATAAAAAAAACCTGACGATTAACGTCAGGTTTTTGAGTCAGTATTGTTTAATTAAGCTTTAGTAACGTTAGTTGCTTGAGGGCCACGTTGACCTTCTTCGATTTCGAAAGTTACTGCTTGACCTTCTTCTAAAGTTTTGAAGCCGTCACCTTGGATAGCTGAGAAATGTACGAATACATCGTTTCCGTTTTCTGCAGTGATGAAGCCAAAGCCTTTGTCTGAGTTAAACCATTTTACTGTACCTGTTTCCATAATAAATATCCTCCTAGATGTGTGTTATAACACATTCATATTTTGCAATTACTTGAAAGGTGAAAAATGTGGAAGATGTTTATTTGAAACAGCTACCCATATTACCGAACAAAAACTACATCTATTACTATAGCATACTAACTGGTTTTTGTATAGCGATAACCTTATTTTCTTTTTTATCGGATGTTTTTTAAAAACTAGAAAGTGAAGATAAGGCTGTTATAGTGCTGTTTCAATAAGTCTCAGAAAAAAAGCCCATTGTAAGGCGCTTTCTTACAATGGGCTTTTTGCCTGTTTTTAATAACGGAGGATAGCCGCTAAAGACTTTTCATCTGGTGCAGCTTTTTGGTCTAAAACAAAAACTTGACCGCCGTTTTGAATGACTTGGTAAGCAATGGTGTTTAAAAGTTTGCGGCGATCGTACTCTTCAGATGACATTTCATTGTTTTCAGTAACAAAGAGTGACGTTGCAATAAAAAGATGGGAAATTTTGCCGTCAGCTGCCGCTGGCGAAATATCTGTAAATTGATCTAAGAATTTACGATCTAGTAATTTGTTATAAGAAGCTGTTTCTTTTTCTGTTAACTCTGCAGCTATTTTTTCACTAGCGCTGCGGATATCTTGAATGGTTGCTTGTGCAGGTGAAGCAGCAACTGAAATTGAGCAATCATAATAAGGATTTTTAGCAATCTTTTTAAAGAGTGTTTGGTTTTCTGGTAAAGCATAAAGATAAAGCGGTAATTTTTCAGGATTATCCAGTTGATCTTTTAAGAAAGTATCGACTGCTTGATAGTAGTTCACCCAATCAATTTCAACTTCTTTATCTTTAGTATTGATGCTATGATAAGCGACACCTTCTTTAGAACCGTTAGAACTACCTTGAGTTGAAAAGTTTAAATTACCACCCGTTAATTCATCACCTAAAGCTGTGACCACGTCTGTTGGCGCGTCTTTAGGCAATTCAACAGGAGTCACAGTCGTATGATCGACTTTGTAAAGTTTCATTGAATCGCGATTTAGAGCAAGTAGGTAATAATGGTAGTTAAATTGTTTGTCTTTGACTAGTCCAAGTAAATAAGGGATCGTGTCCACGTAATATTGATCGTCAACGGGCACATCTAATCGTTGAACAAAGGTGTTTTCTGGAGATAAGATGATTGAAACACTTGCTGTGCCGTTGCGCCAGAAGGAAGCATCAGCTAGAAGTGCGTCAATTTTTTCTTGGAAAACAGCCCATTTTTCCTCAGGAAATTTTTTTTCAAAGCGTGTTTTTGCCGCTTTTGCAAAATTTTTCAAAACAAGCGAATCTTTTTCTACGTTTTGATGAGCGACATGGGTGTTAAACAAGAAAGTAACAAACGGTCCATGAACTTCTTCAGAAAATAATGTTGATAAGCTATCTTTTTTTTGATTTGCCATAATAAAATCCCCCTTCTAAAAGTAAGTGTAGCACAGGAAATCGAATGTTTAAAACAATATGTTCAATAAAAGAAAACGCTTTAAATAATCTAAATAAAGGACTGTTAATGGTGTTCTAATAAAAGTTTTATAAAAAATATAGCTGAAACTCATGATAAAAAAGGCACAAACCACTATACTTACGTTATGCCAATTATCCCGAATTGGTTTTTTCATACTTACTCCTACCAAGAGTAAATAACAACCTTCATTTCCACCACAGACGACGGTCGTGGTGGTTTTTTTGTTTAGGTTCTAGTTTTTGCTATCAATGACTAGGAGAAGTGAACGTTCTTTAAGAATTTGTCATTTCAAATTTACGGAACCGCAAGAAACGATTTGCTTCTTCCTCTAACTGAGTAATTTCTTCTTCTGTTAACTCTTCCGTAGTAATGTGAATATGTAACTCTTTTTGTGTGCTTGTCATAGGTGCCTGATGATTAATCTCTGTTTGTTGGGTGCGGCCCATTAAATAGTCCAAGGAGACAGAAAAATAGTCTGCTATTTTTAAAAGATTCTCTACTTTAGGCGAAGAGGTATCCCAACGACGAATTTGTCCATTGGAAATGCCGACGTTTCTTTCTAATTGGGCGAGGGTTAGTTGCCTTGACTGAGCTAATTGTTTAATGCGAGAAATTAAGGTCATTTCAAGTCCTCCTTGTGTTTTCCGTTTGCTAATTTTAAATTAGCGTAAAAGCGAATGGTTGTCAATTGCGAGCGTGTAATAAGAAGGTGAACATCTCATGAGTGATTTTTTAGAAAATTTCCGATGAAAAAAAGAAGAAATAGAGTTATTATTAGTAAGTAAACTGTTTTGGAGCGAGAGGGGATGAATCAATGGAGAAAATTAAAAGTTACCAAGAGGATTCTGAAGTGCAGAAAAATCGTTGGTGGATCTTAGTTTCTGTGGCTATGTTTACCTTCATGTCTACATTAGATTCCAGCATTGTAAATATTGCTTTACCGACTATTTCAAAAGAAATGTCCGTACCCATGAATCAAGCGGAATGGGTCGTATCTATTTATTTAATGGTTGTCTGTGCTTGTTTATTATTATTTGGAAAAATTGGCGACAGTTTTGGAAAAATAAAAGTTTATCGAATTGGCACGGTTATTTTTACGATTGGTTCGTTACTTTGTGGCTTTAATCAATCGCTGAGCTTTCTATTATTTGCGCGAGTCGTTCAAAGTATTGGTGCTAGCATGACCATGGCGACCAATTCAGGAATTATTACGGAAGTATTCCCTTTAAATGAAAGAGGGCGGGCGCTTGGTGCAGTAGGTGCCTTTGTCTCTTTAGGCGCGATTGCTGGTCCTGGGATTGGTGGATTGATCTTATCAAACTTTTCTTGGTCGTATATTTTTTGGATTAATGTTCCTGTGGGGCTAGTTACAATTTTAATTGGCGAAAAGTTTCTACCAAAAGATATTACAAAAACAAAAGAAAAAATCGATTTTTCAGGATTTGCTTGTATTGCCATTGCGATTATGACGTTCTTCGGCGGGATTTTCCTCGGACAAGAGAGCGGGTTTGGCTCGTTACAATCCTATTTATTGTTCATTATTGCAGTAATCGCATTAGGATTATTTATAATGGTTGAACGAAAAAGAAAAAGCCCACTTATTAAGTTCGCAATTTTTAAAAACAAAATTTTTACTTTAAGTTTATTGTCCGCCGTTTTAATTTTTGCCTCAAACTTTTTTGTAAATGTTGTCATTCCATTTTATTTGCAGGATGCACGCAAACTAAGTGCTAGTTATGCTGGTCTATTAATGATGGTATTTCCTTTATTAATGGTGGTTGGGGCTCCTCTGAGTGGCTATTTGACGGATAAAATTGGCCCAGGTATTTTAACATTTGGCGGATTGTTGCTCTTGTGCTGTACGTCGTTAATGTATATGTTTTTAGATATGAATTCGCCTATCTGGTATTATGTGATTGCAACAGCCATTATGGGCTTGGGAAATGCACTTTTCCAGTCTCCAAACAATACAATGGTTATGAGCAGTGTTGAAAAGCAAGATTTAGGTGTAGCAGGAAGTATGAATTCTTTTGCTAGAAACTTAGGGATGGTCATTGGGATTGCGTTGTCAACGACCATTTTATATCGTGGTATGAGCGAAGCCTATGGTGAACGAGTAACCACGTATCTGGCTAATCGCCCAGATATATTTATTGTGGGAATGCGTGAAACCTTTTTTGTCGCCTTTCTATTATGTGTGGCGGCCTTTATATTAACGATTTTACGTTTTCGGAAAACAACCAAATAAGTAAAACCAAATAAGTAAAAAGAAGCAGACGAGAAAGATTCATGATTTTTCTCGTCTGTTTCTTTACTAGCTAAGAAAATAAGCAAATGCGATTGTATATTTCTAATTCTCTGTTACAATAAAGAAAGTAAACTGTACTAAACTGTACTACTTTTAAGAATGAATTTGACGATTAATTATCATAAGAGTGTGTAGAAAATACCGTAGGAGGAATACAAATGGAACTGATAGGACATGGACATTCATGTATTGAAATTCGTCTAAACGACGGCACGAACCTTTTATTTGATCCTTTTATTAATGGCAACCCTTTAGCGGACGTTTCACTTGAAGATTTACACCCTGATTACATCTTAATCACCCACGGACACAGCGATCATATTGGCGATATGCTAGCAATTGCTCAAGCCAACAAGGCAACGATTATTGCGATAGCTGAAGTGGCTACGTATGCACAGTCGCAAGGGGTAAAAGCGCATGGAATGAATCTAGGTGGGCGTTATGTCTTTCCTTTTGGTTCGGTTAAATTTGTGCCAGCTTTGCATAGTTCCGGTTATGAAATAGACGGCGTAATGACCTACATGGGCGAAGCAAGTGGGATTATTTTAGAAGCAGAAGATAAAAAAATTTATCACGCTGGTGATACGGCGTTGTTTTCAGATATGCGCCTTTTTGCAAAAGACAAATCCATTGATGTAGCGTTCTTACCAATTGGCGATAATTATACGATGGGACCAGAGGATGCGCTAGAAGCAGTCTCTTACTTAAATCCCGAAATAACCATTCCAATTCATTACAATACCTTTCCTGTTATCCAACAAAATCCAGCAATATTCGTAGAGCAAGTAGTTGGCGGGAAAGTATTAAACCCAGGAGAGACGATCCTAGTTTAGGAGGAAATTATGGCGACGAAACATGATCAAATTTTAAAACATATTGAAGAATTACCAATTGGCGATCGAATCTCTGTTCGAAGCATTGCCAAAAGTTTAAGTGTTAGTGAAGGAACAGCGTATCGGGCCATCAAAGATGCAGAAAATATTGGGCTTGTTTCCACCATTCAACGTGTTGGTACGATACGAATTGAGCGGAAGTTAAAAAAACATATTGAAAAATTAACATTTGGTGAAGTGGTCCGGATTATTGAAGGGGATGTGTTAGGCGGTAGCTCTGGTCTAGACAAAGTCCTTAATAAATTTGTAATTGGTGCGATGACAGAAACCGCGATGACGCGATATATTACTCCCGGATCCTTAATGATTGTTGGTAACCGCCAAGGTGTGCAAAAGCTTGCTTTAGAAAATGGGGCAGCCGTTTTAATTACAGGTGGATTTGAAACATCTGAAGAGATTGCGCAGTTAGCAGATCGTCTGGGTATGCCTGTCTTGAGAACCACATACGATACATTTACTGTGGCTACTATGATTAACCGTGCTTTAAGTGATCAGCTGATTAAAAAAGACATTTTACTCGTCAGTGATATTTATACAGCGCTTGAAAAAACCAATTATTTGTTGACAACTCAAACGATTGCAGATTATCAGGCATTATCTGAAAGTACCCATCATTCTCGTTTCCCAGTAGTAAATAAGAAATTACGTTTAGTGGGGATTGTCACAGCCAAAGATGTCATTGGTAAAAGTGAACATTTAACCGTGGATAAAGTCATGACAAAGGACCCCAATGTTGTGAAAAAGATGATGAGTGTAGCGAGTGTCAGTCATCAAATGATTTGGGATGGTCTAGAAGTCATGCCGGTGGTGGAAGATGATTTAGCGCTTGTTGGGATTGTTTCTCGCCAAGATGTGATGAAAGCTATGCAATTGGTGCAACGACAACCACAAATTGCAGATACAATTTCAGATCAAATTTCCGGGGAAGTGATGCCTGTTGAAGAAAATGGCAAAGAAACAACCCGTTTTCGTTTTTCGGTTGCGCCCCAAATGGTTAACAGTGTTGGTACTATCTCGTTCGGTGTCCTAAGTGAAATTATTTCTAACGTGACACAACGAACAATGTTGATGAATCAAAAAAGAAATGTACTAATTGAACAAGTGAATCTACATTATTTGCGGCTAATCCAGTTGGAAAGTGAATTGGACATTCGTCCACGGATTTTAGAAATTGGTCGTCGCTCTGCAAAATTAGATATTGAAGTTTATTTAGAAAATGTCATTGTGGCAAAAGCAATTGTTGTTTGCCAAGTGATGGAGAGAACGTAGGAGGCTACAAAGAATGGACGTAGTAAAAGAAATTATGGCAGCAATTAAACAATATGAAACAATTATTATTCATAGACATCAAAGGCCGGATCCAGATGCAATTGGCTCACAGGTTGGGTTAGCAGAACTCTTAAGAGCGAGCTTTCCTGAAAAAAATATTTATCAAGTAGGCGGACCAGTGGAAGGCTTAGAGTTTTTAGCTGAAATGGACGTTATTACTGACGATGTCTATCGAGGTGCATTAGTCATTGTAACAGATACTGCAAATGCTCCACGAATTAGTGATGCGCGTTTTTCTTTAGGCGATCAATTAATTAAAATCGATCATCATCCGAATGATGAACCTTATGGAGATTTAGTTTGGGTGAATACAAATGCAAGTAGTTGTAGTGAAATTATTGTTGATTTTTGGCAACAGCATTTAGCAGAATTAACGATGACAGATAATGCAGCTCGTTTATTGTATGCTGGGATTGTGGGGGATACAGGACGTTTTCTTTATCCTTCCACTTCGGCGCATACACTCGCTGTCGCTGCGCAATTGCGTACGTTTAACTTTAATGCAGCAGACTTAAATCGTGAGTTAGACCAAATGCCTTTAAAGGTTGCTAAATTAGCGGGTTATATTTATCAAAATTTAGAAATCGACGCAAATGGCGCTGCTCGTGTCGTTTTACCACAAAGTATTTTAAACAGTTATGATATTGTCGATTCTGAAACGGCAGCCATTGTTTCAATGCCAGGAAAAATTGAAGATGTTCTCTCATGGGCAATCTTTGTTGAACAGCCGGAAGGTTATTATCGCGTTCGGTTACGTTCCAAAGGGCCAATCATTAATACAATTGCTAAAAAACATCATGGCGGCGGCCATCCTTTGGCAAGTGGCGCTAATGCACGTGATGCGGCTGAAATTGAAGTGATTTACCAAGAAATCCAAGCAGCTTGCCAAGAGTGGGCGCAAAAATAAATAAGTAATTAGAAAGTAGTTATCGGACGTTGATAAATCATTAGGACTACTTTTCATTCACTAGAAAATAAGGTAAAATGAAAAAGAATTATTTTTTACAAAGGAGAACGTTAATGACAGAGCAATTACCAAACTGCCCTGAATGTGGGTCGGCATATGCCTATGAAGATCGCGGATTATTTATTTGTCCAGAATGCGGTCATGAATGGTCACCAACAGAAGAAGTTGCAGAAGAAGGCTTAGTAGTTAAGGATTCAAATGGCAATCTTTTAGCGGATGGTGACAGTGTTACTGTAATCAAAGATTTGAAAGTTAAAGGTGCCAGTGGCGCAATTAAACAAGGCACAAAAGTGAAAAACATTCGTTTAGTGGAAGGTGATCATAACATCGATTGTAAGGTAGATGGCTTTGGTCCAATGAAGTTAAAATCAGAGTTTGTTAAGAAAAATTAAATTTCATTTGAATGATGAGACAGTAAGAGTCTAGGACACAACCATCGTCCTAGACTCTTACTAATGTTTATCGGTCTTGTATTTTATCATTGTACGAAGGCCGTGCCAAGCGTTGTAAAGTGTGAGGATTAACCCGATACCTAAAGGAATCCATAACCATTGCGGAGAATAAGCGGCATCTTTTAACGTTTCAGGGTTGATGGTCCATGATTCTTGCAATACTTGGAAACTAAAAACCATGAGAAATGTTGAAATAAGTAACAAAATAAACCGTAAATAATGAATCGTTGTTTGACGGTGAATCAGTGCAAAGAGTAAGTAGAGCACAAGTAAAAATAGCGGCACTCCAAACGCAAAATATGGCTGTAACATGAGAACGTCCTCCTTTTTCTTAATGATACTGCAAAGGAGAGGATTTGCAAAATAAAATTTATTGTTGGTACATTTTTTTAGAAACAAGTATAGTGTTATTGAGGCATTCATACTTGAAATTGTTTATCTTGGAGGGATTTTTATGGCAGTATATAGCGAACCAATTAAATGGGCAATCATTATTTTCCCGTTTCTAGCATTTTTTATTTCTGGGGCATTATTAATCTATGAATACCGCAAATATGGTTCATTTGTTTGGACACGAGCAATGATTTTGTATTCATTTGTTTTTTATTTATTATGTGCCTATTTCTTGGTAATTTTACCGTTGCCATCTCGAGCAGAAGTGGCTCAATACACAGGACCAACAATGGAACTGCGGCCTTTTCATTTTATTTCAGGGATTTTAAACGAAACTGTTTTTTCGATCAAAGATCCTAGTACGTATTTGCCAGCATTAAAACAACATGCCGTTTTAGAACCACTGTTTAATGTTTTATTAGTTTTACCTTTTGGTGTGTATTTACGGTATTATTTCAAATGTTCATTTTTAAAAACAGTTCTTGCGAGTTTTTTATTGTCATTATTTTTTGAATTAACACAGTTATCTGGCCTTTATTTTATTTATCCACGTTCGTATCGCTTGGCGGATGTCAATGATTTAATTAATAATACCGTCGGAGGCATGGTCGGTTATTGGTTGACGCCACTCTTTACCTTTTTATTGCCAACACGAGAAGAAATTGATGCCACCTCTTATGAAAAAGGGCAGACAGTTAGCCTGTTGAGACGTTTCTTTGCATGGGGGATTGATTGGTTGGTGATTGGCTTTGTGCAAGGCCTGCTCGTTTTTGGACTAAATTTCATTCCAGCTTATAAAAATTGGGCAACCAATTATCCGATTTTTTCAGATCGGATGTGGTTCTTTATCATGGTGTTTGCGGTCTTTATCGTCATGATGAAACTGACAAATGGTCAAACGTTAGGGAAAAAAGTTGTTCGCATTCGGGTGGTTGAAACAGGACATGAAAAAATTCGTTTAAAAGCCTTGTTTGTTCGCTACGGTTATTTGTATTTTGTGTATGGTTTAATTAGTATTTATCTAGCCAATGCCACTGATTTATTGAATTCTTCTAATCGGATGTTGCAAATGGTGTCACTGCTTCTGTATTTGTTCTGTTTAATTTTATATTTACTGTTTTTGATCAACGTTTTGTTAACCTTGATTCGTAAAAAACGGCGTTTGTTTTATGAAAAAGCCAGCCATACTTATACAGTCAGTACATTAGAAGTTGCGAAAACAAAGGAATCAGCAGGTGAGTAAAAGTTGTTTTTGTGTTATAATGCCAAAGTGCATAAAGAATTTAACGAGAAGAGGTGAGGCAAGTGCCTTCATTTAAACAATTTCAATTTCAACCTTTTATCAACGAAGCACTCGCAGAAAAAGGGTTTGAAGAACCAACAGAAGTCCAAGAAAAATTAATCCCAATCATTAAGAAAGGGAAAAGTGTCATTGGACAATCGCAAACAGGAAGTGGAAAGACGCATACTTTTTTACTTCCATTAATGGATAAAGTTAAGCCAACTATCGACGAAGTACAAATTGTGATTACTGCGCCTAGTCGTGAATTAGCCAATCAAATTTATCAAGAAGCGCAGCAACTGGCTCGTTTCAGTCAACCAGAAATTCGAGTGTCAAATTTTGTTGGCGGAACAGATAAACAACGTCAATTAAATAAATTAAAGCATCAGCAACCTCATGTGGTGATTGGTACACCAGGGCGTATTTTAGATATGATGAATGAACAAGCCTTGAAAGTGCATACGGCTTTTGCCTTTGTTGTCGATGAAGCAGACATGACATTAGATATGGGCTTTTTAGCAGAAGTCGATCAAATTGCGGGTCGTTTGCCAGAAAAATTACAAATGCTCGTTTTTTCTGCAACCATTCCAGAAAAATTACGACCATTTTTAAAAAAATATTTAGAAAATCCAGTGATTGAACATATCAAACCAAAAGCAGTTATTTCAGAAACAATTGACAATTGGTTGATTTCCACCAAAGGAAAAAACAGCAATCAAATAATTTATCAATTATTGACTATCGGGCATCCTTATTTAGCGATTGTTTTTGCAAATACTAAACAAAGAGTTGATGAAATCACCGATTACTTAAAAGATCAGGGCCTAAAAGTTGCCAAAATTCATGGAGACATTACACCACGCGAAAGAAAACGTGTGATGCGTCAAGTTCAAAATCTTGACTACCAATATGTAGTAGCTACTGATTTAGCCGCACGTGGGATTGATATTGAAGGGGTTTCACATGTCATCAATGCAGAAGTTCCACATGAATTGGACTTCTTTATCCATCGGGTTGGCCGCACAGGACGTAATGGATTGAATGGGACTGCCATAACATTATATTCACCAGCAGATGATGAAGCGATTACTCAGATTGAGCAGTTAGGTGTTTCTTTCAAACCAAAAGAAATTAAAAATGGTGAGATTGTAGAGACGTATGATCGCAACCGTCGAACAAAACGAGAAAAATCTCGAGAAGAATTAGACCCAACGTTAATTGGTTTAGTGAAAAAGAAAAAGAAAAAAATTAAACCAGGATACAAGAAAAAAATTAATTGGGCAATTGAAGACAGCAATAAGAAAAAACGTAAAATTGAACGTCGTCAAAAAGATCGTTCTGCTAGAAAAGCAAAAAAGAATTCTTCTAACTAAAAACGTTGTAGATTATAAAAAGTAAGGGACTAGAATCGTAAAGATTTTAGTCCCTTACTTTTTATATGATAAATATTTAAGTCACTTTTAAAATAACTCTTTTTTAAAAGTAGTTATCGTTAAAAGTAGAGAAAATTACCGATTAATTGTAAAGATTTTTGTCGAAAACATCAAAATGTTAGTATTAAACATCAACATTTTGATGTTTTCTCAAGAAAAAAATAATAAAATTACAGAATTTTTGGCGTGTTTTAGCAAAAAGTAGGAAGTTTCGGCACTTTTTTTGTTAAAAAATCAGCTTTATTAGTTGATATTAAAGGAAATTCATTTTTTTTTACGGAGGATAAAAAAATTTTACACACAAAAAAAATCATTTTCTAATATAATATAAATAACCACCAAAATAAAGAATAAAGGAGCGAAGAGAGATGAAGATAAAAAGGTGTTTATTAACCAATCGATGGAGAAAACACGCGATTTGGTAACGTATTTTGATTGGTGCGTTTAGTTATTGGTAGCAGAAAGAGTTCTAGGAGGAAAGAAGAAATGAGAAGGATTTTGGTATTAACAAAGAACATTTTAGTTGAGCAAACATTTCAGCAGCAATTACAACATTTAAATTATGAAGTCTTTTGTACGAACTGCTGTGAAGAAACTATAGAACATGAGTTAACTTTTTTTAATTATTTTGATGCAATTGTATTAAGCGAAACACTATCTCAGAACGATTGCTTGAGATTATTAGGAAGTCTTTCATCGTTAGAGAAGCCGATTTATCGACGTTCACAATCGATGTGTAATAAACGTGAAGCGGAGATTTGGCAGGAAAGAGGTATTATCCGGTGGTTAGGCCTCAAAGATTCATTGGAAGATATTCGTGAAAAAATTGACACTGTCGATCAAAGTTTTGCCGAAGTCACAGCCGAGCTACTTGATGACCAAGTAAAAAAGATTCGCTTTACAAAAAACGAACAACGCTTTTTAAAAATCTTGTATCAGCATGCCCACGAAGGGTTGGATCGTGATCAAATTTGTCGCTTGCTTTGGCAGAAAGAACCAGATGCTTCTACAAAATCGCAGCTGTCTTTCGTATGTAAACGAGTGAAACAAAAATTTAGTGATGCAGGTATGAACGAAGAGATTATTACAACCTCTTGGGGAAAAGGGTATCAAATAAATGAACAAATTTTGCCTTATTTAGAGCAAACGTTATTTGAAACAGCTCAGTAAGGAAAGATTCCTACGAAAACAATTGACTTTTTAGCAGATCTTTCTTATACTTTTGACTATAAGCTAAAGGATATGAGGAATCTTATTTTGATCACAGAAAGCCGTTCATTGCTGAGAGAAGGGCATCAGATAAATTTACTTGCTCCCTTTAGATGGACTTGATAGAAATATCAACGCGACTCTGCGTTATAGAGCTTAAGAGGTAATGATCCAACATCATTGCAATCAAGGTGGTACCGCGAGCAATCGTCCTTGACTGCAATGGTGTTTTTTTTGTTCACAGTCTGCCGCTTAAGAGGGTACAAAACATAAATAGTTAATTATTAATAGAAAGTAGGAAAATCAATGAAAGAATTAACAAGTAGTCAAGTTCGTCAAATGTATTTAGACTTCTTTAAGTCTAAAGGACATTCAGTAGAACCAAGTGCTTCTTTAGTACCAGTAAACGATCCGACATTATTATGGATTAACTCTGGTGTTGCAACCTTGAAAAAATATTTTGATGGCTCTGTTGTGCCAGAAAATCCAAGAATTACGAATGCTCAAAAATCTATTCGTACAAATGATATTGAGAATGTTGGGAAAACGGCTCGTCATCATACAATGTTTGAAATGTTAGGGAACTTCTCAATTGGAGATTATTTTAAAAATGAAGCGATTCACTGGGCCTGGGAATTTTTAACTGGTGCTGAATGGCTTGCTTTTGACCCAGAAAAATTATATGTGACTGTTTATCCGAAAGATACAGAAGCAAAACGCATTTGGCGTGATGAAGTTGGTTTATCTGAAGACCATATTATTGATGTAGAAGATAACTTCTGGGATATCGGTGCTGGTCCTAGTGGTCCGGATACGGAAATCTTTTATGATCGCGGCGAAGAATTTTTAGATATTCCAGAAGATGATCCAGAAAATTATCCTGGTGGCGAAAATGAACGCTATTTAGAAATTTGGAACTTAGTGTTCTCTGAATTTAACCATACACCAGAAGATACGTACGAACCATTACCACATAAAAACATTGATACGGGCATGGGCTTGGAACGTGTTGTATCTATCATTCAAGATGCACCAACAAATTTTGAAACTGATTTATTTATGCCAATCATTCATGCGGTAGAAGCTTTAGGAACTAACGTGAAATATGGAGATGCACCACAAACGGATGTTTCCTTTAAAGTGATTGCTGACCATATTCGTGCTTTATCCTTTGCAATTGGTGATGGTGCGCTTCCTTCAAATGAAGGTCGTGGCTATGTGTTACGTCGTTTATTACGTCGTGCGGTAATGCACGGGAAAAAATTAGGCATTAATGAAGCCTTTTTATACAAATTAGTGCCTGTTGTTGGCGAAATCATGGTAAGCTACTATCCAGAAGTATTACAACAAAAAGACTTCATCGAAAAAGTGGTTCGGACAGAGGAAGAACGTTTCCATGAAACCATCAATGAAGGTTTAAGCATGTTAAATGAGGTTATTAAAGAAGTTAAAGATGCAAAAGGCGATACATTAGATGGAAAAATTATCTTCAAACTTTATGATACTTTTGGCTTCCCCGTAGAATTAACGGAAGAAGTTGCAGAAGATGAAGGCTTGAAAGTCGACCATGCTGGGTTTGAAACAGAAATGGAAGCACAGCGTGAACGTGCTCGTTCTGCCCGCAGTAAAGAAACTTCAATGGGTGTTCAATCTGCTTTATTAACAGATATTAAAGTAGAAAGTAAATTTGTTGGCTATACAGAATTAACACATGATAGTGAATTATTTGTTATTATTCAAGGTGACGCACTAGTAAATGAAGCATCTGCAGGAACAGCCGAATTAATTTTTGCTGAAACACCATTTTATGCTGAAATGGGTGGACAAATTGCTGACCGCGGCTATGTAAAAAATACCGCAGGGGAAGTCGTTGCCAACGTGGTGGATGTGAAAAAAGCACCAAACGGTCAATTTTTACACAAAGTAGAAGTTTTGGCGCCATTAGCAGAAGGTCAAATTTATCAATTGCAAGTGGACGAACGGATGCGGACACGTATTTTGAAAAATCATACGGCAACCCATTTATTGCATCGTGCTTTAAAAGATGTGTTAGGGGAGCATGCCAACCAAGCAGGCTCATTAGTTGCACCAGGACATCTACGTTTTGACTTTACTCATTTTGGGCAAGTTACATCAGAAGAACTAGCGCGGATGGAAGCCATCGTTAACGAAAAAATCTGGGAAGCTATTCCTGTTGTCACAATTGAAACAGATATTGATACAGCGAAAAACATGGGCGCAATGGCGTTATTTGGCGAAAAATATGGCAAAGAAGTCCGTGTAGTTAATATTGGGGATTACTCTATCGAATTATGTGGTGGAACACACGTTGCTAATACAGAAGATATCGGGATTTTCAAAATTGTTTCTGAATCTGGAATTGGTGCAGGAGTACGCCGTATTGAAGCAGTGACGAGTAAAGAAGCGTATCAACTTTTACAAGAAGAAGAACGTCAATTGAAAGAGATTGCTACATTAGTTAAATCACCTCAATTAAAAGAAGTGGTTACGAAAACAGAGCAATTGCAACAACAATTACGTGATCTACAAAAAGAAAACGAACAATTGGCAGGCAAATTAGCGAACCAACAAGCTGGTGACATTTTTAAAGATGTCAAAGACATCAATGGTGTTCGTTATATTGCCGCTCAAGTCAATGTTAAAGACATGAATCAATTACGCCAATTGGCTGACCAATGGAAACAAAAAGAATTGTCTGATGTACTAGTTCTAGCAACTGCACAAGATGAAAAAGTAAGCTTGTTAGCGGCTATGACAAAAGACATGAACGGAAAAGGCTTAAAAGCCGGTGACTTAATCAAAGCAATTGCGCCAAAAGTTGGCGGTGGCGGCGGTGGTCGTCCTGATATGGCTCAAGCTGGTGGGAAAAATCCAGCAGGGATTGCGGATGCCTTAGCAGAAGTTGAAAACTGGTTGGCAAATGCCTAATTAAAAATGTTTTCCCTATTATTAATATAAGGAGAATGCTCTTTATAGCAATAATGACAGCCCTCTTCAAAGTTATGAAATTGATTTTGAAGGGGGTTCTTTTTTTTAAATGATTAAGGAGAGGAAACAGTAGATTGCACGAATGTGTAAGTTTTCATCTTCAATTGACAATGGTATAATAAGCAACGGAGGAATCAAAAATATGAATGAAAATCAATTATCAAAACGTCTCGCAACGGTTGGTGATTTAATCCCTAGAGGAAGTCGCTTAGCAGACATTGGTTCAGACCATGCTTATTTACCAGTTGCTTTAATGTTAGAAAATAAACTGTCTTTTGCTGTGGCTGGGGAAGTGGTGGAAGGCCCCTATCAATCTGCCAAAACCCAAGTCAGTAAATCCAATTTGACGGATAAAATTATCGTACGTTTAGCGAACGGGCTAGATGCAATTGAACCTGAAGATCAAATAGACGTCATTAGTATTTGTGGAATGGGCGGCACATTAATCCGAGATATTTTAGAAGCTGGACGCAAAAAAAATCGTTTAACAGGGAAGGAACGCCTTGTTTTACAACCGAATATTGGTGAACCAACTTTACGCCGCTGGTTAATGGCAAATGACTACAGTATTATTGATGAAACAATCGTGGAAGAAAACCGTAAATTGTATGAAATTATCGTAGCCGAAAAAACAGAGCAATCCGTTTCTTATACGGACCAAGAATTACTATTTGGGCCAGTTTTAATTAAAAAACAAGGACCGGTTTTTACTAAAAAATGGCAACGAGAATTAAAACAGCGCAAAACTGTTCTTGCACAACTAGCAAAAGCAAGTGGAGAACATATTGAAAAGCAAGCGAAACTACAGCAAGACCAACAATTAATTGAGGAGGTACTGGCCAATGGCTGTGAACGGTAAGACATTGATTCGACGCTTCAATGACTATTGTCCCGAATGGTTAGCAGAAACGGGAGATCCTGTGGGCTTGCACATTGGTACATTAGATAAACCAATTGAAAATGTGATGGTTACCTTAGATGTTCGTCCTGAGGTCGTTGCAGAAGCAATTGAGAAGCAGGTTGATTTAATTATTGCGAAACACCCACCTATTTTCCGCCCAGTTAAGCGATTAACCACAGATAATTTTCAAGAAAAAATGTACGCTGATTTATTAAAACACGATATTGCTGTTTACGCAGCGCATACTAACATGGATATTATTGACAATGGGCTAAATGATTGGTTTTGTGAATTATTGGGAATTAAACAGACCACCTTTTTAACTAAAACACATACTGTTCCTTATAAAAAATTAGCCGTTTTTGTGCCAATTGATGAAGCTCCGCAAATGAGAGAAGCTTTAGGTCTAGCTGGCGCCGGATCTCAAGGTGATTATTCTAAAACAAGTTACTCTTTAATTGGAACAGGACGTTTTACACCAACACAAGGAGCAAATCCCACGATTGGCGAAATTGGTCAAGAAAGTGTCGTCCAAGAAGCAAAAATCGAAGTGATTTTCCCCGAAACTAAGCAAGAACAAGTTCTTTCAGCTATGTTACAGGCGCATCCTTATGAAGAACCGGCGTATGATGTTTATACCATTGAAAATCAATCAAAAGAATTTGGTTTAGGTCGGGTTGGAGTATTAGACAAGCCTGTGAGGCTCTCTGATTTTGTACAGCAAGTCAAGGAAGCTTTCCAATTGGACGGCTTGCGGGTCATTGCAAAAGATGATACTAAAATGATTCAACGGGTAGCCATTTGTGGTGGAAGTGGTGAAAAGTTCTATCATGATGCATTACGTAAACAAGCCGATGTCTATATTACTGGTGATGTGTATTATCATACGGCACATGACATGATTGCTGAAGATTTACCAGTTATCGATCCTGGTCATTACATTGAAGCGCTTTGTAAGCCAAAACTTGTGGAATTAATGAATCAATGGAAACAAGAAAATGAGTGGGCTGTATCCATTTTTGAATCAGAAGCGAATACCAACCCATTTCGTTTTAAATAAAAAATGAAGATTAAAGGAGTGTTCTTTTATGTATGAAAATTTATTACCTCGTTTTTTACGCTATGTGAAAACAGAAACACGCTCAGATGCAACAAGCACAACGACACCATCAACACAAACACAAGTAGCCTTTGCACAAACCTTAAAAAAAGAATTAGAAGAATTAGGAATGAGCGATGTTATTTATAACGAAACAAATGGTTTTGTGATTGCTACGTTACCTAGTAACGTGGAGAAAGACGTTCGTTCAATCGGCTTTATTGCCCATATGGATACCGCTGATTTTAATGCAGTGAATGTTTCTCCGCAAATTGTTGAGAACTATGACGGAGAATCAACGATTCCTTTAGATAAAGAAGGCAAATTCACTTTAAATACGAAAGACTTTCCTAACTTAAAAAATTATCGTGGTGAAACACTTATCACAACAGATGGTACCACTTTATTAGGGGCTGATGATAAATCAGGTATTGCGGAAATAATGACAGCCATGGAATATTTAATTAATCACCCAGAAATTAAACATGGCACCATTCGTGTGGCTTTCGGTCCTGACGAAGAAATTGGTGTAGGTGCCGACAAATTTGATGTCGCTCAATTTAACGTGGATTTTGCTTATACAATGGATGGCGGACCAGTAGGTGAATTACAATTTGAAACGTTTAATGCGGCGCAAGCAGAAATTACAATTCAAGGGAAAAACGTTCATCCAGGAACAGCCAAAAATACAATGATTAATGCGTTACAATTAGGAATTGATTTCCATAATGCCTTACCTGCTGACGAAGTTCCAGAAAAAACAGCAGGTGAAGAAGGCTTTTATCATTTAGCAGCGTTTGCTGGAACGCCAGAAGAAGCTACAATGACGTATATTATTCGCGATCACAATCGCGAGATTTTTGAAGCACGTAAAGCTAAAATTAAAGAAATTCAGCAAACATTGAATGCACCATTTGATGAAGAACGAATCAAAGTTGATTTATTTGATCAATACTATAATATGCGAGAAGTGATTGAAAAAGATATGTCCATTGTCGAAATTGCTAAACAAGCAATGGAAGAATTGTCAATTCAACCAATTATTGAACCTGTTCGCGGTGGAACGGATGGCTCAAAAATTTCTTATTTAGGGATTCCCACACCAAATATCTTTGCTGGTGGCGAAAATATGCATGGCCGTTTTGAATTTGTTTCATTACAAGCCATGGAAAAAGCGACCAATGTGATTATTAAAATTGCTGAATTAAATGCAAAATAAATGAGACACTCAATAGGAAAGTAAGAAAACGGGCAACCGAGAACTTACTTTCCTGTTGTAGTTTCATGAGTCATTGAAAAATTTTTTGCAATTAGAATCAGAACAAGGTATCCTAGTACAGTAACTAGTTAGGAGGCCAGAAAGAATGCTTCAGTGGATAGTAATCATTTATTTCCTCGTCATTAATTTAGTATTGTTTAGTATGATGGGTTATGATAAAAAACAAGCAAAACGTGGGGACTGGCGTATTCCAGAACGCCGCTTATTGACGATAGGACTTGTCGGTGGCGGTCTAGGTGGGCTAATGGGACAAAAGAAATTTCATCATAAAACCCAAAAACCAGTTTTTGCATTGTGTTATTCAATTGGCGTAATCGCGATGATTAGTTGCATCTATCTAACGTTTAAGTAAGAACAAAAAAGGAGAAGCGATGAAAGGAAAAGTAAAAATTGGCTTAAATATGTTGTTAATGATTATCGTTTTAGGCGTAATCTTTTATGTCATGGATAATTCATTAAGTGATATTTTTGCTCAACTGATGGAAACGAGTTGGCTGGTGCTGATTGCTGTTATTTTTTTTGGAGTAGTTTATCAATTTGCAGAAGGGCGCTCAATCAAGGAAATAGCTCGTTATTTTAACAAAGACTTTACAACAGTGGATGGTTTTTTTACTTCTTGTTATGTAGCATTTTATCGGATTATTTCATTTGGCACGGGAACCTTGCTTTCAGAAATTTATTTTTATAAGAAAAAGGGAATTCCTGTTTCTAAAAGTGTGGGGATAACGGCATTACATATGATTATGTACAAAGCAGCCGTGATTTTTTTAGCAATTATTGGTTTGATTATTCAATTTTCCCTGTTTTATGAAAATGCGCCTAAGATGATTCCGTTCATTTTAGCAGGTGTTATTTTAACATTAGTAATAATTGCAGCATTACTTATTTTATCTAGTAGCTTAAAGTTGCAAGTTTTATTGGTTAAGTTTGCCAATCGTTGGTTTAAACGACCAAAACTAAGAGATTGGGTGGATAATTGTAATTTACAAATCTATTCCTTGCGTGCAGCTGTCCAAACAATTACACAAGATCGCTCAGCGTTGCTTCGAATCTTTTCATGGAATGTATTTAAATTATTATTTTGGTACATTATTCCTTACATTGTTTTAGTAGAAAATCACCCGAATATTGATTTATTATTAGTGATGTCCTTTACCAGTTTTGCTGTTATTCTTTCAGGAGTTATTCCGACACCTGCTGGCATTGGTCCATTTGAATTTGTTTACTTATTGTTGTTTAAACCATTGGTCGGCAATGTTGATGCTGTAGCATCTGTTTTACTGTATCGATTTGGTAGCTTTGTGTTACCCTTTTTGATTGGCTTGGTTTATGTCGCCATTGAGAAACGAAAATCATTACGCATTGAGATTGAAGAAATAAAACGTCAAACAGATGAATAAGATAGAACGAGAAAAAGAGCGACTCTTTTTCTCGTTCTTTTTTTTTAAAAGGAATTGACTTGTACGAGGGATGTCTTATAATAGACTTAATACATGACTAAAAAATATTTTTTTGAACTAATAAAAATTATGGTAAAGGGGTGGCGAAAATTATTGCTGATTGTACAGCAGTGCTGTTATGCGGCGGGAAAAGTTCACGGATGGGATTTGATAAAGCATTATTGAAAATTCAAGGCCAATACGTGATCTTGCAAACAGCTGAAAAGTTAATGGAACTGTTCGAAGAGGTTATTTTAGTAACGAATGATAGTCAAAAATTTCCTAAGGCGTTTAGAAAATGCACAATCATTCAAGATATGTATCTTGGAAAGGGGCCATTAGGTGGGATTGTGACAGCAATGAACTATACTCAGAAAGCTGAAGTGTTTGTAATTGCCTGTGATATACCAACTTTTTCTCCTAAACTTGTGTATCAGTTAGCCTCTAAGCGTGGACAAAATCAAGTAACAATCTTTGACTTTGAAGGTCGTCAAGAACCATTATTTGGCTTTTATCGATGTTCTTGTTTACCAACATTTCAAAAACAGCTTGCGCAAAATAACTATCAGGTTCGCCAAGAATTTGAGCGTCTATCTGTAAAAACGGTGCAACTATCAAAAGAGAATCAACTTAAAAATGTCAATCGAAAAGAAGAATTGTCTCAGTGGTATCGATAAAAAGGAGGAATCGTAATGGATTTTTTCAGTAGTGAAGAAATAGTTGCAAGCTTAGGTGATAAGGCAGAAATGAAAGGTAAATTATCGTTTGTTCGACTCTGTATTTTAGGCATCATGGCTGGTTTTTGTATTGCACTGGGTTACTTGGCGTTTATTCGTATCACTGGAACTGCCCCCACAGAATGGGGAAGTTTTAACAACTTTCTGGGTGGAGCTTTATTTCCAGTTGGATTGATAGCGCTTACTTTTGTTGGTGGTGAGTTAGCAACAGGCAATATGATGGTAATGACATTAGGCGTATTACAGAAAAAGGTTCGAGTGGGCGCTCTTTGTTATAACTGGATAGTTGTTTTATTGACCAATTGTCTAGGCGGATTTCTTGTGGCGTATTTATTTGGCCATATTGTTGGGTTAACTGAAGGTGCGTTTCTGGATAAAACAGTCGCAGTTGCTCAGGCGAAAATTGCTGATCCACCGCTAGTTGCTTTTGTTTCAGGGATTGGCTGTAATATTTTTGTTTGTTTAGCGGTTTATCTCGGAGCGTTGGCAAAATCATATTTAGGTAAAATGTTTGGCTTATGGTTTCCTGTCATGGTTTTCGTTGTTTGTGGGTTTCAACACGTGGTCGCCAATGCGTTTATTATTCCAGCGGCAATTTTTTCACAAAGTACCACAATCAGTTGGTGGGATTATTTGCAGAATACATTATGGGTATTTTTAGGCAATGCAGTAGGGGGCAGTCTTTTTATGGCCGTACCATTGATCTTTATGACAAAACCAGCAACTGTCAAACCAAGAGTTGAGAAAACGATTCAGACGGAGGAGCTCTATGGCAATTGAGATACCAAACATGATTCAAATTGGTTCTACTGGTCGGAATAGTGGCAAAACGACATTAGCCGAAGCTCTTATTAAACAGTACCAAGAAGTCTATCCAATTTATGGCTTGAAGATTATTACGATTAGTGGTCAACGAGGGGTGTGTCAACGAGGCACAAAAGGATGCGGAATTTGTACCAGTATTACAGCTGGTTATGAATTAGTAGAAGAGCAAGAGACGATTGGCAATAAAGATACCATGAAATTATTAGCTGCAGGCTGTCAAAAAGTTTTTCTATTGAAGGTTTTTCAAGAAAATTTGGCGGAAGCCATTCAGCAATTTCTGAAAGCTGTGCCGGCCCAAGCATTAATCATTTGTGAATCAAATTCATTACGTAATGTTGTGCAGCCAGGACTATTTCTTATGATGAATAACCAGAATCGCCAAAAAGAATCAGCAAAAAAAGTTATAGATAAAGCCGATTTTTGTTTACTATCTGCTGAAATACCAAAAGAATTGCGTATCTATTATCAAGGAGAACAACTTCAAGTTTCACTAAAAAGGGGGAATAAAAAGGAATGTGTGCATTAAGCTTAATTGAAAAAGAAGCGATTATTCTAGAAAACGATGCTGATCCACAACGAATTTTAAATATTTTAATTGAATTACAATTTGCTTCAGAAGAAGGGTATATCGATCAGGAGACAGCTCAATTAGTTGCAGAGCATCTACATTTAACGGAAGCGCGAGTCTATGAAATCGTCAGTTTTTATGCCATTTTAAAGACGGAACCGCAAGCGAAGTATGTCTTGAAGATTTGTAACAGCACACCGTGTCATTATACTGGTGGGGCGATGGTTGCCGAAGTTTTAGAAACCATTTTAGAAGTGCCAGAGAATCAGCCGACACCAGATGGCTTATTTATGTATCACAGTATTCCTTGTATCGGGGCTTGTGATTTAGGTCCAGTAATTAAAATTAAGGACACCGTTTTTAGTCAACTAACAGAAGAGAAAATTTATCAATTAATTCAACATTTACAAAATGATTGCTATGAAGGACTGTAGGAGGTGAGTCAATGCTTAAGAGAAACCAACCAATGTTATTAGAGAGAATGGGAAAAATGCAATCTGCGACCGATGTTGCTGAATATTGTAAATACGATGGATTTGATGGTTTAAAAAGAGCAATTTCACTATCGGATGAAGAAATTTTAAACGAACTAGATGTTGCTCACTTAAGAGGTCGCGGTGGAGCAGCCTATCCTTTAGGAAAAAAATGGCGCCATCTTTATCATGCAAAAGGAACCACAAAGTACATTGTTTGTAATGCTGATGAAGGCGAACCAGGGACCTTTAAGGATAAAGTACTTTTATCTGAAGATCCATTGAGTGTGATTGAAGGAATGATCATTGCTGGCTATTTATTTTCAGCAAAAGCAGGTTATATTTATATGCGAGGAGAATATCGCAGAATCCAAAAAACATTTCAAGAAGCACTGGATAATGCACGACAAGCTGGTTTTTTAGGGGAAAACATTTTAGGAATTGAAGGATTCAATTATGATATTACGATTATTTCTGGTGCTGGCGCCTATATTTGTGGGGAAAATTCAGCACTTTTAAATTCAATTGAAGGAAAAACGGGGCGGCCGCGTGTTAAACCACCACACTTAGCAGATGTTGGTTTATATTTGCAACCAACATTAGTAAATAATGTTGAATCATTTGCAAGTGTTCCTGTAATTTTACGAGAAGGTGGACAAGCCTTTTTAGAGATGGGTACTGCCGATGGTGGCGGCACAAAGCTAATTTGTTTGTCTGGACATATTAAAAATCGGGGCTTATACGAGGTCAACCTTGGAACACCATTAGAAGAAATAATTTATGGCGAGCAATACGGCGGAGGCTCTGCAACTGGTCGATCATTAAAATTTATTCACTTCGGTGGACAATCCGGTCCAATTGGTGCTGTCGCAACGTTAAGGGATTGTTTGTATTCCTACGAAGATTTATGGGCCCATGACTTATCTGTCGGCTCTGGTGCAATTGTAGTAATGGATGATTCAGTCAATGTTGTGGACTATTTAGTACACGTGGCGGCCTTTTTTGCTCATGAGTCCTGTGGTAAATGCACCCCTTGCCGATTGGGAACAACTAGGATTTTGGAATTATTGAGTAAATTTAATCGGAACGAGGCAACAGCTAGTGATTTGCCGCGATTGGAAAAGATGCTCACGCATGTCACGCGATTATCAGCTTGTGGTTTGGGCCAATCCGTCGCAAATCCAATGAAGAGTGCATTGGCTTTGTTTCCAGAAGAATTTGAAACGACTGCTGAAACAGAAATCTATGCCACCAGCAAAGGAGGTTGGTAAAAATGAAAACAAAGTTGCATACGCAAACAGTTACGTTGTCTATTGATAACCAAGAAGTAACTGTGCCTAAAGGGACTACTATTCTCGAAGCAGCGAAAGGGCTAGGTGTTGAAATTCCAACGCTCTGTCATTTAAAGGAATTAGCACCTGATGGTTCTTGTCGGATGTGCGTGGTTGAGGTGGAAGGCGGTCGACGTGGAGGCTTAACAACTGCTTGTACGGCACATTGTCAAGAGGACATGGTTGTGTCAACACATTCTGAAAAAGTTGCTGATTCCAGACGTTTTATTCTTGATTTATTATTGAGTAATCATAAATTAGAATGTTTTTCTTGTGGAAAAAACGGGGATTGTCAATTACAACAGTATGCGCTAGATTATGGGATTGATGCCACTAGCTTTACCGAGGGAAAAAGAATGCCTTGCCATCAAGAAGATACCAGTAATCCATTTTTCTCTTATGATCCAGAAAAGTGTATCATGTGTCGTCGTTGTGCCCGTGTCTGTCAATTGCGGCAGGGAAGAGATGTACTTAGTATTGCTAATCGTGGCTTTGAAACAAAAATGATGCCAAGTTATGGGCAGGCGTTTGATCAATCTATCTGTGAATCATGTGGCAATTGTGTCTCTTCCTGTCCTACAGGTGCGTTAACAGCAAAAGATACGAAAGAGTACCGCAAATGGGAAACCCAGAAAATTCCTACAACTTGTCCGCATTGTGGGACAGGCTGTCAGATGAATTTACTCGTTAAAAATAATCGTTTGGTGGGTGTTGAACCCCTGGATGGACCAGCTAATAAAAATTTACTTTGTGTGAAAGGAAAATTTGCTTCATATAAATTTGTTGGGTCAGGAGATCGCTTAACGGAGCCATTAATTAAACGGAATGGCATTTTTGAACCTGCTTCTTGGGAAGAAGCCTTAACGCTTGTTTCGTCAAAATTTAACGAAATTAAAGCAGAAAACGGCGCGGATGCTCTTGCTGGTTTTTCGTGCTCTAGAGCAACAAATGAAGATAATTATGTCTTTCAAAAAATGGTGCGTGCTGCTTTTGGTACCAATAATGTTGATAACTGTGCCCGTGTTTGTCATTCGGCTTCGGTCCATGGTTTAGCCCAAACCTTAGGCTCTGGTGCGATGACCAATCCTATTGCTGATATCACTGAAGATGTCGACATGATTTTATTAGTAGGTTCCAATCCAGAAGAAGCTCATCCAGTTATTGGTGCGCAAATTCGCCAAGCCATCCAAAGAGGAACACAAGTTGTTGTTGTTGATCCGCGGAAAATTAACTTAGTGAAAGATAGTGCACTGCATTTACAAGTTCAGGCGGGAACGAATGTCGCATTTGCTAATGGCATGATGCATGTGATTTTGAAAGAAGGTTTAGCAGATCGCCATTTTATTGAAGAACGGACAGAAGGATTTTTAGATTTAGAAAAAATGGTGGCTGATTATACGCCGGAAAAAGTCGCAGAAATTTGTCATATTCATCCAGAAGATTTAATTCAAGCAGCACGCATGTATGCAAAAGCAGAGAAAGCACCAATCATTTATTGTTTAGGCGTAACGGAACATTCGACAGGAACTGAGGGTGTTATGAGTATGTCTAATTTGGCAATGTTGGTTGGTAAAGTTGGAAAACCAGGCTGTGGTGTCAATCCTTTGCGAGGTCAAAATAATGTTCAAGGTGCTTGCGATATGGGCTGTATGCCTTATGATTTCCCAGGCTATCAAAAAGTCAATAATCCAGAAGTGATCGACAAATTTGAAAAAGCTTGGCATGTGCCGTTAAATCGAAACACAGGTTTAACTTCTACTAAAGTCTTGCCAGCAGCAACGGCAGGAAATGTCAAAGGCCTTTATATTTTTGGAGAAGATCCAATTGTTACGGATCCAGACACAGGACATGTTCGTCAAGCTTTAGAAAGTTTAGACTTTTTAGTTGTTCAAGAATTATTTATGACCGAAACGGCTGCTTATGCAGATGTCGTTTTACCAGGCATCAGTTATGCAGAAAAAGACGGGACATTTACAAATACAGAACGGCGCGTGCAAAGAGTCCGTAAAGCTGTTGAACCAAGAGGACAAGCGCGAGAAGACTATGAAATTTTTTGTGAAGTCATGACACGAATGGGCTATCCTTGTGCGTATGAATCTGCAAAAGAAATTATGAAAGAAATTTCAGCTGTGACGCCTTCGTTTGGTGGAATTAATTATGAACGATTAGAGAAGGAGAGCTTACAATGGCCTTGTCGTAGCTTGACAGATCCAGGTACGCCGATTATGCATGTGGGCAGTTTTGCTCGTGGGAAAGGTTTATTTAAAGCAATTCCGTATAAGCAAGCCCAAGAATTACCAGATGAAGAGTACCCGTATTTAATGTCGACAGGCCGAATGCTTTACCATTACAATACCCGAGCAATGACAGGACGAACGGAAGGGATTAACCAAATAGCGAATCACTCTTATATTGAGATAAATGCAGTCGATGCACAAGCTCTGGGAATCCAAGAAGGTGACAAAGTTGAAGTTCATTCTCGACGTGGCAAAATTGAAACCTATGCGGCTGTCGGAAATCGAGTATTTCCGCAAGAAGTCTTTATGACATTCCATTTTCCAGATGGGAATGTTAACGAAATCACCAATGCTGTATTTGATGATATCGCCACAATTCCTGAATATAAAGTTTGTGCCGTTGCGATTAAACCAGTGAATAAATAAAAAAGGATGGTTAAAACATGATCGAGTTGGAAGAAGCACGAGAGAAAATGACCCAACATATGAAGAGTCAATGTGAAACAGAAGAAGTGGCGCTGCTTGATTCCTTGGGACGGATTAGCGGAGAAACCATTTTTGCAGAGACAGCGATTCCTCATTTTCCTCGTGCCGGGATGGATGGGTATGCCGTTCGGGCAGTAGAAACACGAGGTGCGACTGCTGAAATCCCAAGTTGTTTAAAAGTCGTCGGTTCTTTAGTGGCAGGGGATTCCATGTTTTATTGTAATCAGACGAATAACTGTGCGATTAAAATAACAACAGGTGCTTTTATTCCAACCGATTTTGATGCTGTAGTGCCACAAGAATGGACGGATTTTGGGCAAGACCATGTTAAAATTTTTCGCTCTGTCACTGCGGGCCAAAACTATGCGGAAATTGGAGAAGATATTGCTTTTCAGCAAAAAATTTTAGCAAAACATCAACAGATTAATAGTCGCATGATTGGTTTGTTGGCAATGCAAGGGATTGATAAAGTTGTTGTTTTGAAGCGCATGAAAGTGGGGATTTTAGCGACGGGTAGTGAGTTAGTTTCTTTGGAAGAACCACTGTCAGTTGGGAAAATTTATAATAGTAATCTCTACATGTTAGCAGCTTTTGTCAAAGCGAGTGGCAATGAAGTAATCCACCTAGACCATTGTTCAGATGACCCTGAAGAATTAGCGAAGAGGCTGATTGAGATTTCACCAAAACTTGATTTATTAATTACTTGTGGTGGTGTTTCGGTAGGTGAAAAGGACAATTTACCTTTAGCGATTAAACGTATCGGAGGAACAGAGTTGTTTCATTTTGTAAATATGAAACCTGGAACCCCAGTTATGGGAAGTCAATTTCAAGAAACACTCATTTTAAGCGTTTCAGGCAATCCGTTTGCGGCAATGGTTAATTTACATCTTTTTTACTGGACATTATTAGCTACTTTTTTTAATTGTGTCGAGTTAAATCTCAAGGAACGAACAGTAATTTTAGCGCATGAATTAGCCCCCAGTAGACTACGTCGATTTTACCGAGCGAAAGAAATAGATGGCAAAGTAAATTTAGTGACAAAAAGTCATCTTTCATCCAATTTATCAAATACTTTAGAAACAAATTGCCTGCTAGAACAACCAGCTGGTGTACTACTCAAAAAAGGCGCGCTTGTAAAAGTCTATTATTGGCAAACTTGATGACAACCTGACCTAAGATTAGTATGAAAGTAAGAGCCTGGAACAGAAATCACTTTGGATTTTTGTTCCAGGCTTAAAAATTGATAAACGGCGGGAACAGAAGCAACACTACGTGTTGCTCCGATCTCAACAACTTCTAAGGTGTTTTCTCGACATGCGTCTCGTCACAGTACAGCCTTCAAAAGAGCTACAGCTCTAAGAGTTGCGATGTTTCACTGTGAAGCATGA
The DNA here is from genome assembly GCF_050541505.1 of Enterococcus sp. DIV0183. Lineage (NCBI taxonomy): Bacteria > Bacillati > Bacillota > Bacilli > Lactobacillales > Enterococcaceae > Enterococcus > Enterococcus sp. DIV0183. Next base: position 1,228,657 of record NZ_CP172932.1, read on the forward strand.
ACAGATGAAATCATCGTACCTACTTGGTGAAGGTCCTTCGGAAATAAGCCGAAATTGTTGAGAATCACGAAGAACGTAGTGATTCGATGATGAACAATACCTACTTGGTCTCCAAAAATTAAAGAACACTGGGTAGGTATCATGCAACATCAACTCGTTCCTCGTTGTGTTTTATGACAATTTTCGGAAATTCCTTCTTATTGCTGAGAAACACTATTTGAAAAGCAAATAGATGTTGAACAGTACCTACTTGGTTCTCGGAGTTAAGCACTTCTATCCCGACCTCTTATTACTTATCAATTTTTAAGACTTAGACAAAAGTCTGGTCAGGCTAAGCAAAGCACGTAATTTTTGTCGCTTAACTTTTTTAACTTCGATTTCTCGCTAAAAAAAATTATGGATGCCAGATTGTTTTTTTGATACAAGAGTGATACACTTAAAAAAGAAGTATTGTGTAAACGTTAACAAATGTCAAATGTGAGGTGGAGAAATGGTTCAAAGTAAGGAATTTACGCACTTGAATACACAAGGAGAAGTGCATATGGTTGATATTTCGGAAAAAAATGACACTCAAAGAACAGCCCTCGCTTATGGAGAAATTCACATGTTGGAAGCGACAGCAGAAGCGATCCAGACCCAAATGATTAAAAAAGGTGAAGTATTACAGGTAGCAAGAGTCGCTGGGATTACCGCCGCAAAACGAACGTTTGAATGGATTCCTTTGTGTCATTTGGTTGCTTTGACAAAGTGTGAAATTCAGTTTAATTGGCGCAATCAAACTTGTTTAGAAGTACGTTGCTTTACAAAAACAGTGGGTTCAACTGGCGTTGAAATGGAAGCGCTAACAGGTGTGCAGGCAGCACTCTTAACAATTTATGACATGTGTAAAGCAATTGATCGCGGAATGACAATGACAAACATTGGTTTATTAGAGAAAAATGGTGGACGCAGTGGTCATTTCATTCGTTCTTCAATTAAATCAAAGGAAAGTGATGAGTGAACAGCATGAAAGATGCATTTAACCGTGAAATTGATTATGTTCGTTTGTCTTTAACAGATCGTTGTGACTTACGTTGCACGTATTGCATGCCAGCAACAGGTCTTTGCTTTTTAAAAAAAGAGCAGCTTCTAACAGATGATGAGATTATTTTTTTACTGAGGATATTAGCGAAAGAAGGCATCAAAAAAGTTAAATTAACAGGTGGTGAACCGCTTGTTAGACCAAATTTACTCTCTTTAATTAAAAGGATAAAGCAAATCTCAGGCATCGAAAAAGTAACCTTAACGACTAATGGCATGAAGTTAGCTCGTGAGGCTCAAGGATTAAAAGAGGCGGGCTTGGACGGCATTAATATTAGCTTAGACACTTTGGATCCAGAAGAATTTCGTGAAATAACAAGAGTTGGTCAGTTAAGGAATGTTCTGGCGGGCTTAGAACAAGCGATTGATGTGGGATTACCTAATATCAAAATTAATACTGTAGCTAGGAAAGAGCTAAGTGAAGCAACAATTGTAGAACTGGCTGAAATCGCTAAGAAAGAGACTGTGCATCTTCGTTTCATTGAAATGATGCCAATTGGATTAGGGAAGGAGCATCCAGGTAAGCAACAAGAAGAAGTAGAAGCCATTTTAACCAAACATTATGGAACGTTGCAACCATACCAAAAACCATTGGGCAATGGCCCTGCTAGTTATTACGCCTTAAAAGATTTTAAAGGGAAAATAGGTTTTATTAGTGCATTAGGGCATTGTTTTTGCGAGACGTGCAATCGAATTCGAATTACTGCAGACGGCCATTTAAAAACGTGCCTGCATTCTGCAGACGGCTACTCGTTAAAGGAAGCTTTAGCTATGGAACAAACAGCAGAATTGTTAGGGATTATCAAGAGTGGCATTGCCTGTAAGCCTGAAAAACATCTTTTCTTGGAACAACAAGGAGAACAACGATTTATGTCACAAATAGGAGGGTAAGTATGAAAACAGGAGAAATTATTGCAATAAATATTAGCCCGCGAAGAGGCACACAGAAAAAGGAAATTCCTGAAGTCAACTTAATTAAAGGTTTCGGATTAGAAAATGATGCGCACGGCGGTAATTGGCATCGACAAGTCAGTTTGTTATCTTTTGAAGAAATAACGGCTTTCAATGAAAAAGGAGCTCGGGTTGGCAATGGTGCTTTCGGGGAAAATATTATCGTCTCAGGGATTGATTTACGTCAATTACCTGTTGGAACGAAAATGAAAATAGGCGATTCCGAATTGGTGGTTACTCAAATTGGGAAAGAGTGCCATAAACACTGTCAGATTTACGCGCGAGTGGGCGATTGCATCATGCCTAGAGAAGGGATTTTTGCAGTTGTTGTGACAGAAGGTCATATTAAAAAAGGAGACCAGTTAGACGTTGTTTAAAGTGGGCATTGTAACATTAAGTGATCGTTGCTTTCAAGGGCTTGCTGTCGACCAATCGGGGCCCTTGATTCGTGAACAGTTACCTGTGCTCTACCAGGTAACCAAACAAACCATTTTACCAGATGAAGAAAATCAATTAGTAGAGCTATTGCAAGAGTGGTCTAAGACCTGTGATTTGATTTTAACGACAGGCGGCACAGGGTTGAGTGAACGGGATCGGACCCCAGAAGCTACCTTACGTGTAGCAGAGCGAATCATTCCTGGGATCAGTGAGGGCTTGCGTCAACTTAGCTTGGAAAAAACACCATTTGCTATGTTAAGTCGAGGCGTTTCTGTTCAAAGAGGACGCACGCTCATTGTTAATTTGCCTGGTAGCCCGAAAAGTGTAACAGAACATTTGCATTTTTTGTTGCCTGTTTTGCCCCACGCTTTGGATTTAATCACAAATAAAAAAATCATACATGATGAGGAATAAACCATGAAAACAATTCGAACAGAAGAGGCAGTTGGCCTTCCATTGAGTCATGATATTACGCGAATTGACTATGGGAAGACCAAGGAAGTGTGTTTTAAAAAAGGACATATAGTTGTTCAAGAAGATATTCCAATTCTTTTATCATTAGGGAAAAAACATCTGTTTGTTTCCTTGGATCCAGCAGAAATACATGAAGAAGAGGCAGCGACATTTTTGTATAACCTGTTAACAGATGACTCATGTCAGCCGAGTGAAGTCCATGAAGGAAAAATTGTTGCTAAAGCTAGCACGAGAGGTCTTTTAAAAGTCAATCGAGAAAAATTAATTGCTTTAAATGAAATTGAAGGTCTCGCCTTGTCAACTAAAGTTACCAATATAGAAGTTCAGAAAGATGAAAAAGTTGCAGCCTTTCGAGTGATTCCACTAACAATTTCTAAAAGCCAATTAGAAAAGGCACGCCAGCTCAGCACGTCTGAGCCACTAATCTCTGTGAAACCTTTCAAAAAAATACGGGTCGGGATTGTAACTACTGGCAGTGAAGTTTACACAGGATTGGTTGAGGATGCTTTTTACCCTGTGTTAAAAGCCAAGTTCTCCGCGTATCCTTTAGTTACGATTGTCAAGCAAGAAATTGTCGATGATCAGCCGCAAAAAATTACTGTTGCGATCAAAAAGATGTTAGCACAAGGGGTTGATCTGATTGTTTGTACAGGTGGTATGAGTGTAGATCCTGATGATTTGACACCGTTAGCAATTAAGCAGACAGGTGCTGAAATCGTAACCCATGGGACACCAGTCTTACCAGGCTCAATGTTTTTGCTAGCTTATAAAGGAGAGCAAACGATCATTGGCTTACCAGGTGGTGTTTTATTTTCAGAAAAAACGGTTTTTGATTTGTTGTTACCAAGATTAATGGCCAAAGAAGTGATTAAAAAATCTGAAATTATTGATTTGAGTTATGGCGGGTATTTATAAAAGAAAAGAGGCGTTCAAATGTCTAAACAAAAAAAGGCTGTGTTCCTGCTTAGTTTATTCAGTTTAGTTGCCCTAATTGCTGCATGTACAAATCAGCCGCAAAAAGAAACAGTTTCAACAAAAAAAGAAGAAATAACCCTTGCGGCAGCAGCTAGCTTAGAATCAGTCATGGAGAAGAAAATTATTCCATCCTTTGAAAAAGAGCATCCAGATATTCAGGTAACTGGAACCTATGATAGTTCTGGAAAATTACAGATGCAAATTGAAAAAGGCCTAAAAGCCGATGTATTTTTCTCGGCTTCGACAAAACAAATGAATGCATTGGTTGCAGAAAAACTAATTAATAAAAAAAGTGTCGTTCCTTTATTGGAAAACCAGCTCGTTCTTATTGTGCCTAACCAAGATCAAGCAAAGTGGCATGATTTTTCTGATTTAAAAAAAGCCCAAATGATAGCAATTGGTGATCCTGCAAGTGTTCCAGCTGGTCAATATGCCGAAGAAGGCTTAAAAGCTTTAGGTGCTTGGTCTTATGTAGAAAAACACGCAAGCTTTGGCACGAATGTAACAGAAGTCCTTGAATGGGTGGCTAATGCAAGTGCAGAAGCTGGCTTGGTTTATGCGACAGATGCAGCAACCAATTCAAAAGTAGCGATTGTTGCGGCCATGCCTGAAGCTGCTTTGAAAAAGCCAATTATCTATCCAGTTGGTAAAGTTGCCGCCTCTAAGAAACAAAAATCAGCAGATGCTTTTTTAAATTTTTTACAGAGTCAACAATGCAGAAAATATTTTGAAAATATTGGCTTTAAGTTAACAAAGTAGGTGGGAAAATGGATGTTCGACCAATTCTTTTATCTTTTCAGACAGCAATAATCGCCATTTTATTTACTTTTGTTTTAGGAACAGGCGTTGCGTATATTGTTTTTCGTTTGAAAAATCGTAAATTAAAAATTCTTTTGAATAGTTTATTTACGTTGCCATTAGTTTTACCGCCGACGGTTTTTGGCTTTTTTCTCTTAACTATTTTTGGTGTTCAGCAACCAGTGGGCCAGTTTTTACTTGATTTTTTTGCCATTCAAGTTGTTTTTTCGTGGCCAGCTACGGTTATTGCTGCCGTTGCTGTTTCATTTCCTTTAATGTATCGTTCAGCCTTAACGGCGTTTGAACAAATGGATAGTGAATTGTTGGCGGTAGCCCAGACACTCGGGTTTTCGGAAAGTCGATATTTTAGAAAAATTGCGTTACCTTTGTCGATGAACGGTCTTTTGGCCGGTGGCGTGTTAGCCTTTGCCCGTGGGTTAGGCGAATTTGGAGCGACGACAATGTTAGCGGGGAATATTGCTGGCAAAACAAGAACGCTTCCTTTAGCTATCTACTCTGCTGTAGCAAGTGGGGATTGGCGCTTAGCCAATCAATATGTTGTAATTATGTTATTACTTTGCCTGATTATTTTATTTTTTACGGAATTTTTTAGTCAGCGCGCTTGGAGAAGATCGGAATGAGATTAATTGTTGATATTCAAAAAGAATTGAAAAGTCATACTTTGCAAATTCAGTTTGAAACAAAGACGCAAACAACAGGAATTTTAGGTGCTTCTGGTTGTGGCAAGAGTATGTTATTAAAATGTATTGCGGGTGTTGAGACTGCGGATAAAGGTCAGATTGTTTTAAATGATCAAGTCTTATTCGATGCTGAACAAAAGATCAATTTGTCGCCGCAACAACGAAAAATTGGTCTTTTGTTTCAACAGTATGCGTTGTTTCCTCATTTGTCGGTAGTAGAAAATCTGACGTGCGTGACAAAAGATTTACAATTGGTCACTCAATTGCTTGCATCTTTTCACTTAACTAAAGTCCAAGAACAATATCCTAGTCAACTTTCTGGAGGACAAAGACAGCGAGTGGCTTTTGCGCGAATGCTAGCGGCTCAGCCGGCTTACCTGTTATTAGATGAGCCATTTTCCGCATTAGATGCACCCTTAAAGGAAGAGCTGCAAATTGAACTTCAACAGCGATTAAGTAATTTAAATCAACATGCCTTAATTGTGAGTCATAGTTTAGATGAACTGTATAAGTTATGTCAGAGTTTAGTGATAATCACAAAAAGCAAAACACTTTTTGGTGCAACAAATCAATTATTTAACCAACCTCAAACGATTGAAGCAGCTAAACTCACTGGTTGTAAAAATATTTGGCCTGTCAAACGCATAGATGCGCACAGAGTCCAAGTGATTGGCTGGCAACAAACACTAACGGTTACACAAGAAGTTCCTATTTCTTGTCATTCTATAGGTATTCGGGCCCATGATTTCACAACAGAACCGCAGGCAACCAATCAAATCGAAGTGCATCACTTACAAACATTGTCAGCACCTTTTGAACAAAGTGCTTGGTTTCAACACCAACAAACCAAAATTTGGTGGAAAGGCAGCAATAGACTCAATCCGAAAGTTATTACTCAGTTATCCATTCCACCTACAGCAATTATGCCATTATGTCTATAAAATAGAAAAAGATTACGTGAAGCGGTTGACATATGATTGCATCTTCATTTATAATAGATTCATGAAAGGTTATTCATGTAAACGGAATAATCGCTATTATATAGGGAGTGAAGGTGTTTAAATGCAAAAGAGTTATAAACTAGAAGGACTTGATTGTGCAAGTTGTGCAGACAAAATTGAAAAATCTGTCCAAAAAATTCACGGAGTAGAAAAAGCGCGTGTGGACTTCATGGCTGAAAAGATGACACTGGAGGTTGAATCAGGACATGATTTAGAAGTCGAAAATGAAGCGCGTGCAGTGATTGGTAAGTTAGAACCAGATGTCAAAGTTATTTCTTTAAAAGATGTCAAAGAAGAAGAGGGACGTAATCCAAATAAGAATCGCTTAATTCGTATCATTATTGCATTTGTTTTATTTTTAGCACTTATTATCATTAAACCAAGTAATAATTGGGTTGCTTTGGCGTCTTATTTAGTCGTTTATGTCTTAATTGGTGGCGACATTGTCAAACGAGCGGTAACGAATATTTTTCGTGGGGAAGTGTTTGATGAAAATTTCTTAATGTCTGTGGCAACGATTGGGGCATTCTTTATTGGGGAATATCCCGAAGCTGTGGCAGTAATGTTATTCTACCAAGTCGGCGAATGGTTCCAAAGTGCTGCGGTTGATCAATCCAGAAAATCAATTGCCAAATTAATGGATATTCGTCCAGATTCAGCAAATCTTTTAGTAAATGGACAAATAAAAGCGGTCGCTCCAGATACAATTGAAATTGGGCAACAAATATTAGTGAAACCAGGTGAAAAAGTTCCATTAGATGGTCAAATTATTGATGGATCAAGTATGGTAGATACCTCTGCGTTGACTGGTGAATCCGTTCCAAGAACGGTCAAAGTCGGCGATGAAATCTTAGGTGGTTTTATTAATAAAAATGGGGCCTTGACCATTAATGTTACGAAAAAATTTGGGGATTCAACAGTTAGCAAAATTTTAGATTTAGTTGAAAATGCTAGCAGTAAAAAAGCCCCTGCAGAAAACTTTATTTCTAAATTTGCTCGTTACTATACACCAGTTGTCGTTGTTTTAGCTATCCTATTGGCAGTGATTCCACCATTTATTTTCCCTGATACTTCTATTAATGAATGGGTTTATCGGGCATTAACGTTCTTGGTTATTTCTTGCCCATGTGCCTTAGTCATTTCTGTTCCTTTAAGTTTCTTCGGTGGAATTGGCGGAGCCAGCAAACTAGGTGTTTTAATTAAAGGAAGCAACTATTTAGAAATTTTAGCGAATACGGAAACGATTGTTTTTGATAAAACTGGTACGCTAACAAAAGGAAATTTTGTGGTTCAAAACATAACTAGTGTTGTTTTACCTGAAGAAGAGTTGTTACGTTTAACAGCAACAGCAGAACAATTATCCACTCATCCTATTGCTATTTCTATTAAAGAAAGCTATGGCAAAGAAACTGTTCCAGCAACAGCAATTGAAGAGGTTGCCGGACACGGTATCAAAGCCACAATTGAAGGTAAAACAGTTTTAGTCGGTAATGCGAAGTTAATGAAACAATTTGGTATCGAAGCACCAGAAGTGAAGGAAGCGGGAACTTTAATTTTTGTCGCTATTGATAATCAATTTGCAGGCTACTTAGTGATTGCGGATCAATTGAAACCAGACGCCATTTCAGCAATAAAAGAATTAAAAGCTGAAGGGGTCAAACAAACTGTTATGCTGACTGGAGACAATCAACAAGTTGCAGAAGCTATTGCAAAAGAAGTTGGTGTTGACAAAGTTTATGCAGAACTTTTACCAGATGGCAAAGTGGATCGTTTAGAAGAGTTGTTAAAAGCATCCTCACCTAAAAACAAAGTTGCCTTTGTTGGTGACGGCATGAATGATGCACCTGTTTTAGCCCGGGCTGATGTTGGGATTGCCATGGGTGGTTTAGGAAGTGACGCGGCAATTGAAGCTGCTGATGTGGTGATTATGAATGATGAACCAAGTCGTATCGCCTCTGCGATTAAATTATCAAGAAAAACATTGAGAATTGTTAAACAAAACATTATCTTTGCGATTGCTGTTAAAATCATTGTCTTGGTACTAGGTGCATTAGGCTTGGCTTCAATGCAAGCAGCAGTGTTTGCTGATGTTGGTGTAACTATTATCGCTGTTTTAAATGCTATGCGTTGTTTACGTGTAGAAAAGATGAAAGATAATAACTAAGCCTTAAAAAGTACAGCTGAGACGAACGTTTTTAGCTGATTATCAGGTTTTGAGCGTGGGACAAAAATCACTTTGACTTTTTGTTCCACGCTTTTTCTCCTACACAATTTCTATTCGTTCTCAAATTGCCAGAGTTCTTGTAAAGAAATCTTTAAATTTTTCGCTTTGTGGCATATAATAAGAGAGAATTTGTACGAAAATTGCGCTTCGCTTTTTTTTCATGGTACAATAAGCAAGAATGGATTGATTTACAGGAGGGAACCTCAACATGGCATCAAATGAAAAAACACGATATAAAGCAATCATTGCAGACCATACGTATACAATTATTGGCCAAGAGTCAAAACAACATATGGATTTAGTAACAAAAATTGTCAACGAACAACTGGAGGAAATTAAACATCTTTCTCCGCAAACTGATACGGAACAAGCTTCTGTTTTATTAGCAATTAATGCAATTTCAGATCAACTAAAAAAACAAGAATATGCTTTAAAATTGGAAAAACAAGTAGCAGATTTAAAACAGAAAACCATTCGTTTGGCTGAATTAGAGAATCGTGTGCGCCGAATGGAAATTATCGAAGAAGAAGCACGGGATGTTTTGAAAAAGAATGGACAAGAAGATGTAGAAATTCATAATCATGTGGAAGCCCAACAAATTTTGAATGAAAATCGAAAACAGCAGATTCAAAATAAAGGTGTTTCGGAGTAGTTCCTGAAAGGATGACAAGATGTTAACAATACTTATTTTATTACTTTTAGCCTTTGGATTTTATACAGGAGCTAAACGAGGCTTGATTTTACAAGTGCTCTATTCGGTAGGTTACTTAATTTCATATTTTGTTGCTCGTACCTATTACAAAGAGGTCGCTTCTCATTTAGAATTGTATATTCCATATCCATCGGTTACGCCAACGTCAAAGCTTGTCTTTTTTAATCAAGAGATTTCTTTAGACTTGGACAAAGCCTTTTATTCAGCGGTTGCGTTTCTATTATTGCTGTTTGCAGGCTGGTTAGTCGTTCGCTTTTTAGCGATCTTTTTACATGGATTAACATTTATTCCAGTTTTGAAACAGGTAAATGGACTATTAGGTGGCGTATTAAGTGTTCTTGTATTATACGTGGGTCTTTTTCTAGTGTTAGCTACGGCGTCAATGATTCCGTCAGATATTGTCCAAAATCAGTTTCGGTCAAGTGGCTTGGCACGAGGCATTGTAAAAAATACCCCAATTCTAACAAAACAAGCATATGAATTATGGGTTGAACCAATTACGAAATAAAGCTGAATGGGACTGAGATAGAGATAAGAAGTAAGTGAGCAAAGCGAAACTTCTTATGTTATGTCTCAGTCTTTTCAACAAATGAAAAAGTTAGAAAAGTAGGTGGAAAAATGAATCAGCGTATTCTATCAACATTAGGGTTTGATAAAGTAAAACAACAGTTGTTGCAATTTATTGTGACAGCTCAGGGGACAAACGAAGTTTCGGAATTATTACCGATTGCTGATGAAAATAAAATTCAAGCATGGCTAAATGAAACACAGGATGGTTTAAAAGTTCAACGATTACGTGGTGGAATCCCCATTCCTAAATTAGAAAATATCCAACCACACATGAAACGGATTGAAATTGGTGCGGATTTAAATGGTGTAGAATTAGCACAAGTAGGTCGTGTCTTATCGACTACTTCAGAACTGACTCGTTTTTTTGATGAGTTAAGTGAAAATGAAGTGGATTTTGAACGTTTATATATGTGGCGAGAGCAACTAGAAGTTTTGCCTGAATTAAATCGCCAACTCAAACAAGCCATTGATGATGATGGCTACGTCACAGATGAAGCTTCGCCAGCCTTAAAGGCAATTCGGCAAAATATTCGACGTAGTGAGCAGACCATTCGAGAAGAACTAGATAGTATTATTCGTGGGAAAAACGCACGTTACCTAAGTGATGCCCTTGTTACTATGCGAAATGAACGCTACGTGATTCCAGTCAAACAAGAATATAAAAATATTTTTGGTGGCGTGGTTCACGACCAAAGTGCTTCAGGTCAAACCTTATTTATTGAACCTAAACAAATTTTAGAAATGAATAATCGCTTGCGACAACAACAAATTGCCGAAAAAAATGAGATTACTCGCATCTTGGCAGAACTGTCGGCTGAGTTGGTCCCTTATCGCCGAGAAATTACGCATAATGCTTATGTCATCGGTAAACTTGATTTTATTAATGCTAAGGCGCGACTAGGAAAAGAACTAAAAGCAGTTGTTCCAGAAGTTAGTCAAGCAAATCATGTAGTTTTTAAACAAGCCCGGCACCCACTATTGGATCCAGAAAAAGCTGTAGCCAATGACATTGTGATTGGTGAAGAATATCAAGCAATTGTGATTACAGGGCCTAATACCGGCGGGAAAACCATTACTCTGAAAACGTTAGGTCTTTTACAATTAATGGGTCAAGCTGGATTACCTATTCCAGTTGAAGAAGAGAGTAAAATGGGTATTTTTACAGAAGTATTTGCGGATATCGGGGATGAACAATCGATTGAACAAAGTTTAAGTACTTTCTCTTCACATATGACGAATATCGTGTCTGTCTTAAAGAAAGTCGATCATCAAAGTTTAGTACTATTTGATGAATTAGGTGCTGGGACAGATCCGCAAGAAGGGGCCGCTTTAGCGATTGCCATTTTAGATTCATTGGGTGCTAAAGGAGCCTATGTGATGGCAACAACCCATTATCCTGAATTAAAAGTGTATGGCTATAATCGAGCTGGAACAATCAATGCCAGTATGGAATTTGATGTAGACACTTTGAGTCCAACCTATCGTTTATTAATTGGCGTGCCTGGCCGAAGTAACGCTTTTGAAATTTCGAAACGTCTTGGATTAGACAACAGTATTATTGAGGCTGCAAAACAAATAATGGACGGTGAAAGTCAAGATTTAAACGAAATGATTGAAGACTTGGAAAACCGTCGCAAAATGGCCGAAACTGAATATTTAGAAGCTCGCCACTATGTCGATGAATCGGCCGCTTTGCATAAGGAACTGAAAGAAGCCTATCAAGTATTTTTTGAAGAACGAGAAAAAGAATTACAAAAAGCACGGAAAGAAGCAAATAAAATTATTGCAGAAGCGGAAGAAAACGCAGAAACCATTATTTCTGATATTCGCAAAATGCAATTGGAAAGTGGCCAACAAGGTGGTGTCAAAGAACATCAGTTAATTGATGCGAAAACACAACTTTCTCAATTACACCATGAAGAAACCAAGCTTGCTAAAAACAAAGTGCTGAAGAAGGCGAAAGAACAGAAAAAATTAAAAGCTGGCGATGAAGTAATTGTCAATACTTACGGCCAACGAGGGACCTTATTAAAAGACAACGGCAAAGGACAATGGCAAGTCCAATTAGGCATTTTAAAAATGAACGTATCTGAAGAGGATATGACGCCTGTCGCTCCACAAAAAGAAGCGAAACCAAGAGTTACAACAGTTCGTTCTGCAGAAAGCAGTCATGTTGGCACACAACTAGACTTACGTGGCAAACGCTACGAAGAAGCATTGGCAGAAGTTGACCAATACATTGATGCTGCGATTCTAGCGGGCTATCCACAAGTAACCATTGTTCACGGCAAAGGAACAGGTGCATTAAGAACCGGAATAACGGAATTTTTAAAAAATCACCGCAGTGTGAAAAGCTATGAATTTGCGCCACAAAACCAAGGTGGTAATGGTGCGACTGTCGTAAAATTCCAATAAACAAGGACTTACAATAAGTAAGCAGAACACTCGCTATCTTAGAGATGACGTGTTATACTAAGCATGTAATAAGAGTAAAGAGTAGGAGGTTTGTGAAATGACACAAGCAATTACCGATAAAGATTTTGCAACAGAAACAGATGAAGGATTAGTCTTAATCGACTTTTGGGCAACTTGGTGTGGCCCTTGTCGTATGCAAGCACCCATCTTAGAACAATTATCTGAAGAATATGATGAAGACGAAGTGAAAATCGTCAAAATGGATGTGGATGAAAATCCTGCAACACCAGCAAGTTTTGGAATCATGAGCATCCCAACATTGCTATTGAAAAAAGATGGCGAAGTTGTTGAAAAAGCAGTCGGTGTTCATACAAAAGACCAATTGCAAGCAATGATTGCCAAACACTTATAAACGTTGATTAGTCATTACGAATAGTCTGATTCAGTCTGAAGAGAAATCATTAGCGATTGTCTTTTCAGGCTGTTTCTTTCGTACATAAAGTAGCGGCTTTTTTTGTTTAATTACAAAAAGAGGTGTATAATAGACGAAGCATTTTGTTAGAAAGGAAGTATCGTATGAACGAACGAATAAAAAATAAATTAGCACTGCTTCCTGATCAACCTGGTTGTTATTTAATGAAAGATAAAAACGGCACGATTATCTATGTTGGGAAAGCCAAAATTTTGAAAAACCGTGTCCGGTCTTATTTTCGTGGTAGCCATGATACTAAGACAGAACGATTAGTCAGTGAAATCGATGATTTTGAATATATTGTGACAGAATCGAATATTGAAGCACTTTTATTAGAAATTAATTTAATCCATAAAAATAATCCCAAATATAACATCATGTTAAAAGACGATAAAACCTATCCTTTTATCAAAATCACAAACGAAAAATATCCTCGTTTAATGATTACTCGAAAGGTTTTAAAAGACAAAGCGTTATATTTTGGCCCATATCCAGATGTAAATGCAGCGAATGAAACAAAGAAACTGTTAGATCGGCTTTTTCCTTTGCGAAAATGTAATCCGTCGCAAAAAACACCTTGTTTGTATTATCATTTAGGACAATGTCTGTGTCCCTATGCTTTTGATGTGGATCCGCAAGTCTACAAAGATATGGTGGAAGAGATTAAAGGGTTTCTCTCTGGTGGACATACAGAAATTCAGGACCGCTTACAAGAAAAAATGGCTTATGCAGCTGCACATATGGAATTTGAAAAAGCTGCAGAATTTCGCGATCAAATTAAAGCGATTGAAACAGTTATGACCCGCCAAAAAATGACGAATGTAGATTTAATTGATCGTGATGTGTTTGGTTATGCTGTTGATAAAGGCTGGATGTGTGTCCAAGTATTCTTTGTCAGACAAGGAAAATTAATCGAACGTGATGTATCGATTTTTCCATTTTATGATGATGCCAGTGAAGCATTTTTAACTTTTATTGGACAATTCTATCAAGAGAATGAGCATTTTGTGCCAAAAGAAGTCTTGATTCCTGATGACATTGATAAAGAAAGCGTCGAAGCTTTATTAGCTACGAAAGTCTTGCAGCCGCAACGGGGAGAAAAGAAAAAACTGGTTAAATTAGCCAGTAAAAATGCTGCAGTTGCTTTAAATGAAAAATTCGATTTGATTGTACGGAAACAAGAACGAACAATTGGCGCAGTTGAAAAATTAGGCAATGCGATGAACATACCTGCGCCCATTCGAATTGAAGCATTTGATAATTCAAATATTATGGGAACAAACCCTGTTTCTGCGATGGTTGTGTTTATTGACGGACGACCAGCTAAAAATGAGTATCGAAAATATAAAATAAAAACTGTGCAAGGTCCTGATGATTACGCTTCTATGAGAGAAGTCATTTATCGCAGATATTCACGAGTTTTAAAAGAAGGCTTGCCTTTTCCTGATTTAATTTTAATCGATGGTGGTAAAGGTCAAGTCGATGTTGCCAAAGATGTGTTAGCCAATCAACTAGGAGTCGATATTCCTGTAGCTGGATTAGCCAAGAACGACAAGCACAAAACGAGTGAACTTTTATTTGGTCCAAACTTAGAAGTTGTACCATTGGAAAGAAACTCACAAGAATTTTTCTTGTTGCAACGAATCCAAGATGAAGTCCATCGTTTCGCCATCACATTCCATCGTCAATTACGTAGTAAAAATAGTTTTGCTTCCAAATTAGATAACATTGAAGGCTTGGGACCGAAACGCAAAAAAAATCTTTTAAAAGAATTTAAATCGCTTAAAAATATTACGGCAGCCAGTGTTGAAGAATTAAGAAAAGCTGGGTTACCTGAAACTGTCGCGAAGAATGTGTATCGTCATTTGCACCAAGAAACAACCTCTGAGATAGAAAAATAAATGAAAACAAGCCAGAGGTCGGGACAGAAACGTTTAGCTCCGAGAACCAAGTAGGTACTGTTCAACATCTATTTGCTTTGCAAATAGTGTTTCTCAGCAATAAGAAGGAATTTCCGAAAATTGTCATAAAACACAACGAGGAACGAGTTGATGTTGCATGATACACTACACTCCGTTTCGTTCGCATCAATTTCTAAGCATGGAACATGCTAGAATTGAAGGACCCGGTGCTCTTTAATTTTTGGAGACTAAGTAGGTATTGTTCATCATCGAATCACTACGTTCTTCGTGATTCTAAACAATTTCGGCTTATTTCCGAAGGACCTTCACCAAGTAGGTACGATGATTTCATCTGTTCATGCTTCACAGTGAAACATCGCAACTCTTAGAGCTGGAGCTCTTTTGAAGGCTGTACTGTGACGAGACGCATGTCGAGAAAACACCTTAGAAGTTGTTGAGATCGGAGCAACGCGTAGTGTTGGTTCTGTTCCCGCCGTTTATAAGGTTTTAAGCCTGGGACAAAAATCCAAAGTGATTTTTGTCCCAGGCTCTGTTTTTTTATTCAATTTTTTCATGAAAAGTTGAACTCTCAAGAAAATATGATAACGATTTCTTTCGTGATATACTAATACTAACTTAAAAGAGAGGACGTCTGATCATGAAAATACTAACGCCCGTTTATCAAATAAAATTTAAAAAAGTATCAAATCAATTACTGATTGATGAGCGTTTAATGAATGAATTGGGTACGTGGTTGAATCGTACAGGTCGAATTTGGGCCTGTCAATCATCAAAATCGGCAAAGGAATTTAAAAATACATTTTATGAAAGCACAGGCTTGACCGCAAATGAAGTGCATATTTCTGCCGAGACGGATGGCCTTTTTCGCTTAGCAGAAAATAAAGCGTCTGATTAAAGTGAGGCATCTTTCCATAACAATTGTCATTGACAAGCCAACACAGGAAAGATACGATATGAGTAACTAAACAGCGGTTTAGAAAAAGTGAAGGGGGCGTTTATGTGTTAGAGGTAAAAGAGTTAGTCAAAACCTTTGGGGATTTTAAAGCAGTTGATCATGTATCCTTTACGATACCGGACGGGAAAATTTTAGGATTAATTGGCCAAAATGGTGCCGGGAAAACAACTACATTTCGCTTGATTTTAAATTTTTTAACACAAGATAGCGGGTCGGTTTTATGGAATGGTCAACCATTAAATGAAAAAGAGTACAATATTATTGGTTATTTACCAGAAGAACGGGGTTTATATCCTAAAATTACGATTGAAGACCAACTAATTTATTTCGCTTCGTTGCGGGGGAAAACTAAAAAAGAAATTGAACCTAAAATTGACTTTTGGATGGAAAAATTTCAAGTTAAAGGCAAAAAAACAGATAAAGTTAAATCTTTATCAAAAGGAAATCAACAAAAAGTTCAATTGATTGCGACACTTATTCATGAACCGAAGTTAATTATTTTAGACGAACCATTCAGTGGCTTGGATCCAGTTAATGCAGAATTATTAAAAGACGGCATTATTGAATTGAAAAATCAAGGTTCTTGTGTCATTTTTTCCAGTCATAATATGGACAATGTGGAGAAAATCTGTGACCATTTAGTCATGTTAAAAAATGGACGCATGGTTTTAGATGGTCAGGTTCATGAAATTCGACAACAATTTGGTCGAACAAAATTATTCTTAGAATCACCGTTATCTGTTGAGGAAGTTGCTGCTACAGCAGGTGTGAAAGAAGCACACTTGCGACAAGATGGCGTCTTAGAAGCGACATTAGAAAACGCTGAAGTGGGCAAAGTGTTGTTTGATAAAGCAACAGCCAACGGCTACATTCCAATGTTTAATCAACAACCACCAACATTGGAAGAAATTTTCAAAATGAAAGTAGGTGGGCAAGATGAGTAAATTTTGGATTATTGCGACTGATGTCTATAAGAAAAATGTGAAGTCGCTGTCTTTCTTAATCATGATTTTAGCGCCATTTCTTCTTGTAGGAATTGTTTACTTAGCGGGCTCTCTAGCTAGCGGTTTTTCAGGAGATACTACCATTGGTCTGGTTTCGGAAAACCAAACGCTGGTTAAAGAGTTGACAAAGAATAAAACAGAGGACTTTTCTTTCAAAGCTGTTTCTTCTGAGAAAAAGGCCCAAGAACAATTAAAAGACGAGAAAATTGATGCCTATTTACTTTTGGACACTACAGATAATCAGATTTCTGGTCAGCTTTACTCTGAACGCTCTTTAGGAAATGCAACCGAGATGCTAATTCCTCAAATGTTAAACCAATTACAAACAATGGCGAATGCCAATCGTTTAAACCTAACAGCTGAGCAAGTTGCCATGTTGAATCAACAAGCAACATTTAAAAAAGCCAAAATTAGTTTTGATGAAAATGGCAAAATAAAAACAGGAGAAGATAACACAGGGATTCAAATGGCGTTAGCAATGGGGATAACAATTTTGTTATTTGTCTTCATCAGCAGTTATTCTTCAATTATTGCCCAAGAGATTGCTTCTGAAAAAGGCACTAGAATCATGGAAGTTATTCTCTCTAGTACAAAAGCGCAAACCCATTTTTATGGCAAATTAACTGGGGTTATTCTAGTAGCTTTAACACAAATTTTCATTTACGGAGTGGCGTTTGTTCTCGGCTATTCTCAATTGAAAAATCTTGATTTTATGAAAAGTCTATTAAGTGGTATTTCACCACAAAGTATTTTTTCATCAACCTTTATTTTTACATTAGGCTTTTTCATTATTGGTATTCTCGTTTTTGCTGTTTTGGCAGCACTTTGTGGTTCTCTTGTTTCCAAACCAGAGGATACAGCAAAAGCAGTTCAGCCCATCATGTATATTGGTTTAATCGGTTATATGATTGGCATTACGTTTGGGACGAATGATCCACAAAATATCGTGGTGAAAGTGACTTCCTTTATTCCGCTGATTTCGTCATACATTATGCCAGTACGCTTGGCGACCGAAACGGCATCAACAATGGAAGCAATTGTCTCATTAGTGATTTTGGCAGTCTTTGGAATTATTTTAACAATCTTCTCTGCTCGTTTATACAAATCAAACGTTCTTGTATACAGCGAAGGCGGCATGATTCAATCCTTAAAACAGTCAATTTCTATTTTAAAAAATGAACAAAAGCATAAATAATTTTTGTTTAACTCTAAAAGGACCCGGTAAATCAGTCAAAGTGACTGATCTGCCGGGTCTTTTTTAGGCACCGTTCGTCGTTCAACTAGACGAACGGTTAATTTTTTTTCAGGAATGTTCGTCTGATTTAATTGGTTGTATAGGTAAATAAATGAGTTTTCGGCTTGATACTGAATGGCATAATCAACAGTCGTAATATGCATCAACTCACTGACATAACTATTATCAAAGCCAATGACAGCGACATCGCGAGGAACGGCATAATTTAGATTTTCAAGTTCTGAAATAAACTCAGCTGCTACGTGATCATTATAAAAGGCCAAAGCTTCTGGCTTGTCGGTTAATTGTTGCCAGTAATGGGCAATTTTGCGACCAGAATGGTTAGTATACTGATCATTAATCAGCCACTCAGCTTGCCAAGGTGCCTGAGTGTTTTCATAAAAATCTTTCATTGCACGTTTTCGTGCGTGCGTGTTTAAATTTTCGGGATTACCGAGGACATGACCAATTTTTTGGTATCCTTGTTGTTGTAAATATTCTAAGGAACGATAATAACCAGAGTAATGATCAATGTAGGAAGAGTATATATTAGGTGAATCGATACGATGCCAGGTTGCTAAAGGACCATACGCGCTGTATGGCTCAATCACTGACCATTCATTTGTTCGTGTCAATAAAAACAAGCCATCTAATTGTTTGTATTTTAATTGGTTCAAGGCATCAATTTCTTTCTGCTGATCGCCATCTGTAAAAAATAAGGTTACGGAATAATTGTATTTTTTGGCAATTGAAATAAAGCGATTCAAGAAAATACCTAAGGAACCTAAATAGCTAGGGGCTAAAAAGCCAATGGTTTTTGTGGCACCTGCTCGTAAATTCCGCGCCACATAATTCGGGGTATAATTTAATTCTTTCATTGCTTTGAGAATTTTTTCTTGACTATCGGCACTCACATATCCTTTTCCAGAAATTAAGCGAGAAACAGTCGATTTCGAGACACCGGCAACTTTTGCTACATCAATGATAGACGTCATTTTTTACCTCCAAAGTGGAATGTATTCTTATAAGAAGTATAGCATACATTTTTTTGAAAATAGTGCTTGACATGGGAACATTCCCATAATTTATCCTAAAGATGTAAACGATAACAATTTAATCAAGGAGGAAGAAGACGGATGACAAGAGGAGCATTAAAAATTGCAACAATTGGTGGCGGTTCTAGTTATACACCTGAATTAATTGAAGGATACATTAAAAGAAAAGATGAACTGCCAATTAAGGAAATTTGGTTAGTCGATATTGAAGCTGGTAAAGAAAAATTGGAAATCGTAGGTGCAATGGCGAAGCGCATGATTAAAGCTGCTGGTTTAGATTGGGAAGTTCATTTAACATTGGACCGTGAAGCAGCCTTAAAAGGGGCGGATTTTGTTTCAACACAGTTTCGTGTAGGATTATTAGATGCTCGCATTAAAGATGAACGGATTCCTTTGTCCCATGGAGTATTAGGCCAAGAAACAAATGGCGCGGGAGGAATGTTTAAAGCATTTCGAACAATTCCTGTCATTTTAGCTATTATTGACGATATGAAACGCCTTTGCCCAGATGCTTGGTTAGTGAATTTTACTAATCCAGCTGGAATGGTTACGGAAGCTGCAATTAAACATGGCGGTTGGAAAAAAACAGTTGGCTTATGTAATGTGCCGATTGGTCATAGAAAACAAGCGGCCGAAATGCTGGGAATTCCAGAAGAAGACTTATTCTTTAAATTTGCTGGAATTAATCATTTCCATTGGCACCGTGTTTGGGACAAAGAAGGACAAGAGCGAACACAAGAACTCATTGATTTAATTTACGGACCTAAGCAAGAGCAAGAAAGTCATTTGAAAAATATTTTTGATGCGCCGTTCCATTATGAACAGTTAAAAGATTTAGGAATGTTACCATGTGGTTATCATCGCTATTATTATATTGAAGATGAGATGTTGAAGCATTCCATCGAAGAGTATGAACGGGGCGAAACAAGAGCACAAGTGGTTAAAGAAACGGAAGGTCGTCTGTTTGAATTGTATAAAGATCCCAAACTAGATTACAAACCAAAAGAATTAGAAGAACGGGGCGGCACACACTATAGCGATGCAGCTTGTGAAATGATTGCATCAATTTATAATGATAAACGAACGGATATGGTTGTTTCTACTGAAAATAATGGGACAATTACTGATTTACCGTATGATTGTGTTGTAGAAGTATCTGGACCTGTGACAGCTCATGGCCATGAACCTTACAACTGGGGGGCCTTTCCGCCAGCAGCACGAGGAATTATTCAAAATATGAAAGCTATGGAAGAAACGGTTATTCGAGCAGCCATCAATGGTGATTACGGCGCAGCATTGCATGCTTTCACTATTAATCCATTAGTTCCTGGCGGCGTCATGGCGAAGACCTTGTTGGACGAATTATTAATTGCCCACAAAGCGCATTTACCGAATTTTGCAGATGCGATTAATAAAATTGAAGAAACACAACCAGAAACAGTCACATATGTGGCCGAATTAATGAAAAGTAATTAAAAAATATCGCACGCTAAAGATTCGTTTAGTGTGCGATACTTTTTTTAGAATAGGAAGCAAAGGGTTCCGTTTTTTTCTTGACAGTAAAATGATAGGTTTGTTGCCGGAACAGCCACTGAATACCAGAGTAAATTAAAATTTCAGCAATAATAAATGTCGAAAGTTTCTGTGCGGAAAGGAATAATAGCGTTAAAATTAAAAATAAGACGACACAGGTATAAAAAACGTGTTGCAATTTTTTAGAATTGATAATCGTGATTTCTTTGGTATCTTCAGTAACTTCAATGCGCCGATAAAATTGGAACCAGCCTTCATAGAACGTTAAAACATCCCCAGGATCAGCCTCAATTTCAATAGGTACATTAGTAAAAAGTTTCCCTTGATGCACACCATTTTTATAAAATGTAAAATAGCGTAACGCGCCCCAAGCTGATGTTTTTCGTGTCAATGTAATCTTCATGGTTTTCACCTCCGTCTTTATTTTGCCATAGTTTCGGTAAAATTGTATCCTACTAAAGTCCGATTCTCTCATTTTAGGGGCAGAATTGACAAAAGAAAGCAGAGGTGTTAATGTGGGAGTAATTAAACGAGGAGGTATAATTGTATGTTGGCATCTATCAGAATTTGGATTGACTTTTTGACAAAATAAATTGAATAAATCTTATCAAAAAGTCTGAAATTAAAATTCATGGGTGACGTGTGTACTTTTATACGAAACTACAAGGATAGCGATTAGGCTGTCCTTTTTTGCGTACCCAAGATTCTTTCGTTTCAGAAATGAAAGAAGAAGGCAAAATGAAAAAATTAAGTATTCATCTGAAAGAAGTAAGTATTCACTTTTCGGGAAAACCAATTCTAGAAATTGATGAATTATTTGTATATGAAAATGAAAAAATTGGGATTATTGGTAAAAACGGTGCAGGAAAATCAACACTGCTCAATTTAATTATGGGTAAGATTCAATCAGACAAAGGAAAAGTTCAAAGATTGAACGACTTTCATTACTTGGCACAAGTAGCTGAAGAAATAACGAATGAATCAGAGAAAGCTGACAAAAACTGTTTGCTAAATCAGAAAAATCAAAAACTAAGTGGTGGCGAAAAAGTCCAAAAACGCTTAGCAACATTATTTTCAGAGTATCCAACCGGGGTTATTTTAGATGAACCAACCACACATTTAGATAAAGAACATCGTCATTTGTTAGTGGCAGATTTAACGTATTATTATGGGACCGTTTTGTTTGTTAGTCATGATCGCTTTTTCTTGAATCAATTAGCAGAGAAAATTTGGGAAGTTTCGGATGGACATGTCAAAGAATATTTAGGAAACTACGATGCCTATTGTCGTCAAAAAGAATTGGAACAGCAAACACGATATAATGTCTATCATCAGTATCAAAAGGAAAAGAAAAAATTACAGGAATCTTACACAAAGAAACAAGCACAAGCGCAAAAATCTAGTCATGTTTCAAAAAAACAAAAACAAAAGCAAATTAAACCTAGTCGTTTAGCTGGTTCTAAACAAAAAGATACCGTACAAAAAGCACTCCAAAAACAAGCGAAAGCGATTAATGCCAGAATTGACAGATTACCCGATGTTGCGCAAGCAAAACAAAAGCGAAAAATTATTTTTCCTACTAATAATCAGTTCTCTTTATACAATCCATATCCAATTAGAATTGAAAATTTAACTTTCGCTTATGAGAATCGAACAATTCTTAACCAAGTGAACGTTCAAATTCCTTTAAACGAAAAAATAGCACTTTGTGGAAAAAATGGTGCTGGGAAGAGTACCTTCCTTCAACAAATTAAAGCTCGTCACCCGGCCATTTACTTTTCTCCCAAAGTCCGGTTAGGAACGTATCATCAATTAGATTATCGATTAAAAAATGATGAACCACTGTTGACTTATTTATTGAAGCGGACAAATTATTCTGAAAAGATTGTGCGTTCACTTTTATATCGGCTAGGTTTTCAACAAGAAAATTTACAGACAAAGATATCTTCTCTAAGTGGTGGCGAAGCCATAAAAATTACTTTGGCGCAATTGTTTATAGAACCAAATAATATTATCTTATTGGATGAACCCACCAATTTTCTTGATTTAGACACAATCCAAGCACTTGAAGAATTTATAAGTGCCTATCAAGGAACAGTAATTTTCACTTCGCATGATGAAACGTTTGTGGAAAAAGTAGCCACCCGCACTATTTATTTAGAAAACGGGAAAATTATTGATAAATAAAAAAAGTAAACAAAAAGTCGCTAAAATAGCGACCTTTTGTTTAGACTTCTTCAATTGGTAAATAGGTGTATTCTGCAATTTCTGCGGCATGGGAGCCAGCAACATGTCCAGTGACAAATGCAGCTGTAACATTGTAGCCTCCAGTATAGCCATTAATATCTAAAAGTTCACCAGCAAAAAATAAGCCATTGACTAATTTGCTCTCCATTGTTTTAGGGGTCACTTCTTTGAGGGAAATCCCACCGCCTGTGACAAAAGATTTTTCCAAAGGCAATGTTTTCGTAACAGTGAACTGAAAGTCTTTCAGTAGTTCCACAAAGGAAAGACGTTGCTTTTCTGTTAGTTGTTTGGCAGGCACTTCTTCAATTGCTAGTTTCTCTAGATAAAAAGTGAGCAGACGTTCTGGTATTAAAGAATGAAAGGCATTTTTTGCCACTTTATTTGGCTGTTCCTCAATCATGTAATCAACGTTTTTCAGCACTTCTTCAAAAGATTTTGTCGGAAACACATCCAAGGCTACCGTGACAGGTTGATTACCGTTGCGAGTTAATTCTTGGTTAATAAAACTAGAACAGCGGAGCGCGGCAGGTCCTGAAATGCCAAAATGTGTAAACAGCATATCCATTTGATGATTAACTAAAGGTTTTCCTTTTTGGTTCAAAACAGTTAAATTAACATCTTGTAAAGAGAGACCTTGCAACGTTTTATCAAGGATAAAAGGTTCTTCAGAAATAATAGGTGATTCGGTAGGGTAGAGCGGGCTGATGGTATGCCCCATTTTTTTGGCTAGTTTATAGCCATCACCAGTTGCTCCTGTGGAAGGATAAGTGCGGCCGCCAGTTGTTAATACAACACACGGTGCATAAATTTTTTCCAGTTCGGTTTCAACGCCAATTATTTGATCGTCTTTTCGTAGTAATTTTGTGACCTGTGTTTTTGTAAAAACAGTGACTCCTAATTCGTTAATGCGGTTAAATAGCGCATCAACAATTGACTTCGATTTATCTGTAACAGGGAACATGCGTCCGTGATCTTCTTCTTTTAAGTGAATACCATTGGATTCAAAAAAGTTCATGATATCATAGTTATCAAATTGTGAAAATGCGCTGTATAAAAATTTTCCATTCCCAGGAATAAATGAAATGATTTCTTCTGCGGGCCGATTATTGGTTACATTACAGCGGCCGCCACCAGTCATTAATAATTTTTTCCCAACACGGCGATTTTTTTCAATCAATAATACTTGAGCACCAGCTTCTGCGGCCGCAATCGTGGCCATCATACCACTCGTCCCAGCACCGACAATAATTACATCAAATTTCTTCATAGTTCTCCTCCAATTCAATAGGTAGTGTACCATAATTACAGGATTTTTTCTGGATTTAAGGAAAAAATAAACGTTTGACTATGGTAATTTTTGAATTTTCAGTTAAAATAAACCTATAACAATGAGAGGATGATTAAATGGACGCAGAACAATATGTTAAAAATATTCAAGAAAAGATTCACCAATTAGACCAAGGTCAAACAGAATATTTACAAGCAGTCGATGAGTTTTTACCAACCGTAGAAGGTTTTTTAGAAAAAAATCCTCAATACATTGAAGCAAATGTTTTAGGTGTCTTGATTGAACCTGAACGTATTTTTCAATTTCGTGTGCCGTGGCAAGATGACCAGGGCAATTGGCATGTGAACAGAGGCTATCGTGTCCAATATAATTCAGCGATTGGACCATACAAAGGTGGTTTGCGGTTTCATCCAAGTGTGAATTTAAGTGTGATGAAGTTTTTGGCCTTTGAACAAATTTTTAAAAATAGTTTAACTGGTTTGCCAATCGGTGGCGGCAAAGGCGGTAGTGATTTTGATCCAAAAGGTAAGTCAGATGCTGAAGTGATGCGCTTTTGTCAAAGTTTCATGACCGAACTTCAAAAACATATTGGTCCAAGTACAGATGTTCCAGCAGGCGATATTGGCGTAGGCGCTCGTGAAATTGGTTATTTGTTTGGCATGTATAAACGCTTGCGCAACTATGATGCAGGAGTGTTGACTGGAAAACCTTTAGGATACTGGGGAAGCCAAGCAAGAACAGAAGCGACGGGTTATGGAACGGTTTATTTTGTTAAACATTTATTAGCAGATAAAAACGATACGTTTGAAGGCAAAAAAGTCGCTGTTTCTGGTAGCGGGAATGTCGCAATTTATGCCATGGAAAAAGCAATTGAGCTAGGCGCTACAGTAATCACATGTTCCGATTCGTCTGGTTTTGTTTATGATCCAGAAGGAATTGATGTGGCGTTAGTAAAAGAACTAAAAGAAAAAAATCGTGAACGCATTTCAAAATATGTTGAAACACGTAAAGGCGCAACTTATTATGACAAAGAATCTGTTTGGGATTTCGAAACAGCGTATGATATTGCGTTACCATGTGCAACACAAAATGAAATCAACAAAAAGCAAGCCGCTATTTTAGTGAAAAATGGAGTGAAAGTCGTGGCAGAAGGCGCAAATATGCCTTGTACACTAGAAGCAGTCGCCGTTTTTGCTAAATCAGCTGTAATTTATTGTCCAGGTAAAGCCGCTAATGCAGGTGGTGTTGCGGTTTCTGCATTAGAGATGAGCCAAAATGCTGAACGTTTAGCTTGGTCCTTTGAAAAAGTTGACGGTATGCTAGATCAAATTATGCAAAACATTTATGAGACTTGTCGTGATACAGCTAACGAATATCAGGCACGAGATAACTTTGTTTTAGGTGCGAATATTGCTGGCTTTGAAAAAGTAGCGGCAGCGATGCTGAGTCAAGGACTTGTTTAATAACAAAAAATGCTAGGATTTCCTAGCATTTTTTATTGGTTTGTTTGATTAAGAGAATAAATATCTCTAATTAAATAGTTAAAATTAAACAATTGGTCTATCCAAAAGAATTTGCTTGAAAAAATGTCTAAAAACACGTAAAGTATACATGTAGTAAGTTTACTTTCGAGGAGGAAAAGGAATGTCACACATTCAATTAGATTATTCCAAATTAGCACCATTTGTTGCTGACCATGAATTGGAATACATGCAAACACAAGTCACTGCAGTGGACAAAGCATTACGTGAAGGTACAGGAGCTGGTAATGATTTTACTGGCTGGATTGATTTACCAGAAAACTATGACAAAGAAGAATTCGCGCGCATTAAAAAAGCAGCAGCAAAAATTCAATCTGACTCTGAGGTATTAGTAGTCATTGGTATCGGTGGTTCATATTTAGGTGCCCGTGCAGCAATTGAATTTTTGACACATTCATTTAATAATCTATTATCAAAAGAAGAACGGAAAGCGCCACAAATCTTCTTTGCTGGAAATAGCATCAGCTCAACTTATTTAGCTGATTTAATCAATGTGATTGGTGATCGTGATTTTTCTGTCAACGTTATTTCAAAATCTGGAACGACGACAGAACCAGCGATTGCTTTCCGCGTCTTTAAAGAGTTACTAATTAATAAATATGGCAAAGAAGAAGCCAATAAACGTATTTATGCGACAACTGACCGTGCTAAAGGAGCAGTAAAAGTTGAAGCTGATGCGGAAGGTTGGGAAACATTTGTGATTCCTGATGATGTGGGCGGCCGTTTCACTGTTTTAACGCCAGTAGGTCTTTTACCAATCGCTGTTAGCGGTGCTGATATTGATCGTTTAATGGAAGGTGCAAATGATGCACGTAAAGAATACGGCGCAACGAGCGACTTAAAAGAAAACCAAGCCTATCAATATGCTGCGTTACGTAACATTTTATATCGTAAAGGTAAAACAACTGAAATGTTAATTAACTATGAGCCTGGCATGCACTATTTCTCTGAATGGTGGAAACAATTATACGGTGAATCAGAAGGAAAAGATGGCAAAGGTATTTTCCCAGCAGCCGCAGACTTTTCAACTGACTTACATTCCATGGGTCAATATGTTCAAGAAGGTATGCGTAACTTATTTGAAACAGTAGTTAAAATTGAAAATCCACGCCATAGCATTTCAATTCCAGAACAAAATGAAGACTTAGATGGCCTAGGCTATTTACAAGGAAAAGAAATTGACTTCGTCAATACAAAAGCGTTCGAAGGTACGTTGCTTGCTCACACAGATGGTGGTGTGCCAAACATGATCGTTAAAGTGCCAACAATGGATGCTTATTCATTAGGTTATGTTATGTACTTCTTCGAAATTGCAGTGGGCATCTCAGGTTACTTAAATGGGGTTAATCCATTTGACCAACCAGGTGTTGAAGCTTACAAACGCAACATGTTCGCTTTATTAGGTAAACCAGGTTTTGAAGAATTAGCAAAAGATTTAAATGCACGCCTATAATTTGTAAATAACAGAAGAAAAGAGCCAGAAACACTTACGTTTCTGGCTCTTTTCTTCTGTTTAAATTATTTTTCCAAAGGTTCGTTCCATTTTTTAGGACTCCAAATAGTTCCTTCTAATGCAACTTGAAGACTTTCATTATCATCTTCTAATTGTTCAATATATTTGATGGTTTCCTCGATAATAAAAGAATTGGGTTCTTCACTGATTGACTGAAGTTGTTCTGCTAACCATGTATTTCTCATTTTTCTTCACCTCAAAATGTAGTCTATCATAGGTGAGCTTTTTAGTAATGAAACTTGCTTATTGGTTTTCCTTTAAAATAGCATAAATTCGTTCAATATCCGCTTGGGTGCCTCTTAATTCATAGTCAGCTAAGAAGGGAAAGTTAAATTGTTCCGCATACTGTTTAGCTGTCAGGCAGTATTGGTGATTAAAGTTTTTATTGCCGCTGCCCACCACGCCAGAGCAATAACGATAATTATTTTCAAAAGCAAGATATTCTCGCATGACTTCTGTTAAAATTTCGGTATTGCCGTTGTTGATGCCATCGCCACCATCTAAATAGGTAGGCACAAAGGTAAAAAATGGTTCTGTTTCTACTTCTAACGGAGAATTTTTCGAAATTTCTTTGAAAGTAATCGTAGGATTTTTTTCGTTTTGCTGATGTTGCTCTTCAGCATAAGTTGTTAAACGTTGAACAAATGAGCGTGTATTACCAGAGATTGAAATATATCGTATATTCATCAGAGATCCCTCCAAATAAATTTAATTGTTTACGTAAGTATAGCACATCTATGTGAAAAAAATTCAAGATCAATAATTATAAAGCGAAAAAATAATGCCTTTTTATTACCTATTATAAAAGTGAAAATTTGTTATTTTAATTCATTTGGGTAAGTATTGAATTTTGCGAAAAACTTTGCTAAGATGGTAGAGTATTGAATAAAGAATGGTTGGGCGAAAGCTTCAAGGATTCAGTTCTTCAAGGGGTGAGAAGAACAATTTTTGAGTTTGCGCCTTTTTGCATACCTAAAACAAAAGGGCTGAGCGTATCTCTATTTCGCTAGTCCTTTTTCTTATATGCTAAAGGTGTAAAAACTAAGGAGGTGGAGACAATGGTACAAGAAGTACTAGAGCAAATCAAGGCAGCGGAAGATGCGGTGGAAGAGCATCGGCAACAAGCTAAGATGAATTGTCGTTTATATGAAGAACAGAAGCAAGAACGTTTAGCTGAACTACGTCAAGAGAGTGAAGAAGCTGTTGAAAAAGTGCTGACGGATTCACTAGCAACGCAAGAAAAGATGTTACAACTTGAAAAAGAACAACTTTTAGATGAAACAAAGCGCACTGAACAAGCGCTTCACGAACGTTATGAAGCGAACAAAGAACAAGTCATTGATTCAATTATTGAGAGGGTGAAAGACGTTTATGGCAGTTAGTAAAATGGAAAAAATGACAATAATTGCCGCTGCCGAAAAAGAAGCAGCAATTCTACAAGCCATTCAAGGCTTGCAAATTGTCGAAGTAAAACGGATTTTTCATTCGCCTGAAGAAGAACAAGCCTTAAAGAGTCAATATTCTTTTTTACAAGCAGAACAGTCAACTGAACAGCTACGTAAATATGAAACGATGCTACAACAATTGCAAGAGCTTCTTTTATTTTTGACACGCTCTTCAGGAAAAGGCTTAAAGATAAAAAGAAAAGTCTATACCTTAGAAGAGTTGGAACAAACCTTTGATGAAGAAACATTACAAAGCTATTTGACGGAATTAAAGAATATTCAAGAATCTTTGAAACAAATTCAAACGGATCGTCAAGGATTAGAAGCCGAAGAAGAATTATTAGGCCGCTGGCAATATCTGGATATTTTACCGCATAAACAACAGTTAAAAAGTAGTTATGTCGTTCATGGTTCGATAAATCTAGCCAATAAAGCCAGTTTCTTGAGCGCTTTGTCTCAATGGCCAACGGTTTATTTTGAAGAAATTTATCAAAGTATGCATCATAGTTACTTTACACTCGTTTACCTGAAGGAACATCAGCAGAGTGTAACCGAGTTATTAAACCAATATAGTTTTGAACCACTCCAATACCGTTATGATGTTCCACCTAAAGAGGCATATCAACAAGTCAAAGAACGATATGAAATTTTACAAAAAGAAGAAAAAGCCTTAAAGCAACAACTGGCTTCTTATCATGATTTTTATGAAACGTTTTGCTTGGCTGAAGAAGTCTTATTGGCGGTTATCCAAAGAGAACAAGCACGTCAACATTTGTTAAATGCTTCATCATTTTTCATCTTGCAAACGTGGATTCCAGTCGAAGAAAAAGCCGAGATTTTGACAGCGATTGAAGAAAAAGTTCCTAAGGACGAAATAGCTCTTACTTTTGAAAATCCTACGAAGGCGGAAATTGAGACGGATATACCAGTTAAACTAGCGAATAATAAACTGGTGCAGCCGTTTGAAATGTTAACAGAGATGTATAGCTTACCAAAATATGAAGAAGTTGATCCGACACCTGCGATGATGCCGTTTTATCTAGTCTTTTTTGGCATGATGGTAGCGGATATTGGCTATGGCTTACTGATGCTACTCTTGTCTATTATTGCGTTGAAAGCATTTGTCTTACCGAGAGGCATGAAGCGTTTTGCCGACTTTTTCTTGATTTTATCATTTCCAACAATTATTTGGGGCTTCATTTACGGTTCGTTTTTCGGTGCAACATTACCGCCAACAATGTTTGGAATCAAATCACCATTTCCGATTTTATCAACGACCGAAGATGTAAATACGATTCTTATTTTATCGGTTATTTTTGGGTTTATCCAATTGGTTGTCGGTTTAATGATTAATGGGATTCAGTTATCAAAACAAAAGCGCTATTTAGATAGTATTAACGAAAGTTACGCTTGGTTAGGGATTTTGTTTGGTTTAGCATTGTTAGTCGTTGGTAAATTAGTGGTTAAAAATGAAGGCTTATTTACAGCAGGTGCGATTTTAGCAAGCCTTTCTGCCATTGCAATTATTGTGATTCCAATGATTCAATCGAAGGCCAAATTAAAAGGCTTAGCCAAAGGACTGTATGGACTATACGGTGTGACAGGTTATGTCGGTGATTTAGTTAGTTATACACGTTTGATGGCGTTAGGAATTGCTGGGGGAAGTATTGCTTCAGCGTTTAATATGCTCGTAGAGTTCATGCCGCCAGTTGCCCGTTTTAGCGTGGGCATCTTGCTGTTAATTGTTTTACATGCGTTAAACATATTCTTATCGTTATTAGGTGCGTATGTTCATGGCGCACGTTTGCAATATGTTGAGTTCTTTGGAAAATTTTACACAGGCGGTGGCCGGGCGTTTAATCCGCTAAAAACAAAAGAAAAGTATGTCAATGTTGAGAAAAAATAGAAAATTATTTATTGGAGGAAAATAGAGATGATGGATTACTTAATTAATAATAATGGTGGAATTGTTTTTGCAGTATTAGGAATGGCGATGGCGACAATTTTTGCTGGGATTGGATCAGCCAAAGGGGTTGGCTTTACTGGGGAAGCAGCAGCAGCTTTAACGACGGAGCAGCCAGAAAAATTTGGTCAAGCGTTAATTTTACAGTTATTACCAGGTACACAAGGACTATACGGTTTCGTTATTGCTTTCTTAATTTATATTAACTTAGGAAACGATATGAGTATGGTTCAAGGATTGAACTATTTTGTAGCAGCTTTACCAATTGCTTTTGCAGGATTGTTCTCTGGGATTGCCCAAGGACGTGTAGCCGCTGCGGGGATCCAAATTTTAGCGAAGAAACCAGAACATGCAACAAAAGGAATTATCTATGCTGCCATGGTTGAAACTTATGCCATCTTAGGGTTCGTAATTTCCTTCTTACTTGTATTGAACGTCAAATAATTGAGGAGGCAGATGGATGGATGCCATTGAAAAAATCATCAGTGAAATTAAGCAGCAAGGAAAGCAAGAAGTCGAAGCCTATGTCACCAGTGAACAAACGCGCATCGATCAAGAATTCCAAGCAGCACAACAAGAAATTTTGCTGAAGCAAGAACATGAAATAGAAAAACGACAACAACAATTATTAAAAGAATTTAAACAACGCCAACAACGGCAAACACTAGAAATTCGTCAGGATGCATTAAATAAAAAACAAGCATATCTTAACCAATTATTTGATGAAGTGGTCTTAAAGATGAGTGAATGGTCAGCGGAAGAATTTCAACAATTTATGAAAGCACAATTAGGTTCCCTTGAATTAACAGGAAAAGCGACCATTCTTTTAGGCGAGTATTCTCAAACGAAAGTGACGCAAGAATGGCTGACCGCCCTTTCTGATGCTACTGTTCAATGGGAGCTTTCAGAGGAAGTTGTTCCAAAAGAAAGTGGCTTTATCGTTGCAAAAGACGGTTTGGATTATAATTTTCTCTTTTCAGCATTAGTTGAAGAGATTCAAAAAACAGAAGGCTTTAAAGTAGCAGAAAAACTTTTCAGTTAAGAAGGGAGGACGTAGCATGAGAAAACCAACGTATCATCAAATTAATCCGCTGATTCGTTTAAAAGAAACGGAGCTGCTTTCTGAGCAACAGTTTCAACAACTTTTAGAAGCGGAAACAGTTGAAGACGTTAAAAATATGTTAAAAAGTACGGTTTATCAACCTTATTTAACCGAAACTTTTGAAGAAAAATTTGACTACCATTCTTCTGAAGCGCTGGGAAGTCTTTATCGCTGGTTATATGAAATGGCTCCAGAACCAGCTGTAGTAACGTTGTATACGATGCGTTTTACCTTCCATAACTTGAAAATTTTGACGAAAGCTAAGCAAACAGGTAAAGATTTTGATTATCTTTATTTAGAAGATGGTCGTTATTCTCTAAACACAGTCAAAAGTGCCATTCATACAAAAAACTCTTCCGAACTTGAGCCAGCATTATTAGAAGTGATCCGTGATGTTTTTGCCTATCTGGAAGAAGGCGGTTTGCCGCAAGCAATTGATATCCTTTATGATCGAGCATTTTTACAGCAACAGCGAAAATTAGCGGATGAATTGGGCTATGAAGAGTTAACGAAGGAAGTCATCGCTTTTATTGATTTAACCAATCTATCAACGATGGCTAGAGGGATTGTTCAACATCAAAACAGCAACTTTTTATCAACCGTGCTTTCTAGCGCTGGCAGTCTCTCAAAGAAAGAGCTGTTGACCTATGCGGAAAAGTCACTTGTAGAATTTACAGCATTTGTCAGAACAACGAATTACGGACAACTATTAGAAAAGATTATCAATAAAGAAACCAATGAATTAAATTTATTGGCTTTTGAAAAACTCAAAGATGATTACCTGACCTCAATGTATGAAAACGGGCGAACGGTTGCTTTTGGGCCGCTCCCATTACTAGCCTTTTTGAATGCGAAAGAGGTTGAATGGAAAAATCTACGTTTAATTTTGGTCGGAAAACATAGTGGGTTTTCAAATGAAAAAATTCGAGAAAGGATGCGAAAAGTCAATGGGGTATAAAATTGGTGTCATTGGAGACAAAAATTCAATCTTACCATTTAAACTGTTTGGCTTTGAGGTCCATCATGCCATTTCAGAAATGCAAGTTAGAGAAGCCATTGAAACTATGGCAAAAAATAAGTTTGGGGTCATTTTCATAACGGAAGAAGCCTCTACTTTAGCAGAAGAAACGATTGAACGATACAAAGAACAAGTGACACCAGCGATTATTTTAATCCCAAGTCATAATGGTACAATCGGAATCGGTTTAAGTGAGATTGAAAAAAATGTTGAAAAAGCAATTGGACAAAATATTTTATAATGCAAAGGAGAATGAGCGTGCAAATTGGAAAAATTGTCAAAGTTTCAGGCCCTTTGATTTTAGCTGAAAACATGTCAGATGCTAGTATCCAAGACATTTGTCATGTAGGAGATTTAGGCGTTATCGGAGAGATTATTGAAATGCGAGGCGACGTCGCTTCGATTCAAGTATATGAAGAAACAACAGGCATTGGACCAGGAGAACCAGTTATTTCAACAGGAGAACCATTATCTGTTGAATTAGCCCCAGGTTTAATTGCCGAAATGTTTGATGGTATTCAACGACCATTGGATACATTTCAAGAAGTAACCCACAGTAACTTTTTAGGCCGTGGCGTTAAAATTGATGCGTTAGATCGTGAGAAAAAATGGACGTTTGAACCGACTGTGGCAGTTGGTGAAGAAGTGTCGGCAGGTGACATCGTCGGTGTGGTTCAAGAAACACCGATTATTCAACATAAAATTATGGTGCCTTTCGGCGTTTCAGGAACGATTGCCGAAATTAAAGCAGGTGACTTTGCCATTGATGAAACAGTTTACTCAGTGGAGACGGCTAAAGGAACAGAAAGTTTTAGCATGATGCAAAAATGGCCCGTTCGGCGGGGACGTCCCATTTTAGAAAAACTAAGTCCCAAAGTACCGATGGTGACCGGACAACGCGTAATTGATACCTTTTTCCCAATTACGAAAGGAGGAGCGGCAGCAGTTCCAGGACCATTTGGCGCTGGAAAAACAGTCGTTCAGCACCAAATTGCCAAGTGGGCCGATGTCGACTTAGTCGTTTACGTTGGTTGTGGGGAACGCGGGAATGAAATGACAGATGTTTTAAATGAATTTCCAGAATTAATTGATCCAACAACTGGTGAGTCTTTGATGAATCGGACGATTTTAATTGCGAATACGTCAAATATGCCGGTAGCGGCACGGGAAGCCTCGATTTATACAGGGATTACCATTGCAGAATATTTCCGTGATATGGGTTACTCAGTCGCAATTATGGCGGATTCTACTTCTCGTTGGGCAGAAGCGTTACGAGAAATGAGTGGTCGGTTAGAAGAAATGCCTGGTGATGAAGGCTATCCAGCCTATTTAGGTAGTCGCTTAGCTGAATATTATGAACGAGCAGGACAAGTCATCGCGTTAGGAAAAGATCATCGTGAAGGAAGCATTACGGCGATTAGTGCGGTTTCGCCATCTGGTGGGGACATATCAGAACCTGTCACACAAAATACGTTACGCGTTGTTAAAGTATTCTGGGGCTTAGATTCTCAATTAGCACAAAAACGTCATTTTCCTTCTATTAACTGGTTGCAAAGTTATTCTCTTTACTCCACAGAAGTAGGGCAATATTTAGACTTGGAATTGCAAGGGAACTGGGCCGCTATGGTAGCTGAAGGGATGCGGATTTTACAAGAAGAATCTCAACTGGAAGAAATTGTTCGCTTGGTTGGGATTGATTCCTTGTCGGATAAAGACCGTTTAACGTTGGAAACAGCCAAATCATTACGGGAAGACTATTTGCAACAAAATGCTTTTGATGACGTGGATACGTTCACTTCTCGAACCAAACAAGCGAAAATGTTGCAATTGATTCTAACTTTTGGTGAAGAAGGTCAAAAAGCCTTAAGTTTAGGCACTTATTTCTCTGAGTTAATGGCGGGAACAGTTGAAATCCGTGATCGCATTGCTCGTAGCAAGTATTTACCAGAAGAAGAATTAGAAAAATTGGATCGTTTACAAGCAGAAATTAAAACAACGATAAAAGAAATCATTGCTGAAGGAGGAATGACGAATGATTAAAGAATATCGCACAATCAATGAAGTCGTTGGTCCTCTGATGATTGTTGAAAAAGTGGCAGGCGTAAAGTACGAAGAATTAATTGAAGTACGCATGCAAAATGGCGAAATTCGCCAAGGGCAAGTTTTAGAAATCAATGGAGATAAAGCGATGGTCCAAATTTTTGAAGGAACGAGTAATATCAATATTCGTGATTCAAAAGTTCGCTTTCTGGGACATCCTTTAGAATTAGGGGTTTCGCCAGATATGATGGGGCGCGTTTTTGACGGCTTAGGTCGCTTAAAAGATAATGGACCAGAATTATTACCTGAGAAAAAATTAGATATTAACGGCGAAGTTATCAATCCATTTGCTCGTGATTATCCCGATGAGTTCATCCAAACAGGGATTTCAGCGATTGACCATTTAAATACCTTAGTTCGTGGTCAAAAATTACCTGTTTTTTCAGCATCTGGCTTACCTCATAAAGAATTAGCGGCACAAATTGCCAGACAAGCCAACGTGTTAAATAGTGAAGAAGAATTTGCCGTAGTTTTTGCGGCCATTGGGATTACCTTTGAAGAAGCGGAATATTTTATGGAAGATTTCCGTCAAACAGGCGCAATTGATCGTTCAGTCTTGTTTATGAACTTAGCGAATGATCCAGCCATTGAACGGATTGCAACACCTAGAATGGCTTTGACAGCCGCTGAATATTTAGCTTATGAAAAGGGCATGCATGTCTTAGTTATCATGACGGATATGACCAATTATTGCGAAGCGTTGCGAGAAATTTCAGCAGCACGCCGTGAAGTTCCAGGACGTCGTGGTTACCCGGGTTATCTTTACACGAACTTAGCAACGTTGTATGAACGAGCAGGCCGAATTCGTGGCTCAAAAGGTTCCGTAACACAGATTCCTATTTTAACAATGCCAGAGGAGGATAAAACACATCCAATTCCCGATTTAACTGGCTATATTACAGAAGGGCAAATTATCTTGTCCCGGGAACTATATAAGAGCGGTATCCAACCACCAATTGATGTATTGCCATCACTTTCCCGTCTTAAAGACAAAGGAACTGGCGAAGGCAAAACGCGCGGGGATCACGCAGCAACGATGAATCAATTGTTCTCAGCCTATGCACAAGGGAAACAAGCCAAAGAATTAGCTGTCATTTTAGGAGAATCAGCTCTTTCCGATGTCGATAAAATTTACGCAGCTTTTGCCCAACGTTTTGAAGAAGAATATGTCAATCAAGGATTCGATACAAACCGTTCGATTGAAGAAACGTTAGATCTTGGATGGGAACTATTAAGTATGCTACCGAGAACAGAACTAAAACGAATTAAAGAGGATATGCTCGATCAATATTTAACTGAAGGGAAGTAGAAAAATGGCTCGATTAAATGTTAATCCAACCCGTATGGAACTTTCCCGATTGAAAAAACAGTTAACTACGGCCACGAGAGGTCATAAGTTGCTGAAAGACAAACAAGATGAATTGATGCGACGGTTTATTGCGCTAGTCAAAGAAAACAATGAGTTACGTATTCAGGTTGAACAAGAAGTGACGGATGCGTTATCAAATTTTGTATTGGCAAACGCAACGTTGAACGAAGCCTTTATTGAAGAGTTAGTGGCAATTCCAGCCGAAAAAGTTGAATTAGAAATTATTGAACAGAACATCTTAAGTGTGCCAGTTCCTAAAATGATTTTTGATTACGATGAATCGGTTCAAGAAGCACCCTTAGATTATGGCTACGTGAATTCAAACAGCGAGCTTGATCAAGCTTTTGCTAAAATTTCAAGCATTTTACCGAAATTATTAGCACTTGCAAATGTTGAAAAGACGTGCCAATTATTATCAAAAGAAATTGAAAAAACGCGTCGTCGTGTCAACGCCTTAGAGTATATGACGATTCCGCAATTAGAAGAAACAATTTACTACATTCAAATGAAATTAGAAGAAAATGAACGTGGCGAAATTACACGTTTAATTAAAATTAAAAGCATGAACAAAGAAAATTAGTGGTTAGAAAGAACGAGTGCGAAGCCAGTTGGTAGCTTTCGTGCTCGTTTTTAATAAAAAAGGGAGTGGAAAAAATGAAAAATGAAGAACGCCGCAAATCGATTGCACTGAATTGTCAAAAA
Source organism: Enterococcus sp. DIV0183 (assembly GCF_050541505.1). Classification (NCBI taxonomy): domain Bacteria; kingdom Bacillati; phylum Bacillota; class Bacilli; order Lactobacillales; family Enterococcaceae; genus Enterococcus; species Enterococcus sp. DIV0183. The sequence continues at coordinate 1,265,459 of NZ_CP172932.1, forward strand.
TACGAAAGTGACTATGCTCGCTTGGTGGAACCAATCAATGAGCTACTGTTAAACTTGGGAGCGGCTATTTCAGAAGAAGCCGCGAAGCAAATCATTCTGAATGTAAAACGATATCATCACGGCGTGAAATATCTTCCTGAGTGTCATTTAGATGAAAGTAACCAATTTATCGAAGATGGGCTTGAAGCTCTTAAAAAGGGAGATTTAGGCAACGGTGCGTTACAACTATTTGGGGCCGGCTTAAACTTTGCTAGTTTTGCAGCAAAAGCACAAGGAACCAAAAAAATTGATGCCCACCAAATGTTGGCAGAACGTTTTACGAAGTTGTTGTCTGTAAAGTAGCCAGCTACTCATTGTGAATTTTAGTATCTGGGACAGTAGTCAAAATGACTTTTGTCCCAGATATTTTTTTTATAAAAATATGAAACCTTTTACAGATACTTAACGTCTAATAGTTAGTTAAATGAAAAGAGGTGTTTTATGGATAAAATTTCAACAAAAAAATTAGTTCAGAAAGCAAAAAAAGGAGATGGACAAGCATTTGTTCACCTTTGTCAAAAATATGAAAAAGTTTTATACAATGCTGCATATAAAATGCTATTAAACGAAGTCGACGTTGCTGATTGTTTACAAGAAACTGAACTATGTGCATGGGAAAAAATAACAACATTAAAAAATGAATATGCGTTTAATTCATGGATTTTTAAAATAATGTTAAACCAAGTTCAAAATATTTTTAGAGAAAAGCAGAAAACAACTCACTGGATGGATACTTATTCTCTTGTTCCTGCTTTTGATGATTTATATGATTTGGATAAAGGATTACATAAATTACCTGATAATTATCGCGTTCCGCTAGTTATGTACTATTATGTTGGCCTTAGTATAAAAGAAATCGCTCAGCAACTTGATGTTTCAACAAATACCATCAAAATTCGCCTTTCTCGTGGTCGAAAAAAATTAAGGACATATTTAAAGGAGACATGGTAAATGGATAGAAAACGAAGTGATATATTAAAATATGAAAAAAAGATGCCTTTAGAAACAATAGAACGTTTAAACACACAAAGAACTAAGATATTAATGGGAGAAATAAAACAATACAGACAGCCAAAGAAAAAAATATCGCGTAAACATTTAATTATAGGGCTAATTAGTATTGCTACCACTTTTACTTTGATAGTAAAAACACCCATTGGACGTGCCATAGAAGAGGTATTGGGGATTAGTCAAGATACCGGTGTTCAAACAGTAGAATCTTCTGGTGTTCCAACAAAACTAGAATTGCGGAGTGTACAAAATGAGCAAGAAATCGTATTAACAAAATTTGTATCGACAAAAAATAAAATGGCGTTTGATTATCAATTTAAGATTAAAGATCAGAAATTAAAAGAGTTATTACAGAAAAAAATCGCTAGAAATAATTATTCTCAAGATATTCAACTAGGGTTATTTAGAGAAGGAAGCAAAGAAGATTTATTTGGGGGTGTAAGTTCAACATCGTTATATAGAATCGAGAAGGATGTTTTTTATGGTTCAGTGATTTCAACTTTCAATAAGCAAAAACTTGTTAGTCAAGATCAATTAACGCTTCATATCTACCGATTAGCTTGGGAAGATCAAGAACAGCATGATAATGAATTAAAAGAAGCAATCAAAGCAAGTAGCCGATCTTTTAGTGTTGAGAATGAATTAGAGTATCAAGGCGATTGGACGTTTAAAATTCCTTACCAACCCATTATGAAAGAAACGATACCTAGCATTAAAAACGTGAAAAAAATTAAAAATATTAAGGCCCAAAGTGATGCGCTTCAAACTACGCTGATTATGGACATTCCAAATCCAGAAAAAAATAAAAAAAGTCGTGAGATTCTAATTTCAGTTTATAAAAACGGTCTTGAGATACCTATTGCACGTCAAATTGGTAGTGGCTTTAATAAAGGGGAAGATGCTACAATTAACATTTCTTTTGACTTAAGTAGTTTGGATCATAAGTCATTATATAAAGTAATCGTTAGAAATTCTTATGAAGATGATGCAGCAGGAAAAGAATTAGGTTCGTTGGAGTTAAAAAATACTCAGAAATAATTGCTAAAAAGGTTATGGGAAATACAAATATTTTAATTAATATAACTACTAATAAAAGCATCTTTTTTATTGAGCGTTGTCATTAAAAAAAGATGCTTTTATTTTCATTATCAATGGTTATCATTAGGATATTCAGACACCTGTAATTGCCATAGCTTATCTGTCACTGAAGCAATAAACGCAGCACTCTTAGCATTATCAGGTCCTTTAGTAAAAATTGCTAAAGCAAAGGGATGAGGTGTTTCTAAAATCCCCATATCATGAATAAATTCATCATAGGAACCAATTTTATGAGCAACTTTTCCTTGAGTTGTGGGAGTTTCCATTCTTTCATGGAAAACACTTTGTTTCATAGAATCATAAATCGTTTGGTAATCTGGTTTTGTTGCTTTTTCAGTATATAATTTTTGTAGAATAACAAGCGCATCTTCAGAAGAAAATTGTGGCTCTTCAATCGAAGGTGTCTTGTGCAAATAACGCTGATACATTTCTCGTTTTGCTTTTGCATCACCACCCAATGTGTCATAGAGCATATTTTTAGCGATATTATCAGAATAGGTGATGGCATATTCTTGTAACGTTTTTAATGGATATTCTGGTTGGATATTATAGGCAATGATCCCAGTTCCTTCTTCATAATCTTCTTCGGCGTTATAGGGAATCAGGTCTGTCCATTTTTTTTGACCAGAAGCAACCGTGTCGGCGACTAGCATCGTCAGTGGCACTTTAATAGTACTAGCTGTATAAAATTCATGTTGGCCATTCACAGAACGTTGTTCGCCAGTTTCCAAATCTAAATAACTAATCCCGACCGTTCCTTCAAATTCTTTGACAGAAGCGACGAGCAGGTCATTTATTTTATCAAAAAATACTGTATTTGCTGAATTATTTTCTTCCTTGTCTTTCGTATGCTTCTCATGTTTGGTGGAATCAATTGTAACTTTTTGTTCAGATTCTTTGGCATAATCTTCGCCACGACTTGAGAAGAAGAAGCCCACAATTAGGAAAAAGCAAAGAAAGAAAATGGTGCCGTATAGTGAGAGTTGCTGTTTCTTCAATGTAAAACCCTTTCCGTTTCTCTAATAGATATTTTTCTCAACTCCTCCATTTAATCATTTTTCGGATAAGAGCGCAAGCGTCTTTTTAACGGCACTACTGGTTTTGTTTCATTTGTTTTTGGAGTGCTTGCGATTGCTTTAATAGCTCTTTGCCGATAGTGGTATCTTTCACCAATAGCCGCTGTAAGGGACGATCGATGACTTGTTTGATGGAATGAATGTCTTGATTATTTAAAATGGCTGTTTCTTTACTAGAAAAAGATTTATGCGCGGTCAGTTGTAAACCAAACGAGTTGTACAACAATGTATAACCAGCAATTCCAGTAATTGTCTGATAAGATTTTGAAAAGCCGCCGTCAATTACGAGAAGCGTGCCATTTGCTTTGATTGGCGATTCGCCTTTTGTTCGTTTAACTGGTGTATGGCCATTAATGATATGTCTATTTTCACCAGTCACTTCAAATTCATCTAGGATTCTTTCACAAACTTCAACCGTATCACGCAAAGAGTAGTAAGGATTCTTTTCTTCATGATGTGTTTCTTTTTCAGCGAGAAAATAACGCTCGAAGGTTTTCATAGCTCGTTTGCCAAATAATGAGGAACCTTCGCCACACCAAAGATACCATAAACAATCTGTTGCATAGTCATCTGTACTAGCAGGCTGAGCATAAGCTTCTTCTAACATTTCCTGAAAGAAGTCAACTAAAGCTTTTCCTGAATAGGAGTGGCCTTTAAATGTATAAGCTTGAAAAGTACCGTCCGCATTCAGAGGCAGACAGCCATGAATCAATAAATTTTGATTATACACAAGGTAAAGAGAAGCTTTTTCCATTAGAAAGCGCATGTGTTTTGTTAACCGCGGCGAAGACTGAAATTGCGTTAATAAATCATCAATTATCTGTTTTTCCTCACGTGTTAATTGGTAAGGCTGCTCTTCAGAAACGGTTTGGAAACAGCTGTTAATTAATGTATAACGACATTCGTCAAAAGTAATAGTTTCCCCTTGAATCTTATCTAAGCGTAGCCGATGTGCCAAGTTAAAATCAGGGCGTCGACCAATAATTTGGCCTTCTAGTTTTTCTTGAATAATGGCAATGGCTTGTTGCACACGCATCGCTACTTGTTTTTCAGCTTCAGTTAACGCACGATAGGGATTTTTCTTGGGTGCAAAAGCAGGATTTTCTTTATACGTTTCTAAACTAAATTTTTTTAAGGCGGTTAAATCGATAGCATAACGTTCTTCTAACAAATCTAAATTTCCATAGCGAGCACAAATACGTACTACATTGGCTAAACAAGCCAGTGAACCACTATAAGCAGCCAGCCAAATCATATCATGATTGCCTAGTTGAATATCCAAGGAGTGATAGGACATTAATCGGTCCATAATTTTATCTGGTGCTGGCCCCCGGTCATAGATATCCCCAATAACATGTAGGTGATCGATAATCAGACGTTGGATTAGATAAGCTAATTCTGTTACGAAACGTTTGGCTTCACCTAGTAAAATAATTTTTTCAATAATTTGTTGATAGTAACCGTTTTTGGTTGTTGTTTCATCATATTGATAAATCAATTCTTCGAGAATATACCCATAGGTTTCAGGAAGGGCTTTGCGAACTTTAGAACGTGTGTACTTCATCGAAGAAGAACGGACGATTTCAACCAGACGGCGAATCGTTAATAGCCACCATTCATAAGAGAGGGCGCTTTCATTTTCTAAAAGTGTTAATTTTTCTTCTGGATAGTAGATAATAAAACAAAGCTCGTCCATCTGATGGGCATTTAATTCTTGTTTAAATAAAAATTGAACTTTTTCTCTGATTCGCCCAGAACCATTTCTTAAAATATGGTCAAAAGCTTCAAATTCACCATGTAAATCACTGACAAAATGTTCTGTTCCTTTCGGTAAATTCAAAATTGCTTCCAAATTAATAATTTCTTCAATTTGTTGATCGCGGTTCAGTGTAGCCAAGTCATCTGCCTTCTTTCTTTTTCGTATATACCAATTTTTATTTAAAAGATTAAAGTCTTGATAATAAAGGTTTTTTATTCGTATGCCAATTATTGTAGGCTATTTGGCGAAAAAAAGCAACAGGAGAAAGTCAGAGAAAAATGTGGAAAATTATAGGAAGCTACTGGGTTTTATGCTATGATTTTTAATAAAACAAAATGAAGGGGCGGGAAAACATGTTATTTGGTACAGCAAAAATGAATCGGGAAAATCATTTAGAAATCGGTGGTTGTGACACCGTAAAGTTGGCGCAAAAATTCGGGACGCCGTTATTTGTCTATGATGTCGCTCATATTCGCGCACAAGCACGTGGTTTTAAACAAACGTTAAATCAATTAGGTATCAAAAATAAAGTGGTTTATGCAAGTAAAGCATTTAGTTGTTTAGCTATTTATCAAGTGTTAAAGGAAGAAGATATTGCTTGTGATGTTGTCTCTGGTGGAGAACTATTCACAGCTTTAAAAGGGGGCATGGAGCCAGCGGAAATTGAATTCCATGGAAATAACAAAACCCCTGAAGAATTACGTTACGCCTTGGATAACAAAATAGGTACAATTGTCATTGATAATTTTTACGAAATTGACTTGTTGGAAGAATTATTAGCTACACGAAACCAAACACAAAAAGTTCTTTTTCGGGTGAGTCCTGGTGTGGATGCAGAAACACATGATTACATTTTGACAGGCCAAGAAGATTCAAAATTTGGTTTTGATGTTGCAAGTGGCCAGGCGACAGAAGCACTCGTTCGTCTTTTATCAAACCCCTCTTTTGATGTGCAAGGGGTCCATTGCCATATTGGCTCGCAAATTTTTGCTGTGGAAGGCTTTTTAGCTGCTGTTGAAAAAATGTTCACTATTTTAGAAGACTGGCGGCAAGTCCATCAATTTACAGCACGTGTTTTAAATATGGGTGGTGGTTTTGGTGTGCAGTACACGCAGCAAGATGAGCCATTAGCACCAGCAACATTTGTTGAAAAAATTGTTTATTCCTTGAAAGGTTATTGTGAACAATTAGGGTATCCACTGCCTGAGCTTTGGATTGAACCAGGCCGCAGTTTAATTGCCGAAGCGGGCACAACGATTTATACAGTTGGCGCGCAAAAAGAGGTTCCTGGTGTTCGTCATTTTGTTTCCGTAGATGGTGGCATGGGTGATAATATACGGCCTGCTTTGTATCAAGCAGTTTATGATGGTTTTCTAGCGAATCGTGAGGGACATGATTCAGTCAAGAAAGTCACAGTGGTTGGTAAATATTGCGAATCAGGAGATGTCTTACTTCGAGATATTTTATTGCCAGAAGTTAAAGCAGGGGATTTATTGGCCATTAGTAGTACGGGGGCTTACGGTTATTCAATGGCAAGTAATTACAACCGAAATCCTCGACCAGCGGTGGTTTTTGTCGAAGATGGACAAGCAAAATTAGTTGCTCGCCGTGAGACATATGAAGATATGACAACGTTGGATTGTTGATAGATTAAAAGTAGCCGCCTCTTTTTGAGACGGCTGTTTTTTTTTCAAAAAATAACAAAATGTAAGGGTGATTTCTTTCAGAAATGAAAAATCCATAGTATATTAAATGAAGAAGGAAATACTTTAGAAGAGGGTGTGATTTGCAGATGAAATGGCTCCTCGGGTTACTGATCATTTTTGAAATAATTGGCGTTGTTTTTTCTTTTTACATTGCCAATTATTTTTTGAAAATTGCGTTGCTTAAAGACAACCCTTGGTATCATAAAAAAGGGCATCGGTTATTAAATCCTGATAATTTTCAAGAACGTGAAACAAGATATACAAAAATAGAAGAACAACAAAAACAAGAAGGCGAAGCTTTTTGGACAGAGTCTTTTGCTGAAGATCGTTGGTTGAAAATTAAAGATGAAACATTGTATGCACGGTGCTTTATTCCTTATCCAGATAACCATCGTTGGGCGATTTGTGTGCATGGTTATCGTTCAAACGGAAAACGCGATATGGCATATACTGCATTACGTTTTGCAGAAGAAGGCTACAATGTTTTAGTTCCCGATTTGCGTGCGCACGGGAAAAGTTCAGGGAATAAAATTGGGATGGGATGGCTGGATCGGTTAGATTTATTAAGTTGGATTAGTGAAGTTCTTGCCATTGATATGGAAGCAGAAATTATTTTAGTGGGCGGTTCCATGGGAGCGGCTACTGTCATGATGGCAAGTGGTGAAAAGTTACCAATGAATGTCCGCGGATTAATAGTGGATTGTGGCTACACTTCTGTCTATGATGAATTTAAATATGTCCTACATGAATCTTTTCATTTACCCGCTTTTCCTATTTTAACAATTGCTAATCAATTAGCATTAAATAACTATGGCTTTCAATTGAAAACCGCTTCTTCCGTGAGACAATTACACAAAAATACGTTACCCACATTCTTTATTCACGGTACAGGTGATCGCTTTGTTCCAATGACAATGTTTGAAGAAAATTTAGCGGCAACTCAGGGGATAAAAAAAGGTCTCATTGTTGCTAAAGCACCACATTTATCTTCAAGTGTCTACGAACCTGAAAATTATTACAGTAGTATTTTTGAATTTTTGGAAGAAAACTGTCCTGCAGTAAAAACAATATCCGACTAAAAAAGACATGGATTTTCATGATTCCATGTCTTTTTTTTGTCTGACTCGTTTAGTTAAATTTAAAGTGCTTAAAAAGAAAAATAACGGCGCCAAACTACCAAGGCAAAGAAACCATTTCATTGAATAAGTTAACTCTTGCTGTAAAAGAGATTCTCGTATATAGCTGAAACCTTCGCCATGGACCCGCAAATAAATATAAATGTAAGCAAAAAGAATCACTAAAGGCAAAATACAGACTTCTAATATTTCCAAAAGATAAGGAAATGTTTTATTTAATAATTTGAGGCGTGTCTTATTCAATAGATAAGCAAAAATGAAAATTGACCATAAAAAACCAAAAAAACTAATCAAATAAAAAATCAGATTCGCACTTCCTGCATTCATAAAAGCTTTCGGGAAAAGTAGTCTGCCGATGAATGTATTTTTAATTGTAAAAGGCACATCAAAAATGGAAATATAAAGACAAAAAAGTACTAATGTTAACAAGGCATGCCAAATCTTTTTCTCCATTTCATTTAAAAAATATCTAATTACTTGGTACATTTCCATAAACTGTCGCTCCGTGTTTGAAATAATCGTAGTTTTGACTATACCATAGCTGTTCTCAATTTTCTTGAAAAAAATACACGCAACCAGCCTCGACTATACGAAACACACAGAGTGTCTAAAAAATAAGTTGCGATCGCATTTTTTCGCATGCTAGTGTTGCACTTCTGTTTCGCTGGTGTTTTCTAATTGCTGATTTGTTGATTAAAAAAGGGCAGGAGGGAGCGTTTTTCTAGTATAATAATATAAAAGAATATAGAGAAAATCGTAGGATGGGAGTTATTCAAAGTGGCGGAGATTACAGTTAAGACAATTTCAGCGAAAGATGATTTAAAGAAGTTGCTTTTGGGTCAAGAGTATGACCACCAGCAGCCGGTTAAAAATATTTTAAAAGCTAGAACATCGAATGTCCATATTGAAAAGTACGAGGTTGTGGAGGATGTTTTTTTAAAGTTAACTGGGAAGGCGACCGTGCACAAAGATATTATGAACTCATTTTGGACAACGTATAAAATTATGTTACAACTTGTTTATCCCGATTTCTTTAGACCAGCGGAAGTAATTGGGGAAAATCAAGAAAGCTATTTAGAAAAACCTTCTGAACAGAATTTGCTTGCAGTAAATAGCAAGTATCCGCCTCATGATTCCGGGGCATCGGCTGTGATTTCGGACCAATATTTAACTTATTTTGACCAAGTTTTTCCTGACTATTTACCAAATCCTGTACCAAAAAAATATACATGGAATGAATTTCTTCTCGACAATTTTACTAAATTTGATCGAGTCCATCAGGACCCACAATTAAAGCGTTTTGCCGAACTTACCCATTCAATTGGAAACATTACAGTAGTTCCACTAGGATTTAACAGTGGAAGAAGTTTATCGTTTAAAGATTATTGGGATTATTCCTTAGACCAACTTTCGATATTTTTAGCTTCATTTCATTCATGGGAAAGCTACGTTCATACGTACGAGATGCAACCATTTTTAAATGAACAGTATCAACTAGTAGCGCTATGGAAAAATCATTTGAAAAAAGACTCGTTTATCTTACCTCAGAATATAGAGGAGATAAATGAATATTTAGTTCAAGTAAATCAACGAATAGAAAAAAGAGGGCAGCGAATAGTGAATCGGTTGTAATGAAATAAGAATCGACTTTTCACTAAACGTTGAAAATCTCGAATCGTGTGCTCTTTTATTGACTCAGGAACAGAGAACGATTAAATTACTAGATTAGTATCAAAAAATAATTGCGTATAGGGATAACCAGTCGCATGTTTAAATAACTTTTAGGTCTTATGTAAGTAACAAAAGTTATTAGTACGAAGCAATCATTTTAGAAAGGAGCTTTTATGCAATTCACATTATTAAATCAAGAAAATCAAGCCTATTGGGAAGCAACCTACATAGAAGCTTTTCCAGAAGAAGAGAGACTGCCGTTTGATCAATTATTGATGTCTTCTCAAGCAGGAAAATTTCATTTGTTTGTTATTCAAGAGGCGGATGAGAACGTGGGGATTTTGTTAAATAGTCCAATTGCACCTGAAGCAACCTATGTCTTTTTCTTTGCAATTGATCAGCACCACCGAAACCAACGATTAGGCTCAACCGTGTTAGCGTTATTGAAGACACGTTATCCTAAGGGGGTTCTTTTGGAGAGTGAAGAAATTGGCAAAAATGCAGCGAATGAAGCCCAAAGAGAAAAACGTTATCAGTTTTATGAAAGAAATGGCGTGCTGGATACAGGGTATCTGATTATGGATAGAGGGCTCACTTTTCATATCATGTTTGCTGGAGCGTCAGGCTTCGGTGGAACGCAGCTACAGTTTTTATTAGACTTCCATCCAGTAGCAAAAATTTGGAAAAAACCAAGTATTGATGGCATTAGGTAATTTTTATCAAATAAGTAAATTAAACAAACAAAAAAACATATGAAAGAACGGACCAATCGGTTCTTTCATATGTTTTTTATCATTAGCCTCGAAATAACTAGCGAATACCCAAAGCAATTCGTGCGTAACGGCTCATTTTATCCGTTGTCCAAGCAGGGTACCAGACTAATTTTACTTCGATATTATTCACTTCAGGAATATCTTTTAAAACACCATGGATTTGTTCTGTTAAAACATCTGCTAACGGACAACCCATTGTGGTTAAGGTCATTTTGATGACAGTATCACCAGTTTCTTCTGCAAATTCAACTTCATAAATTAGTCCTAAATTAACAATATCGATGCCTAATTCAGGGTCAATCACTGTTTCTAATGCAGTTAAAATATCTTCTTTAATTGCTTCAACTTCTTCGGTTGAACGTTGTTGAGGTTGTTCACTCATTCGTCTTCTACTCCTTTGCAAGTTGCCTCTTTACTATCATACCTTTTTTAAGAATGTTTGTAAATGAGAAGTATCTCACATGTCATGGAATTTACTGATTTATTAAAAAAGCTCATAAAATTCGAAATTCATTTTATTTTAATCGAAATCTCATTATTTTGTTGACATTAGAAAACAATGAGTTTAGAATGATCGATAACAATCTAAATTTAATTTTTGGATATTTTTAAAAACTGAATTTTCAGTCAATTGGAAATATCAAAGGGAGGATTTTATGAAAATTAAGCAGGTACATGTTAGGGCATCGAAAATTAAACTGAAAGAAACATTTACGATCGCTTTGGGGACGATAGAATCAGCGGATAGTGCAATTGTGGAAATTGAAACAGAAGAGGGATTAGTTGGATATGGAGAAGGAGGGCCAGGCATTTTTATTACCGGTGAAACGTTGGCTGGCACGATTGAAACGATCGAATTATTTGGCCAAGCAATCATTGGCTTAAACCCCTTTAATATTGAGAAAATTCATGAAGTGATGGATAAAATATCTGCTTTCGCTCCAGCGGCAAAAGCAGCAATCGATATTGCTTGTTATGATTTGATGGGTCAGAAAGCTCAACTGCCTCTTTATCAATTGTTAGGCGGCTATGATAACCAAGTAATAACGGATATTACACTAGGTATTGATGAACCAAATGTGATGGCACAAAAAGCCGTCGAAAAAGTCAAACTAGGTTTTGATACATTAAAAATTAAAGTCGGAACAGGAATTGAAGCTGATATCGCAAGAGTAAAAGCGATTCGTGAAGCAGTTGGCTTTGATATCAAGCTCCGCTTAGATGCGAATCAGGCTTGGACGCCCAAAGATGCAGTTAAAGCGATTCAAGAATTAGCAGATTATCAAATTGAATTAGTGGAACAGCCAGTTAAAAGACGCGATTTAGAAGGTCTAAAATACGTTACTTCACAAGTTAATACGACAATTATGGCTGATGAAAGCTGTTTTGATGCTCAAGATGCGTTGGAATTAGTTAAAAAAGGCACAGTAGATGTTATCAATATAAAATTAATGAAGTGTGGCGGCATTCATGAAGCGCTGAAAATTAATCAGATTTGTGAAACAGCAGGCATCGAATGCATGATTGGTTGCATGGCGGAAGAAACAACCATTGGCATCACGGCTGCTGCCCATTTAGCTGCTGCTCAAAAGAATATCACACGAGCAGATTTAGATGCGACATTCGGTTTAGAAACTGCGCCCGTAACTGGGGGCGTATCCTTAGAAGCAAAACCATTATTGGAATTAGGAGAAGCAGCTGGATTAGGCATTTCTCATTAAAAAAGGAGTAAAGCAAATGAAGTATGATTTAAAGTATCTTAGTGTTCCTTTGCCTGAGGAAATTCAAAGGGTGAAAGAATTTGGCGATTTTGCAAGTGCGGATATTGCCATTGATTTTTGGTTGACAAAAGAACTTCCGCAGGCATTAAAAGAACGTTTGATAATTGAAAAAGATGTCATTAAAATGATGCGTATGAATGAGTATCCTCATAGCTTTGCAAAAGCTGATCAAATGATGAGAGACACTTTTCAGGATTATCAAACAGAGGAATTAATTCGTTTAAAAGAAACGGGATTAGTGGACTGGGTTTATATTGACGGTGAACCGTATTTCCAACTTCGATTTTTGGCCAATTTAATTAAAACAAATGCGGCATATGTTGCACGTTTGCGGGAAGCAGAAAGCAATCAATTAGAAATTCTCCGCAAAAAAGAACTAAAAGAGAACATCGAACAAATGCAAAAAAACGGTGGTAGAAAAGTGAGAACAACAATTAAAGCCACCATTCAGGTGAAAAAAGAATTTGAGCGTCCAGGTGAGCGTGTTCGTGTCCATTTGCCGCTGCCCAAAGCGTGTCAACAACAATCAGAAATTGAAATCCTAGCTACGTCACCTGAAGCAACCTATATTGCGGCAGAAGATGCGCCTCAACGAACACTGTGTTTTGAAACAATCTTAAAAGAAAATCAAACGTTTACAGTTGAATATTGTTATGTTAATCGGATGGTTTACCAACAGTTAGAAGAAAATAACGTAGACAAAATGCAACCAAGCTTTGATTTAGAGGAACAGTTACCGCATATTCGATTCACGCCTTATTTAAGAAATTTAGCAGATAAGATTGTGGGCGATGAAAGTAATCCCTTAAAAAAGGCACGCTTGATTTATGACTTTGTGACGACAAAGATTCATTATTCTTTCATGCGTGAATATTTTACAATTTCCAATATTTCAGAGTATGCTGCAACTAATTTAAAAGGAGACTGCGGCGTGCAAGCGGTTTTGTTTATCACGCTTTGTCGGATTGCAGGGATACCAGCCAAATGGCAATCGGGATTATATGTTTCTACACATTATACAGGCTGTCATGATTGGGCACAATTTTATATAGAACCGTACGGCTGGCTCTTTGCGGATTTATCTTTTGGCGGAGGTGCTTACCGAGACGGGGATAGACAGCGGTGGAATCATTATTTCGGCAATTTAGATGTTTTTAGAATGGTCGCAAATAGTGAGATCCAGGCAGACTTTCAGCCGGCGAAAATGCAATTGCGTGCAGACCCAATTGACAACCAGCGGGGAGAATTTGAGTACGAAAATGAGGGCTTGCCCTACGCATGCTTGATAGTTTCGCAAGAACGGCTTTCCATGGAAGAATTGCCGTTTGATTGACACATAGGGGGAATAGTATGAAAAAGTTAAAAATGATGGGGATTATGTTATTTGTTAGTACGGTCTTGGTAGGTTGTGGCACAACAGCAGAAACAAAAATAGACGAGAAAGCAACTGAGAAAACCAGTGTCTCGAAAAAAGTTTTAAATTTAATGGAGAACTCGGAAATCGGTTCAATGGATTCTATTTTTACACAAGATGAAGCCAGTATTAACGCACAGTCCAATGTCTTTGAAGGGTTATATCAATTGGATGAAAAAGATCAACTAATACCTGCTGCTGCTAAAGAGATGCCAGAAATTTCTGAGGATGGCAAACGATATACCATTAAACTAAGAGAAGATGGCAAGTGGTCCAATGGTGATGCTGTAACAGCCAATGATTTCGTTTTTGCTTGGCGTAAATTAGCGAATCCCAAAAACCAAGCCAATTACTTTTTCTTGTTAGAAGGAACGATTCTGAACGGAACAGCTATTACAAAAGAGGAAAAAGCACCAGAGGAATTGGGTGTCAAAGCGCTTGATGATTATACTTTGGAGGTTACTTTGGAAAAGCCTGTACCGTATTTTACGTCGTTATTGGCATTTTCTCCATTTTTCCCACAAAACGAAGCATTCGTGAAAGAAAAAGGACAAGCCTATGGCACTTCTAGTGAAATGATTGTATCTAATGGTCCGTTTTTAATGAAAAATTGGGATCAGTCAGCGATGTCGTGGGATTTTGTGCGTAATCCCGACTACTACGATAAAGAAAAAGTAAAATCAGAAACGATTCATTTTGAAGTTCTTAAAGAAACCAATACCGTTTATAATTTGTACGAATCAGGTGAATTAGATGTGGCTGTCTTAACAGGAGATTTTGCTAAACAAAATCGAGACAACCCAGACTATGAAGCAATCGAACGGTCAAAAGTCTATTCCTTACGTTTAAACCAAAAAAGAAACGAAAAACCATCCATTTTTGCAAATGAGAATGTCCGCAAAGCTTTAGCTTATGCTTTGGATAAAAAAAGTTTAGTCGACAATATTTTAGCAGATGGTTCAAAAGAAATTTATGGGTACATTCCAGAAAAATTTGTATATAACCCAGAAACGAATGAAGATTTTCGTCAAGAAGCAGGCGCCCTTGTCAAAACAGACGCCAAAAAAGCCAAAGAGTATTTAGACAAAGCAAAAGCAGAGCTAAACGGAGATGTAGCCATTGAACTTCTTTCAAGAGATGGTGATAGTGACCGAAAAGTTGCTGAATTTATCCAAGGCCAGTTACAAGAAACGTTGCCAGGTCTCACTATTAATGTCAAAACAGTTCCTTTAAATAATGCGATTGAATTAATGAGAAAAGGGGATTATGAATTGTCTGTTGGCATGTGGGGACCCGATTATCAGGATCCAATGACTTTCTTAGAAAGCTCAGTTAGTGGTAACCGTATGAACTATTCTAGCCCAACGTTTGATCAACTAATTGAAGAAGCAACAACTAAATACGCAAATGATCCTGAAACTCGTTGGCAAACATTAATTAAAGCTGAAAAAGTATTGGTGGAAGAAGATACCGCTTTAATTCCTTTATACCAAGAGGCCCGTAGTCAGCTTGTACGACCAGGTGTCAAAGGTATTCAGTATCATAACTTCGGTGCAACGAGCACATATAAGTATGCCTATAAAGAATAAATTAGTGAACAAAAGTACCTTTAGCTGAAGGTACTTTTTTCCCGATAAGAGTTTCTTTTTTGTTAATAGTCAACAATTAATAAAAAAATAATTGAAAAAGGTTGACAAAAATAATGATACTCGTTAGAATAAGCACTGTTAACAAATGAATAGCGTTTTCATGTGACTAGATAATACTAGGCATGGAAGAATTTCGTAATACAATGTGGTGTACAATGGTTACGCAACATGTTTAACGGGATTGTTCTATGCTTTTTTTGTTGTTTTCACTGAAAATGTTAGAATTACTTCTGCAGAAGAGGGTCATTTATGAAAATTAAAAAGGTGCTAAATCAAAATGCTGTACTTGTTCTTGACGAAGGACAGGAGAAAGTAGCTGTCGGTAAAGGCGTCGGGTTTAATAAGACTAAAAATGATGTCTTATCTCGACAATTGGTGGAGCGGATGTTTGTGATGGAGCCAGAAGGACTGAAAAAACTTCAAGTACTGCTATCACAAATTGAAGACAAATACTTTTTAGCGAGTGAAGAAATTATCCAACATGCTGAAACAGTATTGGGTGAAAAGTTGAATGAACATATTAATATTGGGTTGAGTGATCACATTGCTTTTGCAGCTGAAAATATTCAAAATAATATTATTGTTCGGAACAAGCTTTTAAGTGAAATTGAGATTTTATATAGTGAAGAATTTGCTATTGCTCAATGGGCTGTAGAATATTTAACACAAACCTTAGAGATTCCATTTAGTTATGATGAAGCGGGATATATTGCAATTCATATCCATAGTGCTCGCAGCGGGCGTACTGATAATAGTAAAAGTATCCGTGAAGTTACAATCGTTTCTGAAATTATTCATTTAATCGAGCAGGAATTGGCTATTGATATTCATGATGATAAAAATAGTCTCAGTTATTCACGTTTGGTGAATCATTTACGTTTGTTTATCCATCGCTTCCAACAAAATCAATATGCTGTTTTAGATGAAGAAATTTTGGAAGTCGTAAAGAAAAAGTATGCTGAAAGCTATGAAATCTCAAAAAAAGTACAAGTCTTATTAATGAGAAATTTTCATTATCAAGTACCAAATGAAGAACTTGGTTATTTATCGATTCACATTGAACGATTAAGAATGACCAAATAATAAAAATTAAATAGTTTATGTGAGGAGTTACGTATAATGAAAGCGTATATGCAAAGAATGGGACGTTCGTTAATGTTACCAGTTGCTGTATTACCGGCGGCTTCTTTATTAGTTGGTATTGCCAACTGGATCGTGGGAACAATCGGCGCTAGTCCAGCCACAACTTTTCTAATGAATGGTGGTTTGGCTATCTTAAACAACTTAGCATTATTATTTGCGGTTGGTTTAGCGTTAGGAATGTCAAAAGATAAAGATGGATCGGCAGCATTAGCTGGTTTAGTCGCTTATTTAGTGCCAAAAACTGTTTTAGCGCCTGCTTCTATCCAAGCCATTAAAGGCTTCAAGGATATTGCTGAAGTAAACCCAGCCTTCAACAGCATGGACAACAATGTCTTTGTCGGGATTGTCGCTGGTTTAGTTGCTGCGGCAATGTATAATCGTTTCTCTGGTGTGAAATTGCCAATGGCTTTATCATTCTTTAGTGGAAAACGTTTAGTTCCTATTATGTCAGCTATTTCGATGTTAGCAATCTCAGCTGTCTTATTCTTCTTCTGGCCAGTTGTTTATAACGGATTAGTTGCTTTTGGTAAAGGAATATCTAGCTTAGGTTTCGTAGGAGCTGGCTTGTATGGTTTCTTTAACCGACTATTAATTCCAACAGGCTTACACCATGCCTTGAATTCTGTTTTCTGGTTTGATGTTGCTGGTATCAATGATATTGGGAACTTTTTAGCTGGTCAACAAGCGTTAGATACTGGTAAAGCAATTGTAGGACAAACAGGGATGTATCAAGCTGGTTTCTTCCCAGTAATGATGTTTGGTTTACCAGCAGGCGCGTTTGCTATTTATCAATGTGCGCGTCCTGAGAAGAAAAAAGTTACAGCTTCATTAATGTTAGCTGCTGGTTTTGCGGCTTTCTTTACAGGCGTTACTGAACCTTTAGAATTCTCATTTATGTTCGTTGCTTGGCCTTTATATGTTTTACATGCAGTCTTTACAGGTATTTCTTTAGCATTCGCTGCGTTTATGCATTGGACAGCTGGCTTTGCCTTTAGTGCAGGTTTTGTAGACTTCTTCTTAAGTTTGAAAAACCCAGTCGCAAATCACCCAATGATGTTGGTGGTTCAAGGACTTGTCTTTGCGGCAATTTACTACTTCGGTTTCCGTTTTGCAATCACTAAGTTTAACTTAATGACACCAGGACGCGAAGAAGGCGATGGCGAAGAAACACCAGATGTTGCAGACGGCGACAACAAATTCGCTTCTCTAGCTCGTCGTATTTATGATGGTTTAGGCGCTGATGCTAATGTAACTTCTATTGATAACTGTACAACTCGTTTACGCTTAACAGTGAAAGATACAGGCAAAGTGGATCAAGCAAAAATTAAAGCAACTGGGGTTCCAGGTGTGAAAGTCATTGATGACACCAATATCCAAGTGATCGTTGGTACGGAAGTACAATTTGTTGCTGACGAAATGCAACGATTATATAACCACCAAGCGCCAGCAACACCAGCCAAAGAAACACCTGTTTCTAAACCAGTTGTTGAAGAAAAAGCACCAGTTTCAACAAAAGAAACTGAATTATATTCTGTAGCGAATGGGAAAGTTATTCCTATTTCTGAAGTACCAGATGATGTTTTCTCAGCAAAAATGATGGGTGACGGTTTTGCTGTCGTACCAACAGACGGCGAAGTTTCAACACCCGTTGCTGGTAAAATTACTAGCATTTTCCCAACAAAACATGCGTTAGGTATCCAAACAGATTCAGGCATTGAAGTATTATTACACATGGGTCTAGATACTGTTGAGTTACAAGGTGGACCATTTACATTACATGTTGAAGAAGGCCAAGTTGTAAAACAAGGCGATAAAATTGCAACCATTGATTTAGCCGCATTAGAACAAGCTGGCAAAAAATCAGATTTAATTGTTGTTTTCACAAATCAAGATATCGTTGCTCAATACGATTTACAAAAAGCAGGTCAAACGACTTCAATGAATGATGTAATCGGAAATGTTACCGTAAAATAAAAGTAAAAAAGGGCTAGCCGCAAGGCAGCCCTTTTTTTGATGAAATTCGATAAAATTACTTGTTATTCTATTCTAGGTGAAAACGTTCAATCTTGCGAAGTTACGGTTTGTTCACAAAAAAGTTACTTTTATTAAATAAAACTAAAGAAGTAACAAAAACTTCGCTTTTTTCAGTTATTTCAAGTAACATAGAACGTATCTTAAAAGAAAAAGTTTGGATGATTCGATGCGTAGAGTAAGAAAAATAATTTATAAAATCATGCTACTTTTGTTTGTTGGTTTAGTTGCTGGTCTTGGCTATCTTGGCTATAAAATACATCAAAATGTTGAAACGGTAATGACCTTTGAAAAACAAGTAGAAGCAGAAGTCAAAAAAAATAAAATACCTGAATACAAAACATTAGCTTTAGCGATTATCTATACAGAATCTAAAGGGAAATCTGGCGATATTATGCAGAGCAGTGAAAGTGTTTATGGACAACAAGAAGTGATTGAAACACCAGAAGAAAGTATCGCACATGGCGTCAAATTTCTCGCGGAAGCGTTAGCGAAAGCAAAAGAAGCTGGCTGTGATGAGTGGACAGGCGTACAAGCATATAATTATGGACTGGATTATATTCAGTTTGTTAAAGAACGCGGCGGGAAACACACGACAGAGTTAGCAGAAGAATATTCAAGAGAAGTCCTTTCACCGTTGCTAGGGAATGACCAAAATACGAAATATCGTTATTATCGTTGGCAAGCGTTAGTTTACAATGGTGGTTACCTTTATCAAAATGGTGGCAATATGTTCTATGCGGAAATTGTCAAAATGAATCGTTGGTTTATTGAAAAGTTAAATTAAAACGAGAAAAGTCTAAAGAATTCTTTCAACTTACAGGAATTTTTTAGGCTTTTCTTGCAGTTTCATGAAAATGCAAGTAAACTAGAAGGGATGTAACTGATTAATTGAAAAGGTAGGGAAAGAGCTGGATGTTGAATAAAGTCGACCTGAAAAAAGGGTTAAGTACAGAAGAAGTTGCCAAGCAGAAAGAGTTAGGCCTTCAAAATAATTATGAGGAAAATGTAGCGAAATCTACAAAAGATATTATTTTTGATAACGTCATGACGTTATTCAACTTTTTAAACTTTGCAATCGCTGTTTGTTTACTATTTGTCGGAGCGTATTCCAATCTGGCTTTCTTAGCGATTATTATTGTGAACATGTCAATCGGGATTTTCCAAGAAATTCATGCCCGTAATTTAGTTCAAAAATTATCTATTGTGGCAAAAGAAAATGTTCATGTTGTTCGAAATGGCGTACAACAAGAAATTGATACAAAAGAACTAGTTATGGAAGATATTGTTATTATCTCTGCAGGGGAACAAGTTCCTTCTGATATGGAAGTTATTGACGGTAAAGTCGAAGCGAATGAAGCGTTGTTAACAGGTGAATCAGATTTAATTGAAAAGGAAATCGGCGATACCTTGCTTTCTGGAAGTTTCATTGTTAGCGGACAAGCCTATGCCCGTGTTATCCACGTTGGTGCCGAAAACTATGCTGTGAAAATCACCCAAGAAGCCAAAGTGCATAAACCAATTCAATCAGAGTTAGTCAATTCGATTCGTAAAGTCTCTAAATTTACAAGTTGGGTGATTATTCCTCTAGGGATTATTTTATTTGTTGAAGCTTTTTGGTTAAGAGATGCTGGCATCAAAACATCTGTTGTTGCTTCTGCAGCAGCTTTGTTAGGGATGTTACCAAAAGGATTAGTACTATTAATTAGTATTGCGCTGACAACAGGTGTCATTAAGTTAGCCAAAAAACGTATTCTAGTACAAGATATGTACTCAATTGAAACATTGGCCCATGTGGACACTTTGTGTTTAGATAAAACTGGAACGATTACAGAAGGTAAAATGAAAGTGCAAAAGGCGATTATCTTGCATGACAAATATGAAGAACTTTTCCCGCAGATTATCGGAAGCTACCTATCTGAAAGTACGGATAATAATATTACAATGCAAGCAATTCGTGATCATTATGAAGTATCCAATCGATTTGGCGCAAAAGAAGTCTTGGCTTTTTCTTCTGAACGAAAATGGGGGGCTATTGAATTTCCAGAAATTGGGACAGTTTATTTAGGAGCTCCTGAGCGTTTGGTAGACGATAGTCGGTTGCCAGAAGCTGTTTTTACAGCACAAGAGAATGGTTATCGCGTCTTGATGTTAGCTATTGCGGAGCAACAACCGTTAAACGAAACCAAAATGCCTTATTTAGAGCCATTAGCAATTCTAGAAATTGATGATCCAATTCGCCAAAATGCCAAAGAAACACTGGCTTATCTAAAAAAAGAAGGAATCGACTTAAAAGTAATTTCTGGTGATAATCCGGTGACTGTTTCAAATATTGCTCGTCGTGCTGGGCTACCCGGTTATGAGTCTTATATTGATTTGTCGACCAAAACGACAGAAGCAGAAGTGCGTGAAGCGGTTCAGCAATACACAGTGTTCGGACGTGTATCGCCTCAGCAAAAACGAACCATTGTACGTGAGTTGAAAGACACAGAGCATGTGGTGGCGATGACCGGCGATGGGGTCAACGATGTTTTAGCGTTACGAGAAGCGGATTGTAGTATCGCTATGGCAGAAGGAGATGGCGCTACTCGGCAAATTTCTAATCTAGTTTTGCTAGATTCTGATTTTACAACGTTACCAGATGTCTTGTTTGAAGGACGGCGTGTGGTAAATAATGTAACTCGAGTTTCCAGCGTTTTCTTCATTAAAACGATTTATTCGTTTATTCTCTCAATCATTTGTGCCTTAACAGCCATTGCGTTCCCGTTCATTCCGATTCAAGTGACCTTGATTGATTTAGCAATTGAAGGGTATCCTGCTTTCTTCTTATCTTTCGAAGGGGACAAACGAAAAGTTGTCGGGAAGTTTTTACCAACGGCTTTGAAAAATGCGTCTGTTAATGCGCTTTTAGTTGTAGTGAATATCATTGCTGTTTATCTGATTGGACAAAATCAAGGATTTTCTTCTTTAGACACCACGACGTTAATGTATTATTTATTAGTTGGAATTAGCTGTATGGCTGTTGTTCGAGCATGTCTGCCTTTAAATCCATTACGCATTTTCTTGGTTTTCAGTACCATTATTGGTATTTATGTAGCAGCTATGTTATTCCACAACATTTTAGAAATTGGTTTCTTAACTTCGCAAACAATGGGTCTCTTCTTTATTATGATGGCCATTAATATTGTGGTGCGTGTAGCAATTGGTTTCGTACAAATGAAACGTGCTGGAAAAACAATTAAAGATTTATAAAAAACAGAGGTTGAGTTAAAAGCATTCGTCTCCAGAAATGCAGTTCTTCTTTAAATCTTGAAGGGAGTCGGAGCAAGTTTGATGTTTAATTGATTATTTTAAGAGTTAGTGTCTGGGGCAGGAGTCAGGATGACTTTTGTCCTAGATACTTTCTTTTTTTGTTGAGTTGAAACAAGATACTTGAAAAACAGAGATTATGTGATACAATAAATCATGTGTAAATGTGTCCATTGGAATTCGCACTGAAATGACAGTGCGTTTTTTAAACGGTCAATCACATGAGTTAGCACAATGCTATTCTTAGGAGGTGAGGACAATGGCACAACGCATTCCTCAGGAAGTCATTGAGGAAGTTCGTCACCGAACGAATATAGTAGATATTATTGGGCAGTATGTCCAGTTAAAAAAATCCGGTAAAAATTATATGGGTTTATGTCCGTTTCACGAAGAACGTTCCCCTTCATTTTCAGTAGCAGAAGACAAACAAATTTTTCACTGTTTTGGCTGCGGGAAAGGTGGAACTGTTTTTAATTTCTTGCAAGAAATTGAAGGCATTAGTTTTCCAGAATCCGTGAAACGTGTTGCAGATTTGGAACATTTATCTGTGGACTTTGATTGGTCAGAGCCGCGTGAAGTAGCGGATACCCCAGAAAACCAACAAAGACGGAGTTTGTTACAACTGCATAGTAAAGCCGCAGAACTTTACCATCATATTTTAGTGAATACTAAAATTGGCGAACCCGCATTAAACTATTTATTAGAGCGGGGGTTAACACAAGAACTAATTGAGACCTTTCAAATTGGATTTGCGCCGCAAAAACGTGATTTCTTAAGTCAAGTTTTTAAAAATGAACAATTGGATGAAACGCTTTTTGAGCCTTCTGGGCTGTTTGTCCAAAGAGATAACGGTACGTTTTTGGATCGTTTCTATCAACGAATCATGTTTCCAATTAATGATCCCCAAGGCAATGTCATCGCCTTTTCTGGTCGCTTGTTAAAAACAGCTGATTTTCCAGGGGATGAGATGCCTAAATACTTGAATAGTCCTGAAACAACACTTTTTAATAAGCGAGAAACGCTGTTTAACTTTGATAAAGCCAGAAAAGAAATTCGTAAAGAAAATACAGTCTTGCTTTTTGAAGGATTCATGGATGTTATCGCTGCTTGGCAATCAGGCGTAAAAAGTGGGGTGGCTTCAATGGGGACTAGTTTGACCAATGAACAAATTCGGCGTTTGGAACGGGTCGCTAAGGAAGTAGTTATTTGTTACGATGGCGATAATGCCGGTGTTCAAGCCACAAACCGTGCGATTCAATTATTGCAAGAAAACAGTCATTTTGACTTGAGTATTGTCAGCATCCCTGAAAAGCTGGATCCTGATGAATATGTGCGGAAATATGGCGCAGAAGCTTTTCAAAATTTAGCCAATCATGGCCGAGAAACAGTTTTTAGTTTTAAAATGAACTATCATCGGTTAACTAGAAACATGAATAACGAAAAAGAACAATTGGATTATGTGAACGAATTGTTACGGGAGTTAACCAATGTTCAATCTCCCTTGGAACGTGATCGTTATTTAAACCAAATTGCTCAGGAATTTCAACTTTCTGTTCATAGTTTGGAAGAGCAATTCAATCAATTGAAGCAAGAGCAACGTTCAGTCCAACGACAAGAAAGGCAACAATTTTATCAAGATGAAATGATGCCACCACCAATGGAAGAACCTGTTTTTGAAGAGAATCACGTCCAGAACAAGTTACCGTTAACCCAAGTTCAAAAAGCAGAACGTTCTTTATTATTTCGTTTAATGAATGAACAAGGAGTACGGCAAACCATTCAACAATTGCCAGATTTTTCATTCGCTCATGATGAATACCAAGAATTATATTTCTTGCTAGAAAGTTATGCGACACTGCATCAAAGTTTCGACATTGCCGATTTTATTAATTTCTTGCAAGATAATCAAACCAAACAATTAGCAATTGAAATTGCGTATCAGAATTTATCAGAAGAAAGCTCTGAGCGAGAAGTTGCCGATTTATTACATGTAATTGCCTTATCAAGTATTGCAGAGGCAATTGAGCAGAAAAAGATTCAACAGCAAGAAGCAAAACGAGTGGGCAACCAACAGCTTGAAGCCGAATTAACAATGGAGATTATCCAATTGGCTCGACAGCTTAAAGCTCAACGAACATTTACTTAAGCAATATAATGAATAGAACTAAGCGTTTTGTTCATTTTATTTTGATAAGTCCCAGTGATTTATCAGTTATTTCAAGCGTGAACCGAAAAATGAAGGGGGCCTTCTTTCATGGAAAAAGAAACAAGTAAAAAATATGAAGCTGCAGTGGCAGCATTTATCAAAGAAAACAAGCCTAAAGGAACAGTGGTTTATGATGATTTAGCGAATCAATTAGCCACACCGTATACTTTGGATGCAGAAGCTATGGAAAAATTGATCCAAAAAGTTGAAGATGCTGGTATCAGCGTGGTCGATGAAAATGGAGACCCAAGTGAACATAGCTTGAAAAAAGATGAAAAAGAAGCGGAAAAGGCCCAAGCAGAAGACTTATCTGCGCCAACAGGTGTTAAAATTAATGATCCCGTGCGTATGTACCTAAAAGAAATTGGGCGCGTTCAATTATTAACTGCCGCAGAAGAAGTTGAATTGGCACTTAAAATTGAAGAAGGCGATCAAGAAGCAAAACAACGTTTAGCAGAAGCTAACTTACGTTTGGTTGTTTCAATTGCCAAACGATATGTAGGTCGTGGTATGCAATTCTTGGATTTAATTCAAGAAGGTAATATGGGCTTAATGAAAGCTGTTGAAAAATTTGATTACCGTAAAGGATTCAAATTCTCTACGTATGCTACTTGGTGGATTCGTCAAGCAATTACGCGGGCAATTGCGGACCAAGCTAGAACGATTCGAATTCCTGTTCACATGGTTGAAACAATCAATAAATTGATTCGGATTCAACGCCAACTATTGCAAGATTTAGGTAGAGAACCAACGCCAGAAGAAATTGGTGCGGAAATGGATTTACCAACAGAAAAAGTTCGTGAAATCCTAAAAATCGCACAAGAGCCAGTCTCTTTAGAAACACCAATTGGTGAAGAAGATGATTCACATTTAGGTGATTTCATTGAAGACCAAGATGCTACCAGTCCTGCTGAACATGCAGCTTACGAATTGTTAAAAGAACAACTAGAAGATGTTCTGGATACTTTAACAGACCGTGAAGAAAATGTTTTACGTTTACGTTTTGGTTTAGATGATGGTCGGACACGTACGCTAGAAGAAGTCGGAAAAGTTTTCGGTGTCACTCGCGAACGTATTCGTCAAATTGAAGCAAAAGCGTTAAGAAAACTAAGACATCCTTCTCGTTCAAAACAATTAAAAGACTTTTTAGAATAAACATACCGTTTAGCGGCTCTTTTCGTGCATGCGAGAAGAGCCGCTTTTGATTTTTAAAAAGTCTCTAAATGTCATTGCTAGTTATTGGAAGAAGGCGCAAGTTGTGGTAAATTAGAAGTAATGGAATATTAGCAGAATGTGAGGCGGAAGAATGACAAAAAAATGTCCGAAGTGCGGGAACGAATTCGATGCAGAATTAACGACCTGCCCAACATGTGGCTATTCACTAACTGACACAACAGTTGATAAAGAAGAAGCGGAAACGACTTCAACAAATATAGATTTTGAAACACAGGAAAATGAACAACACGAAGATCAATTAAATGAGAATATTGAATGGTCTGAGTTAAAAGATATGAGCTTAGGCCATGTGATGGAACTGTTTGGCGAATCACCAGAAGAAGAAAGTAATGATGACAAAAAAGAAGAGTCAACAGAAGATAACTTAATAGTCTCTGATTCAGAGCATGTTTCTGGTCTAGAAACATCGCTTCAAGAAGGGGCTAGTGAGGAGACTCATGATTCGGTGGAGGAGTCGACACCAGCGACAGAAGAGACGCCTACTCATTCAACAGAAGAAAAACTAGCAACGGACGAAGCAGTTAATTTAGAGGAAACAACGGAAGAAACAACTACTGTTGAAGCAGAAACAGCTGAGGTATCTAAGACGGTGAAGTCAGAAGAGGAAGCTTTAACAGAGATTTCAGGAACTGAAGTTATCTCTACTACTTCTGAAGAAGAAATTTTTTCACAACCACCGATAGAAGATCAAGATGTAACACCAAACGAAACTTTGCAAGCTTATATTCAAGCGCATCGAGCAGATACAGAAATGTCTGAAAATCCATCAGAAGAAACAGCAGAGACCCAAGAGTTAGAAAACAGCGGTGAGGCAGTATTAACCCAAGCCGAAACACCAACTGAATCCATTTCAGATTCTGAAGAAGGGTTAACAAGTGCAGCGTCGCTAGAAGCACCGAGTGAAGCTGATGCAACCGAGGAAAAAGTTTCAGATTCAGGTGTGATACCACCGATGAATGAAACTGGGAATGCTCAACCAGCGCCTGCTCCGAAGAAACCATCAAAAAAAGTAGTTTTCGTTGCGCTTGCGGTTGTTTTATTAGCTGGAGGTAGTGCTTGGGCGTATCATGATCAAACGCAAAAAGCTGCCGCGCAAGAGGCGGCGGCACTAACCAAGAAAACAGATACGCTGAAAGATGAACTAGCAGCCTTTTATACCACGAAGGAGCAAGTTTTTATTAAACCCGATATGGTGACTGTTAGTCCAGAAAAACTCTCAAAACAAGTCGCGGAAATTAAAGATTCAGAAGAGTATTCTCAATTAAATAAACAAATTCAAACATTGAAAGAGAAGCAACAAACCATTCAACAAATCAACCAATTATTTGAGGCGCCGATTGTCAATGGCAATGAGTTGAAACCGGCGATTCTAGCTGCTGATCAACCAATTTCCGTAAAGAAATTAACAGGAAATGATCCATTTGACCAATTGATGAACCAAGCAATCGATCAAGCGAACCAACAATACAACCAATTACAAAAAGCTAAAAAAGCGGTTGAGGTCATTTATAAAGATGGAAAAACTACCAATCAGCTGAATCGAGACACGTATCAAGCTGCTAAGGCAGAAGTAGATAAAGTAACAAGTGATAAGCTGAAAAAAGAACTGGTCAAACAAGTCACGACAGCTGACCAAGCGTTAACCAAGGTTGAAGAAGAACAGAAAAGAATTGCAGAAGAACAAGCTGCCGCAGAGCAAGCAAAACAAGCAGAAGAACAAGCAAAACAAGCTGCTGCCGCGAAAAAAGAGAACGCTAAGAAGGAAGAAACAGCAAAAACAGAAGCGAATGGCTACACGGCGCCGAACAGTGACGGGGTTTACACTAGTCCGCTTTATGCGCCAGATGCTGCTGATATCGCTGATAGTAGCAATCCAGCGTGGACATGGGCACCAGGTGTGAAAGAAAAAGTCTTAGACACAGTGATTGCTCGTGGCTATGTGGTTCCTGGCGGATATTCTTTAGAACCTGCCAAAATTGTGAATGGCGAAGGTTACTACAATCTTTATGCAACAAACAATCAATCAAAATTATTAGAAGGCACTACAGAGAAAAATGTTCACATGTATTTAGTTACAATCAATGCTAAAACAGGTTGGTTCAAAGGGAACGCTTCTCGTAATGCAGGGCAATAAAAGAAAATAGAAACAATCGAACAAAAGCAGAAATCTTTTGTTCGATTGATTTTCCTTGAGGAGTTAATGATAAATGAGAGAATTACTAGCAACAACATTTACCGGCATTGTGGTCGATGAAAATGAACAATTTTATTTTGTTCAAAAAAATGGCATCACATTCCGTTTAAAAAAAGAAGAAGGTACGCATGCTATAGGGGAGGCTGTAGAAGGCTTTGGTTATTTAAATCAAAAACAAGAGCCAGCACTGACAACTACAATTCCTACTGTGCGCATTGGTAGCTATGGCTTTGGTACTGTCACAGGAACGA
Source organism: Enterococcus sp. DIV0183 (assembly GCF_050541505.1). Classification (NCBI taxonomy): domain Bacteria; kingdom Bacillati; phylum Bacillota; class Bacilli; order Lactobacillales; family Enterococcaceae; genus Enterococcus; species Enterococcus sp. DIV0183. Next base: position 1,292,942 of record NZ_CP172932.1, read on the forward strand.
GACGTGATTTAGGTGTTTTTGTGGATGTTGGCTTACCAGATAAAGATGTTGTTATTTCGTTGGATGAATTACCAACCATGCGGGAACTTTGGCCTAAAAAAGAAGACCGAGTAATGGTTACTTTAAAAGTGGACAGTAAAGACCGCATTTGGGGCGAATTAGCAGATGAAAAAGTCTTTAAAGCCATGGCAAAACGCGGGAATGCTGAAATGCAAAACCAAAACTTAACCGGGCATGTGTATCGTCTGAAACTTGCAGGAACGTATATTTTAACTGATGATTTATATATTGGATTTATCCATCCTTCTGAACGATTCCAGGAACCACGTTTAGGTGAAAAAGTAGTGGGGCGTGTGATTGGCGTGCGGCCGGACGGCGTATTGAATCTTTCATTAAAACCAAGAAGTCATGAAGTAATCAGCGATGATGCGTTAATGATTCTAACTTTCTTAGAAAGAGCAAACGATCACCAAATTCCTTTCACCGATAAATCAAGTCCTGATGAAATTAAACAAACCTTTGGCATTAGTAAAGCTCAATTTAAACGCGCCTTAGGCCATTTAATGAAACAAAAATTAATTAAACAAGAAGATGGTAAAACAATTCTAATTGGCTCGTTGGAACAATCAAAAGAAAAAAATTAAGGTAGCTAATTGAGAATATCTTGCAAATTACAGTTATTTCTTTTATAATTATTTTAATTTGATTGATAAATTAAGTTTCTTAATTTATAATCATTCTAAACAAGGAGCTGTAATAATGGATTCGACTGCTGCTTTAAAAAAGACAAAAAAACAATTGCATGAATCAGGCTTTAAATTAACACCACAACGGGAAGCAACCGTACTTGTATTATTGGAAAATGAAAAAGATCATTTATCAGCAGAAGAAATTTACTTCTTGGTAAAACAAAAAAGTCCGGAAATTGGTCTAGCAACAGTCTATCGAACGCTAGAAATTTTAACAGACTTAAAAGTCGTTGATAAAGTGAGCTTTAACGATGGTTTAGCTCGCTATGATTTAAGAAAAGAAGGCGCCAAACACTTTCACCACCATTTGTTATGCTTAGAATGTGGCACAATTGAGGAAGTGGAAGAAGACTTGCTTGGTGAAGTAGAGCAAATTGTTGAAAGTCGGTATCATTTTTTAGTCAAAGATCATCGCTTAACTTTTCATGGTATTTGTCAAAGTTGTCAAAGTAAACATTAAAAAAACTGCCTTGCATTAATTTATGCAAGGCAGTTTTTTATTCATTGGAATTATAAATTAGCGAATTTTTCCAATAAGCGAATCATTTGGCAAGTAAAACCATATTCATTGTCATACCAAGCCACAGTTTTCACTAATTGGAAATCGCCAGCTGTCGTTACTTCTGTTTGCGTTGGGTCAAAAATCGAACCTTCTGTCGTGCCGATTATGTCTCCAGAAACAATTTCACGATCATCATAACCGAAAGAAGGGTTATCAATGGTGTGTTTTTTCATTGCTTCATTTACTTGATCAGCTGTTACTTTTGTTTTTAAAATGCTAACTAATTCTGTTAAGGATCCATCCACAACGGGAACACGTTGGGCATGGCCTTGTAATTTTCCATTAAGTTCTGGAATAACTAAGCCAATTGCTTTAGCAGCACCAGTTGAATGGGGAATAGTATTGTCTGCAGCAGAGCGTGCCGCACGAAGATTTCCGCCACGAACAGGGCCATCTAATAGCATTTGTGTTGATGTGTAGGCATGAACAGTTGTCATGGTACCAACTTCAATACCAAATTCATTATTTAAAAAGTAAGCCATCGGTGCTAGACAGTTTGTCGTACATGAGCCGGCAGAAATGATTTTATCGTTGGCATCAAGTGTATCATCATTGACGTTATAAACGATTGTTTTCATTGCGCCTGCAGGAGCAGAGATAACCACACGTTTCACACCTGCATCTAAATGAGCTTGTGCTTTTTCTTCAGAGGTATAAAAACCTGTACATTCAAGGACAATGTCTACTCCGTTTTCTTTAACCCAAGGGATTTTACTTGCATCTGGTTCTGCGTAGACACGGGTTTCTTCGCCATCAACAACAATGCCATTTTCAGTGGCTGTCACGGTGCCAGGATAGGTGCCATGCGTAGAGTCAAATTGTAATAAGTGAGCCAACATTGTTGGGCTAGTCAAATCATTGATTGCCACAACTTCAATATCATCAGAAACTTCTTTTATTCGGCGAAAGGCTAAACGACCAATTCTTCCAAAACCGTTAATTCCTACTTTGACTGTCATAACAAAAATTCCTCCTTTAGATGTTTATGTTTCTTTGTACCCTTGCTGAAAAAGTGATTTTCTTCAACTATCTATAGTATGAACCTCTAAAATTTTTTTGTCAAAAGACTGATAGCGAAGCGACAAAAAGAAAGCGAAAGATTCATGAGAAATTTTGCTTTTTCCAACGATAACTAACTAGAATTGCTAGACAAACGGTTGTTTTCCCGATACAATAATAAAGACTTTCGAATCACGCTTTTTGAGGTGATTAAAGATAGTAGAAGTAGAATAGGAGGACAAATTATATGTCCATGTTTTTAGATCAAGTGACGATTGATGTCAAAGCTGGTAAAGGCGGCGACGGAATGGTTGCTTTCCGTAGAGAAAAATATGTACCAGACGGGGGTCCCGCTGGTGGTGATGGCGGTCGCGGTGGCGACGTTGTTTTAGTTGTTGAAGAAGGATTACGCACATTAATGGATTTCCGGTTTAATCGTCATTTTAAGGCGACACCTGGAGAAAATGGTATGAGTAAAGGAATGCACGGTCGTGGTTCAGAAGATTTACTTGTCAAAGTTCCACCAGGTACAACAGTTCGTGATGCAGAAACTGGAGCCTTAATTGGGGATTTAATTGAGAATGGTCAGACCTTAGTAGTAGCAAAAGGCGGACGCGGTGGTCGCGGGAATATTCGCTTTGCTTCCCCAAGAAATCCTGCACCAGAAATTGCCGAAAACGGCGAACCGGGTCAAGAACGTAAAATCGAATTAGAATTAAAAGTCTTAGCAGATGTTGGCTTAGTTGGGTTTCCTTCTGTAGGGAAATCAACGTTACTCTCTGTTATCTCGTCCGCTCGTCCGAAAATTGGTGCCTATCATTTTACGACGTTAGTTCCAAACTTAGGGATGGTGACTACTAGTGACGGTCGAAGCTTCGCTGCAGCAGATTTGCCAGGCTTAATTGAAGGAGCTTCTCAAGGTGTCGGCTTAGGAACACAGTTCTTACGCCACATTGAACGGACGCGTGTTATTTTACATGTCATTGATATGAGTGGCATGGAAGGGCGCGATCCTTATGAAGATTATTTGGCAATCAATAAAGAATTGGCTTCACACAATTTACGTTTGATGGAGCGACCTCAAATTATTGTTGCCAATAAAATGGACATGCCTGAAGCAGAAGAGAATTTAGCAAAATTTAAAGAGCAACTTGCGAAGGAACGCACAGATGAGTATGCTGATGAGCTACCTATTTTCCCAATCTCTGGGGTTACTCGTAAAGGTATTGAACCTTTATTAAATGCAACAGCTGACTTGTTGGAAGTAACGCCTGAATTCCCATTATATGAAGATGAAGTGGTAGAGGAAGAAACCGTTCGTTATGGCTTCCAACCAGAAGGTCCAGAATTTACGATTGATCGTGAACCAGATGCTTCATGGGTTTTATCTGGCGAAAAATTAGAAAAATTATTTGAAATGACGAATTTCGATCATGATGAAACAGTAATGCGTTTTGCACGTCAATTACGTGGTATGGGTGTCGATGAGGCATTACGAGCACGTGGCGCGAAAGATGGCGACATTGTTCGGATTGGTAATTTTGAATTTGAATTTGTCGAATAAGCATAAAACCAGTTCACTCAGTGAACTGGTTTTTTATTTTAAAATTAGTATTAAATTAGCGAATAGATTGAAATAATATTTTTAATAGCTTATAATTTTAAATGTAACAAAATAACAAACGAAAGGAGCGAAATTGAAATGGAAAACAATCAAGCAATGGTTCCTAAGTTTTCAGTTAAAAGTGCCGGTTTTCTTTTTAGTATGGGGTTCTTATGTGGTGTCCTGTTGCCGAGTGTTTTATTATGGACTTTCAGTCTGCCGTTTAATATTGGTGCCATGATTTTTTTGCCTGTGGGGATTGCTTTTGCATTAGCGTATAGTCATTATTTTATTGAAACGAAAACAGGTTTTTGTAAGCGTTTTATTTGGTTGTTTTTAATTTCTCTTATTTTATTAGAGCTTATCTCTTATTTATGGCTGATTAAAGGAGTTATTTTTTAAGAGAAAAACAGAGGAGAGTGTTATTTATGTTAGATAAACTGACTGTTTGGATTGAAAATCATCTAGCTGGACCAATGGCTAAAATTGCCAATCAGCGCCATTTACGTGCGGTGCGGGATGGGATTATTGCGACATTACCTTTAATTATTGTCGGTTCTTTTTTTCTAATTATTGCGTTTCCGCCGTTACCAGAATCTTGGGGCATTACTCAATTTTTAACAAGTAATGCTGCTACAATCTTATTGCCTTACCGAATGACAATGTACATTATGGCGTTATATGCGACTTTTGGCATTGGCGCTAGTTTAGCGAAATCATATAATCTTGATCAAGTCTCTGGAGGGATTTTGGCTACGATTGCTTTTTTATTAACATTAGTACCTGTAGCGATTCCTGAAGAAGCCAGTAAAGCAGCTGGCGTTTCTGGGTTTGTTTTACCAATGGCTAATTTGGGTGGTGCAGGGATGTTTGTCGGGATTGTGACGTCAATTATTGCTGTCGAAATCTATCGAGTGACAGATAAGTCTAAGTTCAAAATTACAATGCCTGATAACGTTCCACCTGCTGTTGCTCGTTCATTTGAATCGTTGACTCCGACGTTAATTGTCATGTTATTGATTGGTTCAATCACTTATTATTTAGGCTTTGATTGGCACACATTTGTAGGGAACTTAGTAGGACCACTAGTTCAAGCAGCGGACTCTTTATTGAGTGTCTTGCTGTTGGTCTTTTTAACCACATTTTTCTGGTTCTTTGGGATTCACGGCGCTTCAATCGTAGGATCGTTGGCGCGTCCTCTATGGCTACAACTATTAGAGGAAAACACGACTGCTAAAGCAGCTGGCGAAGCATTACCTCGGATTGCGGCAGAACCTTTTTACCAATGGTTTATTTGGATTGGTGGTGCTGGAGCCACAATTGGTTTAGCTATATTATTAGCCTTCCGGGCAAAATCAGAATATGGTTCAAAACTAGGAAAAGCTATTTTAGCACCGTCTATTTTTAATATTAATGAGCCAGTTATTTTCGGTGTACCGATTGTCTTAAATCCGATTTTAATGATTCCTTTTATCTTTGCACCAATGGTTTTAGCAACGATTGCTTGGTTTGCCACAAAATTAGGTTTAGTAAGTGAAGTTGTCTTTACCGCTCCTTGGACCTTACCAGGACCAATTGGCGCCTTTATGGCGACAGGCGGCGATTGGCGTGCTGCTGTTTTGAATATTGTTTTAATTCTAGTGGCCATCTTGATTTACTATCCGTTCTTTGTAGCTTATGATAAAAATGAGCTTGCCAAAGAACAAGGCAAACAAATAGAAGAATAAAGAGTGCAGCCGTTTAGTGTCCAGAACAAAAGGTGATGACCTTTTGTTCTGGACCTATTTGTTTATAGGTGATGAAAATTCTCAATTTTTTCGAAATGTATAGAAAATTTTGAGAAAAGAAACGCATAAAAAAGTGTAAAATATTATATATATAATGAAAATGGTTTTCTTTTGTGTGAACATAATAAAGTTATTGTTAACTAAAAGAGAAAAGGGGTATGAAAATGGTTAGAACGAAGGTATATACAAAGGAAAAAATCTTAAACGTAGCTGAAAAAATTTTAGTAGATAAAGGTTTTTCTAATTTAACTGCTAGAAATATTGCAGATGCTATGGGGATTTCTACGCAGCCAATTTATTTAGAATTTGTCAACATGGACGATTTAAAACGAACCTTAATTAAATCGTTATTTCATCGTATGCAATTATTTTATAAAGCAGATGTCGGTGCCTCAGACCCAGTGATTGCATTGGGTCTGAACTTTATATTATTTGCCCAAAAACATCAAAAAATCTATACGGCGTTATTTATGAAAGCACATGGTTATGAAGAAGAATTGCAGCAAATGCTTCAAACTTTTTTTGAAGAGCGTTTATTATTGGATAAAAAATATGTACAAATGGACAAAGGAAAATTTGTCGAATTATTTCCTAAAATGGTGGTAATCTATTTAGGTTTAGCCACAGCGGTTACAATGAAAACAATTGACTTAACTAAGAATCAAGAAATTCAATTATTAAGTCAATTATTGATAGAAGAGTAGTGTTTTGTTATTTATTCAAAATAACAAAAATACGACATAAGTCTGAGGAAAAACTGGTCGTTGCGCCCGAGGAAGGATTGTTTAAAACTTGCTATACTTTGGAAGAAGTAACAGAGAATAATTACTCGGGAGGATTTATGTGATGAAATTTATTAAATTTTTAGTGGTGACAGCAATTGTTATTGGTGGTGGTTTATTTGGGGCCAAGTTTTACGCAGAGAAGAACTCTGGCGAATTAGCTGGTGTGTTAGATCAATTAAATCCATTGGTTAAAGAAGGAAATGTGTATGTTAAAACAAAGAAAGCCGATAGCGTTAATGGCTATGGAATTGCTAGTTATACGCAAGTAGCCGCAGATGAGGAAGGCAAAACGCGAGAAATAACTTTCACAGCGGACCATGAATTAAAAACAGATCATTATCTAAAAGTCTCAAATAAAGGGGCCCACATCAATACGTATGAAGAGGTCAATCAAGACCAAGTACCAGAAAAGGCATTACAAGCGATTCAAAAATAACAAAAAGTCAGAACGTATCTTCAGCGTACGTTCTGACTTTTTGTTATTTTTTTGCTTCTTGAAGAATATTGATTTTTTCAATTTTAACATCAGTTTTTGGTTTATCGTTGGCACCAACTTCGACTTTGGCAATTTTATCGACAATATCCATTCCTTTGGTTACTTGACCGAAAACAGTATGTTTTTTATCAAGAGAAGGATAGCCGCCTTTTTTGTAAGCATCAATGATTGCTTTTGGATAATCATCATATAAAAGACCATCAGATTGATCATCTGTATTTTGGACAATAAAGAACTGACTGCCGTTAGTATTAGGTCCTGCATTCGCCATTGATAACGCGCCACGAATGTTATATAACTGGTTTGAAAATTCATCTTCAAATGGTTTATTCCAGATGCTGTTTCCGCCAGTTCCATCACCGCTAGGATCGCCACCTTGGATCATAAAGTTATTGATGACGCGGTGGAAAGTCAAGCCATCATAATAGCCATCTTTGGCATGTTTCATAAAGTTCTCGACAGTTTTTGGAGCCTGTTTAGGAAATAGTTTGATTTCAATATTTCCCATTGAAGTAACCATTTGGACTAAGTCTTGATCTTCGGCAACTTTGTCATCTAGTTGTGGTAAATCTAGTGAATTTAAGTCGACCGAATACTTTGTTTTGCTTTCACTGGATTTAGCGACAGAATCACTCGTTGCGGTCGTGCCTTTATTATTGGTTGTGTTACAGCCTGCTAAAAGCAAGGTGAATGCTGCAACTGAAGCAACAGCAAGCATTTTCTTATGTTTCATCTGTTTTCCTCTTCCTTTCACACTGACAATTAGGTTCTTTTTTATCATAACAAAAGAGAAGATAACAAACCAGTGGAATTTTTATAAGATTTCCTATAGGAAAGGTGTAGACCACTTTTGTTTTTTTTGTTACAATGTAAGCAGATACATTATTATGTTTTACAATTTAGGAGGCAATCACATGGGAAAATTAGGTATTTCAATTTATCCAGAACGTTCAACATTTGAAAAGGACAAAGCATATTTGGATTTGGCTCATAAATACGGCTTTAAGCGTGTCTTTACTAGTTTATTGCAAATCAATGATGATCGGGAAAAGGTATTAGCAGAGTTTAAAAAAGTCGTAGATTACGCCAACCAATTAGGTATGGAAGTGATGGTCGATATTAATCCTGCATTGTTCGAACAATTAGGCATCTCTTATGATGATTTATCATTTTTCCATGATATGGGCGCTTACGGTATTCGTTTAGATCTTGGTTTTACTGGGCAAGAAGAGGCGAATATGACAAGAAACCCTTATGGCATTAAAATTGAAATTAATATGAGTTCAGGGACAAGTTATGTAGATAATATTATGGCCTACTCACCAAACACAGAAAATTTACTAGGTTCACATAATTTCTATCCACATCGTTATACAGGCTTAGGCTATGATCATTTTGTTTATTGTTCAGAAAAATTTAGAAAATATAATTTAAATACGATGGCGTTTGTGAACTCACACGATGCTACATTTGGGCCATGGCCGACACAAGATGGGTTATGTTCTTTGGAAGACCACCGCGATTTAGAAATTGCAACGCAAGTTAAGCATTTAGTTTTAACAGGATTAATCAATGATATTTCTGTCGGAAATGCTTATGCCTCAGAAGCAGAATTAGCAGCAATGGCAGAAGCCTTTCATGCACCGTATCCTTCGATCAAAGTGGATACAGAACCAGAAATCACGGAAGATGAAAGAATTGCATTGTTCGATAACTTACACAGTTATCGTGGAGATCGTTCTGATTACGTTTTGCGTTCAACAATGACACGTGTTTACTATAAAGATCGTCCTTTCCCAGCTCATACAACGAGAGATATTGTTCGAGGCGATGTCTTGATTGACAACGTTGGCTATGGACAATACAAAGGGGAAACACAAATTGCTTTAAAAGAAATGAAAAATGATGGCCGTGTAAATGTGGTTGGTCGTATTTCTGATGACGAACGTTTCTTATTAGAATTTTTGAAACCATGGTCAAGTTTTAAACTTATTGAAAATAAATAATTTTTAGTTTCCTATAAATAGATAAGTGGAGCATAGCGTAAAAGGTAATATTTTTGTGCTATGCTTTTTTTGTCGCAACAAAATTGTCTCATTGTAGTGGTAAAGAAAGATGGTTGAATCTTTGAATGGTGGTTGTCAAAAAAAGGGCGACAACTTATAATGAATCATACAGTTTAAATAAAAGGAGTACGTAGATGAATCGATGGTTAAAAATTTTGATTGCGCTTATTGTAGTAATTGCAATTGGTTTAATTGCGGCAGGCTTATATTTTTATAATTATGCAGTAGTTCCAGGAAAGAAAGACTTTATAAATGAGAATACCCCAGGGTCAAAAGTGGTCCAGACACCTGAAGGCGCGTGGTTTAAAGATGACAAAAATCGACAAGAATGGTCAATTACTTCGGAAGATGGGCTACGTCTAAAGGCCATTTATTTACCAGCCGACAAAAAAAGTAATCGTACCGTTATTATGGCGCATGGTTATATGGGTTCGGCAGAAACGATGTCTGTCTTTGCGAAAATGTATCATGATTGGGGCTACAATGTGTTAGCGCCAGATGCGCGTGGTCACGGGAAAAGTCAAGGAGATTATATTGGGTTCGGCTGGCCCGATCGTAAAGATTATGTCCAATGGATTGAGAAAGTTTTAACCGAAAATGGTCAGCAAGAACAAATCACTTTATACGGTGTCAGTATGGGTGCTGCTACAGTCATGATGACGAGCGGGGAAAAATTACCAGATAACGTGAAAGCCATTGTGGAAGATTGTGGCTATTCTACAGTCAATCAGGAGTTGCAATATCAATTGAAAGAGCTTTTCAATTTACCAAGTTTCCCATTAGTTAATGTTACTAGCGGGATTACGAAACTTAGAGCTGGCTATTTCTTTGGGGAAGCAAGTGCTGTTAAGCAATTGCAAAAGAATCATTTACCAATGCTCTTTATTCATGGTGAAAATGATACGTTTGTGCCGTTTAGTATGTTAGACGAAGTTTATAATGCAACCCAAGGACCTAAAGAGAAATATGTCGTGCCTGGAGCAGAGCATGCGAAAGCTTATAATAAAAACCCAGAAAAATATAAGGAAACAGTAGCTGCTTTTCTAGATAAATATATAAAATAACAAATTTATTCTTTACTAATAGTAGCAACAACAAAAGACTTGTTCTTAAGTTAACGACTTAGTGAACAAGTCTTTTGTTGTCAGTTGATTTTTTTTAATAAGTTGGAATTTACCCATGCAATCTAGGGCATAATCTGATAGGATAGTACTAGAAATGAGGGAAGGATAATGGAAGAACAATTAGTCGATTATTTACACTATTTACAAATAGAGCGGGGCTTATCAAATAACACACGACGGAGTTACGAACGAGATTTAAAAAAATACGTAGCCTTTTTACAAGAACAAGGCCTGCATTCTTGGGACGAAGTTGACCGTTACATGATTACAGAATTTTTGCAATCCCTTCACGAAGAACAGCAAGCTTCAGCAAGTGTGATTCGGATGATTTCTAGTTTGAGAGGATTTCATCAATTTTTACGTCAAGAACGCTTAAGCGAACATAATCCGATGCAACATATTGACTCCCCCAAGAAAGTTCAAAAATTGCCAAGTACATTATCTGTTGACGAAGTGACTCGATTAATTGAAACGCCTGATACAAGTAAACCACTAGGTATGCGGAATCGTGCTATTTTAGAAGTGATGTATGCAACGGGCCTGCGAGTTAGTGAGCTAATTGAAATAAAATTAGGGGATCTGCATTTATCCATTGGTTTATTGCAAACAATCGGAAAAGGGGACAAAGAACGAATTATTCCTTTAGGCGATTATGCGATTCAATGGATTGAGCGCTATATGAACGAAGCCAGACCTCAATTGATTAAAAACCATCCGAATGAAACACACCTGTTCGTTAATCATCATGGCGAACCGTTATCTAGACAGGGCATTTGGAAAAATTTAAAACAGATTGTCCGAGAAGCCCGGATAGAGAAAAATATTACGCCGCATACATTACGGCATAGCTTTGCGACACATTTGTTGGAAAATGGCGCAGACCTTAGAATCGTGCAAGAATTATTAGGACATGCAGATATCTCCACGACACAAATTTATACACATATTACCAAACAACGAATGGCAGATGTTTATAAGGAACATTTTCCTCGGGCTTAATTTGCGAGAATGCCCACAAACGAATAAATTTATGGTAAACTAGGAAGTCGAGAAAAGAAAGTAGGTGTCGTTTTTGCAAGAAATTAATTTAAAACTAGATGTCTTTGAAGGACCACTGGATCTTCTACTACATTTAATTCAAAAATTAGAAATCGATATCTATGACATTCCCATTACAGCAGTAACTGAACAATACATGTCTTATATTCATGCGATGCAAACCTTAGAGTTAGAAGTCGCTGGAGAATATCTAGTCATGGCTGCCACCTTAATGGCTATTAAAAGTCAGATGTTGCTTCCAAAACAAGAGCTTGAAATCATTGATGATGAAGATTTTTTTGAAGAGGAAGACCCACGGGAAGCTTTAGTAGCTCAGTTATTGGAGTATCGGAAATTTAAATATGCAGCGACTGTTTTACACGAAAAAGAAGAAGAACGTAAACTCTATTATACAAAAGAACCAATGGATATGGATGATTATAAAGAGGAAGATACAACACTACCGCCTAATCAAATTAATACAATTGATTTATTTCTAGCCTTTCATGCCATGTTAGAAAAGAAAAAAAATCGCCAGCCTGTTGAAACAACTGTTGCCAGTGACGATGTTTCCATCGAAGAAAAAATCTCCGCTATTTCAGAACGTATGCGTCAAGTACAGAAAGGGAAGGCAGTGTCGTTTGATTCTTTCTTCGATTCTTATTCCAAACAAGAAATTGTGACAACGTTCATGGCTCTTTTAGAATTAATGAAAACGGGCGTGATTTATGCTGAACAAGAAAATAATTATAGTGAAATTTTGTTATTTAATACAGAAACCCAGCAGGAAGATACAACAGAGGTGGAGGAAACACAGTGACATTAGTTAGTCAAATTGAAGCAATTTTATTTGTGGTTGGCGAAGAAGGAATTGGCTTGGAAGAGCTGGCGTACTTATTAGAGAAGTCAACAGCAAAAACCTATGAAGAATTAACGAAATTGAAAGAACATTATGCTTCTGACAATAAATCGGCGTTAAATATTTTAGAAGTCGGCAATCATTTTGTCTTAACAACTAAGAAAAAATATGCCTCATTACTAAAAAAATATGCGCAATCGCCTATGTCGAACGCCTTATCACAAGCGGCGCTAGAAACATTATCCATTATTGCTTATAAGCAACCAATTTCGCGTATTGAAATTGATGAAATTCGTGGCGTACAGACTTCTGGCTCTATCCAAAAGTTAGTTGCCCGTCAGTTGATAGAAGAAAAAGGCCGCGTAGATGGTCCTGGTAGAGCAATTTTGTATGGCACAACGAAGTATTTTATGGATTACTTTGGGTTGAAAAGTTTAGATGAATTACCAGATATCCAACAAATGGAAGATGAATTAGAAGAAGAACTACCAATGGATCTATTTTTTGATCGTTATCAAGAAACGAACCCAATGTCTGAAACAACAGAAGGCGAGGAAGCTTAAACAATGGAAAGATTACAAAAAGCAATTGCTCATGCTGGGGTGACTTCGCGTCGCAAAGCAGAGGAATTAATTGTCAAAGGTCGCGTAAAAGTCAACGGCCAAGTGGTCAAAGAATTAGGAACACAAGTAAGTAAACAAGATACCGTTGAAGTTGATGGTGTACCAATTTATCAAGAAGAATATGGTTATTATTTATTCTATAAACCAAGAGGGGTTATTTCTGCGGTGTCTGACGATAAAGGCCGTAAAGTAGTAACGGATTATTTTACAGATGTTACTGAGCGAATTTATCCAGTCGGTCGTCTGGATTATGATACTTCTGGGTTGTTACTTTTAACGAATGATGGAAGTTTTTCACAAAAATTAACCCATCCTAAACATGAAGTAGATAAAGTCTACGTAGCAAAAATTAAAGGTGTACCTACTAAACGGGATCTATTGCCATTAGCCAAAGGCATTCGCATTGATGGCAAACGCACAGCACCAGCCAATTTTCAAATTCTTTCAGCGGATATTAAAACAGGTAGCAGTGTCGTGGAATTAACGATTCATGAAGGACGTAATCATCAAGTGAAGAAAATGTTTCAAGCTGTTGGTTTCCCTGTTCAAAAATTAAAACGTGAACGTTACGGTGAGTTGACCTTACAAGGTTTGCGACCAGGGCAATATCGTGATTTAACTAAAAAAGAAATCAGTCAATTATTAAATCAAGCTAAATAAGATAAAATGACTCGATCTCTTCGCGCTTATGGCGGAGGGATTGTTTTTTTTGAGAAATGAAACAATCAATGAAATTTAATAAAAAAGCTTAGTTAGTTGCATTCATTGTTCAAATAGGTTACACTAAGTAAGTAAAAAAATATAATACAAGGTTCGTCTTCAGGGGCAGGGTGTAATTCCCGACCGGTGGTTATAGTCCACGACTCGTTTTTAACGATTGAATTGGTGTAATTCCAATACCGACAGTATAGTCTGGATAAAGAAGATAGGGCTTATTTGAGACGCTTTTTCATCAGATAATCCTACTCTATTTTTCCCTGCAGAAAAATAGGGTTTTTTTGTATGACAAAGAAGCGAATCAAAAAGTTCGTTGAAGATGGGTCCTTAATTGGAGGATTTCAGATGAACAACAAGGTACAAAAAATGGTCAGCATTGCAATGTTGGCCGCAATCGGTACAGTATTACAATTTGTGGCATTTCCGATTATGCCGGCGTTTAGTTTTTTGAAAATCGATTTTAGTGATATTCCGATTTTACTCGGAATGTTCTTGTACGGACCGTTAGCAGGAGTAATTACTGCTTTTGTTCGTTCGTTGCTACACCTGTTCTTAACCGGACTAGCACCGCAAAATATGGTGGGAGATTTCGCTAGCTTTTTAGCAAGTAGTATCTTCACCTTGCCAATTTTTTATTTCTTTGGTAAAAAGAAAAATATCCGTACAAATCGGATAGTGGGCTTAGTAAGTGGGATCTTAGCCTTGACAATTTTCATGAGTATTGCGAATTATTTTGTCATTACACCCATTTACTTACAATTATATGGTGTGACCACACAACAATTTTTAGGAACATCTTTAGCAAGCTATGTGGCGATTGGTATTGTGCCATTCAACCTTATTAAAGGCCTCTTAGTCAGTGGTGTTTTTCTAGTACTACATGCGAAGTTATTGCCATGGCTATCAAAAAAACAACATACTATTCAGAAAAAAACACCGTTAACAAAATAAATGATAAAAAACCTGCTGTTGAACAATGTTTGACAGTGGGTTTTTAAAATTTACGCCTAAAAGAAAAGAGGTTGTCATAATCTGTCATCATTCTGTTAAAAAATACTAAACCATCTGCATTGTAATTTTAACTTTCCCTTGGTATGATAGAAATCATCAAAGAAAGAGGAGTTTTCCTGAGTGAAAAAGTGTAAAAATTGTCGTCACGTGAATCGTGATACGGAGTCCTTTTGTGAAGAATGTGGCGCTCCGCTAATGAATGAATCAATGCATCAAGAGGAAAACCAAGCACAACCATCAATGAATAAAGGGAACGAATCTACTCCTCTCAGATCAAAAAGAAGCTGGATCTGGGTGTTTCTTTTTGTGTTCATCGTTCTTGGAGCGGGTAGCTATTTTCTCGGGACGCATTATTTTTCTAAGGAACAACAAATTTCTCATTTTATTGAAGCGATTGAGAATGGTGATGCCCAAGAATTAAGTAAAAAAATGAGGACGAACGAGTCTGAATTTCAAGTGAATCCGCAAAGCATTAAGCCCTTAATCACTTATTATCAAAAAAATCCAACTGAGCTAAAAAAATTAGAAAAAGCGCTATTAAAGGATAAAAAGCTACATGGTTTAACTATTCGTGAAACAAGTCAAACAGCATTTTTCTTTCACCGTTATCAATTCATTTTAACGCCTGTTTCTGTTCAGTTAACGACGAATCAGCGCGGTGTGACGCTGGCAATGAACGGGCGGGAAGTGGGCACTTCCGACTCAACCACTTATCAAAAGGAATTGGGACCCTTAGCGCCAGGACAATATATCTTTACAGCCACAGTGAAAGATAGCACCGGTGAACCTGTTATCACAGAAGAGTATCGTTTATTAGAAGAGGAAAATTATATTTCTAGTATTCCTTTAGATTTTAAACGAATGAATTTTGTTGTGGAGAGCAATCTGCCAGACGCAGATATTTATATTAATGATCGGAAAGTTGGTACGCTAACGAATGGAAGCAAAACGATTGGCCCTTTGTTCTGGTCCAAAGGGATGACGATTCAACTTAAAAAGACGATTAATGGAGAAGAAATTCAAACATCAAAAGAAACGATTGGTGAAAATGATTTTGTCGAAGCGCTCTCCGATAATCCAACGCTACAATTGAATTTTCCGTTAGCTAGCGACTATGATGCCCGCAAAGCGCTAGAAACCTTTTATCAAGCATTTGCCAAACAAGTGAAAAGTCATACGGATAGTACAGAATTTGCTAAAAAATATCTCGTTGGTGGGGAAAATAATCCTCAATTTCCTTCTTTTATAGAAGCACTTGAACGATTACGTGAAAAGAAATCGACCGATGTTTCACCAGATTTTGAAGTGACTATTAATACGCTACAATTGGATGGTAAAGAAAATTACCATGTCAATTATTATTTAGAAGCTAAAAATTCTAAAGCAAAAGAAAATGGTCTTCGTTATGAATGGATCAATGGCCTAAATGATCAAATTCATTTAGTCAAAGAACCGCTAAAAGAAGGACAATTACAGTTTGTTTCGATAGATGAGCAAACACTTGCTTGGCTCGAAAAAATACTCTAAGCAAAAATGAGTGCTAAATTATTTAGCACTCATTTTTGCTTATTTCTATTGCACGCGTGGGACATTTGCGGTACGCTTTTAACACATTCTCGCGTTCGTTTTCTGGAATAAATTGTTGTCGAGCATGCGGCTCGTCTTTAAAAAGGACAATCCCATGATCATCATAATCAAATATATTGGGCGCATAAACTTGACAAAGTCCACAAGCAATACATTTTTCAGGAACTAAACGTGATTGCATAAACAGTGACACATCCTATCTAAAAGAGGTTTACTATGGAAGCAACTTTTATTTTAGCGTTATTATCTCACGGATACAAGGTGCGTGCATCAACTTTGTATCATCTTTTAAAAGGCAAACGGACTAGCTCTGTTTTGATTTATGGGTTTTTATATGATTGTTTACGATTCATTGGCTGGTGGCCAACGATTTCCGAACAAGCCTATTTTCAATTTCTTGAAAAACTTTCGAAGGCGAAACAAATTCAGTATCACAAAGAGACAAATGAGATTCAACTAACAAAAGAAGGGCAACTATTTTTAAAGGAGCACCATTTTTCGTTGCTGGATTATCCTGCAATTGATCTTTATCGTTTTGGCAGAAGTGATCGAGAAAGTTGGCAACTCATTCAATTTGCCGTGCAAGTGACTTCGTATTTATCATTTGAGGAAAAACAGTATATTCCACTTTTATCAACACCGATTCCGCAACTATATTTGAAACGATGGTTACAACAAGACAAGAAAGAGCAGCGCGTTCAATCAATCAAAGAAGAACTGTTGCGAGGGTTTGAGTTACTACCTGAAGCAGAAAGCGACTATTTGGTTGCGCAACTTTCTGGTTATCAGCAAACTGGCAAAGTTCCTCAGCAATTAACAAGCCATAAGACAGCTCTTGAACAGCGTTTGTGGCACACGCAAGCGGTTCATCATTTACTGCAGTTGATAATGTACGGAGGAAACTATCCTGCTTTACAAACGCTTGTATGGCCGTATCTAGAAAAAAATCTAAACCAAAGTATGCAAGAAACCCAACGATTCTTAACGGAAGGCAAGACGCTTCAAGAAATTGCTGAGCAGCGAAAAATAAAACCGAGTACCATTCATGACCATCTATTAGAGTTGGCTATTCAAGGGCAGCTGCAGGCGTCTGTTTATCTTGAAAAGGAGGCAATGCTCCAAAAATTGGCTCAAATAGAACAAGATCCGCGGTTGTGGATGTATCGGGATTGGCGAGCGCAAGAAGAGACGCTTTCTTATTTAGATTTCCGCTTATATCAAATCCAACAAATTTGGCAAGAAAAGGAGTGAGTGTTGTTGACATTAGAACAAGAATTATTCACTCGATTTGGTTATGCAGCGTTTAAGCCTGGTCAAAAAGAAGTGATTACAAACTTACTTGACGGTATGAATACATTGGCTGTTTTGCCAACAGGCACCGGTAAATCATTGTGTTATCAATTTGTGGGCCAGAAGTTAGAGGGACTAACGGTAATTGTTTCTCCTTTACTTTCGTTAATGGAAGATCAGGTGCGTCAATTACAAAGACAAGGAATTAAAGGTGCGGTTGCCTTAAACAGTACGTTACAATATTCAGAAAAGCGTTATATTTTAGCGAAAATGTTCCAATACGATTATCTGTTTTTAAGCCCAGAAATGCTTTTGCAGCAAGAAGTACTTAGTGTGTTACAACGCCAAAAAATTGCATTATTTGTGGTGGATGAAGCCCATTGTGTTTATCAGTGGGGCGTCGATTTTCGCCCTGAATATAGTAAATTAGATCTGGTCCAAAAACAGCTAGACTTTCCTTTGACCTTGGCGTTAACTGCCACAGCGACACCCGTTGTACAGCACGCAATTATAAAACAATTATTTTCTCATGGTAGCTATCAAGAAGTTCTTTCTTCAGTGAATCGAAAAAATATTGGCTTGTTCGTGAAGGAAACGTCAGAAAAAGAAGAAGTATTACTAGATTACTTATCTAAAACGGCTGGTAAAATCATTATCTATTGCGCCACGCGCAACAAAACAGAACAAATCAGTCAACTTATTCAGGCGAAAACCAGTTTTAAGGTAGCCTATTATCATGGGGGCTTGGAGGCTAGTGAACGTAGTCGCTTGCAAGAACAATTTATTGATAATCAAATCGATATTCTTTGTGCAACGAATGCTTTTGGGATGGGAATCGACAAACCTGATGTTCGTGGAGTGATTCATTTTGATTTGCCTGATAGCTTAGAAAATTACCTGCAAGAAATCGGGCGAGCTGGACGTGATGGTCAAAAAAGTTGGGCGCTATTATTGTATAAAAAAGGGGATGAATTTATTCATCGGTTTTTCTTAGAAGAGACAAGAGCGAATCGAGCGACATTAAAATCGCTGATTGAAGGAGAAGAACAAGCAGGTTTGTTAGAAAATGCCACCGAGTTACAACAAAAATGGGTTCAAGGCTATTTAGCCAAGGATTATTCTTTTGAAGAGCTAGAGCATCGTTTAGAGGAGAAAGAAAAAGATCGTCAAGCGCAATTAAGAGGGATGCTGACGTATATTGAAACCACAACCTGTCGAAGAACGTTGATTCAAACTTATTTTCAAGAATCGATTGTAAAACAATCACCGGAAACTTGTTGTGATAATTGTGCGTTATTCTTTGACATTTACCAAGATTCAATAGTAAAATCGAACAAGACCAGCAATCAAAATGAAGAAGATTGGCGTTCTAAATTTCTAAAATTATTTAAAGAACGTGATTAATTCATTTTTTTAGTCGGCAGTTGGCAAAAGCTATGATATAATAACAAGCGAGAGAAGTTTAGGAGGAAATTAGCAGTGAGTAAAAAGGACAAAAAGAAAAACCAAGCTCGTGAGCCATGGGAACAATCAATTTATGAACCTGATCAAAATGGTGGTGGTTCTCGTTTAGCAAAACGCCAACAGCAACGAGGAAATTCATTATTTCTAACTGTTTTAGTTATTTTGCTATTATTAATTATTGCCATTCCAATTGGGACTTTCTTATGGATGATGCAAGACAAGAAACCGAACGAAAGTGCTAGCAAAAATAGCCAGCCATCTTCTTCATTAGTCCAATCATCATCAAAAGAGAAGAAAAAAGAAAGTACGTCAAAATCAGTGGAAAGCTCAGAACCAGCAAGCAGCCAACCAGCTGAAAATACAACACCTTCAAGTTCTGATGCTGCTGCACAGCAACAACAGGACCAACAAGCACAACAACAGCAACAGCAACAACAAGAGCAGCAACAACAACAAGAAGCTCAAAATCAACAACAGCAACAAGCGCAGAATCAACAACCTGTTTATGATACCGTTCAAAGTGGTGAAGGGGCACGTCAAGTTGCCGAACGTAACGGAATGACATTAGAACAAATTTTAGCGTTAAATCCTGGGATTGATACATCTGTGTTTTATCCGGGACAACCATTACGTATTAAATAATCCAGAAAAAGAGGTTTGGACAGCACTTTCAAGGGCTAAACCGCGACGGATGATTACATGAGAATGCCAATAAGCAGAAATTTCCGAAAGATGGTTTGCGTCTTTCGAGGGATTTCGGCTTATTGCTTTTTCGTTAGAAACTCGTCATCAGTTTAAATCCAAGTTCTTTTCTTCTGATTTTAATATAAAAGAAGAAGCGCATTTTAAAGGATGCATATCAGTTAAGGAGTTTTTTCATGGGGAAAATCAGTATTGCTATTGACGGACCAGCTTCGTCAGGCAAAAGTACAGTTGCAAAAATTTTAGCAAAACAATTGAATTATGTGTATTGTGACACGGGTGCCATGTACCGAGCGATTACGTATCTGGCCTTGCAAAATCAAATCGACATTCAAGCGGAAGAGCCATTAGTAGCGCTTTGTGTCAACCACACTATTTCTTTTCAGCAAGCAGAGAATGGCCAACGTGTTTTTATCGACGGTCATGAAGTGACCGAAGCGATTCGCCAGCCAGATGTAACGAATGCTGTTTCAGCTGTTTCAAAACATGCAAAAGTTAGAGAAGAAATGGTGGCGTTACAACAGAAAATTGGTCAATCCGGCGGAGTTGTCATGGATGGTCGAGATATTGGTACTGCAGTTTTACCAAAGGCCGAAGTAAAGATATTCTTGGTGGCTAGCGTTGAAGAACGTGCAGAACGTCGTTTTAAAGAAAATCAAGAAAAAGGGATTGAGACGGATTTTGAAACCTTGAAGGCGGAGATTGAACGTCGGGATTATTTAGATTCAACCAGAGAAGTATCACCCCTTGTCCAAGCAAGTGATGCTGTGAAAATCGATACAACAGGGTTGACGATTGAAGAAGTCGTCGCCGCCATACAAAATGTGATTAAACAAAAAGGTTTTGAACTTTTTTAAAGAATTTTAAGAAAAATAGAAGAAATCGCTTTATTTTTTTACAAAAATCTCGTACTATGTAAGTATATATAGCTAAGTTTTGGAATTTTTGTTGGCATAGGAGGATAAGAGGCATGACAGATTTTGAAGACAAACAAGTAGCAAACAACGAAACAATGGAAGATGCAATGAACAGCGTTCAAGAAGTCAGTGTTGGCGATATTGTTAAAGGCGAAGTTTTAGCCATTGAAGACAAACAAGTTGTTGTCGGCATTGAAGGAGCGGGCGTTGAAGGCGTTGTTCCTGCAAAGGAATTATCGACTTTACCAGTTGAAGATGTACACGAACTTGTGAAAGTCGGTGATGTGTTAGATTTAGTTGTTATCACATCAATTGGCAAAGATAAAGAAAACGGCAGTTATTTACTGTCAAAACGCCGTTTAGATGCTAAAAAAGTTTGGGAAGAAATTGAACAAGATTTCCAAGCGGGCAAAGTAATCGAAGCACCTGTTACAAATGTTGTTAAAGGTGGTTTGGTTGTTGATGTCGGTGTTCGCGGATTTGTTCCTGCCTCAATGGTTGAAGATCATTTTGTTGCAGATTTTTCTGAATATAAAGGTCAAACACTAGCATTTAAAATTATTGAAATCGAACCTTCAGAAAACCGCTTAATTCTTTCACATAAAGCAGTTGTTGAAGCTGAAAAAGAATCGAAAAAAGAAGAATTACTTTCTTCTTTACATGACGGAGACGTTGTTGAAGGGAAAGTAGCTCGTTTAACAGATTTCGGTGCATTCATTGATTTAGGTGGCGTGGATGGTTTAGTTCATGTTTCTGAAATTGCTCATCAGCATGTGGGCAAACCAAGTGATGCGTTAACTGTTGGCGAAGACGTTCAAGTAAAAATTCTTTCAATTAATCCAGAAGAAGGACGTATTTCTTTATCTATTAAAGAAACATTGCCTGGACCATGGACAGATATCGAAACAAAAGCAGCCGCTGGGACTGTTTTAGATGGCACAGTAAAACGCCTAACAAGCTTCGGTGCCTTTGTGGAAGTTTTCCCTGGTGTGGAAGGATTAGTGCATATTTCTCAAATTTCTCACAAGCACATTGCAACGCCTCATGAAGTTCTTCATGAAGGGGATCAAGTACAAGTGAAAGTTTTAGAAGTTAATCCAGAGGAACATCGTATTGCTTTAAGTATCAAAGCGTTAGAACCAAAACCTGAGTCTCAAGAAGAACCAAAAGAAGAACAGGAATATGAATTGCCTGAAGAAAATACTGGTTTTACCATGGGCGATATTTTAGGTGACGCTTTATCTGATGCGAAAGAAGAGGAATAACACGTTACTTTCTTGAAATTTATGAGTTTGACATAGCCGTAAACAGATCGGCTATGTCAAACTCATTTTTTCTTGAATTGGTTAGAAAATCAGCAGAAACTAAAACTTTTCTTGCACTTTAAGGTTTGATTAGGTAAACTAGTAAGGATTGAAATTCTCAAGGAGGGAATCAAATGGCAAATCCAACTATTGCGATTGTCGGTAGACCGAATGTCGGTAAATCGACTATTTTTAACCGCATTGCCGGTGAGCGTATCTCGATTGTAGAAGATACTCCTGGCGTAACACGCGACCGTATTTATACAACTGGAGAATGGTTAGGGCGTGAATTTAGTATTATTGATACCGGTGGGATTGATTTAGGTGACGAACCATTTATGGACCAAATCAAACACCAAGCAGAAATTGCGATTGATGAAGCAGATGTGATTATCTTTGTTGCTAGTGGCCGTGAAGGAATTACTGATGCAGATGAGTTAGTAGCAAAAATTTTATATCGTAGTAATAAACCAGTGATCTTAGCTGTTAATAAAGTTGACAATCCTGAAATGCGTAATGATATTTATGAATTTTATGCTTTAGGACTAGGGGATCCTTTCCCAGTTTCTGGTAGTCATGGTTTAGGCATTGGCGATGTGTTAGACGAAGCAGTTAAACATTTTCCTAACACTTCAGAAGAAGAGGACGAAGATACAATTAAATTTAGTTTAATCGGGCGTCCAAATGTCGGTAAATCATCATTGATTAATGCTATTCTTGGTGAAGATCGTGTGATTGTTTCAGATATTGAAGGAACAACGCGAGATGCAATCGATACGTATTTTGAATCTGAAGAAGGTCAAAAGTTCTTAATGATTGATACAGCTGGTATGCGTAAACGTGGAAAAGTATACGAATCAACTGAAAAATATAGCGTCATGCGCGCAATGCGGGCGATTGAACGCTCAGACATTGTTTTAATGGTCTTGAATGCAGAAGAAGGTATTCGTGAGCAAGACAAGCGTGTGGCGGGCTATGCCCATGAAGCAGGTCGCGGTATTATTATCGTGGTCAACAAATGGGATACAGTCAAAAAAGATACAAATACAATGCGTGATTTTGAAGCGGAAATTCGTGATGAATTCCAATATTTAGATTATGCACCTATCATTTTTGTGTCTGCATTAACCAAACAACGTTTAAATAAACTGCCTGAACTAATTGAAACAGTAAGTATGAATCAAAACTTACGGATTCCTTCAGCGTTGTTAAATGACGTTGTAATGGATGCTGTAGCAATTAATCCGACACCAACCGATAAAGGAAAACGTTTGAAGATTTTTTATGCAACACAAGTGGCAGTCAAACCACCTACATTTGTTATTTTTGTCAACGAAGAAGAACTAATGCACTTTTCTTATGCCCGGTTTTTAGAAAATCAAATCAGAAAAGCATTTACGTTTGAGGGCACGCCGATTAAAATCATTCCGCGACGCCGAAAATAGTGCATTCTACCATACTTTTTTTAGATATTCAAATAAATTTATCAACTTTGAGAAAAAATGATTATTTTTTGAAAAAACTGGTTAAAATACACTAAAAACCTTGCTATTACAACTTTCTTATGCTATCTTGTTAACAGAATATTGAACCAGATCAATATTTGCTGTCTGTTTTTGGACCACTCAAAAATAGACGGAACTTTAGGTGTGTAAAAACATCGTATCTCTTATAGAGGAGGTGAAATGATCCATGGCAAATAAAGCAGAATTAATCGAAAACGTTGCATCTTCAACTGGTTTAACTAAAAAAGATGCTACTGCAGCAGTAGACGCTGTCTTTTCAACAATTCAAGAAACTCTTGCTAAAGGTGAAAAAGTTCAATTAATCGGTTTTGGTAACTTTGAAGTTCGCGAACGCGCAGCTCGTAAAGGACGTAACCCACAAACTGGACAAGAAATTCAAATCGCTGCAAGCAAAGTACCTGCATTCAAACCAGGTAAAGCATTGAAAGATGCAGTGAAATAAGACAGACAATTAGAACCCTTGGTTTCCAAGGGTTCTTTTTTGAATCATACATAAAAAATGTTATTTTAAGAGGTGGTCGAAACAGTACGCTAAAAGGCTAAATTGTAACGAGCCTTGGGTGAGAAAAACGTGCTTCGCTCCGAGAATCAAGCGGGAACGGTTTGATTCTCGCTCCTTGCTTTTTTGATAAAAAGAGAAAGATTTATGAATGAAGGACAAAAATAAGTTGTTGCCAGTAGCTGTTTTTTAGTGGTTATGCTAGACTTGGGGTGAAGGAAGAGGAAACAGTCTTAAGGTGGTGAATCAATGAAATACAACTATTCTAGAGGGGAAAACAAGGTCGCTATTATTTATGGAGAAACATTTGCTTCCGTCCTAAAAAAACGACCAGTAACGACGGAGTCAATCGTTGTTTTGGCGAATCAGCGTTACTATGATCTTTTTTCGGAGAAGATTAATTATGCCTTTGGGGAACAGTTGGGATTAAACTGGTATATTTGTCGCAATGATGTTCATTGCAATGACTTATCAGAATTAGAAAGTGTGTTACGTTTCTTAGCTGATTGGCCAGAAAATCAGGATGTTTTATTGATTGGTTTGGGTAATGAAGGGGTACTACAATTAACCGCATTTTTGCACCAAGTAAGTAAGTGTTCCTCCAAATGTTGGCTGATGCCTGTGTCTGTTCAAGCGTTACGGCAAGGACTTTTACCAAGTGTCACAATTCAGCAAGCACAGCATGCAACCATGCATATAGAAAATCATTCAGAAGAAATTTTGTTTGATAGTACCTTGACCAATAAAAAAGGTGCCGCTCCTTTAATTGATTTGCTCGTTTTTATTCGAGCGGGTCTTGTCTGTGATTATGCTTATTTACAAATGCTATACCAAACGTATCCAGATAAAAAACGGTTGAATCAAACGTCATTTAATGGTATTTTAGACGAGTTGTTATCTTTGTATGAACAAGCAGGGGAAAAAGTGGATCAATTTGGCCGAGTTTTTGAAGCGGCCTTTGCTACAACCGAAAATGGCCATTTGTTATCAGGTCCCATGAAACGATTATTGGGATTATTGTTACAAGTTTTATGGAGCCAGCAAGTCAATCACTTTGACTTTCAATTTAAAAATTTTATCATTTGGTTTATTCGCTTAGGTTTTCCGGTGGCGTTTCCAAAAGAAATTTTAAGTGCTGATTACGCAGAACAAGTCTTAGCTCACACAGAAACACTAGGTCCTCCTATGGCGTTGGAAAAAATCGGTCAACTAGGAGCAGCTTTAAAGCCAACGCCCGATCAACTGTTAACAACGATTGAAAGATACCAAGAAATTTTAAAAGAGATTTGAGGGGAAATTATGTCATATAGTGAAAAAATGGTTCAAGCATTACAAGCTGAAAATTTAGCAGAAGCACAGTTAATGTTTGAAGAAGCATTAAAGAAAGATGATGAAAATACCTTAGCTGATTTAGGGGAAACGTTATTATCTTTAGGTTTTCTAGAAGAAGCCAAACAAATTTTCCAACAGTTGTTGGAACAATTTCCCGATGCAGATGGCTTAAACATTCCATTAGCAGAAATCGCCATTGAAAATAATGAAATAGATGACGCATTCATCTATTTAGAAAAAATTCCAGAAACTAGTGACAGTTATGTCCAAAGTCTCTTAGTTACTGCGGATTTGTACCAAGTTTTAGGGATTCCAGAAGTCAGTGAAGCGAAATTAAAAGAAGCAGCCAATCTTATGCCAGAAGAGCCGTTAATTCAATTTGCTTTGGGAGAACTATACTTTACAAATGGTCAATTTGTCGAGGCTATTACTCGTTATCAAAGCATTGTAGAAAGCGGGACAGCGCAAATCTCTGCTATTTCCTTGAATGAACGCTTAGGAAGTAGTTACAGCATGTTAGGTGATTTTGAAGAAGCAGTTCCTTATTTGGAAGCCGCGGTCAAAGAAGAACAAACAGACGATCGTTTATTCCAGTTAGCTTTCACTTATTTACAGTTACATGAGAATCAAAAAGCCATTGCGTTGTTCCAGCAATTAAAAACACTAAACCCACATTATCAATCACTTTATCTATATTTAGCGGAAGCGCTCCAAGAAGAAGAGCAATTAGAGGAAGCAAAAGCGGTGATCGAAGAAGGAATTGCGGAAAATCCCTTCCAAGTAGAGTTATACCAATTTGCCTCTGAAAATGCCTATCGCTTACACGATATTGCTGGTGCTGAAAACTGGTTGTTAAAAGCTTTGGAATTAGGTGAGAAAACAGATGAAAGTCGTTTGACCTTAAGTAATCTCTACCTCACGGAAGAGCGTTTTGAGGAAGTAATTACTATCTTAAATGATTTAGAGGAAACGGATCATCCTTATGCTGAATGGAATTTAGCAAAAGCGTACAACGAATTAGAAGACTTTGCCGTCGCTAAAGTTCATTATGAACAAGCAGCGCAAGAATTGTCTCACGAACCAGAATTTCTAAAAGAATACGCATTGTTCTTACGAGAAGAAGGCGAACTTGAAAAAGCAAAACACTTGTTATACCACTATTTGGAACATGAACCTGGTGATGTCGACATGCAATCTGTGCTAGCAGATATGGAAGAAAGATAGGAAACGACGATGTTTGTTAGTTTATCAGAAAAGAAAAAATTTTTAACTTGGTTAGTGAATACCGTGCCTTTTGGAAGAAGAGAAGTACTGTGGATTTTAAATTACTTATTAACGCACGATGCGATTTTAAATAATGTTCATTTTGTTGAGAACGTAGAGAAAACCGATCGGGGGATTCGTGTGGTAGCGGATGGTTTAGGTAAGGAGCCGTTATTGCTTTTTATCCAAGCACAAGAATTTACAGATCCGGAACAAATTTTTCACGAGATTCGGATGAATTGGCGGAAAGCTCTTTATTTAGAATGTGTATTTCCAGAGGCTTGGCAAACGAGCCAGTATTTATCTGTTTTAGAAGATAATCCGTTTGCGCCATGGAATGAACAAGTGGATCAGGAAGTTGCCAGAGCGATTGATCAATACTTTAAGCAAGAAGAACAAACGCAGCGAATGGCATTAATTAAAGCTCAAATTGATGATGCTTTAGAAACAGGCAACAAAGAAGCGTTTTTAGAATTATCCGATGAATTAAATCGTTTGAAGCAACAATAAATAAAACCCAGCATTTATTGAAAATGCTGGGTTTTATTTATTGTTTTAATTTAAAGCGCCGTTGTTTGCTGGGTTTTGCATAAGTAAAGCCTTCGCCAATTGCTTCATGTACGTTAATGATGGACACAAAGGCTTTTTCATCTATTTCATTAGCAATCCGTTTGACTTCCATTATTTCTCGAGGGCTGACTACCGTGTAGAGAACCCGTTTTTCCACTTGTGAATAAGCACCTTCACCATTTAAATATGTTACCCCGCGTTCTAAAGAAGCCATTAAACTTTGACCGATTTCTTCGGAATGATTGGAAACAATTAAAATTCCTTTCGCAGCATAGGCTCCATCGAGTACAGAATCAACAACACGACTGAAAACAAAGGACACAATTAAAGTATACATCATTCGTTTGACATCAATATAGGTCAACGAGAGGAGTAAGACTGCAACATCAAAAAGTAACAACGAGCGTCCCATGCTAATCCCAAAGTATTTTTCGAAAATGCGGGCAATGACGTCGGTCCCACCAGTGGTTCCGCCTACGCGGTAAACAAGGCCACTACCGAATCCTGCGGCCAAACCAGCTAAGAGAGCAGCAATCAATAAATCATGATCTAAATTAATTTCAACAGGAAATTTTTGCCAAAACCACAAAAATACCGATAACGACACGGTACCAATTAGCGTATAATAGAGGGAACGTTTGCCTAAAATTTTACCACCAATTAATAAGAGCGGAATATTGATTAATAATGTCGTATATGCTGGGTTAAAATGAAATAAGGCTCTTAAAATCAAAGTAATCCCCGTGACACCACCTTCGGCCAGGTCATTGGCAATATTGAAAGTAACCAAACCAAAGGCATAGATACAGCTTCCTAATACAATAAATAACACATCTTTAAAATAAAATCTTTGTTCTTCCATTTAATCACGTCCTTTTACAGTATAAACTGTATCATTCTCTATATAAAACAACAAGTAGAACCTTTCCAGATAGCCAAGTTTTTGATAAGATGTAGGAGGTAGAGTAAGAAAGGTTGGGGTAAAATGTCAGAATCAGAACAACGTAGTTTGCAATCGATGCAAACAGAAGTTGATGATTATATTCAACAGTTTAAAACAGGCTATTTTTCACCATTAGGACAAATGGCTCGTTTGACGGAAGAGGTCGGAGAATTAGCCCGTGAAGTCAATCATTATTATGGTGAAAAACAGAAAAAAGCAGACGAAAAACCAAAGACAGTATCAGAGGAACTTGGAGATGTCTTTTTTGTATTGATTAGCATGGCAAATTCTTTAGAGATTGATTTAACCGAAGTTTTTGAAGAAAATATGGCCAAATTTAACAAGCGGGATCGCTATCGCTTTGAAAGAAAGGATGGGAAAACACATGATTAAAATAATTGTCGCTGGGTTTAAAGGACGGATGGGCAGTACTGCTACACAAATGGTCTTAGAAACCGCAGACTTTGAATTAGTAGGTGTGTATGATCCTCATGAAGCACAAGAAACTGTTTCTTTCAATGATGAAACAGCAATTCCCGTTTTTCAGCGCTTAGAAGAAGTCCTAGCTGTCAAACCAGATGTTTGGATTGATTTTACGGTTCCTGAAGCCGCCTATCCAAATACGCGTTTTGCGTTGGAACACGGTATGGCGCCTGTTGTTGGGACGACAGGCTTTACGGAGGAACAAATCAACGAATTGACAAACCTATCTCGAGAAAAAGCCATCGGCGGCTTAATTGCGCCAAATTTTGCAATTGGGGCAGTTTTAATGATGCAATTTGCCCAAAAAGCGGCACAGTATTTTCCGGATGTGGAAATCATTGAATTACATCATGATAACAAATTAGATGCACCAAGTGGAACGGCTATAAAAACTGCAGAAATGATTCAAGAAGTTCGGCCAGCAAAAAAACAAGGGAATCCGCAAGAGGTAGAATCAATACCAGGGGCACGCGGGGCTGATTTCGAGGGTCTGCGAATCCATAGTGTCCGCTTACCTGGTTTAGTGGCACACCAACAAGTCCAATTTGGCAGTGTAGGTGAAGGGCTCACTATTCGGCATGATTCTTATGATCGGCGTTCATTCATGACAGGAGTGGCGTTAGCTTGTCGGCAAGTGATACAGAGAACAGAACTACTTTACGGATTGGAACAGATGCTATGAAATTGACAACTATTCCAAACGAATTTAAAGAAGCCGCTCCCGTTATTCGTGAAATCAATGCACAGGGCTTTGAAGCGTATTTTGTTGGGGGCAGTGTCCGTGATGCTTTATTAAATAAACCAATCCATGATGTCGATATTGCGACAAGTGCCTATCCAGAAGAAATTAAGCAAATTTTTAAACGAACCGTTGATGTGGGTATCGAACATGGTACAGTCCTTGTATTGATGGAAGACCAACAGTATGAAGTAACAACCTTTCGTACCGAGTCAACTTATCAAGACTTTCGCCGACCAGATGAAGTCACCTTTGTTCGCTCCTTGAAAGAAGATTTAAAACGGCGAGATTTTACGATTAATGCCTTGGCGCTTGACAGCACAGGCGAAATCATTGATTTATTTGATGGTATCGAAGATTTAACTAATCAAACCATTCGTGCAGTCGGTAATCCCCATGAGCGGTTTCATGAAGATGCTCTGCGGATGATGCGGGGCTTACGCTTTGCTAGCCAATTAGATTTTAAAATTGAAGAAAAAACCTTAGCTGCTATCGCTGAATTTCATCCTTTATTGGAAAAAATTTCAGTAGAACGCATTACGATTGAATTTGTAAAAATGCTTTTAGGGGTTAATCGACAAGGTGGCTTAGCTCCGTTTATTGAAACAGAATGCTATCAATACTGTCCAAAATTACGAGAACAAGGGGCTGGACTTTTTCGTTTAATGGACTTGCCTGCTCGTCAAATTGAAACAGAAGCAGAAGTGTGGACGTTACTTATCCAATCGTTGAATTTGCCAGAAGCAGAAATTCGCTCCTTCTTAAAAGCTTGGAAACTTTCAAATCAATTAATTCAAAACGTTTCACAATTAGTACGCGGTTTGCGTTTTCGCTTGAGTAACGACTGGCAGCCAATGATGCTTTATGAATTAGGCGAAGAATCAGCAGTACTTGTTGAAAGGCTTTTATATTATTACCAACAAGACAGTCAAGTACAAGTAACAAAAGAGTTAGTTAAGGCATTACCCATCCATCAAAGACATGAATTGGCCATTACAGGAAAAGACCTTTTAGCCATCTTAGAAGAAACACCAGGCAAATGGTTAGGGGAACTGATTGCTGAAATCGAGCAACACGTTGTTGAAGGTAGCTTAGAGAATAAACAAGAAGTTCTGCTTTCGTTTGCCAAAAAACAACGTTCAAAAGGAGAGAAAGCATAATGCCAACAGAAATGTTTACAAAAGAATTCTTGGTGAAAGAATCACAAACGGCTAAAATGCTCGGTTCTGGTGACTTAGAAGTTTTAGGAACCCCTGCTTTAGCTGCCATGATTGAACAAACAGCCAAAGAAGCTGTGAAGTACCAATTATCAGTTGGGGAAACAACTGTCGGAACGGTGTTAGAATTGCGCCACTTATATCCATCCGCGGTAGGGGCGACAATCGTTGTTACGATGACCGGCATTGAACAGACTGCACACAAAATACGCTATGAATTTGTTGCTTATGAAGGAGAACGACAAATTGCCAAAGGTTCTCACCAACGTGCAGTAGTTGAGATTGATTCTTTTTTAAAAAGAATAACAAAAGATTAAGAATCTACAGCGAAAGTTTGTGACCGTTTATCAAAAGTATGGTAAACTAATAATGTAAGAAATTATTTTTAAGTAAGGAGATTTGTGCTATGGCTAGAGAAATGACAGGACTTAAATTTTATTTCAGAAATGGTGAAACTTGGACGATTGATCGTCGTTTTATTGGTGATTTATGGATCAAACATATTACAACAAGTTTTGGCCGTATCCATGGTAGTGAATTTGTTGAAATTCATCCATGTGAAGGGTTCAAAATTGAAATTTTCCAAGAAGGAGATCATGTTCAAACCCACGATATTAACTTAGGTGGCTTAGAATTAGGGATGTTCTCTCGTGCTTTAAAATATGAAGATATCGAACGTATGGAAATTCTTTACAAAAATGGCACACCAGATTTAGTTTATTTCCCTTACAAAGATAAAACAGATGAGGGCTTGGATAACATCTATCAATCTACAAAAGTCAGCGAAAAAACTAAAAACTTATACATTGTTATCGACCCAACACAAACAGTTGACGATGTATACGCTGAAGAATTAAAATAATTTTTGCCCCACAGGAATCAGTGAAATGACTGGTTCCTGTGGCTTTTTTAGTCTTTTGGCGAATAAAATAACATTGGTTTTAATGGAATAGTCGAAAAAATAAGCGAATAAGTGTTGACACATGTTTTTTCTAGCGGTATACTGTTAACAATTCTTAATTAAATCAGTTTTGGAGTGATTCTTATGACAACAACGAAGAAAAACCATACACAACTGAATAACTTTTAC
Organism: Enterococcus sp. DIV0183; assembly: GCF_050541505.1. Classification (NCBI taxonomy): domain Bacteria; kingdom Bacillati; phylum Bacillota; class Bacilli; order Lactobacillales; family Enterococcaceae; genus Enterococcus; species Enterococcus sp. DIV0183. The sequence continues at coordinate 1,324,287 of NZ_CP172932.1, forward strand.
TTTAGCTATTTTAGATAGGTTTGTATTCATAACATTATGGGTACAGACAACAAACGTTTGTATCTATAATGGCTAGGGAAATTTAAGATGACTTTCAGCCATGTAGATTTAAGAAAATCTATAGTGGCTTTTATATTGCTTTTTTGTAGGGTATTCACTGTAGATTTTTCTTAAAATTTACTGTGAATATCCTTTTTGTTTGGCCAAAAATTAGGATTTCAGAAACTTACTAAAAAAATTTCGTAAAGGAGCACACAGGATGAAAGAAATAACTGGAGCCACTCGTTTAGCTGGGCTATTCGCGAAACCCAGCCAACACAGTATTTCACCGTTGATTCATAATACAGCATTTCAAAATTTAGGAGTTGATGCTCGGTATCTGGCGTTTGACGTTGGACAAGAGACATTGCCACAAGCAATTGAAGCGATTCGAACGTTTCACATGTTAGGGGCCAACTTATCAATGCCCAATAAAGTGGCGGCTGTAAGTTATATGGATGAACTAAGTTCTACCGCTCAACTGGTTGGCGCAATTAATACGATTGTCAACAAAGATGGAAAACTTTACGGAGACAGCACGGATGGTACTGGTTTTATGTGGAGTTTGAAAGAGAAAAAGGTTGACGTTTTTCAGAATAAAATGACCATCTTAGGAACAGGTGGTGCAGCCTTATCAATCATTGCCCAAGCTGCTTTAGATGGCGTGAAAGAAATCGCCGTTTACAACAGGAAAAGCGCGGGGTTTAACGACAGTCAAAAAAAACTGGCAAATTTCACTGAACGAACCAACTGTGTAATCCATTTAAACGATTTAGCGGATACTGAAAAACTAGCAAAAGATGTTGCTGAAAGCGTCTTGTTAGTTAATGCAACGAGTGTGGGTATGCATCCACATGCACATAGTAGTCCTATAGAAAATTATGCAATGATTCAACCGAAGTTATTCGTGTATGATGCTATTTATAATCCCAGAGAAACACAGTTATTAAAAGAAGCCCGTTTACGTGGCGCAGAAACAAGCAACGGCTTGGACATGCTACTTTATCAAGGAGCTGCTGCTTTTGAACAATGGACAGGACAAAAAATGCCTGTATCAGTCGTAAAACGTAAAATTGAAAATAGATAAAAAGAGCGCCGTTTAAAGGCATGAGGAGAGAATATAATGATCGTAATTATGAAAGAAAATGCAACCGAAAAGCAAATGAAACAAGTCATTGATTTAGTAACAGGTGCAGGCTTAACTACTCAAACAAGTCAAGATAATGGAAAAACAGTGATAGGCTTGATTGGCGATACAGAAAAATTAGTTGAAGCAGAGTTAACAGCATTAGAAGGCGTGGAGAAAAGTGTCCGCATTTCGTTGTCTTACAAACTAACGAGTCGTTTATTTCATCCAGAGAATACAGTGGTTGATGTGAACGGTGTTAAAATCGGTGACGGCAGTATGACCATGATGGCGGGCCCTTGTTCAATCGAAAGCTTAGATCAGATTCGTGAATGTGCGCGAATTGCTAAAGCTGGCGGTGCAACAATTTTACGAGGTGGTGCATTCAAACCTAGAACGTCGCCATACGCTTTCCAAGGACTAGAAGAAGAAGGACTGAAATACATTCGCCAAGCGGCTGATGAATTAGATATGCAAGTCATTACAGAAGTGATGGATGAAGCGAATTTAGAACTTGTCGCAAAATACAGTGACATTTTACAAATCGGTGCGCGCAACATGCAAAATTTCAAGTTATTACAAGCGGTTGGTAAAACTGGAAAACCTATCGGCTTAAAACGCGGGATTGCCGGTACGATTGATGAATGGCTAAACGCAGCTGAATACATTGCTGCGCAAGGAAATTTCAATGTGATCTTCATTGAACGTGGGATTCGTACGTACGAAACCGCTACGCGCAATACACTTGATTTAAGTGCGGTGCCTTTAATTAAAAAATTAAGTCATTTTCCAATTATTGTTGATCCGAGTCATGGTGTTGGTATCTGGGATTTAGTACCGCCAATGGCCCGAGCAGGTGTTGCTTCAGGTGCGGACGGCTTGATTGTAGAAATTCATCCAGATCCAGCGAATGCGTGGTCAGATGGGCCACAATCCTTGAATGAAAAAACTTACCTACGTATGATGAAAGAAGTTCATATCATCGAAAAAGCAATGAAAGAAATTAATGCTTTAGAAGATTAGTAAAGACAGAGGAGCAGAGGACATGAAATTAACCGTAACGTTACCTACACATTCATATGATTTAACCATCGAAACAGGTGCCTTAGATAAAATTGGCACCTGGGTACGTAGCCTGTGGCAGCCACAACGGGTAGCGATTATTACCGATGAAACGGTGAATAAATTATATGGCGCAGCTGTTGAGAAAGAATTGCAAGCTGCTGGTTTTGAAACATCATTGATTGCTGTAGCGGCAGGTGAACAAAGTAAGAGCCTCGAAACAGCTCAACTGCTTTATGATTTTTTAGCGGAACAGCAATTGACTCGAAGTGATGGTCTAATTGCTTTAGGTGGAGGCGTTGTGGGAGATCTAGCTGGATTTGTCGCTTCAACCTATATGCGCGGTATTCACTTTTTGCAAGTACCAACAACCTTACTGGCACAAGTAGATAGTAGCATTGGAGGTAAAACAGCGGTTAATACTAAAAAAGCCAAAAATCTTGTCGGTACTTTTGCCCAACCAGATGGGGTTTTAATTGATCCTAATACACTTAAAACATTAGAACCTAGACGTGTTCGTGAAGGAATTGCAGAAATTGTAAAATCAGCAGCTATCGCTGATGTTGAATTGTGGCACCGTTTATCCTCTTTGGAAAATGAACAAGATTTAGTGGCACATGCAGAAGAAATTATCACGGCCTGTTGCAAGATTAAACGTGATGTCGTCGAAGAAGATGAATTAGATTTGGGCTTACGTTTGATTCTGAATTTTGGGCATACGATTGGCCACGCATTAGAAAATACAGCTGGTTACGGGGTGATTGCTCACGGTGAAGGCGTTTCTTTAGGAATGATTCAAATAACTCAAGTCGCAGAACAACAAGGGCTTTCCCCACTTGGGACTACCCAAGAGTTGGTCACCATGCTAGAAAAGTTCCATTTACCAGTAACCACAGATCGTTGGTCAGAAGAACGTCTCTATCAAGCAATTACACATGATAAAAAAACACGTGGGGGACAGATTAAAATCATTGTCTTAGAAAAAATTGGTCAAGCGAAAATTGTCTCTTTAGCAACGGAAGAAATTCGAGCATTTTTAAACAGAGAAGGAGGAATTTAAGATGCGCTTTATTACAGCAGGCGAATCACATGGACCTGAATTAACTGCTATTATTGAAGGCTTACCAGCCGGCTTGCCTTTAAGTAGCGAAGAGATTAACCGAGAATTAGCAAGACGTCAAGGCGGTTACGGTCGTGGGGGACGGATGAAAATTGAAAAAGACCAAGTACGTATTACTTCGGGCATTCGGCATGGTAAAACACTTGGCTCACCAGTAACGTTGATTGTCGAAAACAAAGACTGGAAAAATTGGACCTCCGTGATGTCAGTAGAGCCAGTTCCTGAAAAACAAAAGAAAATCCGCCGCGTCAGCAAACCACGTCCAGGACATGCTGATTTAGTTGGTGGCATGAAATATCAACATGATGATTTACGGAATGTTTTAGAACGGTCTTCGGCACGAGAAACAACGATGCGCGTGGCGATTGGTGCGGTTGCTAAAAAACTCTTAGCTGAACTGGATATCCAAGTCGCTGGGCATGTCGCGGTATTAGGCGGGATTGAAGCTACGATTCCTGAAAATTTAACGATCCGTGAAATTCAAGAACGGTCTGAACAATCTGCCGTTCGCGTATTAGATCCTTCCGTAGAAGAAAAAATGAAAGAACTAATTGACCAAACCAAGAAAAATGGCGATACAATTGGTGGGGTAGTAGAAGTACTTGTGGGTGGCGTTCCAGCTGGCTTAGGTAGCTATGTTCAATGGGATCGTAAACTAGATGCCAAAATTGCGCAAGCTGTTGTAAGCATCAATGCTTTTAAAGGTGCTGAGTTTGGCATTGGATTTGAAATGGCGCAACGCCCTGGTAGTCAAGTGATGGACGAGATTGTTTGGGACGAAAGTACTGGTTATACCAGAACTTCCAACAATTTAGGCGGTTTTGAAGGAGGAATGACCAACGGAATGCCAATCATCGTTCGTGGTGTCATGAAACCTATTCCAACCCTTTATAAACCATTACAAAGCGTGAATATTGATACAAAAGAGCCTTATAAGGCCAGCGTTGAGCGCTCTGATAGCACGGCGGTACCGGCCGCTAGCGTTGTTTGTGAAGCCGTTGTTGCAACGGAAGTAGCGAAGGCTATGCTCGAAAAATTTGATAGTGACTCATTTGAACAAATGAAAGAAGCAGTGAAACGTTATCGTCTATATACTCAAAACTTTTAATGGAAGAAAGTCGCAAGTATATGGAGGGAAAAAATGAAGAAACGTATTTTAATCGTAGGATTAGGGCTAATCGGGAGTTCACTGGCTTTGTGTATCAAAAAAGGGCATCCAAACAGTGAGATTATCGGTTTCGATAATCAAGCGGAGGCAACTGAATTTGCTAAGAAAACGGGTCTAATTGATGAGATAGCTGAATCTTTAACAAGTGGGGCAAGACGAGCAGAGATTATTTTTCTTTGTTCCCCAGTTAAAGCAACTTTAGTACAACTAGAAGAATTAAACCAATTATCACTAGAAACTGCTCTGATCACAGATGTGGGTAGTACCAAGGTGGAAATTAATCAGTTAGCAACAAAGCTTAACATGAAAAATTTTATTGGTGGTCATCCAATGGCTGGTTCACATAAATCCGGCGTAACAGCCGCTGATGAACGTTTGTTTGAAAATGCCTACTATATTTTTACCGATGACCATGGCGAAAAAAACAAACAGATTCAGGAGTTACAAACGTTACTAAAAGGAACGCATGCGAAGTTTATTACGATGCCTGCACAGGAACATGATGAAATTACTGGTGCTCTAAGTCACTTGCCACATATTGTTGCCGCAGCGTTAGTGAACGAAAGTCAGCAACTGAATACCACTTACCCTAGAGCGCAGCAGCTAGCGGCTGGAGGATTCAGAGATATTACTCGAATTGCTTCCTCTGATGCAACGATGTGGACGGATATTTTATTAAGCAATCGCTTAGTATTATTGGACTTACTAGAAAATTGGCAAAAAGAGATGACTACTGTTTGCCAATGGTTAACAGAAAAAAATGCCCCAGCCATTCGTAATTTTTTTGATAAGGCCAAAGAAACACGTGCTCAGTTGCCCATTCATAAAGAAGGCGCAATCCCAGCTTTCTATGATTTGTTTGTTGATGTACCAGATCAACCAGGAATCATTGCTGAAATTACGCAAATTTTAGGCGAAGCGGACCTTTCTCTTACAAATATTAAAATTTTAGAAACGAGAGAAGAAATCTATGGGATTCTTCAATTGTCTTTTAAAAATCAATCAGACTGCCAAGCTGCAAAACAAATTTTATCTAAAAAAACGAACTATACGTGTTATGAAAAATAAGAGGTGATGAGGGTGCAACTACGTACAAATGTGAAACATTTACAAGGGACTCTGATGGTTCCTAGCGACAAATCGATTTCCCATAGAAGTATTATGTTTGGAGCGATTTCTTCTGGAAAAACGACGATTACAAATTTTCTAAGAGGCGAAGATTGTTTAAGTACCTTAGCGGCGTTTCGTTCTTTAGGTGTGAACATTGAAGATGACGGGACGACAATCATCGTTGAGGGGCAAGGATTTGCAGGCTTAAAAAAGGCGAAGAATACAATTGATGTTGGAAATTCAGGGACAACAATTCGTCTGATGCTGGGCATTTTAGCTGGCTGTCCCTTTGAAACGCGCCTAGCTGGTGATGCGTCTATTGCCAAACGACCGATGAATCGTGTGATGCTTCCTTTAAACCAAATGGGAGCGGAATGTCAAGGGGTTCAGCAAACGGAGTTTCCGCCAATTTCTATTCGCGGGACTCAAAATTTGCAACCGATTGACTACACAATGCCTGTTGCAAGTGCTCAAGTTAAATCGGCTATTTTATTCGCCGCTTTGCAAGCCGAGGGCACTTCTGTAGTGGTTGAGAAAGAAAAGACACGTGATCATACAGAAGAGATGATTCGACAATTTGGTGGGACACTTGAAGTAGACGGTAAAAAAATTATGTTAACTGGACCGCAACAATTAACAGGTCAAAATGTGGTAGTTCCTGGTGATATCTCTTCTGCAGCTTTCTTTTTAGTTGCGGGTTTAGTAGTCCCAGATAGCGAGATACTTCTGAAAAATGTTGGCTTAAATCAAACACGGACAGGTATTTTAGATGTGATTAAAAACATGGGTGGTTCCGTCACTATTTTAAATGAAGATGAGGCCAATCACTCTGGCGATTTACTTGTAAAAACGAGTCAATTAACAGCTACAGAGATTGGTGGCGCTATTATCCCACGTTTAATTGATGAGTTACCGATTATTGCTTTGTTAGCCACTCAGGCTACTGGCACGACAATCATTCGAGATGCAGAAGAATTGAAAGTCAAAGAAACCAATCGGATTGATGCAGTAGCGAAAGAATTAACAATTTTAGGCGCCGACATCACGCCTACTGATGATGGCTTAATTATACATGGACCAACTTCTTTACATGGTGGAAGAGTTACCAGTTATGGGGATCATCGTATCGGGATGATGTTACAAATTGCTGCATTACTTGTAAAAGAAGGCACTGTTGAATTAGATAAGGCTGAAGCAGTTTCAGTTTCTTATCCAGCATTTTTTGACGACTTAGAACGTTTAAGTTGTTAACGAAGGAGGATAACGAACCGTGGAAAGCATTGTTTTAATTGGTTTCATGGGTGCGGGTAAAACAACTATCGGCCAAAGTTTGGCCAATAAACTAAAGATGCCTCATCTTGATTTAGATACAGCGTTAATTGAAAAAATAGGACGCTCAATTCCTGACTATTTCGAAAAATATGGTGAAGCAGCTTTCCGAGAACAGGAAACCCAACTTTTAAAGGAGCTGTCAAAAAATACAGCCGTCCTTTCAACTGGGGGCGGGATTGTTGTCGGACCAGAAAATCGTAGCTTATTAAAATCTTTTCAGCAAGTGATTTATTTACATGCGACACCAGAAGAGCTGTTAAAAAGAATCAAAGAAGATACTGAAAACCAACGGCCCTTAGCTATAGAACGTTCTTCAAAAGAAATCATTGCTTTGTTTGAGTCTCGTAAAAATTTTTACGAAGAATGTGCGAAGATGACAATTGATACGACCAATCGCTCACCAGAAGAAATTATCAATGAAATTCTGCAACAATTAAAGGAGTAGAGAAACGATGAAAGTTGGTTATTTAGGTCCGATTGGTTCCTTTACGTACAGTGCAACGTTGGCTGCTTTTCCTGATGCTACGTTGATACCGTACGCATCGATTCCAGCTTGCTTGAAAGCAATTGAACAGCAAGAAGTGGCATGTAGTATTATCCCAATAGAAAACACGATTGAAGGAACTGTTAACGCATCGATAGATTATTTGTATCATCAAGCGCAGTTACCTGTCCAAGCAGAGTTAGTTTTACCGATTCAACAACAATTAATGGTGGCAAAAGAGAATCAAGCGATCTGGCAACAAAGTCAGAAAATTTTATCACATCCGCAAGCATTAGCTCAATCGCAGATGTTTCTAGCGAAAAACTTTCCAGAAGCGATTTTAGAAGCAACGCCTTCAACAGCTTACGCCGCCAAATACATTGCAGAACATCCAGAATTACCTTTTGCAGCTATTGCACCAAAACTTTCTGCGGAAATGTATGATTTGACCATTGTTGAAAAAAATATACAAGATTTATCGGTAAATCAAACCCGATTTTGGGTTCTTGGTTCTGAAAATTTAGCGATTTCTTTCCCGCTATCTGAGAAAAAAATAACGCTGGCGATTACGATGCCAAGTAATGTTCCTGGCTCTTTACACAAAGCATTAAGCGTGTTTAGTTGGCGAGGGATTAATCTTAGCAAAATAGAATCGCGGCCGTTGAAAACAAAGCTAGGAGAGTACTTCTTTTTAATGGACTTAGTGAAAGATCAACCAGAAAAATTAATTGAAGCAGCTTTAACAGAACTGGAACTGATTGGCGCAGAAATAAAAATTTTAGGGGATTACCCGATCTATGTTTTGTCCACACTTTAAAGAGTTAAAAATGAAAATGAAGCTTACTTATTAGATAAAGTGAGTTTCATTTTTTATTAAATTACATATTTGTAATAGGAATTTCCTGTGAAATGAGGTATCCTAAGAAAGGTGATAAAACACAGAGGTAAAGGAGTGACACGATGAGTCGTGTAGATCGTTATAAACATATTCATGAAAAATCGAGACCAGCAGAGCATAAAAAGACCTTTAATCCCCGAAAATCAATGGGTGAATATAGAGAAGAAGAACCAGAAGAACTAGCTGAAAGCCTTCAAGAGCCAGTTTACGAAGACAGCTATACTGAGGACAGTCGCAGAAGTGAAAGGCGACATCAAACAGATTCAGGTGGTGGCAACGGTTCTGACCAACCACCCCGCGGAAAAAAAGACAAGAAACCAAAAAAGAAACGTAAAAAATCAAAAACAAAACGCTTTTTCAAATGGCTAGTGATCCTATTGATTCTGTTATTTGCCTATAGTACAGTCATGTTTTTAAAAGGAAAATCTGCAGCAGAACATGATGACTCGTTGCCTCAAGAAAAAGTAGAAACATTTAATGGTGTCAAAAGTAGCAATGGGGCTAAGAATATTTTAATTCTTGGCAGCGATACACGTGGGGAAGATGCTGGACGAGCCGACACAATAATGGTTCTCCAACTAAATGGACCATCAAAAAAACCGAAATTAATTTCATTTATGCGTGATACATTCGTGGACATTCCTGGTGTCGGGCCGAATAAAATTAATGCCGCATACGCTTATGGCGGTGCTGAATTGGTTCGTGAAACGTTAAAACAAAACTTTAATTTAGATACGAAATATTATGCTAAGGTAGATTTCCAATCATTTGAAAAAATTGTTGACTCTATGTTTCCAAAAGGTGTCAAAATCGATGCAGAAAAATCACTGAATTTAGATGGCGTTGATATTGAAAAAGGGCAACAGGTCATGGATGGACATATCTTACTTCAATACGCTCGCTTTAGGATGGATGAAGAAGGCGACTTTGGTCGGGTTCGTCGCCAGCAACAAGTTATGTCAGCTGTAATGAGCCAAATGAAAAACCCAATGACTTTATTAAGAACCCCAGAATCACTTGGGAAATTAGTCGGCTATATGTCGACAGATGTGCCTGTTAGTTTCATGTTAACGAATGGACCATCATTGTTGATTAAAGGAAAAGCAGGGGTTGAGTCATTATCGGTTCCGGTACCAGATTCTTGGAATTTTGGTGAATCCTCTTATGCAGGCAGTATTTTAGAAGTAGATGAACAAAAAAATGCTGACGCCATCGAAAAATTCCTGAACGAATAAGGAAAGCATTTTAAAATATCCTTTTTTATGCTATATTAGAAACAACGTGGAAAATTAGTGAAACGAGGTTACAAAATGAAAATTGCTATTGTGACAGATAGTACAGCTTATTTACCCGAGCGCATTAAAGATCATCCGAATCTTTTTGTAATTCCCATCCCAGTCATTTTAGATGGAAAAATATACAACGAAGGCATTGACATTGAAGCAGATGAATATTATGCATTGCTAAATAATAGTAAAGAATTTCCGACGACTTCACAACCTGCTTTAGGAGAAGTGTTAGAGCTTTACAAATCAATCGCTGAACAAGGGTACGACACCATCATCAGCATTCATCTTTCTTCAGGAATCTCTGGTTTTGTTCATACATTGCACGGACTTACTGATGAAATCCCAGGCGTTGCTTTGTATCCATATGACTCAAAAATTACAAGTATGCCAATGGGACACATGGTAGAAGCTGCTTTAGATTTAACAGAAGAAAAAGCCAGCTTAGAAGAAATTTTTGCCAAATTAGATTTAATTCGTGACAATACGTATGCATATCTAATTGTAGAAGATCTGAACAACTTAGTTCGTGGCGGTCGCTTAACGAATGGCGCAGCCTTGATTGCTGGACTATTGAAGATTAAACCTATCTTGACTTTTGAAGATGGAAAGATTGTATTATTTGAAAAAATCCGTTCAACAAAGAAAGCTTTTGCTCGTGCAGAAAAGATTATTGGTGAACGAAACGCAGGGATTGAAGCACCAGTTAAACTGTACGTGATTCATGCCAATAACCGCATCGTTGCTGAAAAAGAACAAGCAAAATTACAAAAGCTATACCCAAATGCAGAAATTGAAATCGGTCATTTTGGTCCAGTTATCGGGACCCACCTAGGGGAAAAAGCAATTGGTTTAGCGATTTCAGCTCAATAATAAAAGATGAGACAAAAGTAAACTACTTCTGTCTCATTTTTTATTCTATTATTTTATCGTTCGCTGCTGTTACTCAGCCGAATACTTTTTGTTTATAAGAAAATGTAAAATTACTCCTTTTTATTAGAAAATATCTTGCAAATTAAGCAATTCCTTACAAAGTAATGTATACTAAGGAAGAGGAGGCGGTTAAATGAAAAGAAATATAGCCTTGTTGCAAAGCGAAAAAATGAAAAAAGTTCAAGCTTTAGCAAACTACTACCAAGAATCAATTGACTTACCGCCTGGAAAAAACCGTGAGGCGGTTATCAAAAAGATTAACGAATCAAAAAAAGAAATTAAAGAAATAAATGATATATTAACAGATATTCAAAAGAAAAAGAAATAAAGGAGTCGTTTGTGATTATCGATGGATTTACGTTATTGCTATTTTTATTTGTCGTCGTTATGTATGGTTACTTTTACTTCGTACGTAAAAGTATTGTAATTCCGGCTGCAAAACATCCTACAACAAAATATTTAGTTGCTTTTTTTAGTTTAATGATTCTGGCCAATGCATTTTCGGCAGGAGATAAAATTGAAATGATTCGAAGTGTGTTATATATTTTGATTATCTTCAGTTTTCTTTACGATGCAAGAGGTTTTGCGGAGGACTGTATTATTACGCATCCTTTTGACAATCGGGGCACGGCCTTTAAAGATATCGAAAAGATTGTCCTTGTTCAAAAGTCGAACGGTATTCGTTTAGGGTATTTAAAAAAAGGCAGAAGAGGGGTGGTTTTACGCTTTTCTGCGCCACTAGAAGAAATGGTTCTTTTTCTTTCAACACGGATGAATGAAGAGGCAGAAATTGATATTATTGTTAATGAAGATTAACCATGTTCAGCTCCTAGAAATCAGCTTTTCCCGCGTTAAGTTTTGTCTGAATTTCTTTTGAAAAAAAGAAAGCAATTTTGCTTGTACTTTTGGTAAAATTTGTTATAATTAGTCAGATTAAATTTTGGAAGGAAGTTGTTTCGGTGAGTGAAGAATTTGAAAAGTGTGTCGCTGACTTGAAAAAGAAATATCAAGCAATCCCTGAAGAAAAACGACAACACTTTGCAGAACGTATGCAAAAGAAAAATTTCTTACGCTACAAAAAAATTGAATTAATTAAAGGAGAACTTCTTCGTTTAGAAGCACGACGCGCTCAATTGGAACTTTGCGAACGCAGTTCTGAGTTAGAAGAAGTCGAAAAGAAAATTATTCTTAAAAAGAAAAAATTACTTAAATGTTTTGATCGGTAAGTCAATAAAAATTTAATATAGAAGGGAATGATAGGATGGAATTTACCTTTCTAATCATTGTTTTTGCACTGTCTATTACCTTCTCAAACATATTCAACCGGATTGTTCCCGTCATTCCGCTGCCAATTGTGCAAATTATTGTAGGCGTTCTAATTGGTTTAACTAAAATGGGGCAGGAAATTGAATTTGAGCCTGAAGTGTTTTTAGTAATGATTATTGCACCGCTTTTATTTAGAGAAGGGGAGCTAATCAATCTGAAAGCAATGATGAAAAATTTCGGGATGATTCTTTTCTTGGCCTTTTTTGGTGTGTTAATTACCTTAGTCGGAGTCGGCTGGACCCTGCATATGATTTTGCCTACTTTACCATTAGCCGCTTGCTTCGCTTTTGGGGCGGCTTTAGGGCCAACGGATGCGGTGGCGGTAGGTTCGTTATCAGGTCGAATTGACATCCCTGAACGTTCGATGAACATTTTATCTGGTGAAGGACTCATTAATGATGCATCAGGCGTTACAGCCTTTCAATTTGCATTAGCGGCTTTGTTAACGGGGTCATTTTCGCCGGTGGAAGCGGCAGGGACCTTGGTTATTTCCAGTATTGGTGGAGCGGTAGTCGGAATCGTGTTAGTTCTATTAAAACAGCAAATTGTTCATTTACTTGAAACTGCAGTGGCAAAAGATGTTACAGGCTACTTGTTGATTGAATTACTCTTGCCATTTATTGCTTATTTAATTTCAGAGTTGATTGGCGTTTCTGGAATTATTGCTGCTGTGATTGCTGGAATTATGCAAGCGTCTAGTTTGAAAAAAGTTTCGCTTTTTGAAGCAGAGCTGTCAAATGTTGGCGAAAGTATTTGGAGTATGATTGAGTTCACTTTAAATGCCTTAGTTTTCTTATTCTTAGGAATTGAACTTTCTCAAGTGTTTTCGCCAATTTGGATTGACCAACAATATTCAAACTGGTTCCTACTAATGGTTGTTCTAATTATTAGCGCCGTTGTCTTTTTGATTCGTTTCTTAGCCATTTTCAGTGTTTACACGCTTCAACATGGCCTTAAAAAAGTTAAAAACGCAATGAATGAAATGCTGATTTTAACTTTTGGCGGTGTTAAAGGAACAGTGAGTTTAGCCACCATCTTTATTTTGCCAACAGCGATTAACGGCGAGCATTTTAAAGAACGACCGTTATTACTATTCATTACGGCTTGTGTTATTTTGGTGACTCTGATTGGTGGGATTCTAGTTTTACCATTTTTAACTGATTCAGAGACGGAAGTGGAAAATGAAGAGTCAGTCGAAATTGATTTATTACGTGATGTCATTGATGTCTTAAAACAGCAAAATGAAGAGAATCCTCGTGGTGAAATGAATGCGGTCATTGAAAATTATCAAGATCGTTTAAAAGAATTGTATACCGAGCAGCTAAGTGCGGAACGAAAACAAGAAGTGCAAGAGTTGCGGACGTTAATTGTGTCCATTGAACGAGACGGCTTAGAAGAAAGTCTGAAACAAGGAGAAATTAGTGTCAGAAGTTATCGTATGTATCAACGCTTGATTACACGGATGCAACGGTCGATTGCCAAACAATTATTATCGATTGTAGGCTTTTGGTTATTATTTGCTCGACAAATCATTTCGATTCTTTTACATCCTAAGCTATTTTTCAATCGTGGTGAAGCTTCTGAAGAAGAAAAAGAATTACGAAATGAAGAACTAGAAAATATTCGCCAAGTTTTTCTAAGAAATTCTCAAGTTATTCTGAAGAGTTTAGATAATTTGCGCGGTGTCTATGATGATGATTTAATTGATTTCTTCATTGACGGACGCTTGGATTTAGCCCATAAGTTTGAAAAAGGCGAATTTATTGATTCATATATTGTTCATACGGAGACAGACTATGTCAAAGACCTATTATTAGGCTTCCAAGAAGAACGACGGATGATTGATCATTACGAACAATCTGAACGCATTTCAATTATCGAAGCGAACGAGTTACGAAAAAATGTCAATTTATTAGAGAGTTATTCGATTAGCGGCGAAGTGAATAATGTTCCGCTGAAACGATTTGTTAAAAATTTTAATAAAGAATAAGTAATAGTGTATGAGATGAAACCAAGATGATTTTTATCTCATGCACTTTTTTTATAATCCAATTTTTGATACAATAAGCAAGACCAAAATAGAAGGAGTTGGTAGTGTCGGTGAAAGAATTAAAAGTAACAGATTTAACCAAAACATATGGGGAAAAAACACTATTTGATCATCTTTCTTTTTTGATTCATGAAAAAGATCGCATTGGTTTAATTGGGATTAACGGCACAGGGAAAACCAGTTTATTAAATATTATTGCTGGCGTAGATAGCGGTGATGGTGATCTTGCTGCAATTCAGCAGCCAAGTGATTATCAAATTGGGTACCTTTCCCAGAATCAAACATTTGACGACAATATTACGATTGCAGAAGCCGTGTTTCAGGGAGACAGCCCGATCATAAAAGCGGTCAAAAATTATGAATTAGCGTTAGCTGCTTTAAGTGAGAATGGTTTAGACGAAGGGGTTCAAAGACGTTACACGCAAGCAGAAGAAGCCATGAATAAACAAGATGCTTGGACAGCAGATACCAATGCAAAAATTATTTTACAAAAATTAGGTATTCCCACATTGGAAAAGAAAATAGGTGAGCTTTCTGGTGGGCAGTTAAAACGAGTAAGCTTGGCGCAAGTCTTAATTGAAGCGCCTGATTTACTGTTATTGGATGAACCAACGAACCATCTGGATTATGAAACGATTGAATGGCTGGAAAACTTTTTAAATAACTATCGTGGCGCGGTTTTAATGGTGACCCATGACCGCTACTTTTTAGATCGAGTAACCAATCGGATTTTCGAACTTTCTTTTGGAAAACTGTATGAATACAAAGGAAACTATGAAACGTATGTGATGGAAAAAGCCGAACGTGAACGTGTCGCTGTAGAGCAAGAAGAAAAAAGAAAACGCCTCTTCAAACAAGAACTTGCGTGGATGCGAGCAGGAGTTCAAGCACGAGGAACGAAACAGCAAGCAAGAATTGATCGGTTTCAGAATTTAAAAGAAAACTTGCATCAGGTACAAACCAATGGCACCTTAGAAGCAGACTTTGCCACGCAACGTTTAGGGAAAAAAGTTCTGGAAATCAAGGAAGGAAATTATGCCATTGATCATAAACAGCTTTTGAAAGACTTTAATTTACTCATTCAAGCAAACGATCGAATTGGCATTACTGGTAAAAACGGTGCAGGCAAATCCACGTTATTAAATATTTTAGCTGGCCGCATTCCTTTAGAGAGTGGTCTATATAGTATCGGTGAAACCGTCCGAATTGGCTATTATACCCAGCAAAACGAAGAAATGGATCCTAATCAACGGATGATTGCTTATTTGCAAGAAGCAGCAGAAGAAGTGAAACGCAGTGATGGAAGCAGCGTTGGGGTCGCTGAAATGTTAGAGCGCTTTTTATTTCCTCGTTTTATGCATGGCACACTGATTGGCAAACTGTCTGGTGGAGAAAAACGCCGGTTATATCTCTTAAAATTATTAATTAGTCAGCCTAACGTGTTATTATTGGATGAGCCAACCAACGATTTGGACATTGATACGTTGACCATTTTAGAAGATTATATCCAAATGTTTAAAGGAGCGGTAATTGCGGTTTCTCATGACCGTTATTTCTTGGATAAAACAATGGATAAATTGTTAGTTTTTCAAGGAAATGGTCAGATCCTATCATTTTATGGCACGATGAGTGAATATTTGACGAACCAAAAAGAACAAGAAAAGGTCAAAGAAAAACCGCTCAATAAACCATTAAAAGAAGCATCGACAGAAAAGAAAGAAAAAACAAAGCTGACTTATATGGAACAAAAAGAGTGGGCAACAATTGAAGAAGACATCACACAATTAGAAACGAAATTAGAAACATTAACTGAAGAAATGAATCATCAGGGTGATGATTTTGTTCGTTTACAAGAATTGCAAGAAGCAGTAACAGCAACGGAACAATTGTTAGAAGAAAAAATGAATCGTTGGGAATACTTGAGTGAATACGCGGATTAAGAGACGGAGGGAATAAGATGGAAGAAGCATACTTAGCGCTAGGAAAAAAGATTTTAGAAGAAGGTCATTTTAAAGAAGACCGTACAGGAACTGGGACGTATAGTTTATTTGGCTATCAAATGCGTTTTGATTTGGCCAAAGGATTTCCCTTACTAACAACCAAACGAGTACCGTTTGGCTTGATTAAAAGTGAGTTATTGTGGTTTTTAAAAGGCGACACGAATATTCGCTATTTATTAGAGCGAAATAATCATATTTGGGATGAATGGGCGTTCGAACGTTACGTAAAAAGCGCAGATTATCAAGGACCAGACATGACGGATTTTGGGCATCGTGTCTTACAAGATCCAGCGTTTGCAGAACAATACAAAGAAGAACATCAAAAATTCTGTGATGCCATTTTAAATGATGCAGAGTTTGCAGAAAAATATGGTGAATTAGGGAATATTTATGGTGCGCAATGGCGTCACTGGGAAACCAAAGATGGTAGCTTTATTGATCAATTAGCTAATGTGATTGAAATGATTAAAACCAATCCTGATTCTCGCCGTTTAATTGTTTCCGCTTGGAATCCAGAAGATGTGCCTTCAATGGCGTTGCCGCCTTGTCACACTATGTTTCAATTTTATGTAAATGAAGGAAAATTAAGCTGTCAACTTTATCAGCGCAGTGCCGATGTTTTTTTAGGTGTTCCTTTTAACATTGCAAGCTATGCTTTATTGACACATCTGATTGCACATGAAACAGGTTTAGAAGTGGGGGAGTTTGTACACACGCTAGGAGATGCCCACTTATATCAAAATCATGTGGAGCAAATGCAAGAACAATTATCACGAGAAGTTCGTTCTTTCCCAACGCTCGTTTTGAATCCAGACAAGGCTTCTGTTTTTGATTTTGATATGGAAGATATTAAAGTAGAAGGCTATGACCCACATCCAACGATTAAAGCGCCGATTGCCGTATAAAAAAGGAGAGAGAAGCTATGTTAGCAGCCATTTGGGCCCAAGATGAACAAGGAGTGATTGGTAAAGAAGGCAAATTGCCTTGGCATTTACCCAACGACTTGAAATTTTTCAAGGAAAAAACAATTCATAATACATTGGTCTTAGGACGTGCAACTTTCGAAGGCATGGGATGTCGTCCGTTACCAAATCGAACAACGATTGTTCTTACCAGTAATCCGGATTACCAAGCTGAAGGCGTTTTGGTTATGCATTCCGTAGAGGAAATTCTTGCGTATGCTGACAAGTATGAAGGCGTGACCGTTATTGGTGGAGGTTCTGTCGTTTTTAAAGAACTGATTCCCGCATGCGATGTCTTATATCGGACAATGATTCATGAAACGTTTGAAGGCGACACTTTCTTTCCAGAAATCGACTGGTCTGTTTGGGAAAAAGTTGCCACTGTTCCCGGCGTCGTGGACGAGAAAAATCTCTATGCACATGACTATGAAACGTATCATCGAAACGATAAATAATAAAATGAAGGGAGGCATGAGCAATGCCGACATTGAAAGAAAAAATTATTCAAGAGAGTCAACGTTTAGGCATCGATAAAATCGGCTTTACTCATGCTGAACCATTTATTGAATTAGAAGATTCTCTGCATGAACAACGAGAGCGAGGATATAACTCGGGGTTTGAACATCAAAATGTGGAAGAACGAATTTACCCAGAAAAAACGTTTGAGCATCCTAAAAGTATTATCTCCATTGCTTTAGCTTATCCCACCAAAGCTCAGGGAAAAATGCCTAGAGATGAAAAGCGTGGCCAATTTGCGCGAGCCTCTTGGGGAATTGACTATCATCACATTTTGCAGGATCGGTTGCAAAAATTAATTGCTTTTATTGAAGAGCAAGCTGCCACTGAAGCAGAAAAAGAACACTGGCGTTTTCGGCCGCAAGTGGATACTGGCGAATATGTCGACACCGCTGTTGCTCAGCGGGCGGGTTTAGGATTCATTGGTAAAAATGGTCTACTGATTACCGAAGAATTTGGTTCCTTTGTATATTTAGGTGAGGTGACCACCAACATTCAATTTGAGCCAGATGAACCTGTTCCAAACGGTTGCGGTGATTGTACTCGTTGTATCACAGGGTGTCCTACAGGGGCTTTGTTAGGGGACGGTCGAATGAATGCTCAAAAATGTTTGTCTTATCAAACGCAAACAAAAGGCATGATGCCTGAAGAGTATCGGAAAAAAATGCGTAACGTCATTTATGGTTGCGACATTTGTCAGCTGGTTTGCCCTTATAATAAAGGAAAAGATTTTCATTTTCATGAAGAGATGGAACCAAAGATTGAAGAAGTTTATCCCAAATTGGCACCGTTATTAACTATTTCCAATAAAGAGTTTAAACAGCAATTCGGACACTTAGCAGGCTCTTGGCGTGGTAAAAAACCATTGCAACGGAATGCCTTGATTGCGTTAGCGAATTTGGGCGGCCGTGAAGCTATCCCACAAATTATTCTCTGTTTAAATGATCAGCGTCCTGTCATTCGCGGAACAGCTGCTTGGTCGTTAGGTCAGCTCGCAAAAAGAGAACCTGAGCAAAGTTTAGAAGCTTTAAATTATCTACTTTCTGTAGAAACTGAAGCAGAGGTTATCGAGGAAGCTCAAAAGGCTATTTACTTGTTAACAAGCAAAAAAGGAAGCCGCTCAACGGAGTGACTTCCTTTTTTTATTAAATATGATTGCGATATAAACCAACAACTTTACCTAAAATTGTAACGTTATCTAAAAGAATAGGCGCTAATGCATCATTTTCAGGCTGCAAGCGGATATGATCTACTTCTCGGAAGAATCGTTTACAGGTTGCTTCATCTTCATCGGTCATTGCGATTACGATGTCGCCATTATTGGCATTCGATTGCTTACGAACAATCACTTGGTCGCCATCTAGAATACCTGCGTTAATCATACTTTCTCCTCGAATCGTCAACATAAATAAAGCATTTTCTTCTGTACGTAAATCAGGAGGTAACGGGAAGAAATCTGATGCTTCTTCCACCGCTAAAATTGGTTCACCAGCAGTTACGACACCTAACATCGGAATAGTTGTCGGTTGAATCCCGATCTTTTCCAAGCCTTCTGGTGTTAATTCGATTGCTCGCGGTTTTGTTGGGTCACGTAAGATTAGACCCTTTTTTTCAAGACGAGCTAAATGTCCGTGAACGGTAGAAGTTGAGGATAAATCAACAGCCTTCCCAATTTCGCGAACGGTTGGCGGATAACCCTTTAATTCGACTTGTTCGTATATATATTTAAGTACTTCTAATTGTCTTGTTTCTGTACGTTTCGCCAAAACCCGCACCTTCTTTCAATTGATAAAATTAGTGTACCATAAAATGCGAACGAAATCAAACAAGCGTTCGTGTTTTATAAATATCAGAATATAGTTGTTTTTTTAAGGCAGTTCTTATAATATAGACAGTGAGAGTAAGGAGGGATTTTGATGTTATCGAAAGAAAAAATTGCCCGTATAAATGAATTAGCGAATAAAGCAAAAGTGGAAGAACTTAGTGCGAAAGAAAAAGTCGAACAACAAGAATTACGTAAAGAGTATTTAGAAGCATTTCGTGGAGGGATGCGTCACCATATCGAAGGAATGAAGGTCGTGGATCAAGAAGGGACCGATGTGACTCCTGAAAAACTAAAAAAAATTCAACGTGAAAAAGGACTTCACAACAGAAAGTAATTGCTTTCATTGTCGAAATAAGCTACACTATGAATAAAGGTAAAAAAAACCTAAATTAGGAGATGATTTTTTTGTTTGACAAGACAGATCAATTGGGCGTTAATACAATCCGGACATTAAGTATTGAAGCCGTACAAAAAGCGAACTCAGGACATCCTGGTTTACCAATGGGTGCTGCCCCAATGGCGTATGCACTTTGGACAAAACATTTAAAGGTGAACCCAACAACTTCTAGAAACTGGGTTGATCGTGATCGTTTTGTACTTTCAGCAGGCCACGGCTCTGCAATGTTGTACAGCTTATTACATCTATCAGGATACAACGTAACAATTGACGATTTGAAAAATTTCCGTCAATGGGATAGTAAAACACCAGGGCATCCAGAAGTGCACCACACAGATGGTGTTGAAGCAACAACGGGACCTCTAGGACAAGGGATTGCTATGGCTGTTGGTATGGCAATGGCTGAAGCGCATTTAGCTGCAACTTATAATCGTGATAGTTTCCCTATTATGGATCATTATACGTACGCAATTTGTGGTGACGGCGATTTAATGGAAGGTGTTTCCCAAGAAGCAAGTTCAATGGCTGGTCATATGAAATTAGGTAAATTAATTGTCTTGTACGATTCAAATGACATCTCATTAGATGGACCAACTTCTAAAGCCTTTACTGAAAATGTTGGGGCTCGTTATGAAGCATACGGATGGCAACATATTTTAGTTAAAGATGGCAATGATTTAGATGAAATAGAGGCTGCGATTGAAGCGGCTAAAGCTGAAACAGATAAACCAACATTGATTGAAGTTAAAACAGTCATTGGTTACGGAGCACCAAAAGAAGGAACTTCTTCCGTTCACGGCGCTCCAATTGGTGAAGAGGGCATTACAGCGGCTAAAGCTGTTTATGGTTGGGAATATCCTGACTTTACTGTGCCAGAGGAAGTCGCTGCTCGTTTTAAAGAAACGATGATTGACGAAGGCCAAAAAGCTGAAGAGGCTTGGAATGAGATGTTTAAGAACTATGAACATGCGCATCCAGAATTAGCCAAACAATTTAAAGAAGCTTTTGCCAACCAATTACCTGAAGGTTGGGAACAAGAATTACCTAAATATGAACTAGGAACAAGTGCCGCAAGTCGTGTAACAAGTAAAGAAACGATTCAAGCTATTTCAAAAGTTGTTCCAAGTTTCTGGGGCGGTTCAGCTGATTTATCTGCCTCAAATAATACAATGGTTGCTGCAGAAAAAGATTTCGAACCTGGTCAATACGAAGGCCGTAATATTTGGTTTGGTGTTCGCGAATTTGCAATGGCTGCAGCAATGAACGGGATTCAATTACACGGTGGTAGTCATGTTTATGGCGGGACATTCTTCGTCTTTACTGACTACTTACGTCCAGCAATCCGTTTAGCCGCTTTACAAAAAGTTCCTGTAACTTACGTCTTAACGCATGACTCTGTTGCGGTGGGTGAAGATGGGCCAACACACGAACCAATTGAGCAATTAGCAAGTGTTCGTTGCATTCCAAATGTTCATGTGATTCGTCCAGCAGACGGCAATGAAACTGTTGCTGCTTGGAAAATTGCTATGACTTCTACGGAAACACCAACTATTTTAGTTCTAAGTCGTCAAAACTTACCTGTTTTAGAAGGAACGTTAGAACACGCTTCTGATTCTGTTCAAAAAGGTGCTTATGTATTGTCACCACAAAAAGGTGAACAACCAGCAGGGATTTTAATTGCGACTGGTTCTGAAGTAAATCTAGCAGTGGAAGCACAAGCTAAATTAGCGGAAGAAGGCATCGATGTATCTGTCGTGTCAATGCCAAGTTTTGATTTGTTTGAAAAACAATCTGCTGAATATAAAGAAAGTGTGTTACCTAAAGCTGTGACAAAACGTGTGGCAATTGAAGCTGCAGCAAGCTTTGGTTGGGAACGCTATGTAGGAACGGAAGGCAAAACAATTACAATTGATCACTTCGGCGCTTCTGCACCTGGCGGTCTAGTTCTTGAAAAATTCGGCTTTACTCCTGAAAATGTGGTTAATACCTATAAATCACTATAAATAAACATTAAAAAACCTGAATGCTTGTGATAGCATTCAGGTTTTTTTGCTCCATTTCTTTTTGGGAGCAAAGAGCATAAAGTGAAAAAATAATGCGAACAATTGGAACCCAATACCAGTTAAAGTAACACCAGACCAACCATAGTTTTGCCACATTAATGTACCAATCAATGAACCCAGTGAACCGCCGATGAAATAGAAAAACATAAAGACGGTATTGTTACGATTGCTGGCTTCTTCTCCCAAATTTTGGACGCGTGTTTGATTGGCTACTTGCCCAAATTGAGTACCGATATCTAAAACAATAATTGCTAAGATTAGTAAGACCACATGTGTTCCACCTAGAAAAAGTAAGATAAAACTACCGAACTGCATCAACAGGCCAATCAAAACAATCTTCCGTTCTGGATAATAATCGGATAGACGACCAATGATGGGTGCTACGAAAGCTCCTGATAACCCAAAAATTGCTAGAATACCGACTTCTTTCGGTCCCCAATAATAAGCTGGACTACTAACAAAGAAAATTAATGTAGACCAAAAGATTGAAAAGGTTGCAAACATAAAAAAGCCATTGACAGTTGCTTCTCTTAACAAAGGTTGCGATTTGATTAGCTTAGGAAGACTTTTCAAAGAACCTAAATAAGTTAATCGATTTGAAGTTTGAGTATGTATCACTGTTTTGGGCAATTTTAATTGAAGTAGAACGACCAATGCTAACACGAATATTACGGCGATTAAGTAGACTGTTCGCCAAGAAGCTGCACTAGCAATGAAACCCGAGATCGTTCGAGACAATAAAATTCCTGTCAATAGTCCGCCCAGCATTCGACCTGTTACTTTACCACGGTTCGCTGGTCCCGCCATGACCGCAGCATAAGGAATAATAATTTGGGCGACAATAGAGAGCAGCCCGATAAAAAAAGAAGAGAGTGCAAAAAGGAGAAAACTTGGTGCAAAAAACGCAGCACTTAGAGACAGCGAGGAGAGCGCGGCTACTCGAATGATTAATTTGCGGCGATCAACGACATCGCCTAATGGAACAAGAAAAAGTAAGCCTAGCGCATAGCCTAATTGGGTCAGCATAGTAACAAAACCAATAGAACCAATACTGACTTGAAAGGCCTGAGCAATTTGGGTGCCAATTGGTTGAATATAATACATATTGGCGACCACAACCCCGCAAGTTAACGCTAATAAAAACGTCACTTGATTTGTTAAACCCGATTGTTGTTTCTTCATCTAACCCCCTACATTTCTATGTAATTCATTTTGTAATACAACAACTACTCGGTAATAGTTGTTTTGACTACAAAAACAGACTTCTCTTATAAAGTTTGTTCAAAAAGTGACAAGTCCATTAAAAAGTTTATCACAATAAATAAAGAAAAGTAAGAGGATAAATAACAAAAATCTCATCAAATTGAAAAGAAGAAGTGGTTGTTTTCACAAGTGTGAAGAGGGTTAATTAAATACAAACAAGATTTCAATTACATTACAGAAATTTTAAAACTCAAAATTTAATACGTTTATTTCTTGTTTCAATAGGAAATTAACGGTAAAATAGAAAAGTGAGACAGTGAGGAGGAAAAATGAATGAGCGAACAGTTAACAAGAAGTAGTAAACATATTCAAAAAGCTCTTAAAAAGCAAAAAGCTTATAAACGTGCTACCGCCGTTGCGGGGACTTCAATGATTTTAGCACCTGTGGTTGGTGCTGCGGTACCTGCCCAAGCAGAATCAAGCCAGCAAGCATTTATTAATGAAATCGGAAATTCAGCAGCAGCCGTTGCCAATAGCAATGATATGTATGCTTCCGTCATGATTGCTCAAGCGTTGCTAGAAAGTAGTTATGGTAGTTCTGGGTTAGCATCTGCACCGAACTATAACTTGTTTGGTGTAAAAGGAAGTTATAATGGACAATCTGTTTATATGCCAACAAAAGAATATTTAGACGGACAATGGGTGACCGTCACAGCAGCATTTAGAAGTTATAATTCTTATGCGGAATCGTTCCAAGATCATGCCAATGTTATTCGTTCCACTGCTTTTGGGGATACATACCATTATTCTGGCGTTTGGAAGAGTAATACTAGCAGTTATCGCGATGCAACAGCCGCTTTAGCTGGAAGTTATGCAACTGATCCAGGCTATGCCGAAAAATTGAATTGGTTAATTGAAGCATATAATTTAACTCAATATGATTGGGGAGCACCAGTCGCTCAAACCACTAGTTATTCAGATACAACGGGAACCGTTGATACAACAATCGATACAGCGGCTTCTGCAACAGCAACAGCAGAAACTGTAGCTAGTCAAAGTTACACTGTCGCAAACGGCGACACATTGTGGGACATTGCTGCACGTTTTGGAACGACAGTTGATAATTTAATGTCACTAAATGGATTAACATTGGATTCTGTTTTATCGGTGGGTCAAACCATCCAAATCGGTTAATTTTGCAATTATTTAGTTGAAGAAGGACCTTACAAAAGCGGCAGTTTTTGTAAGGTCTTTTATCGTGAAAATAGGTAGTGCCAGCAGCAATTATTGGATGAGTATAATCCGTTTTTTTATTTAATTTTTCACAAACTAAAATTCGTTTTTCTGGTAGAAATCGTTTTTTTGAGCTATGCTTAGAGAAAGAATTATTATATTGTTTGTAAAATTGGAGGATGTAGGATTATGACTAAAGGTTATGTAAAATCAGTAACAGAGTTAATTGGTCAAAGCCCAGTTGTGAAATTAAAACGGATGGTACCAGAAGCAGCTGCAGATGTTTTTGTTAAACTAGAGTTCTTTAATCCTGGTGGCAGTGTGAAAGATCGAATTGCTTTAAGCATGATCCAACAAGCCGAAGCAGATGGTCGCCTAAAACCTGGACAAACGATTATTGAGCCGACTAGTGGTAATACAGGCATTGGGTTAGCAATGGTAGGTGCTGCGTTGGGATATCCAGTTAAGATTGTGATGCCAGATACTATGAGTATTGAACGCCGCAAATTAATGCAAGCATATGGGGCTGATCTATTATTAACCCCTGGTGCCGAAGGAATGAAAGGGGCAATTGCAAAAGCTACAGCATTAGCAGAAGAACACGGGTACTTCATGCCTTTGCAATTTAATAATCCAGCTAATCCAATGGTACATGAACAAAAAACAGGAAAAGAAATTGTTGATGTCTTTGGTAAACGTGGCTTAGATGCGTTTGTTTCTGGTGTTGGCACTGGAGGAACCGTTACAGGAGTTGGCCATGAATTGAAACGGATTTTTCCAGATATTGAAATTGTTGCAGTAGAACCAACAGAGTCGCCTGTTTTAGAAGGTGGCGAACCGGGTCCACATAAAATCCAAGGAATAGGCGCTGGTTTTGTCCCAGAAGTTTTAGACACCACCGTTTATCAAAAAGTTGCCGCTGTTTCTAGTGAAGACGCATTAGAAACTGCTCGTTTAATGGGGCCAAAAGAAGGTATCCTTGTGGGGATTTCAGCAGGGGCAGCAATTAAAGCTGCCATTGATTTGGCAGTCGAATTAGGCGCAGGCAAACGTGTCTTAGCGCTGGTTCCAGATAACGGTGAACGTTATCTTTCGACAGCTCTTTACGAATTTCCAGAATAAAAAACACGCCAAAAAACGAGCATTTCTCTTAGTTTAGTAAAATGCTCGTTTTTTCCACGAGAATCCTACAATAATTCTTGTCAATCGTAATAAGAAATAGTATTATTTAAGAAAGATAGACAGGGGAGGGATACAAAGATGGACAACGTATTGGTTAAAAATGCACTTGCTGAATTAAAAGAAGCCAATATCCGAATTACTCCGCAACGTTATGCTATCTTGGAATATTTAATCGAAAATCATACACACCCAACAGCTGATGAAATTTATCGCGCACTAGAAGATCATTTTCCAAATATGAGTGTAGCAACGGTTTACAACAATCTACGTTTATTTACTGAAATCGGTTTCGTTCAAGAAATGAGTTATGGCGATGCATCTAGTCGTTTTGATTTTAGTTCGAAGAAACATTATCACGTGATTTGTCAAAAATGTGGTAAAATCGTTGATTTTCATTATCCAGGGTTAGAGGACGTTGAAATGGCCGCTAGTAAATTAACAGGCTTCGAAATTAATGAACATCGTTTAGAATTATATGGATTATGTCCAGATTGCCAACAAGCACAACAGGAGAATGTGTAAAAAATTACATACTGTTAAAAATTTATCAAAAGATAAGTCACTTGTCTAGGCAAATTTCACAAGCGTAAGAGTTTTCACTCTTATGCTTGTTTTTTTGTGTGGTTATTGACTTTTAAATTCTTAAAAACAAAAAATTAACTAGCTATTATTAAGAATTAGCAACAGTTTGTGAATTTTTTTATATGCGATTCACAAGCATAGAACTCGAATAAGCTTGATTCCTCTGATATATTTTAAACAGACAGAGGGAGACGTCACCTCTGCAAAACAAAGATTGTGAAAGAAGGGATTTACAACATGAAAGTCGTAGTCGTAGGATGTACCCATGCTGGAACTTCAGCAGTTAAAAGTATTTTAGCAAATCACCCGGAGGCGGAAGTCACTGTATATGAAAGAAATGACAATATTTCCTTCCTATCTTGCGGAATTGCCTTGTACGTTGGAGGCGTAGTTAAAAATGCTGCTGATTTATTTTATTCAAATCCAGAAGAACTGGCTTCTTTAGGAGCAACAGTGAAGATGGAACACAATGTTGAAGAAATCAACGTGGACGACAAAACTGTTACAGCGAAAAACTTACAAACGGGCGCAACTGAGACCGTTTCTTATGATAAATTAGTGATGACAACTGGTTCTTGGCCAATTATTCCACCAATTCCAGGAATTGATGCTGAAAATATTTTATTATGTAAGAACTATTCACAAGCCAACGTGATCATCGAAAAAGCGAAAGATGCCAAACGTGTCGTTGTCGTTGGTGGCGGTTATATTGGTATTGAATTAGTAGAAGCTTTTGTAGAATCAGGTAAACAAGTTACTTTAGTTGACGGGTTAGACCGCATTTTAAATAAATATTTAGATAAGCCATTCACAGATGTTCTAGAAAAAGAATTAGTTGATCGTGGCGTTAATTTAGCTTTAGGTGAAAATGTCCAACAATTCGTAGCAGATGAGCAAGGAAAAGTAGCAAAAGTCATTACACCAAGTCAAGAATTCGAAGCAGATATGGTGATTATGTGTGTTGGTTTCCGTCCAAATACAGAATTATTAAAAGATAAAGTTGACATGTTACCAAATGGTGCAATTGAAGTCAATGAGTATATGCAAACAAGCAATCCTGATATTTTTGCTGCGGGTGATAGTGCAGTTGTTCACTACAACCCAAGTCAAACAAAAAATTATATCCCATTAGCAACGAATGCTGTTCGTCAAGGTATGCTAGTAGGTCGTAATTTGACTGAACAAAAATTGGCTTATCGTGGCACACAGGGAACTTCTGGCTTATATTTATTCGGTTGGAAAATTGGTTCAACAGGTGTGACAAAAGAAAGTGCCAAATTAAACGGACTAGATGTCGAAGCAACTGTTTTCGAAGATAACTATCGTCCAGAGTTTATGCCAACAACTGAAAAAGTTCTGATGGAATTAGTCTATGAAAAAGGAACACAACGCATTGTTGGTGGTCAATTGATGTCTAAATATGATATCACACAATCTGCCAATACTTTATCATTAGCGGTCCAAAATAAAATGACTGTCGAAGATTTAGCGATTTCTGATTTCTTCTTCCAACCACATTTTGATCGCCCTTGGAACTACTTAAACTTATTAGCCCAAGCCGCTTTAGAAAATATGTAATTAATAATGATAGAAAAAGGATGAAGAACAGAAGTTCTTCATCCTTTTTGTTAGTCACTAAGCGCTCCAGTTGTTTGGTTCATTAATGCCATTAATTGCTCTTTCGTTGTTCGTTTGATAGAAAGAGGGGGGAGATTATCTAAAGAAAAATAAGCACAATTCGAGGTTTCAATGTTTTTTTCAAAGGGATGGTTTTCTAAAATCTCACAAGAAAAGATCATTTTATAGTACTGAAATAGTTGAGGAATGTCTTTTCGTTTATCTGTATCATAAACAGCAAGCAATTCTTTTGCTGTAACAACTAAGCCAGTTTCTTCCAATACTTCTTTTTCAATATTTTCTTTAGGGGAGCAGCCAATTTCGGCATAGCCACCAGGTAATGACCATTCTTTGGTCCGTAAATCTTCAACTAATAAAAAACGATTCTCTTTTTTTATCAAACCGCGAACATCTACTTTCGGTGTTGGATAACCTTCCTCTTTAGTTAAGATTTTTTCTAAGTCGGGCAAGACAGTCGCTTCGTGTCCGGTTGCGCTAATAAGTTGTAACGTAAGTTCCCGTAGTTCTTGGTAACGTTCTTGATCAAAAGCATCTTTCCCGTAAAAAAGACCTGCATCTGCCAATGCTAGCAACCGCTTATAGGTGTTCAGATAATCCATATACGCACGCTCCTCATAGACTTAATACGTTTAGTTTAACAGAAAAAAATAAAGGAAGGGCAGATTTAGCGAGAAAAGGCGTCGTTTTAAGGAAATAATAAAGAATAAATGACTAACTTACATTTTTAAACTACCTATGCTATTATTTAATAAAAAAGATTGGGTATACAATAATTTTATTATGTAAACAAAGCAAAAAGATTGACGTCATTCGCTAGACAGGTTAATATCATACTATTCGTTTTTACGAATCATTGGGTTTTAAGCGCCTTGAGGTTTTTCCGACATTATGGGACGCTTGGAATCCTTGTTTAATTTTAATTAAACAGTTGATTTAATCTACAAAGGAGTTTTAGTATGTCAGTATTTATTAGAGAGTGTACCGTCGCAGACGTACCAGAATTAGAGGCCATTTGCCAAGAGACTTTTGCAGATACTTATGGAGATGGCGAAAACGAAGAGGATTTACAGGCACATTATGAGAGGAAATTTAGTCCAGCAGTTTTAGAAAGCGAAATCTTACATAAAGATTCGCAATATTTCTTTGCTTTTTATAATAATGAACTTGCAGGTTATGTGAAATTAAATCACGGTGATGCTCAGATTACCTATCAACATCCACAAGCGTTACAAGTTGAGCGCATTTATATTCGTAAATCTTTTAAGCGTTTAGGCTTGGGCAAACATTTGATTACGAAAGCAATTGAATTAGCAGAAGAAGCAGAAAAAGAGACGGTTTGGTTAGGTGTTTGGGAACATAATCATCCAGCGCAAAAATTTTATCAATCATTGGGCTTCGTCAAAACAGATGAACATGATTTTTATATGGGAAATGAACGCCATACCGATTATACAATGACGAAACAGTTAAAAGAGTCAACGTAAAGCAAAAACAAGGAAACGGACGCAATGAAGCCGACGATTCCTTGTTTTTTTATCTTAAAATTGTGAAGGAGATTTTCCATAATATTTTTTGAATAATTTACTAAAATGATAGGCATCTTCGTAACCAACCGTTTTTGCTACTTCTTTGACACTTAAGGAATCATTTTTCAGCAATTCTTTCGCATGGTTTAAGCGGATTTGAATTAAATAATTGATTGGCCCAACGCCTGTGGCCGCTTTAAAGGTTTTCGACAAATAAGTCGGGGTCACATATAGCATTTCAGCTAACTGTTCCAAAGTAATTTCTTCGTCATGGTGCGTTTCCAGATAATAAATCGTATGATTGACTAAATTTCGTTTTCTTTTTTCCGTTTTCGATAGCCGAGTTTCAATTTTATTTTCTTGATCAACTGCTAAGCTTCTTAAAATATAAACCAATAGTTCAATAACTAAAGCTTTAATTTGTAACGCTGATTCAACTTCTTGATGGTTTAATTCATGAACAATTTGCCAAGCTTTTTCTAAAAAAGCACCATGTAAATGACTTAAATCTAATAAAGCTGATTTATTTGGAAATACGTTTCGCGCTAAGCCTTCTAAATAGAGATTTGAAATGCCAATGTGTAGTTGATGTGAGTAAGTTCCTGCTTTTTGTTGCTCACCATGTTCCGTTCGCGGATTAAAAAGAAACACCGTACCAGCAGTGGCATGGTACTGTTGCCCTTGAACAATATATTCAGATTCACCTTCTAAAAGAATAGATATTTCCAGAAATTCATGATGATGACAATTATAAGGGTGGGTCTCTTCGTTCCAAGGATCGAAGGCATATAAAATTTCAGGATTAAACGTTCGACTATTTGTGTAGTTCATAAAAAATCACTCCTACTTGTATCCGCTTTCTATACTATATTGTACATCAAAATATACAAGAATGCCCATTTCTTTTCCTATAAAAAAACAGTAATCTTATACACGTCCATAAAAACAAGAGAGAGTAGGGGAGAAAATGAATAGTTTTGAATGGATTTGGCAATATGCTAAAAAAAATAAGAATAAGTTACTGCTAGCTGTTATTTTTGTCGTTATTAACGCTATTTTAATTGTTATTATTCCATTGTTATCTGGCAGAATTGTAGACCAAGTAATCAATCAGGGGAAAACTGAAGAGCTTGTCCCAATTCTTGGGATTATGATTGGAGTGACCGTTATTCGGACAGTTGTTCGTTATAGTTATCAAGTCTTGTTTGAATCGGTTGGACAATCTGCGTTATTTGACTTAAGAAAAGATATGTATGTCAAACTTCAAGAATTAGATTTTGATTTCTTTAATCATACACGTGTTGGCGACATTATGGCGCGAATGACAGGGGATACAGACGCTATCCGCCATTTTGTTTCTTGGGTCACTTATAACCTCTTAGAATGTATTTTATGGTTCATCGCAGCCGTGATTGTGATGGGGACGATCAATTGGCAATTGATGCTAGCATTAATTTTAATTACACCTTTGATTTTTCTGTTAACACAAAAAATGTCGAAGGAATCGCATCCGGTATTTTTTGAGATCCGGGAAAGTTTTTCTCGGCTAAATTCGATGGTCGAAGAAAATATTGGTGGAAATCGGGTGGTTAAAGCTTTTTCTCAAGAACCTTATGAAATTGAAAAGTTTAACAAGCACAATGAAGACTATAAAAAATGGAATATGGCTTCTGCAGATGTCTCAAAAAAATATTTACCGTGGTTAGACGGTTTTGCAGGTAGTTTAAATGTTATTGCCTTAGTTCTTGGTGGCCTCTTTGTAATTCAAGGTCGGATGACAATTGGTGATTTAGTGGCCTTTAACGGTTTTCTCTGGATGTTGAACATGCCGATGCGAATGAGTGGCTGGTTGATCAATGATGTGCAACGCTTTACGGCATCGTCCATTAAAATTCGTCAGTTATTAGCAACGAAACCGAAGATTCCCATTGCTCGGGAAAAAGAAGCAGAACCAATCCAAGGCTATGTGACGTTTGATCACGTGTCCTTTCATTTTTCAGATGATCCAGAAACCCCCATTTTATCGGATGTTTCATTTTCAGCAAAACCTGGTGAAACAATTGGTATTTTAGGGGAAACTGGTTCAGGCAAAACCACTTTAGTTAACTTAATCGCTCGGTTCTATGATCCAACAAAAGGCACTGTTTATATTGATGGAAAAGATGCTAAAAGCTATTCTGTTCGTAAATTGCGAGAAAATATCTCCATGGTTATGCAAGATGTCTTTCTTTTTTCCAATACAATAGAAGATAACATTGCTTTTGGTAACACATTGGCTAACTTGGAACAAGTGCAAATGATGGCTGAAATTGCTGATGCTCATAGCTTTATTTCCAGAATGCCCGAAGGTTATGCAACAATTGTTGGTGAACGCGGCGTTGGCCTATCTGGTGGCCAAAAACAGCGGATTTCACTGGCCCGTGCCTTAACCAAAGATCCAGCTATTTTAATTTTAGATGACACAACTTCCGCTGTTGATATGGAAACAGAATCAAAAATTCAAAAAGAACTAGGTCGTTTGACGGAAAAGAAAACGACATTTATTATTGCCCACCGAATTTCTTCTGTGAGAGAGGCCAATTTAATTTTGATGATGGAAAAAGGCCGTGTGGTGGAAAGCGGTACGCATAGCGAATTAGTCGAACAAAAAGGCAAATATTTTGACGTATATCAAAAACAATTAGGTCTGACAAAGGAAGGTGAGTCGCGTGGCTAGAAATACGTTTGATGTAGATGAGACTTTAGAAAAAGAATTTAATTGGTCCCACTATAAACGATTAGGCGCCTATATTAAGCCTTACAAAAAAGCTGTTTTTAAAACATTATTTGTCATCATATTAGCTAATCTGGCAAGTATGTTAGGCCCTTACTTTACTAAAATTGCGATTGACCAAGTAATTCCACAAAAGAATCTCTCGTTACTCTTGATACTAGGGGCTATTTTCCTATTTTCCTTGGTGATTATTGGTTGGTGTATGCGTTATCGGATATATGCCATCACAGAAATTGGACAAGATATTTTAAAAGATATGCGTTTTTCAATTTTTGAGCATCTACAAAAATTACCATTTTCTTACTTTGACAGTCGGCCGCATGGAAAAATCTTAATTCGGGTGGTCAATTACATCAATACGTTAAGTGATTTATTAAGTAACGGATTGATCAATTTAATTTCTGATTTATTTAATGTGATTATCACCTTAATCTTCATGTTATTTATTGATGTGAAATTAACCTTATACAGTTTGCTGCTATTGCCTGTGTTGTTCGTGATGGTTCTATTTATCCAAGGGAAACAACGGAAAGCTTACCAAGAGCTTAGCAATAAACAATCAAACTTAAATGCCTATATTCATGAAAGTATTTCAGGAATTAAAATTACACAATCTTTTGCACGAGAAGATGAAAATTTCCAGATTTTTAACGAGGTAAGCGAAGAATATCGTCAATCCTTTATGAAAGCTGTGCGTGTCCAGTATTTATTATGGCCAGCAGTGCAAAATATATCCGTCATTACGACTTGTTTTATCTATTTCGTAGGAATCCGTCAATTAGGTGTGTCCGTTACCACTGGGACGCTAATTGCTTTTATCGGTTATATCAATAACTTTTGGAATCCAGTCATCAATATTGGTAACTTCTACAATTCTCTGATTACTGCAACTGCCTATTTGGAAAGGATTTTTGAAACGATGGATGTTGTTCCAGAAATTCAAGATGCGCCGCACGCTATTGAGTTGCCGCCAATTAAAGGAACCGTCGACTTTCAGCATGTTTATTTCCGTTATGAAGAAGGAAAAAATATTTTGACCGATGTTAGTTTTCATATTGAGCCAGGACAAACAATCGCCTTGGTTGGGCCAACAGGTGCGGGTAAAACAACAATCATCAATTTGTTAAGTCGTTTTTATGATGTGAATGAAGGGGCCGTTAAAATTGATGGTTATGATGTTCGCGATGTGACACTCCGTTCGTTAAGAAAACAAATGGGGGTAATGCTTCAAGATACGTTTATTTTTTCAGGAACGATTATTGAAAACATTCGGTACGGAAATTTAGCAGCCACAGAGGAAGAAGTCATCCAAGCCGCAAAAATTGTTCGTGCGCACGACTTTATCAAGGATTTAAAAGATGGCTATGAAACAGTTGTGGAAGAGCGGGGTAGTACACTCTCGGCAGGACAACGCCAATTAATTTCATTTGCTCGTGCTTTACTGGCAGATCCCAAAATTTTAATTTTAGACGAAGCAACCTCCAGTATTGATACAAAAACAGAAGAATTGTTACAAGAAGGACTACAACAACTTCTGAAAGGACGGACATCGTTTATTATTGCTCATCGACTTTCTACCATCAAAAATAGCGATAAAATTTTCTATATTGATGGTGGTCGTATTGTGGAAGAAGGATCTCATGATCAACTAATGGCAAAACATGCGTTATATCATCATTTATATCAATCGCAATACGACTTATTAAAGAGCTAGATGATAAAACAGAGAAAATTCTTAGTTGAATCTTTCTCTGTTTTTCTGTATCGTAACCTTAACAAAGGAAAAAATGATGAGGTGCCAAATGAAACGGAATTTTGAAGTGGAATTAACAACATTATGTATGATTAGAAATCAGAAAAATGAAATCCTTGTGCAAGAACGACAAAAAAAGGATTGGCCTGGTTGGACGTTCCCTGGCGGACATGTTGAAAAAAACGAGGGCATGGAAACAGCCATGGTTCGCGAACTCCTTGAAGAAACAGGATTAGTGCTGAAGCCACAATTAGTAGGTGTTGCAGAATGGCTGAATGATTGTTCAGGTGCGCGGGAATTAGCCACATTATTCATTGCAGAAACAGCGGATGAACTACCAGAAGAAACGGAACAACCCTTGTTTTGGGTCACTGAAAAAGAATTGCGAGAAGGTCCTTTAGCTGGCAGTTTAGCAGAACTTTTCCCAGTATTTTTTGGCGAAAAGCAATTTTATTTTAAAAATAATACAGCTTAATGATTCAA
Organism: Enterococcus sp. DIV0183; assembly: GCF_050541505.1. Classification (NCBI taxonomy): domain Bacteria; kingdom Bacillati; phylum Bacillota; class Bacilli; order Lactobacillales; family Enterococcaceae; genus Enterococcus; species Enterococcus sp. DIV0183. The sequence goes on from NZ_CP172932.1 coordinate 1,358,357, forward strand.
ACCTAAAAGATTAAATCAATCCCACTTATTAAAAGAGAGGAAATCTAAAATTAAACATTGCTATTTATAAGCAATGTTTGCTATTCTTAATAAAAGGGAATTAATTTTTTATATAATGAGGGGGAAAAAGTGTGTTAAAAAGAAAAGTGGGGATTGTCGCAGGCGTTTTCTGTTCAGCTTTGTTACTGACAGGCTGTGGCAAAAGTGCGAAAGATGAGTTCATTCAAGGGATTGGCAATCAAAACGCACAAGAATCTGGGGTTTGGGATTTCTCTATGTCAATTAGTGACATGAAATTTTCACAAGAAGATGGTGCACAAACGAATCCTATGATTGGGATGCTCATCACGCAAATCAAAGACGCATCGCTTTCTGGGAAGATTCAAGTAGATGCCAAAAAAGAAAAAGCATTCAACTTAGAGATGAAATTAAAAGCGATGGGAATGGATGTACCGATTTCATTGGTTGGATCATTAGATAACGAGGGCAAAGAGCCAAAACTCTATTTAGCAACAGATATGATGGAATATATTGTCGCTGTCGCAGACTCAATGACTGACGGTGCTATTGATAGTTCTCAGTTAGATACAGAAAAACTAAAAGGAAAATACATTGATCTTTTAGCCATGAACGAGGAAAGCGCGAAAGAATGGCAAGATACAATCAAAGAGTATCAAGAATCGGAAAAAGAACGAAAACAGTCTGCTAAGGAATACAAAGAGTTTTTAGAAGGATTAGACAAGGATACGTTTGAGAAAAAAGGGGATACCATTACCCATACGTTTACAAAAAAAGAATTACAAAAGTTAATCAAAATTACGACAGAAACATCTGAAAAAGGTAAAGAACAAGATCCTTTCGAAAAAATCAAAGATGTTTCTGCCAAAGTTTCTGTTAATACAAAAGAAAATAAAACAAATATGTTGATTAATGTGAAACCGCAGCAAGACAAGAACGTTGATATGGGACTTGAATCATTATCTAGTAAAATTAGCATTACACAAAAAGCCAAAAAAGCGACGATTTCAATGCCTAAGAAAGAAAATATTTTATCAGAACAAGAAGTTGAAAAAATATTTTCCGATAGCACCTCTATGACAGGTCTATCGACTGAAGACACGACTGTTGCAATCAATCAATAACGCTGAATGACCAATAAAAACGGCCGCTCAAAAAAAGTAACGAAAGACCTAGCATGATTGGGATGCTAGGTCTTTTTTGAATAAAAAAACAGCATTTTAGTTTTATTTGAATTATTGGTTGTTATTTTTGGTGGTGTAAACAGTTTAAAGTTAATACATTTGTTTTTGATTTAAATTCTACTGCTATTTTTAATCATTCTATTAAATAACAAATGTTTTCGAGTGTTTTTAAGCATTATTTTTGTTATGCAGAGTGGTTTTTTTATACAATGAGTATAATTTTAGATGAAGGAGTGTTTTAGGTGAAAAATCAACATTTAACTACGTCACAAGGAAGTCCAGTTGGCGATAATCAAAATTCGCTAACTGCAGGAGAATTTGGTCCTGTCCTAATCCAAGACGTTCATTTATTAGAAAAATTAGCTCATTTTAATCGTGAGCGCGTACCAGAACGGGTTGTTCATGCCAAAGGTGCTGGTGCTCATGGAATTTTCAAGGTGAGCCAATCAATGGCACAATATACTAAAGCCGATTTTTTATCTGAAGTTGGCAAAGAAACACCTTTATTCGCTCGTTTTTCAACTGTAGCTGGAGAGTTAGGTTCATCAGATACATTGCGTGATCCTCGCGGTTTTGCGCTTAAATTTTATACAGACGAAGGAAATTACGACTTAGTTGGCAATAATACGCCCATTTTTTTCATTCGTGATGCAATTAAGTTTCCAGATTTTATTCATAGCCAAAAAAGAAATCCGCGGACGCATTTGAAAAGTCCAGAAGCTGTTTGGGATTTTTGGTCTCATTCACCGGAAAGTCTTCATCAAGTAACAATTTTAATGAGTGATCGTGGCATTCCGTTGTCGTTCCGTCATATGCATGGTTTTGGTAGCCATACATTCAAATGGGTCAATGCTGCTGGAGAAGTATTTTTTGTTAAATATCACTTCAAGACGAATCAAGGAATCAAAAATCTAGAGAGTCAATTAGCAGAAGAAATTGCTGGGAAAAACCCAGATTTCCATATTGAAGATTTGCATAATGCAATTGAAAATCAAGAATTTCCTTCTTGGACATTATCTGTGCAAATTATCCCGTATGCAGATGCGTTAACAATGAAAGAAACACTTTTTGATGTAACAAAAACGGTTTCTCAAAAAGAGTATCCGCTGATTGAAGTTGGCACGATGACTTTAAATAGAAATCCAGAGAATTATTTTGCAGAGGTTGAACAAGTAACCTTTTCACCAGGGAATTTCGTTCCTGGTATTGAAGCTTCTCCGGATAAATTATTGCAAGGACGTTTGTTCGCTTATGGGGACGCACATCGTCATCGCGTGGGCGCTAATAGTCACCAATTGCCGATCAACCAAGCAAAAGCGCCTGTAAATAACTACCAAAAAGACGGCAATATGCGTTTTAACAATGGCAATAGCGAAATTAATTACGAACCAAATAGTTATACTGAAACACCAAAAGAAGATCCTACAGCGAAAATTAGTTCCTTTGAAGTTGAAGGAAATGTTGGTAATTATAGCTATAATCAAGATCACTTTACACAAGCAAACGCTTTGTATAATTTGCTGCCAAGCGAAGAAAAAGAAAACTTAATTAACAATATAGCGGCATCTTTAGGTCAAGTGAAAAATCAAGAAATCATCGCGCGTCAAATTGATTTGTTCACTAGAGTAAATCCAGAATATGGAGCACGTGTCGCACAAGCAATTAATCAACAAGCATAATTTATATAACGTACGTGACAAAACCAGTCTAGATAAACTAAAGACTGGTTTTGTTTGCTTTTCAATGCTTTTTACTCTACTCCCGAATACTAGAATAAAGTGCAACACTCAGCAAATTATTGTTGAGTGTTTTTGTTATGTATCGAGGGTTAACATTGACAAATAAGCTATTTTAAGCTAATTTATAAATATGCTTATACCAACTTAAAAGGAGACATGTTTATGATTCAAAAGAAACGACTTGAGTTAATTTTAGAGGAATTGAAGACGCGCGGAACTCTTAGTTTGAAGGAAATTATAAACTTAACAGGTTCTTCAAGAGATACAGCAAGAAGAGATATTATCAAATTAGCTCAAAATAATGCTATTGATCGCACATATGGTGGAATTAGTTTGCCCAATACCTTTAGTCGTTTAGATGAATATCTTGAACGTACTGAAGATCTCAGTGCTGAAAAAGATATTCTAGCAAAAACTGCTAGTAATTTAGTAAAAGATAATTCCCATATTTTTTTAGATATTTCGACAACGGTCAGTTGCATTCCAAGACATATAAGACCTTATGAGAATGTCATAGCAACGACAAATTCATTAGATATTACCGACCAACTATTGAGAAATACTAAATGTAAAACTAAGATTTTAGGTGGAAGCGTCGATCCTATCAAACGAAATGTCGTTGGAACGAAACCAATGCTTGAGCTGGATTCATTTATCTTTGATGTTGCTTTTATGAGTGCCGCTGGAATCACAACTTCAGGCATTTATTACGCCTACGATGAAGATATAGATTTCAAAAAAAAGATAAGAAAACAATCCAAACTTGTAGTTTTACTAATTGATAATACAAAAATCGGATTAAGTCATAACTATAAAGGTTTAGATTTCGAAGATATTGATTTTCTTGTTATAGAAAGTCGTCTACCAGATGATTTAGAAAGAACAATATCAGATAGTAATGTCTCTATAATAAATTCAAAGTAGGTGCAAACATGATTAAAACGGTATTATTTGACGTAGATGGAACAATCTTAGATACAGAATTTGTCATGATTAAGTCTTTACAAAAAACTCTAAAAGAAGAGAAAAACTTGGACGTTCCAGAAGAAAATTTAGAGTATATCTGAAAATTTAGAGTATATCTTAGGTATACCAGGTAAAAAAGCAATTGAACGGTATTCATCATCTGGAGAGGAAGTTGATAAGCTACATGCATGTTGGTCCGAAAATGTTAAACAATACTCTCATCTTGCGACTTTGTTTCCTCAAGTGGAAGAAGCATTGACTAAGTTAAAAGAAAACGAGATACAAATTGGGATCGTTACATCCAAAACAAATGAAGAAATGGAAAATGAATTTGAACATTTTGGTTTAAGTAAACTTTTTGATATTTCAGTAACTGCCTCTGATACAACGAAACATAAACCTAATCCTGAACCAATTCTATATGCATTAAATAAATTAGGAAGTTTACCCGAAGAAACAATTTATATAGGCGATTCTATCTATGATATGCATAGCTCACAATCAGCTGGAGCTAAATTTGCTTTAGCAAAGTGGGGAGCAAAAGAAAATCCACTATTCTCAAGTGCAGATATTAGGTTAGAAACTCCTCTAGAAATATTACAACACTTAAAATAGATCAGCTTACTAAAAAAAATGTTATTTCATTAACGGTTAACATAAGTGAGGATTATTTCAAGTGATTGTCGTAGCAAGGATTTCAATCACCTAGATTGTGAAATGAGAATGGTCTACCTACGAACGCCTTGTCATTAAGGGATTTGTGGGCAGAAATCTTTGTGATTTACTAGAAGCGTCGTTTGTTGGGTTTGTTTTTTTAGATAGGAGTTTATGAAATGTCGTATAACCATTTATCAGCTGAAGAGCGTGGACAAATAGAAGCGTATCTGAAGGAAGGAGTCTCTCAGGCTGAGATAGCTCGCCGATTGGATCGGCATAGATCCACGATCTCTAGAGAGATCAAACGTGGTTCCGAGCAAAGAAAGAAGAAGAGTCTCGCTAGTTTGCCTTATCAAGCAACTAGCGCTGGTAATTTAGCACGTATTCGCAAGAAAAATTGCGGAACAACTACTAAGGCTACTGTACACAATACTAAAACTATCATGAAGTATCTTGATATGAAATATTCGCCGGAACAGATAGCGAACGCAGTTCGTAGTGTAAAGGTTTGTACATCAACAATTTATAACTGGATTTACAAAAAGATCGTTCCTTTAACCATCTAATTTTAAAAATATTTCTCAAAATAAGATCAATCAAGCTGTTCAAAGTATGAATTTACGGCCACGAAAAATCTTTAAGTGGAAATCACCGCAGCACAAATTTAATTTGGAGTATTCGAAAGCTTTCTAGCACCAACAAATAGTTTTTACATTGTTATAAAAAAGAATAAAACGAACGATACTATTTATACGGAAATTGAAACATGATATAATAGAGCAAATCACGAACAATCTTTATACTAAAACAATTATATGTTGCACTTAATCCTAACATTCGCCAATTCAAAACTACTTCGTATAATGTATATTATGTAAACTAGAATAAAATAAAAAACTTTAGCCGATAACTTGCCACTTCTCTTTCGACCAATCAATTCACCCAACTAACCTTACAGTTGTTTGCTAAGCTAGTTGGGTTTACTGTTTATTTAAACCTTGGATTGTTCATTTCTTGATGAATTTCTTTGCTCACTTCATATAGAAACAATGTTTGTTTTTTACTTGATGCATAATCGACAATGGGTTTTGGATAATTTTCTCCTAAATGTACATGATATCGCGTTTGTAAGGCTTCGTTCATTAGATTTGGTTGATGAATATACTTTTGTGGCACTTGCTTAAGTTCTGGAACATATTTTTTGATGAACTGGCCGTCATTATCAAATTTTTTTGACTGGATAATTGGATTAAAAATCCGAAAATACGGGACAGCGTCCGTTCCTGTCGAAGCAGCCCATTGCCAGCCACCGATATTATTGGCGGCATCATAATCAATCAACATTTTTTGAAAGTATTTTTCACCCCAACGCCAATCGATGTGTAAATTTTTAACTAAAAAAGAGGCAGTAATCATTCTTAAGCGGTTGTGCATCCAACCAGTTTGATTCAGTTGTCGCATGGCGGCATCAATTATAGGGTACCCCGTCTCCCCTTTTTGCCACTTGGCAAACATTTCTGGGTCATTTGCCCATTGAATATAACGAAATTTTTCTTGAATAGCTTCCTCTTTTTGTTGTGGAAACGTACTATAGATCATATTGTAAAAGTCGCGCCAAGCTAATTCTTTTTTGAAGGTTTCTTTACTTAAGCTAGAAGGCGCAGATGCAAGCTCTTGCCAAATAGTGCGAATCGAAAGTTCTCCCGTTCTTAAAAAAGTAGACAGATGACTCGTTTGATCCTGATAAGGGAAATCACGCTTATTTTCATAGGATTGAAGTTTTTGATCAATAAAAGTATTTAAGCACCTTCTGGCTGTTTTTTCGCCGACACTATAGTGTGTTAAAGGAATCCTCGCAATCTGTTCCCCATATGCTGCTTCCTCTTCTGGAAAAAGACACGCACTAAAAATTTTTTCAGCTGTATAGGAAACAGGAATCGGGGTTTCTTTAGGCGCCTCTTTCCATTTATTGTAATAGGGCGTAAACACTTGGTACTTACTGCCATCGTTCTTCTTAATTTCTTCAGAGCCATGCAAATAGGCATCTTGAAAAGAGAAAGACTGAATATTATTTTCTTCAAAAAAGCGCATAGCTTGCTGGTCCCGCTTTGCCCCAAAGCCACAAGTATCTTCATTAAAATAAATGGCCTGCCAATCGGGTAATTTGCGTTTCAAACGTGAAAATAAATCTAATGGTTCGCCGACCATGATTTGTAAATGTGCCTCTTGATCGATTCGTTCTTTAAACGAGGCTAAACTTGCAAAAAAAGCGTTATGATTAGCACTTTCTTGAATAAATTGTTGAGGATTCATTTGGAATAATAAAATCAATTCATCAGCTGCAGAATTTTGTAACGCGTGTGCTAATGCTTTATTATCCTGTAATCGTAAATCACGTCTAAACCACATCACTCTTTTCATTTTTAAATCCTCCTAAATACTTCGTCTTGCTTATCGTAACCGTGACTGCTGATTTTTAAAAGTAACTTGCCTAGACTTTTCAAAAAGCCGATAAAAACTGGGTTTTCAGCTTTTATCGGCTTTTTGATTAAATTAATAGGAAATATTAAAAGCTTTCATATCTTTCTCAATATATTGTAGGACTTCTGTATTGCCAAAAAATTGTGTAAAATAATAGGCTTGACGATAGTCATCGGCTGTGTCTTCCCCGAGCATTTGTTTGTTAAAGGCTTTTTCATATAAAAGATAATCTAGCAAATAAATGGAGTGTTTGTCACGACAAATCTGAATCCCTTTTTCGCTTAAAATGACACTTTTTTGGTAGTCTTTCATTTCCGAGTAGAATTTAGCAGAATTATAATAAATTCTACAACGCTCTAAGGAACATTCTAATTTAAATTGTTCCAATTCTTGTAATGATTTTTCGTAATACACTTGCGCTTTTCTCATATCTTTTTCCAGTTCATATAGCGTACCTAGCGCATTCAGGCTTAAAATGTTGTAAATATTGACTTTACGGTCAATTTCCGCGCCCCGATATAGGTAAAACAAGGCCTCTGCTTTATCTTTTTTTCCTAATAAACAAGTAATTCCCTTATAATATAACAATTTAGTCGTTAGTTCATTATTAGATAAGATAAGACCTTCAGGCACTTCTTGTAATAAATTGTAGGCCTCTAAGTGAAATAGCCGTAAAGATAAATCCTCGACTTTGTTTAGTAGATTTTCAATTTTCTTTTCTTCAGAAATCATCATACATTCTTCTACTTCTAAATCTAATCGGAGGCAAATAGATGAGAAAATATCTAAACTGTCACATAGATTACGGTTTTCAATATTACTAATTGTTGCTTGCGTACAGATGCCGTTAGCCAGCTCTGATTGTGTGATTTTTTTAAGTTTTCTCGCTTGTTTTATTTTGTCTCCTGCTACCTTCACGAACAGACCTCCACTTGTATTATTATGTAAATTCATTAAAAAATGTTATACTTTGATTATCAATTAAAGGAGGTACATGCTATGTTTGATTTACTTGCATTATTGACTGGAACATCAACTTATGGCAACGTTCCCCATGTTTAATTAGTCAATGCGTGTCAAGTATGGTCTTCCATACTTGGCATGTTTCCTTTAAAACTGACTCAATCATACTACAAACGGATAGACAAATACAACCGAAAATCATTGGTTTTTTATTAAGAAAAAGAACAGCAAGAAGTAGTTATCACTTCTTGCTGTTCTTTTGTTTAGTTAGGTGTATTTAGATTTAAAATGATTTGTTCCGGCGTAATTTCATTATGATCTGACATCATTGGCTCTACGCTTAAATAACTTGAAGTATTTGTAATGATAACCATGACAGTTGAGTCAAGCCCAGCTTCTTTAATGGCTTTTCGATCGAACGTTCCTAAAAGATCTCCTTTTTTAACACGGTGACCTTGGGTTACTTGTGTCTGAAAGACCTCCTGCCCCAATGTGACAGTATCAATTCCTATATGAATTAATACTTCAGCTCCTGCGTCCGTTTGGATACCATAAGCGTGCCCAGTTTCTGCAACCAAGTTTAATAAACCATCTGCAGGCGCGTAAACCTTGTTCGCTGTTGGCATGATTGCTAAACCTTTGCCCATCATCTCGCTTGAAAATACCGGGTCATTAACAGCAGTAAGATTCATGGCGTAACCAGTTACCGGAGAAAAAAGTTGTTCATCTAAGGTATTGTGTTGCATTTCAAAGACTTCGCGTTCTTCCTCTTCGATTACTTTATCTGAAATCAAAACCTCTTGCGGAATTGCAAATAGACTGGTTAATGCATAACATACACCGACAGATAAAAGTGCGACTAATAAATAGATCACTAATTGATGTGCACTATAGATATACATTAAGAAAGAAGGAATAACGGCTAAGCCATAAGAATTTGATTGAATATGAAAAATAGCTAAAATTGCTCCGCCTAAACCTGACGTAAACAAGACACATAGCAACGGTTTTAAGTTCCAACGAATAAGTAATCCAAATAACACAGGTTCACTAACTCCAAATAATTGAGACAACATAGAACCGATGGCCGTCGACTTCACTTTGCTATCTTGCGCTTTTTTCGCAAAAGCTAAACAACTGCCAACGTTGGCAAACCCATACATGGCACATATTGTAATCAATGCATTAAATCCTGTATTTGCTAATAATGATGTTTCTACCATAGTTAGTGTATGATGAATACCAATCAAAACCATTAAAGGATATGAGGCACCAATCACGAAACCACCTAATCCTAAGGGCAACCCAATCAACCATTGGACAACATCTACCATGCCTAACTCAACGGTATGCAAAATTGGGCCAATTCCGAGAATCATGATTAAAAAAGTAATTAACATAGTCATAAAGGGTGTAAAAATTTGATCAAGAATATTCGGCATCTTTTTTCGGAAAAAAAGTTCAATCTTTGCGCCAATTATACCAGCAGCAATTGCACTTAAAACGGATCCTTGTGCACCGACAACTGGGATAAAACCAAAAGCCATAATAGCTTTCACGCCAGAATCTGGTGTTGCAACTGCATAAGCGTTTGGTAAAATGGGTGATACCATCATTAAACCAATAACAATCCCGATTACAGGTGTCGCATTAAATGCTTTAAAGGTAGACCAAACAATCAAAGCTGGCAAAAAGGCAAAGACGGTATCTGTAATGACAGAGACAATTTGTTGAAAGCTTTCAGGAATATTGGCTACACTTGCTCCGAATAATTGTAAAAAAGTGTCGTTAAAAATAACACCTTTTAACCCTAGGAACAATCCTGTTGCTGCAATTACTGGAACAATTGGAATGAATATTTCACTTAAAATGCGCATTGTTTTGCGCATGCCCGTTTCATTATTTTTTAAAATTGCTGTTTGCTCTGCTTTTGACACAACATTGATTCCAAGTTTTTCTATTTCATCATACACTTTAGTCACAATACCAGTTCCTAAAATCACTTGGTATTGACCGCCATTATAAAAGACACCTTTTACTAAATCAATTTTTTCTAGTTGTTTACCATCTACTTGTTCGTGGTCCTTCAAAATAAAACGTAACCGCGTTTGACAATGGGTGACTGATATAATGTTATCCATACCGATTAATTGAATAATGTCTTTGGCTGCCTGCTGATAATTTTCTGCCATGTTATACTCCTCCTAGCTACTCATTTATAGTAATCAATAGTCCTTGATAGCTTTTTAATAATGTTCCCTGCTGAACTAACTGCTCTCGTTCTTCAGACTGTGTATCAAAAATAACTGTGCCATTAACTAAATAATGAGGGATTGGAACCGCCTCACCAAAATTAAAAAAGGCGTAAATCGTTTTTTCATTTAATTTGCGTTTATAAGCAATAACATTATCTGGAAGATTTGATAGACCCTCAAATGTTCCATAAAGTAAGATGTCTGTATAGGGACTCTTTTGACGAAATGCAATCATCCGCTTATAGAAATGAAAAATACTTTGACTATTTTTTATTTCTGCTTCGGCATTGATTTCTTTATAATTATCCACCATTCCTAACCAAGGCTTCACGCTTGAAAAACCGCCATACATAGAATCATTCCATGGAAAAGGCGTGCGGGCATTGTCTCGACTACGCAAATTGACAAGTGACAAGGCTTCTTTGGGCGTAAATCCTTCTTTTATTGCTCGATAGTATTGATCAATGCTAGAAATATCATCGAATTCATCAATCGAACCCCTTTCAAAATTGGTCATTCCTAATTCTTGTCCTTGGTAAATAAAAGGCGTGCCCCTTAAAAAGAAATACATGGCGCCGAATGTTTTAACCGCATTTGGCTGTTGAGCCTGTTCTTTTAAATATTTCGTTGTCGCTCGAGGTTGATCATGATTTTCAATAAAATTTGCACTCCAACCAGCCTCTTGCATGGCTTCTTGCTGTTTGAAAATTAATGTGCGTAAATCATTCCAAGACCAATCGATTCTATAAAACCATTCGCTTCCTGATTTCACATCCAAATCAGCCCATTTGAAGTCAAAAATCATGTCGAAATACCCTGTTTCTCCAATAAATTCTGATAAATTTGGATAATTGACGCCGGCCGCTTCGGCAACTGTGACAATATCAAAGCCAGCAAAAGCTTTTTCTTTTAATTCGTTCAGAAAGTCACTCATTCCTGGCATGTTTCTACTAGCTTTTGTTACTTTGGCTAATTGATCTGCCCCATCAGCAGGTAAGTTTGTCCAAGTCAAATCTTTCTTAATAAAATTAATCGCATCTACACGAAAACCAGCAATTCCTTTTTTTAACCAAAAACGGATCATTTGATAGATTTCTTTGCGTAGTTCAGGATTTTCCCAATTTAAATCCGGCTGTTTTTTATGAAAGGCATGAAAGTAGTAGGCATCTTCCCCAGGTAATTTTTCCCAAACACTACCACCGAAGTTAGACCGCCAATTTGTAGGTGCTTCTCGTCCTTCTTTTATAATATAAAAGTCTCGAAAACGACTTTGAGGATTTTTTAAAACATCTTGAAACCAAGCATGTTCATCAGATGTATGGTTTACCACCAAATCTAAAATAACTTTTATGTTTCGTTTTTTTGCTTCTTCAATGAGTTCATCGAAGTCTGCCATTGTACCAAAATCGCTAGAAATACCATAATAGTCTGAAATATCATATCCATTGTCAGCCATTGGCGACGGGTACATTGGACTCAGCCAAATCAGCGTAATTCCTAAATTTTCTAAGTAATCCATTTTTTGAATAATGCCTTGTAAATCACCAATTCCGTCATTATTACTATCCGAAAAGCTACGTGGATAAATTTGATAGGCCACTTCTTTTTGCCACCAATTTCTGTTCATTCTGGTTCTCCTCACTCTTAAACTAGTCCTGTTAATTTTTTCTGTAACCGTTTTTACATTTTGTATGATACTCGTTTTTGCGTAATATGTCAAACGTTTATCATAAATAAATGTAAATTATAATATTCTTTTGATTTAAATAGATTTATATATGTTATACGTTTGACTTTTTTCTGATTTGTTTATACTATTAGACTAACTACTATTTTCTAATAAAGGAGACATTACTTATGTCAAGCATCATGAACCAATGGACTGATGAATTACGTTATGCGCCTTATTCTTCTTGGACATCTGCTCACCTCGAAAATCTAACTTCTATTATCGCGCAATCTAGTTGGCGTTTTAAGTATCATATTCAACCACAGACAGGACTACTAAATGATCCCAACGGTTTTTCGTATTTCAATAACCAGTGGCATTTATTTTATCAAGCGTTTCCTTTCGGGAGTGTTCACGGACTAAAAAGTTGGGCCCACTTAACTTCCTCCGACTTAATTCACTGGGATTATGAAGGAATTGCCCTTTATCCCGACTCTGAATATGATTCTCATGGCGTCTATTCAGGCTCAGCTTTACCAATAGATAACCAACTATGTTTATTTTATACAGGAAATGTTCGTGATCAAACTTGGCAACGATTTGCATATCAAAATATTGCATGGCTGAATTCTTTAGGTGCGATCACAAAGGAATCAACACCATTCCTACCTATTGACCCCAATTATTCTTCCCATTTTCGTGATCCGATGGTATTTCCTTATCAAGAAGGACTTGTTTTATTAATTGGTGCTAGTGATTTAAATGGACAAGGAAAAATTGTGGTCTATTTATCTAAAGATCGAAATGTACACAATTTTCATCAACTTGGCGAATTGACGTTCACCGACCAAGAATTAGGCTACATGGTTGAATGCCCCAATTTGGTATTTATTGATGGCCAGCCTGTCTTATTATTTTGCCCACAAGGTCTATCTCCATCTGTAAAAAGTTATCAGAACATCTATCCGAATATGTACACATTGGCCGAAACGTTTGATTTGGAGAATCTTTCTTTAGTTCAGGCTGGGCCTTTTGAAAATTTAGATGAAGGATTTGATGTCTACGCCACTCAAGCCTTTAATGCGCCAGATGGTCGTGCACTTGCGGTCAGTTGGATTGGGTTGCCAGAAATCACTTACCCAAGTGATGTGGAGGGTTGGGCAAATGGCTTAAGTCTGGTTAAAGAACTCACAATTCACAACGGGAAACTATTTCAATATCCAGTTTCTGAAACAGAAATGCTTCGTCAATCCGCTACTACTTTATCAAATGGCTGCCATTTATTATCTACTGCTTCTTTTGAATTAGAAGTGGATATTCCCAAAAATGAGATTGCTTTTATTCGGCTTTTAGCGAACGAAACGGGTTCAAAAGGACTTTTAATTACAATTGATACGATTCATGGTAAAATAACCCTTGATCGAACATTTGCTGGCCAACCTTTTGCTGAAAAGTATGGCACAATTCGTGAAACTAAAATTAGGAAAAATAAGTCAGTTCAGTTAACTATTTTTGTTGATTGCTCTGTTGCAGAAATCTATGTAAATAAAGGTGAAAAAACGATGACTGGTCGCTTCTTTCCAGATAAAGCGCAACAGTATCTTCATCTATCCAAGACGGCAAAAGCTTGTTTTTATGAGCTGGAAAATACGAATAATTAGGAATGATGGTGAATTTTGATGGTGGTTAAATTAACGGATGTAGCAAAGCTTGCTGGGGTGAGCCCGACAACGGTAAGCCGCGTGATTAATAATTATGGTTATCTTAGTCAAAAAACAATTGATAAAGTTCATCAAGCGATGGAAGAATTAAATTATCAACCTAATGGATTAGCCAGAAGCCTCCAAGGAAAAAGTACGCAGCTGATTGGTTTAGTCTTCCCTTCTGTTAGTCATCCATTTTTTGGTGAATTAATTGAAACACTGGAAAGAAAGCTCTTTGTTCAAGGATATAAAGTGATTTTATGTGATAGTGAAAAAGATCCAGAAAAAGAGCGCGCCTATTTACGAATGCTCGCTGCAAATAAAGTGGACGGTGTAATCACTGGTAGCCATAACTTAGCTATTAACGAATATGAAAATGTTTCACTACCTATTGTTTCCTTTGACCGTTTCTTGGCACCTGGCATTCCAATTGTCTCTTCGCAAAACTTTCAAGGGGGCCAAAAAGCCACTGAAGCCTTATTTGCAAGTGGTGCACAAAAGATTGCAATTATTACTGGTGCTAATAACACAGGCGCACCTAGCGATTATCGATTGGCTGGTTATAAACAAACAATGGAAAAATATGGCGCAGAAAAAACGATTCTACAAATTGATAATGGGACCTCAACAACATTAAAAAATCTAGAAATCGAACGTTTGCTTCAAAATAAAACTGTGGACGGCATCTTTTGTACCGATGATTTGACAGCAATTACAGTTATGAATATTGCTCAAAAATTGAAGATATCCATTCCTGAAGAATTAAAAGTAATTGGTTATGATGGGACAAAATTAATCAAAAGAATTGCCCCACAACTATCAACCATTGTGCAGCCAATCGACGAGATGTGTGACGTTATGATTGACTTACTGCTTCGTAGAATGAAGGATCCTGATGTTGCGCTCGAGGAAAATTATCCTATTCCAATTCAGCTATCATTGTCTGAATCCTGTTAAAAAAGACACCTGAAAAGGTGTCTTTTTTTATTCTTAATTCCTCATTTGCCCATTTTCCCTTAATTCCAAAGCACAGAGATTAAATAATACAACAACATGATCCCTACAAATACACCGAGCATTAGTAAAACATACCACCAATTTTTGGCGCTATAGGTTTCATTTTTATCTTTTTCGGTTCGTTTCCCGGCAGCCCATTTCCATAAATCGTAATTATTCATCTCTCTCACCACCTTTAATGGGTTTATTAACTTAAGCCTAACACGGAACGACAAAACTTGAAAACAAAAGGATCACCCGCTTATGCCAACGGATGATCCTTTTTGGTCATTATTCTTCTGGTAAACCGTTATTTTTAATCACTGATTGGTACCAATAAAAACTATCTTTTTTAATACGTCGTAAATCTTTTAACTCATGGTCTTCACGATTGACGTAAATAAAACCGTAGCGTTTTTTGAATCCTTGATGAGAACTTAAAATATCCATGACCGACCAAGGACAATAGCCAAACAACTCAACACCGTCAGAAATAGCCGCATGACAAGCAGCAATATGATCATGCAAATACGCAATTCGATAGTCATCATGAATTTTTCCGTCCTCTGTTAGGTGATCTGGTGTGCCTAAGCCGTTTTCTGTAATGATTAACGGCAAACGGTATTGACGATAATAATCATTTAAAACTAAACGTAGACCAGTTGGATCAATTTGGGCGCCATACTTAGAGGTTTTTAAATGTTGATTTTTTTCGATTTTAAAATAACCGTATAGATCAAAATCAATGTCCTTTTCTTTCGTACCCAATGGGTGTTGCTCATCTGTCGGTAAATAGCTAGCGACTAACGTCCGATAATAATTAAGAGCGATAAAATCTGGTTTAGCGGCTTTCAAAATTGCTTGATCTTCTGGCTGTGTTTCGGGATAAATGCCGCATTTGGTCAAATACTCTTGATAGTAACCAGGGTATTCGCCAAAACAATACATTTCTAGAGCGTAATTCGTTTTAAAGTTATCATTCATACGAGCTGCCCAAACATCTTCAGGCTTATTAGAACTAGGATAAGTCATCGTTGAGGAAACAGAGGGACCGACTTTTCCCCCAGCAACCAATTGGTGACAATCATTCGTCGCTAACGCATGGGCAACAAACATATGGTAATCCATTTGTGCACGAATTTTTTCATTATTTTCTGGTGCAACATCGTACATATTCATTCGTTCATCGACACGAATCATTAAGTTTTGTTCGTTTGTAACTTGCCAATTTTTGACTCGATCACCAAACGCTTGATAACAAACTTGCGCATAGCGTTGAAATGCAGAAACGCAGCGACGATCAACCCAACCATTGTATTTTTCCACCAATGCAAAAGGTAAATCAAAATGATAAAGTGTGACAAACGGCAAAATATCGTTTTCTAAAAGTGTATCAATGACAGCATTATAAAAATCGATGCCGGCTTGATTGATTTCGCCATCACCTGTTGGAATGATTCGTGCCCATGAAAGAGAAAAACGATAGGTTTTTAAGCCTAATTCTTTCATTAACGCAATGTCCTCTTTGAAATGATGGTAAAAATCGCTGGCGACTTTCGTATCTGCTTGAACAGCTGACTTTTTAAAAGAATTATAATCAGCGACTGTTAGGCCTTTGCCGTCCTCATTCCAAGCGCCCTCAATTTGAAAAGCGGAGGAAGAAGCGCCCCATAAAAAATCGTTCTTAAATTGTTTAACCATTAGTGTTGCTCCTTTACTTGCATGAAAAATAAATTTGTTTGTGGTGTAATCTCTGTTTGTTTGGTTGTCTCAATTACAGCCATTTCCGCAGTATTTGTTACGATGACTAAGACGGTTGGATCATAACCAGCAGCTTGGATGATTTGTTTATCAAAAGAAAGCAGCTTTTGTCCTAGCCTGACTCTTTCTCCTACTTTTACGAACGTTTCAAATCCCCGCCCTTTTAATTCGACGGTATTGATTCCAATGTGAAGAAGGATTTCAGCACCATTGTCTAACTTTAAGCCAATTGCATGATGAGTTGGATATAAAGCCGTCACTTGCCCATTTTCTGGTGAAACAATTTGTTCCTCTGTCGGATAAATAGCTAGCGTTTTTCCCATTTGTTGAGAAGCAAAGACTTCATCGTTGATTTGGTCTAAAGATACGAGTTGTCCTTGAACAGGTGCTTGAATCCGTTGTTTTTCTTTGACTGTCCCTGCCTCTGTCTTTAAGCCGGGTTCTTGACGTGACTCGTCAAGCGATAAATCATTAAAGCCTAGAAAAATCGTTAATAGAAATGCACCAAAAAAAGCAATGCCACAACCTAATAAATAACAAATAAAGGCTTTGGTTCCTGCTTCTGCGTAAACTGGGATGGTCAAGAGTCCTTGGTTAGCGAAGGCTGTCCCGTAGGAACCGCCCCAGCCCATTAAGGCCCCACCTGCTGCTCCGCTAGCCACCGCATAAATCATCGGTTTTTTTAACCGCAAGTTTGCCCCATAAATGGCTGGTTCTGTGATACCAAATAATGCAGTCACTGTTGCAGAGGCAGCAACAGCTTTCAAGTCTTTATTTTTTGTGCGGACAAACACGCCAAATGCGGCGCCCGCTTGAGAAAAGTTCGCTGCACCAGCAAACGCTAGCAAATTTTGCCGTCCTGTTCGAGCGACATCATTAATCCCAATTGGCACAAGCCCACGGTGAGCCCCAAAAATGACTAAGACACACCAAATTCCCCCGATAAAACCGCCTAACAAGATGGGACTCAAATTCATTATATAATAATACAACCAATTCACGCCGTCACCTAAATAAATCCCTATCGGTCCAAATAATAATAAAGTGGCTGGAATCATTAAAAGTAATGACAGCGTAGGAACCATAATAATTTTTAGAACTTCTGGAATGACTTTTTCCAAAAAACGTTGCACATAAGCTAAAATAAAAATTGCAAGAATAATAGGAATTACTGTGGAAACGTAATTGGCTTTGGTCACATGTAATCCAAACAAGGTAACCGCTGATTCTTCAGTCATTAATGAAACGATGGTTGGATAACATAAGGTGGCACCAATTACCATGGCGATATATTCGTTTGTTTTGAAAACCTTAGCAGCTGAATAACCTAAAATAACTGGCATAAAATAAAAAAGTGCATCGGAAGCGGCGCTTAAAATAATATACGTATTCAAAGGTTTTAAATCGACCTGGTAAAAATTGTTTGCGACCATCACAGCAATAGCTAGAATTCCTTTTAACATGCCAGAAGCGGCAATTGCTGGTACGACAGGTGTGAAAATCGCGGCAACAGTATTTAAAATTCGATTGCCTAATGAATTTTTTTCTTTTGTGGATGTTTTGGTCGTAAGTTGCTGAGCCAACAAAGGTTCTAGAGCATTATAGACATGCGCGACTTTATTGCCTAAAACCACTTGATACTGCCCGCCACTTTCAACAACAGAAATGACACCTTCTGTTTGTAGTAAGGCTTCTTTGTTCGCTTGTTTCGTATCTTTCAATACGAAACGCAATCGTGTATAACAATGTGTGACATCCACGATATTGTCTTTGCCACCTACGTCTTTCAAAATTTCTTTTGCTATTGCTTGGTAGTCCATGGTGACCACTCCTTATCTATAAAATAACAGCTCAATAAAAAAGACCAAATCACACATGCACGTTTCAGCAAACACACTCAATATTTGCTCGTCGTGAATGTCCCTTTGATCTGATCTACGTAATAACTATGTTTCTCACGATAGAATAGCTGATTGAATTTATTTTTAATTTACCATTATTTAGAGGGATTATCAATGAATTAGGTAGACCACCTCAGTGTTTTGTTACTAAAATCAGCAGTGAAAATAGTAGTTTACTACATTCACTGCTGATTTATTTGATTACAAGACTGGTGACAACAAGCGTGAAAAGTTTTGCTTGAAGCGTAGCCAGTACCCTTGTTTTTTTATTATCTCGTCGGTTAATAAGACACTTTTTTCTATATCTTCTTCAAAGACTTGCGCTAACATCCACGCAATGTCGGGATTGTAAATAAACGTACTCACCTCAAAATTCAATGAATAACTGCGAATATCTTGGTTTGTTGTCCCAACCATAGCTAATTCATCATCAATCACCATTGTTTTTGCATGAATAAACCCACTATCATAAATATAAATTTTAATGCCGCGTTTGTGTAAGTAATTCGCGTAATATTGTGTTGCGCGGTAAATAAAGGGATGGTCAGGCATACAAGGAATCATAATTCGCACGTCGACACCTGAACGAACCGCCACTAACAACGCATTAATCATACTATCGTCAGGGATTAAATACGGTGTTTGAATCCAGACACTCTTTTCTGCAGAAAAAATCATCCGAACAAACCCGCTTTTCAAAATTTCTTCTTCTGAATCAGGACCATCTGAAACAACTTGTAAGGACAAATGCTCCACTTCATGATCTTCTGGTAATTTAAAATATTTTTCATGATACGTCATACGTTCTTCAGGATATTTGACTGAAGCATTCCAATCCATGATAAATATCTCTTGCAATGAAAATACGGCCGTCCCGACCAAACGAATATGGGTATCTCGCCAGTAACCAAATTTTTCGGTGACATTCAAATATTGATCCCCAACATTGAACCCGCCAGTCCAGCCAATTTTCCCATCGATGACAACAATTTTTCGATGCAAGTGATAATTTAGACGTGTTTTACGAATCATATCGCGAGAAGTAATAAAGGGAGCTACTTTTCCTCCAGCGTCAACGTAACGAGCAAAAAACTTTTTATTTGCGCCGGGTGAACCCCAAGGATCGTAAATTAAGTAAACTTCCACGCCTTCATGCAACTTTTCGATTAATACATCTAAAAATTGATTGCCAATTGTGTCATTAAAAAACGCATAATACTCCACATGAACAGTTTCTTTCGCTGCACGAATATCTTCAAATAATGCTTGGAATTTTTCTTGGCCATCTGTAAATAATTGCAAACTATTTCTTTTGGCCAACGGTGATGCGTCCATATTCCGGAAATAACGATTTAAAACTTTCGCATCATAAAGTAAATCATAACGTTTATCGCGCCCTGCTTTTTTGTTATCAACGTCCACTTTTTCTTTAATTCGTTGAACCATTTGTTTTTCATCATCAGACAATTTAAAAACTTCTTGTCCATCGATACCTCGCCCACAGAATAAGTAAATAATAAAGCCGATACCAGGCAAGAAAATCAACGTCATCATCCATGCTAAAACGCTGGAAATACTACGAGGTTTTCTAAAAACAGTAATTAAGGCAGCAATAACGTTAATTACTAATAAAAATAACAAAATCCAAACAAAAATTTTCATCGCTTACCTCCTTCTTACTTCATACTAAGATTATATCAAATAACAGTTAAATTAGGCGAATAATATGAGCGAGTATTCAAAAAAGAATTCATTTCTATAAGTGTTTCGCCTTTGATTCTCAGTTTTTCTGTACTATAATGAGGGCTGGATGTAAAGATTTTGAAAAGAGGTACTTATTTTATGGTCGTTGATTTGAAAATGTTAGCTATGATTTTTATCATTAATTTTGCGTATATTACCTTAAATACTATTCGTTTTATGTTAACGATGAAAGGTTATCGGGTTATTGCACCGCTGGTTAGTATGGCTGAAATAACAATTTATGTCTTAGGGCTGAGTATGGTTCTGAATCGGTTAGACAATCCTTTAAATTTACTTGTTTATGCGCTTGGTTACGCTGTTGGCATTAGTGTAGGAATTAAAATCGAAGACTATTTGGCCTTGGGTTATATTATGGTATCGGTTATCCTCCCTTCTACTACTGAACAATTTCATTTACCAGAAACACTTCGTGAACACGGCTATGGTGTTACGCAAAGTGTCGCCTACGGACGTGAAGGAGAACGAATGGTTTTAGAAATTCTTTCCCCAAGAAAAAACGAACGTACATTGTACAAATTAATCAATCAATTAGAGCCGAGAGCATTTATCATTTCCTATGAGCCTAAGTTCATTTCCGGTGGCTTTTGGACGAAAAAAGTTCGCAAAAGAAATGACGCCATTTCTCACTAAGAAGCGGCGTCATTTCTTGTTATTGATTTTTAGTTTACATAATAAAATTATCGTAACTTTAATTTATTCTAAGATAACTTAGAGAGTTCGTACCTAGTTGCTCAATCAATTGTTGCATAAAAACTAAGCGTTCGATGGCCGATCGGTTAGCAATTTTTTCATAATAAAATGCTAGAATATCCGACTGTGCTTCTAAAGGCTCGGCTTGTTCCGTTGCTACTGGTAAAAGGAGTTTTAAGTGGTCCTGGTCAATCGTAATCACTTGGGTCAAGTGCAAACTTTCTTGAAAAATATTAGGCACAGTACTGACTTTGCGGCCTCGCAGAGCTTGTTTAATGACTCTTCTCGCTTGCGAAAGATAGTATTCAGGATTTACGTCCCCTAGCAAGTCATATAAAGCGCTGAAGGCTTCTGGCAAGGCTTCCTCTTTGCCCAAATAATCAAAATAACGAGGCATTGTTGGAACCTCTGTCTTTTCTTTTTCAAGCGTAATTATAGATAGTTGTGCCGAGGCCAATCTTTGTTTTTGATAAAATGAGGGGTCACCGCTCACGCCAAAAAAATAGTCTTCCTCTTCTGGAAACACTTGTGGCCAAAAAGATTCAGCTAGCCAAAATAATTGCTCTGTTACAGTTCCTTTAAATTTAGGAAGTTCGTCTTCAGCCAAGGGCAAACTCGCAACTTCAGCTGCCGTATAAATAGGAAAATTCAAACGATATTGACGATTTTCCCGAATGATTAACTGACAATCAATCATTTCTGATAAAAATTGTTCTAACTTGGCTTCTGTTGCAAAGGCCGCTTTTAATTGTCTTAAAATGATTCTTTCTTCCCGATGTTCATACATAAAAGTAACAAGAGGGAAAAAAAGTGATTGGTTGAGCAAATGATTGTATTGTTTCGTTTGTTGCGGAGAATGATAGTAAATTGCTAAATCATTCATGTTAACGCCCCTTTACTATTGAAGCGCCTAAGCAACAAGGAATTTATCGCGTTGCTTAGGCGCTTACGGTTTTAGTTAAAGACTTCTGTTAATTGTGGTACTACTTGTTTTTTACGAGAAACAACGCCGGGTAAGAACGCACGATTGTTAACTAATGTTACATTGAACGCTGCTTCAATTTTGGCTTGTTCCGCACCAATCGCTAATAATTCAGAATCACTGTCTAGGATATTCGTAATAATTAAGACAAACAAGTCATAATTATTGGCTGCATTTTCTGCGGCCATAGCTGCTTCTAATTCAGCTTGACGATCTAAAACTTCTGCTAAATCGACGGTATTTACTTGGGCAACGCGAACTGTTTTGCCGTTCATTGGGAAGCTCTTAGCATCTAAATCTAAAAGGACTTCAGCTGATTTATCGCTTAAATTTGTTCCTGCTTTTAATAAGTCAAGACCATAGCCTTCTAAATTGATTTCAGCAATATCAGCTAGGGCGTGCGCTGCATCGATGTCTTCTTGTGTGCAAGTTGGTGATTTAAATAATAATGTATCAGAAATAATCGCTGAGACCATCATACCAGCAATTTGAGCTGGAATTGTCACGTTATTTTCTTTAAACATTTTATAGATGATTGTACTGGTACACCCTACTGGTTCTGCACGATAATACAATGGATCTGCTGTTTCGAAGTTGGCAATCCGGTGATGATCCACTACTGCTAAAATGTTTACTTCAGCGATATCTGAAATGCTTTGTTGGAATTCGTTATGATCCACTAACATGACTTGGTTTGTTTCGCTAGCTGCTTCAGTGACAACACGTGGTGCTTCAATATTGAAGTAATCTAAGGCATATTGAGTTTCTTCACTTGGTGTTCCTAAAGCGACAGCTTCTGTCTCTTTTCCTAATTCTTTTTGTAAGTAAGCAAAACTAATTGCTGCTCCGATAGCATCTGTATCAGGATTTTGGTGTCCAAAAACTAAAATTTTTGACATAATACACACTCCTTGGTTTTGATTCACTCTTAATGATAACAAAAAATAGAAAAGAAACAACAAAAAAATTGTCTTCTTTTCTATTTTTTCGTTTGTTAACGTGCTAGATAACCTTGATAGTCCTCGACATGTAGTAGTTTTTTCGCATTTTCAACACGATCATTTTTAGGAGGCTCAATTCCTTCTAATGGATAAGGAATACCTAGTTCTTCCCATTTGTACTTGCCCATCGTATGGTAAGGAAGCACTTCAACTTTATCTACATTGTTTAATGTTTTTATGAAGGCATCCAGACGGATTAAATATTCGTCGTAATCACTACGTTGAGGCACCAATACGTGGCGAATCCAAACAGGTTTGTCAATTTCAGATAAATAGGTAGCCATCTCTAAAATATTATCATTTGATTGCGTTGTTAACAGTTTATGCTGCTCGTTATCAATATGTTTGATGTCGAATAAGAGTAAATCTGTGTACTTCATCAATTCATCAAATTGACTAATGAAGGGTTCTTCCCGAGTAAAAGGTTTGCCACACGTATCTAAGGTTGTATGAATGCCTTGTGCTTTGGCTTTTTTAAATAAATCGATTAAAAAGTCCATTTGCAATAGCGGCTCACCACCACTGACAGTGATACCACCCTTTTCGCCCCAATAAGAGCGAAAACGTAATGCTTCCTCTAATACTTCGTCAGTCGTCACCACACGACCACCGGAACCAATTTTCCAAGTATCTGGATTATGACAGAATTGACATCTCATGCGACACCCTTGTGTAAATACGATAAAACGGACACCTGGGCCATCAACGGTACCAAAATTTTCTGTTGAATGAATTCTACCTGTAACTGGTGTTGTCATAATGATCCCTCTTCTTTCAAACGAAAAGGATGACACGTTAAATGTCACCCTTTCAGTTAAATAATGTAAATGTTTTTTATAGTCTGTCGTGTGAAGTTCTTGAAATAACGTCTGCTTGTTGTTCAGGAGTTAAGTCACGGAATTTCACGGCATATCCAGATACACGGATAGTTAAGTTTGGATATTTTTCTGGATGTGCTTGTGCATCTAATAATAATTCGTTTGTAAATACGTTTACGTTTAAGTGGTAACCACCTTTATCGAAGTAGCCATCTAATACGTTACGTAAGTTGTTAATTCTTGTGTCGTCGTCTTTACCTAAACCATTAGGGTTGATGGTTTGTGTATTAGAAATACCATCTAAAGCGATTGTATATTCTAAACGAGCTGTTGAGTTTAATGAAGCTAACAAGCCATTTTTCTCACCTAAGAATTTACCGTCTTGATAACTTGGGTTCGCACCTGGTGCAAGAGGTTTGCCGGCACGACGTCCGTCAGGCGTGTTCCCTGTTGCTTTACCATAAACAACGTTTGAAGTGATTGTTAATAATGAAGTCGTTGGTTTAGAGTTACGGTATGTGTGTTGACGTTTAATTTGTGTCATAAAGTAATCTAAAATCCAGTTAGCCATTGCATCGGCTTCTTCGTTATCATTTCCGTATGTTGGGAATTCTTTTGTTGGTACATAATCAATTGCCATACCATCTTCGTCACGGATTACTTCTACTTCACCGTGTTTAATTGCCATGATACTATCAGTCGCATGAGAGATTCCGGCAATACCAGTTGCGAATGTCCGTTGTAAATCAGTATCCATTAAAGCTAATTGTGGTGCTTCATATGCATATTTATCATGCATGTAATGAATAATGTTTAATGTGTTAACGTACAATTCAGCTAACCAGTCTAAGATGTCTTTATAGCGTTCCATGAATTCGTGGTAATCTAATTTGTCACCAGTCATTGGACGATATTTTGGTGCTACTTGCATTTTAGTTTTTTCGTCGACCCCGCCGTTAATTGCATAAAGAACAGCTTTCGCTAAGTTCGCACGAGCGCCGAAGAATTGCATATCTTTACCCATAACTGTTGCAGAAACACAACATGCGATTGCACAGTCGTCAGAACCCCAGTTTTCACGTAATAAGTCATCGTTTTCAAATTGGATAGATGAGCTTTCTTTCGCGATTTTAGCTGCATATGTTCTGAAGCCTTCTGGTAAGTGAGAAGAATACAATACAGTTAAGTTCGGTTCTGGAGATGGTCCCATGTTTGTTAAGGTGTGTAAGATACGGAAGTCATTTTTGGTAACTAATGAACGACCGTCAATACCCATACCAGCAATAGATAATGTTGCCCAAATTGGATAACCAGAGAATAATTGGTTGTATTCTGGTGTCCGTGCAAATTTAACCATACGTAATTTCATGATTAAATGGTCAATCATTTCTTGTGCTTCAAATTCAGTGATTAAACCAGCTTCTAAGTCACGTTGGATATAGATATCTAAGAATGCTGAGATACGACCAATTGACATTGCCGCACCATTTTGAGATTTAATGGCACCTAGGTAACCAAAGTATAACCATTGGATTGCTTCTTGCGCATTTGCAGCAGGACGAGAAATATCGAAACCATAAGAAGCAGCCATTTGTTTTAAGTCATTTAACGCACGGTATTGTTCAGAAATTTCTTCACGTAAGCGAATAACATCGTCTGTCATTTCTTTGTTACCAGTGTTATCATGATCTTTTTTCTTTTGTTCCATTAAGTAGTCGATACCATATAATGCGATACGACGATAGTCACCGATAATACGGCCACGGCCATAAGCATCTGGAAGACCAGTAATGATTTTGTTTTTACGTGCTAAACGCATTTCAGCTGTGTAGGCATCAAAAACACCTTGGTTATGTGTTTTTCTGTATTCTGTGAAGATTTTTGTCATTTCTTCGTCAGTTTCATAACCATTTGAAACTAAGGCATTGTTCGCCATTTTAATACCACCGAATGGCATAAATGCTTGTTTTAATGGTACATCTGTTTGTAAACCGACAATTTTTTCTTCTTCTTTGATTAAGTAACCAGGTTCATGTGACGTAATAGTTGCTGGGATATCGCTATCCATGTCATAAACGCCATTTTTTTCATGTTGGATTTCAAATAATTCTTGTAGTTTTGTCCATAATTTGTCAGTGCTCGGAGCGATTGGTTCTAAGAAACTGTCGTCGCCTTTGTACTCTGTGTAGTTGTTTTGAATAAAATCACGAGTGTCAACGCTTGTTCTCCATTTGTCGCCTTTAAAGCCTTCCCATTGTTTCATGAAGTGTTTGCCTCCTTAGTTAACTGCTACTTGATTGTATGTAACAGCTTTATGTGATTAGTATAACACATAACCTTTTAGATGCAAGCGTTTTTTTATTATTTATTGCACTTTCTTAATAAATAAATGGGGAGCGAAGATTCTAAACGCTGATATATAAACATTTATACTTGTGAAAATAAGAACGATTTATAGTTTTTATCACTTGTGAAAAATGTACTTCTGTATTAAAAACAGCAGCCATCTGTATTAATACAGATGGCTGCTGTGGAGATATTTATAACACAGTTTAGTTTGTTTGTTCTTCTTCAATCACTGCAGAATGCATCTCGTGGACTTCCATTACTTGGCCATCTTTTTGTTCATCGATGACAAAGGAACCGTTGGATGTTCGTTCACTGATTGGATAGTTTTTCGACTGAATAACTTCTTGTGTGCCTTTTTGCGTAGTAACTAATAAATCTAAATCGGTACTTTCAGACATAAAGACAACACGATGTGGATTTTTCTTCAATTCCCGCAAGACCATTAGTCCACGTTTTGCTCGTCCTAATTGTGTTAATTCTTGGGCTAACATGCGTTTAACACCGCCACGTTGGGTAACGATGACAATCGGTGTATCCCCTTCAGAATGAACCAGTAAACCATTAACGACATAATCGTCTTCTTTGAGGTTCATTGATTTAACTCCAGCCGCTTTACTACCCACGACTGGTACTTCATATAATGGATAACGTAAGCCAAAACCGCGATTGCTAACGAGGAAAACATCCAATAAGTCTTGATCATTTGTTAAATAAACATTGGTAATTTCATCTTGGTCTGATTTTAATTTCATACAAGATGTCGGGCGGCTCTTATAAGTGCGCCAAGGCTCAAAATCAGCCATTTTGGTTTGTTTAATCATGCCAGCTTTTGTAATGAAAACAAAGGTTTTTGTCGGACTTAACTCTTTATAAGGATATACAGCAATAATCGATTCATCGATAGCAAGATTTAAAATGGTTTGAGAAATATGTTCGCCAATTTCTTTCCAGCGTAAATCTGGCAACTCATGGACGGGGCGATAGATCATATTCCCTTTATTTGTTACTAGTAAAAGATGATCTAATGTATTGACTTCGCCAGCATATAATAAAAAGTCGCCTTCTTTCATGCCGATTTCTTCTGGTTTTGATGCTGTATAAGAACGAATACTACTCCGCTTGATATAGCCTTCGTGCGTCACGGTTACGACCACGTCTTCCTGCGCAACTAACACGGCTGTTTCAATCTTGATTTCTTGGATTTCCTCTTCAATTTGAGTTAAGCGCGGATTGCCATATTGCTTTTTAACTTCGCGAAGTTCTTTTTTCATGACTGAGAATAGTTCTTTTTCATTGTTTAAAATGTTCAATAACTCAGCAATTTGTTGTTCTAAAGTTTTCGCTTCTTCTTGTAAATCAGTAATATCCGTATTGGTTAAACGGTATAGCTGTAAAGTAACGATTGCTTCAGCTTGTTCTTCAGTAAACGCATAGTCGGATACTAAGTTCTTCTTCGCATCTTTTTTATCTTTACTGCCACGGATTGTTGCAATCACTTTATCTAAGATAGACAATGCTTTAATTAAACCAGCAACAATGTGCTCACGTTTGCGAGCTTTGTCCAACTCAAATTGACAACGGTTAATGATAACTGATTTGCGATGCGTAATGTAACTTTCTAAAATCCGTTTTAGGCCCACTTGTTGCGGGGTCATGTTGTCGATGGCTACCATGTTAAAGTTGTAATTGATTTGCAATTCAGTGTTTTTAAATAGATAATTTAAAATACCTTCTGCATTGACATCTTTTTTTAGTTCAACAACAATTTGCAAGCCAGTTCTGTCACTTTCGTCACGAACTTCGGCAATGCCGTCTACTTTTTTATTTAAACGGATTTCATCCATCTTCTTCACTAGCGTTGCTTTGTTGACTTCATAAGGAATTTCAGAAATGACAATTTGTTGTTTGCCGCCTTTTAAAGGCTCAATCTTTGTCTTCGCACGTAAAATTAC
Organism: Enterococcus sp. DIV0183; assembly: GCF_050541505.1. Lineage (NCBI taxonomy): Bacteria > Bacillati > Bacillota > Bacilli > Lactobacillales > Enterococcaceae > Enterococcus > Enterococcus sp. DIV0183. The sequence goes on from NZ_CP172932.1 coordinate 1,386,206, forward strand.
TTTACCACGGCCGGTTTCGTAGGCTTTTTTAATTTCTGCTTTTCCTTGTAGAATCCCACCTGTTGGGAAATCTGGTCCTGGAATGTATTCCATTAATTTCTCTAAACTTGCATTAGGATGATCAATTAAATACACAGTTCCATCAATGATTTCCGCTAAATTATGCGTAGGAATTTCTGTTGCATAGCCTGCTGAAATCCCCGTTGAGCCGTTTACCAATAAATTAGGATATTTGGCTGGTAAAACAGTGGGTTCTTTTTCTGTATCGTCAAAATTCCAGACGAAATCGACGGTATTTTTGTCGATATCTTTTAACAACTCACCACTTAACTGTGATAAACGAGCTTCTGTATAACGCATCGCCGCTGGTGGGTCGCCATCCATACTTCCGTTGTTTCCGTGCATTTCAATTAGTACTTCCCGTAATTTCCAGTCTTGACTTAGACGCACCATCGCTTCATAAATACTGCTGTCGCCATGGGGATGATAATTCCCCATAATGTTTCCGACAGATTTTGCTGATTTACGAAAGCCTTTATCAAAGGTATTGCCGTCTTTATTCATTGAAAAGAGAATGCGGCGTTGTACTGGTTTTAGCCCATCTCGAATATCTGGTAGGGCCCGTTCTTGAATGATGTATTTGGAATATCTTCCAAAACGATCGCCCATTACTTCTTCAAGGGTTAATTCTTGAACTTCTTGGCGTTTTTCCAAAATTGTCACTCCCTACTCTATGTCAAACAAACTGATTTCAGTGTCATCGGTTTGTTCTGCTTCTTTTGTTTTTTCCGCATCTAAAAGACTTTCTCCTGTTGGTGCAGAAGTGTCTTCTTCTGAACGATCTAAAATACTGCCATCTTCTTCCAACGTAAATTGAACATGTTGTTCAATCCATTTTCGACGAGGTTCGACTTTGTCGCCCATTAATGTGGTCACACGGCGTTCTGCTTGAGCTGCATCATCAATCCGAACACGAATTAAGGTTCTAGTTTCAGGATCCATCGTTGTTTCCCAAAGTTGTTCTGCATTCATTTCACCCAGACCTTTATAGCGTTGGAGCATATAGCCTTTACCAACTTTATCAATCACTTCTGCCAATTCACCATCGGTCCAAGCATACTCAATGACTGATTTTTTTCCAGTTCCTTTAGAGACTTTATAAAGTGGTGGTAAGGCAATGTAGACTTTGCCGGCTTCAATTAATGGTTTCATATAACGATAGAAGAACGTTAATAGCAACACTTGAATATGGGCACCATCGGTATCCGCATCGGTCATGATGATGATTTTATCATAATTACAATCTTCAATTGAAAATTCAGGACCAACGCCTGCGCCAATCGTATAGATCATAGTATTGATTTCTTCGTTTTTCAAGATGTCTTGCATTTTCGCTTTTTCCGTATTAATGACTTTTCCTCGTAGCGGTAAAATGGCTTGGAATTTCCGGTCGCGCCCTTGTTTTGCTGAGCCACCGGCCGAGTCTCCTTCGACAAGATATAGTTCATTTTTCTTAGGATTTCTGGATTGAGCCGGTGTTAATTTTCCAGAAAGTAACGATTCACCTTTTTTCCGTTTTTTACCGTTCCGGCTTTCTTCACGGGCTTTACGAGCCGCTTCACGGGCTTCACGGGCTTTAATCGCTTTCCGAATTAATGATTGACTCATTTCACTGTTTTCTTGTAAATAGAAGCCCATTTGTTCGCCTACGACGTTATCGACAACGGTTCTTGCTAAAGGTGTACCTAATTTTCCTTTGGTTTGGCCCTCAAACTGTAGTAAGTTTTCTGGTACTCGAATAGAAAGGACGGCTGCTAAGCCTTCACGGAAGTCGCTACCTTCTAAATTTTTATCTTTTTCTTTTAATAGTCCCACTTTCCGTGCATATTCATTGTACGCCTTCGTCATTGACGTTTTCATACCGACTTCGTGGGTACCGCCATCTTTTGTGCGGACATTGTTAACGAAAGATAAAACATTTTCAGAATAGCCATCGTTGTATTGGTAAGCTAATTCAACTTCAATACCTTCTTTGGCTCCTGAAAAATAAACAACGGGTGTTAATGTATCTTTTTCTTCATTTAGATAGGCAACAAATTCTTTAATACCTTCTTCGTAGTGGAAGACTTCTTCTTTGGGTTCTTCCCCACGTTCATCTGTTAAAGTAATTTTGACGCCTTTTAATAAGAAAGCTGATTCTCTCAAACGTTCTGCTAAAATTTCGTAAGAAAAATTTGTCGTAGAGAAAATGGTGTCGTCAGGTAAAAAAGTAACGGAGGTACCGTTGCGTTTTTTTGTTTTGCCGATTTTTTTTAAGGTACCAACTGGTTTACCGCCGTCCTCAAATCGTTCCATGTATTCTACGCCATCACGAACAATATGAACTTCTAACCACTTAGATAAGGCATTAACAACACTGGCACCTACCCCATGGAGTCCGCCTGAAGTTTTATAGCCACCTTGGCCAAACTTACCACCCGCATGTAAGACAGTAAAAATTACTTCTACTGTTGGGATACCAGAAGCATGCATCCCTGTTGGCATTCCGCGGCCAGAGTCTGCAACACAAATACTATTATCTTTTTGGATAGTTACGTTGATTTCATTCCCGTAGCCAGATAACGCTTCATCGACTGCGTTATCGACAATTTCATAGACTAAGTGATGGAGTCCACGGCTATCGGTTGAACCGATATACATACCAGGTCTTTTCCTCACTGCTTCCAATCCTTCTAGGACTTGGATAGAGGCATCATTGTACTCATTGTTAATTTTTTTAGCCAAAGAAAAAACTCCTTATACTTAGATTCTCGTTTAGTTAATAAGCGTACATTAACTATTTCTTAAAGAATTAGAAGAAGAGTGAGCCGGTTTCTTGCGTTTTCCGTTCGCTCCTTCTAAAACCATCATTACAATAATACTCTATCTGGGTCAAAAAAAAAAGAGCTTTCCGTTCAGGACGCTCTTTCTTTATAAAATTACACGTGTTTATTCAGCATCTGCCATTTTTGCCAATTCAATTTTAATACAACGGTCCATAATAACTTGACGACCTTCATTTAATAACAAGTTCGCTGCCTCTTCGTTTTCCAAACCTAGTTGGGCCCAAAAGACAGGCGCTTCTGTTTTCAATGTTTCTGCGGCCACTTCTGGCAAAAATTCACTCCGCCGAAAGACGTCAACAATATCAATCTTTTCAGGAATCTCTGTTAATGTCCCATAAACCGTTTCGCCAAGCACCGTTTCACCTTTTAAAACTGGATTGACAGGCAATACACGATAGCCATGTTGCTGTAAAATTTCCGCAATTTTGTAACTTGTGCGGTCGGGCTTGTTACTCAAACCAACCACCGCAATATTTTTTGCTTGTTTTAAAATATCAAAAATTTGATTTTGACTTGGATTCTCAAATGTCATTCACTCAACCCCTTTTTTCGTTCTTATTTATTATAACGCTGAGTAAAGGGTTTTGGCAAAATTATTCTCTGACTGCCGATAAAATAATTATTGGCTTTGCCAATCTGCTGGATAAGTCACGTAGACAAAGCGGGCATCACCCGTCACTGAAAATTGAATTTTGCTACTTTTCGGGATTAAAATAATTTCGCCGGCTGTTGCAGAAATTTTACGTCCGTCAATCAGTATATCTAATTGTCCTGAAATAATATAATCAATTTCATCGTATTCTAGTGTCCAGTCGAAGGTGGTATCTTTCATCACCATTAAACCGCAACCAAGGCGCGGACTTTCTTCTAAAGAAAACAGATCTTTTGTGTAAACAATGTCCGCTGGGTTGCCTGTATCTAAGCGGTCGTCTTCTGTTACGTCGATTTCGGGTAATTTGATGGACATAATTCCACTTGGATCCACTTGTTTAGTCGGCATTAATTTTTCTGTGACAATTTGTCGAACAAGCGTTTCAATCATTTCACGATTTAATTCTGTCATATTTACACCTCATTATTTCACTTCTGTTTCGGGTTTCCCTAGCATTCGATTTGCCATAAAGATAGCCACAAAAATGGCGGTAATCCCTCCAACTAATTTGCCAACAATCATTGGAAAAATCATTTCTTTTGCTACGCCTGCAGTAAAACCAAGGTGGTCACCTAAAACGAAAGAAGCCGAAACAGCAAAAGCGATATTAATAATTTTCCCTCGATTATCCATGTCTTTTAACATTTGGAACATGGGAATATTGTTAGCTAATGTAGCAACCATTCCTGCAGCCGCTACTTCATTCATTCCTAAAACTTTTCCTAGTTTCATCAATGGTTTATTAAAGACTTTCGTAATCACAGCTACTAAACAGAAAGCGCCAGCTAAAGTTAAAGCAATCCCGCCAACGACTTCAATTCCTTCAGTAACTGGTGCAATGCCAGGAATCACTGTAATTCCTAATAATAGTTGAATCGCCCCCACAACTAAACCAAAGATAGCGACAATCACTACGCCTTGACCAAAAATTTGGAAGCCTTTAATCATGCCCTTTGGCGCTAACCATAAACCTAAAATAATTAAAGCGGCAACAATAATAATTGGAATTAAGTTAGGAATAATCAATGACAATGGCATGCCAGCTGTTAAACCACCTGCTAATAAACCAAAAGGAATTGTAATAATCCCGCTCAAAACACCTGTTGCTAAGAATTGTTGGTCGTCTTTTTGGATAATGCCAAGCGCTACTGGAATTGTAAAGACTAACGTTGGTCCCATCATTGCACCTAAGATTGCCCCCGCAAATAAACCAGCTTGCGGATCATTGGCTAATTGTTGCGCTAACGCAAAGCCGCCCATATCATTGGCCAATAAGGTTGTGGCAAACATTGCTGGATCAGCCCCTAGTAATTCATAGACAGGAACGACAATCGGACTTAAAAGATTGGCTAAGACAGGCGCTAAAGTGATAATCCCTACCATAGAAAGCGCTAGAGAACCCATAGCCATAATCCCTTCCTCAAATTGCTCCCCTAAACCTAGTTTGTTGCCAATACATTTATCGATTCCTCCAATAATCATGAAAAGAACCATAATATACATAATAATTTCATTAATGCTCATGTCTCGTCCTCCCTATTCTTCCTCTGTAGAATCAATGACACCAACAATCATTGCATCAATTGGGACATTCGGATCTTCTGCCGAAATACGGGCAGCATTGCCTTGACTAATTAACACTTTGTCCCCGACACCAGCTCCAGCGTTGTCAGCAGCAATTAAAAATCCTTGCTTTTCGTCCTCTTGATTCAAAATATCAACCATCATAAATTTCCAGCCATTTAATTTTTCATCTTTTCTTGTTGACCAAAGGCTACCAGTCACTTTTCCTAAAAACATCGTTTTTCCTCCTTACGTCAGCAATTGATGTTTCCTAGCATAATCTTTCGCTAACGGGGTTAAATAGGCGTTTTTACTTAAAGAAACACCTGATTCTGTCATTCTTATCAATTGTTTTTCAGTAATGTAGGTTCGTTTGGTCTCAGCCAAAGAACGAAGTTGTTTTTGACAGGCCGCCTGAAACACAGCGTAATTTTCTGAATCATGATAAAAAATCAGCCCAAACTGTTGGCACATGTCCACGTTTTCCTGAATCGTTTGTTTCAAACGATACTTCAATCGTGAATTTTTACTCACTGAAGGTATTGGGGTTAAAACCAATACCGGCTTACCTTCAAATAAGAATGCTAAGATGTTTTTGACTAATTCATCCGTTTCCTGTAAATGCGCAATCGCATTTACTTGGGAAATCGTTAGCCTCTTTACAACCAAGCCTCGTGCTAGCTTCTGCTCCTTGGTTACCCAATTTACATCAGGAAAACGAACAAACATTTCTTCAGGAAATGCTTCTTTTGCTTCTGCTAAAGCCACTGAATAAGACGACGACAGCAATTGTTGACAAATTTGATCAGTAATCTGTTGAATCAAATTTTCCATTTCAGAAACGTTCATTGTCTTGCCTCCTTTTACTTAAGAATGTAGCCACGAGCTCCTTTGGTTAAGCCGCAAGCGTTGGCTTCATCGTAGTCAATGTGCATGTACGTTGCAAATCGCGGACTGATTCGCACAACCACATCATCAAAGATTAACGGACGTGTGCCTTCCACTTTGACTTGCACAATTTGGCTATTGCTTACTTTATTTTTCAAGGCGTCTTCGGGTGTCATGTGAATATGACGTTTGGCAACAATTAAGCCGTGACTTAATGTCACAACTGCTGATCCGTTCATCAGCGTGACGCCAGGTGTCCCTTCTGTCTTGCCACTCTCTCTAACTGGGGCATTAATTCCTAAAATACGCGTATCCGTCATAGAAACTTCGACTTGTGATTCGCTACGTTCAGGGCCTAAAATAACCACATTTTGAAAGAGTCCTTTAGGTCCAGCAACCGTAATTCGTTCTTTACAAACGAACTGTCCAGGTTGTGATAAATCTTTCACTTTTGTTAGTTGATATCCTGGTCCAAATAATGCATCAATCTCTTGACGAGACAAATGAACATGTCGGCCAGAAGCTTCAACTTCAAAAGTATTTTGTTGTTGTTGCTGAATTCGTTTAACAACTTCTTCAACAATTTCATTCATTGAATCCAATTTGTTCATCTCCTAGTTTCGTGATATTTCAGCCATGGTGCTAATTAATTCTGTAGCCCAAGCTTGAAAAAGTCCGAACAGTTGTGATTCTCCTTTTAACTGGAGAATAATTTTATCTAGTTGTAATTGAATTTCTTTTGAGGAATAGCGCCATTGTCTCTGTTGGTTAGTTAGAATAGTTACCTTTGATTCCAAAATGACTGGTTCCATTACAAGCGACTGTTCTAAAATAAATTTCTCTAACCACTGTTGTTGTTGTTCGAAATATAACCAACCTTCTGTTGATAACGCTTCATTCGTTAAGAAAGGCAAATACAATAGATGGCTTAAGTGCCGAATCTCATAAATTGTTTCTTTCGATAAATGTTCTTGTTTTTGTGAGGAGGCCTTCACTGAATGAACCTCAGAAAGCAATGGGTTTGTTGAAGAGAAGCTGCTATTAATCCGATGCTCGCGTAGATAGCTTTTGGCGGCTGGCGTCAGAAAACTGCCTACAGGAAACACAAAATCCGTGCCATCTTCTAGTTCTTTTTTTAGCCTTTTGATGCGAAGCATATCTTCTGTAATAACTGTCATAACACCCCTCCTCAATGAAAGTTTAGGACAGAAGTAATGAACCTACCTCTGCCCCAAAAAATCAAAATTATAATTCAGTTGTTGCGTGTGGTAAAATAGCGTCTACTTCTGTATGTGGACGTGGAATTACATGGACAGATAATAATTCGCCAACACGTTCTGCTGCAGCAGCACCAGCATCTGTTGCTGCTTTTACAGCACCAACGTCACCGCGAACCATTACTGTAACTAAACCGCCACCGACTTGTTCTTTTCCAATTAAAGTAACGTTTGCCGCTTTCACCATTGCATCGGCTGCTTCAACAGCACCTACTAAACCACGAGTTTCGATCATTCCTAAAGCATTTGTACTTGACATTATAATTTCCTCCTAAGATGTATGTTTTATTTTTAAAAATTTGGGACAATTAGCAATTTGACTTAGGTCCCAAACCCTAAATCCAATAATTTATTTGTTTTACTCTTACTCGCTCGTTTCTTGTTAGTTTAAGCGAGCTAAAACTTGAGCTACCACGGCATTTACTAGTTCTTCTTGATTGGTTGTTTCGCAAGAAGTAGCCACAGATGTGGTTGATGTTTGACCAAATTCTTGACGAATCTCTTCTAAATCACGCACGCCATATGCAACACGACGTAAATTGAACAGATTTTCAACCCCAATATTATCAGAAGTTGAGCTGCCACCAACTGCGCCACAGCCAAGTGTTAATGCTGGCACTAAGTTAGTTGAAGCACCAATGCCGCCAAGTGTACCAGAGGTGTTAACAAGCAAACGAGAGACGGGTTTTCTTAAGCCAAATTCACGAATGACTTCTTTGTTTTCTGTGTGAATGCCCATTGTATGACCCGCACCTTCACCTTTCAAAATTTCAATTGATAACGCGCAAGCTGCTTCCCAGTTTTCAACTGTATAGAAAGCAATAATCGGTGCCAATTTTTCTCTTGAAAATGGATATTTCAAGCCTACATGTGTTTCTTCGGCAACAATTAAGCGGCGATCTTTTGGAATAGATAAACCAACTAATGAAGCAATATGTTGAACGGAACGTCCCACGATTTGCGGGTTCATTGTACCGTTTGGTCGTAAAATAAATTTAGCTAATTTGTCGGCTTCGGCTGGACTTAAGAAATACGCTCCCTGCTTAATTAACTCTTCTTTGACCGCTTCACGGTTGACAGTTTCAACAATAATTGATTGTTCCGATGCACAAATTGTACCGTTATCGAAAGTTTTTGAATCCATTATTTGTTTCACTGCATGAGGAACATTTGCGCTTCGTTCGATGTAGGCTGGTCCATTACCAGGCCCAACACCGATTGCTGGTGTTCCAGAAGAGTACGCGGCTTTAACCATTGCGTTTCCACCAGTAGCTAAAATTAAATTTGTTTCTTTATTTTTCATTAATTCGCTGGTCGCTTGCATGGTTGGCGTTTTGATGACCGAGACACAACCTTCTGGTGCCCCTGCAGCAATAGCCGCTTTTTGGATAATTTCCACTGTTTCAATAATCGATTTCAACGCATTGGGATGTGGTGAAAAAACAATGCTGTTGGCAGCTTTTAATGAAATTAATGCTTTGTAAATGACTGTTGATGTCGGGTTGGTAGAAGGAATTAATCCTGCAATTACACCCACTGGGACAGCAATTTCAGTGACTTTTTTGGCAGCATCATCATGGATCACACCAACTGTAGCTTTGTCCTTCATTTCGTCATATACTACTTTTGAAGCGAAAGCATTTTTGATGATTTTATCTTCATAGATACCAAATCCTGTTTCTTCATTGGCCATTTTCGCTAACTTTTCTCGTTGGTTAAATGTAGCCTCTGAAACCGCTTGAACAATCGCATCGATTTGTTTTTGCGAAAATGTTGCTAATACTTGCTGTGCCTCTTTGGCTTTTCTGATTAAATTTCTTGTTTCTTGGATGGAACGTAAGTCTTTATCTACTAATTCCACTCGTCTTCACTTCTTTCTATTTCAGCCATGATTGCTTGAATTAAAGCTTCTTTATTGGCAAATTTAATCTCACTTTTCTTTAAACTACTTAGGTTCATTTTGTAGGCTTGTTTGCGTAAATCAACCACGCGTTGTGTTTCTAATTTTTGGCGTGTGCCTGTGTGTTCTTCCAAATCTGGTGTTTCAATCTCTTCTTCAATTACTTCTACTTGTTCCATCGGTTCAGGTGCTGACTTGGGTTCTGGATCTGATAAAATCACTTCCGTTTGAGCATCAACCCGTGAGATCACATGATGAGCAATTAAACAATTTAATTCTTTAGCTACTTCCGTACCTACTTCAACGGCAGCTTGAACCGCGGCAACGTCACCAATCAGTTCCACAGTTGTTAAACCGCCATTAATAATTTCAGCTTTTAACAAAGTAACGTCGGCGGCTTTCAATGCCGCATCGGCCACACTAATGGCACCTAAAAATCCTTTGACTTCGACCATTCCTAATGCTTTCATTCAGGTCACATCCTTAATAACTCAACGGATTGTCAGCGATATTTTGAATGACTTGTTCAAACGCACTGCAAGCAGCTTTACATGCAGATTGACTACCTGTCAATAAGGCGCCGCCAAAGTTCGTTTCAGAAGGTGGGCCATAAAAGACACCCATTTGAACATCGGCAGCTTTCATTGCTGCATCTAAGCCAACCATTGCTTCTAGCGGTGGTGCAATCAGATAAGCAATCGCTTCACCTTCAGGAATATTCGCTTGTTCAGATAAAAAGCTACCCGTTCTTGATACTACATGTGCAAAATAAACAATGCTGTCATCTTCGTTAGCACTATAGAAGCTGGCTTCTTCTTCAATGACTTGCGTAATGACACTCAAGCCACTATTGACTTCGGCAGGACTCGGACCAGCAATAATGCCAATCACTTCACCGGCTAATTTGGTTGAAGCATTTGCTGCGCCAGCATACATACTTTTACCGTAAACTACAGTAACATCGGCGGCTTTGGTTGCTTCATCTAATGCAACATAAGTGACATCATCACAATCGGAAGTAACAATTCCTAATGAGCGATGTTCTGGTTTCAATGATAATTCTTTTGCTAATGCCGGATCGACATTGGGAATGACTTTCATACTTAGGACATTTGCGCCTAGACGATCATTTTTCATGAGAAATCCTCCTTTATTCAGCTTCTTTTAAATCAATACCAGATTTTTTCTTGTCTAACATTTTTTTAATAATTTCGGCAATGTAGGCCCCTGCTTCAACAGCCGGTGTCCCACCTTTGTGAATATTTGAAATAACTGTCCGCCGTGCTTCTGGCATACCGACAGTTGGTTTGTAAGCAATGTAGGCACTCATAGATTCAGCTGTTACTAAACCAGGACGTTCGCCAACTAGCAAGCAAACAACATCAGCGTCAGTGATTTCACCAATTTTATCCATTGCTGGCACGCGACAATATTTAACAAAAACTACATTGTCGAAATCTAAGTTGTACATGTTTAATCCTTGTTTAATTGCTGGTAGGACTTCTTTAATATTCGCTTCGATAGCAGCTGAACTAAGGCCATCCCCTACGACCATTTGGATTTTGGCTTTTGGTGTCGTATTTTTCCGAATGATTTCACTATTTTCTTCATCAAATTGACGACCATAATCTGGACGTGTTAAATATTCATCTTTACTGTTACAGATTGTTTTTGTAGAAATAAAATTCATTTCTTTTACCAAGTCTTCGCTTACGTCTGAAAAGACTGCATCTTGTGCTGCCGCATGGTCTGCTCGGAAACGTAATGTTGAACTAGTCATATAACGCGTCCCTGCACGACCAACGCCTAAACGAGCTGGCGAGAAAGCTTTCATTTTTAATAGTGCTTCAGGATCTACGGCATTTTTCAATAGTAATTGTTTACGTAAATCTACTTCAGTAATGTCAGGAATTAGGCCTTCTTCAATTTCTGTCGTTTCAGTGACGTGTGTTGTGACTGGTTTTTCTTCAGCAGTCACAGTGGCAGTCGAAACCGCTTGATTGTCAGCGACCATTTCTGTTAAAATTCCGGCAATCATTTCTTTTAATTCTTTTTCGTTCATTTGTATTCTCACCTCGTTTATTTAATAAATACAGATGCATCGCCAGCGCGACTTGTTAATTTTCCGTTTTCCATTAAGCCCATTTTTTCCATCCATTCTTCAAATTCTTTAATTGGACGTAAGCCTAATGTTTCACGAATCGTCGCAGTTTCATGGAACCCAGTTGTTTGATAATTTAACATGACATCATCGCCATGAGGAATCCCCATGATATACGTACAACCAGCTGTTGCTAATAACATTGCTAAGTTTTCCATATCATTTTGATCAGCTTTCATATGGTTGGTGTAGCAGACATCACAGCCCATTGAAATTCCAGTTAATTTGCCCATGAAATGATCTTCTAAACCAGCGCGGATGACTTGTTTTGAATCGTAAAGATATTCTGGTCCAATAAAGCCGACAACGGTATTTACAATATACGGATCAAATTTTTTGGCTAAGCCATAACAACGCGCTTCCATTGTGACTTGGTCTGCGCCAAAGTTCGCTTCAGAAGAAAGTTCTGAGCCTTGACCTGTTTCAAAATACATCACATTAGGACCAGCTGCTTGACCACTGTGAAGCGCTAAATCTTGTGCTTCAGCTAAAATTTCTGCATTTAAACCAAATGCAGTGTTTCCTTTTTCTGAACCAGCGATGGATTGAAAGACTAAGCCAGTTGGTGCGCCTTGACGCATGGCTTCCATTTGTGTCGTTACGTGAGCAAGCACGCAAGTTTGTGTTGGAATTTCCCATTCACTGCGGAACTCTTCAAATTTGTTTAAGATCCGTTTAACACTTTCTGTAGAATCATCAACAGGATTCAAACCAATTAAGGCATCACCGGCGCCATAAGAAAGACCTTCCATAACTGATGCCATAATGCCATCGACATTATCGGTTGGATGGTTTGGCTGTAAACGATTTGAAAAAGTTCCGGGACGGCCAATTGTTGTGTTGGCGGTTTTTTCAATATTGATTTTTTTTGCGCCAACAATTAGATCCATGTTGGACATTAATTTACAGACAGCAGCAATCATTTCTGAAGTGAGTCCACGGGAAATTCGTTTGATATCAAAATCGGTTGTTTCCGAAGATAAGATAAATTCGCGTAATTCTGCAACTGTCCAATGTTTAATACTTTCAAAAATTCGCATATTGACTTGGTCAATAATAATGCGTGTCACTTCGTCTTCGTCATAATCAACGACGGGATTGTTAAACAAGTCATTTAAGGACAATTCCGATAAAACGACTTTTGCTGCCACGCGTTCTTCGGCTGAATTAGCAGCTACGCCAGCTAACTTGTCGCCAGACTTTTCTTCATTGGCTTTGGCTAAGACTTCTTTAACGGATGTAAATTGATAGACTTTGCCAAATAGTTTGGTTTTTAAAATCATCTTTGTGTCGCTCCTTTTTAATTAAATACTAAGGTCTTAACAATGACTGGAAGGACGGCTCCTTCTGCCACTGGTAAACCGATATCTACATAATCACCGTTTTCTACTTTGACCGAATCAAGACAGATAAACGGATAGTCTTTTGGCAGATGGGCACTTAAGGCATGCCCTAAAGCTTTCGCCATGTCTTCATCCACCATAACAATAATGGGAATTTGTTCAGCAACTAAACTAGCTAATCCTTCCACAATCCCTTGACCATAGCGTTGAATATCAGCAAATGTTGGATTGCTCATGCCTCTAATTGCTAGGGCTATCTGGGGTGTTTCTTCAATACGATGCCAATTGAGTTTTTCTTGGATTCGCTGGCCTAATTCTGTCACAGTAAGGGTTTCATCCTCTTGCGCTAATTTTAGAATTGGGATATTTTTTACCGGCAAAATTTGCTCACGATAAGCGATCGTGCTTCCGCTAATTTCAGCAGTGTGTGAACCTGCTCCGACGACCGTCGCTCGGATTGTTTCTGCGCTTTCTAAGACTTCTTTTTCCGAAAAAATCAGTGACTTTCTCAAGTATTTCCCTAAAAGTAAGCCGATGTCCCCATATTTAAAGAGATTCGTACTTGTCGTATTTAAGCAATCAGCCACACCACCAGAAAATGTTACAATTGGTAATTCCTCACCTTTTCGTAGTGGATGGTTGGTTACTAATAACTGGTAGAACGGACTTTGTGTCCCCAAACCAATGCTATTTTCTAACACGGCAACTAATTCCGAAATAATTGGCAGTAAGTTTTGTTCGGTGGCTTGGTCACCAAGGTGCAAGGTTAGCCCTTTTTTATTTATAATTTCTTGAATCTTCGGAGCTATATAGGTGATTTTTTGTTGTTGATCTAATTTAATTAAGCGTCCGCCAATGTCAAAACAAGCCGTGTCAATCACTTCGCCATCTTTAAAGACAGCTAAATTTGTCGTTCCACCACCAATGTCTAAATTAACCATTGGTTTGCGTTTCGTTTCAGAATAAGTTTGAGCACCAGCGCCTTTCCCGGCAATGATACTTTCTAAATCAGGACCAGCCGTAGCAACGACAAAATCACCTGCATAGCCACTAAGTGCTCGTAGCACATTGTTGGCATTGCTTTTTCGAGCAGTTTCACCTGTGATAATTACCGCACCCATTTGAATATCTTGTTTATGAATGCCTGCTTGGCGATATTGCTCCGCTACAAACGCTTTGATAGGTTCTGCATCAATTTCTGATTGGTTAAGTAAGGGTGTAAAGATAATGTCACTTCGATAAATGACTTTTTTATCAGAAATGCTGATACGTGGTACTGTAAACGCAGAGGCAAAATTTTCAACAGTTAATTCTGACAAGACTAATTGGGTTGTAGACGTCCCTAAATCAATTCCTACGGTTAAAAGTGTTTCCTTCGACATCGCCTGACTCGCCTCCTTTTGCATACAAAAAGGCACTTAAAGAATCGTTAGAAAATTTCTTTCTACTTTTCTTTAAGCGCCTTTGCTTAATCAATGAACAACATCACTGGTGTTCTGTTCGAAATAGAAACAGGTTTTAGTTCCCTGTTTATTGGATTCAATTGTAATTTTTCCTTTTAGTTTATCTTTTACGTAGCTTTTGACAATCATCAAACCTAAACTGGTCTCGTTACTTTGATGAACATCATAGCCTTTACCATTATCTGTAACAGTAATGGTAATCATTTTATTATCTAATGTTCCACTAAGTTTAACAACGCCACTTGTTTGTGGCTCAAATGCATGATCAAAAATGTTTTGTAATAGTTCGTTGACAACAAGGGAAATGGTAACCATTTGTTCGCTAGAAACCATAATGGCTGGATCAACATCCATCATCATCTCAATGGGTTGTGCGCCTTGAAAAAGATGTCTAAAATTATACATCACTGCTTCCAATGTTTGCCGTAAAGCAACGTCATCTTTGACTTGTTTTGACAGCAATTCATGGGTGGCTGCAATCGCCATAATTCGATTGACACTTTCATGAAGGACTTTCTTTGCTTCGGGGCTTTGCGTTCGCCGTTCTTGAATACGCAATAAGGAAACCACCGATTGCAAGTTATTTTTAACACGATGATGAATTTCACGAATCGCAACAGATTTGGAAATAATTTCCGCTTCTTTTTCTTTAAATTCTGTATTGTCTTGAATAATCATAATCAGTTGTTCTTCTGATGCCAACCACACTTTCCGAACCTTAAAATAATAATTAAGGTAGGTCGTTTTGCTTTCAATTGGTTGATTACTCATTTTATATTTCATTTGATACAACACATATTCAAAAGTTGTATAATCGATGGACAAATTGTCATAACTCATTCCAATGATATTATCCCGATAACCAAGTTTGCGATAAAGCTCTTGTGCATTGTGATTGGTAATTAATAAGTGACCCGCCGCATCAAAAATCAAAACGGCTTCTGCCAATTGATCAATAAATAATGCGTCGACTTGACTAGTTGATTTCGCTACTTTTGCTAACTGGCAGTTATTTAGCTCCTCTTTTTGTAAGTCCGCTTGAATCTCTTCATCTGCCGCAATCTCGACAATAATGACACCAATCGTTCGATGTTCATTGCGAATGGGATAGATATTTTGCTTAATCAAACGATTTTCCTGAGTCACTGCTAACAAACCAATGCTATTTAAGCTAGTTTGCATGGTACGCAGAACACCAGGTTCATTTTTTAATAAAGCTTCCATCCCGACGACATCTCCACTATATAAAGAAGTTGTCTTCGCAGGCGGCTTATGATAAACGACTAGTGCTTGCTGTGACATTTCCTTATACACATCAATAAAAACATCTGCACTTTGATAGAGTGTCGTCGAAGAAAGATAACGTGCTGTACGTTGTAATTCTTTAATGTCTGATTCTGAAAGATTGGTATATTGGTGACATAATTGCTCTAATCGTTTCATTTATTCATCATCCATTACAATCAATTCTGCAATTTCACTCATACGTGCGCGTTTGTTCATACTTAACGTACGCAACATTTGGTAGGCTTCTTCTTCCGATATATGATTTTCTTTTACAAGAATACCTTTGGCTTTTTCGATAATTTTACGTTCTTCTAATTTTAAACTTAATTTATCGATTTGACTTAGTAACAGCTGCGTTTGTTTGCCTCGTTCAATGCTCATTTCAATTGTAGGTATTAATGATTTTTCGTCTAGAGGTTTAACTAAATAACCCAGTGCGCCTAATTTTTTAGCCTTGTCCGTATTTTGTACGTCACTGTATGCAGATAAAAAGACAATACTACTGGCTAGTTGGTCTTGAACAATTTTTTTACCTGCTTTTAGACCATCTAAAATTGGCATTTGAATGTCCATTAATACTAGGTCAGGTTGTGTTTTTTTACATACTTCAATTGCTTCAAAACCATCAGCTGCTTCACCGACTACTTCGTACCCTGCTTCTATCACAATATCACGAATATCGAGTCTCGTAATAGGTTCATCATCGACTATTACAATTCGTCCATCCATTTTCTTCACGCCCTTGTCCTTTCAACGCTATGTTCTGGTAATTTTACAAGTTACAGAAAAGTTTAAAATCTGTTGTAAACCTTCAATCACCGCTTGTAAGGCTGCTTCCACTGAGCTTACGTCACCAGAAATGACTACCGATCCAGAAAAACGATCAATAAAACCGATTTGGATATCTCCGCTTTTAGTCGCAATATCAACAGCGATAATTGCCGCTTCGCTCGGAGTGATTGTCAAAATACCTAGTGCATTGCTGGTGCCTTCTGGCAATCCTAATTTTGTATAAATTTCTTTATTAGGACTAGCAATGATGTGCGCTAACGTTACTTGTTTCCCAGGAACATATTCTTGAATCATTCGTTGTTTTTCTTCCAACCAGACTCGCTCCTTTAATTTAGCAAATAAAAAATCCTCAATAAAAAACGTAAAGGTTCCACTTTCGCTTTCTACTAAGGAGCTTCTTTGCTCTTAAATTTTGAAGCACGCCGTTGTGCTACCCACATTATATGTTATCGATTTCATCCTGTCAATCGCTTATAAGATAGAATTTAAAATTTTTGTCACTTCTGCTGCTGTTGGTTGGACAGGATTTGTTTTGGTGCAGCCATCCATCAATGCGCCTTCAGCTATTTTTGGGATTGCAGCCTGGACTTCTTCTTTTGGTAAACCATAGTCACTAAAAGTGGCAGGCATGTTTAATTTTTGACGGAGTTGCTTGATTTGTCGAATAAATTGTTGAACACCAATCCGTGCATTGGTTGTCTGTGTATCATTTAGACAATTTGCTAACTGCGCATAACGTTTAGCTGTTGGTTCGTTGGTGACTTTGCCATTCGCTAAGCCACTGTTATATGCAATGACTTCAGGTAAGAGCATTGCATTCATTCGTCCATGTGGCACATGTAAACGTGCACCGGCCGCATGAGCAATACCGTGATTCAAGCCTAACGAAGTAACATTAAACGCCATCCCTGCCATACATGAAGCTAAATGCATATTTTCACGGGCTTGTTGGTTGCTACCCTCATTAAAGGCTATTTCTAAATTGTCGAATACTAAGCGAACGACTTTTTCGCACAACGCATCTGAAATCGGATTTGCTTCTGTTGAAACATACGCTTCAATAACATGCGTTAAGACGTCCATTCCTGTATCCGCTGTGATTTTTGGTGGGACACTCATCACTAAATTTGTATCTAAAATCGCAATTTCTGGTTGAATTTCATCCGTTACAAGCGGGATTTTGGTGCCAGTTTCAGCAACCGTAATCACTGAAAAATTCGTAACTTCTGAACCAGTTCCACTAGTTGTAGGAACCGCAATAAACTCAGCAATCTGAGTTTGCAAAGTACGTTTGCCAAAAAATTTCATTGCTTTGGCCGCATCAATAGCGGATCCCCCACCTAAAGCTAATATCGTATCTCCTTGAAATGTCGCTAAATGCTTAATTCCCGCAGCAATCTTATCAATTGGTGGATCGGGGATGATATCACTAAAAATTTGCCATTCACTTTTTGTTAAATGCTTTGTCACTTCATTCACAAATCCAGAGTCAACCATGAATGGATCTGTGACAATGAAAACACGTCTATCATGAAGTGTTTCCAAATTGGCTAATGCGCCTTCTCCTACCCATAGTTCGGTAGGGAAATGAATTGTTTTCATCTCAATTCCTCCTTAATAAAATACAAAAAGACACTTCAAACAAACGAAAAATCATCTGTCTGAAGCGTCTTTGCTTCCTTATGTATACGCCATTGTACACGAAACCTTATCCATAGAGTACAACGCCTTTAATTAATTGTCAATAAAAAAAGGGAATATAGCAGTACGTCATTGTACCTGAAATCTCCTTCAACATTGAAAGACCAGCCCAAAATTCCCAAAAGCACTTCCTCGTGCCATTAATTGGATTAATACAAATATCTTGGGCTGGATTTTCAACACAAGCGTTGTTAAGAAACATCCTGTTTTGCCTCGAAACAGCATGCCCAATAATGAAAAAATGAAAAGACCTGACTTAAAAGCAACCTTGCTTCTTCACAGTGGCGGGACCGTGCCAGATTCTCACTGGCTTCCATTCATATTTTTCATAAAATATTCGTTTAATCTATCTGAAATTTACCATAAGTTTTTTAGAAAAGCAACTGTTTACAATCCATCTTCTTTAATTTTATGGAAAACCTTTTCGCTTCGTTCATAAAAAACATCAGGTCGTTGTGCTTGAACATTTAAATAGCGAGCCAACGCATAAAAATAATCTGATAAACGATTGGTAAAAATTAATACCTCTTCGTTAATTTTGGCTGTCCAATTTAAACGAACAATGATGCGTTCTGCGCGCCGTGCAATCGTCCGAGCCACATGAACCATACTGGCTGCTGAGGTTCCGCCAGGTAAAATAAAACGATCAATATCTGGTGATTGTGCAGTGTAGAAATCAATCCGCTGTTCTAGCCAATGCACACTTTCCTTTTGTAATTTAAATGGTCGTTGTGCTTCAATCGGTGTTGACAAATCTGTTCCCGCATCAAAAAGTAAATGTTGTAAAGCTTCTAGTTCTTCTTTAATTTCTTGATTTTCTTGTGGAAGTTGGCTGATAATATAGCCGACCCAAGAATTCAATTCATCAATCGTTCCATAACTTTCAACTCGATCAGAATCCTTAGCGACGGTTGAGCTGCCGACTAATTTCGTCATTCCCTTATCGCCAGTTTTTGTATAAATTTTCATTCTGCTTCATCCTCCTCTAAATAATCTACTAATTCTTGCAAGCCAATTTTTTCAACAGAAGAAATTTCAAAAATTCTTGTTGCACCCGCACTTTTTAATTGTTGCCGAACAATATCTAACTGCTGAGAATCTTGTGCTAAATCAATCTTGGTTAAAATACCAATGATTTCTTTCGGGAAAATACTACCAAATCCTGGTGAAAAAACTTGTTGTGTTTCTACAGCACTTTGAACCAAACCGATCACATCTGCTTCTGCCGCTGTGACGTTTAACGCATTATAATATTGTCGATGCAAAATAAACTCGCCTGGTGTATCAATCATTTCTGTATGAAATTCCACCGCCTGTGTTTTATCATAAATTAATTCTTTGCCTTGCAGAGCTTGACATAACGTGGTTTTGCCACAACCGATAGCTCCCATTAAAATGATTCGTTTCATCGCTACCTCCATAAAAAAGGAGCCCAAAGCAAGTACCATCACGTACTTAGTCTTGGGCTCCTTTGCCGATTTGTTAAAACACGCCATTGTGTTTCTGATTCTTTGCCTTTATCTTACCTGTTTCCAAAAAACTTGTCAAAATTATTGAATAGTTTCCCAAACTTTATGTTGTTTCTGAAAATAGGAGACAATATCTGTTTCAAAAATTGTTTGTAAAAATTCTTTGGAAGCCAACGTTTGAAAATCACCTTGCGCGGCCACTTTCCCTTGCTTCATAAACACAATTTTTTCACTTAGCGTTAACGCTAAACGGATATCATGAAACACCCCGATTAACGTTTTCCCTTCTTGCGCACTCCACTCATTTAACTGCTGAATCAATTCTTGTTGATACCGAATATCCAAATGATTATTGGGTTCATCCAATAAAATAATTTCTGGATCTTGTACAAATAATTTAGCCAAAAATACTCGTTGTTGTTGTCCTCCTGAAAGCTGATTGACAACTTTATCTTTTAAAGGCAATAAACCCGTGCGTTCTAAATAATAAAGGACTCGTTCTTTTTCTTGTTTAGAAACAATCGGTAAAAAACGTTGTGCTTGTTGTCGATACGCCCCCATCAAAACTGTTTCGTAAACCGTATAATCAAAAGCAACTGTCGTGAATTGACTCATCATCGCTACTTTCGTTGCCAATTCCTTCCGCTTTTGTCCATGAACTTCTTGACCATCAATTAAAACAGAACCACTATAAGGGACAAGTCCGGCAATCGTTTTTAAAAGTGTCGTTTTACCGCAACCATTTGGACCTAAAATACAAGTTTTACTACCTGTCGGAAAAACGAGGGAAATATCTTTTAAAATGGGGGTTTGTTGGAGCGTTACAGCTGTTTCTTTTAATTCAATCATGCAGCAACACCCCTTTTTTTAAAGTAAATATACAAGAAGAATGGCGCTCCAATCAAGGCTGTTACGGCCCCGATGGGAATTTCTCTTGGTGATAAAATCGTGCGGGCAATTGTGTCCCCTATTACCATGATGGTCCCACCTAAGATTGCTGAACCGGGAATCAGCCAGCGATGAGTCGCCCCTAGATAGCGACGGACAATATGTGGTGCTATTAAATCAACAAAACCAATCACACCGACAAATGAAACCGCACTTCCTGCTAGTAAACTAGCCAAAAGAATAATGCGTAGTTTTGCTGTTTTGACTTCTACTCCCGCTAACATCGCATGTTCTTCTCCTAAACCTAGAACATCCAATGCGTTGGCATCAAACCAAAGAAACAGACTACTGACAAGCAAGATTGGACAATAAATAGCAATTTTTTGCCAATTACTGCCAGAAAAACTACCCATTTGCCAAAAGACTAATTGTTTCAAATAATCTTGGAAAAGTGCTGTAATCAACGTCAAAATAGCACCGACAAACAAGGTCATAATCATTCCCACTAAAACAACTGTTTGATTGGACATTTGACTATCCATTGTTTGCGTAAATAACAAAACTAAAAAGACCGTTGCTAAGCCAAAGATAAAACCAGTTAAAGGCAATAAAAATGCCCCTAAGATCGAAGCAGTTACTCCAGTTACCATGATTAACGCAGCGCCTAAGGATGCTCCCGCTGATACGCCCAAAGTATACGAAGAAGCTAAAGGATTACCTAAGAGCGATTGCATCACCGTGCCACTTACTGCTAAGCCTGCGCCCACGAGATAGGCCATCACGACACGCGGTAACCGAACATTCCAGATGATTCCCTCTAAAATCCCGTCTTCTGAAACCGTCTTTTTCACTAAAATTTGAAGCAAATCCGTTAACGAAATCTGAACACTTCCAATTTTAATACCCAAAAAGAGCATGCTCATACTGATCAAGAGCATCAGTATGAGACACGTTTTTTTACTCATCTTTTAAATCCTTGTATTCCTCTGGATAAACAGCTTTTGCCATTTGTTTTAATGCTTTGGTAATGTGGTTATTTGGTAAAGAGCTAGACATGTTATCAATTTCGAAAACTTCTTTGTTTTGAACTGCTGGAACGCTTTCCCAGTTTTTACGAGCTAAAATTTCTTTGGCGGGATCTTTCATATAGTTAACATTGGTTAAAATGACTTCTGGTTTTGCAGCAATGGCCGCTTCTTCTGTCACTGGTAACCAGCCTTTTTCATTTGCCAAAACATTTTTTGCCCCAATTGTTTCAATCATTTCATTTAAAAATGTCCCATTACCAAAACTATAAATGTCTGGTAAGGCAGCCACTTCAAACAAAACAGTTTTTGGTTTTTTAATAGTTTTCCCAATTTTGGCTACTTCGTCGATTTCTTGATCCATTGTTTTGATTAACTTTTGTCCTTTTTCATGTTCAGATAAGCTATCCGCGATGAATTGGACGTCTTCTTTGATTGCTTTGATGCTTGTACTAGTGGGGATATTAACGACTGTAATTCCAGCATCTTCCACTTGTTTCCAAACACTTTCTGAGCTAGCTAAATTGATGTCATTCACATAAACAATTTGTGGTTTCAAGGCAATCAATTTTTCTGCATCGACAGCCATCATATCCATTTGTGGTAATTTTTTTAAATCAGTCATCATTGTGCTACTTTGAGTATCAACTGCGATTAATTGGTCGGTTTTACCTAAGTCTTCAATCACTTCTGTTGTTGATGGCACTAGGGAAATAATTTTGGTTGCTTCTTTGGGTAAAGTAATTTCTTTGCCGCTACGGTCTTTGGTTGGTAACGTTACTTCTGTTTTTTCAGAAGAGGTAGTTGCTTTCTTTTCCTGTTTACCACACCCTGCTAAGCCAAGTGTTGCTACTAAACCTAAAGTCATCATTGTTAAAGTAAATTTTTTCATTTTTTCATCCTCGCATTCGTCTATTTTATTTTGGGGAAAATTTTCTGAAATGAACCTCCTTTGTCTCAACGTCAAAACAATACAAAAAAACCACTTTTTTCTCCAATAGAAAAAAAGCAGTCACTTAACTATGCTAATGATATACTCAGCCAGTTATCTTCAAAGCCCCTTCTTTTTCCTACAAAAGAATGATTAGACTTATCAAGCCGGTATCCTGACTTAGCTTCTTCTTACTCCCAATCCTTCCAGAATAATCTGTGGTCTTATTGGTTTCATCCACCATACAGTAGGTAGGTCTGTAGAGGATTCGCACCTCTTTCCCTGACACTTCATAAGTACATATATATTGTATCTTCGTTGATAACTAATTTTCAAACCAGTGATTAGACGTCTTTGTCTAATGACACACATTTATTATAACGGTTATCAGCCATTTGTCAACGCTTCCTCAAGCAAAAGAAAAACTTTTCTTGTTTTAGTTATTAGACGTTGTTCCGTTTTTCTATTCATGATAAAATAAATCCTAGTTTGAATAAGAAAGAGGTTAACTTGATGAAAATCGTCATTTTGTTACTTGTTGCCTATTTATTAGGTTCGATTCCCTCAGGTGTTTGGATTGGTAAACTTTTCTTTAAAAAAGATATACGCCAATTTGGGAGTGGGAATACAGGAACAACCAATACATTTCGTGTCTTAGGGAAACCTGCCGGAATTACGGTATTATTAATGGATATCTTGAAAGGAACTTTAGCCACTTCATTACCCTATTTGTTTGGTTTACAAGGCGTGAATCCGCTCTTCTTTGGGGTAGCAGCTGTTTTAGGGCATACCTTCCCTATTTTTGCCAATTTCAAAGGTGGTAAAGCCGTAGCCACTAGCGCTGGCATGTTATTAGCATACAGCCCCACATTTTTTATTTATTCTGCTCTTATTTTTGTGATTTGTCTGTATCTAACCAGTATGGTGAGTTTAACAAGTATGATTAGCGCTGTACTAATTACACTTTCTACTATTATTTTGCCTTTCACTGTCCCAGCTATTTTACCAACATTTAACTGGTTATTAACCGTGATTGCGATTGCTTTGACTACTTTTATCTTTGTCCGTCATCGTGAAAACATTCAGCGAATTAAAAATGGAACAGAAAGTCGCCTTTCTTTTGGCTTACGTGCAAAAAAATAAAGAAAAAGGCTGTGAACAAATAATGTTCACAGCCTTTTTCTTTATTTTACACTAATCATATACTGTGTTTTAAATAGTTCGTTAGCTGGTAACTTATTGATGCCAAATTTTTCAGCAAGTTGGCCAGTTGCGTCGACAGCATCAGCAATCCCGCACCAAGGTTCGATACAGACAAAAGGCGCTTCTTTCGGTGTCGGTGACCAAATCCCCACAAAAGGCATTTCTGGATAACTCAAAGTGACTTGATGGTCACTTTCGTCTGTGGCAATCGTAATTGCTGTTTGACCTTTTGTTTCAAAAATCATTGCATCATTTTCAAATAATTGATGCGTTAAGTCAAAGCTGGTATTCGTTTGGGCTAGCGTTTTATTCGCTAAATCAATAAACGGGCCTGCTAAGGGAATTTGTGTCCGTGATTTTTTAGGTGAAAAACTTAGATAATAATCTTCAAACGTTAGTGAAGATTCTAAAGGTACATTAAAGGCTGGATGACCACCAATCCCAAAATACATCTCTTCTTTCCCTGTATTTTCTACTTGGTAGTTTACAGTCAATTCTTGGTGTTCTAATGTATAAGTAATCACTAGTTCAAAATCAAAAGGATACTTCTTCTTGGTTTCTTTTGTTGATTTTAGTGAAAAAGAAACTTCTTCTCCACCTTTTTCAATCACATCAAATACTTGATCACGAGCAAAACCATGTTGAGTTAAATGATACGCTTGATTTTGGTACATATACGTATCTTCTTTTAGACGACCAACAATCGGAAAAAGTACGGGCGCATGGCGGGCCCAAAATTCAGGATTTCCTTGCCAAATATATTCAATGCCGGTTTCTTTTGATTGTAAACTTACTAATTCTGCTCCTTCTTCAGCAAATGTTGCGATTAGAAATTCATTTTCAATTTGTACAGTCATTGCGTTGTCCTCCTAGTTGATACGAGCAATTGCTTATTTTTCCAACTCTTTAATAAATTGTTGATTTAATACTTTTAAATAAGTCCCTTTCATACCAAGAGAACGTGATTCAATAATTCCAGCTGATTCTAATTTTCTTAAGGCATTCACAATTACGGAACGAGTAATGCCTATTTCATCTGCAATACTTGAAGCAGTTAAACGACCTTCTTCGCCATCTAAGGCTTCAAAAATGGCATGGACGGCTTTTAATTCACTATAGGAAAGAGTGTTGATGGCCATTTGCACGGCAGTCGCACTGCGAACTTCTGCTTCAATTGTTCTGGATTGATGATACAAAATTTGCATGCCGACAACGGTCGCACTATATTCAGCTAACACTAAATCATCCTCGTTAAAGGATTTTTCAACACGCGCTAAAATAATCGTACCCAAGCGTTTGCCAGCACCGTACAAAGGCACAATAGTGGTTAACCCAAACGGATACAGCTCTCGTGATTCAAAAGGAAATGCAGTTAAATCACTATCTATTGGAATATTGGCTTCGGTTACTTTGAGCATATCCACGGCCTCGGTGTATCCTTGAGGAAATTTTTTCTCTTTAAACATATTTTTGATACGGGCATTATTAACATCTAATTTTTCAGTATACCCCAACAAATCCCCTGAACTGCTAATAATATACGCATTACTTTCTAAAATATCCCCTAAAATCATTGCCATTTTGTTGTACGGAAGTTCTGCTTGTACGTCAAACAGATTGTTTTTTTGCAAAAGCTCGTTCACTTGACGTGTTTTTTCTAATAATGTAGCCATCTTTTCTCCTCCAGCCTTTTTTATAAGATGTAACGACTTAAATCTTCATTTTGAACAATGTCATTCAATTTTTCATTGACATATGCTTCGGTAATCGTAATTTCACCCATTTGCATATCTGGTGCTTCATATAATAAATCTTCTAATAAACGTTCTAAAATTGTGTGTAAACGACGCGCCCCAATATTATCTGTATCACGGTTTACATCATAAGCGATGTGTGCTAACCGTTCAATTGCTTCTTTTGTAAAGATGACTGAAACATTTTCTGTGCCAATTAATGCTACATATTGTTTAATTAAAGCATTGTTTGGCTCAGTTAAGATACTTACGAAGTCATCCGCCGTTAAATCATCTAATTCAACTCGAATTGGGAAGCGGCCTTGTAATTCTGGAATCAAGTCACTTGGTTTTGACAAGTGGAAAGCACCTGAAGCGATAAATAAAATGTGATCCGTTTGTAAAGGACCATACTTCGTGTTAACTTGAGAGCCTTCAACAATCGGCAAAATGTCTCTTTGTACTCCTTCACGAGAGACTTCGCCCGAATTTTGTTGACTTTTAGAGGTGATTTTATCAATCTCATCGATAAAAATAATTCCGCTTGATTCAGCTAAACGAATAGCTTCACTATGGATATCAGCGTCATTGACAATTTTTGCTGATTCTTCTTTCACTAATAATTCTTGTGCTTCTTTCACCGTTACAGTACGTTCGATTTTTTTCTTTGGTGACAGAGCGCCTAACGTTTCATTTAAGTCGATACCCATTTGTTCTAGGCCATTGTTCATAGCTGGCATCGTTTTCTTCGGTTCTTCAATTTCAATTGTTACTTCACGATTATCTAATAGACCTTTTTCCAGCTGTTCCAAAATTGTTCGGCGATTCGTTCGAATATCTTCCGTTACTTCTTCTTGTCCTTCTTGCTGTTGCTGAGCCATGTTAAACATGTTCATCATTTGTTCAAATTGATTACCGCCAGCCTGTTTTTGTTCTTTTTTAATTCCAGGCACTAATACTTTGACTAAACGTTGATTGGCCTTTTTTAACGCTTGCGCATACACGCGACTGTATTGTTGTTTTTCAACAATTTGGATCGCATTTTCTACTAAATCCCGAACCATTGATTCGACATCCCGACCGACATAGCCTACTTCTGTAAATTTGGTTGCTTCAACTTTTACAAAAGGCGCATTGACAATTTTTGCGAGACGACGAGCAATCTCAGTTTTACCAACACCTGTTGGTCCAATCATTAGTAAGTTTTTAGGCGTAATATCTTGTTGCATATTTTCTTCTAATTGCAAGCGACGATAGCGGTTACGTAAAGCTACCGCCACTGATTTTTTGGCAGCTTGCTGTCCAACAATATATTGATCTAGTTCTTTGACTATTTCTTTTGGTGTTTTGTTTAATTCATTCATGGATTTTCCCTCGCTTATAATTCTTCTACAATGATATTATGATTCGTAAATACACAGATATCTGCAGCAATATTTAAGGCATTTTTAGCAATCTCTTTCGCTGGCATTTCTTTATCGCCAAAGTTTTTCATGGCTCTTGCAGCGGACAAAGCAAAATTACCGCCTGAACCAATTGCTAAAATACCATCGTCTGGTGTGATGACTTCCCCAGTTCCTGAAACTAAGAGCATTTCTTCCTTATTCATCACAATCAGCATAGCTTCTAATTTTTGCATAGACTGTTGTGTACGCCACTCTTGGGCTAACTCAACCGCAGCTCTCGTTAAGTTTCCGTTGTATTCATTTAATTTTCCTTCAAACTTTTCTTCTAATGTAAAGGCATCTGCCACACTTCCTGCAAAACCGACAACGACTTCATCATTGTAAATACGGCGCACTTTTTTGGCCGTACCTTTCATAACGACAGATTCGCCCATTGTTACTTGACCATCACCAGCCATTGCAAATTTTCCATCTTTTTCGACTGCACAAATTGTTGTAGAGTGAAATTGTGATTCAACCATTATTGTTCCTCCTAGACGTTTACCTCCATTATGCACGAGGATGAAACGTTCGATAATTTTTTTGTAAACTTTCTTTTGTCACATGCGCATATATCTGAGTTGTTGATAAATTAGCATGTCCTAATAATTCTTGAACTGTCCGCATATCGGCGCCATTATTTAATAAGTGTGTCGCAAATGTATGGCGTAACATGTGGGGATGAATTTCCGCATTTAATGAACTTTTTTTAATTAGTTGGTTTAAGACATATTCAATCCCTGTTGGCGTGATTTGTTCACCATGATGATTAACAAAGACATACGGATGTTTTTTTTGATATTTTGTCATTAATAGCGCGCGGCCATTCTCTAAGTAATCCTTTAAGGCGTCTTGTGCAAATGAACCAAAAGGCACATAACGGTCTTTATTTCCTTTTCCGTGAACCAATAAAACAGAAGCTTGAAAGTCAACTGCGTCCACCGTTAAGTTCGCACATTCACTGACCCGAATACCAGTCCCATACAGAACTTCTAGTAATGCTTGATTTCTCAAATCAAGCGGTTGCTCCCCTTGTGCGCTCTCAAATAATGCATCCATTTCTTTTTCATAAAAAAAACGGGGCAACCGTAACTGTTTCTTTTTCATATGAACATAGGAAAAAGGATTTTCTTGGATTGCTTCATTTTTTAATAAGAATTGATAAAAAGAACGCAAACTGGCAATTTTTCGACTAATCGAATTACGGCTATATTCCTGATCGTATAATTCGCTCAAATAAGCCCGAACATCCAAATGTTCCACAGTCAAATAATTGTCATTACCTGAAGTCTTTAAAAACGAAAAAAAATGTTGTATATCTTCTTGATATGCTTTTTTTGTTTTTTCTGAATAGCCTCTTTCGACAATAAGATAACGAGCAAATAACTCAGGCCAATTCTTTTCTTCCATGTGATAGCCCTCCTCATTCGATTACAAAGTAACTTTAGCATAACCTTTTTCAAAAGACAATTAAGTTGTCAGAATTTAATCAATATTTCTAAATATGTTCACAATTTTAACTATTCTTTAGCTTTTGTTATTTTTTTCTAAAAATTAAAAGACTGAGTATCATCGCATTTCTTAGCAATGATGCTCAGTCTTTTCTCATATTTTTTCTAATTTAGTCTAAAGATTGGATAACTTGAGCTTGGACATCTAAGGCCCGATTAGCAATTGCTTCATAGCGTTCTTTTTTGTCACGAATTCGTTCAGGTAACTCTGGGAAAAGCCCAAAGTTTGCATTCATTGGTTGGAAATGTTTGCCTTCTGCATGTGTAATATAATAAGCCATACTTCCTAAAGTCGTTTCGCGAGGGAATTCAATCGGCTCTTCCCCTTTGGCAAGACGAGCTGCGTTAATACCTGCGAGTAAACCACTTGCCGCGCTTTCAACATATCCTTCAACACCAGTCATTTGTCCAGCAAAAAACAGATCGTCACGTTTTTTTGATTGGTAGGTTGGTTTTAGCAACTCTGGAGAATTCATAAAACTATTACGGTGCATGACGCCATAGCGAACAAATTCAGCATTTTCTAATCCCGGAATCATACGGAATACTCGTTTTTGTTCACCCCATTTTAAATGCGTTTGGAAACCAACAATATTGTATAAAGAAGCTGCAGCATTGTCTTGACGTAATTGAATTACAGCATAAGGGCGTTTACCTGTTTTAGGGTCTTCTAGTCCGACAGGTTTCATTGGGCCAAACAACATGGTTTTAATGCCACGTTGCGCCATTACTTCGATGGGCATACAGCCTTCGAAAAACTTCTCTTTTTCAAACGTGCGTAAAGGAACCACTTCTGCATTGACTAGTGCTTCATGAAAAGCATTGAACTCTTCTTCAGTCATCGGACAATTTAAGTAAGCCGCTTCCCCCTTGTTATAACGAGATTTTAAATAAACTTTATCCATGTCAATTGTTGATTTATCAATAATTGGTGCTGCTGCATCGTAAAAATAAAAGCCTTCAGAACCATTAAATTCTTGAATTTTTTGAGATAAGCTTTCAGAGGTTAAGGGCCCCGTTGCAATAATTACAATCCCTTCCGGAATATCAGTGATCTCTTCATTTTTGATTGTAATTAATGGATGACTTTTAATTTTTTCAGTGATTGTTTCAGAAAAAGAATCACGGTCAACTGCTAAGGCACCGCCAGCTGGTACGGCGGTTTGATCTGCACTACCAATAATGATTGAATTTAAACGGCGCATTTCTTCTTTCAAAACACCTACCGCATTGGTTAAACTATTTCCACGTAATGAATTAGAACAAACTAACTCTGCAAAATTTTCTGTTTGATGCGCTGGTGTCTTTTTGACAGGGCGCATTTCATATAAATCAACTGGTACCCCAGCATTGGCCACTTGCCATGCCGCTTCACTTCCGGCTAAACCGGCACCAATAATTGTGACTTTTTTTGTCATGTATAAAAATTCCTTTCTATGTCAAGAAGTTAAGAGCTGTCTCTTACAAACTCAATTCATTTTACTAAAAGAGAAGACCGAAGTAAATTCTTCGGTCTCAATTTTTCTTATTTTTGGACGTTTTCTTCATAATCGCCATTGATACAAACGACTTGTTTGCCGCCTTTAACTTTTTTCTCTACTAAATATTGCCCACATTTTGGACATGGTCGGCCTACTGGTTTGTCCCAAGAAGTGAAGTCACACTCTGGGTACCGACTACAGCCATAGAAAATCCGATTTTTCTTTGATTTGCGTTCGATAACTTGTCCTTCGTGACACACAGGACACGTCACGCCAATTTCTTTAACGATCGCTTTTGTATTCCGACAATCTGGGAAATTACTACATGCATAAAATTTTCCGTAGCGACCCAGTTTAATCACCATTGGATGTCCACATAGTTCGCAGTCAAAGCCTGCTGGTTCATCTTTAATTTGGATTTTTTCAATCTTTTCTTCGGCATTTTTTAATTCTTTTTCGAAGGGCTTGTAGAAACGATCGACAACTTCAACCCATTTTTCTTGGCCTTCACCGACTTTATCTAAGTCCGTTTCCATTGTCGCTGTAAAATGTGTATCGACAATTTGTGGGAAAAACTCTGAAACTAGGGAATTCACAATTTCACCTAATTCCGTTGGTTCAAACCGTTTATTGGTTAGCTTCACGTAATAACGCCGTTGAATGGTTTCTAATGTTGGCGCATACGTTGATGGTCGGCCCACACCATTTTCTTCTAAAGTCCGGATTAACGTGGCTTCACTAAAACGAGCCGGTGGTTGAGTAAAGTGTTGTTTCGGTTCGATATCGACCGATTTAACAACGTCACCTTCCACTAATTCAGGTAAAATATTTTCCTTGTCTTCTTTACCATCATCGCGTCCTTCAACATATACTTGCATAAACCCTTTAAATTTCACTTTGGAGCCATTGGCAATAAACGTTACGCCGTTTTGTTGAAGCGTGACCTTCATGGTATCTAAAATCGCTGGTGTCATTTGACTAGCAACAAAGCGCGACCAAATAAGAGTATATAATTTTAATTGATCTTTATCTAAATACTTCTTCATTTCATCAGGTGTTCTTAAAACGCTTGACGGACGAACCGCTTCATGGGCATCTTGTGCACCTTGCGTATTTTTTGCTTTGCGGCCGCCATGTGCTGAGAACTCATCTCCGTAGGTCTTTTCAATGAATTCAGCAGCTTCTGCTTTGGCAGAATCGGCAATTCTGGTTGAGTCTGTACGCATGTAGGTAATCAGCCCCACAGTGCCTTGTTTACCTAAAGCAATTCCCTCATACAATTGTTGCGCAACCATCATGGTTTTACGGGTACGGAAATTTAATTTACGTGCCGCTTCTTGTTGTAAACTACTGGTTGTAAAAGGTAATGCAGGATTACGTTTCCGTTCTTTTTTCTCAACTTTTGTAACATCGTAATCTTTACCGTCAATTCGAGAAGTGATTTCTTTCACCGCTTCTGCATTTGGTAATTTTTTCTTTTTACCATCTACGCCCCAGAAATTTGCTTTGAATTTCTTGCGACCTTTTTGGAAATTCCCATCAATGCTCCAATATTCTTCAGGTTTAAATTCTCGAATTTCATTTTCTCGATCAATAATCATTTTTAAAGCAACAGATTGCACACGACCAGCACTCAAACCTTTTTTTACTTTACGCCATAAAATAGGACTAATCGAGTATCCAACTAAACGGTCTAAAATGCGCCGTGCTTGTTGTGCATCAACTAAATCAACGTTGATGGTTCTAGGTTCTTTAAATGCCGCTTTTACCGCTTCTTTAGTGATCTCATTGAATACCACACGGTTTTTATCTTTTAAATCAAGGCCAAGAAGATAAGCTAAATGCCAAGCAATTGCTTCACCTTCTCGGTCCGGATCGGCTGCGAGATAGACTTTTTCAGCTTTTTTTGCAGCCGCTTTTAAACTTTTGATGACATCGCCTTTTCCGCGAATCGAAATATAATGAGGTTCATAATTATTTTCAATATCAATCCCCATTTTACTTTTTGGTAAATCGCGAATGTGACCAACACTGGCAACCACCTTGTAGTTTCTTCCTAGATATTTTTCAATTGTTTTGGCTTTGGCAGGTGATTCTACAATCACGAGATACTTATAGGCCATTCAATTAGCTCCTTTCGCGTTCGCTTTCCTACTATATAATATATGTAAAAAACGCACAAATCGTAATACATCATATGCTATATAGAACAGGTTTGTCAAGACTAGGCTTTCTAACATTTCTGTCATTTCTGTTTGACTGTCCGAATTTATAAATAAAAAATGCCTATGATTTATAGATTTTATCCTAAAGCATTAAAATACCCAAAACATTCCAAATAAAATGAGTCAAGACAGCAGCTTCAAAGCGACCCGTGCGTAGATAGACCCAACTTAACGCTAAACCCATGCCCCAATAAATAATAAAACTACCTATATCTGTGGGCGTGTGCACAAGTGCAAATAAAATAGAAGAAACGAGTATGCCTATTTTTGAAGCTGGCTTGAAAAACGCTTGAATCCCGACACGAAAAATTCCCTCTTCGAAAATTGGCCCAATCACACCTGCAAAAATAAGTATAAGCCCTTTAGGAATAGATTGGACAATTTCTTCAACACTTTGTTGGTTAGAGGTCGTCTCTAATCCTTCCAGACGTAATAAGAAATCACCAAATATTCCCACACAAAAGATTATCACCAAACCTAACAAGACCACTGGCAAGGTTTCTTTGATTCCTAAAAAAGTCCAAGTTATGAGCTTTTTCTTTTTCAAAAAAGCAACAAATAGATAGACGAAATAGGCACCAAGTCCAACAGCCACTAATCCACTAACAAAGCGAAACCAAAAATTTTCTGTAGAAAATTGAACAACTGAGACCATCATCAAAGGAATTTGATCCAAAATCAAAAAGCCCAGTAGCTGCATACCAAACAACCATCTTTTTCTAACAACCGTTTCCATTTAGACACTCCTAACTACCAACCAAAAGATTAAAATCTGATTAAATAGTACCGAAGTGAACGTAGGTTGTCAATTCACAATTAGTAAAAGTCACAATTCTTCACAAATATCATCAATTGTCTGAACACATTTAGCGCCGTCCTGAATTAATTCATGGCAGCCTGTTGAAAAAGACTGGAAAATACTTCCCGGTACGGCAAATACCTCGCGCCCGTAATCCATCGCCGCTTGTGCAGTAATTAAAGAGCCACTATTCTTACGAGCTTCCATCACGCAGACCCCTAAAGATAATCCAGCAATAATGCGATTACGTGCAGGAAAATGATATTTTTTCGGCCCACTCCCATTCACATATTCTGTTAAAACAAGCTGATTCTGCTTCATAGTTTGCTGTAATTCTTTCTTTTCATACGGATAATATACATCTAATCCAGTGCCTAAAATTCCAATTGTCTGACCCCCGTTCTGGATGGCCATCTCATGGCTACGACTATCAATGCCTTTGGCAAGACCACTGACGATTGTGAATCCTTCTTTGACTATTTTAGGAACCAGAGCTTCAGTCACTCTTAACCCATACGAAGTGGCATAGCGAGCGCCGACGATGCCAATTTTCCTTCTACTTAACAATTGTAAATTTCCTCTATAAAAAAGAATTGCTGGTGGATTATAAATTTCTCGTAATAATTTAGGATAGACGGCATCTAAAATTGTCATAAATTGGTGTTGGCATTGTCGTATATATAACGCTTCACTATGAATCGTATGGTGTAACCAAGATTGTTCAAATAATTCACGATATTTCTTGATTTCAGCAATTCTAATAATTTCTGTACTGGAAAAATCAACACGCTTTTGTGCGATAGCTTCTTGTAACACTTTTAAGATCCCTAAATTGCCAATTCCTTGGCATACCGCTAATTTAAATAATAATTGTCGTTGTAAAATTTCCAACAAAAAACACCTCTTTCACATCTTCTTAAAATAAGAATACGTAAAAAAAGTGTTTTATTTTTAAATCATATCTTTTATTGGCGCAAACGTACGTCGATGAATGGGTGTTACACCGTATTTTTCTAACCCGAGAAGATGTTCTTTTGTTCCATAACCTGCATTGTTTTTAAATCCATATCCAGGATATAATTCATCATATTCTTCCATTAATCGATCTCTTGTTACTTTTGCAATAATACTGGCTGCTGCAATCGAAATGGAGCGCGCATCCCCTTTAATCAAACTTTCTTGTGGTTGGGGAACGTCTAACTGCATTGCATCAATTAATAAATAATCTGGTGCAAAAGCTAAATCGTCAATTGCCATTTTCATCGCTTGTTTAGTTGCTTGATAAATATTAATTTGATCAATGACTCCTTGATCAGCGATACCTAACCCGATAGCGACAGCCTGTTCTTGAATCTGGTTATATAACGTTTCCCGTTTTTTAGCAGATAGTTTTTTTGAATCATTTAAACCTAATAATTGACAATCTTTCGGTAAAATAACTGCAGCTGTCACAACAGGGCCAGCTAATGGTCCGCGGCCTACTTCATCAATTCCTGCAATTAAACGATGGCCTTTTTTATAGGCCGCTTCCTCAAATTGACTCATTTCTTTAAAAAGTTGCCACTCTTTTTCTTTGGCTAACTGGCGACGTTCCCATTGTTTGATCGCTTGTTGCACTCCTGAACGTTCATCTTCTCGCCAGCTTGCTAATCGTTCATCGGTTGCATCAGTGACAGTTAACAACGCTTCTTTGATTGCCTGAATCGACTCTTTTGCCATGTTATTCGTCTCCTAGTTCTTCCCAGCGGTCCAAAGTATACGTACCTAATTTTCCACTGCGAATTTCTAAAATAATCATTTCGCTGGCTCGATTATAATCATCTCTAAAACCACGTTTTTGGCTAATTAACATCAATTGTTCTGGGGCAGGTAAAAATAGCTCTTCCTCTGTTAAACCATATCGTTCCGTCAAACGTTGCGGATAAAAACGTGCAAAAAATTCTAATCCATAAATCGCCAAATCATCTAGATGCAATAATTGATCTTTTATAGCGCCAGTTAAAGCTAATTTTTTTCCAATTTCTTCATCTTCAAATTTTGGCCAGAGAATCCCTGGTGTATCCAGTAATTCCAATTGGGAACCAGAGCGTAACCATTGTTGTCCTTTTGTCACGCCTGGCTTGTTCCCAGTTTGCGCAATTTTTTTTCCGACTAAACGATTCATTAAGGTTGACTTACCAACGTTGGGAATCCCAATACACATGGCGCGAATCGCACGCGGTTTCAAGCCTTTCGCCTGTTCACGAGCCAATTTTTCTTTTAACGCTTCCTTGGCTGCTGGCACAATTTTATTGATTCCTTTATTTTGTTGGGCATTGATGACTAGGGTTTGGTATCCTTTCTTTTGAAAGTAATGTTGCCATTTTTTATTTTGGTCGTTATCTGCTAAGTCCCCTTTATTTAAAAGGACTAATCGTGGTTTTTGTTGGACAATTTGGTCCATCATTGGGTTACGGGAAGAAAGCGGTAACCGCGCATCAACTAGTTCAAATACAATATCGACATATTTGATTTTTTCAGAAACTTCTCTTCTTGCTTTGGCCATATGGCCGGGAAACCATTGAATGGTCATAATCTGTTCAAATCCCTTCTTTAACACATTGTTTCTTTGATTCAATTCTTCAACGAGTCCTGTGTTCCGCGTAGATTCTTGCGAAAAAACACCTTCTCTAGTTTAACATATTTTTCACGGATTTGATTTATTTTCTGTAGTGTTCTTTAAAAAACAAAAAAGCTGAGCCAAACTCACTTTGGATTTTGTCTCAGCCTTGTACACTGGCAAAGTATAGAAAGAAGTAGGTCAAGCTCTTCTCAAGACCGACTCAAGAATATTTCTGTTTTTACTTGTTATTTAGCATGAAGTAAATTTTCTTTACAATGAATTAACTCTGTTAAAAACTGACAGTACGGTGTAGCAATCCCATAGACTTTCCCTTTGCGAACAATTGCTCCATTGATATAATCAATTTCGGTTAAACGATGATTGGTTATTAAGTCCTGATACATCGATGGATGGTGCAAACCAATTGTTTCTCGATTATAACACGAGCGGATTTGTTGAAGAACTGCTTGTTTATCTAACGTAACTTGTTCCACTTCAGCGACTGCTAAAAATTCATTAACTATTTGTTGAACAATTTGATCTGCTTGCTCTGTTTCGCCAAAGTCTGCCATATTACAATCCAACAAAGTACATAAACCATTCATTGTTCCATTCACACAGGCCTTCTTATAAATGGATGATAAAATATTCTCAGAATAACGTGCATTTAAGCCAGCGTTATTTAATACCTTAATGACTGCTTCTGCTGCTTGTTCACTTTGCGCTCCTAAATTTTGTAAATCAATCGAACCATTGCCAAATAATTTTACTTTGCCAGGTCCTTCTAACCCAGCGGTCCACATTGTGTTTCCTAATAAAATATTTTCGTATGGCACGTATTTTTTGATAATATCTTCGTGCCCAATTCCATTTAACAAGCATAAAACTTTCGTATTTTTATTAAGGAAATGTTCTAATGCTTCAAGCATTCCTGCCAGTTGCATTGCTTTTGTAAATAGGATAACTAAGTCTGCTGTAAAATCGATGCTTGCTACTTCTGTCTGAGGATAAATAGGAATTTTAGCGGTCATCACTTCGCCATTAAAATCAGCAACTAACCCGTTTTTTCTTATTGCTTCAATATGTTCTGGCCAACCATCAACAAAAATAACGTCATTTCCTGCTTGATGTAACATTAGTCCAAAGCGACTGCCCATAGCGCCAGCACCTGCGATAATAATCTTCATTTCTTTTCCTCCGTTCAATTTTTTATTTTTAGGTAAAAATCTGCTAAGAAAATCTCTATCTCTTACTTTTATAGCAATAAAAAGGCAAAACATATGTTATATTATAAGTGATCTATTTGTTATTTTTTATCCAAGCGCATTTATGTAAGCGCTTTTAAAAAGGAAGGGAGTTTCTGATGAATATTCAGCTTTTAAAGTACTTCATTGAAATTGTTAATACCCGCAGTTTATCGGCGGCCGCTCGCAATTTATTTGTCACCCAACCAACACTTTCTTTAGCATTGAAAAAAATGGAATCTGAGTTAGGCACAGCGTTGTTTGATCATTCTGATCAACCGTTTCAATTAACCGATACAGGTGTTTATTTATATGAACATGGCCAAGAAGTTGTTTTTCAATTCGATCAATTGGTAACAGATATTCGTGAAATGAACCAGAAACCAGTTAAAAAGCAATTGCGTTTAGGCTTAACTACTTTATTTGCTGTACAATTTATGAAAGAAATTTCACGATTTTTAACAACCCATCCACATGTGAATTTAATATTACAGCAAGATGGCTCGCCAAAATTACAAACGATGTTAGCAAATAAAGAAATTGATATGGGACTAATTTCTTTCCCAAATACCTTACCTGAAATTATTCATATTGAACCTTTAGAAACGACTACCAAAGGCTACCATGTTTATGTCGTAGTACCAGAATCAAATCCTCTCTCCCAATATGAAAAATTAACTTTTAAAGATTTGAAAGATCAACGATTTTCATCGTTAAGTGATAATTTTATGATTGGTCGCCTACTACTAGATCGGACTCGGAGCTTCGGTTATGAGCCGAATATCATTTTGCATAACGATGATTTACAAGTACTTCTTTATAGTTTACAAAAAAATAATTCGATTTGTTTGCTGCCGATTGAATATTATGAAGTGGGAAAAAGTCAGGGACTGAAATGGATTCCTTTAAAAGATAAGTTTGACTATTTCCCCATCGGCATTGCTTTGCGCCGCGATTTTAGTATGACAGAAGATGTTAGAGATTTTATCCAAATCATTAAAGAAAATTAATGGATAATCTAGCCTTGATAAGCAAAGACGACTTTACTATCATAAAGTTTCAACACTTTTTCAAATAAGAATTTTGAGAATAAACCCGCAACAATTGGAACAACAAACCAAGAAAAGAGTAAGGGTAAGATCCCTAAGCCCGCATCCAACGAAGCAAGTGGCCCCACGAGTCCAACCAAGCCAAATCCAGCCGATTGTGGGGTTCCTGAAATGTTGAATAGAACCACAGGAATTGCTGAAATAGTCGCTGTAAATAAACAAGGAATTAAAATAATTGGGTATTTAAATAAGTTAGGCATCATCATTTTCATGCCGCCCAAAGAGACAGCCAGTGTCACTCCTGATTGGTTGACATTCCAAGAATTAATCACAAGAACAACAGTTGTAGCTGCAATTCCCATTGCAGCAGCACCTGCAGACAAGCCATTCAACTGAATCGCCAAACCGATTGCCACAGTAGTGATTGGTGAAATAATCAGTGCAGCAAATGAACAAGCAATTAAAATACTCATGATAATTGGCTGGAAATCAGTAAAATTGTTAATCACTTTACCAATGGCGACCGTGATCTGTGTCACATATGGGTAAATCAACATGCCAAACAAGCCTGCACCTACTCCAACAACGATCGGTAAAGCAATGATTTCCACTGAACCGAATTTTTTATCGATGACTAATAAAAGTAAGACTGCAACAGAAGCGGTAATCATAATATTAATGATGTCACCAGTGCCTGCACCAATAAAGCCTTTCACTTCTGAATTAAATTTAATCACGCCAGAGCCAGCAAATGCTGCACCGCCAGCAATCATCATTTTTTGTGGCGTTAAGCCAAATTGAAAAGCAATCAGTCCACCAATAATTAAAGGGGTGGCTAGTTGGAAAATTTGCGCCGCATGAATAATCATTTCGATAATCTTGTATTCTGCAAAATATTTTAAAATGGCTCCTAATACAGCATTGGGAATTAAGGCGATAATGGTGCCGGAAGCTGTTCCAGCTAACACTTTGTTAAAAAATATTCTTGGGGTTAATTGAGCATCCAGTTTATCAGTGGGCATTTTCAACACTCCTATTGATTATTTTTGTTTTTTTAGAACAAGTTTGAGAATGATTGAACTTTCTATTAGATAAAGAGCGGCCTCAAAGAAGAGCGCTTATTTCTTTGAGGCGCTTTTTATTTAACTAAAGCAAGGAACGATTTTTAATATACATCCGTATCCGCATTATATTTCGCTAAATTATCTTTAACATCTCGCAAGAACTTACCTGCTTGTTGTCCATCTAAAATTCGATGATCAATAGAAAGACATAAATTAACCATATCTGCCACTTTAAAGCCTCCATCTGCGGTTGGCACAAGGCGTTTATTAATTGACTCTACTTGTAATATCGCAGCTTGTGGATGGTTAATAATTCCCATCGATTGGACGGAACCTAGTGTTCCAGTATTATTAAGAGTAAAGGTCCCTCCTTGCATTTCTTTGCTTGCTAGCGTTCCTTGTCGGACTTCTTGTGCCAAGCGATTGATTTCTTTAGCTAGCCCTGCAATCGAATAGTTATCCGCTTGTTGAATCACTGGCACGTAAAGATGCTCGTCTGTCGTTACAGCTATGGATAAATTAACATCTTTATGATAAATAATTGAGCCATCATCCCAAGATGTATTGATTTTTGGATTTTTCTTTAACGCTTGAATGACTGCTTTGGCAAAAAATGGGAAGAAGCTTAGAGACAGGCCTTCTTGTTGTTTAAATTCATCTTTTAATGAATTTCTAAGTTGGACTAAGTTGGTCACATCCGCTTCCACCATTAACCAAGCGTGAGGGATTTCGTTGACACTTTGGACCATTTTTTTAGCAATTGCTTTACGTACAGGATCTGCAGAGACAATTTTATCTGTGGTTGTTTCAGTTGGACTAGCTGTTGCGGCGCTTTCATTTTGCGAAGCAACTGGCTCCTCTGAAATTGAAGGGCTAGTTCCTGGACTCACTGTTTTCTCAGGCGTTCTTGCCTGTGTTGGTGTAAAGTTTGTAACATCTTTTCTAGTAATTCGACCATCACGACCTGTCCCTGTAACTTGTGTTAAATCAATCTTTTTTTCTTGGGCAATTTTAAGGACTGCTGGGGAATAACGACCATTATTTTTTTGATGGGACGTCGCAGTGCTTGTTGTTTCAACCGTTTCATGTTCTTGTGCTTGTTCCGCACTTGCTTCTTTCACTGGTGCTAAAGTAGCTTCTTCTGTTTTTTCGGTTGTTTCTTCTGTCTCTAACGTCATCACCGCTGTTCCGATGGGCACATCTGTATCTAGAGAAATCAGAAATTCTTTTACTACACCATCAAAATCTGATGGGACTTCCGTGGTGACTTTATCAGAAACGACTTCCATTAAGGGATCATAACGTTTCACTGAATCTCCTGGTTTAACTAACCATTGGACAATGGCTGCCTCTGTGACACTTTCGCCTAGATGAGGCATTTTGATTTCTTTTGTGGCCATTTATTTTTTCCTCCTTGCTTCAATTAAAATTCTGCTAATTCTTTCATTGCTGCTAATACTTGCTCTTCATTGATTAAAAATTCTCTTTCTAAAGGTAATGCATAAGGCATGCTTGGACAATCAGGTCCTGCAAGTCGTTGAATCGGTGCATCTAAATCAAAGAGAGCATCTTCTGAAATCATTGCCGCAATTTCACTCATCACGCTGCCTTCTTTATTGTCTTCTGTTACGAGTAAAACCTTCCCTGTTTTCTTAGCTGCAGCTACTAATGTTTCGCGATCTAAAGGATATAATGAGCGAACATCGACGATTTCGGCATCAATTCCTTCAGCGGCTAGTTTTTCCGCCGCAGCTAAAGCTAATTGCAAGGTCATGCCGTAACTAATCACGGTTAAATCACTACCCGTTCTAACGACATTGGCTTTGTCAATTGGTACGATATAATCATCTGCAGGCACTTCATCTTTTAGTAAACGATATAAACGCTTATGTTCGTAAAAAATGACTGGATCATCGGAACGAATCGCTGCTTTAATCATCCCTTTTGCATCATAAGGATTAGAGGGGGTCACCACTCTTAATCCTGGTTGTCCACAAAAAACTTTTTCTGTAGACTGAGAATGATACAGCCCACCACGAACACCGCCGCCATAAGGGGTCCGATAAACGATTGGCGCAGTCCAATCGCCTTTTGTTCTATAGCGCATTGTCCGAGCCTCTGATAACAATTGATTGGTTGCAGGCAAAATGTAATCCGCAAATTGAAATTCACCAATTGCGCGATAGCCCATTAAACCTAAGCCGACAGCTAAACCACCAATTAAGCCTTCTGTTAACGGTGTATTAAAACAACGCTCGTCACCGTATTTAGCAGCCAAGCCCTTTGTTACACCGAACACGCCGCCTTTGTCGCCGCCGACATCTTCTCCAAAAATAACTACTTTTTCATCACGAGCCATTTCTTCAGAAATTCCTAAGTTAATTGCTTCTAAATAAGTCATCTCAGCCATTATATTTCTTCTCCTCTTCTCTTATTTTGCATACACTTCTTCTAAAATTGATGTCGGTACAGGATCTGGCATTGCTTCTGCTTCATCCGTTGCTTGATTGATTTCTGTACGAATTTCTTCATCAATTTTGGCAATGTCTTCGTCTGTTAAATAGCCCTCTTCTAATAATTGTTTTTCAAAAAGCTTCACTGCATCATTCTTTTTCATCTCTTCAATTTCTTCTTTTGAACGATAAACAGATTGATCATCGTCAGCGGAATGAGAAGTCAAGCGAGAAACCATTAATTCAATCAATTTTGGTCCTTTTTTCCCGCGAGCCGCTTTTACTGCTTCTTTAAATGCTAGATAGACTTCAGTAAAATCACTACCATCAACGGTTACACCTTCAAAGCCATAAGCTTTCGCGCGATCGGCCATTCGTTTATTGGCATACTGTTCTTCAATTGGGACAGAAATCGCATATTCATTATTTTCAACAACAAAAATGACTGGTAATTTTTTTACGCCTGCAAAGTTCATAGCTTCTTGGACTTCTCCTTGATTGGCAGAGCCTTCCCCAGTGGTGGTCAATGCAACAAAATCAGCTTTTTGAAGTTGCGCTGCATAACCAACACCTGTTGCTAATGGCATTTGTGTACTTACTGTTGAAGAGAAGGAAACAATATTATGCTCTTTTGAACCATAATGATTCGGCATTTGACGACCATGGGAAGAAGGATCCGCTTCTTTTCCAAAAGAACCCATTAAAATATCTTTGGAGGTCATGCCCCAAACCAAGCACGCGGTCATATCACGATAATACGGTAAAAAATAATCTTTTTGAGGATTAAAAGCCATCGCCATCGCTACTTGTGCAACTTCTGCCCCTTGACCAGAAATATTGAAAGAGGTCTTACCAATCCTTGTTAATTGCCACAACCGTTCGTCTAAACGACGTCCTCGTAGTACTTGACGATATGCCTGAATCAATTCTTCTTTTGATAAACCCGATTTTTTAAGCGTTTTCATTTTCATCAACCTTTCTCTATTTGTGAATCGCTAAGCCATAAGTATCTAAGGCTGCTTCTTGCAATACTTCTGTCATTGTTGGATGCGCATGGATTGCTTCACCAATTTCAATGGGCGCGGCATCTAAATACATGGCAGTACTTGCTTCGGCAATTAAATCCGTGACATGTGGCCCAATCATAGAAACCCCTAATAAATCATCGGTCTTCTTGTCACGAATTACTTCTATAAAGCCATCTGTTTCTCCATAAACAAGTGATTTACCATTACCATTAAAATTGAAGGTGCCAATCACTACTTCTTTATCTGCTGGTAAAGTTTCTCTAGTATAGCCGACACTTGCTATTTCAGGATTTGTATAAACACCTCGAGGCACGTTTGTATAATTTAAAGGTTCAACTGTCTCGCCTAAAAGATGCTGAACAGCTAACTCTCCTTCTTTCATAGCCACATGTGCTAGTTGGAGTGTATCGATACAATCACCGATCGCATAAATATGTCCTTCTGTGGTTTGATAAAATTCATTTACTTCAATGCCTTTGTCAGTATATTTCACTGAGGTATTCTGTAACCCTAACTTATTGATATTGGGTTGACGCCCAATTGCTACCATGACTTTGTCAACAGCGAGGCTTTCTTGTCCTGCAACTTCTATTTGAACCTTCTGCCCGGTAACTTTCGCTTCTTGGACTTTGCTACCTAATAAAATGTTAATTCCTCGTTGCTCTAAACGTTTCTTTAATTCTTTAGAAATTGTTGCACTCTCATTTATAAGTAACCGATCCAAAAATTCAATGATAGTTACGGTGACACCTAAACTATTTAATAAAGAAGCCCACTCGACACCAATAACGCCACCACCAATAATTGCAATTGATTCTGGTAGCTCTTCTAATTCAAGCATCCCATCAGAAGATAAGATAAATTCTTCATCCAGTGGCAAATTAGGTAACGTTTTAGGACTAGAACCTGTCGCAATAATGACATTTTTAGGAACGATAATTTCTTCTTCCCGTGTTGGATCATTAAACGTAACTGCCACTGCGCCAGAGACTGGTGAAAAAATAGAGGGACCTAAAATCGCACCTTCGCCTGCTAAAATTTTGATTTTATTTTTTTTGCATAAGCCTTCAACACCTTTGTGTAACTGCTCAATAATTCCTTCTTTCCGTTGTTGTATTTTAGAAAAATCAATGGACGCTGCCTCTGTTTCAATCCCAAAAGAAGCCGCTTGTTTTAAGGTATCAAAAACCTCTGCGCTTCTTAATAAAGCTTTTGTAGGGATACAGCCTTTGTGCAAACAAGTGCCACCTAATTTGTATTTTTCAACAATTGTGACGTTTAGCCCTTTTTGTGCAGCTCGAATTGCTGCTACATAGCCTCCTGTTCCGCCACCTAAAATCAGTAAATCTGTTTGTTCCGCC
Source organism: Enterococcus sp. DIV0183 (assembly GCF_050541505.1). Lineage (NCBI taxonomy): Bacteria > Bacillati > Bacillota > Bacilli > Lactobacillales > Enterococcaceae > Enterococcus > Enterococcus sp. DIV0183. The sequence goes on from NZ_CP172932.1 coordinate 1,429,629, forward strand.
ATTTTGATCACTCCTGCTCAATTTTTGCTTCACTATAATTTAAAGCTTGTTCTTCCCCTGTTAATACTCGATTGACGCCTTCATATAAAGCAGCCATCTCCATTTCACCTGGGTAAACCTTAATTGGTGCAATCCAAGTGATTTTTTGACTAATTTCTTGAACAACGGTTTGCGAGTAGGCTGCGCCCCCTGTTAAAATAATTGCATCAATTGTGCCTTCAAGAACTACGGCCATCTCGCCAATACTTTTTGCGATTTGGTAACACATTCCTTTTAAATAGTAATTTGCTGTTTGATCACCTGCAGCTATTTGTGCTTGGATATGCCGTAAATCTGTTTCACCTAGGTATGATTTAAGACCGCTATTCCCCGCAATTAGCTTTTTCACTTGGCTAATCGTCAACTCCTGTTCAAGTATCCATTGCGCAAATTCAACGAGCGGTAAGGCGCCACTGCGTTCTGGCGTATAAGGACCTTCACCATCAAGCCCATTTACCACATCCACCATGCGGCCTTTTTGATGCGCCCCCAAGCTAATGCCCCCACCTAAATGAACAACGATAAAATTGCTTTGCTCATATGTTTTCCCTAAATCCTCAGCGATTTTTCGAGCGACCGCTTTTTGATTTAAGGCGTGACCAACGCTACGCCGCTGAATGCCTTTTAATCCAGAAATCCTGGCTAATGGCTGTAGCTCATCTACAACAACAGGATCGACAATAAAGGCTGGCACGTGATATTTTTCTGCAAACTCATTAGCTAAAATCGCCCCTAAATTTGAAGCATGGGTATTAAAGCGTTCTGTCCGCAAGTCTTCTAGCATTTGTTGGTCGACAAGATACGTACCGCCAGGAATAGGCTTAAGCAAACCACCACGCCCCACGACAGCGGCTAATTGTGTGATGTTATGTGTTTCTAAAAATTCCGCGATCATTTGTTTTCGAAATGGTGTTTGACTGACAACATTTTCAAAAGGTGCCAATTCTTGGACGCTATGTCTAAGCGTTTCTTCTGCCAAGCAATCATGATTAGCAAAAAGCGCTAACTTCGTGGAGGTCGAGCCAGGATTAATAACCAATACTGTTTCCATTTTTTTCTGCTCCTTTTTTTAAACTTGTCTCATGGCAAATCTTAATGAATGGAATTTGCTTTCTGTTGAATCGCTTCTAGATGTTAAAACGACTGGGACTTTTGTGCCAACAATCGTTCCTCCCACTTTGGCGTGCCCAAACAAGGTTAATGATTTGTATAAACAATTTCCAACATCAATAGTTGGGACCACTAAAATATCTGCATCCCCCATGATAGGACCGCTGTAACGTTTATGCGCAACCGCTTCTTCAGAGGTCGCTAAATCAAGCGAAAGTGGCCCAAAAACCGTAGCCTCTTGTTGACCATTAAAATGTGCCGTGACTTCTTTTGCTAAAACAGACGAAGGCATTTTAGGATTGAAATTTTCCGCTGCGCTTAACAAAGCAATTTTCGGGTGATGCAATCCCAATTTTTGGGCGACTTCTTTAGCATTTTCAACAATTTCAATGAGGGTCGCTTGAGTGGGAGCGATATTCATCGCACAATCGGTTAACAAGAAGGTTTTTCCTGCAGGCAGCTCCACCATTGCTACATGGGAAAGAATCGGTTTATTTTTTAATTGATGCTCACTTTTCAACATTTCTTTTAGTAATGTGTGGGTCTGAATAATTCCTTTCAATAAAATTTGTGCTTGACCGGTTGCAACTAAACTGACAGCTTCCTGTGCTACCGCGGCCTCATCTGAGCAATGAACATATTTCCAGAGATTTTCAGTATCAAGATTTTCATTTGTATCAAATACAATAAACTGCAACGGTTGCTCGGCTTCTTTTAGTGCTTTTTTAACTAGCTGTAAAATCTCTGGTTGTGAACCTCCTGCAATTGAAACAGTGATCATTTTCTCACCTCATTTTTTCTTCTTTACACTTTAAATCTACCTTAGTATGTAAACGCATACAAATTGTTAATTTTTATGTCCTCATTAATATTTTTTATAGAGAAGGAAAAGCTTAGTAAATCAAGCTTTTCTTTCTCTAAACAATTGTTATCTAATTTACTTTTCATGAAAAAACTTCTTTTCTAAGAATGAAAGGAAAACTTATGCTTCGGCACAGCTGTTTATTTATGTCAGATCCTAAAGCATGTTATACTTTAGATACTTATTTTTAGGAGGAATTAAATGGCACTACTACTATTCTTTTTGTTTATCGCCCTACTAGGATTTGGTATATTAAAAATTAATAACCGCAGTATCCTCGGCGGTATCACTCTGGCTTCCGGCACCTTATTGTCATTAGTCACCTTACTATTTATCGGATTAGACAAAATTTATTTACATTTTAAGAATGGCGACCTAATTACCTTGGCCATTGCTTATCTATTAATTCCCGCTGTGTTTATCGGCATTTGCCTTTACTTTATTTTTAACTCACGTACGATGCAAACGAAAGAAGGCAAAAGTGTCACGGCTAAATTGTCGGCGGGCTTAGGGCTGAACTTATTAATTGCTTTACCAGCCTTTCTATATTTATTATCAGTTGGCACAGCGCAAATACCTTATATGCTTTTTCTGTTCTTACTTTTTCTATTGTTAATGGATCTTTTACTGACCTTTCTATTTGCTGCTTACGTCTTGTATTCATGGATGTACCAAATGATTCCTTTAAAAAAAGCGGTTGATTATATCATTGTTTTAGGTTCGGGAATTCGTAGCGAGGAAGTACCTCCACTTTTGAAGAGTCGGTTAGATAAAGGGATTGAATATTATGAAAAAAATCCCACCGCTAAATTTGTAGTCAGCGGTGGTAAAGGTCCTGACGAACCTGTGGCCGAAGCTTTCGCAATGAAAAAATATTTGCTTTCACAAAATATTCCTGCAGAAGCAATTTTGATGGAGGGCCAATCCACAACCACTTATGAAAATATGTTGTTTTCTAAAGCAATAATTCAGGCAGATTGGCAAAAGATGCCGTCTGATTCTAAACAACCCTCTGTTATTTTTTCAACAAATAACTATCATGTCTTACGAGGAGCTATGTATGCCCATCGTGTCGGCTTAAAAGCTGAAGGTGTCGGGGCGCCAACTGCCTTATATTTTTTACCAACTGCTCTAATCCGAGAATACATTGCCTTACTGGTTCATGATAAGCGAATTGTGCTTTTTGTTTTTCTACTTGTCACTCTTCTTTTAGGAATCAGTATCTTACCCATCTAAAAAAATAGCGACTCACAAAAATGTGAGTCGCTATTTTTATTTTTTTAATATAAAAAGGTTTAATGAACGTAATTGGCTATCAATGCAATCAGCCATAAATGAAGCGGATAGAATCCGTAAAATAAATATTTGAAAAATGGTGCTTTGCTCCCTCTCTCACCATTGTAAAGCAATATAAATGGTAACACAGTGATAAACATAAAATCAGAATTATAAGCTAACATTTCAATTGTCGTTGGCCAATCTCCCAACCATTGAAAACTTGTAACTAAGAAAAAGAGCGCTAATGCACCATATAAACAGTTCCGTAAGACAAGTCTCTTTCTGGCTAAATACGTAATCAACATAAAAGGTAACATCACAATGCCACCTTCAGCAAACATTGCTCCTATTCCTAAAATTGCTAATATACTAATCAATAAAACAATTTTTAAACTGATTTTTGGCATTTCTAGCATCGCTTTTGTCACAATTAACATACTGACACCAAGGGCTAAGGTGAAGAAAATATTGTTGTGAACAGCGACAGCTGGATTATTCACTAAATGATTTAGCAGCGTATTTCCAACAAACATGATTGCTGCCCAAATATACAAACGACCATTGTAACGATAAACATTCCGTGTATAGTTGAACCCTTCTACAGCCATGTAACCAAAAAACACACCGACACAACGAGTAATTACATGAAAAATCAGTGCCCATCCTGGCGGAACAAAATAACTAATATGGTCAAGAACCATTAACCCCATCATCAATAACTTTAAGCGATTTGCGTTCATGAATCGTCTCCTTTATTTTTTCTACAGAAACTATCATATCTTTTTATATAACAGAAAACAACGAACATTCTTGTTAGATTCAACCATTCTTTTTGTCACTTTCGTTAAACTTGGTACCGCAAAGATAAATCTTCAAATAAATAATGTTGGTATTTAAATTGTTCAAAATGAATTTTTCGAATTTCTTGCTTAATGGCTGTTAAGCATTCATCGACCGTCATCAATGATTCTTCTTTTAGAAGCGCCTCTTCTATTAATAATTTGCATTGGCAATCAATCAATAAAAGTTGACTATAGAATGTGTAAAATGTTTCTTTATTTAATTTTTCAATCAAATTTTTAGCTTGATTCTGCAGCTTTTGATAATATTTGGTCAATTTTTGATAATCCATTAAATCAACTAACTGACCTTGTTTTAACATGTTACTAAAGTCTAAATCCCAAAGCATTTCTTTAGTCGGCTGTTGCAATAAATAATACATAGAATGACTACTAATAATTTCAGTGGTCGGTTCTTCAATTGTTTCGTAAAAAGTTACAAAATATTCTCGCTCAATCACAGTAATAATTTCTTCTTCTGAAAGCTCACAATCTTCTAAATTTTGATAGAATATCAATAATTTAATCCGCTCATCTATTTTATTCAGCGAAGCGACTAATTCAGGAAAAAGAACCGACTGACAATTCTCTACTAATTCTCTTGCCTTATTTTGTTCATTTTTATAAAAGTTGTATAACTTTTTCCGCTGTTTTAACGAGTTTAATAAGTTATCGGGTATATTCCAGTAATATTGTTTCTTCATAGCATTCCCACTCTTCTTTTTTATGTACAATTTTACAAAATTGGTCTTTGCCAATTTCGTCTCTAGTTATTCTATCAAAAAAGTGACGCTTTTTTACTGACAATAATTACTCGTTTTACGCCCAAAAAGTGAAAACTCAGCTGTTAAGTAATTATTGGGGCTTGTTTCTCGCGGGCCGAAAAAACTTTTTCCTTTTAAAAGTCCAGAAAAAGACCTACACTAGAGATAGACAAACGTTGGAGGGATTTAAATGGATTTACACTTAACGAAGAAATTAGCATTAATTACTGGTTCAACCAAAGGAATTGGCAAAGCAATTGCGATTGAAATGGCTCGTGAAGGGACCGATGTCATTATCAATGGGCGCAATGAAGCCGAAGTAATCAAAGTTGTTGAAGAAATACAAACAATGTTTCCAGACACTCATCCTCAAGCAGGGACTGCCGATATTTCCATTGAAAGTCAACGAGCTACTTTACTTGAAAAATTCCCTAAAGTCGACATTTTAGTGAACAATATGGGGATTTTTGAGCCAATGGAATACTGGGACATCGATGACGCCACTTGGGAAAAATTTTTTACTGTGAATGTGTTGTCAGGCAATGCATTAGCAAAAGCTTATCTACCTAAAATGCTTGCACAAGATTTTGGTCGCATTATTTTCATCGCTAGCGAAGAAGCGGTGATGCCTTCTGGCGAAATGCCCCAATATAGCATGACAAAAACGATGAATCTTTCCTTAGCTAAAAGTTTATCCAACTTAACTGTCGGCACACATGTCACCGTTAACACGGTTATGCCTGGCTCAACCCTTACCGAAGGTGTAGAAAAAATGTTGGAAGATATGTACGCTGATTCAGACATTCCCAAAGAGGATTGGGAAAAAGATTTCATGAAAAATCATCGTTCTCGTTCACAAATCCAACGGCTCATTCGACCAGAAGAAATTGGTCGTTTTGTTACCTTTGTGGCCAGCCCGGATTCTTCTTCATTCTCAGGCGAAGCCTTAAGAATCGATGGCGGCTTAGTTCCAACGATCTTCTAAATTAAACAAAAAAGACAGCCAGAAAAAATTCACATTTTTTGCTGGCTGTCTTTTTAAGCATATTAATTGATTACTTACCAAAAGTAAGTTATATTTACCTCGAATTCGAAATAAAAAGAGGTGAAACAATGACCCAACAGCAAGAAGCTTTAAAAGCCTATATCGGTTTATTAAGAACCAGCCATCAACTAGAGCAACTTGCCAAGCAAGATGTCACTTGTTATGACTTAAACATTACAGAATTTTCAGTATTAGAGCTGTTACTCCATAAAGGTCCTCAGACCATCCAAAAAATTAAGGAGAAAATTTTAATCGCTAGCAGTAGCACCACTTATGTTATTGACCAATTACATAAAAAAGGCTATGTAACGCGCACCCCCAGTGAAAAAGACCGACGCATTACTTACGTTGAATTAACAGAAGCTGGAAAAACATTAATTGAAGAAATTTTCCCGATGCATGCAAAGCGAATTGCAGAAGCATTTGAACAACTCTCTTCTGAAGAATTAACTCTTCTTCAAAAAACTTTACGAAAAATAACAAATGAAACGAAATGAGGAAATAATGATGAAAAAAGAAGATCAATTATTAGGAATCCACCACGTTACAGCTATGACAAGTGATGCAGAAAAAAACTATCACTTCTTTACAGACGTTTTAGGGATGCGTTTAGTCAAAAAAACAGTGAATCAAGATGATATCTATACTTACCACACCTATTTTGCCGATGATTTGGGTACACCAGGTACAACCATGACCTTTTTCGATTTTCCCAATAACCCTAAAGGATTAAAAGGAACCAATACAATTTCAAGAACAGGGTTCCGGGTTCCTTCAGATGCAGCTTTGACTTATTATGAAAATCGCTTCAATGAATTTGCTGTCAAACACACAGGTATTTCTGAAGAATTCGGGAAAAAGGTCCTTCGCTTTTGGGATTTTGATGATCAAGCGTATCAATTAATCTCTGATGAATTAAATCAGGGTGTTGCAGCGGGCACCCCTTGGAAAAAAGGACCTGTCCCTACAGAATTTGCGATTTATGGCTTAGGACCTGTCGAAATAGCTATTTCCTATTTTCATGAATTCAAAGAAGTCTTTGAAGAAATTCTAGGCTTTCACGTAGTGGCACAAGAAGGCAATCGCTATTTACTAGAAGTTGGGCAAGGTGGCAATGGTGCCCAAGTCGTTTTGGTAGACGATGATACTAGCTCACAAGCGCAACAAGGATATGGTGAAGTACATCACGTTGCATTCCGCCTAGCGGATCGTAAATCACTTGGGACTTGGCAAGCGCTCTTTGATCATTTAGGCTTACAAAACTCTGGCTATGTCGATCGTTATTACTTTGAATCATTGTATGTTCGTATTGGGCATATTTTAGTCGAATTAGCCACCGATGAACCAGGATTTATGGGGGATGAACCTTACGAAACATTAGGAGAAAAGTTATCTCTTGCGCCATTTTTAGAAAACCGTCGTGAGTATATTGAGAGTGTTATCAAGCCGTTCAATACAAAACGAGCCTAAGGAGGAAAAAACATGCATTCAATTTTTAAAAAAGGACATCCTGAAGCACCTGTCTTTGTGCTACTTCACGGTACAGGTGGTGATGAAACATCTCTCCTACCAATTGCCCAAGAACTAAATAAACAAGCTACTGTGCTAAGTATTCGTGGTGATGTTTCAGAAAATGGAATGAATCGTTATTTTAAGCGCCTAGCGGAAGGTCATTATGACTTAGAAGATTTAGAAAAACGCGGCGAGGCACTTCATAAGTTTATTCAACAAGCCGCTAACGAGCATCAATTTTCATTGGATAAAATTATTTTTATTGGCTATTCAAATGGGGCCAATATCGCTATTCAATTATTGCTTACTCATCCCGATAGTTACCATCAAGCTGTCCTCTATCATCCCATGTTTCCTGTTGAATTGACCAATCAACCAGACTTGACCGACACTTCTGTTTTATTATCTCTAGGAGAGCATGACCCGATTGTTCCACTTCCTGAAAGTATGCGTGTGATTCAACTATTTCAGAATCATGGAGCAACCGTACAAGAGGTTTGGACACAAAGTCATCAATTAACTTATCAAGAAATTAAGGAAACACAAACTTGGTTGGCACATCTGTCCTCTTAACAAAAAAGTGAGGTCGGGACAGAACCGTTTAGCTCCGAGAAATAAGAAGAAATTTCCGAAAATTGCTCTTTAATTTTTGGAGAATTTCGGCTTATTTCCGAAGGAGTTGGTTCTGTTCCCGCCGTTTATCAGGTTTTGAGCCTGGGACAAAAATCTCTTTGGATTTTTGTCCCAGGCTCACTTTTTCTATTTTAAGATAATTCACTGTCTGAGCTTCTTTTTATTCTGCCATTTGAACAACTATTTTACCAACTGCATGGTGCGTTTCACTGAGTGCATGTGCATCATAAATCCCTTGTCTAGAAAAAGGGAAAACTTCACCAATAATTGATTTCACTTTTCCAGCTGCCATCAAATCAGCAATTTTTTGTAATTGTTCTCCATTTGGTTGAAGCCAAATACTTTCAGCAGAAATATTTTTTTCGGCTGCCAATTGTTTATCTTCAATGCCCACAATTGAAACAAGACGACCTGTGTTTGGTTTTAAGACGTCAAAACTATTTTTTTGAACCTCACCACCCATTGTATCAAAGACCAAATCAACATCAGCTAATACCTCTGCAAAATTCGTTGTATGATAATCAATCACTTCATCTGCACCAATTTTTCTCAGTAAGGCATGATTTTTTGCGCTAGCGGTCGTGATGACATGTGCGCCCGCTTCTTTTGCTAGTTGAATCGCATAAGTACCGACCCCACCTGCACCAGCATGAATTAAAACAGTTTCTCCTTCTTTAAGGTGACCATGATCAAACAATGCTTGCCAAGCGGTTAAACCAGCCAACGGAACGGCAGCCGCTTCTTCAAAGCTAATTGTTTCAGGGATTTTTGCTAATAAATGATCATCCACAATCGTTACTTCTGCATAGGTGCCAAAACGAGTAGTTTCAGGACGAGCAAAAACTTTATCGCCAACTTGCCAATCCGTTACTTGACTCCCCACCTCTGTAATCACACCAGCGACATCCCAACCAAGAATAATCGGAAAGGACCAATCAAACATCTGTTTTAAATATCCTTCACGCAATTTCCAATCAATCGGATTAATTGATGTCGCGTATTCTTTTACCAACACTTGATGTTCCGATAATTCTGGCAGTGTTACTTCTGCTTCTTCAAGTACCTCTTTACTTCCGTACTGATTAATCACAACAGCTTTCATAAACCAACTTCCTCTCATTTGTTTCATTTTTCACACTTTTAGTATACGCCTATTGCCTTCTTTTTATATAAGAATATGCTTTAGTTAAATTGAGAGAAAGTAGCTGTTTTTAGTCTATTATTCATAACGTAAAGATTCAATTGGATCTAATTTTGCTGCTCTTCGAGCTGGTAAAGTTCCTGCTAAAAAAGCAATAAACATAATAACTAAGATAATCGTTAGTGAAGATGGCAATGAAAATTGAATTAATTTAAATCCTGTTAAAGCCTTTAAAAAAGAATCCGTTGCCAAACGATTAACTAAATTTCCAACCCCAACAGCTCCTAAAATGCCTAATATTGAGCCAAAAAAGCCAATTAAAGCCGCCTCAACACTAAAAATTGTAAAGACTTTCCCATTGCTAAGTCCCATGGCTTTCATTAAACCAATTTCTCGCGTTCTTTCTTGGACAGACATATACAGCGTGTTAATAATGCCAAAGCTTGCAGCTAACAAGGCAATTGCACCAAACATGGTTAAGACACCAGTGATTGCATTGATTATATTACGAATCATGCCAATTTCATCTTCGACAGTAGTCGCTAAATAGCCAGCTTTGTCTAAATCTTTTTTGATGTCCTTAATCTGCTCTGGCGTGCTGTCTTTTTTAACTTCAGCAATAATCATCGCGTATTGATTTTTTAAATGTTCTGGAAGATCTGCTTGATTGATTGAGACAACTTTATCAATCAATGCTTTATTCATCAACGAGAGCCCATTTTGAATGACACTGGCATTTCTAACGCCAACAATTTTTGCTTCAATAACTTGCTCTTGTCCTTTCAAGGAACTTGAGATACCTAATTGAACTGTTTCTCCCACGGCAGCTTTACTAGATGTATAGCCGAGCGCTTTTACATATTCTGGTGACAAATTAATTTCGAAGTCCTGGCTCGTTTGCGAAACTTTACGGCCAGCCGCTAAATCAATGGTCATCTCATCTAGCGCAGAAGTTGCTGAAAATACATATTTATGCTTATCTGCTCCTTTTATATAATCGATAGCAACGGATTTCATTGGTTCCACTGATGTAACATCCGAGATTTTTTTAATCTTCTCAATATCTTTTTCAGCAAGCATACTTTGTTGTTGAATCGTACTGGTTTTTTTCTCTGGATTATATTTACTTGGTTCTGTTCCGTTACCAACATTCATCTCCATTTTTGGCTGAATAAATAGCTGATTTGCACCACCGACACTGCCGACTTGTTTGTCAATATAATCATTTACACCAATATTGACTCCTGTAGTTAAAGCTATGGTAAATGCTCCAATAAAGATTGCAATAATGGTCAATACGGTTCGACCTTTATTACGCATTAAATTGGTACTAGCTGATTTTAAAATATCTCTAAATTTCATTTACTCATCTCCTCCTACAATCAAGCCGTCTCGAACATGAACTTGCCGATCACAACGTGCTGCTAAGTCTGGATCATGTGTCACAATAATTAAGGTAATTCCTTTATTTTTATTTAAATCAAATAACAATTCTTCAATTTTCTTCCCAGTGGCAGAATCTAAATTCCCTGTAGGTTCATCTGCAAAAATAATTTGCGGATTATTAACTAAAGCACGCGCTATACATACCCGTTGTTTTTGGCCACCAGATAAATTATTCGCTTTATTTTGAACTTTATCTTCCAAACCGACTGCTTTTAACGCATCTAAAGCCATCTTTTTCCTCTTGCTACCGGAAATCCCACCAATTTTTAATGGTAAAAGAACATTATTTAAAACTGTATCCTTGGCATTCATAAAGAATTGTTGAAAAACAAAACCAAATTCTTCATTTCTCGTTTTATTCAGCACTTTCTTTCTAATACTAGTAACATTTTTACCATTTAAATAAATATCTCCTGAAGTTGGTTGATCTAACAATGCCAAAATGTGCATAAATGTTGATTTCCCAGAGCCACTTTTACCAATTATGGCCACAGATTCACCTTTTTCAACTTTTAAATCAACACCTTTTAACGCATCAAATTTTGTTTCGTTCTTTCCATAACTTTTTTTAATATTTTTTGCTTCAATTACCGCCATGTTACCCCTCCATTTTTCATTCTTTGTCGTTTACTTATTTACAAAGTTTTTTACTCTTTTCATACTCCTTTCTTCTCTTTCTATTTTGACGGAAGCCCTTTCCTTTGTCATGGTACTTCCGATGTATCTCTCAATTAAAACAATAAGAACATGTTCCAAATTCACCTCATTGAACATGTTCTTATTAATTAGTTATGCATTTACGCGTTTAATTTCACGATGTTTATTCAATAAATAGGCCAAGCCAAGATTAATACCAACAAAGCAACTGATTGTCAGAAGAAGTGGTAGGACAGTAAAACCAGTGGATTGATAACCAACCATTGCTTGCAAGACATGGAGCATTCTCAGGCGCATTGGTGCCCCCCCTAATTGTGCAATCGTGCCCAGTAAAATAGGAATCATTAATAACAGCAATAAAACAATGAGTTTTTTTACGCCATCTATCCGATCATTAAAGACACCTGCTAACAAGCCAAGTGAGCCGCTAAGCATTAGTAAGATAAAAAAGAGCAACCACGACATGAAAAAGTTTCCTTGTGCATAGACATCAATTAATTTCATTGATAATTGAAAATGAGAAATGAAATTGCCGCTAAATACTTTAATCAGTACAAGTACAGCAAAGGATCCAACCAAAGATAAAATAGCATTACTTACAAAATTCACCAAAAAAATTGTCCAGCGGGAAAGCCCGTTTTGAATAAACAGTTTAAAATCTGTGTTCATCCCCAAAAATGATAGTATCCCCATAAAAACCAGACAAGGAATTACTGCATCAGAGCTGACAGTGTTCACGTCGTTAGAAAAGAGCAACCCAATAAGAGGAAAAAGAATGCCGAACAAAGCATAAAAGCCAAAATAAATTGCTAAGGAACGGACTTGATAAATAACACGATACCGCAAAGCTGTTTTAAATTTCATTTTACTTTTCCTTCTTTCTATTGGTTAATTGTACAAAATATGTTTGTAAATTTAGCGGCGCAATTTGAACCTCTGCTTTTTCAGTCGGCAAGTCGCCGTACACGTAAGCCGTAACTGCTCCACCTAAAGTGTCCATGCCTAAGATTTCCAATGACTGAGTATAGCGCTCTACTTGTTCTTTCGGCCCAGAAACAATGCGACCGTTTTTCAAAATTGTTTCAATAGATTCTGCGCGAATCAATTTTCCTTGATCAATGATGATAATATCTTCTAATAAATTCGCAATTTCTTCAATCAAATGGGTAGAAATCACAAACGTACGGGGACGTTCTTGGTATGTCTCAATTAAATAAGTATAAAATAATTCCCGATGATTGGCGTCTAAACCTAAGACTGGCTCATCTAAAAAAATATACTCACAGGGGACGGATAGCGCCACTATTAGTTTAGCAATACTCCGATAACCAGTTGATAATTTTTTGAATGTCTTTTTACCATCTAAATCAAAATCGCTTAACATTTGTTCGGCTAAAGACCAGTCAAAGGATCCATAAAAACCTTCAGTCGTTTTAAAAATATCTTTAATTTTTAACTGAGGAGGAAACAAATTATCTTCACTCATTAAGTAAATATGAGTCAAAGCAGCCTCATTATCGGTCACTGTTTCTCCCGCCAATTTAACGGAACCTGAAGTGGCAAAACTTCGATTATTTATGATATTTAATAACGTACTTTTACCAGCCCCGTTTCTGCCTAAGAGCCCATAAATCGTTTCTTTTTCAAAAGTAATTGAAATATTATCTAGTGCTTGTTTTTGATGATATTTTTTACTTACTGATTCCACCCGCAAACTCATGCGTCATACCCTCTTTCAATTAGTTGTTTTAATTGTTCAGCTGTAATCCCTAATTTTTTAGCTTCTGCGACAACTTCTAAGACTTCTTTATTTAAAAATTCTTCTTTCCGTGCACTTCTTACTCTCTCTTGAGCGCCTGGTAAAACAAACATGCCAATCCCCCGTTTCTTTTCAATCAACTGTCGTTCTACTAATAAATTCATTCCTTTTAAAACGGTGGCTGGATTGATTTGATAACTTTTTGATATTTCTGTGGTTGAGGGAATTTGTTCGCCTTCTAAGTAAGCGCCATTAAAAATTCCTTCGGCAATCTGATCGGCTACTTGCTGAAATAAAGGCTTTTCCCCCGAAAAATTAAATTCCATTTTTACACCTCGCTTAAACGGTTAACTACTTATGTAACTAACTATATATCTTAGAAATTCTTTTGTCAACAAAAAAACCATTGTTTCCAAAGAAATTTTTCTTTGAAAACAATGGCGATACTTTTGAGTTTATTGAATGGTTTCGTTCTTATAGGGTTCCATTGTATAACAATTCATCGGTTGTTTCGTTGACAATTTTTAAGCGATTTTGTTTTTTTATCAAAATACTTTTATAGGTCGTTCCTGTAGCCTTTTCTTCCATCACAAGAATGCGTTTATACTCATTATCAGTGACTTTCTTAATCGTTGTTTGATTTAAGGACGGGATTTTTTCTTTTAGCGTTTTTTCTTCCGCCAGACCTTTTAAGATTTCTGATTCTGTAGTGGAACTTGTGGATTTACTAGAATCGCTTGATACACCTTCGTTATTAGACGCACTTTCAGATGACTTGCGACTTGATTCGGTTACTTTAGGCTGTGATGATTCACTGGTATTAGTTGAATTCATTTGAGTTTGGGTTTGATTCCCACATGCACCAATTAGCAACCCAACGCCTAAGATAGAACTTGCTAAAATTGTTTTTCTAATCATTTGCATGACCTCCTACATCTATCATTACTTTAACCTTAACATTTTTCAGCTAAGAGAACATTTTTTCAGATTAGAAAAGACCACTAGTCGTTATTTAAATAAACGAACTAGTGGTCTTACTTATTTAGGAATGATCTTCATATGAGTGAGTGGGTAATAAACAAATTGTGCTTTCCCTAAGATTTGATCTGCATGTATTGCACCAAAAGAACGGCTGTCTTTGGACATACGGCGATTATCACCAAGCACAAAATAGCTATCTTTAGGTAATTTTTCTTGCATTAACAATTCTTTTGAATCAAAATTCGTAGTGTAAGGCATCGTTTCATGATCTTTTTTTCTGTTTTTAGTTAAATACGGTTCAGCGATTGGCTGATTATTGACATATAACTGATCGTTTTCGTAACGCACAGCTTCTCCTGGTAAACCAATCACACGTTTAATCAGAATCGATCCTGTGTCTGTTTTAAAGACCACCACATCAAACCGTTTAATGGCGGAGAATTTTTCCATCACAATCATATCTCCTTGATTCAAGGTTTTTTGCATGGAATGGCCATCCACCCGAACAGGAATCAGGAAAAATCCTCTTAAAATAAAAACGGCTACGATTGCTGGTACTAAGATTTTCAGAAAGTACATTAAATACCCAACATAATCACGTTTCTTCTTCAACTTCGTGCCACCTTTTTTCTAGTTTTTTTGAATTTCTTTGACTGCTGTATCGTAGGCAGCGTCATTTTCAAGAATTAATTTACCTAAAGTGGCTTCAATTTTTGTGGCTGTTTCATTGTCGATTTCTCCAGTTACAGGCAAGCCATTTTTCTGTTGAAGATCGCTAACCGCTGCTTTTGTTTCTGCGGTGTAGTTTGCATTGTTTTCATCAACAGGATACGCTAATACAGCTAAAATAGCATTTAAGTTCTGAATATCTTCAGATTGATCTCCTTCTTTTAGCGTTTTATCGCGAGGAATCAATTTTAAATAGGCATACTCGGGGTAATCAGCTTTGATGGTTGGTTCAATTCCTTTTTCGTTGATCCATTCGCCTTTTGGTGTTAACCATTTTAAAACAGTCAATTTTATTTCGGTTTGGTCATTTAAATCTTTCACCGTTTGGACCGTTCCTTTGCCAAATGTTTTCGTTCCAATTAGTGGGACATTCGCAGATTCATGCAGTGCTGCAGCAAAAATTTCGGATGCACTGGCACTATTGCCATCAATGATAACTGCAACAGGTTCTTTTACTTTAAAGCCGCCGTCTAATTCTTTGGAAGCAACTTCTTTCATCGTACGTCCTTTTTTGTCTTCAAATTGAACAATTGTTTCGCCATTTTTTAAAAACATACTGGCCATTCGCTCTGCTTGATCTAGCAGTCCACCAGGATTTTGGCGTACATCAATTACAAAGGATTTAGCTCCTTTGTCACGTAAATTCGTGATTGTTTCTTTCAATTCTTGATATGTTTTTTTACCAAAGGACGTAATTTTAATCGAGCCAATTTGTGCATCATTTTTGTCTAACTCACCAGTCACTGTTTTAACGGGAATTTTCCCACGTTTGATGGAGATATTTTTAGTTTCTCCCTCTCTTTGGATAGTCAATTCAACGGAAGTTCCTTTTTTACCTCGGACTTTTGAGACGACTTCTGCTAGTTTCATCCCTTTTGTAGCTGTACCATCAACTTTTTCAATAATATCGCCTTCTTTGATTCCCGCTTTTTCAGCTGGGGAATCTGCTACAGGGGCCTCTGCTACAACTGGTTCGCCATCTTTCATTGTCATAGTGGCACCAATTCCTTCAAAATCGCCAGATAAGCTTTCGTTTAAATCATTTGCAGCAGATTCATTTAGATAAGTTGAGTATGGGTCTCCAATAGCTTCAGACATGCCTTTTAAGGCGCCTTCAACTAATTCATTTTTATCTACTTCACCTACATAATTGGTACTAATTTCATTATATAAATCCTGCACTTTGCTTAAATCAGCATTGGTAATTGCCCCTTCTTGACTCATCTTTTTAACACGATGATCAAAATAAATATAACTACTTCCTCCAGCTAAAAATGCGACACAGAGGAGCGAAATAATATATTGATAAAAAGGAACAGTTCGTTTGTTCTTCATAGATTTCATCTCATTTCTAACAAATTCGTCACTACTTTTGTTTACTATAACATGAATGAAAAAAGAGGAAAAGCTTTGTTTGCTTTTCCTCTGGATTTATTTATTGTTTTCAAGGTACTTTTCCCATAACTCATCAAAGATGTCCATGTTGCTTAAATAGTCAGCATTCATTTCTAAATAAGAAGAAAGTTCATGATAATCCTCGGTTTGTTTTGGAAACTGAATATCTTTGGCCGCTTCATTGGCAAAATCAGTTTCAGAATCTTTAGCCGGACCTTTTAATGTCATTAAGTAATGGTAAAAGCTTCGTCTCATGTAAATTAATCACTCCATTTTTCTTCGATAAATTCACTTCTACGTTGATGGGACAATCCATAACGCAAAGCGTCTTTTTTATAAAAGTCTTGATGGTATTCTTCAGCAGGATAAAATGGTGCTGCTGGTTCGATGGTGGTAACAATTGGTTCTGTAAAACGACCACTATTAGCTAGACGTTCTTTACTTTTCTCAGCAATTTCTTTTTGTTCTTGGGAACGATAAAAAATAACTGGCCGATAATTATCGCCGCGGTCTTGAAACTGACCGAAAGCATCAGTAGGATCTGTTTGTTGCCAATAAATATCCACTAATTGTTCGTAAGAAATAATCGCTGGATCAAAAGTGATTTCTACTGCTTCCGTATGGCCTGTTGTGTGTGTTAGAACCTGTTCATATGTTGGATTAGGCACGTGCCCACCTGTATAACCCGAAACAACTGAGATAATCCCTGGTTGTGTATCAAAAGGCTGCACCATACACCAGAAACAGCCGCCTGCA
The DNA here is from genome assembly GCF_050541505.1 of Enterococcus sp. DIV0183. Taxonomy (NCBI): domain Bacteria; kingdom Bacillati; phylum Bacillota; class Bacilli; order Lactobacillales; family Enterococcaceae; genus Enterococcus; species Enterococcus sp. DIV0183. Next base: position 1,446,575 of record NZ_CP172932.1, read on the forward strand.
AAAATTGCTTTTTCTTCCATCTCTAACACTCCTTTTTTATTTCTCTTTTGGCAAGTATATATTCATCCGAATGTCATCGTCAACTAAATTAATCTTTTCTGCTCGAACAAATAGACCATTTTGCATTCTAAACTGATCTAAACGTAATAAAACAGTTTGATCATCTGGATTGATTTCAACCCATTTAGGTAGTTTGTAAGAACGTTTAGCAAATTTCAATACTTCTTTAATTGGCAAGCCTAACGTTCCTATAGATAAACTTTTTGCTTTTAATTGTACATTACCATTCGCCATCACGTAAGGATCAAAATATAAGTAAAAAGGAATGTCATGCCCTAACACCTGAAATGTTCCATTTAATAAAGCATCATTTTCTAAATAAAATTTATATTTAATCTCCGAGCCTTTTTGAAAGTCGGCTAAATAAAAGTCAATCAGTTTGTTCACTTGTTGTTTTTTTGACTGAATGGTGACGACTGGCTCGCCTTCTTTTTCAACAATTGCTGGTATTTTCTTTAAATCTGGTTCGCGAACTTGTGTTGCTCGAAATGTCACGAAAGCTACACTACCAATGACTAAACCCACTAGAACAAGAAAAGCGATTTTCCAGGGATTTCGTTTAAGATTGGTTGGTTGTGTCTTTTTAATTGATTTACTTGTTTTTGGCTTTTCTTCATTCATTTTATTCACTACCTTCTGATTTTGTTATCCATTCTTTCTCTGTCTTGACCATTTCATCCCGGACAGCTCCGGCCATAATTTGGTAGCCAAGATTATTTGGATGGAAGCGATCTTCTTCATATAACAAATTGTTTAAATCCTCTTTGCTAGCACTACTTCCTGTAGTTTCTGAGTCGCCACCAGTTACGCCAACTTCATCGCCACGACCTTTATAGAGTAAATCATTGATAGGAATGAAATAGGCTCGTTTTTGCTCTTGAACCATTTCTTCGGTTGCTTGATTCCAGTTATCAACGATTTCTTGCATTTCTGTAATTTCGGAAAAGTTTAAGTAGAAGGGATTGTAAATTCCTAAGACATAAATAGGGGCCTTCTCGTTGTACTCTCGGATTTCTTCAAGTAGTCGTCTTACTCGGCGTTGATAGGCTTTTTGTGGACGATTGAACGAGCTGACTTTCAAGTCGAAAATATTACTACTAATTACTTTCATTAAGTCATTTCCACCAACCGTTAGCGTAATCACGTCCGCAGAGGCAAGGCCCTTTTGAATTTCAGGTTTCTCTTTGATTCGTTTTAAAATTTGATCACTACGATCCCCATTTTTCCCAAAATTGTCTGTTTGAACACCGTTCAAGTTGTAGTGTTCTTTTAAATCATCTGCCACAATAGGAACAAAACCTCCACTATTCGTCAAATCGCCAATTCCTTCAGTTAAAGAATCACCGATAGCTGTATAATGAATGACTTCTTTTTGATTTTTTTGAGCAGTTGTGGCCACTTTCTCTTGCTTTAATAGTGGCTTTGCTTTGGGGATGGCCACACTTAACAATGTAAAAACACCTAGCGCAATGAGGATAGGTGTTAAGACGGTCAGCAAAATATGCTGTGTTTGTTTTTTCATCTTCGTCACTTCCTTTTAAATAAACCAACAAGAAATTTTCCTTTTCTTGTTAGAAAGAGGTTGCGTCTACTCATTTAAGAGCGAGACCCAACCTCGTTATTTCTTAGTCTGTATAGTACATAATAGCAAAGGCATTTTTTCCTGTATGTGTTGCAATGACTGGATTCGTATGTAATACGGGAATATCCATGTCTTTAAAGATTGCTTGTAATCCTTCTTTGAATCCATTTGCTAGTTCTAGCCCATCCGCATGAGAAATGCCAATTTGTCGAACATTTGGAATCTTACTTAATTCTGATTTCAATTCGTCAAACCATTTATTAAACGTTTTAACGCCGCGGCCTTTCGCTACAGGAATCAATTCCGTATTTTCAAAGTCCATGACAACTTTCATATTAAAAATGTTTGATAATAATCCTGTTGTACGGCTGATTCGTCCACCTTTAACCAAATTATCCAATGTTGAAATGCCAATGTATAATTTGGTATTTTGTTTGACGCGTTCAATTTCAGCTAAAATTTCTGGAACACCCGCTCCCGCTTGTGCCAATTTTGCTGCTTGAATGACTTGGAAAGACAAACCTTGGTCTGTAAAATCGCTATCAATCACCGTTACTTTACTTGATGATAAGTTGCTAGCTTGACGGGCCGCTTCAACCGTTCCACTTAAGCCTTTTGTCATGTGAATCGAAATTACTTCACTGCCATCTTCACCTAAGCGATCATATAATTCTACAAATTCACCAATTGGTGGTTGACTCGTTTTGGGTAAGGCCTTCGCATTAGCCATCATGTCCATAAATTTTTCGCCTGGCAAATGATCATCATCTGGATAAACAACGCCATCAACCATAATTGATAAAGGCATCATATGGATATTTAATTCATCTCTAAGACTTTTTTCCATCGTACATGAAGAATCCGTTACGATTTTAACGTTTGTCATAAATTTATCACTCTTTCTTTAAAAGGAACCTGTTTTCATGGTAGAATACCATTAAACGGTTAATTATCTAGTTATAGTATAACAGACACTGCCGAATTTTTCATCAAATTAAAATAAAGGAAGTGAATTTATTGGAAAAAACGCATTTCTCAAAAAAATACCTAATCGTGAACGAAGTCTTAAATGCAGTTACACATGGCATAGGCGCAGGTTTAAGTATTGCTGGCTTAGTCATTTTACTTGTTAAAGGAGCTCGTTTAGGCTCACCGATTCACGTGGTATCTTATGCTATTTATGGCTCCATGTTGATTCTACTTTTTTTATCTTCAACGTTATTTCATAGTTTAATTTTTACAAGAGCCAAAAAGGTCTTTCAGGTCTTCGATCATAGTTCTATTTTCTTATTGATTGCTGGCAGCTATACGCCGTTTTGCTTAATTAGTATTGGCGGTTGGTTAGGTTGGACCTTATTTAGTTTAGTCTGGTTAATCGCCGTTGTCGGTATTGTCTATAAATCCCTCACGTTGCATAAACAAGAAACAGTGAAAAACATTTCAACGATTATTTATATTGTTTTAGGTTGGCTCTGTATCATCGCTGCTCGTCCGTTATATGAATCTCTTGGGTTTACAGGAACAGCGTTATTGGTCGCAGGGGGCGTGTCTTACACATTAGGTGCAGCCTTCTATTCATTGAAAAATGTGCGGTTTATGCATGTAGTTTGGCACTTGTTCGTCATGCTTGCAGCGATCCTCATGTATTTTTCTGTTCTCTTTTATACGTAATCACAGCACAATAAGAACACGATGCTCAAAGCATCGTGTTCTTTTATTGCCCTAAATCTCTTTATTATAAAGGATTATTCTTCTTTTCGAATTATTTTAACATAAATTAGTAGAAAAGACTTTACAAAACGAACATACATTCGTATAATAACAATACGAACACTCGTTCGAATCAAATGAAGAGGTGATACACATGGAAGCAATTCGTCGTGTTGGATTTTTATTTTTTGTATTGGTTATAGGTATTTTTTTGGGAACATTAGGATTACGTCTTGCTTTTATGATCGTGACGCCGTTATTTATTCTTTGGTTTATGTCATGGGATGAGAAGCGTTATACACGTACACGTAAACAACAGCAAGCAAGATACGTTTATCGTAAGTTCCCTTAATAAATAATAAAACGGTGTGTCCCCCCCAAGCTATGCTCCGTTTTTATAAATATGTCAAAGAAAGAGCGAAGGATTAAATCCTTCGCTCTTTCTAATTAAATTAGATTAGTATTCCATTAAGGTAACAATATCGTAGCCATCAATTTTATCACGGCCATGTAAATCCATTAATTCAATTAGGAACGCACAACCAACCACAATACCACCTAATTGTTCGACTAATTCGATGGTTGCTTTAATAGTACCACCAGTTGCTAACAAGTCATCACAAATCAAAACACGTTGACCTGGTGTGATGGCATCTTTGTGCAACGTTAATGTATCTGAACCATATTCTAAGTCATAAGTCACTTCGATGGTTTCACGAGGAAGTTTTCCTTTTTTACGAACCGGAGCAAAGCCAACCCCTAGTTCATAAGCCACTGGACAGCCGACAATAAAGCCACGAGCTTCCGGTCCTACAACCATATCAATTCTTTTTTCTTTCGCGTAATCCACGATTTGTTTCGTTGCTTCACGGTAGGCATCCCCATTAGCCATTAATGGAGAAATGTCACGGAACACGATCCCTTTCTCAGGATAATCTGGAATGCTTGCAATGTAATCTCTTAAATCCATTTTTATTTGTCCTCCTCATTCCACAGCCATTGTTGTATTGTTTGACAATCACTGTAAAGTAGAAATTCTTCTGTTTTTATTTTTTTCAATCGTTGTTGGTACACTTGACTTTCAGTCAATGGTCGATTGTCGGGTTTCTCAATACTGTTTAAAACACCGCTTTCTATTGTAACAAATCCTAAGTCAAAAAACACCTGTATCATGAAAATTAATAATTTTTCTTGGATATTTAAGTAATTTGCCACCTTCGATAGCTGGGAACGTAGATTTACTTCTTTTTGCTGCAAAATAAATTTATACAATGTTGCAAATTGTTCACGTGAAGCCATACCGTTTAAATAAGCTTCTTCTGGTGAAATAAACATCATGTATATACGTTGTATCTCAGTCGCTTCAACAATTTCTTTAACCGTGATTGCTTCCACAGGACAGTCGACAAAAACCAGTTGTTCGATTTGATTTTGAGAAACAGCTTCCACCAATTCTTTTTGGTTTGACCAAACAATAATATTAGCGGTTGGATCTGAAATGAATTTTTGATTTTTTTCATCAAACAAAAGATAAGCTGTTGCTTCTGAAGGAATTGGTTTCGTTTGATTATTTTTGCCACGAAAATCAAATAATTGTCTTCCCGATACAGCAAAATCAGTCACCATTAATTGTGGTTTCTTACGACCATTCCATTCATTGATGGAAAGTTGGCCTGCCACATCGGCGGTTCCTTGTGCTAGTTCATCCGCTTGAGGCCCCATTTGAAAAGCAATTGCATCCAATTGTGCCCCTTCTTGATTCATTTGAAATTTCAGATGTGCATTATCTGCACCAATTTGCCGAATTTGCGTAGGCGTGATTTCCTTAAATACAAAAGTTGGAACAGTATTATCGGTCCCAAAAGGCGCCAAAATACGCAATTGATCAATAAAAGTAGTCGTGGCCTGCGAAACCGCTAAGCTCTCACTAATGAGCAACTCTTGTCCATTAGCCATATCAATTTGATTTTTTTCAATAAAGTGTACCAAATGTTCTTGAACAAAAGGAATATTTTCAACAGGTAAAGTCATTCCCGCTGCCATATGATGCCCACCAAAATGAGTGAATTGCTCACGCACTTCGTTCAACGCCTCATAGAGATTCAATGCGCTAATGCTACGTCCAGAGCCTTTAGCGGTCGTACCAGATTCATCTATTGCTAAAATAATGGTTGGTTTCCCCGTTTCTTGCATAATGCGGCCCGCGACAATCCCTAAGACGCCTTCATGCCAGCCTTGTTTCGCTAAAATATGGACCGGCGCATTCGGGTCGATTAAATCCAGGGCTTCTTTGGCAATCGTCGTTACAATGTCTTTTCGTTCATTGTTTTGTTGATCGATATATTTAGCGATTTCCAGCGCTTGTTCTTCATCAAATGTAGTCATCAATTCAACACCTGGTGCGGCTTCCCCTAATCGACCTAATGCGTTTAAACGAGGTCCAATGGTAAAGCCAATTGATTCTTCTGAAACAGCTTCCTTTTTCACACCCGCTTCTTGTAATAAAACGTCTAAACCAATTCGATCACCAGTTTGAATCATTTGAAGGCCCATTTTGACAAACGTTCTATTTTCATCGGTTAATGAAACCAAGTCAGCAATCGTCCCAATTGCTACCAAATCTAATAACTCAATTGGCAATTCACCAAGTAACGCAGTAGCGACTTTGAAAGCCACGCCAACACCAGCTAAATCTCCAAAAGGATAGTCACCTTGTGGATGTCTAGGGTGGACAATCGCATAGGCTTCTGGTAATTGTTCAGGCAATTCATGATGGTCAGTAACGATTACATCTACTCCTTGTGCCATAGCGTAGTTAATTGCTTCATGTCCGGCTACACCATTATCAACGGTTACAATTAATTGGACTCCTTGTTCAATTTGTTCAGCAAATACGTCTTTATTAGGCCCATAGCCATGAACAAAACGATTCGGTAGAAAGTACTGAACCATGCCACCGACTAATTCGATTGCTTCTTTCATAACCGTGGTACTAGTGATGCCATCTGCATCATAATCCCCATAGACAAGGATTTGTTCACCCGCTTCGACGGCTTGCTGGATGCGGGCTACCGCTTTCTCCATATCATGCATTAAGAACGGATCATAAATATCTTCGATAGTCGGATGTAGAAACTTACGTAATGCTTCTTCTGTCCGGATATTGCGGTGCCATAAAAGTTGGCCAATTAATGGATTAATTTCTTCTTTTTTTAATTGTTCTATAAATTCTACAGGTAATTCTGTCTTTGTCTGTAACTGCCATTGATAGTTTGATTTTTTCACGACGTCACTCCTAACCAAGTAATTATAGCAAAATTTTTCCAAAAACTAAAGAAAGCATTTTTTTAAATCTGAGAAAAAAACTGTGATATCTGTTAGATAAATAGCAGATATCACAGTTTTATTTTAAAAGAAACTTAGTGATAAAGTCTCTTCCTTATTTTTGTTCCTCTTCATTCACACGAGGTTTCACATAACGATCAATACGACTACCTGACACAGGCGTTACGTCTACTTCTGTGTTTGACGTTTGTTCGTTGACCACTGGTTCTGAGACTTGTGGTGCTGCCGCTTGTTTGGCTTGCAAATCAGCCAATTGATTATCAAAAGAACGTTGAACTTTTTCCGTTTCTTCTTTGACTAATTTATCCATATCATTTTTATAAATATCCAACTCTTTTTGTACAGCTTTTAATTCCTTACGTTGGTTCCAAATGGTGGTTGTGGAGGTTAGTAATCCAACTAGTGCGCCAATAATTGCAGAACCTAAAATAATTAAGATTAACGGTCCACTAATTTTAGTAAAACCAAAGTTTACTGGAACAGCTTGATTATTTAAAACAGCAAAAATAACAACAATTAAGACCAACACAAGGCCCAAAATAACACGCCATTGATTTTTCATGACTTGATCGACTCCTTTATTTTTTATTTAAAATATTTCCCGCTATGAAATCTCCTAAATGTGGAAACAATGTATAAAAGCGGGCTGCCGCTTCCATGACAAATGGACGATTAATCTCACGTCGAGAAGTCCCCATACTCCCAACCACTTCTTTTGCTAATTTCGTAGGGTCCAAAACAATTTTATCCACCGCAGCTAGATATGTGCCTGTCGGGTCCGCTTTATCAAAGAATTCTGTTTGGATTGGTCCTGGATTGACAGTCGTTACTGCTACACCCAACGGTTTCAATTCTAAACGTAAAGCATTTGAAAAACCTAACACAGCAAATTTCGTTGCAGAATAAACGGTTGATTTAGCTGTAGCCATCTTCCCAGCCATTGAAGCAACGTTGATAATATGTCCTTGCCCAGCTTCAATCATTTTAATAGCTACTTTTTGAGTAAACGTCATCATTCCTAGAACGTTGACATCAAACATTTGGCGTGCAACAGCCAAGTCAATTTCAACAAAATTTTCAAACAAGCCAAAACCAGCATTGTTGACTAAAACATCTATAGGACCAACTTCTGCTGAAATAGCTTCAACCACACGTTCAACACTTTCTGGATCGGCAATATCTAATTGATAAGAAAATGCTTCTCGTCCGCTTAAAACAGCACACTGCTCGCGAACTTTACCAATCAAATTAATTCTGCGGGCGCAGACAACGACGACCGCCCCTTGTTTAGCTGCTTCATAACAAATTTGTTCACCTAAACCAGCTGAACCTCCAGTTACGACAACGACTTTATTTGTTAAATCCATCTAAGCTCCTCCTTCATTGGCAAATGGAATCTCAATGATATCCATATCTTTTACGATTTTTGTATTGGGGAAAATTTCTTGGGCTTCTTCTTGAAGCTGATAGGCCTCTTTGGTTAAATAACGGGCACTAATATGCGTTAAAATAAGTTGTTTTACTTGCGCTTCTTTTGCAACTTCAGCTGCTTGTTGACTGGTTGAGTGGAAGTAGGCTTTTGCCATTTTTGTTTCGTGTTTATTAAACGTACTTTCATGGACTAAAACATCCGCTCGTCGTGCTAAAGTTACACTATTTTTGGTTTTGCGAGTGTCTCCTAAAATCGTCACGATTCGTCCAGGTTTACGCTCTCCCACAAACGCTTGTCCATTAATTTCCTGTCCATCAAAAACAATCGTTTCACCACGTTTGAGTTTGCCATACAACGGCCCAGAAGGAATCCCTAAAGCTTGAAGTTTCTCTACTTGTAATTCTCCTTCATGCGCTGCTTCCTCAATTCGATAGCCAAAGCTCGTGATGCCATGGTCCAAGATATTACAGCGAACAGTGAATTGTTTATCTTTAAAAATAACGTCATTTTCTTTCGTTAATTCAATAAATTTCAGTGGATAGGACAACCGCGATTGCGAGACCCGTAAAGAAGTCTTGACAAAGTCAGCAATCCCAACTGGTCCATAGATTTCTAAAGGTTCTGTCCCGCCCTGAAAAGAACGACTACTTAACAAACCAGGTAAACCAAAAATATGATCCCCATGTAAATGTGTAATAAAAATCTTTTCAATTTTTCTTGGGCGAATACTACTTTTTAAAATTTGCAATTGAGTCCCTTCCCCACAATCGAAGAGCCAAACTGCATTTCGTTCATCTAATAATTTCAACGCAATTCCTGTGACATTGCGATGTTTTGCTGGTACACCAGCGCCTGTTCCTAAAAATTGTATTTCCATCTGCTACCATACTTTCTTTTAAACTTCCTTTTTATTTTAGAAGAAGTTTGCTCCTTTAGCAAATAATAATTTATCTATTTTCTCAAAGTTTCCTTCTTAGTTTACCGTATTTTACGATAAAATAACAAAAAATTAGCAAACTACCATAAAAAACCGTGATTTCTTAGTATTTTAAAAGACTGTTTTCCTTTATTCAGAAAACAGTCTTTGCTCCTTATTCTTCTTTCGATGTTGCTTCTTTGTGTTGTTCTTTTTTTGCTTGCCACGATTGTTTCGCTTCATTTGCAACTTCGTTCGCATCGTTAATTTCTTGTTGGACTTCCTCTAAATCAAGCCGCGTGATTTCGCCACCTAAGTCAAACATAACCAATTGGTTGAGCGGACGGTTGTCTTCTTCTTCTGCAATTAATAACAATCCCGTTTGTCCTTCATCAATCTTTTGAATCACATGTTCAAAAACCGTTTGTGCTTCTTGAATTTCTTTGGCGTCTTTGCTTGCACCATACATACTTCCAGCAAACCAGCCAAAAAGAATGCCCAGAGGACCACCTAATATGCCTACTAGCATCCCAATCATGCTATCTTTTGATGTATGATTGTTGCCTGTAAAATCGATAAAATCATTGATTTTAAATTGATGCTGGCCATCATTAACATGCGTAACAACCGCCATTTGCTCACCTTTAAGCTGTCTTTCTGCCTGCATCTTTTTTATTTCGGAAAATGCTTGGTACGATTTACTTTCAATATCAAAGTTCATAATGATAATTCGTTTTGCCATACAAATCGCTCCTTTATTCTGGATACATCTATTTTAGCAAGAAAGGCCTATCTCTAGCAATGAAAACTTTTTGGTTATGTATAAAAAAAGAAGATAGCTAGGCTACCTCCTTGTTAATGCTTATTTACCATCAAGAATATTTAAACGGACCTTTTTCGGACCATCGATACGTACACTATAAACAATTGTCCGAATTGCTTTTGCAACACGCCCTTGTTTACCAATGATACGTCCAATATCTTCTTTGGCCACAGTCAAATTATACTCGAGGAAATCAGTTGATTCCTCAATTTCTAATGAGACTGCTTCAGGTTGACTGACTAACGGACGGACAATAGTTAAAATTAACTCTTTCACATCTGCCATATTCAATCACCTTATTTCTTAACGTTTTTAGCTTCATGATGTTTTTTCATAACGCCTTCTTTTGAAAGGATGTTACGAACTGTATCAGAAGGTTGCGCACCTTTAGATAACCAATCTAAAACTAAATCTTCTTTTAAAACTACTTCTGCAGGGTCTTTCAAAGGGTTGTAAGTACCTACAGTTTCGATGAAACGTCCATCACGAGGAGAACGAGAATCAGCTACTACAATACGGTAAAAAGGACTCTTTTTAGAACCCATACGTTTTAAACGAATTTTAACTGCCATTATTAAATACACCTCCATTAACTTAATCACAAGAGTTAGTTTAACAGATTAACAACAACCTGTAAAGAGTTTTTTCTTGACACCTTTACTTTTTTTCAATTTTTTTAGCCAATTTGCAGGAAAACAAACGAAATAATGAAGAATTTTTACAAAATTTGATAATAGTTGTACTGGTTTCTCACTTGAAAGCCTTCTGTTTGATAGAGATGAAGCGCTGCTTGATTTTCTGTTTCAACTTCTAAAAAAATAGTCGCTGAAGCTGAATTTTCTAAAATCATTCGGAGCGCAGACTGTAACACTTGACGGCCAAGACCGCGACCTCGTTGCGTTTTTGTCACAACAAAGCCATAAATCCCCCATTCGTTTTCAAAATGATCCAAACGTAGCGTGGCTAAAAGTTGATTGTTTTCTTTATAAATAAGTGTTCGTTGAAGGTCCTCCGGCAAAGGCGTACCTTCGAGTAACCTAGCCAAGGAATCCAAATCAGCCACTTGTGGTCGGAGAAGTGTCAGCTTCGCCAACGCCTGTGAGTAAGTTTCTCTTTGAAAAACCAGATACTGTTCTGAAAAAGCTGGCACAATTCCTTGTCTATTAAAATAATTCAGGCCAACAGATTGCTTGTCGTCCATCACGAGAAAGACTTCTTTCATTCCCCACAAAGCTGCTTGCTTTTCGAGTTCTTGAACAAGTTCTTCAAAAAATGGTCCTACATTTGGCGCAACAATCGTCGCTTCCAAGGTTTCCCCATCAAAACAATACCCTACGATATATGCTTGAATGGTTTGTTCCTTCCTGTATAAACCATAATAAGTATAAGCTGATTCCTCAGGAAATGTTTGTTCCAATTTATAAAAAGTTCCTTGTTTAATCATTTCCTTGTTTTTTAATTCAGTCAATGTTTGTTTCTCCAACTGTGTTAACTGTCGGCGCCAATTTATTTTTTTATTCAAGCAGTTGCTCCTTTACTCATCCTTTTACTAGCTATTATACGTGAAGTTACGAAGTTCAACAATGTACAAGGATAAAACGTTTGCGCTTTTTTTGAAAAAGTACTATCATAAAGTAAGTAAAAGAAAAATGGAGGGATTTACATGACAAAAAAAATTGGTATTTTTGTAGGGAGTTTAAGAAAAGATTCATTTAACAAATTGGTAGCAAAAACAATGGCGGACTTATTTCCAGCTGATTTCGAACCTGTTTTCATTAACATAGGTGATTTAGAATTATACAATCAAGATTTGGATGATGAAGGAACCCCCACCGAAGCTTGGACAACATTCCGTGAAGAAGTTAAACAAGTAGATGGCGTAATGTTTGTAACACCAGAATATAACCGTTCAGTACCAGCTGTTTTAAAAAATGCATTGGATGTCGGTTCACGTCCGTATGGCGAAAGCGTTTGGGATAAAAAACCAGGACTTGTGGTGAGTGTTTCACCAGGTGCAATTAGCGGATTTGGTGCGAACCATCATTTAAGACAATCATTAGTCTTCTTAAATGTTCCAACTTTACAACAACCTGAAGCCTATATTGGCGGTATTACGAACTTAATTGGTGAAGATGGTAAAATTATTGATGGCACTGTTGGCTTCTTACAATCAATTGTAGATGCTTACGTGGATTTCTTTAATCGCTTAACTGCCTAATTGAATCAATCGAGAAAAAGTGAGGCAACTTTTTACAGGTTGTCTCACTTTTTTTATTTTTTTGCTTGACCCTCTCGTTACGTAAAGGTTTATGATAGATTTTGTCAGGAGGAATGAATGATGGAATATACAATTAAAAAAATGGCTTCACTATCTGGCGTCAGTGCACGGACGTTACGATATTATGATGAAATTGGTCTTCTTCAACCAGCCAGAATTAATTCTTCTGGTTATCGAATTTACGGGCAAGCCGAGGTGAATCGTTTGCAACAAATTCTTTTTTACCGTGAATTGGATCTGAAACTAGATGAAATTAAAGAAATTTTGGAGCAACCTGACTTTAATGTTGAACAGGCTTTATACGAGCATCAACAAAAACTATTGGAAAAGCGCAATGAAATTGATCGTCTTTTAGCCTCTGTTCAACAAACCTTACACCATTACAAAGGAGAGATAAACATGTCAGATCAGCAAAAATTCGAAGCATTCAAACAACAAAAAGTTCAAGAAAACGAAGAAAAATATGGTAAAGAGATTCGGGAAAAATATGGCAACGAAACGATTGAACAAGCCAACAAAAAATATTTAAACTTGACGGAAAAAGACATGCAAGCAATGCAGAACGTGGAAAAAGATTTATTTTCTAAGTTAGCCATGTATCAAAAATCACCCAAGTTGACTAGCCAACTTGCGCAAGAAATTTTCCAATTACACAAAGATTGGTTAATGTACTCTTGGTCAAGCTATTCGCCAGAAGCACACAAAGGGTTAGGCCTTATGTATGTTGGCGATGAACGATTTACGTCATATTATGAACAACACGGCGCTGGTTTTGCCGAAGCGTTAAACGCAATTATCCAAAACTACGCTTAAACAGAAAGTGCGCCATCAGTCGAAGAGACTGATGACGCACTTTCTGTTTCTTCCAATAATTAACTAAAGCCTGTTTATCTTTTTTTCTTTTTCTTCTTTTTGTTTTTCTTCATCATACGATTCATGGCCATTTTACCTAGCTTGCCTTTAACGCCGCCACCTAACATTTGATCCATACCAGGAATGTTCATATCCCCTTTGGACATTTGTTGCATCATTTTTTTGGATTCTTTAAATTGTTTAATCATACGATTGACTTCAACCACACTATTTCCTGAACCAGCTGCAATTCTGCGGCGGCGACTAGGATTTAATAGATCAGGATTTTCACGTTCTGCAGGGGTCATTGATAAGACCATCGCCCGTTTCCGTGCCACATCTTTTGGATCGACTTTGACATTTTCAATACCAGGCATGTTACTCATTCCAGGGATCATTTTTAATAAGTCTTCAATCGGTCCCATGCCCATAACTTGATCCAATTGCTCAATGAAATCGTTAAAGTCAAAACTGTTTTCTTTCATTTTTTGAGCAAGTTCTTCTGCTTTTTTCTCATCGTAATCTTGTTGCGCTTTTTCAATTAGCGTCAACATGTCCCCCATACCTAGGATACGACTCGACATACGATCGGGATGGAAAATTTCTAAATCGGTTAATTTTTCACCAGAACCGACAAATTTAATCGGAGCACCCGTTACTGCCCGAATTGACAGCGCAGCCCCCCCACGAGTATCGCCATCCATTTTGGTAATAACAACCCCAGTAATTCCAAGCTGTTCATTAAAACTATCTGCAACGTTGACAGCATCTTGCCCCGTCATCGCATCAACAACTAACAGAATTTCATTGGGATCAGCCAACTCTTTAATTTGTTTCAATTCGTCCATTAAAGCTTCGTCAATGTGTAAACGGCCGGCCGTATCAATTAAGACATAATCATTTTTCTTTTCTTTTGCTAATGCTAACCCTTGACGAACAATTTCCACTGGATTAGCATCTGTTCCCATATCAAAAACGGGAACTTCTAATTGTTGACCTAAAACCTTCAACTGATCAATCGCTGCTGGACGATAAACGTCACCAGCGATTAAAAGCGGACGAGCGTTTTCAGTTTTCATTAAGTGTTTTGCTAATTTACCAGTAAAAGTTGTTTTACCAGCCCCTTGTAACCCTGTCATCATAATCACTGTCGGGATTTTTGGAGATTTATTCAGTTCAACCGTTTCTGAACCTAACGTTTTCGTTAATTCTTCATCAACAATTTTTACAATTTGTTGGGCTGGTGATAAGCTTTCTAATACTTCGACTCCTACTGCCCGTTCTCTGACACGTTTTGTGAAATCTTTGACCACTTGTAAATTAACGTCGGCTTCTAATAAAGCCAAACGGATTTCTCGCATCATTTCTTTTACGTCGGCTTCGGAAACTTTTCCCTTACGACGGATTTTACTCATTGCCTGCTGTAGGCGGTTTGTTAAACTCTCAAAAGCCATAGTTTCATTCCTCTATTTCTTGAATTTGTTCAATATATTTTTTGATTTCACTATCTTTGGGATAAGTTTCTTGAACATACTGCTGTAGTTGTTCAAGATATTCTTTCCGTACAACATAGTTTGAATAAAGATGTAACTTTTTTTCGTATTCTTCTAAAATTTTTTCGGTTCGTTTAATGTTATCATAAACCGCTTGGCGACTAACCTCATATTCTTCCGCAATTTCTCCTAAAGAAAAGTCATCAGCATAGTAAAGCTCCATATAATTCATCTGCTTTTCCGTTAATAATGTCGAATAAAATTCAAATAACGCATTCATGCGGTTTGTTTTTTCCATTTCCATGAGCCGTGCTCCCATCTTCAATCCCTTATAGGTTACCGATTTCATAGGGAATAGTCAATCTTTTTTTACTAAGTTTTTACCTTTTAAAAAGAAATGTCCGCAAGTTGCCATGTTTCTTCAGAATAAACGGTCATTCCTTGTTGAATAAAATAAGCAGTTGCGACTCCAACTCCAGCTTTTTTAATGCCAGAAAATTGTCCATCATAAATCAGCTGGCTGCCACAGCTGGGACTTTTTTCTTTCAAAATCAAGGTTGTAATTTGTAGGGCTTTTAATTTTTGATACGCGCGTTGTGCCCCTGCTTTAAATGTCTCAGTCACATCTTCCCCGTTATCCGTATATACATAAGCAGTATTCGCCCAAACATCAAAGCCATCCCCACCAATGATTTCTGCTGGCGGACGTGGAATAGGCAACTCCCCTAAAACTTCGGGACAAATCATTATTGCTTTTCCATTAGTTA
This sequence comes from Enterococcus sp. DIV0183, assembly GCF_050541505.1. Classification (NCBI taxonomy): domain Bacteria; kingdom Bacillati; phylum Bacillota; class Bacilli; order Lactobacillales; family Enterococcaceae; genus Enterococcus; species Enterococcus sp. DIV0183. The sequence continues at coordinate 1,461,833 of NZ_CP172932.1, forward strand.
CAAGTTGTTTTAACGCTTCTTGTTCTTGAGATTTTCCATCGTAACGGCAACAAATCCCACCTAAGCAACTACTAATACCAATCATTCGCTTCTCCTCATTTCATTTCTCTATTATACCATGAGTTGACTTTTCTCAAAAGTAGCATTCTCGCTTACTTTAAAGTACGTTCTTCCTCTAAAAATATGTTAAACTAACAATAGTGAAATATACACTTATTTTCAGAAATTTCTTGAAGGAGTTATGTAAATGAAAAAAGTTCTTGTCGTCGATGATGAACCATCGATTTTAACTTTGTTAACCTTTAATTTGGAAAAAGAAGGCTATCAGGTGACTACTTCCGAAGATGGTAAAAACGGCTTCGAATTAGCTTTGTCTAATCAATATGATTTTATAATTTTAGATGTAATGCTTCCTGGTATGGATGGCTTAGAAATTACCAAAGCACTTCGTCGAGAAAAAATTGACACGCCTATTTTGATTTTAACTGCCAAAGATGAACAAGTAGATAAAATCATCGGCTTAGAAATTGGGGCAGATGATTATTTAACAAAACCTTTTAGTCCCAGAGAAGTCCTAGCACGCATGAAAGCTATTTTCCGTCGTTTAAAACCTACCACGACCGAAACGCTTCAAGAGGACACACCTAAAGCTCCGCTTGTGATTGGCGAGATTCGTGTGGATGAACAAAATTATGAAGTCTTTGTGCGCAATCAGCCCATTGAGCTAACACCGAAAGAATTTGAATTACTCGTTTACTTCATGAAACGCAAAGATCGGGTCATTAATCGGGAAACCTTGTTGGAACGAATTTGGCAATATGACTTCGCTGGACAAAGTCGCATCGTCGATGTCCACATTAGTCATTTACGTGATAAAATCGAGCCCGATCCCAAACGGCCCGTTTACTTAGTAACTGTCCGTGGCTTTGGCTACCGTTTTCAGGAGCCAAAACGATGAAAAAGAGACTGCGGATTGAATATTTTTTAGTTGCGGCAGTCATGCTTTTATTATTTGTCGGGAGTATTGCAGCGACCAATTTTTTCTTTCAAAAAGAAATGGTTGCTCAGCAAGAAACCTATTTAAGAAGAAAAAATACCCTTTTAACAGACCAGTTGCCCCCTTCCGTTTTCGAAAAAGGGCAACTGACAAACCAACAACAACTCCTTGTCACCCATGCGTTAGATGATGCAGAAGAACGGGTAACTTTGTTGCAAAAAAATGGTACCGTCTTTTTTGACAGCAGCCAAAATGAACCGCTAGAGTCGCACAAAAAACGACCTGAAATCGCTGCGGTTCTATCAGGAGCTACCTATGGTTCAGCTTTACGAAAGAGTAAAACGTTAAATAAAGAACTTCTGTACGTTGCCACGCCTGTTTTAAAATCAGGAGAAATCGTTGGCATTATTCGGATTTCGGAACAAACCGCGCTATTTTCTAAAAATATTCAATCTTTTCGTCGCTATATTATCTTTACATTTGGCATCTTGTTCCTACTAATTACCTTGTTTATCTTTTTATTGTTACGGCAAAAAAATCAACCGCTAGTGACTGTCTTACCGATTCTGAAACGAATGCTTAAACATCCAGATGAAAATCGATCCATTATCCAGCAATCTTCTGAATGGAATGAACTTTACGAAACTATTAACCTACTGAGTCAACAAGTAAGTCAAACGTATAAAGCGTATACGTCTGCGGATGAGCAATTTCACGAACTTTTAGATGAGTTGATGATTGGTGTCTTTATCATTGATACGCAAGGACGGCTTCGTCTGTTGAACCCTAAAATGCAGGAAATGTTAGGACTCTCTGCTAAAAATATGCAAAGCAATTATCTCGAAGTGATTCAAGACGCCGATTTGATTCATTTAATCCATCAAGTCGTCGCTGAAAAAAACAGTTTACATCAAGAAATCACTGTGACACAAGGACCAACACCTTTACGATTAGATCTTTCTCTTCGTTACTTGGATGATCAAAGCGCCAATGATTATCAAGTGTTAGGAATTGCCTATGATTTAACGCGCGTTCGCCAACTAGAAAAAATGCAAAAAGATTTTGTATCAAACGTGTCTCATGAATTAAAAACGCCTGTCACTTCTCTTTTGGGCTTTACCGAGACACTCATAGACGGTGCCAAAGAAGATCCGGAAGTCCTTAATCAATTTTTGCACATCATGCAAAAAGATGCCCAGCGTCTGCAACAATTAATTCAAGAAATTTTAGAACTTTCTCGGGGCAGCGCGACAATTCCTTATGCAGAACAAGAAATTACTTTAGAAAAATTTATTACAGAAATTCTCGGTTCTTATCAGCAACAATTGGCAGCAAAACAGCTGAAAACAGTCGTTCATGGTCTGCCAGAGAGCCAGTTTTTCACCAAATACGAATTGTTTTATCCAATCGTGAAGAATCTAATTGAAAATGCCATTCAGTATTCCCAAGAAAATGGTCAGATTACTATTTCTTATGCTATAGAAAATCAGCAATTACGTTTATCTGTTCAAGATACTGGCATTGGCATTAGTCAAAAAGACCAAGAACGGATCTTTGAACGGTTCTATCGTGTCGATAAAGCACGTAGCCGTCATTCTGGTGGCACCGGTCTAGGTCTAGCTATTGTCCAAAATTACACAGAATTATTAGGCGGTAAAATCGCCATTGATAGTCACTTAGGCTTAGGGACCACTTTTACAATCACCTTGCCTTTAACAAAAAAAGAAGCCTAAAAAAACTCAGCCAATCCTGTTTATTGGCTGAGTTTTTTTGTTTATTTTTCAGTTACTTTTCCATTTACATCACGTTCTACTTGCATGTCTGTGATGGCTAAATAACCTAAGTCTTTGACAATTGTTTTTTGAACATCATCGGTGACCATATAGTCTAAGAAGGCTTTTACTTCTTTATTAGGCTCCCCTTTTGTATACATATGTTCATAAGACCAGATTTTCCATGAATTGTCTTTCACGTGTTCTTCTTTTGGTTCAACACCATCAATGCTTAAGGCAACAGTGGAATCATCCATATAAGAAAAAGCTAAATAGCTGATTGCTCCTGGTGTTTGTTCAACAATTTTACGAACTGTTCCCGAAGAATCTTGTTCTTGTGATTGAACTGGTTTAGCTCCATCTAAGCCCCATTTTTCAAATGTTGCTCGGGTGCCACTTCCGTTTGCGCGGTTTATTACGACGATTTCTTGATCTTTGCCGCCCACTTCTTTCCAGTTTTTGACTTTGCCAGTAAAGACATCAATCAATTGTTGCTTCGTTAAATTCTTCACGCCGACTTCTTTGTTGACCACTGGTCCCATACCGACCACGGCCACCCGATGATCGACTAATTTAGAGGCATCCACGCCATCTTTCTCTTCGGCAAACACATCGGAATTTCCAATGGTCACTGCGCCATCTGCAACTTGCGAAAGTCCTGTTCCGCTGCCGCCACCTTGGACAGAAACTGTATAATTAGGATGTTCTTGTGTAAATTGATCTTTCGCAGCATCTACTAACGGTTGTAAAGCGGTGGAACCAACAGCGACAATTTTAACTGGTTTGTTACTATCCGCTTCGCTGGATTTTTCAGTTGTGCCTCCTTGAGCTCCGCACCCAGTTAATAATAACCCTAGACTCAGCATAGTTGCTGCAATTACACGTTTTTTCATCTTTGCACTTCCTTTTCAATTAGTTACAAGTTTAGTCTACCAAGACTCTGTTAATTCTGTTTCAATTAAATGTAAATAAAAGGTAAAGGTGTGTAAAGAATCTATAAAGGCTAGTGCGTTACGCGTTGTGTCGCCATGTAATGTGCAATTCGTTCCATGGCCGTTGTTAATTTATCCATATCGGACGCATAACTAATTCGGACGTATCCTTCTGCTTCTGGGCCAAAAGAAATACCTGGAATCAACGCTACTGCTTCTTTTTGCGCTAAATCAATACAAAATTTCATAGAATCTTGTTCATAACCAGTAGGAATCTTAGCAAAAATATAAAAGGCCCCATTTGGACGCGCAACCTCAAACCCCAATTGAGTCATCTGTTCATAAACAAAATCGCGCCGTTTCCGATACTCTTCTTTCATAATTTCAGCATCATGCATTCCTTCGATTAGGGCACGAACAGCCGCTTTTTGAGACACAGTTGCAGCCGCAGTAACTAAATACTGATGAACTTTAATGATCTCCGCTGTTAAAATCGCTGGTGCAAAAATAAAGCCAATCCGCCAGCCTGTCATGGCATGTGATTTCGACAAACCGTTAATTAAAATCGTTTGGTCACGTAACATTTCAGCAATCGAAACATGACTCTCATCATAAGTTAACTCACTATAAATTTCATCGCTAATCACAAAAATGTCGTATTTTTTTAGAACATCAGCAATTGCTTGCAACTCTTGGCGGTTATAGGTGACACCAGTTGGGTTGCTAGGATAATTTAAAATAATTGCTTTGACTTGTTCCCCATGCTCGGCCATTGCCGCTTCAATCATTTCAGGGGTCAAGACAAAATCGTTGCCTCGTGTATCCAAATATACCGGTTCCGCCCCCGCCAATGTAATAATTGGTTCATACCCTGGGTAAATAGGTGCTGGCAATAGCACTTTGTCACCTTGTTCTAAAATTGCTAATAACGAAGCTGAAATCGCTTCTGTTGCTCCAACTGTTACTAAAATTTCTGTCCCAGGCTGGTAAGTCAAATGGTACTTTTCTTTCATAAAATAAGCGGCTGCTTCACGGACATCTAATAAACCAGACATCCCTGTATAATGAGAAAAATTCGCATCAATTGCTTCTTTGGCTGCTTTTTTGACATGCTCAGGTGTGTTAAAATCCGGCTCTCCTAGCGTTAATTTTAAAATACCTTCAATTCCTGAGACTTGTTCGTCAAATTGACGAATTAAAGAAACAGCAATTTTATTTACTTGACGATTAAAACGATTGGTTAAATCCATTTAGCTTCACTCCTTCAGTTGACGTTATAGTAGCACAAATTGACCGTAAAATGAATGATTTTCTCATTGTTTCGCTAGATTTTTATTATAAATATCTCAAAAAAACGGCAGAGAAGAAAATAGGAGAACTTTGTCCTTTTCAACAAAGTTCTCCTATTTATTTATTTTTCGAAACGCCATGTCCGAATTTCAAACGGACGTAATGGTGCATCGATTTCTATCGCTGGTGTCAACGGTTCTTCTAATACATTTGTTAAACAAGTCGCTGGTCGTGTCTCTTTGTGAAGTTCACAAGGAATATTTTGCGCTGTTAGATTAAAGCCACGAACGACTAAATGATTTGTTTGCTCTTGACGTTTAACGGCTGTCCAACCAATTGGTCCTTCTGCCGTTGTCAAGTAGACATGGTTCGGTGCTAGTTTACCTTCATGACGCGCAGTAGTAGCTGCAGTAAAAGGAATTTGTGCACTATAGGCTTGTTGATACGTAGCAAAGCGTTCTTCTGGTTTTCCATGCAATGACAAACCATATTTAAAGGTATATTCTCCTTGGCATTGTGCTTCTGGTGTCGCAAAATAGCCCCAATCACCTAGTTCGCCAACACAACGAATTAATGTGACCGCAATGGTTCCATCTGCCAAGACTTCATACTCATTTAAGCCTTCATTGAAGATAGTCACGCCTTTGTTTTGGTCATGAACATTCACAAACGCTTGTTGGTGCTGCGGGTTTGTTGGATTTTCCCATGTGTCGCTTACTTGATTTGGTCGTGTCACGACTTCATAAATACTATCCGCTTCGTGTGTTTCTGTGACCATGCCAGTTGGGAAAAGCACGCGTAAACGATGATCTTTGATTTGATTATTAATGGTTGTTTCAAAGAACAATTGGTTACTTTCTTTGATCATTGTAACCACTGTCGTTATTTCGAACGGGCGAAGCGTCGTTGAACGTTGTGCTTGGCGTTCTCTAAACTCACGAACAGCCTTTTGTTCTTCTTCTAATCGTTCATCTGCTGAAACTGGTAACATGACGGTTTGTTTAATTTGATAACTTGCTTTTACAGGGGAATTTTCTTTATTCGTAATTTCAGCCGTTACATTTTCGGTTGTAATTCCTTGGTCTTCGGTCGGTTTGAAAAAGATATATTCATTCCCAATGTCGCCAGTATCTTCAAATGTTAACAATTTTGAAAATGTTTCTCCTGTTTTTTTGTCAGTAATGGTTAAGCTACCATTGTTTTCAATTTTCACTTGAATAAATTCGTTTTCCATTTCATTTGTTGCTGGTTGAGCCAAAAGACTTCCTTCAAAAGCTTTCGTTTTTCCTTGAATCAATGCAAAGCTATCCCAAGAGAATGGCGCCATTTCTTTGACAGATAATTCGACCGTTAAGTATTTAGCCATGTACGGTTGACGGAAAGCATCTTTAGGTAAATCGTAACCAAAACGAACATCTTCTTTGACAATACGGCTTGCAACGGCTTTTCCAGTTGGATCAATCACTTGATAATCTGGGGTGGCTTTTTGTTTTAATTCATGATAAAGATCTTCAGGTTTTCCTGTATAAAATGGCAATCGTTCAATCTCCACTTCCACAGTGACAACCTCCGTTTTCTGATAGCCACTAGTATTAAATAAAACAAACGGGTGCGCTTTTTCTGGGAAAACACTTGTATCAATTGCTTCTGTTAATTGTCGTGTTGCTTCATCTGCTAAGAAATGCCCGACATCATTGGCATTTTCAAAGCGAGTCATCATGCCTCGGTGAACCTCGTCGACAGAACAGCCACAAATACTATCGTGCGGATGGTTTTGAAGCAATGTTTTCCAAGCATAATCAAATTGGTCATGTGGGTAGTCGCCAGTTACTTCGTAAGCCATCGCTGCTAAAGGTTCTGCGATATTTTCTAATTGGCGTTGGACTTTTGTGTTCCACTGTTTTAAATAGACGCGAGCAGAAGAAGTATTGGCTAATGTGTACCAGCCGTCCGTTTCTTGACTCGTTAATTCGCCTGTTACTGTTCCTAAATCTTCTGGTAACTCCTCTTGAACAGCTTTCAAATAGTCATCGAAATTGGAATGAATAAATTCATATTCTGGGAATAGTTCATTGGCTAAAGCGATGGCCTTAGTAATATCTCTTTGTACCGGTTGGTGGTCGACCCCATTCATCATTAATAAATGGTTTGTGGAAGCGTAACGTTCCACATCAGCCAATTTTTGTTTCCAAAAAGCGATTGCCGCTTCTTTTTCTGAAGGAATTTCGTTCCCGTTACTATACCAGTTTGCAAAAAGCAAGCCGAAAATTTTGGTTTGGTCCGGACCTTCCCACCACATTTCAGAATATTGTGAGCTATAGTCGCTTTCTAAGACTTGGTTATCAAAGCCAATCGGTTTCACCCCGCGTCCAAAGGCAGCCGCAGGCAGATTTGCTAATTGCATCATTTGAGGCGTTTGACCCATGTTACCAAATGTATCCGGGAAGTAACCTAATTGAACTGGTGATCCCCATTTTTGACTTTCTAAATGCCCAATCAGCATGTTTCGAACATTGGATTCAGAGCTAATTAAAAAGTCATCTTGTAAAATATAAAATGGTCCGATTTTTAGTTTGCCTGCTTGGACAGCTTTTTTCACGGCTTCTTTTTTCTCTGGGCGAACTTGTAAATAGTCGTCTAAGATAATCGTTTGTCCATCTAAATGGAAACTGTTAAACTCTGGATCATTTTCAATTAAATCTAATACATTATCCACTAATTCAATTAAGCGCATATGATGTTCTTCATAAGGAAGATACCATTCACGATCCCAATGACTATGGGAAACAATATAGACTTTTTTCTTTGTCATCACTTTTCCTCCTATTTTTCCACTCGGATGTCAAAATAATCCATAACTAATTCACAAAACATCATATTAGCCCATGAAAACCATTCTCTTGTATAATTTTCAGGATTATCTACGTCAAAACCTTCATGCATCAAATGAGTCCCCGCATCTGTGGCAACTAATAAATCTAAAATCCGTTCTTTTTCTGCTTTATCTTTGGTTGTCATTCCTTCCATTGCTAAAGCAATCGGCCACACGTAATTTTCTGGTGTATGCGAGCTACCAATCCCTTTCGCGTATTTACCTTCATAGAAGTAAGGATTTTCTTTACTTAATAAGGTTTGACGCGTTGTTAAATATTGTTCATCCTCTGTTGAACAATAACCCAGATAAGGGGCTGCTACTAAATTGGGAACATTACTGTCATCCATCACGCTTGCATTGCCTAAGCCATCCACTTCATACGCATAAATCGTTTCGTTATTTTGATTTTTTGTTCGTCCAAATGTTTGGATGCCTTCTTCAATCTCTTCTTGTAATTTTTTAGCAATCGCCACAATCGTAGCATCTTCTAAAACATCAGAGAAAATTTCTTGAATATAGCCTAAAATTACGACTGCAAACATGTTAGAAGGAACTAAGTAACCATATTGGCAGGCATCATCACTAGGACGGAAGCCTGACCATGTCATCCCTGTTTTGCCAACTGGTGTTCCTTTCCCTGCTTCAACCAACGTATCTTCTTGACGCCACGTATCTCGTTCAAATAAATAAGGTGACTGTGCGTGATCTTGTTCTGTTGTGAAAACGTTGAGAATTTTTTTGACGCCTTCCACAAAATCTGAATTAAATTGTTCGGTCATCCCAGTATTTTTATAAAGTAAATAGGCTAATTGGACCGGGTAACATAATGAATCAATTTCATATTTCCGTTCCCAAATCCAGCCATTCATTTCGGTCTTATCAGTTTGATGGCCTGCATGATTATCTGTTTCATTAAACGCATTGGCATAAGGATCAATGCAAATATAACGAAACTGGCGTTTAACCAAACCAGCAATCATTTGAGCAAGGTCTTCGTCTTCTTTCGCAATCACTAAATAGGGACGAACTTGCGCTGTTGAGTCTCTTAACCACATTGCTGGAATATCGCCTGTTAATAAAAAGGTAGTACCATCTTCTTGACGTTTCACTGTTGTTAGTAAAGTATTGGCAAAGGCCGCCTGAAAGTTTTTTGCCCAATCTTGATGTGCTTCACCGCATTTTTCTGTAATTGTCTCCATAAATGTTGCTACGGATTTTGGAACTTCTGTATAAACCATTCTCGTCACCTCTTAAATTTGATATATCATTTCACAATTGAATTATAGCGTTTACATTTCACTTTGTCTAGTGATTTCAATCATTTTTTTCATTTTAAAACCAATTAATTTATGGTAAACTATAAATAAGATATATCTTATTGTGAGGTGAAATGAATGAAGCAACCATTATATCAACAAATTATTGATTATTTACAAAATGAAATTGATTCAGGGCGATTGCCTGTTGGAGCGCAAGTGCCTACCGAAAAAGAATTATCGGCTCAGTTTAACGTCAGTAGAATTACGTCCAAACGAGCGCTAACTGAGTTGGAAACGCAAGGCGTAATCCAACGTCACCAAGGAAAAGGAAGTTTTGTTCAAGCACCAAAGCACCCTCTCCATACCTCTTTAAATAAAGTTCTTTTTTTATTGCCTTTTGCAGACGATTTATCAGTAGGAAATTTCTATAGCGGTTTGGCCCCTACTATTCAAGCAGCTGGTTTAGAAGTCTTTATGACCTCGCCTAATTTTTTGAGAGAGAAAAATGCTGCGGACATTGTGAATGAGTTTGCCGGGCTTGTCTATTATGCTGCTACTAGTAATGACTATCTCGACTTACTGTTCGAGTTGGCTTTGATGAATTTTCCAGTCGTTGTCTTGGATAAAAAGATCCATGATTTACCTTTTGCAACCATTCAATCAGACAACTTTGCTGGTGGTAAAACAGCAACCGAACGCTTAATTGGCTTAGGACATACAAAAATTGGATATATCCTTTCAGGAAGTCCAGCCCTACAATCCGTTCGGCAACGTTATTTAGGTTATCTCCAAGCTTTAAAAGAAGCCAATCTGGCGTTTCATACAGCAATCACGGAAACCAATCTCTTAGATGAACACAACTTTAAACAGTATTTTGAGGCGCACCAACTCACAGCCGTGGTCTGCGATAATGACTTCAGCGCGTTACATTGTTTACGAAACTGTAAAAACCTAGGTATTCATGTGCCAGAAGAATTATCGATTATTGGTTTTGACGATATTCAAGCAGCAGCATTTGTCGAACCGCCATTAACAACCATGGCGCAAGACTTTAAAGAAATGGGAAAACTAGCTGGTGAAGTGTTATTACAAACGATGCAACAAGACCTTCAAATCATAGAAGACATTCAAGTGCCTGTCACATTAATTGAAAGAGAAACCATTGCTACTGTTTCAAAATGAGCAAAAAAAGAAGGGACTATCAGTCAAATCACTGATAGTCCCTTCTTTTTATTCCTTAGTGCTAAACGTTTTGGTATCTACCTCTTTTTTAAACAACGCTTTTAGTTCTTTGATAAAGTAGCGACCAATCGGACTGATTTCCCGATTTTTGGGAAAGAGTAAACAAATACGATTTTCCAAAGCTGGCGCCAATGGCACTAACCGAATTTCTTTCTTCGTAAAACCCGTTACGACACCTGAACCAGAAGCATAAGCATTGGTTTCTACCAACAAATTCATCAAGGTTCCACGATCCGTAGTATGAATGACCGATTCCTGTTCAGGAATTTCAACTAAATCTTCAGAAAAATAGGAAAAATTGCTTCCTTCTTGATTAAAGCGAACTTGTGGATAGGGAACTAATTCCTCTAAATGAATTTCTTTTTGCTTGGCTAAAGGATGATGATTACCTAAAAAAATGTGTGTATTAAAGGTACTAATTACCTCGTAGGCTAGATTAGCTTGTTCTAAATACCGTTCAATACTGACACTATTTTGTTCATTTAAATAAATAATCCCCAACTCACTGTGAAATCCTTTGACGTCTTCAATTACTTTTAAGGTTGTGGTTTCAAAGACACGAAAATCTTTATATTGATCCCCATACTTTTTAAGAACTTTGGCAATTACCTCACCTAAAAAATCGTAATGTTGCGAAGAGATGGAGAATCGTTCGCTGGTCACTGTCTCGCGATAGCGATTTTCCAATAACTCCATTTGAACTAAAACTTTCTCTGCTTGTTCTAAAAAAACCATTCCTTCTTCTGTTAAAAAAGCGCCCTTATTGGTACGTAAAAAGAGGGAAATCCCTAGTTCTTCTTCTAATTCTCGAATACTATTTGACAAGCTAGGTTGTGTAATAAATAGTTTTTTGGCTGCTTCCCGAAAACTCCCATTGTTAGCTATGGCAGCAACATACTTCATTTGTTGAATATTCAACACTTTTTCCTCCACACACTAATCATTTGAAAAATAAATCTTACGCCCATTCAACGGCTGAAGGGGCCGATTGTTAAAGGCCAACATACCTTCCTTGATCTTATTTAAAAAAGCTTGATCCATTTTTTGAATGGTATCAAATACAAACCATTTCACTGGACCCTTAGTTGGCGGTGTTGTTAACGAGCCTACATAATGGTAGTGTAGACGCTCCTCTGGTAAAAAGATTGACGGATTAAACCATTGTTGGTGCGTGCCGTTTTCCCAGTCCATCGGATGATTCGCTTCTGAAAAACGATTTTCTTCCTCAGTGATGGTAAACAGGCAACCGACAACTAAATTTTCGCCAGCATCATTCATATGAACCAAATGGAATTCTAGCGGATACTGCTTTCCCGACAGCAAATGTTCGCTAGGCATATGAAAATGGATATCGGTTAAATGATACGCAACATTTTCAAACATTACGTAACTTTCCGTATTTGGTGGTACAAAATGAAACGTATTTTTGAATTCCTTTTCAGTGAATTCTTCTTTTTTATAATGAAACGTAATCTGAGAATTTACTGTCTCAGCACTTTCTTTTTCTAAAGCAATTGGCGATTGATAAGCAAACTTAGCACCTTCTGCAAACCAGTCACATAGCGTATGCCAATGTTCTGGTCCATCGTTGCCTGTATAGCTCCATTCAACGTCCATATTTTTTATTTTTTTCATACACTCTTCCTTCATTTCCACATAGTAATCAGGTAAAACTCATGTTAAAACTCTATCCTAACATCTTTTCTACGTCAAACAAAAGAACTTAGATCATTACGCTCCTCGGCAAATGACCTAAGTTCTCCTACCGTTAAATCTGGTTACTGAAAATGACACTAAAAATCAGACGACAAGAACTATCTTTAGTTCAACGGTTATTTGCCCCAGTTTTCAGGATCTTTTTTCCATTCTTGTAATAAGGTAACATCTTTTTCTTCGATATAATTTGCTTCTAATGCAGCATCAATTAAAGTTGAGTAATTGGTTAACGTTAGTAACGTCATCTGTTTATCTGCAAAATTTGCCGTTCCTTTGGGTAACTCATAAGTGAAGATTGCCGCAACGCCTAAAACCGTTGCTCCTTCACGTTCCGCCGCTTCTGCCGCTTCTAACACGCTACCGCCGGTTGAAATTAAATCCTCGATAACTACCATTTTTTGTCCTTCAGAAATTCGGCCTTCAATTTGATTCCCTTTGCCGTGATCTTTGGCTTTACTGCGGATATAAACCATTGGTAATCCTAAAATATCGGCTACCCATGCCGCATGTGGAATCCCTGCGGTAGCTGTCCCAGCAATCACTTCGACTTCTGGGAAAGTTTCTTTAATTTTTGCCGCTAAGCCTTCTGCAATTTCTTTACGCACAGCAGGATAACTCATCGTGATACGGTTATCACAATAAATCGGGCTTTTTATGCCACTAGCCCAGGTAAACGGCTCATTAGGGTTTAAAAATACCGCTTCAATATCTAATAAATCTTTGGCAATCTTTTTTGCTACTTTTGTCATGTTACTTTCCGCTCCAGTCTTTTTTGATTTCTTGATAGGCTTCATAAGGATTTTCTGCTTGGGTAATAGGTCGGCCAACAACGATATATGTGGACCCGATTTCTCGAGCATGTTGCGGCGTAACGACCCGTTGTTGGTCACCTACTGCACTTCCTGCTGGACGAATACCAGGTGTTAAGCAAATAAACGTCTGCTTGGTTGCTTCTTGAATACCACGTGCTTCTAATGCTGAACAAACCACGCCATCCAGCCCCGCTTTTTCCGCACATTTAGCATAATGAATGACACTTGTCTCTAAAGGAACGTTGATTAATTGATCATGGTGCATCTCTTCTTCACTAGTAGAAGTCAACTGGGTTACAGCAATTAACTCAGGAACCTTAGCGCCTGGCTGAGTCCCTTTGATTAGACCTTCCTTAGCTGCTTGCATCATTCGAACGCCCCCTGCTGCATGGACATTGGTAATGGCAACGCCTAATTTTGCTAAATTTGTCATCGCTTTTTCCACAGTATTCGGAATATCATGTAATTTTAAATCCAAGAAAACATCGTGTCCTTGTTCTTTAAGCCAGCGAACAATCGCTGGTCCTTCTGCGTAAAAAAGTTCCATCCCCACTTTAACAAACAAGGCTTCTTCCTTAGGGAATTTTTCTAAAAAAACAGCCACTTCTTTTTGCGTGGGAAAATCTAACGCAATAATTGGTCTATCGTGCATTTTGCTGCCCCTCTCTCACTTCTTTAATTAATTGTTCCAACGATTCAATGCCTAACTCTTCCATTCGCTTAGGTAATCCGTCAATCAACTTCGGACAAATGTATGGATCTGTAAAGTTGGCCGTACCAACCCCGACAGCGCTAGCACCTGCCATGAACATTTCCAAGACATCGTCCACTGTTTGAACACCGCCCATTCCAATAATTGGCAACTGAGAAACACTGGCGACTTGTCGGATTAAGCGAATAGCAACAGGTTTAATGGCTGGGCCAGATAGTCCACCAGTTTGATTGGCTAAAATAGGTTTTCTCGTTTTTAAATCAATGCGCATCCCTAGCAATGTATTAATCATAGAAAAACCGTCTGCGCCCCCTGCTTCAATTGCTTGGGCGATCGGCACAATATCCGTTACGTTTGGTGATAGTTTAACATAAATCGGAACAGAGGCGACTTTTTTGACTGCTTGTGTTAATTGAAAAGCAACTTCTGGATCTGTACCAAAAGCTATGCCGCCATGTTTCACATTGGGACAGGAAATATTCAATTCAATTGCTTTGACGTTAGGCGCTTGCCCAATTTTTGCGCAAACAGCCACATAGTCCTCTTCGCAAGCACCTGCAACATTTGCGATAATCGGTAAGTTAGGGTATTTTTCTAATTTTGGTAATTTTTCTTGCATAACCACGTCTAAGCCTGGATTCTGCAATCCAATGGCATTTAGCATACCACTAGGTGTTTCAGCTACACGTGGTGTGGGATTTCCATATCGTGCTTGGGGCGTTGTTGCCTTAATCATAATTGAACCTAATTGATCAAGGTCATAATAGTTAGCATATTCTTCCCCGAACCCAAAGCAACCACTGGCGGGGATAATTGGATTTTTTAATGTTAAACCTGGAATTGAAACAGCTAAAGGATTTTTCATCATAAGATAACCTCACTTGCTTTAAAAATCGGACCTTCATCACAGACCTTGACACTTTTTGCTCCAGTAGTGTCTCCTTTTTTATGGCAAACGCAGGCATAGCAAGCCCCAATTCCACAGGCCATCCGTTCTTCTAAAGAAAGGTAAACGTGTGGATGTGTTGGAAATAAAGAATCAATTGCTTTTAACATACCATTCGCACCACAAGCATACACTGCATCAGGGATCCGTCCTTTTGCTAACGCTTCTGACAATAAACGGCCCACGTTGCCATGAGCGCCAAACGAGCCGTCATCTGTGGCAAAATGTGTTTCTCCTAATGCCATAAATTCTTGTTGGTAATAAGCAACCTCTTTTGATGCATAACCAAGAAAATGAATCACTTTCACGCCTTTTTCATTGAGTTGTTTTGATAATTCATACAATGGGGGAATCCCGATTCCTCCACCAACGATAAAAGCAGTTTGACCAGCTGCTACGGTAGTTATATCAAAGCCGTTTCCTAAAGGACCTAAAATATCTAATTGTTCACCAGCCTTCATGGCAGCAAACACTTCCGTTCCAGCGCCTTCGACTCGATAAATCAAACGACAGGTTTCATTCGAATGATCAATTTGGTTGATGCTAATCGGTCGCCGCAAAAGTAAATCTGCACGCGGAACCTTGATATGCACAAACTGTCCAGGTCGTGTCATCTCTTTCACTAACTCGCCTTGTAAGTCTAACTGATAAATCCGTGGCGCTAACTGTTTTTGAGCTACAATGGTCATCATTTCTTGCTTTCTCTGCATCAGTATCCTTCACTCCTTTATTCTCTGATTCCCCTATAAATGATTTTCTATTTCTTCGTAAAAGAATCTGGAACAGTCCTCCTCAGACGATTGTTCCAGATTTTTGCTTAAATGGCTTCTGTCGTAAAGGCTCTTGATTCTAAAACTTTTAAAATCGCATTCGCTGTGTCAAGTGAGGTAAACAACGGAATCCCATGTTCGACTGCTTCCCGACGGATTGAAAACCCATCTTGGTTGGCACTGGAACGATTTTTATCCATGGTATTGATTACCACTTGCGCATTCCCATTGCGAATGACATCCAGCACGGTTTCCCCTTCAGGATTAGAAATTTTCGTCACTTTCTTAACAGGCAACTGATGCTTCGCTAAAAAGTCAGCGGTTCCTTCCGTTGCGACTAAACTATAGCCAATTGCTGAAAAACGCTTAGCAATTTCTAACGCCTCTTCTTTTGTTTCATCAGCAATGGTGAAAAGTACAGCCCCATAACTTGGCAAATGCAAGCCAGATGCTTCAAAGGCTTTATACAAGGCTTTTTCTAAATAATAATCACTACCCATAACTTCCCCAGTTGATTTCATTTCAGGCCCTAAGTACGTATCTACTTTTTGTAGTTTCGTAAAGGAGAATACAGGGGCTTTCACATGAACTTGTTTACTTTCAGGGTATAACCCATCTTGATATCCTAGGTCAGTCAGTTTCTCACCAAGAATCGCTTTTGTAGCAACTTGGGCCATCGGAATCCCTGTGATTTTACTTAAGAAAGGAACTGTTCGACTCGCACGAGGATTCACTTCAATCACATAAACACGATTTTCATGAATAACAAATTGAATATTCATCATGCCTACACAGTTTAAACCAAGTGCCAGTTTTTTTGTATAATCGGCAATCGTTGCTTGAATTTCTTGAGAAAGATACTGCGGTGGATAAACCGCCATTGAATCACCAGAATGCACGCCAGCTCGTTCAATATGTTCCATAATCCCTGGAATTAGTACTGTTTCACCATCACAAATGGCATCAACTTCACATTCTTGTCCCAATAAATAGCTATCAACCAAGACAGGATGTTCTGGAGAAGCTTTGACTGCATGTCGCATATAATCTTCCAAATCCTTTTGATTTTCGACAATTTCCATTGCACGACCACCTAAAACATAACTTGGACGCACTAAAACGGGATAGCCGATACGATCAGCAATCACGACTGCTTCTTCTGCACTTGTGGCCGTATCTCCTGGTGGTTGAGGAATCTCTAACTCTTGCAAAGCTTGTTCAAATAAATCACGATTTTCCGCACGATCTAAATCTTCAATCGTTGTTCCAAGAATTTTAACGCCTTGTTTTGTGAGCGGCTCAGCTAAATTAATCGCTGTTTGTCCACCAAATTGGACGATCACGCCAATCGGATTTTCTAAATCAATCACATTCATGACGTCTTCTAAAGTTAATGGCTCAAAGTATAATTTATCAGAAACAGAGAAATCTGTTGAAACTGTTTCAGGATTACTATTCATAATAATTGCTTCATAACCAGCCGCTTGGATCGCTTTGACAGAATGAACCGTTGCATAATCAAACTCGACCCCTTGACCAATGCGAATGGGACCAGAACCTAATACTAGTACAGAAGGCTTTTTCGAAACATTGCTTTCGTTTTCCACTTCATACGTGCTATAAAAATAAGGCGTATGTGATTCAAACTCTGCAGCACACGTATCCACCATTTTATAGACGGGCACAATTTGATTGGCTCTGCGGAAGTCAGCGATGGCTTGTTCTGTTTGTCCCCAAAGTGCTGCGATTTTCCGATCAGAAAAGCCATTTTGTTTGGCTTCTTTCAAGACAGCTACGTTGTCCACGTGACTTTCAAGGGTCGTTTCAATTTCGATAATGTGTAAAAGTTTATCCAAGAAGAATAAATCAATTTTCGTTAAACTTTGTAATTCTTCAATGCTATATCCTCTGCGAATGGCTTCTGATAAGTAGAACAATCGATCATCTTGCGCATGGACCATTTTCTTCGTTAATTCCAAATCACTGACATGACTTAGTTCTGCTAACTCGTTGTGATAAGCACCAATTTCTAAAGAACGAACTGCTTTTAATAAGGATTCTTCAATATTGCGGCCAATTGCCATGACTTCCCCGGTTGCTTTCATTTGCGTTCCTAGTTCTCGAGCACCTTTTTCAAATTTGTCAAAAGGCCAACGAGGAATTTTGGAAACAACATAGTCCAAAGCCGGTTCAAATTCGGCATAAGTGGTTCCAGTAACTGGATTTTTCATTTCATCTAATGTTAAACCAACAGCAATTTTTGCAGCTAACTTCGCAATGGGATACCCTGTGGCTTTACTAGCAAGTGCAGATGAGCGAGAAACACGAGGATTAACTTCAATCACATAATAATTAAAGCTATGCGGGTCCAAAGCTAATTGAACATTACAGCCACCTTCAATTTTTAATGCACGAATAATTTTCAAGGACGCATCTCGTAACATTTGGTATTCATAATCTGATAAAGTTTGACTCGGAGCAAAAACAATCGAATCCCCAGTGTGAATGCCGACAGGATCAAAGTTTTCCATGTTACAAACCACAATCGCATTATCAGCCGAATCACGCATTACTTCATATTCAATTTCTTTAAAACCAGCAATACTTTTTTCAATTAAACATTGTGTAACTGGTGATAATTTCAGACCGTTTTCGGCAATCTGACGGAGTTCTTCTTCTGTATCACACATGCCGCCGCCTGTTCCACCTAAAGTAAATGCGGGACGAACGATAATTGGATAGCCAATTCGTTTGGCAAAAGCCACGGCTTGTTCCACCGTATTGACAATTTCACTTTCTGGAATCGGTTGTTCTAATTCTTCCATCAATTGTTTAAATAAATCACGGTCTTCCGCTTGGTCAATCGCACTGAGCTTTGTTCCTAGCAATTCTACATTTAGCTCATCTAAAATTCCTGATTCCGATAATTCCATCGCCATATTTAATCCAGTTTGACCACCTAATGTTGGTAGAAGAGCATCAGGACGTTCTTTTCGCAAAATTCTTGAAACAAATTCTAAAGTAATCGGTTCAATATAAACATGATCCGCGATTTCCTTATCGGTCATGATAGTCGCTGGATTTGAGTTTACTAAGACAACTTCATACCCTTCTTCTTTTAGCGCTAAACAGGCTTGTGTGCCTGCATAGTCAAATTCTGCTGCTTGTCCAATAATGATTGGTCCTGAACCAATCACCATGATTTTCTTGATGTCCGTTCGTTTTGGCATTAGTTTTGCTCCTTCCATGCATCCATTAATTCCATAAATTCGTCAAATAAATGAAGACCATCGTGCGGTCCTGGAGCCGCATCTGGGTGATATTGCACAGTAAAAGCAGGATAATCTCGATGACGCACGCCTTCAACCGTTCCATCATTGACTTCCACGTGGGTCACAAGTAATTTTTCTGGATCAATTGTTGCTTCATCCACGGCATATCCGTGATTTTGTGAAGTGAAATCAATGCGTCCTGTTGCAATTTCTCGTACAGGATGATTCAAACCGCGATGTCCAAACTTCATCTTATACGTATCCGCACCATTTGCTAATGAAAATAACTGATGACCTAAGCAGATGCCGAAAATTGGAACTTTTCCTTGGATTGCTTGAATCATTTCAATAGCTTCAGGCACATCTTTGGGATCTCCAGGCCCATTTGTCAACATGACACCATCGGGACTTAATTCTAAAATCTCTTCGGCCGTTGTATTATAAGGCAACACAGTTAAGTTGCATTGCCGTTTTGATAATTCTCGCAAAATACTATGTTTCAACCCGAAATCAACGACGACTACATTACGCCCAATACCTGGACTCGGATAAGGCTTAGTGGTGGAGACTTGTGCCACTTGATTTTTCGGCATGACTGTCGCTTTTAATTGATCAAATGCATGCGGCAAATCATCCACGGCATCAATGATGCTCCCTTTCATTGTTCCAGCTGATCGTAACTTACGAGTCAGCGCACGGGTATCAATTCCTGAAATTCCCGGAATCCCTTTGCGCTTTAAAAATTCATCCAAGGTCATTTGTTGACGCCAATTTGAAGCAACCCGCGCATGCTCTTTAACGATGACACCTTTACAGGTTGGTGCAATGGATTCATAATCATCTCGGTTGACCCCGTAATTTCCAACTAATGGATACGTAAAAGTAATCATTTGTCCATTAAAACTTTGGTCAGTAATTGCTTCTTGGTAACCTGTCATGCCAGTAGTAAAAACAACTTCTCCTACTACATTGCCTTCTGCACCAAACGTTTTTCCTTCAAATACTGTTCCGTCTTCTAAAATCAATAACCTTTTCAAACCTACTGCGCCTCCTCCGACCAAGCTAATGCTCCGTCAACAAATGTCATAAGTGTCTTTCCTTTGACTGTCCACCCTGTAAATGGTGTATTGACAGCCATTGATTCAAATGCTTCTGCATCAATTGGTGCAGCTGTTGCTAAGTCAAAAACTGCAATATCTGCTGGTGCACCAATTGTTAGTGTTCCTGCGTTTAATCCAAAAATTTCTGCCGGTTTCACTGCCATCCAATCAATCACTTGTTCTAATGTGAAAATGCCTGTTTCGACAAAGTTCGTATAAATCAATTGGAAGGCCGTTTCACTACCGACAATACCAAAAGGTGCGTTTAAAAATGATTGTTGTTTTTCTTCTAAACCATGGGGCGCATGGTCGGTAGCAATACAGTCAATCGTGCCATCTAACAAGCCGTCAATCAATGCTTGTCGATCTGCTAAACCACGTAATGGCGGGTTCATTTTCCAAAACCCTTCGTCACCAGGAATATCCTCATCGACTAAAATTAAATGGTGTGGCGAAACTTCGGCTGTTACGTGAATCCCTGCTTTTTTAGCATCTCGAATAACGCGCACGCTTTCTTCTGTTGAAACATGACAAACATGATAATGAACGCCTGTTTCTTTTGCTAAAGTAATATCCCGAGCAATTTGTGAAGCTTCCGTTGCACTTAAAATCCCTGGTAGGCCTAATTTCTTAGAAACTTCGCCTTCATGCATCACACCGCCAAATAATAAAGATTCATCTTCCGTGTGCGCAACAAGCGCCATATTTAATGCAGCCGCTTCTTTCATGGCTAGGTACATCGTTCCTGCCGTTTGGACACCAACACCATCATTCGTAAATGCAAAGGCGCCCGCTTCTTTTAAGGCCTTCTGATTGGTTAAAACTTCACTCCGTAGCTCTTCTGTAATGGGGGCATATTGTAAAACTTTCACGACTGCATCTTTTTGAATTAAGTCGTAAACCTCACTTAATTTTTCAGCCGTATCTGGTACTGGATTCAAATTGGGCATTGCGCAAACCGTAGTAAAACCACCGCGAGCAGCAGCTTTACTGCCCGTTTTAATCGTTTCTTTATACGTAAAGCCTGGTTCTCTAAAGTGAACATGCACATCCACCAAGCCTGGCGTGATTAGTTGCCCGTTCGCATCAAACACTTGCTCAAAATCTGCTTCGTCAAACGATTCCCCGATTGCGTGAATCACACCATTTTCTAGCCAAAGTGCTGCCTCAATCAATTGATTCTCTTTTTTGATGATTTTTCCATTCTTAATTAACGTCTTCATTTCTCCACCTAGGCCTTTCCATGTAAAATTGCTTCCAAAATTGCCATGCGCATAAAGACTCCGTTACTCATTTGCGCGACGATTCTTGATTGCAGACTTTCCACTAATTCATCTGCCAGTTCAACATCCCGATTGACTGGCGCTGGATGCATAATAATTGCGTGTTTCTGTAAACGAGTTGCCCGTTCGTTGGTTAAACCATATTCCAAATGATAGCCTTCTTTTGAAAAACTTTCCTTACCATCATGACGTTCGTGCTGCACGCGAAGCAACATCATCACATCGACTTTTTCAACAATTTCATCTAGCGGCACATATTGTCCATAGACATCAAACTGATGATCGTACCACTCTTCTGGACCTGAAAAATAAATTTCAGCGCCTAAACGGTTTAATAACTGCATATTTGATTTAGCAACGCGAGAATGTGTAATATCTCCCACAATCGCCACTTTCAAGCCTTCAAATCCACCAAATTCTTCATAAATAGTCATCAGATCCAATAAACATTGTGTAGGGTGTTGTCCACTCCCGTCCCCACCGTTAATAATAGAACATTGAATCGTTTTACTTTGAATCAATTCATCGTAATAATTTTCTTTACCATGACGAATGACTGCTACATCTACACCAATTGCCGACATCGTTAGTACTGTATCGTATAACGTTTCTCCTTTTTGAACAGAACTTCTACTTGCTTCAAACTCAATCACTTCTAAGCCTAATTTTTTCTCAGCTACCTCAAAACTTTTATGTGTTCGAGTACTATTTTCAAAAAACAAGTTTGTTGCAAAATATTGACGTTCTTCTGGGTGCCATTTTGCCCCCTGTTTAAATTCTCCTGCGCGACGGATTAACCCCATGACTTCACGGTCGGTTAAAGCCTCTGCAGTTAAAAGATGTTTTAAACTAATTCGTTCAGATGTAATAATCATTCGTCCAGTCCTCCTACTGTTCTTCGCTACGTGCGTTTTCCGGTAAAATTAAATTCAAAACAATTCCTAAGACGGTTGCTAATGCCATTGAAGACAATTCAAAGGTTCCTACTTTGAAGACTAAGCCACCAATGCCGATGACTAAAATTACTGAAGCAATCAATAAATTCTTTTTCTTATCAAAATTAATCTTATTATCGATTAAGATTTTCAAACCACTTGCGGCAATCACACCGAACAAGACGAAACTAATTCCTGAAATAACTGGTCCTGGGATACTTAGAATCAAGGCACTTAATTTCCCAACAAAGCCTAAAGCTACAGCGAACACCGCGGCTCCACCAATCACGAAGACACTGTGTACTCTTGTAATTGCCAGCACGCCGATATTTTCACCATAACTTGTAACTGGCGGTCCACCAACAAAACCTGCTACAATTTGCGCTAAGCCATCTCCCATTAAAGTTTTAGATAAGCCTGGGTCTTGGAAAAAGTTGCGCTTGGTTAATTTATTCAAGACCATTAAATGACCAATATGTTCTGTCATTGTTACAAAAGCAATTGGTGCCATTGTTGTAATGGCATTTAAATACAATTTCGGTTGGTATTGAACAAAAGGTACTTCAAAATTCGGTAAAGCAAACCACGCAGCTTCTTTAATAGGGGTTAAGTCAATAATTCCGAAAGCTAAAGCGACTAGGTACCCACTGACAATTCCCAAAAGAATTGGAATTAATCCTAGGAAGCCTTTGAAAAACATGTTGTAAAAAATGGTTAAGCCTAAAGTAATTAAGGCTACGGCAATATATTTAAAATCATAAACGTTGTTGTTATACATTGCGTTATTTGCGGCATTAGCTGCCAAGCCTAAACCGATAACCATCACGACAGGTCCTACAACGATAGGCGGTAAAATTTTATCCAACCAGTCGGAACCAATTTTTTTAATGATTAATGAAACGATTAGGTATACCAAGCCGGTTGTCATAGCACCTTGGGCAATGGCTGGATAACCATCACTCTTCATTAACATCTGCATCGCTGCAATAAAAGCAAAGCTACTGCCAAGATAGGCGGGGATTTTTCCTTTTGTAGTAATCAGATAGACCATTGTTCCTAATCCTGAACTGACTAACGCAATCCCTGGGTCAATTCCTACTAAGATTGGTACTAAAACCGTTGCACCAAACATCGTAAATAAATGTTGTAAACTTAGGCCAACCCAGTGAAAAGCTTGCGGTCTGTCTTTAATATCTAAGACTGCATCCTCATTTCGAAATTCTTTTTCTGACAACGTTGTTCACTCCTTTTTATTCGTTTCCTTTACTGATCATAATACGATCTGCGCCGTCACGCTCTTCAATTTCCACAATAATTTCCTCAGTTTTTGATGTTGGAATATTTTTTCCTACATAATCGGCACGAATCGGTAGTTCCCGATGCCCACGATCTACTAAGACTGCTAAAGAGATTTTTCTCGGACGACCTAAATCCATAACAGCGTCCATCGCAGCACGAATGGTCCGGCCCGTGTACAAGACATCATCCACTAAAATAACTTCTTTACCTTCAATTGAGACTGGTACGTCAGAAGAATGTAATTCAGGTTCCTCCATATCTTTCACATCATCACGATACAAAGTAATATCTAATTCACCAACTGGCACGTCAATATCTTCTAATTGTTTTAAGCGTTCGGCTAGACGTTGTGCAATGTATATCCCACGCGTTTTAATTCCTACTAAAACAATGTCTTGAATTCCTTTGTTTCTTTCAATAATTTCATACGAGATTCGAGTAAGCGCTCGTTTCATTGTGACTGCGTCAACAACTTCTTTCTTTGGCATAATAATTTCCTCCTCATTTCTTTTTTATCTAAGTCCTCGCTGTCTTGGGGTCAGCGATTCTTCCTTCAATTGAGCAGCTGAAAAATAAGTGGATTTTTATTGAAATTGTCCTGTTATTTTTTCCAACAAAAAATCCTCCTACCCGTATGAGGATAGGAGGATGTTGGTTACAGTTTAAAAAGGTACAAGGGTACCATGTAGCCCACACAACTTACTAACTAAGCGCACCTAGTGTTCTTTTGCATGATTCCTTCTTAGCCTCACGGGACTAAACTTAAAGGTTACAGTTATTTAGTTATTTTTCTTCTTAAAAAAGAGTTTACCTCTTCTTCAGAAAAAAATCAATGATTATTTCTTAATTGGTGTAAAGTTTTTTCAAAAACTTCTGGTAAAGGTGCTTCAAAGACTAATTGTTCACCTGTAGTAGGATGTGTAAAGCCTAATAACTTCGCATGTAAAAATTGTCCATTGCCAGGCAATGTTTTTTTCGGTCCATACAATGGATCTCCAGCTAATGGATAACCGATATATTTCATGTGAACACGGATTTGATGTGTCCGGCCTGTTTCTAGTTGTAATTCAACTAAGGTAAATGCATCAAAACGCTCTAAAACAGTAAAATGCGTGACTGCTTCTTTACCGCCTTCAATGACCGCTTGCATTTTACGGTCAACCTTGGAACGACCAATAGGCGCATTTATTTCTCCCTTATCGTGAGGAATAACACCGTGGACCAAGGCAACGTATTTACGTAATGATGTTTTTTCTTTTAGCTGTTTCGCTAATGATTCATGGGCTTGATCATTTTTAGCCACCATCAATAGCCCCGAAGTATCTTTATCAATTCGATGAACAATTCCCGGTCGCACCACATCATTAATCGCCGATAAGTGATCCGCATGATGAAGTAACGCGTTTACTAATGTACCCTTGGGATGCCCTGCCGAAGGATGAACGACCATGCCTTGAGGTTTGTTGACAACAATCACATCATTGTCTTCATAAACAATGGTCAATGGAATATCCTCTGCTACCATATCTAGAACTTCTGGTTCAGGAATTGTTACCACAATTTCATCGCCTGCTGTAACTTTGTAATTTGCGCGGACCGTTTCACCGTTAACTGTTACGTGTTTTTCTTTTAACCATTGTTGAATTTGCGAGCGGGAATGATTGGGTAAATGTTCACTTAATACTTTGTCAATCCGGCCTTTTTCTGTTTGAATCGTTACGTTAATTTGTTCCATTTTTGCCTTCCTTTGCTGCTTTTTCATCTAAAATCAAATAAATAAATATACAAATAACGCCGACCACTAACGTACTATCTGCAACATTAAAAATAGGAAAATTCATAAAATCCGTTTGGAGCATGTCCACCACGTAGCCTAAACGTACACGATCAATAAAATTCCCAATGGCACCTGCTAAGACAAAAGATAAACCTACAGAATACCAGATACTTTTTTTATAATTCTTAATTAATAAATAAATAATCACGACACTAACAATTACTGTGATGACATAAAAGAATATCATCTTTCCTTCTAATAAGCTCCAAGCGGCTCCGGTATTTCTTAAATGGGTCAGCGACAAAAATCCAGGAATGAATTCTTTTGTTTCACCCAAAGAAATGTTTTGGACCGTCAAATATTTGCTCCATTGGTCAAGCCCTACTAATAAGGCACTGATTAAAAAATATACTACTAACAATCGCGTCATTCCTTTTCTCTATGAATACTTGCTAAATCTCTTGGTCGAACAATGCCTACTAACTCACCATTAGGATGGCCACTTTTACTAATAAGCACAGCTTCTAAGCGTGGCTGCTCCCGAAACATTTGTTCAACTTCAAAAACGGTTGCTTCAATTGAAACAAATTGATAGTTGCTGCGTTTATAATTTGATGCCAACAATTCTCGCACCGTTCGGTTGGCAATGTGAACTTCGCCTTTGGTGCTCTCAATGGCAAACCATACACCAATCCCTCGAACCGTGACTAATCCTTTAAATACACCTTTTTCATAAATCGGAAATTGAGAATATTGTTTTTTTGCAATAATCGTTAATAACATTTCTAAAGAAGTGGTGATTTCAAAAGCTGTAACACGTTTCGCAAATTTAGGCACTACTTTTTCTGGTTTTGTTAAAGCTTGTTCAATCGTTTCAATTCGTTGAACTGCCCATTCGTTTGGCTCTGCAATTACAAAATCATCAGCAATTCGCTCATGAACGATGGCATTTCTTAACTGAGCCATTTGAAGCAAATCCTCTTCAAATTGAGCAATCTGTCCTTTTTCTTTTCGGGAAAGACGTCTTGTCATTTCACTGAATCCCATATTGACAGGATTGTTCAGTCTCTCTCTCATCCACTTTTCAATGCGATTAAAGTGTGCTAAAAATGTATCTGCTCGTTCCCCCATAGTCGTTGCTCCTTATAATAAACTACGCAATAAATTTCCGTCATTATTTTTTATTGAGCTACTTTCAAGTATATACTAAAAATAGGTCTCAGGAAAGAGCGGCTTTAAAAGAGACCGCTCGCTTGACCCGTTTCGTCCACATCCATATTTAACGCAGCAGGAACCTTCGGCAAGCCAGGCATCGTTAAAATGTCACCCGTTAACGCCACGATAAACCCCGCACCGATTTTTGGAACTAGTTCACGAATCGTAATCGTAAATCCTTCTGGCCGTCCTAATTTTTGAGGATCGTCAGAAAGTGAATACTGTGTCTTCGCCATGCAAATTGGTAATTGATCCCAACCATTTTTTGTAAAATCTGCGATTTGTTTTTGCGCTTTCGGAGAAAAAATCGCCTGTTCCCCGCCGTAAATCGTTTGTACAATGGCTTGAATTTTTTCTTCAATTGTTTGGCGAGGGTTATATAAAGGTTGAAACTGCTTTGTATTGGCTTCAATCTCTGCTACTACTGTTTTCGCTAGATTCGTGCCACCTGCGGCACCTTGCGCCCAAACACTTGTTAACTCGACGGGCACGCCTAACGCTTGGCAGGCTTCTTTCAACAGTTGAATTTCCTTCTCTGTATCCTGTGTAAATTCATTAATTGCAACAACTACTGGTACATCATAACGTTGCATGTTTTGAATATGTTTTTCTAAGTTGGTAAAGCCTTTTTGTAACGCTGGTAAATTTTCTTCTGCTAACTGATCTTTCGCCAAACCGCCATGCATTTTCAACGCGCGAATCGTTGCCACAATCACAACGGCATCGGGTGCTTTTCCTAAAGAAGGTACTTTAATATCTAAAAATTTTTCGCCACCCAAGTCGCCACCAAAACCTGCTTCTGTTACGACATAATCCCCTAGATGCAAAGCTGTTTTTGTCGCTAAAATACTGTTACATCCATGAGCGATATTGGCAAAAGGACCACCGTGAACAAAAGCTGGAGTTCCTTCAATCGTTTGAACTAAATTAGGTTTTAAGGCGTCTTTTAATAATAAAGTCAGGGCACCTGCCACGTTTAAATCTTTAACCGTCACCGGCTCTCTTTGGTCATTATAGGCGACAATAATCCGACTTAAGCGTTCTTTTAAGTCCGTTAAATTTTGCGCTAAACAAAGAATCGCCATAATTTCGCTCGCCACAGTAATATCGAAACCGTCTTCTCTTGGTACACCTTGGAAAGGACCGCCTAAACCAACAACGACCTGTCTGAGCGCACGATCATTTAGATCCACTGCCCGTTTCCAAATCACCCGTCGAGAATCAATCTTTAATTCATTTCCTTGCTGTAAATGATTATCTAGTAACGCAGCTAAGGCATTATTGGCTGTCGTAATCGCATGCATATCACCAGTAAAATGCAAATTAATTTCTTCCATTGGTAATACTTGTGCGTAACCACCACCTGTTGCGCCACCTTTAATCCCCATCACAGGACCTAATGATGGTTCTCTTAGGGCAATAACTGTTTTTTTATTGATTTGATTTAATGCATCTCCTAAACCAATGGTCACGGTTGACTTTCCTTCTCCTGCTGGTGTTGGATTAATCGATGTAACGAGGATTAATTTACCTTCTGGTTGCGCTTCTAAGGATTGAAGCGTTGGAAAATCTATTTTCGCTTTGTATTTTCCATAAAGTTCGAGCGAATCTTCTGAAAGACCGATTGTTTCGGCAATCTCTTGAATAGGTTTTAATGTTGCTGCTTGTGCAATGTTAATATCTGTCTTCATAACGGACCCCTTTTCAATTCTTTATCGTCTTTGTGACACATTGTTTCTTTTAAATTATAGCTTGTATTGAATAGAATGGCTAGAATAACCTTTTTTAAACAACCCAACCATTGACGTTTGGTAGCCTTTTCTCGTATAATGAAAGTGTCTTTACAAATCTAAAAGGAGCGTGAATTGGATGCAAAAAGGAATTGTCAAATGGTTCGATAACAGAAAAGGTTATGGTTTTATCGTTTACAACGAAGAAGATGAGATTTTTGTCCACTTCACTGCTATAGAAGGTGACGGATACAAATCACTTGATGAGAATCAATCTGTAGAGTTCGAGATAATGGAAGGCAATCGTGGGCTACAAGCAGCACATGTCAAAAAAATAGATAACTAAAAAAGCTGAACCAACAACGCTTTGCTCCAAAAAGTAAGTAAACGTAGCGTTTGTTTCAGCTGATTATTTTAAGATTTTGAGAGTGGGTCACCAGTCGTTTCGACTTATGACTCACTCTTGTTTTTTTCTTCTTTTTTATGAAGGCCCAAAGAATGATCTTCTGCTACCTTCAATTCAGGCTTTTTTACCTTAAGTGCCTCAAGAAATAACGGAATCGTTTTCTTTTTCATTAAAAAGACTTTTGAGCCTTCCTTAAATTCTGAGGAAAAAATTTCGATGCTTTTTTCATTGTAGGTTACTTTTTCTATCTGAGAAAGCGGAAGTGCTTTTTTGCGGAACCATAAAACATCTCTGACAATTAAAGATGTTTCTGTCATGTTAAAAGACCGCGCAATTCCTAGATACGCAAACACAAAAAATGGAACCATCACCAGATTACTAATCAAGTAAGGACCATTATTTTCCAATGCTAAAATTAAACTAATAAATAATATACAAAATGTGCAAGACCAGTAAATAATTGTTGATGCTAATTCTGGCTGCCAATAGAATTTCTGTTTTTTCATAAAGTGCCCTCACTACTTCTGGATCAACGCCGCTAAATTTAAATATGTTATAATAGTAACATACTTTTTTTAAGAACAAAAAGAAATTAGGAGTAATTTTATGTTAAGAATTTATGTAGATGCTGCAACAAAAGGCAATCCAGGTGAATCTGGCGGCGGTATCGTTTACCTCACCGACCAATCGCGGCAACAATTGCATGTGCCTTTAGGCATTGTTAGTAATCACGAAGCCGAATTTAAAGTGCTGATTGAAGCTTTAAAACAAGCGATTGCCAATGAAGACAATCAACAAACCGTTCTTCTCCACTCAGATAGTAAAATTGTTGTCCAAACAATTGAAAAAAAATATGCTAAAAATGAAAAGTACCAGCCTTATTTAGCAGAATATCAACAACTAGAAAAGAATTTCCCTTTGCTCTTAATCAAATGGCTACCTGAAAGTCAAAACAAAGCGGCCGATATGCTCGCACGGCAAGCATTACAAAAATTTTATCCCAATAAAAAGTAGCACTGTCTACTTAATGCTTTTCCTTTATTAATTTGATAGTTAAGCGTGGAGCAAAAATCCCTAGTGATTTTTGCTCCACGCTTAAAAACAGATAAACGGTTCTGTCTCGACTTCTTCTTATAGCCACTTATTCTTTTGTCGTTATTTCCGCAAATTGCCCATTCGTTAGCGAAAGGATTGCTTCAGGCGCTAATTCAATTTGCATGCCACGTTTGCCTGCAGAAACAATAATTGCAGAATATTGTTGAGCTTCTTCAGCCAAATAGGTGGGAAATTGTTTTTTCATCCCAATTGGTGAACAGCCCCCACGAATATAGCCTGTGGTTGCTTCTAAATCTTTTAAGTGAAGCATTTCTACCTTTTTGTTGCCACTAGCTTTCGCTAATTTTTTCAAATCTAATTCTTGATTACCAGGAATGACAGCCACGACTGGACCTGTTTTATTACCTACTGTAACCAAGGTTTTAAAAATTCGTCCTTTTTCAATATCTAAACTTTCAGCGACACTTTCTGCACTTAAATGATCTTCGCTCCAAGCGAATTCATATTCTTTATATGGTACTTTATGTTGTTCTACCATGCGCATCGCATTCGTTTTTTGTTGTGTTTTTTTCTTTGCCACTTTTTTCACCTTCTGAATCACTTGTTTTGTTCGAATGTCTTTAAATAATTTCTTAATACTTGTACGGATAGTTGGCCTGGTGCAGACGCTTGCTGGGCTGAGCCAAAAGTTAGTGCCGACCCGAACAGTTGACCTGTTACGCGACTAATCATCCCTAACTGTCCCATTGACATAGTAACGATTGGGACGGATGCATAATGGATGTACATTTCATTGGTTGCTGAAAGTAACGTAAGTACATCTGTCGCATCTTGTGGCATCACAGCTATTTTACAAATATCCGCCTGACGCATTTGCATTTGGCGTAACCGCGCGACAATCTCCTCTTGCGACGGTGTTTTCTGAAAGTCGTGATTACAGAGAACAATTTTAATCCCCGCCTTTTTAGCTTCGTGAATTAACGTATCTGCCGCCAGTGGATTCGCAAATAATTCAATATCCAATAAATCCAACGCACCCTTTTTCACTAATTCATGATACAAAGCAAAATAATTTTCCTCGGAAAAAGCCATTTCGCCGCCTTCTTTTTGTGTACGAAAAGTTAACAATAACGGTTTTTGCCCCAACCGTTCCATTACTTGTTGTGAAAGATTACATACATCGGAAAAATCAGCGACATTTTCATAATAGTCTAAACGCCATTCCACCAAATCACAATCTAGTGTTTGGATCGCCGTTGCTTCGGCCAAAATATCCTCGGCTGTTGGAGCAACAATGGGCACCACAATTTTGGGATTCCCTTCACCTATTCGCACATTTTTGACTATAACTGGCTTCACAGTTCCACCTAACTTCCTCGTTTGTTTTTCTCTCTTCATATCATACCATTTCTATTCTTTTTTGCAATTTAAAGAGCTACAAAGACACCTAGAATTAGGAATTTCCTAACACTAAATGCCTTTGTTTAGGTTATTTAACTCTTTCTATTGTTACGTTAAACTTCCGTACTTTGTAACTGATACATATCCGCATAAAGGCCACCTTCTGCCAGTAACGTTTCGTGCGTTCCTCGTTCTACAATCTGCCCTTTGTCTAAAACTAAAATCAAGTTTGCGTCACGAATCGTCGAAAGGCGATGCGCAATCGCAATTGTCGTTCTCCCTTGACGCATTTTGGCTAATCCTTCTTGAATCAATCCTTCTGTTTCTGTATCAATATTAGCGGTTGCTTCATCTAAAACTAAAATTTTGGGATCAGTCACAATCGTTCGTGCAAACGAAATTAATTGACGTTGTCCGCTAGAATAACTCGCTCCTCGTTCAATGACTTTCGCATGATAGGTATTGGGTAACGTGTGAATAAATTTATCTGCCTGAACAAATTCCGCAGCCTGTTTAATTTGCTCATCTGTAATATTGGGATTCAGTAAACGGATATTTCCAGCAATATCTCCATAAAACATGAAAGCGTCCTGTAATACTAAGCCCATCTTTTCCCGTAATTCTGTCATGGGAAAATCACGAATATCACGATCATCAATTAAAATCTGCCCTTCATAAAATTCATAGAAACGCATGAGTACATTAATAATTGAACTTTTACCACTTCCTGTATGACCGACTAAAGCGACGGTTTCCCCGGAATTTGCGACAAAGCTAATATTTTTCAATACTTCGTTTTTGCCGTCATAAGAAAAAGTAACATTGCGAAATTCAATTTTCCCGCGAATAATTTCCCCATTCGCACCTACTGATTGTTGCGGCGTTAATTCTTCCGTATCCATAATTTTTAAAATACGACTACCTGCGACAATCCCATCTGTAAAGATACTTAGGAAGTCCATCATTTGTGTCATCGGATTAAAAAAAGCTTGGACATACGTTACAAAAGCATAAATCATCCCCGCTTCTACAGGAGAATGTAAAGCATCGATGCCAAACATAGTTAAGGCCAATGCAATCGCCAACGTATACAACAAATTAATGATAGGACTTAATAATAACGAATTCATACGAATCATTGCTACTCGTGTTTTTAAATAATCATCATTGGTTTCCTCAAATTCTTTTTCCAAACGCTTTTCTTGGCGAAATTGTTGAATGATTTGCATCCCAGAGATGTATTCATTTAGTTTGGTGTTTAATTGACTTAATTTTTCCCGCATACTGCGATA
Source organism: Enterococcus sp. DIV0183 (assembly GCF_050541505.1). Taxonomy (NCBI): domain Bacteria; kingdom Bacillati; phylum Bacillota; class Bacilli; order Lactobacillales; family Enterococcaceae; genus Enterococcus; species Enterococcus sp. DIV0183. The sequence goes on from NZ_CP172932.1 coordinate 1,493,922, forward strand.
TAATTTTGAACTAAATTTTTGGTAATACCAAATCACAACTAATAAAATCGGCAAGAAAATTAGACAATAAAATGAGATTTCTGGACTGAGTTGAAACATTGCAAAAAATGACGAGATTACGGCAAAAATTCCTGTAATCACCATTAGGAATACATACCAGAATTCAAACAATGTTTCTGTGTCATTTGTAACACGAGACACCGTCGAACCCGCTGGTGTTTGATCAAAATAACGCATACCTAAAGTGTGTAATTTTTCAAATAATTTCACTCGTATATATTGATACGTTTTTAAAGAAGCCATCGAATACAAATACCATTGGAAAAACCAAACAATACTTTTGACAATGACACCAAAAAAATAAATAGCAGCAAAAGTTAGAATCACTTGCATTGTAGCAGTTTTAGGCGTTAAATAATTATCCATAAAAACTTGAATGACTCTAGGCAAAAGAATATTGATAATTGATAAGCCAAATGCAAAGAGAATAGCTGTGTAAAACATGCGTCGAAACGGTTTGGCAAAACGAAACAAACGCTGAACAATCGTTAATTGTTCTTTCAGCGGTAACTCTCTGGACCATTCGGATTGATACTTTTCTTCCATTAACTCTCACTCCCTTCAATTTTCGCTTCTAATTGCTGTTTTTCCCACATCCGCTGATACCAACCCTTCTGAGCCAGTAACTCTGGATGCGTCCCCCGTTCAATAATTTTCCCTTCATCCAACACTAAGATTTCTTTTGCATGCATGACACTACTTAAACGATGCGCTGTAATAATAGTGGTTTTTTCTTGGCGCGTTTCTTTTAGATTTGATAAAATCGCCTCTTCAGTCTTCGCATCGACTGCAGATAAGGCATCGTCTAAAATTAACAATTCTGGTTCAACAATCAAGGCCCGTGCAATAGAAATCCGTTGTTTTTGTCCTCCAGAAAGCGAAACGCCACGTTCCCCAACCATTGTGTCATAGCCTTCAGGGAATGCTTTAATTTCTTGGTTAATAAATGCTAATGCTGCCGCTTGTTCAACTGCTGCTTGTTCTAAGTCTGGTTTAGCAAAACGAATGTTATCTCGTACCGTCATGGAAAAGAGAAAATGGTCCTGTGGCACGTACCCCATTGCACCCATCAATGCATCTAATGTATAATTTTTAATATTATGTTTTCCAAAGGAAATCGTTCCTTGATACTGATCATATTCACGCATCAACAACTTCAAAATAGTGGTTTTACCAGCGCCTGTTTTGCCAACAATCCCCAAGGTTTCTCCTTCTTGCAACGAAAATTGGATATTTTCCAACGCCACCGTCTCTTCTTTTGGATAAGAAAAAGAATCAATCTTCATTGAAATTGTCCCTTGCGCCATTGTTTTGATGGCATCTTTTCGTTCGATAATATGCGTTTTTTCATGTAATAATTCGTTCACACGATCGTAACTAGCATTCCCACGTTCCAACACATTAAATAAGCGCCCAATCGCAAACATTGGCCAAACTAGCATCCCAATATAGGCAATGAAAGAGACCAACTGACCTAAACTAATCGTTCCTTCCATGATGAATCGACCACCAATAATAATTGTCAAAACATAAGAAACACCAATAATCAGCGTAATAAACGGATCAAATAGTGCATCTAAAAAGTTCGTTCGTTTATTTTTGACGATAGCATCATCAATTTTCTCTGTAAAATCAGCAAGATCTTCTTTTTCTTGCCCAAATGTTTTAATGACTTTAATTCCAGTGATACTTTCTTGTGTTTTATCATTAATCGCTGAAAAAGCAGCTTGTGAATCTCGAAAGGCATCATGCAACTTAGAACCTAGAACTCGTGAAGTGACGGCTAATAAAGGCAGCGGTAATAAAGCAATTAATGTTAAGCGCCAATCAACAAATAGAACCATTGCGATAATCGTTGTTCCTCCCGTAATCACAGAGTCGGCAAACGTTAAAATCCCAGCTCCAGCCACATTTTGGATGGCATTTAAATCATTGGTTGCATGCGCCATCAAGTCACCTGTCCGATATTTCTGATAAAATATGCTATCCATTTTTGTGAAATGATGAAATAATTGAGTCCGTAGCTCTTTTTCCAAACGAGCCGCACTCCCCCAAATATGCATCCGCCAAATATAGCGAAAAAGATATTGGGCAAGCCCAGCACCAATCAAGAGTGCAACCCACACGATAATTTTCGTTAAGCGAATTTCTTTGTTAACGATTTCATCTACAACGACGCCAATAACTTTGGGCGGGACTAATTGAACAAGAGCGACCATCATTAATGAGAAAACCCCAATAATATAACTTTTTTTCTCTTGCTTAAAAAACCAGCCTAATTTTTTGAATATGGACATTCAGTTGTCCCTCCTTTTACTTTGTTGTTCTACGAAGACTACTTTCGAGCTAGAAGGTTTCTTCGTTATTGTTGTTTTTGATTAAACGTTTCGCTCTTTTCCTCCTAGATTATCCTATTCTCCCGCAAAACAACAAAAAAACGGACTGAAAATCAGCCCGTTTTTACACTTATTCATGATTACCTGAATAACCTTTACTATTTTCCTTGGTTTTTCATTTGTTGCATCATTTGTCTAACCTTTTTCTCTGACGGTTTTTGACCCATTGATGCCATCATCATGCGTAACATATCCTCATTAACGGGAGGATTTTTTTTGAAATAATCTTGCATATATTTGCGTGCAAGGAAAAAGCCCCCTGCAGCGCCTACTAATAAAGCGATTACTGCGATTAATACTACCCAACCTGTTGCCATTGAAACTCTCTCCTCTCCGTATAGTTTTGCTCTCAATGAATTATTTTACTAGAAATAGCAAAAAAAGAAAAGTTCTTTTTGCGGGATTTCTCTTAAATAATGAAAAAAGTCTGATTTTTTTGCAAAATAGTGATTAAAAGTCAAAAATATACGCTCTTAAATGTCAATAGGACCTTTAAGAGCGATTGTTGCTTTAGTTTTGTCCTTGAATTTTTTCTAATAATTCTGGATCAAATGTTTGATTTTTTAACATCGCAATTTCAAAGCCGTAAGGGGCCTTTTTATTTTTTTTGTCTTCTCCGACATAAGGTGTTTCTAAAATTTTTGGTAAAGCAGTTAATTTTTCATGGTGAACCACACCGTTTAAAGCTTCAAAACCAATAGTGCCAAAGCCAATATTGGCATGACGATCTTTATGTGAGCCCATAGGATTTTTAGAATCATTCACATGAATAACTTTTAAACGATCCAATCCGATAATTTTATCAAATTCAACTAATACGCCATCAAAATCATCTTTTACATTATAACCTGCATCATTAATGTGGCAAGTATCCAGAGTGACAGAAAGTTTATCATTTAGCGTAACTCCGTCAATAATCGCAGCTAGTTCATCAAACGTACGGCCAATTTCGGTTCCTTTACCAGCCATTGTTTCTAAAGCGATTTGAGGGATTTGCTCTTTCCACAAGACTTCGTTTAGACCTTTAACAATTTGTTTGATGCCGGCTTCTGGACCTGCACCAACATGCGCACCTGGATGTAACGTGATTTGCGTTGCTCCCAACGCTTGTGCTCGCTCAATTTCTTGACGCAAAAAGTCTACGGCAAAACCGAAATTTTCCGTTTTAATTGTATTACCTAAATTAATAATATACGGGGCATGAACGACGATATTACTTAAATTGTGTTCCTTCATAAAAGCTTGCCCAGCTTCAATATTCATTTCTTCAATCGGTTTCCGGCGCGTGTTTTGTGGCGCACCTGTATAAATCATAAAGGTTGTTGAGCCATAACTAGCCGCTTCCTCGGCAGAGCCTAATAGCATTTTCTTGCCACTCATACTAACGTGTGATCCTAATAACATGTGGTTCCTCCTAATAATTCTTCTTTTTCTTTTGGTAGTGTTGATACTGTTGCAGCCATTCTTCAAGCGTGATTTTTGTTACTAATTCGCCAATTAGTTCATAGGGTATTCGCTTAGGATTAGTGAAGCGAAGACAACTTTTCCCCATGTTTAGCTTTGTTGACACTTGTTCCTGATAGGCTTCTTGAAACCAACTTCGGACGGCTTCATTTCCCATTAATCCCATGTGATATAAAGCTACTTGCCTTTTAGTAGCGCCTAAGCTGATAAATGGTAACGGTTCATCACCACGGTTAAGATAGCCTTCTGGAAATACTGAAAGCGGCACAACAAAGGTTGGCATGCCATATTGCATCGTTAATTCAAATCCTGCTGGCAAATTTTGCGAAACGACGTCTAATACTTGCTGATAAGCAATTCGCCATTTTGGTTCAACTGTTTCGATGTATGCTGTAACTGTTTCAATTGACTGCGCCATTATTTCTTCCTTTGCTGATAAAGAGCTTTGGTTTTATAGCCTTCTTTTAAAATGACTAACATTTCAGTTTGCCGCTTTTTCCGTGTCTCCGCTCGCTTTGCACTAAATACATACCGCGCCCACTCTTTTTGATAACCAGGCGTTAATGCAGCGAATGTCGCTGCAGCAGCTGGTTCTGTTTGTACCAACGCTTCAATTTCCGGTAAATATTGAACATAATCCCCAACAGCAGAACTGGTCTGATTCTTCGCTAGCTTTTTAAGAACATTCTTCATGCCGACAACCGTAAAAGTCTCATCTAAACTAACCATGCGATTAAATTTTAAGGTTGAGCCTTTAATATACCCATCTGCCTCGTTTACTTGTAATGTTGGAAAAATTTCATCTCGGTGGACAAAGGTTGGATACATTTTATTGCCTTTTTTCGGATAAGCCACATATAACAACCCATTTTCTACTAAATGTTGACCTTCAATCACCATTGAAACAATCTCTTGAAATTCCGCCATTGTTTTCACAAATGCAAAAATCAGCTCAACTGGTTCTGAGGGTAATTGCTGCGCGGCTGAAGCAAATTCAGATAGATACTCTCCCTGTGGTCTATTTAAAATAACTAGTTGCTGATACTTCGTTAAGTTTAACTTTTCGACAATTGATTTCATAACCTACTCCTTATAGCGACTGCACTTTTTATTCTAGCATAGCACAAGTTATCTGTAATTGAATATGCCCAATAGTAAAAAAGAGTTTTTTGTAACAGAATTAATCCCAATTTATCTTTTTTAAAAGCGAAAGCTTGGAACCTGTTGTCTAAACGACCTTCGTCCCAAGCTTTCATTTTTTTAGTATTTTAACAAGAAATATTTTTTCTTACCGCGACGAATCACAGTAAATTGTCCTTCGATTTTATCAGTTTCTGTCAATTCAGCTGCTAAATCTTGTCTACGTTCTCCATTGACGTAAATCGCTCCATTTTGAACATCTTCACGGGCTTGACGTTTGGATGGTTCTATTTTTGAGGTAACTAATAAGTCGACTAAACTTAATTGATCCTCTGGTTGCACCTCATACGTCGGTACATCTTTAAAGCCTTGTTTAATTTCTTCTGCTGTTAAGCTTTGGATATCCCCGCTGAATAAAGCTTCTGAAATTTTAACCGCTTGATGATAGGCTGCTTCACCGTGGACTAAAGTAGTCACTTCTTTGGCTAACGCTTTTTGCGCAGCACGTTGACCTGGGTTCGCTGTAAATTCTTCTTCAATTGTTGCAATTTCATCCAATGTTAAGAAAGTAAAGTATTTCAAGAATTTCACGACATCACGATCATCTGTGTTAATCCAGAATTGATAAAATTCATATGGCGAAGTTTTTTCCGCATCTAGCCAAACTGCGTTTCCTTCTGTTTTACCAAATTTGGTACCATCTGCTTTTGTAATTAAAGGCATAGTTAAGCCAAATCCTTGAACTTCTTGTTCTCGGCGTAATAATTCAATCCCTGAAGTAATGTTTCCCCATTGATCACTGCCGCCTAATTGCAATAAACAACCTTCTGTTTCGTACAATTTCAAGAAATCATACGCTTGTAATAATTGATACGCAAATTCAGTATAAGAAATTCCTGTTTCGATTCGACGTTTCACACTTTCTTTACTCATCATATAGTTAATTGTAAAGTTTTTTCCAACATCACGTAAGAAATCAATTAACGAAAGCTCTCCAAGCCAATCATAGTTATTTGCTAGAATCGCTGGATTTTTTTCATCTTCAAAATCGATAAAACGTGACAACTGGCCCTTAATACTTTCAGACCAAGCTTTCACTGTATCAAGTGTGTTTAAACTACGTTCTGCATCTTTGAATGATGGATCACCAATCATGCCTGTTCCGCCACCAACTAAAGCAATGGGCACATGACCATTTTGTTGGAAACGACGTAACATAAGAATTGGCAGTAGATGCCCGATGTGTAAACTGTCTGCCGTTGGATCAAAGCCGATATATAATTTAACAGATTCTTCATTTAATTGTTTTTGTAAGGCTTCTTCATCTGTGACTTGGTAGACCAACCCACGGGCTTTTAATTCTTCAAAAAAAGCTGAATTCATGATTTTCCTCCTATAGTAAAACATAATAATAGATCAAATTCCCCTATTCATAGTAACCGATTCTGTCACACTTGAAAAGTCAAAAAATGAGATTTCCCTATTTTCTCTTAAGTTTTTTCAACAAAAAATGGCAATTGGTGTAGAAACTATTCATAGAAGCTTTTTTTTGCTATAATAACACAGAATGTATCATTTTATTGAGGTGAAGCTTTTGAAAAATAATTCAAGTAACAATAAGCAAAAACCAACGGCCTCTTCTGGCGGCAATGTCTTTTTACTTATTTTAAATGTCATTATTCGCGTTTTTCAGTCATTAGTGGTTTTTGGGGTTATTCTGATTGTCTTAGGTGGCTCTCTTGGCTTAGGTATTGGAATGGGCTATTTTGCTTTTCTAGTTGAAGATACACAGCCCCCAACGAAGGAAGAATTGCAAAAAGAAATCAGTGATATTACCGAAGTGTCAAAAATGACTTACGCAGATGGTACTCCGATTGCTAACATCAAATCAGATTTAATTCGGACACGAATTAATGGCGATCAAATGTCTCCATTGCTAAAAAAAGCCATTATTTCAACAGAAGATGAATATTTTGAAGAACATCATGGGGTGGTACCAAAAGCGCTAGTTCGAGCGTTGATTTCTGATGCGACAGGTATCGGCGGTTCTTCTGGTGGTTCAACATTGACTCAGCAATTGGTCAAGCAACAGATTTTAACTGATGAAACGACCTTTAAACGGAAAGCCAACGAAATTTTATTAGCTTTACGTATTGAAAAATACTTTTCTAAGGACGAAATCGTGACAACTTATCTAAATGTCTCCCCTTTTGGTCGTAATAACAAAGGTGAAAATATTGCAGGCGTGGAAGAAGCAGCCAAAGGACTCTTTGGTAAAAGTGCCAAGGACTTGAATCTTCCTCAAGCGGCCTTTATCGCAGGACTTCCCCAAAGTCCCATTGTTTACACGCCCTATACTAACACTGGTGCCTTGAAAGACGATTTGTCTTTAGGAATGAAGAGAAAAGATTTTGTTCTTTTCAGTATGTACCGAGAAAAAGCTATTTCGCAAAAGGAATATGAAGAAGCCAAAGCTTACGACTTGAAAAAAGACTTTTTACCAACTGAACAGGCCAATGTCAATACAGAAGGCTATCTATACTATACGGTGTTAGATAAAGCAGTTGAGATTGTCATGGATTTAGATATGAAAAAAGCTAAAGTTAATCGTGATGATTTAGATCAAGTTGGTTTAGATCAATATGAAGAACAAGCACGTCGCGAAATCCAGTCGCAAGGCTATACAATCCAATCAACCATTGATCAGAATATTTACAACACGATGCAAACCGCTGTCGCAAATTATGGTTATTTGCTTGATGATGGCACTGCAGATGTCAATGGGAATACAATGATTGAAACTGGCAATATTTTAATGGATAACGCTACTGGTCGTATCCTTGGTTTTATCGGCGGCAGAAACTTCGATATTAATCAAAACAACCATGCCTTTAATGCCGATCGTCAAGTTGGTTCTACGATTAAACCAATTTCTGTCTATGGTCCTGCGATTGATCAAGGAATCATTGGTTCTGAAAGTCGTCTGGCCAACTACCCAACGACTTATGCTGATGGTCGTGAATTTGTTAATTCCACAAATGTGGATTTAAATCAATTCGTGACTGTTCGGAATGCCTTGAATTGGTCTTTCAATATCCCTGTCGTTCATGTTAATAATGAGCTAAGAAAAAAAATGGGTGATGATAATTTCTCTTACAATCACTACTTAAGTAAAATGAACTATCCAGCTTCAGATGCTTGGGCTTACGAATCTGCGCCATTGGGTTCAGTAGAAACAAATGTTGTAACACAAACAAACGGCTTCCAAGCGCTTGCTAACAAAGGTAAATATCAAAAAGCCTACATGATTGAAAAAATCACAGACAATAGCGGACATGTGGTCTACGAACACAAAGATGAAGGAACGCAAGTTTATTCACCGGCGACCGCTTCTATTATGAATGACTTGTTGCGCTCAGTGGTGGATTCTGCGAATACGACAAAATTCAAACCAACGTTAGCTGGCTTGAATCCTCATCTAGCTAGTGCTGATTGGGTCGGAAAAACTGGGACAACTGATGAGTTTAAAGATTCATGGCTGATTGTCTCTACCCCAACTGTGACACTAAGTTCTTGGGCAGGACATGATCTACCAGCACCAATGACGATGACCAGCGGCGACAATAATGGGAATTATATGGCGAACTTAGCCAACGCGCTGTACTATGCGAATCCAGAATTGTTTGGCATTGGTCAAAAATTTGAATTAGATCCAAGCGTTATTAAATCAAAAGTTTCTGAATTTACTGGTGAAAAACCTGGCTCAATTACCTATAATGGTGCCAAGTTCAACACACCTGGCAAAACAACGACTTCATACTATGCCAAAGATGGTGCACCACAAAGTACCTATAAATTTGGGATCGGTGGAACAGACAGCAATTACGCTTCTTACTGGGGAAATCTTGCTCCACGTGCCACTACAAATAATAACAACAATAACAATAAAAACAACGATAATAAAAAGAATAATAATTAACTCGCTAAAATGAGCCAGAAAACGTATTTTTCTGGCTCATTTTTAGGTATCAAAAAACGGCTAAACTAAGAGTTAACGCTCTTAGTTTAGCCGTTTAATTCAATTTATTTTGTTGAACCTTTTTGATCAATTCCATAAGGTAAAACAACTGTTTTTTCTTCAATTTCTTCTTTGTTCATTAGTTTTGTTAATAAGCGCATTGACACGGCACCGATATCATATAAAGGTTGTGTAATACTTGATAGACGTGGACGAGAGACTTCTGTAAGCAATGAGTTATTGCTTGTAATGATTTCAAATTCTTCTGGAACTTTCACACCAGCATCTAGCATCCCATCTAATAAACCAATCGCTAGCTCATCATCTGTAACAAAGGCAGCAGTTGCCCCACTATTACGGACACGCTCAGCCAAATTAATCCCTGCTTTAAATTTATATTCAGATTCAAAAACTAAGCCTTCATTATAAGACAAGCCATTTTCCGCTAAGGCTTCTTTGTAGCCTTTCATTCGGTTTTGACCATTAATTGGATCGATTAATGCACCACTAACAAAAGCAATTTTTTTGTTCCCATTTTTCGCTAGAGTCGCTGTTGCATCTTTCGTTGCTTCTGTGTAATCAATATTAACGCTACCAACTTGTTCGTCTGGATCAATTGAACCTGCTAAGACAACAGGTGTTTTTGAACGTGAAAATTCACCACGAATATCATCTGTAATGCGATGACCCATAAAGATAATCCCATCTACTTGCTTGGCAAGTAAATTGTTTAATACAGTAACTTCTTTTTGATCGTCTCCATCTGAATTAGCTAAAATGATATTGTATTTATACATTGTAGCCACGTCGTCAATGCCACGTGCTAATGAAGCAAAAAATGCATTACTAACATCTGGAATAATGACACCCACTGTTGTCGTTTTTTTACTTGCTAAACCACGTGCGACTGCGTTAGGACGGTAATCTAAGCGATCAATCACTTCTAAGACTTTTTTACGCGTTGCTGGTTTTACATTGGGATTACCATTGACAACACGAGAAACAGTAGCCATAGATACATTTGCCTCTCTAGCAACATCATAAATTGTAATTGTTTGTTTTTCCATGTTTCTTCTCCTATAAATATGAATTTGTTCTCATTTTCTGAAAACACTGTTTACATTTCTTTCCTAGCCTAGAATATCAAAATTCTTCTATTTTTGCAACCGTTTTATCGTTTTTTCATGAAAATTTACTTTCCATTTCAAAAGGAACTTTTTGTCATTTCATGTTATGATAGTACTGTGATTCACTTCAGAATAAAAGAAAGAAGGATGTTTTATGAATCAAGAAAAAATTGCCGATTTAAAAAATTGGATGCACCAAGAAAAGATTGACTTCACTTATATTAGTGATCCTGGTCATATCGCTTACTTTTCCAGTTACGAAAGCGAACCTCATGAACGCGTGTTAGCTTTGTTTATCGCTGCGGACGACCAATCATTTTTATTTACACCTGCATTGGAAGTCGAAGATGCCGAAAAGAGTAGTTGGACTTATCCCGTTTATGGTTATTTAGATAGCGAAAATCCTTGGGAAAAAATTGCGGCTTTATTAAATAAACGAACACAAGGCACACCACGCTTTGCTTTAGAAAAACAAGCTCTTTCTTTAGCTCGTTTCGATCAATTGAAAACCTATTTCCCAGCTAGCGATTTTTCGCATGATGTTACGCCTTTAATTGAAAAACTTCAATTAATTAAAACAGAACCTGAAATTCAACGTTTACTAGAAGCTGGTAGTTGGGCTGATGTCGCTTTTGAGATTGGCTTCAAAGCAATTCAAGCAGGCGTTGCGGAACAAGAAATTGTTGCAGAAATCGAGTATCAATTAAAACGTCAAGGTATTCGCTCAATGAGTTTTGATACGTTAGTCTTAACAGGAAAAAACGGAGCTAGTCCTCACGGGGTACCTGGCGAAACAAAAATTGAGCCCCATGACTTAGTGTTATTTGATTTAGGTGTCGTTCATAATGGCTATTGTAGTGATGCCACACGAACAGTCAGCTACTTGGAACCTTCTGATTTCCAAAAAGAAATTTATGGAATTGTTTTAGAAGCACAATTAGCAGCAACTGAAGCAGTGAAACCTGGTGTTACAGCAGGCGAATTAGATGATATTGCTCGAGGTGTAATCACAAAAGCTGGTTATGGTGAATACTTTAACCATCGCTTAGGCCATGGCATTGGAACCACTGTCCATGAATACCCATCGCTGGTTCATGGCAATGATTTAGTCATTGAAGAAGGTATGTGTTTCTCTATTGAGCCCGGTATTTACATTCCTGGAAAAGTAGGCGTTCGTATTGAAGATTGTTTACACGTAACGAAAACAGGATCCGAACCATTCACTAAGACAACCAAAGAATTGCAAATTATTGAATAGCATAAAAAAAAAAATGAGGCCATCAGTCAACCGGACTGATGGCCTCATTTCTAAATTTTAAGGTAAGCCGCTGAACAAAAGCAACACGATCCGTTGCTAACTTTCATAAGCTAAACGCTTGTTACCCTTTAAATTCTTTTTTTACGTCTTTCGCTGCATCTTTAACATCTTCTTTTGCTTCTGCAGCTTTTTCAGGAACATCTTTGGTGGTTTCTTTTGCTTCATCGACACCAGCAGAAACAGTTTCTTTGGCCGCTGCCGCAGAATCTTTAACGTCAATATAGATATCTTCTGCTGCATCTTCGGCAATTTCACCTAAATCTTCTGCGTGATCTTGAGCATCGTCAGCTGCTTTTTTAAATTGATCAGATAAATCACCTGTTTGTTTTTTAAAGTTATCAAGCATGTCGCCAGAAACACCTTGTGCTTTATCCAATGAATCTTTTGTTTTTTCTTTGACAGAACCTGCCAAATCAGAGGCTTGATCTGATAAAACGCCGGCTTTTTGTTTTGCGATTTCTGTTAATTCTGTTCCTTTTTGAACAGCATAATCTGTGTAATCTTGCGCTTTGTTTTTTAAATCATCTGTTTGATTTGATAAATCATCACGTAATTCTTTACCTGATTTTGGTGCAAGTAATAATGCGGCAACGGCTGCTGCTGTTCCACCAATTACTGCTCCTAAGAAAAATCCGCCTTTTTTAGCCATAAAAATCTCCTCCAATTAGTTATTTGTTTTTTTATTTTTTGAACGCATTGCTCTAAAAGCAGAACCGCCTACTTTACTCACTAAACCAGCTTTCGCTGTGCCTTTCCCTACGGTTCCTACCTTCGTAATCAAATGTTTACTTGAGGTGTTCAATTCAGAGACACTTTCGCTTAAATCAGCAACGGCCGTAAACAACGGATCAATCGTTGCCACTTTTTGATTCACATCTGTCAATAGTTCATTGCTTTTAACAAGCAAGCCTTCCACTTGGCGACTCAATACATTCACATCGCTAGTCACGACTTTGATTGTTGTATTTGTTTCATCAATTGTATCTTCAATTTTTGAAACAACTTGAGAAACTTTATATAACACAAGTACTAAAAAGATGACTAAAACAACAAATGCTACCGCTGCAATTAAGGCAGCAATTTCCCCACCTGACATATCATTACTCCCCTCTGAAATTTTATTTATAATCTTAGGATAACACCAACTTATATTTTTCACAACTCATAAAGCTAAGAATGACAATTTATTTTATAAAATTCTCATGCCCTTTTCTTTAAGAAAAAAAGCGTAAAATTTCCTTCTAACGAATTGAAATTTTACGCTTATTTTTATTTATTTTTCTTTTGGTTGCTCTTTTTTCGCTAATTGAGCACCTAAATTAATAATGTATTCTCGTAAATTATCTTTTACTTCTGGATGAGTCAAACCATATTCAATGCTTGTTTTCATAAACCCAAATTTATCGCCAACGTCGTAACGTTCTCCTTTAAACTCACGAGCAAAAACGCGTTGTGTTTTATTTAAAGTGTCAATCGCATCTGTTAACTGAATTTCGTTACCAGCGCCTGGTTTTTGATTTTCAAGTACATCAAAAATTTCAGGGGTTAATAAATAACGGCCGATAATCGCTAAATCACTTGGTGCTTCCTCGGGTTTTGGTTTTTCAACAAAATTCTCGACATTGTATAGTCCTTTTTCGATTTCTTTTTCTGGGTTGATAATACCATATTTTGAAGTATCTTCATGGGGCACTTTCATTACAGCAATCGTCGAAGCATGTGTTTCTTCGTAATCATCCATTAATTGTTTCGTTAATGGCACTTTATCTTCCATTAAATCGTCGCCTAACATCACGACAAAAGGTTCATTGCCAACAAATGCTTTCGCTTGTAAAACAGCGTGTCCTAAGCCTTTCGGATGGGATTGACGAATAAAATGTAAATTAACATCCGTTGTTTCTTCGACTAATTTCAATAAATCGGTTTTATTTTTTTCTTTTAAATTATTTTCTAATTCAACATTTGAATCAAAATGATCTTCAATCGGACGTTTGGCTTTGCCTGTCACAATTAAAATATCTTCGATTCCTGAAGCTAGTGCTTCTTCTACAATAAATTGAATCGTTGGTTTATCAACAATCGGTAACATTTCTTTTGCCATCGCTTTGGTAGCCGGCAAGAAACGTGTTCCTAACCCAGCTGCTGGAATAACTGCCTTTTTAACTTTCATCTTTTTTCCTCCTAAAAATCAAGTGTAAATTCGTTTTCGGTTTTGCCATCGCGCAACATAATTTCTTTTGCTGCTTGTTGTACATCTTCGTCATTGTACAAGACATTGTAGATTGTTTCTGTGATTGGCATTTCGACTTCTAATTGTTGTGCCAATTCATAGGCTGCTTTAGTTGTTGAAACACCTTCCACAATCATACCCATGTTTTCTAAGACTTCATCTAACTTATGGCCTTTTCCTAATAAATTACCCGCACGCCAATTTCGAGAATGGACACTTGTACAAGTAACAATTAAATCCCCAACACCACTTAAACCAATAAATGTTAATGGGTTTGCTCCCATCGCAACCCCTAAACGACTAATTTCTGCTAAACCACGAGTCATAATTGCCGCTTTGGCATTATCACCAAAGCCTAAGCCATGAATCGCTCCGGCGCCCAAAGCAATAATATTTTTTAAGGCCGCCCCTGTTTCTACACCAATCACATCATCGTTCGTATAAATTCTAAAGTAATCATTCATAAACAACTCTTGCACATACACAGCGTCTGCTAAATTTTCGCTTGCTGCTGTAATGGTTGTGATGTCATGAACAGCGACTTCTTCTGCATGGCTTGGACCAGATAAAACCACAATCCCTTGCCGTTTTTCTGCTGGAATCTCTTCTGCTATCACTTCTGAAATCCGCTTATGTGTACCTTGCTCGAGCCCTTTACTTGCATGAATAATAATTGGTTTTGTTTTTAAATGTTGGGCCACTTCTTGTGCTACTGAACGAATGGCTTTAGTTGGTACCACAAACAGTACCGCATCAACATCTACTAAAGCAGTGGCTAAATCAGTGGTTGCCTGAATTGAAGTAGGTAAGATTAATTCTGGTAAATAATGTTTGTTGGTGTGTTTTGTATTTATTTCATCGATTTGCTCTGGTTTATTTCCCCAAATACAGACCTCGTGTCCATTTTCGGCTAATACTTGAGCTAAAGCTGTCCCCCAGGAACCTGGACCTAAAACAGCGACTTTTTGTTTCATCGGTGAAACTCTCCTTTCGCTAAACAACGTTACTTCTTTAGTTTACCATATTCTTCGATCAAGTTGGATTAAGAAGTTGTTATTTTTTTCTTTTGTTTCTCCCGATTGTAAAATTTCAAATTGGGATTTCTTCTGCGAACGATCACAATAACAATTGCTGCCACGAACATCACTAAAGACAACAATTGTGAGACACGAATGTTACTAAACGCATACAAACTGTCCATCCGTAAGCCTTCGATGAAGAAACGGCCGAAAGAATACCATATTATATAACCTAAAAAGACTTCGCCTTCTTTTAAAAAGTGTGGCTTTTTGCGTAATAACACTAAAACGATAAAGCCTAAAACATTCCAGACAGATTCATATAAAAATGTTGGTTGATGATACGTTCCGTTGATATTCATGTTATCAATGATAAACGTTGGTAAATGGAGATTTTCTAAAAATTGTCTGGTGGTCGCTGGCCCATAGGCTTCATGATTCATAAAGTTGCCCCAGCGACCAATTGCTTGCGCTAAAATCACACTTGGTGCAGCAATATCTAAAAAAGTCCATGTAGAAATGAAACGATGACGCGTAAAGAAAAACAGCGCCAGTCCCCCACCAATAAGACCACCATAAATCGCTAAGCCACCATTTCGAGTAAAGAAAATTTCAATCGGATTGTCTACATAATCTTGCCATTGAAAAGCGACGTAATACAAGCGCGCGCCAACAATTGCTGCAGGTAATCCCCAGAGCATAAAGTCAAAGACATCATCTTCTTTTAAACCAACACGAACGGCTTCACGACTACTTAGCCAAACAGCTAAAGCAATCCCTGAAACAATAATAATTGCATACCAATAGACGGGAATACCGAAAAGGCGAAATGCAATTGAATTTACTTGGGCTAACATCATCACATCTTCTCCTTCTATTCTCCTGAATTTTCTTCAATCAAACGGGTTAAGCGCTCTTCGAACGTTTTTGTTGCATCATAGCCCATTGTTTTCGCGCGGAAGTTCATTGCTGCTACTTCAATGATAATGGCCACATTTCGGCCGGTCTTAACAGGAATACGAATCTGAGGGACATCAACGTTAGCTATTTCAACCATTGCATCATCACTACCAAGACGATCATATTTCTTGTCTTTTTCCCATGCCTCTAAATAAACGACCAATTGAACTTGCATAAAGCCACGGACCGCACTAGCTCCAAACAGGTTCATGACGTCAATAATTCCGATACCACGAATTTCAATTAAATGCTGCAAAATTTTTGGTGGTTCTCCAACCACGGTTAATTCATCTTGCTGATAAACATCGACGCGATCGTCTGCGATTAGCCGATGTCCACGTTTAATAAGCTCTAAAGCTGTTTCACTTTTACCAATACCGCTATCTCCTTGAATCAAAACACCAAGTCCATAAACATCAACTAAAACTCCGTGGACACTTGTCCGAACAGCTAAACGGCCATCTAAATAACTGGATAGTTCCCCTAGTAAACGGGAAGTTGAAATCGGTGAACGTAATACAGAAACGCCATTTTCTTTTGCTGCTGTAATTAATTCTTCGGGGATTTCTAGTCCTCTGGATACTATAAAGGCTGGAGTATCTTTCGCACATAAACGGCGCATCACTAATAAACGCTCTTCAGGCATCATTCGTTCCGCAAAGGTAATTTCTTTGCTCCCAAATAATTGTAAACGGTCATGGGAATAATAATTAAAATACCCAGTTAATTCTAAACCTGGCCGGGAAATTTCACCAGTTTTAATTGTTCTATTTAAGCTTTCTTCATCTCCGTATACTACTTCTAAAGAAAGATTTTCTACCAGTTGATAAATCTTTACCACTTCTGTCATATCGAATGTCAGTCCTTTCTGCTACTTGTTATATTTTATCATTTAAAAATACAAGTTTCTAGCTATTCACTAGATAATTCCTAGAATTATCATATTTTAAAAAAATGAAACTATTTTTCAGTGAAATTACCTATGCTATTTCTGTTACTTGACTATTTCAGAAAACTTTGTATACTTGAAGCCGATCCTTTTAAGAAAAGAGGAAACTTATGAAAGAATATTTAAAGGAAAAAGCCCATCAATTACCGTTAACACCGGGTGTTTATTTAATGAAAGACGCAACCGACACAATTATTTATGTGGGTAAAGCCAAAAAATTAAAAAATCGCGTGTCGAGCTATTTTATTAATAGTAATCAACATTCTCGAAAGACGATGCGTTTAGTCAAACAAATTATAGACTTCGATGTTCTCCATACTGACACAGAATTGGATGCACTCCTCCTAGAATGTCAACTGATTCAACAGTATCGGCCGCGCTACAATCGCCAAATGAATGCTTATGAACAATATTCTTATGTATCGGTAGCCGTTAATGAGCGGCAATTAGAGATTAAACTCTTAAATATTCCCACTAAAGAGAACTGTTTTGGTCCTTATTCGATTCGCCGAAAATTAAACCGTTTAAAAATAATTTTGGATAGTATCTACGATCTCGTCCCAACCAACTACTGGCATCAAACCTTTCAAAAAGAGAGTGCCATTCCGACCGAACTATTTCAACAAGAATTGTTCGACTTTTTCCATAATCAAGGACGAGAACCAATCAAACGAATTGCTCAACAAATGCAAGAGGCTGCTGAAAAACAAGCCTTCGAAAAAGCGGCAAAACTCAAGGAAGATTGGCTCTTTCTGACGCGCTTTGCAAACCAAAATCAACGAATTAGTCAAGCTAACCAACGAGATTGGCAACTGATGTGGTTACCTTGTCAGAAAAAAATCAAATACTATTTAATTTACCAAGGCTTGGTGGTAGCAACACGTGTTGTAACTAAACAAACGTTTCAAAAATATTCACCGCTTGAACTAGCAAAAAAAATCATGCCCAAAAAACCACCGAAAACAATTGAGCATTACTCGAAGCAACAAGTTGATTTTTTAAACATTTTATATGGCTATATCAGCCGCCATCCAGAATGTCACCTAGAAAATTTAACCATCGAAAAAGCCTGAAGAACGCATTTTATGCTGCGCTCTTCAGGCTTTTTTTATTCATATTTCGATAAATTGTGATCCGTAACGATCGTATTGACAATTGACATAATTACAGCCATTAGCACCGCTGCCCAAAAACTTGAGAAGCCAAAGTTCATTTCCCCCACAAAAAACGAGGTCATTTGTAAAATCGCTGCATTGACAACAAAGCTAAATAGACCAAACGTTAATAAAGTAAATGGGAGCGACAAGATTGTTAAGACTGGTTTCACCAACATATTTAGGATTGAGAGAACAAAGGCGGCAATAATTGCAGGCATTATGCCTCTCACATGAATCATGCCAGGAAAAACAACTGATAAAGAAATGAATGTCAGTGTATTAACAACCAATCGCTGAAAATATGTCATTAAAAGTCACTCCATTCGTCATCATCAATTTTTTCCGCTTCTTTACGTTGCTTTTTATTGGCAGCATAAGGATTTTCATTGCGAACATTTCTATTATAAGGATTTTGATGGCCGTAGCCGCGATCGCTTCCTGTTCTTCCAGAAGGGATCAAGACTGCTAAGGCAATGTATAAGAGAATGCCTGGAAATCCTGCTGAGAAAAAGCTGAGCAAGACATAAACGACACGAATAATTGTTGGGTCAATTCCTAGCCAATCAGCAATCCCAGCTAAGCTTCCTGTTAAAACCACGTTATTCGGAGATTTTGTTAGTTTTCTTTTCATATGTTTTCACCTCGTCTACTAAATTTTACACTAGAAAGGCTGATTCGTCAGCCCATCTAGCTTAAAATTATTAATTATTTATCCGTATCTTTTAGGAAAATACTTCCCGTTGTTGTAGAAGCATTAATTTGAGCCATTGATTCTTCCAGTACACGTCTAAAATGTAATTGTTGATTGCCGCGATCTTTCTTTTCACGAACAACTTCAATATCTGTTAAACGGCTGTTAATACTACCTAAATTAGTTTTCACTTGCCCTTCAACACCTAAGTCATTTGGCAAGGCCAATTTGATATTCCCATTTGCAGAGCTTGCTTCAACACGGCGAAGCGTTTTTTCTTTAGCTGTAATGCGGATATCTCCATTAATCAGAGAAACACTTAGACTTTCTGGTGCCGCGGAAATAGACACATCACCATTGACTGTTTCAATAATGTTATCTAAAATCGTTCCTTCTAGGACTTTAATTTCACCATTCACACCTTCAATTTCTAACATAGTTGCATCAATTTTTTTAAACGTAATCGTCCCATTCGTTGATTTTGTGTAAACATCTTTCGCTGTTAACTCTTCTACTAAGACATTTCCGTTTAATAATTTAACAGATACATGATCGTAAGTGCGTTTTGGTAAATAGAACGTTAAATCTGCTTTCACCCGTTTGTTTGGCACTTGGAAAGAAATCGTTTCATCATCCACATCAATGTCACTTCGTTCTAAGAAAGCTTCCATTGGTGAATCTCCTGCCATTTTACCATATAATTTGATTTTTGCTTCGACTTTCACATCTTCTTGATCCCAAGTTTTGAAAACCACGGTACCATTTGCTACCTTGACATCAATTAAACTTGCTTGTGGATTTGGATAGTTAAATTCATGTTCAAACTTAGTTGTTGCCACACCAGGAACTTTCATTTTAATGTCTTTCCATTCCACATTATCATTCATGGTGTCACTGAAAGAATTAAATGTTTTTTTCAAGAATTCTCCCACTTGGCCGCCAACTTCGGCAACTTTGCCGCCGACTTGGTTAAAGGTGTCTGTGGCTTGATCTTTCCACTCTTCAGAGAATTGAGAAGAAACTTTTTCTTTTGTATCATTCCATTGACCTTTCCATTGTTCTTTGCGAATGTTTTTTAGTTCTTCTTCCAGTGCTGTTTTTTCAGTACTTTGAGTCGCTAATTTTTCTTCTAATTGTGCAAGTAAAACGTGCAAGTCTTTTCGTTGAACTTGTTCATCTTCTGTTAATGCATCTAACTCTTCTTTTGTATCTAATGTTCCAATTTCTTCTGCGACTTCTTTAATTTCTTCTTTGATGCCGGCAATTTCTGCGTTGACTTCGTCCAATTCAGCCGAAGCACGATTGGCTTTTGTTGCTAACTCATCAAGAATTCTTTCTAAGTTTTCACGATCTTTTTCTGCACTGTCCTGTGTATTTTCTTCAAACGAATCAACAGTAGGTCCTTCTGATTCGCCTTTTTCTAATGCATCCATTAAATCTGCGACTTGATCTTCTTTATTTGTTGTTCCAATATTTTGTGTATCGACTTTTTCAGCAGCTTTTTCGATTTGTTTTTCATCTTTTTCAGTTGCCATATTTTCTAATAAAATTAACGCTTCTTCTGACGTTAGAATACCTTTTTTCACTAATTCTAATACGCGTTCTCTTTCTTTCATGGATATTGCCTCCTTAGCAAATTTTTCACTCAATAGTGTTTTCCTTACATGCATTATTATGCCTTGTTTTTGATCATTTGTCATAGGACTTAAGAACGATTTCTTCTCATTAGTAAGGACTAGTTTTATAAAATCAGTTCATTTTACGCTAAAAAAACTAGGAATTGGTCTAAAAAAGGCCGTCTCCTAGTTTTTTTTATTTGTTTTTCTTAAAATTGTTCGTCACGATTACTATTCAATTCGGTAATTTTACCAGTTGCCAAGTAAACAATCCACTCACAAATATTTGTGACATAGTCGCCAATTCTTTCCAAGTATTGTGCCACATGTAGATAATCAGTTCCGCTAATGACCGTTTCTGGATTAGCTTTCATTGCTTCTACGGCATGTTTGTAAATACTATCGAAATATTCATTAGTACGATCATCCATTTGTGCAATCATTCGTGCATCTTTTTGATCCGTTTTAACATAGGCGATTAAAACATTATCCACCATTTTTTTCACATAATCAGACATATCTGAAATTTCTTTTTCGATTTCAGGAATACGTGTTTCTCCTTTTAAGCGAATCGTTGATTTAGCAATTGAAACGGCATGGTCCGCCATTCTTTCTAAATCCGAACTAGCTTTCATAACAGTAATAATCATACGTAAGTCTGTTGTCACTGGTTGTTGTAACGCAATCATTTCAAAACTCTTTTTCTCAAGTTTGACTTCCATATCATTAATTTCAATATCGCGATCAATCACTTCTTGAGCCAATTTTTTATCATGATTAATATATGCCTTCACGGATTTATGGACGGCACTACTAACCATCATACCCATTTCATAAAATTGATTGTGCAGATTCAATAGTTCTTCTTCAAATTGTGTCCGTAACATTCTTTTTCCCCCTTTTAACCAAATTTACCAGAAATGTAATCTTCTGTTTGTTTTTCTTTTGGATTTAAAAACACTTTTTTCGTGTCATTAAATTCAATTAAATCACCTTGTAAAAAGAAGGCCGTTTTATCAGAGATCCGTGATGCTTGTGACATATTATGTGTCACCATAATCATGGTATATTTCTCTTTTAATGTTAACAGCATGTTTTCAATTTTACCACTAGAAACTGGGTCCAAGGCGCTAGTTGGTTCATCTAATAAAATAATATCCGGTTCCACAGCTAAAACACGAGCGATACAAACCCGCTGTTGTTGTCCACCAGAAAGTGAAAGTGCACTTTTGTGAAGTTTATCTTTGACATCCTCCCAAACGGCAGCAGCTTTCAAACTGGTTTCAACTGCTTCATCTAAGACTTGCTTGTCTTTGACTCCTTTTAGGCGCAAGCCATAAATCACATTTTCATAAACTGAAAACGGAAATGGATTAGGTTGTTGGAAAACCATGCCAATTTCTTTACGTAATTCAACGTTATCTGTTTTCGGTCCATAAATATCTTTTCCTTTATAGACGACACTTCCAGTAATAGTTACGTCTGGGATTAAATCATTCATACGATTCAAGCAACGTAAATACGTTGACTTCCCGCAACCAGAAGGACCAATCATGGCAGTTAATTCTCCTTGATTAAAAGTTAAATCAATGCCTTTCAATGCTTCTTTTTTCCCGTAATATAAATGTAAATCTTTTGATGAAATAATTTCTTTGCCCATCTTGCTCCTCCTAACCAAAATGTCCTGAAACGTAGTCTTCCGTTGCTTGAATTTTTGGTCGTGTAAAGATTTTTCTTGTATGGTCGTATTCAATGACTTTACCCATATAGAAGAAAGCTGTATAGTCACTAATCCGCGCCGCTTGTTGCATGTTATGTGTCACAATGATGATCGTGTAATCATCTTTTAAATTCACTAACGTTTCTTCAACCGTTCCTGTTGAAATCGGATCTAACGCGCTTGCCGGTTCATCTAACAATAAAATATCTGGTTTCATCGCAATTGCCCGAGCGATACACAAACGTTGTTGTTGCCCACCAGACAGAGCTAAGGCGCTTTTGTTTAAGTTATCTTTCACTTGATCCCAAAGTGCGGCTTGCTTCAAACTTGTTTCAACGATTTCATCTAATTTTTTCTTATCCTTTTCACCATGCTGTTTCAATGCGAATGTGATATTTTCATAGATAGATTTACTAAATGGATTGGGCCGCTGAAAAACCATGCCAATGCGTTTTCTCATTTCGTAGACGTCAACTTCTTTCGTATTGACATCGACATCTTTATACATAATTTTTCCAGTAACACGTGAATTGGCAATGCCATCGTTCATACGATTTAGCGAACGTAAATACGTGGATTTACCGCAACCAGAAGGTCCAATTAAGGCGGTTATTTTGTTCTTTTCAAATTGCAAATCAACACCTTTGATAGCCTCATTGTCCCCGTAAAAGACATGTAAGTCTTCCGTGTGTAACGCAATCGGGTCTTTTTGGCTATCTAGTTGAAGTAAATGGGTATCATTTAAATTGTATTCTTTCATGCTAATTCCCCTAACATTAAGCTGATGTCATTCTCTTATAAAGACGGTTGCCGATAAAACGAGCGCCGAAATTGAAAAGTAAAACTACTAAAATTAACACAGCGGAGGCACCTGCTGAGACCGCAGCGCCATCTGGCATCGTTCCTTCGGTATTAATTTTCCAAATATGCACAGCCAACGTTTCCGCTTGACGGAAAATGCTAATTGGACTTGAAACGCTCAATGGATTCCAATTACTGAAATCTAAGGCAGGTGCGCTTTGTCCTGCTGTATAAATTAACGCAGCGGCTTCACCGAAAATCCGACCAGAACTCAAAATAACACCTGTCAAAATTCCTGGTAATGCTTCTGGCAAAATAACTTTTTTAACTGTTTCCCAACGTGAAAGACCTAAGGCTAACCCCGCTTCACGCTGTGTATAATGAATGGCTTTCAAAGATTCCTCAACATTTCTAGTCAATAATGGTAAGTTAAAAAATGTTAATGCTAACGCACCTGATAAGATTGAAAAGCCATATCCGATTTGTACAACGAAAATCAAGAAGCCGAACAGCCCCACAACAACGGAAGGCAATGAACTTAAAATTTCAATCGAGGTACGAATTAAATCAGTTAACCAATTCTTTTTCGCATATTCCGATAAGTAAATTCCAGCACCCAATGAAATTGGAATACTAATAATCATTGTAATCAATAGTAAATATAGTGAGTTAAAAAGCTGAATACCAATCCCACCACCAACTTGATAGGCTCTGGATGGTTGTGTTAAAAATTCCCACGAAATATGTGGAATTCCTCTAGCTAAAATGTAAATCAGTAAGGCCGCCAAAATTAAAACAATGACGCCAGATACGGCATATAAGATACCTGTTGCGATTTTATCTGCTTTTTTTGCATTCATTATTTTAAGGCTCCTCTCTTACCGATAATTCGGATAACAATGTTGAATAGTAAAGACATCAACAATAGAATCAAGGCTAAAGACCAAAGAACGTTGTTTTCAACTGTTCCCATAATTGTATTCCCAATCCCCATTGTCAAAATACTTGTTAGTGTCGAAGCTGGTGTTGTCAAACTAGTTGGCATCACAGCTGCATTTCCGATTACCATTTGGATTGCTAAGGCTTCACCAAACGCACGAGCCATACCAAAGACAACCGCAGTTAAAATACCAGGCACAGCTGCCCGCAAGACAACTTTATAAATCGTTTGCCAACGCGTAGCACCAAGCGCCAACGACGCTTCACGATAATGTCGAGGCACAGCTTTTAATGCATCTACGGTCATCGTAGTAACCGTTGGTAAAATCATGACAAATAGCACAAACGTACCAGCTAAAATACCGAAGCCAGTTCCGCCAAAGATTGAACGGACAAAAGGAACAATGACAGATAAGCCAATAAATCCATAAACAACAGAGGGAATCCCTACAAGTAATTCAATAACTGGTTGTAAAAATTTCGCTCCTTTTTTAGGTGAAATTTCTGTCATAAAAACAGCCGCTCCAATCGCAAATGGCGTCGCAACAATCGCTGACAAAAACGTTACAATAAAGGAACCCGCAATCATTGGTAAAGCCCCAACCATAGGTTTACCGTCTGCGCCGATATCACTTGGGTTCCAGTTTGTTCCAAATAAGAAATCAAACACATTAATCTTATCTTTAAAGAATGTAGCAAGTCCTTTACTTGCAACAAAATAGAAAATTGAAACAACCACTGCTACAATTAAGGCAATACATAGGAAACTAATAAATTTCCCTCGTTGCTCCATCTTGGCTCTTTTCGATTTTGTTAATAATTTTTTCTGTACATCTTCCAAGAATATTTCCTCCTCAAACAATCCAACTTTTACAGATAAAAATAGTGTACCTTTTTTACATCAATTTGTTTTTAATAACATGTAAATTTTATGTTAAGTTTGTAAATTTTGTGTTAAGAGAATTACTTAATGACATTTCCTTGCCAATCCCGTTCAATTTCCATTTTCGAAACAGGAATATACCCTAATTGACCAATCACACGTTCTTGGATATCATCTGACAACATAAAGTCTAAAAACTCTTTGGTTAAATCACTTGGATTTTTACGGGTGTACATATGTTCATAAGACCAAATAATCCATTTATTGTTCATTACATTTTCATCTGTTGGCTGAACACCATCAATACTTAACGTAGCTACTTCATCAGTAACATATGAAAATGCGGTATAACTAATCGCTCCTGGTGTATCAGAAACAATGGAACGAACCATGCCGCTGGAATCTTGTTCTTGCGCACGAATGGCTGTTTTATCTCCCAAGACCCATTTTTCAAAAGTCGCACGCGTACCACTACCGGCCGCTCTGTTCAAAATAACAATTTTTTGGTCTTTCCCACCAAGTTCTTTCCAGTTTGTTACTTCACCTAAAAAGATTTTCTTTAAATTTTCCATTGAGATATCTTTGACACCGACATTTTTGTTAACGATTGGTGTAATCCCAACGACAGCAACTTTATGATCAATTAGGTCTTCCGCTTTGATGCCCTTTTTCTCTTCTGCAAATAAATCAGAATTACCAATGTCTACCGCGCCAGATTGGACTTGACTCAAACCTGTTCCGCTTCCGCCACCTTGGACATTAATAAATCTTCCCGGATTTTGGCTTTGATATTCCTCACTCGCTGTCTCTACTAATGGTTGTAAAGCTGATGAGCCTACCGCTGTGATGGATTCACCACGATCAATCCATTTTGCACATCCTGTCAAAGTAAGTATACTTGCCAAACCAATAAATAATAGCAATCTTTTTTTCATCGATTCATTATTCCTCCAATTAATTTCAATCTATTCTATTTTACCATTATATGTAGGACTTGAAAATTATAAGTTATCAATTTGTTGGTACAACTGAGAAAACTCTTAAATTAAATAACAAGTATTTTAAAACTAAAACAAAAAAAGCTCTCCAAAATGGAGAGCTTTTTTTCGTTTAAATTTTCAAGAAACGACGCATTGAAATAACTGAACCTAGTGATCCAATAATCATTCCTGTTGCAATCATTAATAGATTGACTTTCCAGATAAAATCTTCTGGACGAATTAATGAATAATTCGAACGCAATAACTGCGGGTTGAACATGTTATAAACTTGATGGTAGCCTAACGTCATAATAATGACTGGCACGATTGCGCCAATCAACCCAATCCAAGCACCTTCTAAGAAGAACGGCCAACGAATGAAACTGTTTTTCGCTCCTACAAGACGCATAATTTGGATTTCTTTTTGACGAGATAAAATCGTAATCCGAATGGTATTGGAAATTAAGAACACTGCAACGAATAAAAGTAATGCAGCAGCTGCTAAGCCCCAAGTTCGAACGGTTTGAGCGATTTTAAAGATTTTGTCTGAGTTTACACCACCGTAATCGGCTTTAAAAACACTTGGGAATTTAGCTGCTTGTTTCGCAATATCTTTCGTGTCTTCTGGTGTTTTCGCACGGACATAATACACATCGTATAATGGGTTACTGTCGCCTTCGAAAAGATTCCAGGCATCCCCCATTTGTTCTTGGATTTTTTTCAATTGTTGATCTTTGTTTGAATAAGAAATATCTTCAACATTGTCTAATCCTTTAAGTTGTTTTTCTAATGTTTTCATTTCATTTTGTTTTGTACCAATATCGACAAAAACAGACACTGTCACGTTTTTTTCGACATCATCAGCAAGTTTCGTTGCATTAAAAATAACGCCCATAAAAATACCAACTAAAACTAATGTAATTGTAACCGCACTTGCTGAAGCAACAGTCATCCAACCGTTCCGTTTTAAACTTTTGATACTTTCAAATAAATGAGAAAAGAATGTTCTAATCATCGTAGCCGTATTCTCCTTCCACTTGGTCACGGATAATGCGACCATTTTCAATGGCAATAACACGGTGACGAATCGTATTTACAATTGTACTATTATGCGTTGCCATCACGACTGTTGTTCCTTGTGCGTTAATCCGGTCCAACAATTTCATGATTTCCCATGAATTCTCTGGATCTAAGTTCCCAGTTGGTTCATCGGCAATTAAAACTTTCGGTGTATTTACGATTGCTCGTGCAATGGATACCCGTTGCTGTTCCCCACCAGAAAGTTCGCTTGGAAAAACACGTACCTTATGTTTTAGACCGACTAAATCTAAAACTTCCATCACGCGTTTTTTGATTTCGCGAGGACGTCGTCCGATAACTTGCATCGCATAGGCCACGTTCTCATACACAGTTTTCTTTGGTAATAGTTTATAGTCTTGGAAAACGATGCCGATTTCACGACGTAAATAAGGAACTTCTTTATTTTTTATTTTCATTAAATCATGACCTGCAACTGTCAAATTACCTTTTGTTGCTTTTTCTTCACGATACATTAATCTAATAAAGGTTGATTTCCCTGCACCTGAGGGACCAACCACATAGACGAACTCGCCTTGGTCAATCTCTACTGAAATATTCCGAATCGCTGTTGTACCATTCGAATATTTCTTCATTACATCTTTCATTTCAATCATGGCGTTCTCTCCATCTCTTTTTTCTTCAATCCTACTTATTATAACATGTGAATATTGCAAACTTCTTGCATTAAGTTACATTTTTATTTCAATTTAATGAAGAGCTTAACGTAAGCGCTGTTTTAAGTAGGCATCAATGAAACCATCAAGGTCTCCATCCATCACAGCTTGTACATTGCCGGTTTCGTAATTTGTCCGATGGTCTTTGACCATTGAATACGGATGGAACACGTAAGAACGGATTTGTGAGCCCCAGCCAATTTCCATTTGTTCACCACGTAAACTTGCTGCTTCTTGGGCTTTCTTTTCCATTTCCAATTGATATAATTTGGCTTTTAACATACTCATTGCTTGCTCACGGTTTTTTAATTGAGAACGTTGTGCTTGGCTTGCGACAACGGTGCCTGTTGGAATATGTGTGATTCGAACAGCCGATTCTGTTTTATTAATATGTTGACCACCGGCACCACTTGCTCGATAGGTATCAATTTTTAAGTCATCTGGATTGATCGCAATCTCTATTGTATCGTCTAATTCAGGCATTACATCAACTGAACAAAACGAAGTATGACGGCGTTTGGCGGAATCAAAGGGCGAAATTCGCACAAGGCGATGGACACCTTTTTCAGATTTTAGGTAGCCATAAGCATTGTAACCTTTGATTAATAAGGTGACACTTTTAATCCCTGCTTCATCTCCAGCTTGGTAATCCAACGTTTCAACTTGGAAACCGTGACTTTCTGCCCAACGTGTGTACATTCGTAAAAGCATACTTCCCCAATCTTGTGATTCAGTACCACCGGCACCAGGGTGTAATTCAATTAGGGCGTTATTATGATCATATGGCTCATTTAGTAGTAAGGATAGCTCATACGTTGTTAAACGTTCTTGCAAGAGATGAATTCTTTCTCCCAATTCTTCTTGAATCTCTGCATCATATTCTTCTTGTTGTAATTCAAACATCACCGTTAATTCGTCAAGTTCCTCAGAGAGCTGATGAAATTGTTGATATTTTTCTTTCAAACTATTGGTTTCATTAATTAGCTTTTGAGCCGTTTCTGTGTTGTCCCAAAAACCAGGTTCTCCCATCCGATTTTCCGCCTCGGCAATGTCTTCTTCTAACTGGTCTAAGTCAAAGAGACCTCCTGAAGCTAGTAATTTTTTGTGTCATTTCGTCTAATAATGTACGAATTTCTGGGTTTTCCAAAATGATTCCTTCTTTCTTTTTATTGTAAAAAGAGCAAAGGCGGGACAAATTGCCCCACCCTGCGTTTTTTCTTTAATTAAGCGTTTCTTCCATGACAATTTTTGAATTTTTTGCCACTTCCGCATGGGCATAAATCATTACGGCCCACTTTTTTATCTACACGCACAGGTTGACGCTTCGCACTTGTGTTGCTTTGTGCAGCTGCATCTTGTTCTGTTTCTGGATGTTCCGCTTGTCCTTGAGCTACTTGCTCACGTTGGACATTTTGGCGAATTTCCGATTTCATGAATAAACGTGTTACTTCATATTCGATTGAACCCACCATATTGTTATACATAGAATAACCTTCTGTTTGATATTCTACTAATGGGTTGTTTTGACCGTACGCACGTAACCCGACAGATTGGCGTAATTGATCCATTGCATCAATGTGATCTGTCCATTTAGTATCGACAACACGCAAGATGACTACTTTTTCAAATTCTAGCAATTGTTCTTGGCCATTCAATTGTTGAGATTTTTCTTCAAATACTTCTTGCGCACGTGCCACTAAGTAGTCTTTGATTTCTTCAGCTGATTTATTTTCTAAATCTTTTTTAGAAATCGTATCTTCATGGACAAGTGTTGAGGCTGCAAAATCGACAATCCCATCTAAATTCCATTCTTCTTTTTCTAATTGTGTATGGCTATCCACCACTCGGCCAATCGTCCGTTTTACCATGCCCATCAATACATCAGACAAGTCATTTTCTTCCATAATTACTTCTTGTCGTTGCGCATAAATAACTTCACGTTGCTCGCGCATCACGTCATCGTATTGTAAGACATTTTTACGTGTGTCATAGTTATTTCCTTCCACACGTTTTTGAGCAGACTCTACTTGGCGAGTAAACATTTTACTTTGAATAACTGCATCTTCTTCTTGCACATTCATTCGTTCTAAGAATGTTTTAATTCGTTCTGAACCAAAGCGTTTCATTAAGTCATCTTCTAAAGATAAATAAAATTGTGAAACCCCTGGATCCCCTTGACGTCCTGCACGTCCACGCAACTGATTATCAATACGACGTGACTCATGACGTTCTGTCCCGATAACCGCTAGACCACCTAGTTCAAGTACACCTAAACCAAGTTTAATATCCGTTCCACGACCAGCCATATTTGTTGCAATTGTAACTGCGCCTTTTTGACCGGCATTCATAATGATTTCGGCTTCTTTAAAGTGATTTTTCGCATTTAATACTTCATGAGGAATTTTAGCTGCGTTTAATTTATCAGAAAGTAATTCTGACGTTTCTACCGCAACAGTCCCCACCAACACTGGTTGCCCTTTGTGGTAACGTTCTTTAATATCTTCCACCACTGCATTAAATTTACTTTCTAAGGTTGGATAAAGTAAATCTGGACGATCGTCACGGATAATTGGACGATTGGTTGGGATTTGAATGACTTGAATATTGTAAATTTCACGGAATTCTTCTTCTTCTGTTTTAGCAGTACCAGTCATCCCGGCTAGTTTTTTGTACATCCGGAAGTAGTTTTGGAACGTAATCGTCGCCATTGTTTTTGTTTCATCTTCAATTTCGACGCCTTCTTTTGCTTCAATCGCTTGATGCAAGCCATCAGAATAACGACGACCATCCATGATACGACCAGTAAATTGGTCAACAATTAAGACTTTATTGTCTTGAACCACGTAATCAATGTCTAGTAACATGATATAGTTTGCCCGTAACGCTTGATCTAAATGGTGCGTTAATGCTGTATTTTCAATATCGTACAGGTTATCCAATCCGAAAGTTTGTTCAGCTTTTTCAATACCTGCTTCTGTTAAACCAATTGTTTTAGACTGAATATCAATTTTGTAATCTTCGTCTTCTTTTAAGCGTTTGACAAAATTATCGGCACGCGTATAGAGTGCTGTCGATTTTTCAGCTTGTCCAGAAATAATTAATGGGGTTCTTGCTTCATCAATTAAGATTGAATCCACTTCATCGACAATTGCATAGTTTAATGGACGTTGAACCATTTGGCTGCGATAAACAACCATGTTATCACGCAAATAGTCAAATCCTAATTCGTTATTTGTACTATAAGTGATATCACAGTTATACGCTTCGCGTTTTTCATCAGAAGATTTAGAGTTAATGTTTAAGCCAACGCTTAAGCCTAAGAAATTATATAATTCTCCCATTTCGTTAGAGTCACGGGTTGCTAAGTATTCATTAACTGTAACAACGTGTACTCCTTCGCCAGATAGTGCATTCAAGTATACAGGCATTGTGGCAGTCAAGGTTTTCCCTTCACCTGTTCTCATTTCAGGAATGTTCCCGTCATGAAGTACAATCCCACCCATTAATTGGACACGGTATGGGAATAAACCTAGTACTCGTTTAGCAGCTTCACGGACAACCGCAAACGCTTCTGGTAATAGTTCGTCTAAGGTTTCCCCTTTTTGATAACGGGCTTTAAATTCATCTGTTTTTTCACGTAATTGTTCATCGCTTAGTTGTTCCATTGCACTTGCATGTGCATCAATTTTATCGGCGATTTTTTCTAATCGTCTTAATTCTTTTTTATCGTTTTCAATCATTTTTTTCAAAAAATTTGCCATTGGTATCTGTGTTCCTTTCAATTACCTCTTTTTATTTTTGTATCCTTTTTGTACAAGAAGCACAATCTATCCGTTTTATTTTATCATTACTTGACGAGAAAGAAAACCATTTCTCTCTATTTTGCAGACATTTTCCTTTAAAAGAGGAACTTTTAAAGTTATTTTATGTATTTCTTTATTTTTTCTTTACTCCGTGCTTTAAAGATGTTTAAAGAGCTGAAATGCACGAAGGCATTTCAGCTCTTATTTTAAGCTTTAGTCTGTTTCAATCAAGCCATATTTGCCATCTTTACGACGGTAAACAATGCTTGTTCCATTTGTTTCAGCATCTTCAAAAATGAAGAAGTTGTGTCCTAACATGTTCATTTGTAAAACAGCTTCTTCACTGTCCATCGGTTTTAATGATAGACGTTTTGTACGAACGATGTCTAATTCTGAAGGTGTTTCTTCTGTTTCTTCACCAACTAAGAAGACAGCGGCTTTTGTATTGTTACGTCCTGTTTCACGAGATTTTCTGTTGATTTTTGTTTTAAATTTACGAATTTGTCGTTCTAATTTATCGACAACCAAATCAATACTTGCGTATAAATCAGGTGACGTTTCTTCAGCTCGTAAAACTAGATAAGGAAGAGGAATAGTAACCTCGACTTTGGCTGTTTTTTCAGTGTACACTTTCAAATTCACGTGAACCGTTGCTTCAGGTGAATCGCTGAAATATCTTTCTAATTTACCGACTTTTTTCTCAACATAGTCTCGAATCGCTTCGGTTACCTCGATATTTTCTCCACGTACATTATATCTAAACATAACAATTACCCCTTTCATCTACCAGTAAAGAAAAGATTAAAGGACCACTCTTTAATTCCCTTCTTCTTAATTTCATTATATCGAATAATCTGGGTTTTGCCAACAAAATAGTCATCAAATTTATGAATTCTTTTCTTTTTACCGCGCGAGAGTAAACGTATTCAAACTTTTAGGATAACAGTCATTGATAACAGCAGCTGCGTGGAAAAGAGTTCGTCCAGTGGTATAGATGTCATCCACCAAAATAACAGAACAATTTTTTAATTTTTTTTGGTTTTCTTTTTGGATGGCAAATGGTTGTTGCAACTGCATCCTTTCCTTTCTAGTTTTCTTAGATTGAGGAACATTTTCCTCTTTTCTAATTAAAAAAGGGCTGTACGTAACATCAGCCGCTTCTAGTAAGCCAATTACTTGGTTGAAGCCTCGTTCTTGCATTCGTTTTTCGGATAAGGGCACCGGAATAATATAGTCCGCAGATTGTTGCCGAAAGTAAGAGTTGATTTCCTCATTAAAACACGTTCTTAAGCGATAGTCTCCTTGAAATTTATAGCGTTCCATCCACTCTTGCATTCCTTCATCATAATGAAACAACGCTGCATTATGAAAAGAATACTCGGGATAAAGCAGCTGCCACCTTTGACAATCAAAACAATAGCGCTCTTGGCTGACGCGACTACAGCCAAAACAAGTGCCTGTCATTGGCAGTTTCTGGAACTTTGCTTGGCAGTGTTGGCAAAGTGAAGGCCTCGCCCATTTTTTAAAACGTAAGAGCATTTTTAATGTTATCTCCAAACGAATGGGGCTTGCGCAATTTTTACAATCCATCTAACATCCCTCGTTTGCTAGCCAAGCGATTCATTTGCTTTATTTGCCGAATTGCCTCTTTCATGTCTCTTGTTTCCCCATCATGTAAAAATAAAACTTCGCCGTAATTGAATTCTTGTCTTCGATCGACTCGGCCCGCAATTTGGACAAGTGTTGAAGAAGTGAAGACTCGATGATTGGCACCATAAACAATAACTGAGACTGCATCAAAAGTCACACCACGTTCTAAAATGGTTGTAGTGATCAAAATATCCGTTTTCTGCTGACGCATTGCTTGAACTTTTTCTAGGCGAAGCTCATCACTACCATAAACGGCGACAACTTCTTTGTCGGAAAATCGCTCAGCTATTAATGCATGCAATTGGTGAATTAATGGAATGCTTGGGCAAAATAATAAAACTGAATTACGCACCAATAAACGTTTCAAATGATGTGCAATGATTTTAATATTTTTGGTAGAAATACGTTGCCACGACTGAACCCAAAATCGGCGTGGCACAGGTAATGGCCTACGATGATATCTTGCTGGCAAAATACTGGCCGCTAACTTCTTTTGCTGTAAAAGCTTCCGTAATTCTTTCGTAGGGGTTGCTGTTAAGTACACCAAACTACTTCTTTTTTTTCGTGCGTTACGCACTCCATAATAAAGATGCTCGTTATTAACAAAAGGAAAAGAGTCGACTTCATCAACGATAAGTAAATCAAACGCTTGATGGAATTTCAATAATTGATGGGTGGTGCAAATCACTAGTTTCGTATAACGATACGCTTCTTGACTGTTTCCATGAAGTAAAGCAATTGCTTCGTGAGGAAAAACCGCTTGGATTCTGGGAAACAGTTCTAAGCAAACATCGACACGCGGCGAAGCCAGCGCAATCCGCCCCCCTTCTTGTAAGGTTTGGTGCAAAACAGCAAATAACATTTCTGTTTTGCCTGCACCTGTAACTGCCCACACTAAGCGATTCTCTCTTGCTTTTGCTGTCTCACAAAGTTCAACCGAGATCGCTTGCTGTCCCTTTGTTAATTGTCCAGACCACTCAAAAAAGACAGTTCTTGGGCTATTGAGCCTTTCTGGTAAATGACAAAATTTTTGACAAGAAGTCACACGGCCTAATTGAATGCATGCATGACAGTAGTATACATTTGTCGCCAGTCTGTTTTCTTTTTTGGATACGACTTCCCCGCACCGCTGACATTGAATTGTTAGGGGTGAACGCTCTAGCATTGTTGGTAAATAAACCAGTTTTGTCTGTATTGAACGTTCTGTTTCTTCAATAATTATTTTACGTCCATGCAAATCTTCCATGTTAACCACCTCATTTATAAAATACGCATTTCTCTAGCTTTTTTGCGAAAAAGGAAATCTCCCACCGTTATCTTTCTATTCTTATCTAGTCGTTACCTACTAAACAAACTCTTGATACGCTTTATTGTTTACACGAATCTTCCACTTTCGACTTACCTATATGCAGATTTTTTATAACAAATTTATCTACCTTTAAAGAAAAATTAATGTTAAAGTATATCTAGTAATTCAAGCTTTAATTTGAAAAGACTAGAGAGGAGCAAGCTTTATCATGGAAAATATTTTTTTAAAAAGACTAGAACTCAAAGCTTTTGAAGAAGATTCTGTTTTTTCAAAAATTGAAGGGCTGAATAAATTTAATTCACTAAATTTTAAAAAACCTATTACTTTTTTTTCAGGTGAAAATGGAACTGGAAAATCCACTTTATTAGAAGCAATCGCAGTCAATTGGGGATTTAATCCTGAAGGCGGTAGTATTAATTTTAATTTCTCTACAAACGATACTCACTTGGATTTACATAATTATTTAACTGTTGGAAAAAGTGTAAAGCGTGCTAAGGATGGCTTCTTTTTAAGAGCTGAAAGTTTCTACAATGTTGCTACATATGCAGAAAATATAGACTTAGATTTTTCTGAATATGGCGATAAATCCCTACATCATCAATCACACGGCGAAAGTTTTTTGAATCTGGTGAACCATCGGTTTAGAGGAAATGGTCTGTACCTGTTAGATGAACCTGAAGCGGCTCTCTCACCTCAACGCCAACTAGCCTTAATGATATCTATAAAAAAACTAATTGATGAGGGGTCTCAGTTTATTATTGTCTCTCATTCACCTATATTACTTGCAATGCCTGACTCACAAATTATTTCTTTTGATAAAGATAGTCCTTTAGAAATCACGTATGAAGAAAGTATGCCTTATGAAATAACCTCATTATTTTTAAACAACAAAAACAGAATTCTCTCTCATTTATTTGCTGAATAAGTCTGTTATTCGAATTGCTTATGCCATACTGTAATGACTTGTATATAATAATATTGTTAATCATTCTTTGAATTACTACTTTCAGACTACGGAAAAAGGCGTTCATTATTCAGAAAATAGATTGTTAAGTATGTTTTTTTAGTATCTAGATTAAAGTAAAAAATTAAAGACAGTTGTCTTTCTCTAGCTCACAGGACTAATTTCGGCTCTATAATTTATGGAACTGATAAACCAGAATGACTGCTTCAGCTCAATTCCAATTAACTAAAGTCATAAAAAAAGACAAGTTGCTTTTTCGAAGATTCTCGAAAAAACAACTTGTTTTTACTCTTTTTTATCTGCTTGTGCTAACAAACCCAAGGCTTGTTCCAGCACTTTTTCCCCGTTCATTAAGCCGTAATCAGACATGCTAATGACATCTGTTGGGATACCTTTTGGTGATAGACGCTTTTCAAAATCACTCTTCATATAACGAACTTGTGGACCTAACAATAACACATCGACTGGATTATTTTCTAAATTTGTTTCTGCTTCCGATGCAGAAGCCGCAAATATATGGGCATCTAAGCCTTGATTAAATGCTGCTTTTTGCATTTTTGTAACAAGTAAACTAGTACTCATTCCTGCGGAGCAAACTAACATAATTGTTTTTTTTGACATTTTAACAGCCCCTTTTACCATTGCCTTTTTCAATTTTCAACATTATCTATTAAAAATATTATAGTGTAAAGTTAATTTTTGTCAATCATTCTTGTTTTTTAAAGCGGATACAATCCTAGTTTAAACGTACCATGCTGACTTCAGCAATTTATTAAATACCACATATTCTTTTTCCAAATTCACTTGAACTACTTGGTAACTCGCATTCAACCAACCATAAGCGCCCTTTTCTGGATGCTTATAATCGTTCGCCCACCAATCGACATCTGTTTTAGCAGTTTTTGGTAAACCAGAATGAGGGAATAACAATTCATCAAACTGAGTAAAAGTCAAAGTAACTTGGGAACCGCCATTCGTTTTCAAATAATGAGTAATTGTATCATATTTTTTCTGTCGTGTATGTACCATTTTCCAGCGCCTCCCTTTTCTCTATCATACCTTATTATAACGTTTTTTTCCAAAAATCTCACAAAAAAGATGAGAGAAAAAGTTGCTATTCAGTTGATTCTTTTTTATACTGACTTTATTACGAGAGAAAAGGATGCCCATATGTTAGAAAGCTATATTACAGTCAAACAAGATGGTTTCAGCGAGATTGAAATCAAGAAATCGCGGTTTATCTGTTCTGTAAAGCGCGTAACATCAGAAGAAGAAGCAAAAGCCTTTATCGCCGCAATAAAAAAAGAACATTGGAAAGCCAATCATAATTGTAGTGCTTTTGTGATCGGCGAAAAAAATGACATTCAGCGGAGCAGCGATGACGGCGAACCTAGTGGCACTGCTGGTGTTCCAATGCTGGAAGTCTTAAAGAAAAAAGAGTTAATCAACGTAGTGGCTGTTGTCACTCGTTATTTTGGCGGAATAAAATTAGGCACTGGTGGTTTAATCCGAGCATATAGTCATGCTCTTTCCCACACTTTAGATGAAATTGGTTTAGTCATTGGCAAATTGCAACAAGAGCTATTGATTACGATCGCCTATCCTTTATTAGGAAAAGCCCAAGCCTTTTTGGAACATAGTCCCTACACGCTTAAAGAAACTATTTACACAGAGTCTATTCAGTTAATTTGTTTAGTAGATGAACAAGCAACAGAAACATTTATAGCTGAAATGACGGATCTACTTAACGGCCAGTTGACAATTGAAAAAGGCGCAACAAGCTATCACGAACTACCATTTAACGAAAAAGGAGCACAAGCAAATGACATTTGAAGAAGTATTGCCACAGATTAAAGCAGGAAAAAAAGCCGTACGTAAAGGCTGGAGCGGTTTTGAACTTTTTATTGAATTACGTGATGAAATTGGCACCTCCGAAGGTGAATTTTTACAAGTTACCCCGTATTTTTTAATCAAAACTTCTGATGAAGGCTACAGCATGTTTTCACCAACACCTTGTGATATCTTAGCAGAAGATTGGGTGATTGTTGAAGCATAACTACACACATAAGGTCTGGCAGATTACGGCGATTGCTCGTTCTTCCAGACCTTAATTTTTAAATGTTTAAAGGAGTTTTTCTTATGCCAAAAGAATTTGAAACAAAACGGGTGCTTGTAACTGGTGCAGCTTCAGGGATTGGCCAAGCACAAGCAATTGCCTTTGCTGAGCAGGGCGCTGAGGTTATTGGCATCGACCTAGACGAAACGGGGTTAAAACAGACAGCCGCACTGGTTAATCCAGATTCTACTAAGCCATTTACTTATTTTGTCGGTGATGTGTCTTCTCCCTCATTTGTGCAAGCCACGATGAATCAAATTGTGAAAGACAACGGCCAAATTGATATTTTATTAAATACGGCAGGTATTTTAGATGATTATCGTCCTTCTCTAGAAACTTCGGAAGCTTTATGGGATCAAATTTTAGCAACCAATTTAAAAAGTGTCTTTTTAGTGACCAATGCTCTATTACCTTATTTCCTCCAACAAAAAAAAGGAGTAATCGTTAATATGGCATCTATCGCTGGCTTAGTAGCTGGGGGCGGCGGCGCAGCATACACTGCCTCCAAACACGCAATCATCGGGTATACAAAACAACTTTCCTACGATTATGCCAAATTAGGCATTCGAGCAAATGCGATTGCGCCAGGTGCCATCCAAACACCCATGAACGCAGCTGATTTTGCAGGAGAAGGTGAAATGGCTACTTGGGTAGCACGTGAAACACCCGCGGGCCGTTGGGCACAGCCACAAGAGGTAGCAAAACTTTCATTATTTCTAGCTAGTGATGACGCTGATTATATCCATGGCACAGTTATGACCATTGATGGTGGTTGGACCATGAAATAAAAAGACTTTACAGAGTGTCTGTTCTTCAGTAACATGTAACACAGTGAGGCAACTCACACCATAACACTTCAGTTGGCTTTACTGCCCTTCCTTTGGTTATGGTTATCACTAAAACACGTCGTTGTTTTATAAAGGAGAATCTTAAATGAATCATTCATCAAATCCACAAACCAGTACGTGGTCAGCTACGGCTTTGGCTAAAATGGCGCTGGTTACCGCTTTGTATGTCGTTGTCACTGTACTTCTCGCTCCGCTTAGTTTTGGTCCGATACAGCTTCGTCTTGCCGAATTATTTAATTATTTAGGCGTTTTTAACAAGCGATATATCTGGTCCATTACGTTAGGGGTTGCGATTGCCAACACCGCTTCACCTCTTGGTATCATCGATATAGTTATCGGTAGCGCTGGAACGTGCGCAGTCTTATGGATTGCCTATTTTGCGACAAAAAATCAGCAAAATTTATTGATTAAACTAATGCTAACGGCCATTCTTTTTGCTTTGTCCATGTTCACTGTCGCCGGACCCTTAACGTTCTTTTATCAGTTACCTTTTTGGTACACATGGTTGACCGTTGGACTTGGTGAACTTCTTTCAATGACCGTCGGCGGTATCCTGATTTACGTATTAAATAAAAAAATACAGCTTGTAAAACGCATCGAAGAATAAAAAAGCGCTTGGGGTTTAAACCCCAAGCGCTTTTTAGCACTATCCTTTAGGTTGAATGAAGTCTGCTTGCCATTTTCCAAGAGATGGATTGTAATCAAAATACCAAAGTTGTGAAAAATATTGTTTTTGATGCTTGTATCCCGATAAAACACGACCGCTTTGAGTATCTTCCTCGTAGTCAATACAAGAAAAATGAAGCATCAGTGAAAAACTGGTTTCACTAATAGGATGATAATTCGAAGCTGGCGCTACTTTCACTTTTTTTACATGATTTCTGATGCCCGCTTGTTGATTTTCTTGTAATACTGCAAGATGTTTTTGATAAAGTTTTTCTGTATAGTTATCTTTGACTACAGACAAATTTTCTTGATCCCACGCTTGTTGTATTTCTAAAAACGTTTGTTGTATTTCTTTTAAGAGTGCCTTTTTTTCTTTTGATGTTCCAGGTAATGCTGCCCACATTTCTTGAAAAGCTCCTTCATCGACTGGTTGATTTCTGCGGCGTCTTTGCCAAATCATCGTGCCCCCAAAAAGAACAAAAAACACTGTTGAAATTAAGCCTTCCAGTGGCGTTGTGTTGCTGGTCCCGGTCTCGTTATGATAAACATAACTTCTTGATCCGTCACCGCCTGGCGAAAAACCATTCGAGGGATTACCTCCGCTAGGA
This sequence comes from Enterococcus sp. DIV0183, assembly GCF_050541505.1. Lineage (NCBI taxonomy): Bacteria > Bacillati > Bacillota > Bacilli > Lactobacillales > Enterococcaceae > Enterococcus > Enterococcus sp. DIV0183. Next base: position 1,533,108 of record NZ_CP172932.1, read on the forward strand.
CTTTCTACACGTCCGCCGCCATAGCCACCAGCTACAGCCGCCGATTGATTAGGCCATAAACAAAAGGCCATGGCACAGACCACAAAAACCAAAATTAACTTTCTCATTCTCTCACCTTTCGACCCCTTCAAACCAACAAATGAATAAATAGACGCAGAATACTAAACAAAGCGCCAAGATTAACAATGATTAAGAACACCTTCAGCCACCTACCGTATGGTTGTACTGATTGATAACTTCGTTGATAAATACTCAAGCCAAACAGGACCACCGGCCACATAAATATACTATATGTTGGGCCAAACGAATTACCCTTGCCCCAAAAATTCACATGAATGGGCACATGAGCTGGTAAATCAGGATAAACCACCGCACTTAATAACAGTAAACTGACTGCCAAGACACTTGTAACAATAAACAACCGTTGACTAACTTTTTCAATCTGCTTGTTTCTCATTATCTTAGTTTTCTCCTCTATTTAATGATAGATATACTTTCAGTTTATGCCTCCCTATCTGAATTTGCAATAAAAAAAAGACAAGGAAACATTCGATTAAATGTCCTTGCCTCTGTTTTTAAAAATCCTAAATCAAGCCTTTCACACCTATATCTTTTCGATAGTACATTCCAGGAAATGAGTAATTATCCAATGTTTGATAAACTTTTTTGCGGGCTTCTTCAAGAGTCGAAGCAGTTGCTTCTGCTAAAAAGATTCGTCCGCCAGCCGAAACCAGAGCCTGTTCTGAACGAGTTACCCCTGCATAATAGATGGTTTCACCAGACATTTCGGGCAATGGTAGATTTGTCTTGTATTGATTAGGATAGCCTTCTGCTGCTATAACAACACCAACACTCGCTAACTCATTCCATACAATCGTTGGTTGCTCTTTCGCCAGCAATGAAGAAATTATTTCTGAAAGGGGACTCTCTAAACGTGCCAACACAACTTGTGTTTCTGGATCCCCAAATCGAGCATTAAATTCAATAACCTTGGGGCCAGTTGCTGTTTGGATTAAACCAGCATATAAAATCCCTTGAAACGGACGTTTTTCAGCCACCATTCCTTTAGCAGTCGGTTTCAGGACTTGGCTAATGGCTTGCTGAACCGCTTCTTCTGGGATCTGAGGCACTGGTGTATAAGCGCCCATTCCCCCTGTATTCGGCCCAGCATCCCCATCGAAAATCCGCTTATGATCTTGAGCAATCACCATAGGATACACCTTCTCATTAGAAACAAAGGCCATTAAGGAAAATTCTTCTCCTTGCAAAAATTCTTCGATTACGACCGTTTGACCGCTTGCTCCAAATTGTTGGTCCTCCATCATCGCAACTAGCGCCCGTTTTGCGGCTGCTTTTGTTTCGGCAACTACTACTCCTTTTCCAGCTGCCAAACCATCTGCCTTAATAACAATTGGTACGCCTTGCTGTTCAATATATTCTAAGGCAGGTGCCAAACGTCGAAAGACCCGATATTCCGCCGTTGGAATCTGGTATTTTTGCATAAAATCTTTCGCAAAACTTTTTGAACCTTCAATAATTGCAGCTGCTTTTGTCGGGCCAAAAATCAGTAATCCCGCTGCTTGAAAGGCGTCTACAATCCCTTCAATTAATGGCGTTTCTGGTCCGACGAATGTCCAATCAATCTGATTATCCTTCGCAAATTGAATTAGTTCCGTTTGCTGCTCTTCACTGATAGGTACGGTCCGAATATTATCACCACTCATACCAGGATTACCTGGTGCACAATAAACAGTCTTGACTTTGTCTTCTTGCTGTAATTTTTTGGCGATTGCATGTTCACGACCACCACGCCCAATCACTAATATATTCATCGGTTTCTCCTTTAAAAATTAATGTTTGAAATGACGAGTCCCAGTAAAAATCATCGCAATACCATAATGATTCGCTAGATCGATTGATGCTTGGTCTTTAATGCTCCCGCCTGGTTGAATAATTGCTTGAATGCCATGTTGTGCAGCATATTCCACGCTATCTGCCATGGGGAAAAAGGCATCACTTGCTAAGACGGCCCCTTGTAATTTTCCAGCTGCTTGGGCTTGATCAACTGCAATTTTTACTGAACCAATTCGATTCATTTGACCAGCGCCAATCCCCACCGTTTGGCTTTCATTGGCTAAAACAATAGCGTTTGATTTTACATGCTTGACTGCTTTCCAAGCAAAGTTCAATGCGTCTCTTTCAGCTAGTGTGGGTTGGCGCTCTGTAACAACTTGCCATGCTTGGTCATTTTCAACAACTGTATCCTGTTCTTGAATTAATAACCCGCCCATAACAGAAACTAATTCCACCGCTTTTTTTTCTTGAGCATGAAAATCTAACGTTAACAAACGAAGATTCTTTTTCTGAGATAACAGTGCCAAAGCTTCTTCCTCAAAACTAGGCGCAATAATTATCTCTAAAAAGATTTGATGCATTTCAGCCGCAGTCGCTTGGTCCACTGGACGATTCAAAACAACAATGCCACCAAAAATTGAAACTGGATCTGCTTCAAATGCCTGACGATAGGCTGCCAAAATCGTTTTTCCTGTTCCGATTCCACATGGGTTCATATGTTTAACAGCGACGACCGTTGGTTCTGTAAACTCGCTAGCAATCCGGAGTGCTGCATCAGCATCTCGAATATTGTTATATGAAAGTTCCTTGCCATGAAGTTGTCGAGCGGAAGCAATGGATAATGATACAGGTACAACGGATTGATAAAAGGTGGCCTGTTGATGGCTATTTTCACCATAGCGCAATGTTTGCTTACGTTCATAAGTAAGCGTCTGTTTCTCTGGTTCAGTTTCACCCACTTGCGCCGTTAAATAGTCAGCGATAAGCGCGTCATAAGCAGCGGTATGACGAAAGACTTTTGCTGCTAATCTTTTTCTAGTGGCTAACTGGCTAGTTCCAGTGCTGCTAATTTCACTTAATACCTGTTCATAATCACTAGGATCAACCACTGCTGTTACGTCTTGATAATTTTTTGCCGCTGAACGTAACATGCTAGGACCGCCAATATCAATCATTTCAATCGCTTCTGCTTCAGAGATCGCTGGTTTTAAAATTGTTTCTTTAAATGGATAAAGATTCACTACTACAAGGTCAATAAATTGAATGCCTTGTTCAGTCAGTGCTTTTTGATGCGCTTGGTTTCCCCTTTTTGCCAAAAGTCCGCCATGGATATTCGGATGTAACGTTTTGACACGGCCATCTAACATTTCTGGAAAGCCAGTGATGTCGTCAATAGCAAGTGTCGGTACCCCCGCTTCTTCTAAGACACTCCTTGTACCCCCAGTGGAGATAATTTCAAAGCCATTTGCAACTAAGCCTGCTGCAAATGTTGTCACTCCTGTTTTGTCTGAAACGCTAATCAATGCTCTTTTGGTCATTTCATTGTCTCCTTTACAATTTGTGAAATTATTTTTGGGTACCATTCGTGCTCAAGAGCATGAATTTTCTCTGCTAATGTGTCCAATGTATCTTCAGTATCAATCTTGGTGGTTGTTTGGAAAATAATCGGTCCTGTATCAACCCCAGAGTCAACATAATGGATAGTGATTCCTGTTATTTTCACTCCATAATGAAATGCCTCTTCAATTCCGTGAAGACCTGGAAAACTAGGTAACAGAGAAGGATGAATATTGACGATTCTCTTTGGATAAGCCTCCAGTAAAGTCTTGCCGATAATTCTCAAATAACCAGCTAACACGATTAAATCGATCTGATGCTCTTTTAAATGTTTCAATACTTGTTCTTCATACTGCCCACGAGATGGAAAATCAGATGGCGAAAAGCAAACAACGGGAATCTTGCGTTTTTGGGCACGGGTCAATACATAGGCTTCAGGCTGGTCACAAAAGACTAAGCTCAACTGCCCTGCGATTTTTTTCTGGGAAAAAGCTGCAGCAATCGCCTCAAAATTGCTACCATTGCCAGATGCAAAAACAGCTATCTTCATAAGGCTTCCTTAAAAATAACGGCTTTCGTTTTCCTAGGTACCAAACGACCAATTTCAAAAGCTTCTGGCAAAAGCTCCTGAACTTTTTTAACATGCTCTGGACTCACCGCTAAAATCATCCCTAAGCCCATATTGAAAATTTCATACATTTCTTCAGATGGAATTTCACCATATTTTTGAATCAATTTAAAAATTGGTAGCACTGGCCAACTATTTAATTGAATCTCTGCAGCTAGTGAGGAAGAAAACATTCTTGGTAGATTTTCTAAAAACCCGCCGCCAGTAATATGCGCAGCCCCATGCACGAGTCCTGCTTTTAACAATGGCAATAATTCCTTCACATAAATTTTTGTTGGTGTTAATAATTCTTCCCCTAACGTTTTGGGTGCCAATTCTGGAAGCTCGTCCGTTGTTTTAAACGAATGTTTCTTAAAAAAAACATTTCTTACTAAAGAGTAACCATTAGAATGAAGACCACTTGAAGGAAGACCAATCAAGAAATCGCCTTCTTTTACGTTACTTGGAGTCAAGAGTTGACTTTTCTCAGCAATACCCACGGCAAAACCAGCCACGTCATAAGCATCTGCTTCATACATATCAGGCATTTCAGCTGTTTCGCCCCCAATTAAGGCTGCATTCGCCTCACAACAGCCAGCCGCAACACCCGCAACAATTGCTTCAACTTTAGCTGGATTAACGGTCCCTAACGCTAAATAATCTAAAAAATATAACGGTTCGGCGCCTTGTGCGACGACATCATTGACACACATTGCTACACAATCAATTCCGATTGTCTCGTGTTTCTGTTCTTCAATTGCCAAGAGTAACTTTGTGCCTACGCCATCCGTTCCTGATACCAAAACTGGTTCTTTAAGCTTGTAACTACTTAAATCAAAACAACCACCAAAACCACCAAGCATGCCCAACGTTCCCGTCCGTTGTGTCTTTTGGCTATGCTTTTGAATTCGTTCCACTACTTCGTATCCTGCCTCAACATTTACGCCAGCTTTTGAATAGGCATTTTCCATGTCAATTCCTCCTAGTTTCTTTTTTCAAGGATGCTTGATATTGTTCTTCATAATCATACAAAGGCGTTGGATAGTCTCCATTAAAGTAAGCCATACACAGCCCAGAATAAGGAGCATCATAATTTAATTGAATCCCATCAATCAGCCCTGCTTCACTCAAAAAAGCCAGCGAATCTGCGCCAATCTGCTCTTTGATCTCTTCAATTGAATAGTTTGCCGCAATTAGTTCGTCCCTCGTCTGTATATCAATGCCATAAAAACACGGATATTTTAATGGCGGTGAAGCAATTCTGACATGAACTTCTTGCGCTTCTGCTTCTTTTAATAAATGGATAATGCGCCGAATAGTGGTTCCGCGAACAATCGAATCATCTACTAAAATGACTTTTTTTCCTTTGACCACGCCACGAACTGCCGATAGTTTCATACGGACACCTTGTTCTCTTAATTCTTGTGTCGGCTGGATGAATGTTCGAGCGACATATTGATTTTTTACTAAACCTAGTTCGTAAGGTATCTGTGCTTCTTCTGCATAGCCGCTAGCTGCAGACAATGATGAGTTTGGTACCCCAATTACCATATCAGCTGCGACTGGACTTTCGATTGCCAAGTTCTTCCCCATTCTTTTACGAGCTGTATGCACATTAACTCCAGCAATATTTGAATCTGGTCGTGCAAAATAAATATATTCCATTGCGCAAATCGCCGGTTGGACTTCCGTAGTGAAAACCTCTATTTTCAAGCCTTCATCAGAAATGATGACTACTTCACCAGGCGCCACATCTTGAATAAAGCGAGCCCCAACTGTTTCTAATGCACACGTTTCGGATGCCACAACGTACGCCCCATTGTTCATTTGTCCGATGGAGAGAGGGCGAAAGCCGTTGGGATCCAGTGCAGCAATCATCATCGTTTCTGTTAATAAAAGATAAGCAAAGCCACCCTTAACCAAATTCAAGCTCTCTTTTAGTTTATCGAGAAACGAGGCAGCAGTGCTTTTTCGAATCAAGTGCATTAAAATTTCAGTGTCTGAATTGGAATGAAAAATAGCGCCTTCTCTTTCTAGTTGTTTTCGTAAACGCTTGGCATTTGTCAAATTGCCATTGTGTGCTAACCCAATTTGACTATCATAAAATTTAAATAAAAATGGCTGAATATTATCCACGCTACCCGTACCAGCGGTTGCATAGCGTACATGACCAATAGCCGCCGTTCCTTCTAACGCATTCAGTTGTTCTTGCTTTTGGAATACTTCTGCTAATAAACCTAAATCACGGTGGCCATCTAATTTCCCAGAATTGTTCGCCACAATTCCCGCGCCTTCTTGGCCTCGATGCTGTAAGCTGTGTAAACCAAAATAGGTCACTTGTGCCGCATCAGGATGACCCCAAATACCAAAAATACCACACTCTTCATTTAAGCTTTTTGCTTCATAAGACATGGAATCGCATCCTCCCATAAGGCTTTGGCTTCTTTTGTTGAACAATTGATCACATCATCTAACGCATGAATGATCAAACCAGTTTCAGTCACTTTCCCAATATGTTGAGCTTTTCTTCCGATAAGTGTTTCAAATGCTTCTTGATGCTGGGGACTAACTGAAAGAATAAAACGGGATTGCGTCTCCGCAAATAGATATTCTTTTGCTAATGGCAGTGTCACCTGTAACCCCAGTTCGTTGGCAAAAGCCGACTCGGCTAAAGCAACGGCAACGCCGCCTTCAGCGCAATCATGCGCGCTAGCAACTAGGCCTGCTTGAATTGCTTTTAAAACTAATTCTTGGTTTGCTTTTTCCTCTTTTAAATCAAATGAGCGTAATTGCCCTTCAATTCGCCCCAGTTGCATTTTTTGAATTTCTGAGCCGTTAAAATCTGCGTGGGTTTCACCGATGAGATAAATTAAGTCATCAACTTGTTTAAACGCTTGTGTGGTAATTTGTGAAACATCTTCAATCACTCCCACCATGCCGATCATTGGCGTTGGATAAATGGCTTGACCATCTGTTTCATTGTAAAGAGAGACGTTCCCTGAAATCACGGGTGTTCCTAGCTGACGGCAGGCTGCGGCGATTCCATCCGCCGACGTCCATAATTCCCAAAAACTTTCTGGTTTATCAGGGGAACCATAATTCAAACAATCAGTGATAGCCAAAGGTTGTGCTCCACTTGCTACAATATTACGGGCTGCTTCTGCAACCGCAATTTGCCCACCTATTTCAGGATTTAAATACAAATAACGGCTATTACAATCTGTCGTCATCGCTAAGGCTTTATTGGTGCCCCGCACTCTTAAAACAGCTGCATCACTTCCTGGTTGCACCACTGTATTCGTTTGTACTTGACTATCATAGGTTTCGTAAACTGATTTTTTTGATGCAATCGTTGGCTGTTGCAATAGGCGTTTTAATAATTCCGTGCTATTCGTAATTTCTGGAATGAAGGGCGCTAATTTTTTAAAAGCACGCATCCGCTCTGGTTCTTGATAGGCTTTCTGGTAGACAGGGGCTTCTTCTGCCAAAGCATCTACTGGTACATCTGCGACTATTTTGCCACCGTGAAAGACACGATACTGTCCATCATCTGTTACGGATCCAATCGCTACCGCTTCTAAGTCATACGTTTGAAACAATTCACAAACTTGCTGTTCTGCTCCTTTTTCCACACAGATTAACATCCGTTCTTGGGACTCAGACAAGAGCATTTCATAGGGGCTCATCAGCGTCTCTCTCTGCGGAACTTTATCCAGCTCTAGAATCAAGCCTGAACCTGCTTTTGATGCCATTTCAGCACTTGAAGAAACCAAGCCAGCCGCCCCCATATCTTGGATGCCGATTAAAATATCTTGATGATTTTTGATTAAATCAAGACAAGCTTCCAATAATAATTTTTCCATAAACGGATCACCTACTTGTACCGCAGATCGTTGCTGTTCTTCACCTTCACTAAATTCTTCTGAAGCAAAGGTCGCACCATGAATTCCATCACGTCCTGTTTTCGCACCTACGTAAAGAATGCTATTTCCGACGCCTTTTGCTTGGCCTTTTTGAATCTCATCATGACGAATCAATCCCACACACATAGCATTGACAAGTGGGTTTCCTTGATAACATGGCTCAAAAGCAATTTCGCCGCCAACGGTTGGAATACCAATACAATTTCCATAACCGCTAATCCCCGCCACAACTTCTTGAAACAAATAACGTGTTCGTGCATCCGTCAGTTCGCCAAATCTTAACGAATCCAGTAAAGCAATCGGCCGCGCCCCCATACTGAAAATATCGCGAATAATTCCACCAACGCCTGTAGCTGCTCCTTCGTAAGGTTCTACTGCAGAAGGATGATTATGGCTCTCTGCTTTAAAAACAACAGCTAATCCGTCACCAATATCGACAATCCCAGCTCCTTCACCAGGGCCTTGAAGCACTTGTGGCCCTTCCGTCGGAAACTTTTTTAAAACGGGCTTGGAATTTTTGTAAGAGCAATGTTCACTCCACATCACGGAGAATAAGCCAGTTTCTGTATAATTAGGTTCTCTTTGCAAAATGGTCTCAATCTGATGATATTCTTCATCTGTTAGTCCCCATTCTGCATACAACCGTGTCTCCTTGATTTCTTTTGGTGTTGGTTCATTCATCATTGGCTTAATTCCTTTCCAAAGTTTTTAATGATTGAAGCAAAAAAGCTGCGTCCATCTGTTGAACCTAACAATTCTTCCATCGCTCGTTCCGGATGAGGCATCATTCCTAGAACATTGCCCTGTTCATTACAAATACCAGCAATATTCGCAAGACTACCGTTCACCTTTTCTTGATACGTAAAAACAATTTGGTTCTTTTCTTTCAGCTCTTTCAACGTTTTTTCATCACAATAGTAATTCCCTTCGCCATGCGCTACTGGTAAATGTATCGAAACATTTTCAGGATACTCGCTTGTAAACTTTGTGTGCGTATTCACTTTCAATGGGACACTTTTACAAATAAAACGAAGCGAATCATTTCTTAGCAACGTGCCAGGAAGTAAGCCAATTTCTGTTAAAATTTGAAAGCCATTACAAGTACCAAAAACCATTTTGCCTTCTGTAGCAAAGCGAATCACCTCATTGATAATTGGCGAAAACCGAGCAATTGCACCACAACGTAAGTAATCGCCATAAGAAAAACCGCCCGGCAACAATACGCCATCAAATTTTGCTAAAGAAGTGGCATCGTGTCGGACAAATTCTGCATCGACGCCCATCACCTCTTTGACAGCCCACAATAAATCTGCATCACAATTGGATCCTGGAAAAACAATCACTGCCAATTTCATTTAAATTTCCTCCAAAGATAAAATTTCAAAACGATAGGATTCCATATTTACATTGGCTAATAGTTGATCACAAATTTGTTCAATTTTCTCTTCAATTGCTTCTGTCTGCTGGACGTGCATTTCAAAATACTTACCGACACGGATTTCGGCTACTTCTGTAAAACCAAGCCGATGGACTGCTTCCTTAACCGCTTCACCTTGGGGATCCAAAATTGATTCTTTATACGTAACATAGACTTTGACAAAATACATACGCGCTTCCTCCTCAATTAGCTGTTAGTAAACGTTGTAAAACTTCTTCATATACAGGAACTATTTCTCCTAATTCACGGCGATAAACATCTTTATCCAGATGTTCGTTTGTGTTTAAATCCCATAAACGACAGGTGTCTGGAGAAATTTCATCTGCCAGTAACAATTGATTGGCCTTCGTCCGACCAATCTCGATTTTAAAATCGATCAAACAAATATTGAGGCGTTGAAAGAGTTGACTAAGCGCCTGATTAATTTGTAAAGCCAATGCTTTAATCTCCACAATTTCAGCAGGAGTGGCTACTTTTAGAAATTGAATATGGTCTTCGTTAATAAAAGGATCATCCAGACGATCTTCTTTGTAATAAAATTCAATAATGGGCGTCACTAATTTAGTGCCTTCTTCAATCGCTAAACGCTTTGAAAAACTTCCTGCCGCATAATTACGTACGACAACTTCCAAAGGAATCATTTCTACGGCCTGAATTAATTGTTCGTGTTCAGATACTTTTTTGATAAAATGATTGGGAATCTTCTGTTGCTGTAAATGTTCAAAAATTAGACTAGTGATTTGATTATTTAAAGCGCCTTTCCCAAGAACTTTATCTTTTCTTTGACCGTTTAAAGCTGTTGCTTGATCAAGATATTCCACAAAAAGAACCGCTGCATTTTCTGTTTGATACAACTTCTTCGCTTTTCCTGTATACACAAGTGCTTTCTTTTCCATTCTTTCCCTCTTCTCGTTAGCTTCATGAACCCTATTCTTTCTAACTCAGCTGATTTACATCAGATAAAGACTTACATTAGTTGCAAAAAAACAATAATCGTTCGTGTTTGTTGAATGTAAAAATAAAAAACTTGCTTGGAGCAAGCATTTATTAAGTTACGTTCCAAATACCAACAGTCTCAATTTCCTTTAACGTTTCTGATAAGCAAGGTGTTGTAATGGTGACGTGGCCCATTTTTCTGCCAACTTTTGATTCGGCTTTTCCATAGTAATGGACTTGCCAAGTGGGTTTTGACGTGCATAACTTGTAGCTTTTTTCTAAGTGTTCGCCTAAGAGATTCACCATAACTACTGGTTGAAGTAACTGGGGTAACCCAATGCCCCAATTGCTAATCCCTCGAATATGCGCATCAAATTGACTAAATGAGCAAGCTTCAATAGAGTAATGACCTGAGTTATGAGGCCGTGGCGCTAATTCATTGACGTACAACTCTTCTGAATCCGTTAAAAACAGTTCGATAGCTAAAACCCCAGATAGATTTAATTCCTCAGCAATGTATTGCGCCAATTCCGCTGCTTTTTGTTGCACATTCTCAGAAATTCGAGCTGGCACAATTGATTCATGCAAGATATTCTTTCGATGAATGTTTTCAGATACAGGAAAGCTTTGGTAACCATGCTTATTCCCTGCAACGATGATTGAAAGTTCTTTAGTGAAAGGCACCCACTTTTCTAATTCACAAGTGGCGTTAGCTAATAATTTAGTCGCTTGGGAGAAATCCTCTTCGCATTTTAAGACGACCTGTCCTTTTCCATCGTATCCACCTTGAATAGTTTTTAAGACACATGGAAAACCAATCTTTTCTGTTGCTTGTGGCAGCTCTTTCTGACTTTTCACTTCCGCAAAAGAAGCAATCTTACAGCCAATCGATTGAAGAAACGTTTTTTCAAGCAATCGATTTTGAGTAATTTTTAACAATTCTGTTCCTTGTGGCAGCTTTTCTAGTGGAATGGCCTTTTCTAGGGAGGCCACTTCAATATTTTCAAATTCATAGGTGATCACATCGCATAACTCTGCTAGTTCAGTTAAAGCAGATGTCTGATCAAAGGCTGCCACAATTTGACGGTCAGCTACTTGACCAGCTGGACTATTGATCGTTGGGTCCAACACAATCATTTGGAAACCCATTTTTTTACCACTCATGACTAGCATTCGCCCTAACTGTCCCCCACCTATAATGCCAATAGTTGCTCCGACTTTTAAAGGTTTATTCAAGTTGTTCCCCACTTTCCATAACCGCTTTTTCCAATGATTGTCGTCTTGCTTGGATTCTTTCTGCTAACTGTAAATCATCAATACTTAGTATTTCTGCAGCTAATAACCCAGCATTGGTAGCACCTGCTGAGCCAATCGCAGTTGTTGCTACAGGAACTCCCCCTGGCATCTGCACAATAGACAACAGTGAATCAATACCGTTTAATGTTCGTGTTTTAACTGGAACACCAATGACAGGTAAGGTTGTCTTTGCAGCTACCATCCCTGGTAAATGGGCCGCTCCACCAGCGCCAGCGATAATAACCTTCAATCCTTTTGTTCGTGATTCCTCTGCAAAACGAAACATCAAATCAGGGGTCCTATGTGCTGATATCACTCGTTTTTCATAAGGAATTCCCAACTCTTCCAACACAAGACAAGCAGCTTTCATCGTTGCCCAGTCTGAGGTACTTCCCATAATCACAGCGACTAATGGTTTCATGAATGTAATAACTCCTTCCGCCTTTTTTCACTGTTATTCTAACAATGAGAAAAAGAGATGTCAAAGAAAAACCGAAATATTATAGATTAAAATTATATAATGTTCGTGTTTATCAAAAAAGAGTCATCGGAAAGATGACTCTTTTTTTGCTATTTTTAGCGTTGCTTCCTCTTTAAGAAGAAACGTCGCCTGTATTAATAACTGGTTGTGTGCCCTTATCAGTAATGATTGAGACTAGTAAATTATTAATAAGTTGTACTTTTCGTTCATCGGTAAAATTAATTTCTTGCCCTTCTTCAATCTGTTCTAAGGCCATTTGTGTCATGCTTACCGCACCTTCAACAATTGTTTGTCGAGCCGCTAAGATTGCTTTTGCTTGCTGTCTTTGCAACATGGAGCTAGCAATTTCAGTTGCATAAGCTAAATGATTCAACCGTGTTTCGATAACCTCTACACCAGCCACTGCTAAGCGTTCTTGCAATTCTTTGGTTAACTCCTCGGAAATTTGTTCGGTATTTCCTCGCAGAGTTACATCATTATCTGAAAAAGTGTCATAAGGATATTGTGTTGCTACATGCCGGATTGCCGTTTCGCTTTGAATTTCCACAAAGTCTTGATAATAATCGACATTAAATAACGCCTTAGCTGTATCGACTACCCGAAAAACGATGACCGCAGAGATTTCGATTGGATTCCCGTCAGAGTCATTGACTTTTAATAGAGAACTATTGAAATTTCGTACTTTCAAAGAAATGTTCATTTTTTGCGTAAATGGAATGGTAATAAACAACCCATTTTCTTTAATCGTACCTAAGTAGCGACCAAAAAATAAAATAGCTTTCGCCTGATTGGGACTAACAATAGTTAAGGAACTTAAAAATAAAATAGCCCCAACTAACAAAATAATACCTAAAACAACAAGAACACCATTAGTATGACTCGCTCCATAAATAAATAAACCAATTCCCGCAATTAAAATAACTAATAAGCTCGCAATTCCTACGTAGCCACTCATATAAAATGTTTTTTTCTCTTCCATCTGTTTCACTCTCCTAACTCATTTATCTGGTCCTTATTATACACCTCATTACCTTCAATAGAGTAACTTTTAACATTAAATAAACTGATTTTTTCGGGGCTCTTGTAGTATACTGAGAACAAAGAAATCCCAAGAAAAGGAGTGATAGAATGCGCTATTTAAGCAAGGACATTTTAGAGGAAGTCATCACTCAACGCCCCTCCGACTCTTATAAAAGTAATTTTGGGCGTGTTGTATTAATCGGAGGAAACCGACAATATGGCGGAGCCATCATCATGAGTACCGAAGCGTGTATAAATAGTGGCGCTGGTCTCACCACTGTGATTACTGATGTTAAAAATCACGGGCCTTTACATGCAAGATGCCCAGAAGCCATGGTCGTGGGCTTTGAAAAAACAGTCCTTCTGACGGACGTCGTAGAGCAAGCGGAGGTTATTTTAATTGGTCCAGGTTTAGGCTTAGATGCTACTGCACAACAAATGTTGAAGAGGGTGCTTGCCCAACATCAAAAACAACAATGGTTAATTATCGATGGCTCAGCGATTACCCTCTTTAGCCAAGGCAATTTTTCCCTTACCTATCCTGAAAAAGTTGTTTTCACACCTCATCAAATGGAATGGCAACGTTTGAGTCACTTACCTATTGAGCAACAAACACTGGCAAATAACCAGCGCCAACAAGCAAAATTAGGCAGTACGATTGTTTTAAAAAGTCATCGCACCACAATTTTCCACACAGGAGAACCTTTTCAAAATACAGGCGGCAACCCTGGGATGGCTACTGGCGGAACTGGGGATACCTTGGCTGGCATCATTGCTGGTTTTTTGGCTCAGTTTAAGCCGACAATTGAAACCATTGCTGGCGCCGTCTACTTACACAGTCTCATTGGTGATGATTTGGCCAAAACCGACTATGTTGTTTTACCAACGAAGATTAGTCAAGCCTTGCCGACATATATGAAAAAATATGCCCAGCCACACACTGCACCTGATTCTGAACTATTAGAACAGAAGCGTTCGAGATAAAACCCGAAAAGGCTAAATGGTGACAAATTTTGGGTTAAAAAGCAGGATTTAAGCCTGGGCCGAAAATCAAAAGCGATTTTCAGCCCAGGCTCTCTTTTTATTTTTCCTTATAAACATTTTTTAACGTTAATGGAGCGCCAAAGGTATGAAAATTCAAGCCTTTGACTTTATCATTTTGCAGGACTGTTTGTTCATTTTGGCTAAGTGGAATCATGCCAGCAGTCGTTTCAATCACTTCTTTTTCAGCCGCAATCAGTGTCGCCCATCTTTTTTCTGGCTCTAAGGCATAGGTTGTGGCTGCTTCATCTAATAATTTGTCATAGACAGGGTTCTGATAATTGCGATCATTGCCCTTGTATAAAGTCATCAGGGTAGAAATAGGATCTTGATAGTCTGGTGTCCAGTAAATTAAGAATAAATCATAGTCACTTTCTCGCCCAAAGTTCAATGCAGCTTCGGTCGGCAATGCGGTTAGCTCTATTGTCAAACCAGGAAACAGTTCTTGTAGCGAGCCTTGCAAACTTTCACCAATTTTTTTGTAAGAACCATCATCTGTTACCATCAATTCAACGTTAACCTTTTCTCCTAATTCTGCTTGTGCTTTTTTCCAATAACTTTGCGCTTTTTCTTTGTTATAAACCATTAAATCACCTGCTTCTTGACGAAAATCGAGTCCCGTTGTGGGATTCGCCACAAAGCCTTCCGTAACCGCACCATGTAGCGCTTTAGAACCATCTGCAATAATATTATTGACTAGATTTTCTTTATCTATTCCTAAAGCCAACGCTTTACGCAGGTTTTCGTTTGCAAGTGGCGTTGCTTGCCCTTTCCGTTTTTGATTTAAGCGCAAATAGTTCATTGTCGCTGTTGGGTACGAATGATACAACGTATTATTTTTATTCTGTTGCGCCAATTCACCACTTAGTGTAGCCACATCTAATTGTCCATCTTCAAAAAGATTCAATGCGGTAGATGTTTCTTTGATAACCGTATAATTGATAATGTCTGAGCGCACGTTCTGGTAATCCCAATAGCGATTATTTTTTGCTAGTTGCCAGTCCATCTTTGTTTGCTGCCAATCTTTTACCACGAACGGACCATTATAGACGACTTTATCACTAGCAGTTCCATAGTCCGCACCAAATTGTTCGACTACTTTTTGATTTTGCGGGAAAAATGTCGGAAAAGCTAACAAGGACGTAAAGTACGGTTTTGGCTCTTTGAGCGTCACCTTTAATGTATAATCATCCACAGCTGTGACACCTAGTTCATTGGGTGCTAATTTCCCAGCTGAGATTTCTGCACCATTTTGAATTGTTTCAACGATGAGGAAACTATAGACAAAGCCGTTTTTAGGATCAATCATTTTTTTCCAAGCATATTCAAAATCATGTGCTGTGACAGGATCATCGTTACTCCAAACCGCTTCTTTTCTCAAAGAAATCGTGTAAGTTTTTCCATCTTCTGAAATCGTCGGCAATGCTTTTGCTACGGCTGGTACCAATTGGTCTTGTTCATCTAAACTATATAACCCTTCAAACGCTGCTGTTTGGACAATAGCATCTGGAAAATCCAATAATACAGAGGTGTTGAGCGTTGTTAATTCCGAGGGTGACATCAGTTGAACGGCTTCTTTGGTATTTTTCTGTTTCTTTTTATTTTCATTTTTATTGGTACACCCAGCTAAAAATCCTACCAATAAAATACAAACTATTATGATTTTTAAATACTTTTTCATCTTCTTTCTCCTATAACTCTTCATTTTTTTATGCTTTTACTTACAGAAAGACAGCTCCCCTTTTATTTTGTCCTTTCCACAAGCATCCAGACAACGACCGCTGGCTCCAACCCATCATTATAATTAATGTGCCCCTCACCAGCTTCAATTAATTGGGCTTGTCCAGCTTTTCCGACTAAGTCTTGACCATCTTCTAAAATCGTATGTGCTTCGCCAGAAATCACATAAGAATATTCATCCTGTTCATGGCGAGCATATCCAGCTAAAGGCCGTTTTTCACCAGGCTGTAATGTAATAATGCCCATTTGAACTTGTGTATTTGGTTGGTTTTCTTTATCAAAAAAAATCGTCATTTCTTCTGATTCTGCTGATTTAATAAGCAATAGCTTTCCCTCCTTTTTTAAATCTTGTATCTTCCATTATTCCTTTAAATAGAATCAAAGTCAATCTTTTTATAGAAAATTCTGAATATTCTACACAAAAAAAGAGAGCATGAATTCTCTCTTTTTTGTCTCTTTAAACTTTTACAATCCAGCCTTCTGGCGCTTCTTTGTCACCAAACTGTATGCCAACCAGTTCATCATATAGTTGCTTAGTCACTGGTCCAACTTCCGTTTCACTATAAAATACATGGAAATCTGTGCCGTTTTGAATCCCACCAATAGGAGAAATAATCGCCGCTGTGCCACAAGCACCCGCTTCGGAGAAGTCCGCTAATCGATCAATGTAAACGTCTCCTTCAAGCGCCGTCATCCCTAAACGTTCTTTTGCTAGCGTCAATAATGAATATTTAGTAATACTTGGCAAAATAGACGCTGATTTCGGCGTAATAAAAGTACCCTCTTTGGTTATGCCAAAGAAATTGGCTGCACCAACTTCTTCAATTTTCGTATGCGTATACGGATCTAAATAAATGCAATCACTAAATTCTTTCTCATGTGCTTCTGCACCTGGTAAAAGACTAGCTGCATAATTGCCCCCCACTTTAGCGGCCCCAGTTCCTCGACCCGCTGCTCGATCATATTCAGAAACGATAAAGTTGGTTGGTGCTAAACCATTTTTAAAATACGAACCAACCGGCACGCAAAAAATAGAAAAAATGTATTCTTTGGCAGGTGCTACGCCAATATTATCGCCGACACCAATCATATAAGGGCGAAGATACAACGTACCGCCCGTTCCATATGGCGGTAAATAAGCAAGGTTGGCTTTCACCACTTCTTGGCATGCAGAAACAAAGGTTTCTACTGGCACTTGTGGCATCAGTAGACGCGCACAACTTTTTTGTAGCCGTTTGGCATTTTCATCTGGACGAAACAAATTGACAGAACCATCTGCACATTGATACGCTTTTAATCCTTCAAAACATTGTTGGCCATAATGTAGAGCAGGCGAACCTTCACTAATCGTTAACTGATTGTTATCTGTTAGCGTGCCTTCTTCCCACTTGCCATCTCGCCAATAACTAATATAACGAAAGGGCGTTTTAATGTAAGAAAATCCTAAATTATTCCAATCAAGATTGGCTTTTTCCATTGTCGTAGCACCTCAATTATTTTGATTTTTTATCTTAATTAGTGTAATTGTACCCACCAAAAACTAGAAAAGCAAGTCTTATTCTCATTCTTAACTTTTGTTATTTTTTCTTACTTGTCCATTTCTCCCTCGCAAAAAAACCTTGATAACCGTTTCTTGAATTGCAACGGAATATCAAGGTTTCGAAAAATTATTCAGTATACTCTTTGGTTTCTTGTAACGTACCATCTTTCTTATAGATTTTCAGCTTTGTTTGCTTATTCCGAGCAATTTCTTGGGCTCGTTCAATCGCCTCTTGTTTGTGGGTAAATGTATTACTTGCTTTTTCAGCGCTGTCTGAAATCACCAACCATTGGCCGTCTTTATATTTAACGTTGACAGCCGCCGTTAATAATTTTCCCGCATGTTTATCCTGTTTATGCGAATCTTGTTTCGTAGGATTTGCTTCTTGTTCAAATGCCTTTTTGTCTGCTGCACTTGCCTCTTGATACCATTTCTCCGCTTGACTAATCGCAATTGGAATGGCGCGATCATCAGGGTAGCCATACGCAAGCAACGCATTGCCAATATCTATCGCTTTTTTCCGAATCAAAGGTGCTAAATTTTTCATTGATGTAGGATAATCATTCATATTCCAAGGCATCAAAATCTCCTCCTTAAATTCTGTCTATTACTAGCTTACTACAGAAAAGGAACATTTGAAAAAGAAATGAATCAAAGACTTATTTTTTTTAAGGTTAACTAAAAATATTTGTTTACAATGTAAAAAATGCTATCTTTATTTATGGAAGCTTAAGCAGAAGTAAAAATTTATAAATCCAACAAAAGGAGTTGCTAATTTATGGCTAATGTAAAATATATTGGAAACGATACAAAAAAATCTGAAAAAGGGAAAATCCACGTAAGAAATGGCAATTATACAGCTTGTGGAGCTCGAATCGATGACAATCCTGAAGACTGGGAAAATACAACCCAATATGTTACTTGTGAAAAAAAAGGCTGCAAAAAATAAAAACTATTAATAAAAAAGAAGCTAAAAACCATCAAATTCTAAAAAAATGCTTAAGTTTCCAATTTATACTACTGATTATATAACAATAAATTGTTAAAAATATAAATACATTTTAAAGTGGGTTCCCCTTCCAAACTTCTCAATCTTTGAGTGTATGATTACTCATTTCCCTTTGAATCAGTTATGATAAAGGAAGAAATAAATAAATTTTTTGGAGGGATTTTCATGAAAATGTCTAAAGTACTCACCACTGTTTTGACGGCAACTGCTGCTCTTGTGCTGCTTAGTGCTTGTTCATCTGATAAAAAAACAGATAGTAGTTCTAGTAGCAAAGAAACAGCTAATTCAAGTACAGAAGTAGTCTCTGGTGCTTCAATTAGTGCCAAGCCTGAAGAGCTCGAAATGGCGTTAAGTGATAAAGGAAATTGGATTGTCGCAGCTACTGACAATGTCACTTTTGATAAAGAGGTAACAGTTGCTGGTACTTTCCATGATAAGGGGAAAGATTCCAACGATGTCTATCGTAAATTAGCGCTTTATTCTCAAGATGATAATAAAAAAGTAACTGCTGAATATGAAATCACAGTTCCTAAGCTAATCGTTTCTTCTGAAAATTTCAACATCGTTCACGGGACTGTCAAAGGTGATATTGAGGTGAAAGCAAATGGCTTTACTTTAAATGGTACCAAAGTTAATGGCAATATTACTTTTGATAAACAAGAATACAAAGATTCTGCTGACTTAGAAAAAGATGGTGCCACTGTTACTGGTGAAGTCACCGTAGCCAATAATTAAGTTATTACCAGACAATTTTAACTAGTAAAAAACCAATGACAAATGTTCAATCAAATTTGTCATTGGTTTTAGTTTGTAAACACAGTGCCAGCATTGGTAGATAATTACAAAATGAACTCACTCTTTGCCATAAGCCTAAATAATTAAATGGTTTTACCTGTTGCAACTGTGGAATCCTTGCTAAGCCATATAAGCCGGCTGCAAGCATACATAAAATAAACAAAAAGCCAAAAAGGTTTTTATTTTTTTGCGAACCGTATTTACTATAGATAACGGTTAAGACGCCTGATAACAACAAAAAGCCTGTATAACCAACTGCTGATCCTCCGTTATGAAGCGCGGCAGCAACTGTGCCAGCGCTTGAAGTGTCTACGCTGAAGAGCCCACTGAAAATACAATCAAATAAACCATAAGCGCCAATCATTGCCACTACTAACCAAGCACCTTTTTTCGTTTTTCTGGAAAAAATAGCATATATCCTAGGTAAACTTGCTAACATCAACATTCCCGCAATGATAGTTAACCGATTAAAGTTTTCCCTAACTGGACTATTCACATCACCTAATAAGCTAATTACTTCTGTCAATTGATTGTAACCTTGATCTTTGAATCCGACATAATAAGGTGTAAAAAAATCAAGTAAGACCCCTAAAACTAAAAAATAGCCGCCATATTTTTTTAAAAACTGCATCTATTCACCTCAATTTTGATTTTTTATTTACTTTAAGTATAGCATATCAAAAATTCCAAATAATTAAACTTTCTTTTCCACTAAAAAACTTTTCGTCAACGCGCGACGAAAAGTTTTACTTTAGGATTCAATAGAATCTACAATCTTATCATTTTCTTTTGATTCATTTAGCCACTCCGAGACAATAATTTTAATGATTGCAGCAACAGGAACTGCTAAAAACATCCCTAAGACGCCGAAGTACGCTCCCCCAATCGTGATTGAAACAATAATTAAAATCGGATTGACATTTAGGGCATCTCCCATAATTCGAGGACCAATAATATTGCCGTCAATTTGTTGTAAAATTAATAAAACTAGTAACACCGTAATTGCTTGAGTAACACCACCTGTGAAAAGCGTAATCACACCAGCAACAATTGACGCAAAAATCGAACCAAAATAAGGAATCATATTACAAATACCTAATAAAATCCCCAAAGTCACAGCAAATTTCACATTCAAAATATTTAACAAAATCGTTGATGAAACGCCAATTATACAAGCATCAAGAAATTGGCAGCTGATAAATTTATAGAAAATTTTATTCGTTGTATTTAACCAAGTTTGTGTTTGCTTGTACACTTTTTCAGACAGCAATTTGTGGGCAGCCTTTTCAACAAATGTCAAAATAGATTGCTTAAATACCAGCGCATATATTGAGATAATCAACGTCAAAAATGCATTTAAAAAGAATGATGAAACATTTTTAGTCAACGTTCCTAATGAAAACAACGCTTGTGTCCATTGATTTAAAAAACGTTCTGGCGACAAATCTTTAAGGACACTATTTAAATATTTTTCAATCGCGGCTGTTTTTAAAATCCCTTTATCTTCTAAACTCATTACAAACTGAACCATGTGATCATAAAAAGTGGGTAAAGAGTTTGCTAAATCTACTAAATTACTAATGAGTAGCGGAACGATATAGTTTAATGTCAAAACAAAAATAAACAAAATAATCAGGTACAAAAGGAGTACGCTCAAGCCGTGTTTCGCTTTTTTAACGACTGGTAAAGGAACTCTTTCTAGTAATCCCTCGATTTTTTTCTGACTTCCACTCAATAAATAAGCAATCACAAACCCAGTAATGAATGGGGATAAGATGCCTAATAAACCCGAAACACTATGGACAAAGTGCTGATAATTCGTGATTAATAAATAGCCAACAATCAGCGCCATTACAAATAAAAAGCGGACAACCCAGTAATTCCAATCAACATTGTATTTCTTCAATCACTTCACCTCTAAATAAATTATGCCTATCATTGTAATTGTAAACGATTTGTGGCAAAAGGCAAGTTTGTCCATTCGTTCTTGATGAAATACACAAAGAAGCCTGACACTTTAAAAAATGTGTCGGTTTATTCTGCAGTATAAAAATGAGGCACTAGACCTTGCTTCTTTTCATAAAAGAAGCAACTTGGGCTACAAGTACGTTTAACTTGTAGACCAAGTTGCTTAGATAGACTAAATTTATTTTTTTGATTCCACTGTGACCGTAAAGTTATCCATAATGAAATCTTTATCGGCACCTGTTGTAAAAATACCAAACGTAGTGTTTCCTGAAGCATCCCCAATTATTTCTGCTTCATAATGCTTGGTTTGACCATCTGCTGCTGTCGAAGTTAACTCACCGACTGGCTTAAAGTCATTGTTATTTTTCAACTCCCCATTAATGGTCCCAGCAGTAAAGACATTTTCACCATCAGTTTGATAATCAAATTGGACCGTATATTTCTTGTTCGGTTCAAATTTAATATTTTGCGGAATTGTTTGAAGCATCAATCCTGCTCCTTGTTTATGGGCTTTCAAGGACCAGTTGCCTTCTAATACATCTGAAACAAGGTTTCCATTCCAACCATATTGTGTGTAAGGTTCATTTCTTTCTGATAAATGAATCCGTGGATCTTCTACACCACCAGCTGAGCCTTTAACAAACGGATATAACCCAACTGCTTGTGTGTCTTCAAAATCTTGCTTAATAACTGTTTGTTTGTCTGGGTTCATGATATCCGTTTGACGCTCAACAATTCGTAAATCATCAAATTTTGTAACGGAATTGCCTTTATCAACCGCTAATGTCACCGAGCCTTTTTTGGCATTATCTGGGATTTCAAAATCAATTCGCATATTTTGCATATACTGCGGATTTTTCCTGCTTGTATGGTTAATATCTGCCTGAATGTAGTTTTGGGCAACCGAATTATTCACTGTCCGCGTATATTTTTTACCACCAATTTTAACAGTTACTGTGGCTTTGCGATCATGTGTTTCTGTGTTTAAATACAAACTATATTTTCCTGGTTTAGGAAGATTGATGTCTTGTTTGATTTCGGTTCTTTCTTTTTCTGAACTAAAGACATAATCACCGTTAGCATCTTTTTTAACCTCTCCATCACCTCGGAAAACTTTCCAGTTATTTTTTAAGGTATTGGCTTCATTAAATCCAGGATCTTTAAATGGTGTTCCTGTTCCAAATGTCATCGGTTCAATACTGTCAGGTTCAGCAATGACATACGGTGTATTAGCCTCGGCTTGGATGGTCACTTGGTTATTTGTAGTGGCAATTGCGCCTTTGTCAATACGCCCTTGATCTGTTAATTCATATAAATGTAAATTCGTTTTTCCTTGCATTTTCTTATCCAATGACCAAGTGCTGGTACCGCCTTTTGGATTCCAGTGATATAGTTTGTCTTGACCATTGACATTCCAAGGCAGTAGATACGCATCACCTTTTAGAACTTCTGTCTCATTTAACGTAATGCTTCTTGGCGAATTAGCATCTGCTTGAGTAACGGTCACTTTTTCAGCACCGTTCGCTAATTTAATCGTACCATAGATTTGACCATCTGCTGCTGTTGTAGTTTCCCAGTTTGTAATTTGGTAATGTTGTAAGAACTTAGTTGGGACATTAATGGCAAAAGTTTTTTGGCGATAGGTATTAAAATTGGTTTTACCCACCCAACCTTCATAGGCTTCAAATTCAGCTCCACCTAACAAAGGGTTGTCGGAAATAATCCAAGTGTCTTTTTGATGATTCCGAATAAAACGAACGATTGTACTGTTAAAGCCCTTCGTTGTTGTACCGCCGTAATCTTTTTCTGCAGACCAATGGTTCCAAACCGAGTCATACTCTAAAGCATTCGGAAATTCATTGGTTGTAAACCAACCGAGTGAATTAATTTCTTTACTTAGTTGACGACTTGCCCAACCTGATTCGCCTTGATTGCCCCAAACATCAACATAAATATAATCTAGATTCGGTGCTTTTTGTTTTAATTCTTTAAAGCGCTCATAGCGACGACCACTCAATGCATCGGGTCTTTGTTTAATAAAATAAGACGGATCTAACCAATCCCAGCCACGCTTCGTTGGATCAACTAATTCCTCATTAAATCCTTTTGCTTCTGGGTAAGACTCGGTGTCATTAATATGCACACCGAAAACGGCATTTAATTTATGGCCTTCATCAATTAATTGATTCAACGCTTGTTCCCCACCAGGTCGCTGACCAATAGCACCGTAATCTGGATGCGCAGAATCATGTCCTTCATTTTGATACCCTTTTAGTAAATTCATTTGTCCTAATCCATCTGTTAAATTGTAAATGCGTTTTGATTCGTCTAACGTCACTAAGAACGGGTTCGTCGCCTGACTAGCAAAGTTAAAAGGAATCCGTTGGTTGACTAATTCAGGGACTTTTTCCGCGCCCATTGGGTTATTCATAATTGAACGGAACCCAATTGCCGCATCTTGCCAATCCACCCGATTGTCGTCGTTGCTATCTTTTGAGAATTTAACTTTCACTTCTGGCGTTTCTCCAGTTGTGTAATCTTCCGGTGCATCAAATGGTCGATAGGTCCATGCCCCACTTGACAAGGTTGTTACAAAACCAGTCGCCGCTTCTTTTGTTTGTTTATGGATTCGATTGTTGTCACTACCATCGACAGAGCCGTCTCCATAGGCGTTCGTCCAAAAACTTGCAGCATAATTCGCCGTATTTAAGAAACCATACATATATTTTTTCGTTTCTTCTTGGCTTGTTGTAGTTAAATCTTGGATAGTATCACCATTTTTATTTCCGTTATTTGCATTTGTCCCAGTATTCATCACAACGCCAGCAAAAGTCGCCCCTTCATCTGTACTATTGACAGAAATCAAGCCTTGATTTGGAATTGAAATTGTGTGTATTTTGGTTCCTTCTTCACGAATATCTGAGAGTTTCATAGCTAATTCTTGGCCTTCGGAAACAGTCAATGTTGTTGTGAAACGCAGACCAATTTCTGGGACAGCTACGTTATAAACGGCTTGATTTGCTTCACTCTTTTGTTTTTCAGCAGTTGCTTTATATGCTTTGCCATCAATCATTACTTGGTCAATTTTCTCGTGTTGGCCATTAAAAATCACTTGATTACTCTGAGGGTCTTCGTAACGAATAATTCGTGGAAATTGTGGGTCAACCACGGCTGTTAAATCTGCAGAAGAGATTTTGTCGCCTTTTTCAGCTTCATTGTCTTTAGCAACAACAATGCTGGCTTTTGCTTTGATGTTTGTATTTTCCAAAGTACCGTCGACTTCAAAAGTTCCTGGTTCTTTGTATGCATCAGGATCGATTTCATCCCAACGGACTGCTTCATTGGCTTCTTTACCAGTATTATAGGTCACTTTTACTTGTTTCGGTAATTTTGGTGCGACACCAATTTTTGTAAAAACTTTGACTGGCGCAATTTGTGTCACTTCTGGCACAATTTCTGGAATGCTATCTACGGGGCCATTTTTAAAATAGTCATAATTGACAATTTTTTTGTCGTACCACAAACGGACACCCACATGTCCGGCTTCTGTTGGAATTTTGTCTCCGTTGGTCAAAACAGGTTCTCCTTCGTAAATCAACGTGGTGTTAAGCCAGATAGTAATTTTTTCACCAACATAACGTACTTTCAACAAATAATTCGTATCTTCATTTAACGTTGGCCCAGAAATCGAATCATTCCACGAATTAGGGCTTTCAACTAACCATTTGCCATTCGCGTTATAGCCTACAAAAACCCAGCTATCTTTGGTATTACCACGAATAATCACACCCGTCCGACCGCTTCCAGCAGTGTATTTAAACCTTGTTTCTACTTCACCATCAGCTAATTTAGGGGAATCTAAATTTAAAGATACGGCATTATTACCTGCTGCTGCATCTCGTGAAATCGCCAATGACTCTCCTGCTAATTCTCGATTTGTTTTACCAATCACATCTTGCCACTCACCAATTTTCCCTCCTGGAAAATCAGATTGCCACAATTTTTCTTCTGTTGCGGTAGGTTCCACCATTGATGAGCTTGTTTCAGTGCTGCTGTTTGTTGTTTCTTCTGCAGACGTACTTAATGGTACTAAAATCGTTGCGCTTGCCAATAGTGTCAATGTACTAAATCGTTTTATTTTTCCATGTTTCATCTGATAAATCAGCCCCCTAACATTTTTGAACACGCTTTCATTATTAACAATTAAAGGGGCGTTCCAAAAATAAATTCTTTTATTTTTGGAACGTCCATCTCTAAATCATTCTCTTAAAAACTTTAATTACTTACGACAACAAGTCAGAATTATTCATCCTCATCATCTACTGCAACATTTAGCAGCAATTCGTTGACTTTCACAATACTTTCTGCTGATTCCTTAACATAGTCACCTTCAATCGCTAATAAATTTGCATTTACATAGCTGATAACCATCGGTAAATTCATCCCAGTATATAAGTCAAACGAAGCACCTTGCATAATTTTTTTGGATAAAATATTACAAGGTGTTCCCCCTAATAGATCAGCAAAGACAACAAAATCTTCTAACGATTCCGTAATCGCTTCAAATTTTTCTAAAAAGTCAGCTTCACCTTCTTCTGGTAATAAAGCAACAGTGGAAATTGTTTCTTGCGGTCCCATAATCATCTCCGCACTTTTTTTCAATTCCTCGCAAAAACGGCCATGACTTACTAAAACTAAATGTTCACTCATCGATTTTCTCCTGTCTTACTTATTTTGAAATAACACCTAACGCAGACAATGCGACACAGACAATTAATACGATAAAAATGGCTTTAGTAGACGTCATATTCTTTTTACCTAGCATCCAATAAACGCCACCGACAATTCCTGCAGGAAGTAGACGTGGTAAAATCATATCCAAGTTATTTTGCATGTTAAGTGTTACATCCCCAATACTTGGTGCCCATGATAGTTTGACATTAACCATTGTTGCCACTAAAGCGCCAACCATGAAGACCCCTAGTAAAGTTGCAGCATCTGTTAAGGCAGTTAAGCGGTGTTGCATAGTTGTTACCAAAGAAATTCCTTCGCGATACGCAAATTCCAATTGTTTCCAACGGAAGACCATCACGGCAATTTGAGCAACAATCCAGATAAAGATACCAGTTGGGTTACCATTAATCGCCATGTTAGCAGCTAGCGCCCCAAAAATAGTTGGAATTAAAGCTGCGAAAATTGAATCCCCAATTGCTGCAAACGGTCCCATTAAACCAGTTTTCAAACCTGAAACTGTTTGTTTTCCAGCAATGCCTTCTTTTTCTTCAATGGCTAAATCGATCCCTGTAATAATCGTATTAAAGAAGTTTGAAGTATTGAAAAATTGCGTGTGTGTTTTCATCACTTCTTTTAATTCAGGCGTATCATCCCCATAAATTTTACGCAATTGTGGCAAAATCGTATACAAGTAACCTGATCCTTGCATTCTTTCGTAGTTCCAACCTAATTGGAAAGTAAACAAGCTTCTGCGATTAATTTGTTTAAAGTCTTCTTTCGTCAATTTATAATTAGATTTCGTCATCTTCAATCTCTCCTTCGTCTGAATCATTCGCTGCATGTTCTTTTTTGGCTGCTGGTCCACTCGGAATCATTTGGCCATTTTTGTAGCTAATTGCGGCTAAAGCGAAACCAATTAAAGCGACTGCTAACATTGGTAGTGCGTTAAATACACCACTGAAGTCTTTCACAACGCTCGCAACAGATGTTCCTAAAAGTTGCATGTTTGTAAAGATTGTTCCTAGTAAAGCAGTTACAGTGAAACCAAGAATTAAATAAGGGAAATGTTTTTTCACTGGTAAGTAACGTAGTAAAATTGCAAAACCGACCGCTGGTAAGACCGCCCCAGCAACAGACAAGCCATCACCTAACCATTTCAAATCGCCATTTAGGACAGATACAACTTTTTGTACTAAACCACCACCAAAAGCAAGTGCTAAGAAGACTGGAATCATTCGAGAAAGAGACCAAGGTAAGGCACCCATTAAGAAGTTACGTTCAATTCCTTTGTAGTTCATATCTTCGACCATTTTATCAATCCGATGTGCAAAGTAGGTATTCGCAAAACGAGCCAAAATGTCTAATTGAATCATTAAACTAGCAACTGGTACTGCAATAGCAGCGATTGCTTGTTCAGGGTTCATTCCTAAAGACACAGAAAATGCTGTGGCAAGAATCGTGCCTGAGTTAGCATCAATTTTGGAGGCACCCCCGAAAGTCCCAACTCCTAATACAGTTAATTGCATGCTTCCACCAATAATAAGTCCTGCTTTAATATCCCCCATCACTAATCCTGCAAAAAGACCTGCAAACACTGGCGCACTTAATGAAGAATAAATTTGTAATTCATCTAAAATTTGGTATCCTGCGTATAATGTTAATAATAAGATCTGCCACCATAAGATATTCATTTTTTGTTCCCTCCTATTTTGTTATCAAACTCATAAAGTCTTCCGCTTTGTCACTTGGCACCATTTGAGCAATCAGATGGACACCTTTAGCATTTAACTCTTTAAAAACCTCAATATCTTGATCGACCACATTGATTGACTTAGTAATCGACCGTGTTTCGTTTGTTTGAGACATGTTCCCAACATTGATTTCTTTAATCGGCACCCCAAGTTCTACTAGTTTTAATAAACGATCTGGTTTCCGTACCACAATTAATAAACGTTGTGAGTCGTATTTTCCTGCTAAAATATTTTGAGCAGCTTTTTCAACTGGTAACACGCTTAGTTTCACGCCAGCTGGTGTTGCTAATTTCAAGCCACTTTTTTCAATGGCATTCCCTGCAACCTCATCATCAACGACCATAATTCTGGAAATATTCAATTTTGTCGCCCATAAATTTGCCACTTGTCCATGAATCAAACGTCCATCAATTCTTACGCCAATAATACTCATTGTAATCCCTCTTTCATTTCTTTATATAGTGGTTCTTTTACTAACTGAATTTCTGGTTGGTACGTTCCTTCCGTTTCAAAAATGACGATCTCATTTTGCCCTTCTTTTAATAATCCTTTGGGAATATATAAGGAAAGCGTCGGACCAACATTCCAGAAACGACCAAGATTGGTTTGGTTAACAAAAACAATTC
Source organism: Enterococcus sp. DIV0183 (assembly GCF_050541505.1). Lineage (NCBI taxonomy): Bacteria > Bacillati > Bacillota > Bacilli > Lactobacillales > Enterococcaceae > Enterococcus > Enterococcus sp. DIV0183. Next base: position 1,561,424 of record NZ_CP172932.1, read on the forward strand.
CTTTGCCGAATTTAGAAACATCAATAAATGTATCTTTCACTTCTGCTAACTCCATATGATACTGGTAAAAGCTTGGTTGATCAGGTTGCCATTCTCTTGAATAGTCTACCTGTTCACAGCTTGTCATAGGTAAACAATATTGTTGCCATTGCGTCATAAAATGTAAATCTGCCATGACACCCGTTCGAATCCCTTTTTTCTGAGTATCTGCAAATAATTTGTGCCCGTAATTGACACGACCCATATTTTCCATTAAAACATCGATTTGATTATTCTCTTGCGGCAGTGTAACGTAAATATCTTCGCCGATTTCCGTTTGATATTGCGTTGCTTGATGTATCTGATTGACAAATAGTTGCAGACGATCACGACCGTCAATCACTCTTAGCTTTTCTTCTGCAGCATCTTTTTCAATGCTTGTTCGGTAAAGAAGATAGCCGGTATTTTGTTCTAATTGTTCCATGGTTTGCGGATAAACGCTGACCACTGGCTGACTAATCGTTTCTAAAGTCGCAAACAAACTCACTTTGTTGGTTAAAGGAATTGCTGTTTGCGCAAAAGAATCTTTTACTAATGGTTCAGCTTGTGGTAACGCAGGGTACTCTTCGTGAAGCATTTTTTGTAACGCGAAATACTTTTCGGTTGGGTTCCCTTGTTCATCAAGTGGCGCATCATAATCATAGGAAGTGATTTGTGGTAAATCAATGGTTCCTCGTGCGGAGCAGCCATTCATAAACCCAAAATTGGTGCCGCCATGAAACATATATAAGTTGATACTGCCTAATGCTAATGCTTCTCTAACTGATTCAGCCAATTCTTGCGGATCTCGTTTAATAATTGGCTCTTTCCAACGATTAAACCAGCCATCCCAAAATTCCATACACATTAACGGCCATTTTTTACCATGTTCTTCAAAAAAGGCTTGCATCATACCGAAATTTTCTTTGGCTTTTGAGCCAAAATTCCCAGTTACTAAAATATCATCTTCAATCATGCTGCCTGCCCGCAATGTTGCGCGCCATGGCCCGTCAGAAGTAAAAAATGGTGCTGTCACGCCACGTACAATCATCAAATCACGAATCGCCCGTAAATACGCTTTTTCTTCGCCAAATGAACCATATTCGTTTTCGATTTGAATCATTAAAATATTGCCACCGTTAGCAAGTTGATGCGGAACAATTTTTTCCATTAAAACATCATAATATTCCGCAACATGCTTCAGATAGGTTGGATTATTCGAACGCATCCGTCCTGGTTCATTTAATAGCCAAGCTGGAAAACCACCAAACTCCCATTCTGCACAAATATAAGGAGACGGCCGCACAATCGCATATAGTCCAAGTTCTTGTGCTAATTTTAAAAAGCGCTCCAAATCTAATATTCCCTCAAAATGAAATGTTCCTTTTTGCGGTTCATGTAAATTCCATGGTACATATGTCTCAACTGTATTGAAGCCTAAAGCTTTCAAGTTATAAAGTGAATGATACCAATCTGAGGGATCTACACGAAAATAATGAATGGCGCCCGATAAAATTTTAAATGGTTGACCATTTAAAAGAAACTCCTCTTTAATTTCAAATCTGTCCACATTGCCACCCTTTCTAGTAAACGCTTTCAATTGCTGGATAATTGCTAAATAAAGAAAGCTCTTTATTTAGCAATTTCAACTACTTGGATGTTCATAAGATGTTTCTTCACGTTCTCTACGTCTACATGCCCAGTCGTTCTTTCTTGGGCATTAGCCATTCCAGCCGCCATGCCCCATTTTAGCAGTTCGGCAGCTGGTGCATCCTTGACTAGTCCATAGGCAAGACCAGCAATGGTTGCATCTCCTGAACCAACAGGATTTTTAGCTTGAATCGTTGGAATTTTTACACGATAGAATTGATCGTGATGTTTGGCAATTGCACCATCTTTTCCTAAAGATACGACAATCCATTCAATTCCAGCAAACATTGGTTTTGTTAAAGCTGTTTGCACAGCTGCTAATGGATTTTCTGAAAAATCTTGTCCTAGTAATCCTTCTAGTTCCTCTAAGTTAGGTTTAATTAAATACGGTTTCCATGGTCCTTGAAGAACTTGCCTTAAACTATCTCCAGAAGTATCTAGTAGTACTTTAACCTCTTGTGCGTGAGCTTTTTGAACTAATTCTTGATAAAAATTTGATGGTAATCCTTTCGCTAAACTGCCAGAAATTGTGACAATTTCTGCTTGCTTAATTAATTGATCGAAATTTTCAAGGAAGTTACTGATTTCTTCTGGGGAAACAGTCGGTCCAGCTTCTAAAATTTCAGTTTGATTCCCTTCGTGCAAAATCGCAATCGAATCACGCGTTTCTTCTTTGATTGACGTAAATGCTTGGGGGATGTTTGCTTTCTTTAACTCGTTTGCAATAAACGCCCCATGAAAACCACCAAGAACGCCGGTAGCGATAACATCTCCACCTAAATCATGTATAACGCGAGTGACATTTAATCCTTTGCCACCAGGGGTTTTGGTCACCTGACTGGTCCGATTAACGGTATCAAGCTTTAGATGATCTAATAGGTAGGAGATGTCAATTGACGGATTCATTGTTACTGTTACTATCACAGCTATGCCTCCCAATTACCCTTCGTTTACTTGAACTTTCGCATGCCAAGAGCTGGCGGTTGCTGCGATGACTTCATTTAAACTTTCAATGTTTTCTCGGCCTTCTGTTTTTAACCAATCACAAGCCGCAGTTTCTCCTGCTTCAACGAAAGGTTTCACGCCATTTTTCCACGTAGCACGGCCACATAAAACACCATTAAATGTTGAACCAGCTTCTTTAGCGAAACGTAGTGTTTCTTGGAATAGCTCTGTTGAGACACCGGCACTTAAAAAGATAAATGGTAAATCAGTGGCTTGACTTTGTTCTAAGAAATAATTCGCCGCTTCCTCTTTTGTATACGCTGTTTCAGCCGGCGCAAAACCTTCTACAAAATTCATATTAACTGGAACTTCCACTTTCAATACATCTACTTTATATTGGGGTTTAGAAAATTCTTTCATCATTTCATTCACTTTATGCGGTTTAACTTTTGCATATTCTAAAGAAGTCGCATCTGCTATTTGTGCATCATAAGAAACTAATTCTAAGTAAAATGGTAGGTCTTCTTCTGCACATTCACTTCCTAAGCGTTCAATGAATACATGTTTTTGATGATTGATTTCTGGATCCTCATCCACATCATAGTATAGTAAAAATTTAATCGCATCTGCGCCTTCTTCTTTCAAGCGTAAAACAGACCAATCTGCTAGTAAATCAGGCAATCGTCCCGGAGTTGTTGCATCATAGCCCGTTTTTTCATAAGCGAGTAACAATCCAGCCTCGGTATCGCGTGCTTTTGCAGCAGGCAATCCATATTCAGGATCCAATAAAATGGCGGACGCATAAGGTGTCAATTCTTTCGAGACTAATTCTTTAAACGTTTCAATTTGTGCATCAGTTGGCTCTACATCTAGCGCTTTGATCATTTTTTTCAAGGCACCTCGTTGATCAATGGCTAATGCGCTAATGATTCCTTCTTGGGTTGACAAACGATCCATTGCCGCTTTTTTTCCAGCTGTTAACGTAAGCATAGTTCCTCCTCCAAATGTTGTATTATTTATAGTCATAAATCGTTACGCCTTTAACCACACGATTCACTGTACCTGTCGGTGAAGGGGTATCCGGTTTATTTCCAACTTTAATAGATGTTAAAAGTGCGACTGTTTGGGCTACCATGATATCTGCTAATGCTAAATAGCCATCAGGTAATAGAGCAGTTTCTGCGGAATATTCAATAGTTGAACCTGAGAAATTACGTTTGCCAGGTTGAGCAATCGCAAAAACACCCGCCGCAATTTCGTCACCGTGAACTTCTTCTAAGATATCCAAGTCGTAATCTCTTGTGTATGGCGTATTATTAACAAAACCAAACATTATTGTTTTTTCATTAATAAATGATTTTGGTCCATGACGGAAGCCCATAGAAGAGTCAAAAATTGTGGCAACTTTGCCGGCTGTTAGTTCTAAAATTTTCAATTGCGCTTCTCTTGTCAAACCAGCTAAACTTCCAGAACCAACATAAACAATTCGTTCAAAATCAAGGTTAACAATTTCATTTAATTCTTCTTCACGGGATAGCACTTCTTCACCTAATTTAATTAGAGCGGTTACATAATCTTGTTTTTGCTCAAAGGCTGTTTGATCAAAGAGTAGTAATGTACCCAAGGTCATGCAAGAAAAGCTACCAGTCATCGCAAAACCACCATCATTGGAACGTGTTGGCATTAAGAATAAAAAGCTGTTTTCTTCTTTTTGGCTTATTTGTGCCAGTTGTCCTTCTTCAGCACAAGTAATCGCTAAATGATGAATTGTTTCAACCACTTGATTAGCTACTTCAACTGCCGCTAAACTTTCAGGACTATTTCCACTTCTTGCAAACGAAACTAACAGTGTTGGTTCGTCTTTAATCAGATAATCTTCTGGTTTGGCCACAATATCCGTTGTCCCAATACTTTCGAATGAAAAGGCTTGTGTGTCGCCGTGTGCTCGGAGATAAGGTACAACCGTATCACCGACATATTGTGAAGTCCCTGCTCCTGTAAAAATTACTCTTGTGCGTTTTCCTTGCGCTTTGGCTTGGACTTCTTTTAAAAAGTTTTCCAAAGCTGTTTGATTTTCATGATAAAGTGTCACGGTTTCTTGCCAAAGCTCAGGTTGCTGACGAATTTCACGTGTCGTGATTTCCGCTCCTAGTTGTTCTAGTTCTTCTTTTTCTGCTGTAAACATACTTAACTCTCCTAACTATTCCGAATATGGCGTATCTGATAATGAAATTGATCTGCTCGCGCCACACTCAACGTAAATTCAATAATTTCATTTTTCATGTTATATGTCTGGCGTGCTAAATGAAGGACTGGCGCTCCTTCTGGAATCATCAATAATTTGGCATCTTCTTTTGACGCAATGCTAGCGTATAATTCTTCATCAGCTAAACGAACGGTTTGCTTAAAATCTTCCGAAAATAGATCATATAATGGTTTGCTACGTAGTAATTGATCCGTGAGTGATAAGAAAAATTTCACAGGCAAGTATGTGTCTTCAACCATTAATGGCTCGTTATCAGCAATCCGCAACCGACTTAATTTAAAAACTGCCTCTCCTAACGAAAGATTCAAATGCTGACAAATAAATTTATCCGCTTCCAATTTTTCGAAGGATAATATACGGGTATGTGGTTTTCGACCCAGCCCTTTCATTTGTTCTGTAAAACTATATGCGCCAGCTAAATCAGCGGCCTCTTTTTTTATATCTGAAACAAATGTTCCTTTGCCATGACGACGATAGATGGAACCTCTATTTTCTAGTTCTTGTAGCGCTAACCGGACCGTCGTCCGACTCACTCCATATTGTGCAGTCAATTCACGTTCAGAGGGCAACTTGTCATGAGGAATCATGCATGTTTCGATTCGTTCCTGCAGCAAATCAACAAGTTGATGATACAAAGCTTTGTTTTTAAAGGCATTTTCCATAACTTTCTCCTTTACCCTAACTGGTTATAACCACAAACCAATAGTACGGTGGTTTTTTTTATTTTGTCAATAAAAAGTATTAATAAATATCTTCATACCGCTATAACCTTGAAATGACAACGTTTACATTTTTTTATTTTTCTTTATTGTAATATTTTTTTCCTAAAGAAATCATTTTTTTATAAAAAACCATCCTTAAATATGATACCAGTTGCTGGCTTTATTTTAAATAGACAAAAAAGAGTATGAGACAAAAATCACTTTAGATTTTTGTCTCATACTCAAAATCTGAAAAACAGTTCGATCCCGACTTCTTCGTTTCTATTGTTTGGTTCTGGCAACAACTAACAAGTAACTGATTTTACGAAATCCATGACAATATTCATTATTGAGCATATTCAATCCTTCTGCTAATTTTCGTATAAGATAAATATTGATTGAATGTGTTGACACAACGAAAGGCCGTCCTATTCGCATATTGATCATAATAACGCTTGGTATACCACTGAAATTCTTTCGTCCAAGGTTTGACATGACCAGTAAAGTGGATAATGGATGGTGCTCTTCTCGTTTCGTCATATTGTCTTTCTCCATAAATAGTTGGATGTTTTTTCGCTTTTGACAGAATATAGCCTTGGGCATTCCACTTAGGATGCAACAGGGTCCAACAGTCGTGTAAAACCGCATTCAATGCATCTTGATCATGGAAACGTAATTTATCTGGATTTTCTTCAATAAATCTTAAGACTTTAGTGGTTACATCTAAATTCAACCATTTTTTAACATCGATTAGCAACAAGCCTGAGTTAAAATAACACATAGATTCTGCAGGAATCGCCATTTTTTCCAAACGTTGATGGAACCCTGCATCTTCAACAGCGGCAATGATATTTTCACCTAAATCAACTGTCCATAATTTTGCGACATCATCTAAGGCAATCATGTCACAGTCCATATACAACAGCCGTTCGATCTGGCTTCCTCTAAACAGCTCTGGAATAGCAATCCTGTAGTAAGCTGTTTTGGGAATTCGTTCACTGGTTACAACATTTTTGAAAAAATGGGGGTTGATTTTTAAAAATGTTAACTCTGCATTGAGTTGGGTATGTTTAATCGTAAAGTACAATAGTTGCTTGCTTTCAAAATTGATATTGTCATCAATTACATAAAAATGAACAGCTGCCGCTGAAGGACTATTTTCTAAAATTGAAACAAACATAGCAGCAAGATGCGGTACAAAGTTGGTATTGCAACATGAGACAATCGCTAATTCTTTTCTATTTTCCATTTCTTGCACCTACTTTCTTTAACTTGTTTAGATAAAGAGCTGTATAAGGATGATTTTCTAACGTATTCCAGGGTTTATCGTGACCAGTAAAATGAATAATCGCTGGCTCTTGATTTCCCGCTGCATATAATTTTTGGTAAGCCTCATTAGGCGCTTCATGACGATTAAAAACTAAAGACGTCTGCATATTCCATCTTGGTTCTAAAGCTAGCCAATCTTCATAAAGAACGGCGTTTAAAGCATCTTGGTCATGATAAACTATGCGGTCCCCATTTTCTTCTAGATACTGAATTGTTTTTTGCGTGATTGCTTTCTCGTACCATCGGTCAATATCAATAATCATAACTCCTGAATTAAAATAATAATCGGAGGAATGGATGCCCAAACGTTTCAAGGCATATGCTTGACCAGGATCAATAACCGCGCCAATCGTTTGGTTCACTAATGGCGTATCATACAACTGGACAATATCATCTAAAACCAGCGTATCTGCATCTAAATAAAGAACCTTTTTATAGCTATATTTTTGTAAAAGTGACGGTAAAGAAATGCGTAAGTATGCGGTCGTTGTAATATGATCACTCACTAAAAAATTTTGATAGACTTCTTTGTCTGCTGTTAGAAATTCAACAGTCGCACTTTGTGAGATACTACTAACCGTTTCTCGGAGTGCTTTTTTGCTAGATAGCGACAGCCCATCATCAATCACATAAAAATGAACAGATCTCTCCGCATGACAATTTTCTAAAACAGTTGTCATCATTACATTCAAATAAGGAGCATAATTTTCGTCTGAAGCTGTCACAATTGGCACAATCTTCTGATTTTTTCTCATCAAAACCACTCTCCTCTTTTATTTTTATAGCTAAGTTACTATTCAGAATAGGCCCTGAAAAACTTATCTGCAAATCATATGCTCATTATTTTATAATATAATTATAATAAAAATATATTTTATGGCTATAAAATAATTTTGTTTTCCGTTAACAACTATTAAAAAAACAACATTTCTCTTACTTTATCCTCAAAAATACTATTTATTTAATACTTGTTTTACTAATTTTTTTATCTAAAAATTCGCCTGTTGTATTTTCTGTTGATGGTAATTTTAAAATGTACAGCAAAACTTAATATAAATTCTAAACTGACTTCTTACTCAATAAAAGAGCGAAAAAGCCTGGGACAAAAATCACTTTGGATTTTTGTTCCAGGCTCAAAACCTGATAAATGGCGGAAACAGAACCAATTGCTTCGAAAATAAACGACTCTGTTCTGACCTCTTTCACTTCATATATGATTCTCTTTCCCTTCCAAAAGTTATCCTTCTTAAATGATCTATGGCGTAGTCGGATAATTTTGGACTGTCGTTTGATTGCCATTTTGACTAAACAAGCTGGTTGATTGTGCATTTTTTTGTTTTTCTACTTCTAAGACTTTGTTTTTTTCAAAAGCCACATCATAGTTGTAGTCCTTTGGTTGCACTTCTTGGAATCCTTGTGGTTTATAAAAACGTAAAAGGTTTTCCTGATTTAATTTGTCAGATAAACTTAACGATTTTTTCACCCAATCGTTATCTTTCGTGACTTCTGCTTTTAAATCTGCTGGAACTTGGTCTAATTTTTTTCCTTGATTATTGTAGATTTCCCCACCTAGATACGAAAATTGAGGCGTTACAAAATCGCCATTTCTAAAAGGAACCACTTGTTTATATTGAGGAGATAAAAGGTCCGTGCCAAAATGGATATAATTTTTATCATTGACACCTAAAAGATGGTACAGTGTCGGTAAAACGTCAATTTCCCCACCATATTCGTGCATGATTTTCCCTTGCGTATAGCCTGGCATGTAAAACATCAAAGGTACTCTTTGCAATTGCGCATTGTCATAGTTTGTCCACGTTTTTGGATCGCGGTTGAAGGCTTTACATAAGTCCTTGTTGTTCGCATCTGAAATACCGAAGTGGTCACCATAAATAACAAAAATAGAATGATTGTATAAACTTGTTGTTTGCAAGTAATGGAAAAATTGTTCTAGCGATTGATCCAAATAGTGCGCTGTTCGAACATAATCATCCACAATCGAATTGCCTGTGTTCAATTTAGGAAACGGGAAGTTTTGGTCATCCGTATAATAAGGGGTATGATTGGTCACAGTTAAAAACTTCGCATAGAATGGCTGCTGTAAATGCTCAAGCTCACTAGCTGATTCACGCAACAATTGTTTATCTAAAATACCGTAACCTAGCATTTTGTCATCTTTTGAAAAATATGACCGATCAAAAAAGTATTGATAACCTAAGTTTTTATACACATGGTCTCGATTCCAAAAACTCCCCACATTCCCATGGAAAACAGCGGTTGTATAGCCTTTTTGTCCTAAAACTGCGGGAGCCGCTTCGAAAGTATTGTCTGATCCTAATTGTGTAAAAAGAGAGCCTTGCGGTAACCCGAATGTTCCTGTTTCCAACATGTTCTCCGCATCACTCGTTTTTCCTTGCCCTACTTCATGAAAGAAATTATCAAAACTGATTGTCGCTTTGTTTTGATAAAGCTGATTTAAAAACGGTGTAACCTCTTGGCCTTGGACTTTCATATTAATCAAAAATTGTTGAAAACTTTCTAAATGAATCACAAATATATTTTTCCCTTTGGCAATCCCGGCATACTGCGGATTAAGCGGTAAATTGTTTTGCTTGGTAAATTTCATGATTTCAGGTAATTCGTTTGAACTAGCTTCTGCTCTTACCTCATTTGACATGGCTGTTTTGACACCATCGATGGCTGTGAATGCATCCAAGCCAAGATATTTTACAATATAATTACGGTCAAAAATTCTTTGAAGCAATTGAGGACGATCGGTTTCGCTTAAAAATAAGTTAACCGAAAAGAGCAAGACACTTAAACAACTAATTGAGATTGCCAATCTTCTGTTGATAGGTTTGGTCATAAAGACTTGATGATTCCGTCGCTGTTTAAAAGAGTAAAATACCAAAACGAGCAGTACTAAAGTATCTAGCCAATAAAAGACATCGTGGACTCTCATTAAAGCAAGTAAATCACCAGAAATCCCTTCTGAAACTTTTGAAAAGCCAAAAACAGATTGGATGGTAATAAAGTCAGTGAATTCACGATAAAAAATAATATTCAAATATAAAATTAATGTATTTAAAACATTTAAAAGAGTTAAGCTAAGCATAAATGTTTTATGCTTTTTAAAATACAAACTAAAGCCAAATAATAACAGCGTAGTAGCAACTGGATTGAACCATAAAATTTCTCGTTGGAGACTGCCCTTAACGCCCAATGAGAAATCTAGGTAATACGCCAGAATCGTTTTTGCCCAAAAGAGTAAAACAAAAAATAAAAAGAGTCCTAATCGGTTATTTATTTTTTTCATCTAAGTTTGTCTTCCTTTCCCTTCAAAAAAATCTTGATTTGTTAAAAATAAAACCTAACTCTGCGCAATGACTTTTTCGCTAGCGGAGAATTGGATAAATAACTTAAAAAGATAATCGCAATGGCGCAACATCCAAATAAAAGCCATACGTTTGTAAAAGGTGTTCGAGTAAGCGAACTAGTAATAGGCTTTGTAATTAAAAGACTTGGTAGCGCAACCCCTAAAGAATTGCCAATTTGCTTACATGTCACCGCAATGGCTGCTGCCGTTCCTGACTGAGAAAGTGGCATTCCTTCAATCGCTGTAATGGTAATCGGCGAATTTAACATCCCAAACCCAATGCCTAAAAAGATATAAATAACAAATAAAATAATCATAGGCGTTGTTTTAGTTACAAATAATTGTAAAAAGCTAACAGCCAACATTGAAATACCACAAAGCATAATAGGACGTTTCGTCCCTATTCTCCCTACCATTTCGCCGGCTCTCGGTGCAACAAGAAAACTAACAAAAGCCAAAGGAATGGTTGATAAGCCAGCTTCCAACGGGCTGAAGCCTCTCATTTCTTGCAAATATAGCGTGTTTAAAAATAAATAGCCGTTATATATGATAAAGCCAAAAATAGCTAAAAAAGAAGCCGATGTAAATGGAATAGATAAAAAGAAACGCGGGTTGATTAACGGATTGTCAATGTTATATTCATAAATAAAGAAAATGGCAATGGCTAAGCAGCCGATTATCCCAGTACTTAAAATATCAGGCGCGAAAAGCCCTTTTCTAGGTAGTCCGATAATGGAATAGATAGAACTAAATAGAAAAAGAATCATCAATGCTTGACCAACAAAATCATTTTTCGCCGTTTTCTCTACTTTTGACTCTGGTACAAACTTTTGTGTAAGGATGATTGCCGCAGCAATGATCGGTACATTTACAAAAAAGACATACCGCCAGCTAAAATAAGAAACAATCAGTCCGCCAATAATCGGACCCATGCCTAAGGAAATCCCTGTAACAGAGCCCCACAAGCCAATTGCTTTCGCTCGTTCTAACTTTTCAGTAAATACCTGTGTAATAATAGACATTGCTACCGGATTTAACATAGAACCACCAATCCCTTGCAACATGCGAAACGCGATCAATTGCCCTGGGGTTTGCGAAATCCCACATAGGAAAGACGCTAAACCAAAACAGGCTAAGCCCAATTGAAGAACTCGTTTACGGCCAATTCGATCTGCTGTAGACCCAGACAACAATAATAAGGATGCTACCATTAAAGTGTACCCATCTGTTACCCACTGTAATGTAGACAGATTCGTGTGAAAATCACTTTGAATGGATGGTAACGCCACATTGACAACCGTAACATCCATGGTCACTACAAACAAACTCATGCAACAAGTATACAAAATAACTTTTTTTCTATCGATCATAAAAACAGTCCTTTCTAGCAACTACATAAAACAGGAAAAGCAACAATGACACTTAAACTTCTAACGACACAGTTATCGCAAGTACTCACGTATCAACAGTTCTTTATATTCCTTGCCATTTAGTTATTTTATATTTAAAAAAGTAAATCTTTAGATAGCCAAACTATACACCAGAACCCCTTTAAATTGAACCGTAATAGATACGATTTATCGATTCTTAAGTTATTAAATAATTGAACATTCTGTTCAGAAATATCGAACAGCCCCATAATTGAGCATCTCTTTTAAACAATGAACAACAAAAATAGCCTTATCCGCAGCAGAAGTAAATCTAAGCGAATAAAGCTATTTTTGGTAACTATTCCAAAGTAATTTTAATGGCTAAGTCTCTAGCAACTTTTGTAAAGTTGCCTTGATTTGACCAGGTTGGACAAAAACCGAACTGGAAACATTTCGGTATAAATAAAATTTTTGTTTTCGTTCAATCGGTAAAAAGAAGAGTTTAGAATCAATTTCCTGCAGTTGTTCTTTCCGAAGAGAGATTACCGCATAAACTCCTTTACCTTTTTCAATGAGACGAGTAAGCATCAATGTATCGTAGCAACAAACAAGCGGACTTGTTAATTGCAACATTTCTAGCACACTCTTGGTAGCTTCTAAATGATCTAAGTGATGAGGCAAAAATAGAAATGGATAGTTGGTCAAACAGGTGAAGCCTTCTTCCTCAATTTCTTGTTTAATTTCTCTTGAAACACAAAGATACATTTTTAGTTCAATTAATTGTTCTTTCTTTAAAACTGGACTATTCACATCTGCAGAAGTAATCACAAAATCCAACTCATGATTCTCCAATTTATTCAATAACTCAAACGATGAACCATGGTAACATTCCCAAAAACGATTCAGTTGATCCTCATTCTCTGTCACTTTATACATCAAGGACGTATTTCCAAAACCTAAACGCATCACTGGATTCTCAATCATTTCATGCAAATTAAGTTTCATTTTCTTGGCCTCGTTTAAAATGATATATACAGATTGGACGATTTTATCACCATAGGAATTTAACGTCAAAGAATTACCGTTACGGTCAAAAAGTAAATGGCCCAATTCACTTTCCAAATCTTTTAATGACGCACTTAAGGTTGATTTACTAACATGGAGTTCAGAGGCTGCTTTGGAAATACTATTATATTTTGCAATGGTATAAAAATATTCTAATTTTTCAATAGTCATCTTTTGTCATCCCTTTTATTCAAATTCATTTGCCCACGCAACCTGTTCAAAACACGCCTCACTCTTTATCAATAGCGTAGTTATTTTTGCTCTAATAAGCTATGTCCATCTTGTTATTTTTCTATAACTAATAGTAGATGAATATGAAAGTGCCTTTGGTAAAACTTTTTCTCGGAAATAGCATGAACATTCGCAACAAATTCAGCTTATTAAAAAAGGCGTCTAGCTTTTTCTATTTTACGCAAATTTACTTAAGAAATTCCATTTCAATTCTTTTCTAAAAAAGGTAAGATGGACACAACAAATGTTTCAGTTTCCATGCCCATTTACTTTAAAGTTCAGCGTTATCTACTAAGTATGAAGAATGTCAAAGAAAGGTTAGGTACTCCCAATGAAAATCAACTATTTAGGTACGGGTGCAGCAGAACGGATTCCAGGAATTTTTTGTAATTGTAAATTATGTAAGTACGCTCGAGAGAAAAAAGGACGAGAAATTCGTACACAAACTCAATTAATTATTGATGATGTCCTGCTGATTGATTTTCCAGGGGATTCTTATTTACACCTGTTGCAGTACGACTTGTGTTTTGCAGACTTTGACTCTTTACTAATCTCTCATTGGCATTCCGATCATTTTTACGGCGAGGATTTGGCTTATCGAATGTCTGGTTATGCATTAGATATTCCCAATCGTTTAACTGTTTACGGAAATGAAGCAGTTAAGACGTTTTATCAGCGCGCCTTTGATTTAGAAGGTCGCCAAGACGATACCCGATTACAGTATCAGATTATTCAGCCCTACAAATGTTTTACTATTGCGAACTATACGATTTATCCCCTTCCTGCACAACATGGAAATTTCAGTGAAGATTGTTTTATTTTCGTTATTGACGATGGTAAAGATGCTTTTTTATCCACCCATGATACAGGTTACTTTACGTCAGAAATGTTTGAATATCTTGAAAAGAGCCACTTACTTCTTAGTATTGTTTCTTTAGATTGTACTAGTCAAACAAACGAAACTGGCAATAGTCATATGAATTGGGAAGAAAATTTAAAATTAATTGCAGAATTAAAAGAAAGAAAACTCGTCACAGATAAAACGATTTACGTTGCCAACCATTTTTCTCACAATGGCGGCTTGTCTTATGCGGAGATGGCGGCTTTATCTCAAAAGCATGAAATCATTACGAGTTATGATGGGTTAGAAATACTAACTTAATCGGATTATTTGCCTTCTTTTCAGCACTATTATATGCTTTTAACCGATAATTACAAGGTACTTTTATCGTAACTTACACTATCTTAAAAAACAAAAATACTCGAGATTTCCTGTGATTCTGGAAATTCCGAGTATTTTTATGATTCTTTACGCTGCTAGCACAGCGGATAAACGTTTATTTTCTTCTTCATTCACTCGATTGACAATAAAGTTATAATTCACTTCATTTAGTCTTTGACCATGATTTCCTGTTTGCTTAATACCGCCATTGGAATGAACACCAACTACTTCAAACTGAGCATTATAGATTGGTGAACCAGATTGACCACCTGTTGTATCGATATCATAAAATAGTAATGGATTTTCTAAGTCTGTAAAGTTAGATGTAAACAAATCATTTTCATGAGACCATTGCGTGTGGTTTTTCTCACCTGGATAGCCTGATATTGTTACATGGGTATCTGAAGATTCAAACTTTTTCAAAACAAATGGCGTTAAAATTTCTCCCAACTCTGGGCCATCCGGACGATCATTTTGTTTGCCGACAGTCACGACCGCAATATCCGCATTCGGGGAAAAAGCTACATCAATCACTTTGAATTTGCCAAATGGTGTCGCACTGCCATCTCGACCTGGATAAAACCAAGCATCATCTTTGGCATTCGGATTTAATACTTTGGCATTCTTAAAACTTTCAGCCACATGATTATTGGTGACAATTGTATTAGTTCCAACAACAAAGCCTGTTCCTAAAGAAATATAGCTTGGTTTACTGGCAGGGGAAATGATTCTTCCGATTGACGCAAAAGGCGCTTCGGTTGTATCTGCCACTTCTTGTCTTCTGTCCTCAGGGTCCAGTAACGATCTTTTTTGTCGTGAATGACTTTCGGCAGGAACGATATACTCTTCTGCATTTGCAGACAAGCTAAAACCGGCGATCAAAGTTACTAAAATCAGAAACAAAAAACCAGCACTAATTTTTCGTATGGAGAACTTTTTCATAAGATTATGCCACTCCTTATCCATTTTTATTTAATTGGGGAATTTTTTTCATTCATTGACCAGAACAGATTCACTTGGTTGGTTTACCTGAATGTCCTCTTTAGCTCCGATTCCAGCAGAGTTAAAGGCTGCTGACACCACTGAAGCTGCTTCATCGCCATATTGAACTTTTGCAGCAGCAAGCATCGCATCACGAGCATCACTGAATTGTGCTTTAGGTGTTAAGTAATTTACTAACGAGCTGTAGAAAATAGTCTGTGCTTTTTCAATGCCTAAGTTCTGGATAATGGTGTAACCAATCCGATTAATAATTCCACTATTATAATGAACACCGCCTTGATCATAATAAGGCGTTCCTTTATACCGTGCTCGATCGTCGTATTGAGCCATGGTTTCTGGTTGTCCGTGTTTACTTGGCGTTTGTAAATTTCGAATACCTGTTTTTCGGTCAACACTCTGAGTATCCGCACCAATTTCTGGATTAGATGCACCCGAAATAATATAACCCATCAAATCAGAATAAGATTCATTCAACGCACCTGATTGTCCTAAATATTCTAAACCGGCAGTATGTTCCGTTACACCATGTGTCATTTCATGACCAACTACATCTAAAGAGGAAGCATACGTTTTTCCTGTTGGTGTACTTGTTTCACCATAACGCATTGCTTTTCCATCCCAAAAAGCATTGTCATAAGCATCTGGATGTTGTTCATCAACAACTGACAAGATGGGCATCCCTCGATCATCAATACTGTGTCGTTGGAAATGATCTTCATAATATGTTTTCACAAATTTTCCATGCGTATAGGCGTCAACAGCATTCTGATTTAATGCTGCTAGTGATGGCGCTTGAATAATAGAATAATTATTTTTGCCATCAACTACTGCATGGTAAACCCCTGTGTTATCCGTTCCGTGTAAAGCAATTCCCGTATTGCTTTTTTCAACTGGTACATTAAACGCTACTTGAAAAGAGTTTTTTAACGTTACTTCGCTACCGACATGTTCCGTTAAATCTTGTTTTTCCATAATTGTTCCATCTGTAGCGTTCACTTTATAAACCAATGATACGGGGTCACCAGTTGGTGAAGAAGTTACTCTGACTTTATAAAATAATTGCCCTTCATTATTTACACGTTTGTCAATAGCTAAAAAGACAAGATCTTTATTTTCTGGATTATCAGAAGCAATAATTTTTTTAACTCCTTCTTCACCGATTGCATCAACCGATTGAATTTTCACTACTTGATCAACTGGATTTCCTGTAACACTTGTTACTGCACCATTTTTATCTAAATGAATAATCACATTATCCGAATCAACAGTAACGCCTTCCGTTTGCTTTTCTAACTTAAGATGCTTCATCCCCCACGCATCTTCTTTTCGATCTACAACCGTATATTGTTCAGCAGCTGCCTCAGAAATTGCCTCCTTTTCCAACTTCGATAAAACTGTTGAA
The DNA here is from genome assembly GCF_050541505.1 of Enterococcus sp. DIV0183. Classification (NCBI taxonomy): domain Bacteria; kingdom Bacillati; phylum Bacillota; class Bacilli; order Lactobacillales; family Enterococcaceae; genus Enterococcus; species Enterococcus sp. DIV0183. The sequence continues at coordinate 1,578,001 of NZ_CP172932.1, forward strand.
ACTTCACTTTCTGAATAAACTTGTTCTTCTGCTGCTACAAAAAGTGAAGAAAATAGACATGAACTTCCAACAAAGATGCCTGTACCTAAAATGTATAAAATTTTATTTCCCTTCATCAAACGATTAACTCCTTCCCCAGTTTCCTTTTATTTCTTTTCCCAACAAAAGTATTGCTTTATCCTCCCTAATCTTTCCCGTTAAACGACCGCCCCTTTCCCTGCGTAAATATTTGTTGCTATTTTCATTATAGACAACTACCTAACCGGCACTATCTAAATTCCTTAATCAGCCGACATTTTTCCCTGTATTGCCCCTCATAACTCAATACCATAGCAAAAAAGTTGTTAACAAATTCATTCGTTAACAACTTTTTTACTGTTATGATTTTTTTCAATAATTAAATGTTGAGTGACCGCTCCTTCATTGAAGGACGTTTGCAAATCAAATTGATCTGAAAAATCAACAATTTCTTTTACATATAACAATCCCCAACCGTGCTCTTCTGGGTTACTTTTAGAACTAAATTTGGTTTTCTTCATAACCTTAAAATCAAATTCGGCTTGGACACTATTTGTTATCACAAACTCTTGTGTTTCATTTTTATTGAAAATTGAGATAGCGAACATTTTCAATTCTGATTTTGCACTGTTTTCAATCGCGTTATCTAATAGAATAGCCAACAAACGAATCACAACCACTAAGTCGATTGATGTATCAAGAATAAATACTTCTGGCACATCAACAATCACTTTTAGTTTTGCTTGCTTTGCGGTATTAATTTTCATACTTATGAGTGCCTTAAGTTCCATATTTTTCAAACGATTTAACTTCATAAGTTCAAATTCTTCATTATCAATAATTTTTTTGGTTGGTGCAATCGTTTCTTCATAAATTCTTTTGATTTCCAGAATATCTTCGTATGAAATAGCAATTTGTAAACTATACAATAAATTTTTATAATCATGACGAAACATCGCTAGCTCTTCGTTAATGGATTCTATTTTTTCAGTATAAATCGTTAAATTATTCAATAATTGAGTGTTGATACGTTGTTCTTCCAAATAAGCTTCAATGACTAAGCCAATCAGAATTAAAAATAAACCTACACTTATTAATAACTCCAATTTAGAACTATTTACCGTGACAAATCCTCGCATAAAGTCAGGTGAAATCTCTGGCGAAATCAAAAACACAAAAAGTAACAACAGAATCAACAATAAAAGTAAACAACCAAAAAAAATTCGGCTATTTTCTAACACACGATTTAATCTTAAAAAAACACTATTGGGAATTTTTAAAGCAATCCAGATATTTATAAGCAACAGAATAACATTTGAGGCAATCCATAATAATTTATTTTGATAAATCTGTTGAAAAAAAACACTTAAAATCGTTTGCTCCGTGTAATTGATAAACGAAACCATAAGCAATGTAAAAACAGACAAAAATATCGCTTTAAAAATTGAGAACCTCTTTTTGTGAATGAGTAAAAATCCTGTAAAAATAACGACTGTCAGCGCATAAATCAACCAAGAGTAGCCCAACATTAATGCCGCAAACGAACAAAGATTAATGACAATAAGCAATGAAAGTAACGGTATTTTACATTCAATCTTGATCAATGTTACTCGTAAAAAGACAAAAACGATAAAGCTAGATACAAGCAAAACGTTAGTAGCTAATAACAACAAAATCATTTTTCAATATTCTTTTTAGGTTTTTCAGTTTGTCCCATCCATTGTCCAAATATATTGGGCGAATTTTGATTTAATCTTGGCTTAGTTCCCACACCATCACTAACTTTTGCAACTCTTTTTTCAATAACATTTTTAATTATTTTTTTACCAAATTTCATAAAAACACTTCCTTCAATTAAATTTTTTGTTACAGGGAGTATCATCAGACCTTGGATGACGAGACCGTAGAGTATTACTGAAGCAATCTTTTCTTTGACAAACAGACTACATAAAATAAGTAAACACACCCTTATAAGGCTTTGCTTTTTGAGCACGTTTAAATCAGATGGCTGAACAGGTTCTATTGCTGTTCCTTGTGGCGCATACCAATAAAATAATACAACTAAGAGGCAAATCAATAGAATTTTATAAATAAACGGTAAGCTCACAGAAGAATTTTTCAATACAAATGGTATGGCGACATAGATAACAATGCTTTCTAGACGACAGAGCCATTTAGTTTTTGCATGCCAGCCACCTGCGACAGGCCGTAAAAAAATCAGTACGACGTATACAATAAAGGTTTCGCTTAACGTCCCAAATAAAACTGATAAAATCAGAATCATCAGAAAATTAAATAAGCCAGAAAAATAAACGGTTAGATAATACTTTGTCCATTGTGTTTTTCCTGATTGATCTTCCTGATCCATATCCATAATATTTTTTAGAATCCAATCGATTAGCATATCGCCCTCCTCTTCAAGTATTGCACTAAATTATAACGAATATAGCGACTAATAGATAGATAATTCCTTAATTAGTCATTATCCCTCCCTAAGTAAGAAATAGTGCCTTGACCTGAGTATAATATCTTCTTGAGACTGGTACTTCCGTTCCGTCTCTCATAGTTAAAAGATGCGTTTTATAATTTAATTTTGACGCATATTTTTTATTGATGATGATTGATTGATGGACTCTAATCAAATCTGGATGCAGTTGTTCAATTTTTGATAACGTTCCATAAAATTCTCTTTTAAAATTTTTACCAACCATTGACACACGATGATCGTATTCCGTTTGAAAGAAATAAATATCATTAATATCCATTTTTATAGAAGACGCTTTTAAGTTAATGATAATATATTCACTTTTTGTCTTTATATTTTCTTTTTGTTGAATATATGCGTCGACACATGTTTCAACTTCTTTTCGGAAATCTAGAAAATCCACGTTCTTTTGAATAAATTGAAGAGCTGAAACCATATATTTGTAGGAAGTTAAAACTAATTCTGTGTGAGTAGAAATAAATACAATCAGACTTTCACTGTCTGTTTTTCTAATTTCTTTAGCAACCTCAAATCCTGCCTGGATATGATTGTTCATTTGAATATCTAGGAAAAAGATATTTAGTTGGGCGTCCTGGTGTGCCACTTGTAATAATTCATCTGAACGTGAAAATAAATGGATTGTTTCATTATAAATATTTCTTGAATGTAGGATATTTGTTACCAATGCTTCTAACGCTTTTGCTTGAATAATTTGGTCTTCTAATATATAAATAGCCATTTGTTCACTCATCCCTTTCTCAAGAAGATATAAAATTACACAACAAAAGACAAATGATTATAATGTTCAATCAATTTATACACCAATAAAAGAGATAAAAAATTGATTGTCTGTTAGTATATTCACATAAATTTAGTATAGCGATTTCAGTAGTTTCCTGCAAACAAAAACATAAAATAACAAAGCATCAAGAAAGAGTACTTTGGACTATTCATCTTTTTCTAACGAATCATGAGGACTATTGTCTCTTCGTTGATGAAAAACAAAGAATCAACCGCCAAACTGTTCTTGTCATTTTATACATGACAAAATCAATTCATTGGTCGATTCTGGTTATTTTAATTTGTTAGTTCACACATGGATTATTGTGCTAATTTTTTACTTAAACATCCACACTTCTTCCTGTTGAATGAGTCGATTAAGCGCCAATGTAGGTCACGCCACTACTATAAGCAATTGCATTAGGTAAGACACGATACGAAATCGTTTGATCATTGATGACATTGCTTTCAGAAATAATGATTCCATCAGAAGTGACCGCTTCAACAAAAGCAACATGTCCATATTGATTATCTGCGCCAGCAACTCCTGGTTGGAAACTAATCGCACGACCAGCTTTAGGCAATGAACTAACTTGATAGCCTAATGCACGTCCTTTTCTTCCCCAGTCACTGCCATTTCCCATAAATTCATCCACAGAAGTGCCCAACTGTTTGAAACGATTATAGACATACCACGTACATTGGCCCACGGGATAGCTACCACTTCGATTATAATTGATCCCATCATAGACTGGAAAATGCATTTGTTGCTGTTCCGCTTCCGACAGCTCATTTTTAGATTGGATAATCAAACTGTCCACTGTTTTTGGTAAATCAAATTGCGTTAAGTTATAAACCGCAATTAACGAATTTAATTTATTATCGTATTGCTTGTCTGTTGCATATTTACCTGTTAAAAAACGCGTTGCTTGAAGGTAGTTTTTGGCTTCCGAACGCCACGCTGGTTTATAAAAATCTTGATTTCCGTCAATCCCTTGTCGGAGTAATTGAACATAATCTTGCAGTGAGTCATTATAGCCACCGTAATCGCGAAACCCAGCGGAAATTGTATAAAGTTGGCCCCTCTGATCAGCCTCTTTTGTTGAAAAGCTGACACTATTTCCTTGGAACGAACCTTTCACGCCAAAGAGATTATAATAAGGTTCTTTGGCTAGTTGACTTTCGCCAGAGCCACTTTCTAAAATAGCCTGAGCTATCATCACTGATGCAAAAACATCGTATTTTTCGCCAAGTTCTCTGGCAGTCTCACCAATTTTTTTAATAAACGCTGTGGTTTGTTCTGACTTCTGCATTTCAAATGACGCACCATATGTTGCTAAAACTTCTTTGCCATACTCCGTTAATGTGAACTCCTTAAAAGGATTAGTCACTACCAAGCGTTTTTCCTCTTTTGAGTCTGGTTGTTGTTTGGCAGTATAGATATTCTCTAACTGAGCGATTACTTCTGGTTCCTCCTTAGAATCCGCTTCCGCTGCGGCAATTAAATATTTTCCTTGGCCAAGATAAACACCATTTTGAAGCGTTTTTCCTTCAGCTGTTTGCCAAAAAATCAGATCACCAGGTTCTGCCTCCTCTATAGAACGAACTTTACCAAATGTCATTTGTTCTTGCGGTGTACTGCCAATGTCTATTTTAAATAATTGTTGGTAAATTTTTTGGGCAAGGAAACTACTGGTCAATGCTTGCTCCGTCAAATTAAATTCTTTTTTTGTTTTCCCAATGTGTCTTAATGCTTCAGCCACCACGACTGCCCGTTTCTTTTCGCCAAAAGACGACAACAGTGGAAGTTCGTAGCCTTTTAAATTTGAAGAAGCGATTTCATCTACTTTGAGGGACGGATTTAACGATACAGCCTGATTTTCTTCAACAACGTTATTGGTGGCTTCAGGAACTTGAATAGGTTCTTCAGGTTCTTGCTTGGTCACAGGAACTTGTGGTGGTTGCGATTGTTCAACAGGCTGCGTGATTTCTGATGATACCGTTGGCTCTGTAGGTTCTTTTTTTGTTTCAGAACTAGTATTTGTGGTTGTCGTTTCTGTCGTTGACTGACTCGTTGATTCGGTAGTCGTATCGGTAAAACTACTTGATTCAGATGACGAACTACTAGTGGACGTTGTCGATGTAGCAACAGTTGTTTCGGTTACTTTTTCTTCCGAAGTAATTGTCGTTTCCGAGGACAAAGCTGTTTGTAGCGAGCTACTTGGTAATTCTGCAGCCAACGTAACAACTGGAGCGACTTCCAAACTCAGAAGAACGAGAATACTTGTTAAAACAAGTAGTTGATTCTTGATTTTCTTTCTTTTCATTCGTAAAAATCCTCTCCTATTACTTACTTGCGCATTTGCACACTGTTTTTGTACAAATGCGCCTTGTAAGTTAATGATACGCTAATTTTGGTCTTTTTTATTTTTGAAGAATAATTTTCCTAAACCAATACTTACTATCAATAGAAAACCACTGATTGACCAGATTGGCGAAACAACTTCATTTGCTTTTGGCAAAGTACCAGAAGTGGTGGTTTTTGTTGTCGTTCCACCTGTTGCTGTGCCCTTTCCTGGGCTGGTTACACCACCAGTCCCGCTAACCGTGCCATGATTTACATTGTTGCCTGTAGAGTTGCTACTGATTGGCTCTTCTGCCATTGCTTCAATGGCTTGTGCTAAAATACTTAAACATTTGTCCACAGCTTCTTGCGTCGCACTTGGGTCCTCAACAAGTGCTTTTGCTTGTTTAATTGCTTCAGCTAAAGCTTCTTGCGATGCTTTTGTAAATTGTTTTCCTGCTTTAGGTTTCAATGTTTCTGCTTTTTGAAGCAGTTCTTTCAACTTTGTTTTATCCGTTTGAAGGACTTGTTCCTCTAAACTATCCAAAGCAGTTTTTACATTTTTTTCAGCAGTATCAATTTGTTCTTGCCGAGCATTTTTATCAGCTAAAATCCCTTCCGCTTGGTCAATTGCTTCAGTTAAGCGCGCTTTAGACTCGCTGGTAAATTCTTTTCCGGCAGATGGTTTGATTGCTTTTGCTTTGGCTATCATTTCCTCTAAGGCTTTTTTATCTGTAACTAACACTTCTTCTTGTAACCCATCGATGGCACTAGTTAATTCAGCAACCGCTTCCTCAATCATTTTTTGATTAGCTGCTGGGTTTTTCAATGTGTTTTTAGCTGCTAAAAGCGCTTTTTGTAAATCTTGTAACGAGGAGGCAGTAAATTGGTGCCCTTCACTTGGAGTGACTTGCTGCGCTCGTTTGACAACTTCTTGTAATTGGTCTTTATTTACAAGTGGTACTTCTTTTAATTGAGCCATTGCAGTTTCCAATGCGTTTAGAGCCTCAGAGACTTCTTCTTTTGTCGCCGTTTCTTTCGCTACGATTGCTTCAGCCGCTTGAATTGCTTCTTGCAATTGTTTTTCTGTTTCTTTTGTAAATTGGTATCCTTCTTCCGGCTTTCTTCCTCGGGCTTGAGCGATTTGCTCTTTTAAGGTTTCCTTATCAACGGCGACGGGTTGTTCTTTTAATTGTGCAATTGCTTCACGCAATGTTTTAGTCGCTTGGTCTATTTCTTCTTGAGTAACTTTTTCTTGAGCAAATACTTTTTGAGCTGCTGCTAATGACTCTTCGAGAACTTTTTTAGTTTCTTCGGTGAATTCTTGCCCATCACTTGGTTTCTTCGCTAGCCCCTCTTGAATTGCTTTTTCTAAATCAGCTTTATTCGCTACATCAGGCATTTTTTCCAACTGACTTGCAGCCTTTTCTAGGTTTTCCGCGGCAGCAGAAACGTCTGTCTGTGTGGCTTGTTCATTGGCTAGAACAGCTACTGCCTCATCTAAGATTGGTTTAAAGATTGCCCAAGTTTCAGGCGTATATTCTTTTTCGACACGTGCTTGATTTAGCGTAATTAGCGCTTGTAATAACTCTTTATCTACTAGCTCTGTGGGCTTCACTGTTACAGAAAAATCTGAAAGTGTGGCTTGTTGGAATCCTTGGCCTACTAATAAGCCTTGACTCATATCAAATTGTAATGGCTGCTCAACAGTTGTCGCACGTTTTACGCGAGTTGTTTCTTTTAATTTAACTTTAAAGGTAACTAAGTCCATTGAACCATTTAACAATTGTTTATTTCCTTGATTACTAAGAACTAAATATAGATTCTCCACATCATTTGAATGTTTCCGATATTTAGAATAATTTTCCATTTGTTTTGTATTATTCGTGGTTGCAGGCTGACCGACAAGTTCAAATTTGCTAGAATCAAAGGACATTTTTGTGCTTAACGCATTAATGTTTTTTAAGTCTTGACCTTTAAGTGTAAAGGTTAATGTATCGCCAGGAAGATAGGTATCCTTGCCATTTTCATTAACCACAGCAAGGGATAAACCGCCCGCAATTTCTTCGACATCAGGTATCTCAATTCCGCCATCTAATTGTCGTAAAACATAACTGATATCATAAGCATCAATTACCCCATTTTTATTTAAATCGCCTTTTTCAACATAGCCATTAAAGTCACTGTCCACAGATTCTAAGCCTGTATAGTTTCGATAACTCATTGCATCATTTTCATCAATCGTTCCATCGTTAGTAATGTCTCCATGTAAGATTCCTTCTGTTCCTGGTTGTTTGTAAAAGAGCATCTCACGACCAGAGCCAAAATTACCCACCGATTTTAATACCTTCATTTCAACAAAACGATACGCTTGGTCCTTCGTTTCAATGGTTTTTGTCAAAGCATCTTGCTTCCAGTTAATAGGTTCTGAAAACTCTGTCCAATTAGCTCCATCTTTCGACGTCCGATACTGGAGCTGCAAAATATTTCCGTTGCCGGCATTGTCTCTTGGCAAGTATTCAATTTTATCCATTTGATACTCCGCACCAAGATCAAATTTTAAAGACAAGAAATTTCCATCACTTGGATTAGCGATGCCGGTTGACCAGTTCGTATGCCAACCTGTACTCAAATCTTTATCTGTTAATTTCTTCAATTCTGCGCCTGGTTGTTCTGGTAAATTACTTGTTGCTTTGACTTGATTAATTGTTTCTTTATAGGGATCATCTTGTGTTTTTCCTTTAATCGGTTCACTCCATTCAGAGACCCCGTTTTTTCCAACAGCTCGAACTCGAAAAGTATGTTCGCTTAGGAAGGAAAATCCATCAAATGTTGCTGTATTCGTTTGAATATTTCCGAAAACAGTCCCGTCACGCTCTACTTCATAACTTGTTGCCTCAGTTACTTGATCCCATTGAAGAGTCAAAGAAGATGGCGTTGTTTTTTCTTCATTGATTGCGACATTTGCCGGAATAGTTAACTGGTCATCGACCGTTGTATTTCCTCCGTCAACCGTTCCTTTATTAATGAAACCTTTGACAGTTATTTGAACATCTTTGGCGGTCACAGATTGTTTCGCTAGTTTTACTGATAACGCTGATTGGTTCAGTTTTTCTCCTGAAGCTTCAGAAAGATACTGATTCACTTGGAATTCTTTATCAAAATAATATAGATTTGTGCCAGCTAAAAATTCTTCTTTATTAGCTGCTTGTTTCAAGGTTACTTCTGTTCCCCCCACCATTGCTGTTACGCTTTCGGGCGCTTCTGAAGCTAACAAATCAAGCGTGGTGCTTCGTTCATCAACAAAGCCTTTGTAACTTCCTTTTGTCGGTTCGATAGTAACGGTCAGATCCCCTTTTTCGTTTGATTTAGGGCCTTGACTATTTATTTTAGTCGTAGCTGATTGCCCAGCTTCATAACTAGTTGAAATTCCGTCATCTTCATACATATTAAAAGAAGTGGCGCCATTTGGATAAATCAAGAAAGATCGTTGATCTCGTTGGATTTCCTTTGGATTGTTGTTTGGATTCGTCATTGGGATAATACTGCCATCTTTGACGAAAACGGGCACCTTCCACAGCGGTGTTTTTACTCCATTTAAGACACGGCCACCTTGATATTTTTCGCCTGTAAATAAGTCAACCCAGACTTGTTTTTCATCTGGTAAGTAGATTCCATCACGGATTGAATTTCCTGCCTCATCTTGATTGCCATTATAAATTGGGGCAACGAGTAAATTGGGTCCCCACATATATTGGTATTGAGAATCTTTTGTATATGCTGTTCCTTCATTAGGAAATTCTAAAGCCATGGCCCGTACCATTGGTAGTCCATCAACTGATTCCTTGGCAATACTGTAGTTATAAGGCATCATCATTGATTTTAATTTTAGATACGCTCGGTTCAAATCTGTGGCTTCTTGATCAAAAGCAAATGGCGTTTTTGGATTGGAGCCCCAGCCGTCCATATTTAGCTGCACTGGTGTAAAAGTTTTCCATTGGAAATCACGTATGTTGACCTCTTTATTTTTTCCACCAAAAATTCCATCCATATCTGAACCGACATTTGGTTGTCCAGACAACGAAGTCCCGATATATGTTGGGATATGGAAGCGAATATATTCCCATTGACCACCCGTTTGATCGCCTGTCCAGATACCAGCGTGCCGTTGGGTTCCGGCCCAACCATCTAATGAAACAATCATCGGACGAACTGCGCCGTCTGTTTCTTTTACAAAAACATTCGCGGCATCTTCTACACCATTTAAGCCAAAGGAATACCCATACCCGACCCACGCCACGTCAGTTTTGAGAGCTTTAACACCAGCGACACTAACTTCTTTCGCAATATCCCGTTCTCCTTTTTTAGGATTTTTAGGATCCGCTGGATGGAGATTAGATTGGGTCCACAGCCCCACTTCAACACCATTGGCTTGAGCATACTCTGTAAATTCTTTTAAGTTTTGTACATCGCCGTCCAATGAATCTGTTTGGCCATAGCCAGCACCGTAGCCGTCATTTGGCAAGAACCACCCTAACGGCATATCGTTTTTCTTATATCGATCAATAACTGCGCGTGCAGAAAATTGATAATTCTCTTTTTCTCCATTTAAAGATTCTAACGTGCCATTTAAGTTTCCTAAATCGCCTGGTTGGTATTCTTTGTAAAAATTACCATCTTCAAACTTAACTGCTCCCGCGGTTCCTTCTGCTACTTTCACCCAATAGTCCCGATTATACGCGTTTAAATGTGCTTCATAGAACCCGTATTCCGGCATCAAAGCTGGTTTCCCGGTTAATTCATAGTAATCTTTTAAAATACCTGCTGAGGAATCATTAAAGAAATAAAAAGCATCAAAATCTGTTCCTTCGTGCGTTGTTGTGGTTGTTTGTGGATCATGACTTCCAAAATCATAGTTGCCAGGTTTCCATGTATTTCGAACAACGCCATACCCTGCAGTTGACCAATAAAATGGGTTAGGCGATGCTACTCCGCCATCTACCCAATTGTTCGTATTGACAATCTGGATAGCTGTTCCTTTATGCGTAAATCGACCATTTTGAGTTCCTCCGCCAAAATAATTTTCTTGACTACTTTGTTTTAACGTTTGTGTAGCTTTATCATTTTTAAAGGATAGCGGAGCGGTTTCTTCTAAAATAACTTGATTCTTTTTCTTGTCTAGAACCTCCATTAAAGCGCTTTCTTTTTCGAATATAATTTTTAAACCATTATTTTCTAGAATAAATTGGTTTCCTGAATCTGTGACGTTCGTTTGCTCAAAGGCTTGTGTACCATAGTCGGCCATTGTTTTAGCCGTAATTTTCGCAACATGCTTTGGATCATTTGGCGTTGGATATTCTTCAAATTTACCAGTTGGATCTAGATGATAGCGAAAAAGATGGTCGTTTAAAATACTAATTTGTGCTTTTTTTCCAGAAGCATACGTAATGACAAAGTTTTTCTCCGCTTTTTCAATCGACACAATTGCTCCGACTGACGTTGCTGAATCAGCTACGTCTTCTTTTGCTGTTTGCTCTTGCGCATCAACCACTTGAGAATCCATCGTAACAAACGAATGGAACGCCAATACAGACGAACTCACTAATAAAAATGTCAACCAGTGCTTTTTACCGTAAATTTTTTTACCCTGATACTCTTTGTTCATTTTTTCCTCCTTAAAATTGCTCCCCATAGAATAGTTCCGACACAATTACTCGCAAAATCCAAAACCCAACAAAGTTTTATCCAGATGAAAAGTCATAAAAAGTCATAACGATTTTCTTAGTTTACTGAGACTGTTAGAAAGTCAGTTTCAGTAACCCCTTCATAAACACATCCTTTCAATAAATTATTAAATGAAAACAATCTATTTTCATCTTATATAAAAATTTTAGTACAGAATCACAATTTCCCGATGAATGCGTTTTCATTTGTTGACTACCAATTTTTCACTTTTTTAATAACATAATTATCGTATGATGGTTTTTTTGTGTTTGTCAACGGTTAATTATAGCAGCCACCATTAACAAGTATTAACCCTTGATAAACCTGTTAATTCACTTATAATGATGATTTTATTGCGAAAATATCTACATCAGAAAAAGAAAGACTTTTTCAAAAATCTAATACCTGTTACTCAAATTTAGTCTATTTAAAAATAATCAACACCCTCCTGCTCGGCAAGAGGGTGTTGATTACTCGTTTTTTAGTGATTGATTTGACTTGCTGGTGTGAAAAGCAAACTAATGATGATGCCAACTATCAGTACCGCTAGCAATATAAAAATTAACTTTCCAAACCGATGATAGGGATTGATCGAAAGCCCAATTCCATAAACTTTCGGAACCCACAAAGGAGGCGTTGGATTATCTTTTTGATCTTTATAGGCTATCTTTAAAATCTGCCACGCAAAATACAACAATGGTAAAACCATAATTACCCCAACTATACCTAGCCATTTTGCTAATAAGTCACTAGTATGCAAAAGACTGATTGTCAGAATTGGTACAAACAAAAGAATAAAGCTAATTGTGGCTCCCACTTGTGCTTGTTTAAGCAGTCGTCTCTCACGGAGAGTAAGATTCGCAAACATTCTATCCATCCTTTCATGGTTTTCAGATTAAATCAACGAATCACTAAAAAACTAAATTAACTGCGAAAATCAATGACCATTCGCCCGCGAATTTTTCCTTGTTCCATTTCTTCAAAAATAGCATTAATTTCTTCTGGTTGGCGTGTTTGACAAACAGGAACAACTTTTCCTTCTGCACCGAATTGGAAAGCTTCTCTTAAATCTTGACGGGTTCCAACTAACGATCCGACTACGTGAATGCCATCAAGAACAAGACGTGGAATAGATAAATCCATTGTCTCAACAGGCAATCCAACGGCGACAACCGTTCCTCCCGCACGGACTGCATCGACTGCGCCATTAAATGCTGATTTAGCTACCGCAGTGACTACTGCTGCATGGACACCGCCAATTTCTTTTTGAAGTTGTGCAGCAAAATCAGGATCTTTAACTGAATTAATTAAAAGATCAGCACCCATTTCTTTCGCAAAAGCTAACTGATTATCATTCACATCAACAGCTACTACTTTTGCATTAAAGACATGCTTGGCATATTGTAAAGCTAGATTACCTAGCCCACCTAATCCTGAAATCATTAGCCATTGACCTGGACGAATCCCAGATTCTTTTATCGCTTTGTAGGTTGTTACCCCTGCACAAGTAATAGAGGAAGCTGGCTCTGATGCTAAATTTTCTGGCACTTTCACTGCATAACCGTCTGTGACGATGCATTCTTCGGCCATGGCACCATCAACTGTATATCCAGCATTTTTTACTGAACGACAAAGCGTTTCTCGACCAGAAGTACAATATTCGCAATGCCCGCAGCCTTCATAAAACCATGCAACAGATGCACGATCACCAATCTTTAAACTAGTAACGTCTTTTCCAACCTCCGTCACAATCCCAATTCCTTCGTGACCTAAGGTACAACCGCTAACATCGCCAAAATCTGCATTCTTAACGTGTAAATCCGTATGACAGACACCACAGACTTCCATTTTCAACCGCGCTTCATTATCTTTCAATGGACGCGATTCTTTTTCAACAATTTTTGTTGTTTTTCCTTTTGCTGCGACAATTGCTTTATACATGGTTCTTTCCTCCTTGTTTCTTTTGTGAATCATTGAACAATAATAGTATAATACTACTTTCCAAAATAAGGAACACCAATGACTTGCGTAAATTAACGCTAATTTGACAATTTATCCTTGCTAGACAGCTATTCTTCCCTTATGTCATAGATAATTCATACTGGCATGATTTTTTCTGCATAATTGTCAACTATTTTAAAGGCAGGTTTTACAACCTCATTTTTCCCTTCTTTTTTCCCAAGATATAGCAGACGGTACCTAAAATAACTAGAATTAAAAAGGCCATGAGGTACTTAAGCCAGTGAAGGTTTTTGACTTTATGATCAACAGAACGCTTATTATACTGATCAGCTTGCTTTTTGTTTATCGTGAAATCTTTTGAGAACGTCCAGCTCCCCTCATGGTTTTTCAACTTAATGGTATAGGTATAGTCTCCAGGTTTAAACGAATCTTTCAGTAAAATAGGTAGGTCAAACCTTGTGTTTGGTGCAAAACTAAGATTATTTTTCTTTTCGTGAATGATCGTTTTGTTTGTTCCTTTTTCTTTAACAAAAAAATCTCCTTCGACTTTTGACAATAACTTCCGCTGTGGATTTTTAATTTCCATCGAAACAGTATTGTGGCGGTTAATTTGCCCAATTTTAACAGAACCACTTTCCAATTTTGCAGGTATGGTCTCTGCTGTTTCATTCACCCGAATAGCAATCGTATGCATATAAACATTTTGAATCCCACCCTTGCTTTGGTCCCCAGCTATCTCTACTGGTCGAATCGTCACTCCACCTAATAAAATTCCTGAGAATAACTTTTCTGGCATCGTTATTTGAAAATCAATCGTTTGTGATTGTTTACCGGGGACACTAATGTCTTTCCTATTGGGACTAATCAAATCACTAAGTACCAAACTCATCGATGGATCTTTTTCAAAGCTACTTTTTGTATAGTCAACTATCCCATTACTATTTGTTGTTGCTGTATTTACATGAACTTTAAATTTTTGAGGGTTCGGCGTAGTATTGGTTATCGTTAATTTGAATGTATCTTTTTGTTTCGGAGTTAATGTCATATCAAAAAAATTACTGGTTTTGTTATTTTGAGTTGCTCCGAAAACGGGTGTGACTGTATACGCATTCGCATTGTCAATTGTTGCTGAACTATTGGTATTAGACGGCTCTGCCCAGGCACGCATCGCTCCACCTAAACAGAGAATAGTCAATATAAAAAGTATCTTTAAAATTCTTTTCAATTTATCTGCCTCGTTTTCTTACATCGTTTTATGTTAAATTCTTAGGCGGGTGCTCCATCGATGGCATTCCAGACGATGGTCCCAGAGTAGGTATTTGCAGCAATACTTTTAGGTATATTTAACGTTGCATTTAAATCGGCTGTCGTGACAGTGTCTGATAAACGGATATCACTTTTATCTAGCGAAATAATGGTTGAAGCATCTGTGGTTAAATCAACGCCCGTAAAGGTACCTTTTTCAGAAGATCCGTCAGGTTTTTTAGTGTCTAAATGAAGTGTCATTCCGTCTAAGCCAGTGACACCTTTTCCTTTATCTTCTAAATTCGCTGTCAGATACCAACCTGTATTCGTTGTCCCACGATTATCATTAATGATAAGTTGCGACTTGCTTTGATCTGGTTGCGTATGATCTTGGCCGTCTTTTGTCACCGTCCCGAAGTTAATTTGTGCTAATGGTGTAATGGTTAATCCGCCACCCAAAACCGACACATTCGCTGTGGTATTTGTATTATCAGCCGCATTCACAGTTTGTTGTCCAATTAAAAAGATTCCCGTTCCTAAAGTGACAGTTAAACCAATTATTTTTTTATTCATTATTTTTCCTCTTTTCTTTATAAAGTCCGGCGATTAATGTACTTCCGAGTACCACGATTCCTAAAATCGTCTCTTGAGACGTAATCTCGTTTGTTTTTGGTAAAAAATTAGGTTGTCCTCGTGAAGTTGGCATATCGTTAGTCTGCGGTATAAGCTCATTGGGATGTGGAACAATATCCTCACTCTCTTTCACTATTACCATGACTTTTGTGCCAGCTTGTGCGTCAATTGTCTTGTCTTCAGCTTGTGCTTGAATTGGCAAACCGAGAATAAAGGCAACAAACAATAAATCATAGATAAACCATTTCACAGTTATTCCCTCTTCCCTTACGGTGTTGCTTCTAAGTTCCAAATTAACTGAGCTTCATATTTATCAGCAGGTGTGACTTTTGAAATAGTTAATGTGGGCAATAATTGTAATTTCGTCAAAACTTTTTTATTTTTGATAGATTGGTTACTTACATCAGCTACTAATTGTTGCTCATCGTTAACCATGATATTTTGCTCAGTTGTTACATAATCGACTGACTTTGGATTTAGCGTGAGATCAAGCCCTGCGTCTTTCCACGCTTGTGTTTTCTGATCATTTAAATTATAGGCTACTTCAAGCTGCCAGCCAGTTGTCCGATTAGGATCCCCCGTATCTTCAATGTTCATCTCACAACTTTTTAATGTCTGTGTTTGATCTTGGCCATTAAATTTTACGTTCTCAAAAGGCATTAGTTGTTCAGATAAGTGATAAAAGTCTAGACGATTAGAGTAATAGTAGGTCCAATCAACAGTAACACTTTTACTAAAACCTACTATTTTAGAGATATCATAAGTAATTCTATAGATGCCCGCTACTTCATCGTTTACCTGCTTAGGCGTATAGCGAATCGTTATCTTACTATAAGGAATGGACTGTCCATCATTATCTGTTGCACTATCAAAAAGACGTTTTGGATCGAAGGGCGTCCCCACAGAAAAGCTGTCGTTATGTGCACCAATATGAGCTGAAGAGGGAATGACTTCTAGTGCAGTCTGCGCCTCTAATCCTAGGTAGTTATAATCAATTTCATATTTACCAACCACTTTTGTATCCACCGCATCTACTGGGACCTTTTGCTCTCCGTCCAGTTTATATATGGTGACACTTACGTCTCGAAAATCACCTTTTTTACCATCTGGTGTTTGTAAGCTAGTCACTTCACTTTCTGGTTGCCATTGAGTATATTGATAAATCGTATCTTGAGATTTAACTTTAATTTGCGCTTGATCAATGTGCACAGCTAAACTTTTCTCATTTGAGTAGCTTTTAGATGTATCATCAACATCAAGAATTCTAAATGTTAATGTGTAATCTCCTGAAGTTGGTAAAGCATCTGCTAAACAGTTAAAACTAACGCAATCATCTGTGACTGGTAAATTTTTTAAATCTTGCTCCCCAATTTTATGAAAATCAGTTTGGGCAGCACCTGAAATTTTTTCTTCAATCTGAACTTTTCTAGTTGTCGGAGCCTTAACGGCTAGTTCTACTGGTATCTTTTGTTGCGGGTGAAATGTTGTTTGACCTTTAACAAAAGCTGCCCTTTCTAAACTTGGCACTTGGTATGGATCTATTGTGACGCGCATATATGTTTTATCTGTGGGCTCTGAAGAATCCGTTCCTGGCGGATTGACTAACGGCAGCCCACAACCATCTTTGCCACTAAATAAATAGGTTGTTAACCCGTTTTGTTGTTGTGAAGAGACATTCACATTGGCCTTAGGATCAACTGTGTGAGTATGAAAATTAACTACGCGCGCAAACCGTTGAGCAACATACCCATCTGTCCAATTAAGCGGATTGTCTTGTCTTTGGTTCATCGTAAACTTTGGTGATAAAAACTCCCCTGGTAACATCGTTGTGCTTTCAGGTATTTCAGGATATTTAGAGGCATCTTGGGTATTGTAATTGGATAATGGATTGTCTTTATCACCGCTGTCCCATGGCGAGATATAAGAAGACCAAGTAGCCACTTTCCCGGTGATTCCAGTAATAATTTGATGATTCAAATTATTTGGATCTTGCTTTGCTGCTGCCGCTAAACTTGTCGCACGTAACCACATGTCTGCACTAGCCGTTACCATATTATGATTAACTGTATTCGTTGTATCTGAAAATCTACCCAATTCATACGTCCGGCCAAAAAAATCTGCCGATAACAAAAATTGATCACTCTCATTACCATCCGACAAAACATTTGATACAGGTAAGCGATGTTTCGTTAAACTTTTATTGAGGGAATAATCCTTCGAATCGCCATCTTTCATCAAAGTTGCCACATCTAAATCAAAATGAAGCTCAAATGTTATTTTAGTTTTATCAGGTTCATTACTCCAAATGTCATAAATTTTTCCAAGAGACAAATCAATAGAATCTCCACGTTCACAAAACATCACCTGATGCTCAGTATCAACCCCACTATAGTCTTGTTCGGGATCACCCCACCCTGGTGAACCATCTTCTGAAAAACCGTTAAACGTCCGCATTCCTTTTGTATTGATGATTGATATTCGTGTATTTTTTTGTCCACTAATTGAATAAAAATTTTCTGGATTATCCGCATAAGCCTTGTCATAAGCCGCTTTAAAATTATCTGCACTTATATTTTCTGGTAAATGAAACATCAGACCATATTGCATCCCATCGGTATCGAAAGCAAGAGCAGTAATTTTTTGTGTATGAGAAGTGTCCACTGTTCCGTATAATTTTACGTGTAATTTTCCTCCAAATGATCCATCAGGACCACTACCACCGTCATGGCTTATCTCCATTCCATAAGGTAAATCAGTTCTCAAATCAATGGCTATCCCTCCCGCTTGATAGAGCGAAGCTGCCTCGCATTCTTGAAAATGCACGCTCAAAAAACAAGAAATCGATACCAATAGTAGACAAGAGTAAAAGAAATAAGCAATGCTTTTTTTTCTTTTGTAGGTTGGCATTTTCATTTTTAATTGTTCGTTGATTTTTTTCATTGCTTACTCACCTTGACCTTTTTTGGAATTAGAAACTAAATAATAATTATTCTAACTACTGCTAGCTTATCAACATTGAAATTGCTTTGCCACACACAATTAATGTATAAGGCTGTACATTAATTGTGATGGCCGCTTCTTATTACGCTTGTGTTAACATATCAATACAAAAATTTAAAGAAAGTAGACTACAATGAACCTAAATTTTACTTTTGGAGGTCCATAACATGTTTCCATCCTACCTAACGAATGAGCTAGAAATTTTATTTTATATAGTGAAGCGAGCTCATACGTCATTAAATGAAATTTCTTCCAATTTAAAAATTTCAAAAAGAACGGTCAAGGAAAATCTGATAAAAATAAATCAAGAATTCGAGGATACTTATCAAATCCAACATTTTATTGTCTCTAACAATAATGGCATTGTTTGTGTAAATCCAGCGTACCAAAAAAGCGCGGTCGAATACGCCTACACGTTAAAACTCAATCTTTTAAAAAACAATGTACAATTTAATTATTGCGTACAATTGGTCACACATTCTTCCATTGATAAAAACGAATTAATTAAAGTTTTATATATTTCTGAACATTATCTGGTAAAAATCACGAAACAACTGAATAACTTTTTTAAAATTTTTGATATAGTAATCGTTAGTATTAAGGGTATTTATCAATTAACTGGCAATGAATTATCGATTCGAGTGTTTTCTTTCATTTTCCTACAAGATTCCTTTCAAGAATTGGCTTGGCCTTTTTCTAAAATAAGTCTTGAAGAAATAAAAAAAAGTCTACCCGATGAACTTCTTGAACGATCCTATAAAAATGTCCGAATGAAGAAAAGAGCGTTTTATATTTTATATGCGATATTTAAAACTAGAACAAGTGCACAAAACTTCTTAAAGATGCCGCACTCTAAAAACCTGCATTCTTTTTTTATTCTGATCAATCAATACAGTCATGTGACTTTATTTTTTCTTGAACACTCTTTCGCTGACATTCAATGCGAAACAAGAAAAACTGAAATTTTATACTTTAATTTTTTATCTCGCATTTTTATCCCTTATATCTTTTCGGAAAAGCAAACGAAACAAATAGAAAAATTATTTATAGAATCTAACCATCCTTATTGTGTCTTATCAAAAAAATTGTTTAAGCAAGTAGCCTACTTACTGACAAATCAGCATGATTATCAATACGTTTACTATCTTTCTATTTTTAATGCTTGGTACTTTTTAACGGAGGGCAATTATTATACTTTTTTAACACTTTATCTACCGCAGCCAGAAATTTGTACTCCGTCAGATGTGGCATACTTTAATCGAATAAAACGAACGGTGGCAAAATTAGTTCACCAAGAAACGCATTTAGAGTTACTCAGTCAACTGCTTTACACATTGTCTGTGTCCGAAAAAAAAGTACAAGTGAGAATCTATTTACAAATTATCAAAGATTTTTATGCAAGTTATTTTATTAAAACACGGTTATCCTCCTTATATAATACAAACGCAATCTCTATTACCGAAGACTTCACAAATGCGGATATCATCATCACAGATTCCTTCGAAAAAGCTACTTCTAATCAAGATATTTTCTACTTAGATTCCATTGAAAATGAAGAAAGTTGGCATGAGCTTACAGAATTTATTCAACAAAAATATATGGCTAAACTTAATGTTGGCTTATAATTGTGAGTTTTCTTAAAAAGAGCAAATTTGAAAAAAATTTTAGAGGTGTATACTAGCAGAGGAATAATTTTTTAGCTTCTAATAAATTTTTAAAGAAGGAATGTTTTGTGAAATTATCTATCAAAAAATTTTTTGAGGTCTTCTTAGAATCGTCTTGGGCGTATAGTCGTCCTATACTAACTTTTGATACAAGACAGAACTGGTTTGCTCTTGTTCTTAGTATCATTATTGCAAATGCTGTTGGTGCTGTTCTAACAATAGTCTTTCCTTTCGCTTTTGTTTTAGTAAATGTTGGTAGCTTTTTGGGCACTGTAATTTGTGTCTTAACACGACATAGCTCTCCACAAAGAAGTGCCATAGATGGTATTTTAATGATTTTTCTTGGTGCCAGTCTGGGGATACTTTTACAGTCGTCAAGTATATTCATTATTTTATTATTCGTCCTTGGTTTGTATTTTTCAGGGATTGTAAGAAACTTTAGTATTGGTCTGTATATTCGATGTCTCTTTGGGACCATTTCTTTACTAGCTGGTGCGCAATTAAAAGGCAATTTGTCTATTGGTCAAACTTTTGAAGGTCTGGGTGCAATAATTTTAGGTATGTCCATCCTTTGTTTGTTCTATTGTCTTTATTCTAAGCCGCAAAATAATGAAGCACGAAAATTAGTAGCCGATTTATATGAACAATTATATTTATTAGCACAAGGAAAACCCACACGCTATGTCCATTTCAGAATAAAAGTACGCGAATCTGTTGAAACAATGCCCTGGGTCAATCATCAAAAAACACCATGGATTTATCCCTTGGTTTCACAAGCAGATGCAATTGCAGGCTCGTTAGATTCAACCAATGCAGCTGAAAATCTTCCTGCTTTAAAAGCAATTCAACTCTTTTTAAAAGGAGAACAATTAACCCTGCCTCTTCAAGAATTTGCTTCAGCAAACACCGAAATAAAATCAGCAATCCTTTTGATACAAAACAAACAATCCTCTAAAAAAATCTCATTTAAATCTTTCTTACCCACAAAAGAAGGACTTGCAGAAGCCAAAGAGATCCTTCATTCTTACAAAGGCAGCTCTGCTAGATTCGCAATTCGTTTAGCTTTAACAGGTTTAGTTTGTCATTTTTGTTCGCTTATACTTAATTACATGTACCCTTTGCCTTTAGCTAATCACGAATTCTGGGTAGTTATTTCTGGTTGTTTGATGGTTATGCCAGGGTATCATGGTACACTCGGTAAAATCACTTCAAGAACTATTGGTTCTATTTTAGGTGGTTGTTTAGGCATCTTTTTGTCTCAATTAATTGCTAACTTAACAAACCTAAATCCTTTATGGCCAATGCTATTGTCTTGTTTGCTAGTTATATTGTATGAAACCGTCCGTAAATTAAGTCAAGCATTTCTAATGCTAAGTGTGACCACTTGGTTAACTTTCACATTAGGTGGTAGTTCTGCAGGCTATACAAGAGTTTTTGATGTAATTATTGGTGCGCTGATTGCTTTTGTCATGTTTTTTATTTTCCCAACATGGCATAGTCAAGTATTACGTAAAAATATCAATAGTTGGTCAAAAACGATCAGCTCTATTTTGCTAGCGTTAATCAATGAAGAGACCACGTTACCAAGTGATGCTTGGGTACTAGCTTATCGAGTACAACGTAGAGTAAACTATTCTATTCAAGAAATTGTTCTTGAATCTCCTATTTATAGTAACGATGCCTCTGCTGAAAGCTTAATGCAACAAAAACAACTAAATGATCAACTGTTGGAAATGCAAACTGCTATGGAAGAGCTTCTTTTAGAACTTATGAAAACACAACACTACTTAAAAAAATTAACGCCAGTTAGGCCGGACACACTAAACATTGAGTTATTTAACTATTCACAGCAAATACTTTCACTCACGAATCCCAAAAATAATCGACTAATCAACCAGTCCAAACAATCCATTTATTTTCCTCAAATTGAACAATCACTGGTAATCTTAAAAAATTCTACAGCTAATTTCTTTTTAGCAAATATCAAATGATTAAATAGACAAAAAGCCTAGGAAAAATCCAAAGGGAATTTTTCCTAGGCTTAAAAGTTAATAAACTACTGGCAGAGTAATCAATGAAAACAACCGACCTAATCGAGCAGAAAACTTGGTTTTTGTAACGGAATACCCCTGTCCTGACTCCGTTACACCGACTCAATTTTATAAATTTATCTGTCTAACATTCACAAAAAACTTTTTTTTCAGTTTCTGTGAGGATATCATTCATTCGACCAGATTTAAATCCTTCTAAGTCAAAAGTTACATAATTAAATCCTTGTTTTTTAAGATAATCTGCAATTTTTTCTCTGTTTTCTAATAACAGAGAAAGTTTGTCTTCTGGAATTTCAATCCGTGCTAAATCATGATGTGCTCTGACACGGACAATTGGAAAACCTATTTCCCGTAAATATTTTTCACTAGCAAATACTTGATCAATAGCTGAGCGTGTTAACTTAATGCCATAAGGAATTCTTGAAGCAATGCTACATGAGGCAACTTTACTCCAATTGGAAATACCTGCGTCTTTAGCAAGTTGACGTATTTCAATTTTATATAATTTAGCTTGTTGTAGCGGACTGATGACCCCTTCTTGATCTCTTGCTCTTAATCCAGGACGAAAGTCAGTATTATCATCCATAATCATCCCATCGGCCAGAACATCAAATCCCTCTTTCTGAATAGCCGAACGAATAGTTTTATATAATAATTTTTTACTGTAGAACCAGCTATTAGGGTTATTTGCAACAATTCTATCATCCGCTAATTCGCTCATTTCAAGGCCTAACACATTTGCTCCCAACCCATTAGCTAAATCAACCGCTTTATCAAACTCATCATCAGAAAATAATTCTGAATTTACAACAACCGCAAGTACATTTTCAGCACCTAAAGTGTCCAAAGCTTTTTTTAGCAAGTAAGAGCTATCAATTCCACCTGAATATGCAACAGCCAACTTATCCATTTTTTGTAATTCGCGAACTAAATTTTGTTCTTTCGTTTTCATGACAGACATTTAAACCATCTCCTATTGATTTTCTTTTACATAATTAATTATAGACATCTCCACATTAGAAAAAATCACGATTCATAGTATCAATTATTGTCAATATTTGTACACTTAATACCGTTTTAAATGTTGTAACAAGTTAGCATTGGCTTCTATCTCTTCCTTTGAGTACCTTGTGACAGCCGAATCAAACAATAAAATGGAATCAGCTTCCTCGCAAATACTCAAATAGTCATGGGTGGAAAGGATAATTGTTTTACCAAGTTGATGCAGATTTTTTATTATCTTTTTAAATAATTTTTCCGATTCTTTTGTCAACCCAGCAAACGGCTCATCTAATAAATACACGTCTGGATTCATTACTAACAGACTAGCAAAAGCCACTTTTTTCTTTTCTCCTCCCGATAATTGATAAGGCACTTGATTGCTTAAATGGGTAATTTTTAATAAATTCAAACAATCATTAATTCTTTTTGCTGTTTCATGCTCGGATAGTTGGAGCTGTCTAGGGCCAAATGCCAATTCGTCATAAACTGTTGCATTAAATAATTGTGTGTCCGTCTCTTGAAATAATATACCCAAATGAGCATAATACTTCTTTTTATGAATAGGGTCTTTTTTCCAGGCCGTTAATGATTGTTCCATAAAATAAATCGTTCCCTCGGAAGGTTTTAAAAAACCTGCAAGCAAATTTAAAAAAGTGGATTTGCCACTGCCGTTATCTCCCATCAAAACCAGATATTCTCCTCTGGCTATTTCCAAATTACAAGGCAAAAAAACAGGCTTCGTTTGATAGCGATAAACCAAATGATTTACTCGATACATATTAGTTCCTCCCTAAATAAAGCAACCCCCCGAAAAATAAAAGATAGGCAATACTAACCAAAAAATCTTTCGTTTTTAATGGTTGCTTTACTCGATAATATTGACCAGTATATCCTCTTGCTTCCATCACCATGTCCAACTTTTTCCCATACGTAAAAGATTTTAAAGAGATAAGACTGATTAAATTACTACCCGTACTCAACTGGATATTCCCACCAACTGCTCTAGCTTCTACAGCGGCAAGCAGTTGGATTAAGAGATTTCCAAAGAAAAAGATATATTTAATCGTAATATCTAATTGTAAAAGTATTATATTCGGAAAATGAAAGATTTTTAATGCTGCTATAAATTGATTCATGTTGGTTGTTTCCATATATTGACTAATCACTATGGCTAAAAAAAACAAATGAACAATAAATAATAAACTAAATTGACCTAAAAAAAAGATCGGTAAATAGATAATCAGCGGCATCAAAATGAGGATACTAGCTTTTTTGACAATGTTTCGTAGAATAGTTAGTTTTTCAACTAAAAGTAACATGCTTAGGTAGATGCCTAAGAGCCACAAAACAAGAACTTTTTGTGTTGTGCTGATTAAAACAATTAGTAAAAAAGTACTGATCAGTTGAATTGCTGGGTGTATATCACTGAGAATAGTCTTATTGCGTTTCCCACTCACCTGAAATTTATTTAATAAAAAAAGGATTCCTTTTCGATTTTTAAGCATAAAGGTTTCTTTTTTATTAGGTTCAAAGGACGTGGAAGATTCTTTCATCCATTCAGGCATCAACTTTGCCTTCTTCCATTAAATAAACGAAAAATGAGTAAAAAAACGATTATGGCTGTTACGCCACTTAAAATATACCCAAGTGCTAATGGCAGTCCTGGAATAAAGTAATCACTGAAAAGTGCATGAAATGAAAAACCATTCACCATACCTTTTGGTTGTACTGCAGGCAAATGATTCTGTTTTAAATTCTTAACTAATTCAGATAAATCCCATTCACCCCAAGCGGTGGCATGATCAATCAAACCTAATGGACATAAAATTACCATGACCAATAACAGTCTCTTTAATCGCAACAACGGAGTCCTTTTCTTCTTTTCTTCGATAAAAATTGCATCTTTTGACACACTTTTTACAAAATTATAGACACACACGGTGAAGAGACCTTCAACAATTCCTATTACTAACAGATGGACACTCATCATTGCTGGTATAGTTATAGAAAGACCATATGGGTTATAAAGTGGCGTACCATTCGCTTCATGGAATAGTAAGGGTTGGATACCTAATAATACAGAAGTAGAAAGTGCCGCAACATTTACACCAAGATACCCAGCTAAGAAAAGACCCATTGTTTCAAATTTTTTTATACGCGTAACTAGCTTATAAACTCCATATCCCACGAATGGCATCACAAACGCCATAGAAAAGGCGTTTGCACCAAAAGCTAATATACCACCATCACCAAATAAACAAGCCTGTAATAGTAAAGCCACCGAAACAGACAGCGTCGCGGCCCAAGGTCCCATCAATAATGCGATGAGAACAGCCCCAACAGCGTGCGCAGTTGTTCCACCAGGTACTGGCAAATTAAACATCATTATTAAAAATGACAAGGAGGAGGAAATCCCTAACATGGTCCCTGTATCTTTTTTTAATTTAATTTGAACGTCAACTTTTTTTACCGCGCGGTACCAGATAGGTACCATAATCGCGCCCATCACTGCGCAAGTTTGTGGGCTTAAATAATTTTCTGGAATATGCATGTTCGTCAGACTCCTATCTTATCGATCAATATAATCAGCTAAATAACTTTGATCGTAAATCACAATTTTTTGTTTTTTGATATCGATGACTTTTTCCTCTTTTAAATCATGGATAATTCGGTTTACGCTATTTCTCGTTGAAATCCCGCAAAACCCCGCAATATCCTCATTAGTTACTTGAAAATCAATTAATATTCCTTCCTCTGTCTGTACACCAAACAAATCAATTAATTGGTAAATAAAAGTACAAACAGCCCCTTTCTTACCATTCATTGTCATATTCTGTAAGGAACTAATACTCTCCGATAATTTTGCTCGGTAGTAATCCCGTACATAATCTTGAAGAACAGCATCTTCTTTAACATATTCCCAAAATACAGTCCTTGGTATCCGATAAAAGCTAGCCTCTTCCGACTCAATGCGGATATTAAAAGGAGCAGATGTATAATTTGATACTTCATCACGTAACAATGAAATAATGTCAGGAGACACAATATACGACAGATTAAATTCTCGTCCATCCTTTAAAATAATACTCGTCTTAACGACCCCTTTCTTTAATACATAGGTGTACGCTTCCTCCAATCCATGATAAGCGAGATAAGTATGGCGTTTTTTTTTGATAATCGGTGTCTTCTTTCTATCTAAGAAAGCTGTAAGATAATCTGACTCCATAATTGTCACTCCTTTGACTAAGTTTCTGTTTGATTCGTTAACTATTATAAACACTCTCACCAACCTTTTGTTAGCAAATGTTACCCACAATAAGGACTGTGTGATTTCTAAATTTCATTATACTTAGTCTCGTAAAATATTACTTAGGAGATGATTGCTATGGTAGAAATTAACCTACCTTATGACAAGAAAATGATTACTGCAAGAATTCCCGATAAAAATTTTATTGGGCTTCTCGAATCAAAAGCTGAACATTTTTCAAATCCATATACTGAGAAAGAAACAGTCGAAAAATCGCTGGACAATCCTATTGGAAGCCTTCCATTAGAAGAATTAGCTAAGGGTAAAAAAGACATTGTCCTCATTAGTTCCGATCACACACGTCCCGTTCCTTCACATATTATCACCCCAATTATTTTGCGTAGAATTCGTTCAGTGAACAAAACAGCTAGAATCCGGATTTTAGTTGCTACAGGCTTTCATCGCCCTTCTACACGAGAAGAACTGATTAGCAAATATGGTAAAGCGATTGTAGAGAATGAAGAAATCGTTATGCATATCTCTACTGATGATTCCTCAATGGTCAAAATCGGTCAACTACCTTCAGGGGGCGATTGTATCATTAATCGCATTGCAGCAGAAGCAGATTTACTGCTGGCCGAAGGGTTTATTGAATCACACTTTTTTGCAGGATTTTCTGGTGGACGTAAATCTGTTTTACCTGGAATTGCTTCTTATAAAACCATCATGGCTAACCATTCTGGAGAATTTATTGATTCCTCCAACTCACGGACAGGAAATTTAACGGATAATCCGATTCATAATGATATGGTCTACGCTGCCGCTAAAGCGAATCTAGCTTTTATTGTTAATGTCGTTTTAGATGGTGACAAAAAAATTATTGGTTCCTTCGCAGGTGATATGGTTGAAGCGCATAAAGTTGGTTGTAACTTTGTAAAAGAAATTGCCCGTGTCAAAAAAATACCTTGCGACATTGCGGTTTCAACGAATGGCGGATTTCCACTTGATCAAAACATTTATCAAGCAGTTAAAGGGATGACCGCTGCAGAAGCAACCAATAAAGACGGCGGTGTCATTATTATGGTCGCTGGGTGTCGTGATGGTCACGGTGGTGAAGGTTTTTATGAAAATATTGCCAATGTTAAAAATCCAAACGAATTTTTAGAAGCAGCCATCCATACACCACGATTAGAAACCGTGCCAGATCAATGGACTTCGCAAATTTTAGCGCGAATTTTAGTTCATCATCATATAATTTTTGTTTCAGATCTTGTTGATCCTGAGCTTATCACTTCGATGCATATGGAAATAGCAAAAACGTTTGATGAAGCGTTAGAGCGAGCATTTGAAAGAGAAGGTCTAAATGCAAAAGTGACTGTGATTCGAGATGGCTTGTCTGTCATTGTAGAATAATGATCCTTGAGAAATCAGGAATAAGGAGCGTTGTATTATGCAACCGAAAGAAATTTTAGGAGCTTTTAAAGAGGGAAAATTATCTTTAGAAGAAGCAACAAACAAATTAAATGGCTTTTGCGAATTAGACTTTGCAAAAATTGATACGCAGCGTAAAGAAAGAACTGGTTATCCAGAAGTCGTTTATGGGGAAGGGAAAACAATTGAGCAACTCATCAAAATTATCAATAGCTTAAGAAAAGAAAACAATACAATTTTAGTTACTCGCGTTTCACAACAAAAAGCCCAGCCTTTAGAGTCGAACTTTCCTCATGGAACCTACTATGAACTTGCACGTTGTTTCGTTATCAACCAAATGGAGACTACAACAAAAAACTATATTGCGATAGTTACTGCTGGAACGTCAGACATGTCCGTTGCTGAAGAAGCAGCAATCACTGCAGAAACTTTCGGGAATCAAATAAAACGTATCTATGATGTAGGCGTTTCTGGCATTCATCGTTTGTTCGCTCACCTAGATGAGATTCAACAGGCTTCGGTGGTTATTGTGATTGCAGGTATGGAAGGCGCACTAGTGTCCGTGCTAGGCGGACTAGTTAGCGTGCCAGTGATTGCCGTCCCTACTAGCATAGGCTACGGCAGCAATTTCCAAGGACTGACTGCTCTTTTAGGAATGCTAAATAGTTGTTCCTCTGGCGTTAGTGTAGTCAACATAGATAACGGGTTTGGTGCCGCTTATAATGCAAGTATGATTAATCAAATAAAGGAGTCTTCACTATGAAAAGCTTATTTTTAGAACCATTTTCTGGTCTTAGTGGTGATATGTTAAATGGATTGTTGCTTGACTTAGGCGGGGATTTAAACAAACTGTTAATCGAATTAAAAAAACTTCCCATCGATGGGTTCACCATTCAAGCCCAACGAATTGCTAAAAGTTGTATTTACGGAACAGATTTCGATGTTCTCCTACAACATGGAAAAAAGGATTACGGTATAAAACACAGTCTCTCTCCTCACCACGAAAATGAACATCATGAAACGAAAGAACATGCACATCATCATAGCCATTCTAGAAATTTAAAAGATATTTATACATTAATTGAAAAAAGCGACTTGTCCAATTTTGTAAAAAAACATAGTAAAAATGTTTTCTATGACATTGCAAAAGCTGAAGCTGCTGTTCATCAACAAACAATTGACACTATTCATTTTCATGAAGTCGGAGCAATTGATTCAATTGTTGACATCGTTGGCTTTTTTATCCTATGGGAACAGTTAGAGATTGAACAAGTCTATTCAACGCCAATTACAGATGGAAGTGGTACTATCACAATTGCCCATGGAGTCATGCCAATACCAGTTCCCGCGGTGATGGAATTACGTAAAGAAACAAATTTAATCATTCAACAAGACTTTGAGATAAAAACTGAACTTGTCACACCGACTGGCTTAGCTATTTTTAAAGAACTTAGTCCTCTATTTGTCGCACCAGAACAACGATTAATTGAAAAAATAGGTTACGGATTTGGCAAACGAGAAACCGGCAAATTCAATGCCCTCAGAGGATCAATCTTTACTGAAACACATAGTAAAAAAAAGAGGACAGAACACCATGACCAAGTCTTAAAAATTGAAACAAATATAGACAATCAAACACCTGAACAGTTAGGTTACGTAATGGATCTATTATTGGAGCATGGTGCTCTAGATGTTTTTTTCACGCCCATTCATATGAAAAAAAACCGAAGTGCCATTCTATTAACGGTTTTAACAACAACAGAGGAAAAAGAATATTTTACAGAACTACTCTTTAAACATACTTCTACAATTGGTATGCGTTTTCAAACAATGGAACGTAGTGTGATGGACCGTTCTTTCAAAATCTTGGAAACACCTTTTGGTAAGGTCCATATTAAAAAAAATCATTATCATGGCCTATTGAAAGAGTCTATTGAATACCAAGATTGTGAACGAATTGCTAAACAATATAATTTTACAATCGAGGAAGTCTATCGCCTCGTCCAAACATTAAATAACAAAACTATTGATTAAAGGAGCTTTATCTTATGTTTCATCATATCTTATCAGAATTTATGGGAACTGCATTAATGATCGTATTTGGGGTAGGTGTTCACTGCGACGATGTCCTAAAACGAACAAAATACGCTGGTTCTGGTCACATGTTTGCAATCACTACTTGGGCTTTTGGAATCTCTGTTGTTCTGTTCGTCTTTGGCGGAGTCTGTATTAATCCAGCAATGGCCCTCGCTCAAGCTATTTTAGGAATGATTCCATGGTCTTACTTCATTCCCTATGTCATCGCTGAAATGTTAGGCGGCATTTGTGGCGCCGTCATTGTTTATATTATGTATGCTGATCATTTCAAGCTATCCGCCGATAGTGTCGATCCAATCGCCATTCGTAATATTTTTTCTACAAATCCGAACCAACGAAATTTACCAAGAAACTATTTTGTTGAAACTTTTGCAACATTCATTTTTTTAACATCTATTTTAGCGATTGCACATTCCTACGAAACACAACTACCCATTGCTGTTGGTTTGCTTGTTTGGGCAATCGGCATGGGACTAGGTGGTACTACAGGATTCGCAATGAATCAAGCACGTGATTTAGGTCCTCGTATCGCCTATCAACTTTTACCAATCAAAAATAAAACCAATAATGATTGGCAATATGGGTTGATTGTTCCCGGAACTGCACCGTTTTTAGGAGCCATTTTTGCGACACTTTTCGTAAAATTTTTCCTAAAATTCTAATAAACCAACTAAATTTCTAAAACAAAAAAATATATAAAATAGAAGCTAGTCTCTAAATTTCTTCTATTTTATATATTTTTATTTTAATCACAAGATTCTTTCTGTGTCTTAGAGAACAATAATTTAATTTATTAGCTTTTTCGTCATCGATTTTCTACAAAAGCCAGTTTGCTCTAACAGCTAGAGTCCTTTTTGGTGATTGTTCAGTAAGTTAATCCTGGATTGAAAACACCTAATAAAACGCCAACGAGAGAAATAACAACTAAAATAAGCATCGTCCAAATAGCGGAAACATGTTTTTTTGACATTAACCACCAACAAAACAAGGTAACAAGTATCGTTAATAATCCTGGATAAATACTGTCAATTTTATCTTGCAGTTTAAGGAAAACTTTTCCGTCAGCACCTATTAATTTAAAAGAAGTAGTCACATTTACCCAAGATGCAAGGACCCCACCGACAACCATACTACCAATAACTCCGATAGCAACTCTAACAGCGGCTCCTTCTTTCCCAACTAAGAAACTTACTGCTTTATCACCAAAATGATAGCCTCTAAAATACAAAAAGCGTTGGCCAAAATAGGAAATTAACGTCCAAACAATAATATAAAATATGGCACCAATTGGCGAACCGCCCGTGGACATTCCTAAGGAAATTCCTAACAAGATAGGAATCAAGGTACCATCAACTAATGAATCGCCAATCCCTGCAATCGGTCCCATTAATCCTGCCCTCATATCATTAATGGTTTCTCCATCAATTTCATTCTTACTTGCTCTAGCCTCTTCCATACTAGCAGTCACACCAACAATGACCGTTCCAAGCATTGGATTTGTGTTAAAAAAAGCTGTATATGCTTGAATGGCTTTCACTTGGTCTTCATGTTTTGGATAAAGTTTTTTGATAATAGGAAGCATTGAAGAAAGATAGCCGAAGGTTTGCATATGCTGTTGTGAAAAACAAGTTAACGCTCCCCAAAACCATAAATGAAAAGAATGCTTTAACGTTTTTTGGTCTAATTTATTTGCTTTCAACTCTTCCATCTCATATGTCCTCCTCTTCATCATCATTCGTCAGACTTCCTGTTGAATCAACCAGTTTAGTATTGTTTTTAATCAAAGCAATTTTATAAAAAATTACAGCAAAAAGAAGCGCAATAATCGTTATTGAGACTAAATTGAGTTTTAATGAAGCAGCTAATGTGAACCCTACAAAAAAAGGTACAAAATCAATGTTCTTATTAACAATTTGACGTAACAAAATTGCAATTCCCACACACGGAAGCATGCCACCTACAGTAAAAAGCGTTTTCATTGCAAGACCATCCATAGGTAATGCATCTCTCATTGCTGTAACAGCCGTAGCCCCAAAATAGGTTAAAATCACGGTTGGCAAAAAGGAAAAAAGTAGATGAGAAATCCACGGCCAACCAAAATTAATGGCATATAAATGATCAAGCTTGCCTTTTTTTATATCTTTCCAACCAAACGATTGCCAAACTAAATTTAACGCGGCAACAGAATAAAATAATACCGTTCCGATCGTTCCAACTAATGTGCCGACCGATTTAGCCAGGTCGGCTGCAGAGCCGCCAAGTGGATCTAACCCTTTGGTCGAAATCGCCACCATCGCCAAAGGAATCCCGATATATGAAATTGCCCGCACATCAGCAGACACTGTGCCTCCAGGTGTGACCAAAGCAATGTAAACTAATTGCATTGCTACGCCACAAGCGATTCCTAATTTTAAATCTCCTAAAATAATGCCACAAACTAATCCGCCGACTAAAGGACGCCCAATCGTATAATTTCCCACCGCTTGTCCAGCCATACAAGAATTTGAACACAGACAAGCAAATAGGCCTAAAATAGCCGCTTGTATCCAGTTGATTGTCATAATACTACTCTCCTCTTTTCAAAACTTCTAGAATCAGTAACCAAATTTAGCTTTAAAATGCGCCCAAGAACCAATTCGTTGATCAGGTAACAAGGCAAAATCCACTTTGTAACCAGCCTTTTCAATTTCTTCAAAAGCCGCTGCTTCTTCTGCTGTAAAGGATTGGTTATCCCCTAATTTAATTGTCCCTTCGCGGTCATTTCCCGGTCCAACATTAATCATTTTTACTTCACTTGGAACAAAATGCCAATCCACCAAAATTTTTTTCATATCCAAAGGGCTCTTTGTAATCAAAAAGTATTTTGACTTAGACGCTAATACTTTATCCTTTACATCAAAAAAATGCGCCATTGTCCAAATAAAGGTTTTTTTATCTTGTGCAGCTGCTTTATATGCTTCCTTTAAAATGGGGTTACTTGCTGCTTTGTCATTCACAGCTATAATGCCATCACATGGCATTTCTTTAGTCCAACGTAAAGTAATTAAGCCATGAATCATTCGATCATCGATTCGAACAAAAGAAATTGACATGTTCATCTTCTCCTTTAGATATCCTCTTCAGTTATATCGTTTTCAGTTACATCGTCTTCAGTTACATCGTCTTCAGTTACAGTTAACTCTCTAATGCCATGACAAGCATCTGCTACTATCATTTTTTTCAAATCAGATAATTCACTAGTTTCTTTCAATAGAAGCGCATTTAAAGCCATTGGAAAATTCACTCCTCCAACAATCAGAGAATTTTCTAGCATTTTTTGCTTATCTAATACTTTACAAATAGTAGCAAGTGGACTCCCACCTACAATATCAGCCAAAACGATTAGCCTCGTTTCCTGCGGTAATTTTTCAACTTCACAAAGAAACCGCTTACCAAAATTATCGGTAGATTCACCAGGTTGTAAGCCAAACACTCTGACTTTCTCTATCTCCTCGCTAGCAAACATCCCTAATGAATTTTTTAACCCTCTAGCAAAATCGCCATGACTGACCAGAACTAAATAAGTCATTTCCTCTCACCTTTCTTAACATTTCCACTTCAAATTTTTTTAAATCACCTCTTTTTAAGAGTCCATAATACAACTTTTATACAATGAAAATACTTGCTTCGTTCGCCTCACACTCCTTTGATAGCATTAATGTTTAACAACAGTACCTTTCTAAAATTAAAGTCATTCACTAAAAAAATTCTAATGAATTTGGCTGTTGTAGCTTGATGACAAGGAACAATGACTTTCTTTATCCATAAAAACATTTAGTTGATTACGCTTAAAAAAATAAATAATATAGCAATTCCCAAAAAAGTTGCTTTTGAATAGTCCCTTTTCTAAATTTATTGATTCATTTTTTCAACTATTAGGTTAGCAAAGTCCCAACACACATTCCACCCACAATAGGTGTACATAGTTGTACATTATTCGGAGTTAATCAACTCATTTAAGCTATGGTAAAATAACTATATATCACTCCAATTTTCTAATTATATAGGTCATTCCAGGTCATGCTCTTTTGGATACAACAAAATGAACTTATATCGAATCTATGGTTTTATGCTCTTGATAAATTAAAAAGTAAAGTAGGGATATTTATATGTCAGCAAAAGAAAAAACGATGAAATATGGATTGGTAGGCCTCTTTTTGGGGATATTGTTATTAGCTCATCTAGATTTATTAGCTGAAAATCTTAGTTATCTTCTCTTAGGATTATTACTTTTACTTGTTGCATATCTAATCTTGGTAAAAAAATTTTATTTTTTCTCAAACTTGATTCCTAAAAATACTACTGATATAAATTTAGGTAAAAAATATGGTACGGCTTCTGGCATCGGCAGTTTAGTTATCGGGATTATTTTAATAATTCTGGGACTATTTTTATAGAAAAATAATTACTAAAATAAAACAAGCAGCGAAACCATAAAAAGTACACGAGTTCTTTTCTCGTGTACTTTTTATGGTTACCTGTATAGCCTTCAATTTGTTCCTTTGTTACTTCTTTTTCTTAATAATGCTCTTTACAGTGCCACATTAAAACAGCAATAAAAATTAATGAAGGGGAATTTAACTCAAATACCAATGATTATTATTTAAGACCGCTTTCTCAAATAACCCTCATTGATTACGTACTAATCGTGATAGACTCCTCGTTGCCATTTATCTAAAAATTCATCGAAAAAGTGCGCATCTTGTTGTTCTGGATGTTGTTTTTCAACTTGATTAATTTTTTCAATTAGTTGTTCGTTGTCTTCTGTTGGATGATAGTGTGCTTCAATAAAGGCAGCAGCGATATCACAGATCAAGAATTCTCCTGTTATTTTCCCACCGAAACCAATAACATTTGCGTTCAATTCCTCTTTCGCATACAACGCTGTAGTCATATCGCGAACTAAAGCAGAACGGATACCCGGCACTTTGTTAACCGCATTGTTAATTCCAACGCCTGTTCCGCAAATACATATACCCAAATCAGCCTGATTGCTCATTACGGCTTCTCCCACTTTTTTTCCGAAAATAGGATAGTGAGTTCGAGTAAAATCATACGTGCCTACATCTAAAATTTCATATCCCTTTGCTTTCAAAAAATCAGAAACTGCTATTTTGGTATCCGTCACAATATGATCACAACCAATGGCAATTCTCATAAAAACGCTTCCTTTCTATTATTTGTTAAGCCATTTTATTTAACATATCTACACGTATTTGATGACGCCCGCCTGCATAATGACCTGTTAAGAATTCTTTTATTATGTTTTTGGCTAGTTCCGTTCCAACAATTTTTGCGCCCACCGTGATCATCCGAGCATTGTTGTGTTCTCGCGCCATATATGCAGAACGCTCATCTGACAATTCAGCGACAATCATTCCTTTAATTTTAGCAGCAGTCATAAAACTACCTGCCCCATAACCATCAAAAACGATTCCTAAACTTTCAGTATCCTTTAAAACTTCATGAGCAACAGCAAGCGTTGCTTCTATAAAGTCTTCCGAAGCACTTTCACTTTTATCGATTACCTCAACTTTTTCTTGCAATAAGTATTGTTTCATTTCTGCTTTTAATTTTATTCCATCTAAATCTGAACCAAGTATGACACGCATTTTGTTTTCCTCCTTACCTCGTGTATCTACTATTAAAATTCTGTCCCTTTCTTTAAACTCAAATCCCCTTCTCGAAAACATAATAAAACAATATCGAACTTTATTCAACATTTATTTTCTTTTTTTGTTTATTATTGTTTAATATTGTGTTGACATCTTTTTGAAAGCGTTTTATATTATACTTGTAAATAAATAATAATATATTAAAGAAACGAGGGGTTCTATGGTTATTAAAACATCGATTTTTTCATTAGATACTACCTATATTTCAAACAAAAAAACACAAGAAGAAGTTTTTGAAGAAGTTTATTTAGACTTGTTAAAAAAGAAATTAGTTACACCTGATTTTCTAACTAATTTATTGGAACGAGAACACAACTATCCGACTGGTTTAAGTTTAACACCGATTGATCCTGCACTACCGAATATCGCCATTCCGCATACCGAAAGTACCTTTGTACGCACGACAAGAATTATCCCGATTAAATTGAAACAATCCTTATCATTTCATAACATGATTATCCCAGATGAAACGCTCTCTGTTTCCTTTCTTTTCATGATTTTAAATGAAAACGGTATTGAACAAACGGGTCTTTTAGCGACTATCATGGATTTTATTAACACGACAGACCGTTCATCACTATTGGCTTTTTTTCAATGTGAAGATAAAGAAGAAGTTTATCGTTTTTTACAAAAAAATTTTAAAGGAGAGATTTAACATGATTAAAATTTTAGCTGCATGTGGGGCTGGGGTAAACTCTAGCCATCAAATCAAATCTGCATTAGAAACAGAATTATCTAAAAGAGGCTACCAAGTTTCTTGCGATGCCGTAATGATTAAAGATATCAATCAAGAGATGCTATCCCACTATGATATTTTCGCCCAAATCGCCAAAACAGATTTGGGTTTCCCAATCACGATTCCTGTAGTTGATGCAGGCGCAATTCTTTATCGAATTCCAGCAATGGCTGAACCTGTTTATCAACAAATGGAAAGTATCATTCACTCTTTAAACAAATGATTTCCTTTTCAGACTAATTACTTACGCTTCACTGTCAACAATAACAAAACTAAGATAAAAATTTTGTTATCTTAGCTTATGAAGGAGAAAATAAATGAATACGATTATTGACCTAGCAAATACAATTTTTAAACCTTTAATTGATTTAGGTGCTGCTCCTTTAATGACTATTGTTTTAACACTGATTGCCCTTTGTTTTAAGGTAAAACCCACTCGCGCATTAGAAGGTGGTCTTAAACTAGGAATTGCTTTAACTGGTATCAGTGCTATTATAGGAATTTTAACTACTGCTTTCTCAGATGCAATGGCCTCTTTCGTAGAACGTACAGGAATTTCTTTAAATATTACTGATGTTGGTTGGGCACCTTTAGCAACCATCACTTGGGGATCTCCTTACACCCTTTACTTTCTTTTAATTATGGTGATTGTCAATGTCATTATGTTAATTCTAAATAAAACAAACACATTAGATGTGGATATTTTCGACATTTGGCATCTATCGATTGTTGGTTTATTTGCTATTTTTTGTGGCGCAAACTTAATAATTGCAACAATCTTAGTTATTTTCATAGGTGTTTTAAAAATTATCAATTCTGACTTAATGAAACCAACGTTTAACGATTTACTTAACGCCCCAGATACAAATCCTATGACTACCACGCATATGAACTATATGATGAATCCAATCATTATGGTTTTTGATAAAATTTTTGATAAGCTTTTTCCTTGGTTAGACAAATACGATTTTGACGCTGCCAAATTGAATAGTAAAATTGGCTTTTGGGGATCAAAATTTGCCATTGGGATTTACTTAGGGATTTTTGTGGGTCTTTTAGCTGGCCAAACACCCACGCAAATTTTTTCTCTATCCTTTACGGCTGCAGTCTGTTTGGAACTATTCTCTTTAATTGGAACTTGGTTTATCGCTGCAGTTGAGCCTTTATCCCAAGGGATCACTGATTTTGCTTCGAATAAATTAAAAGGACGTACACTTAATATTGGTTTAGATTGGCCTTTCTTAGCTGGTCGTGCTGAAATCTGGGCAGCAGCTAACGTATTGGCTCCAATTATGCTATTAGAAGCCATTGTCCTACCTGGCAATAAACTTTTACCACTTGGCGGAATTATTGCAATGGGTGTAACCCCTGCTCTACTAGTAGTAACAAGAGGTAAACTCATCCGAATGATTATCATTGGAGCAATCGAATTACCTTTGTTCTTATGGTCTGGTACCCTAATTGCACCGTTCGTTACCGAAACCGCAAAAAAAGTTGGCGCTTTCCCAGCGGGTCTAAATAATAATACTTTAATTTCACATACTACCATGGAAGGGCCAATGGAAAAATTCTTAGGATACTTAGTCGGCAATGCATCACAAGGTCAACTCGAATTTATTTTATACGCATGTCTGGCGCTAGTCGCCTATCTACTGATTTTCATTTGGTATGCAAAACAAATGAAGAAGCGAAATATTATTTATGCTCAAAAAGCTCAATAAGGGGAACTAAAAAGAAGAGGTGCATCTGCACCTCTTCTTTTTAGTAGATCACCCTGACAACTTTTTCCAATACTTTAGATGTGTCAAATTTATCTTTATTTGTAACTACCGCTGTCACTTCTTCTAATTGATAAAAAGAATAAAAATCCTGTTTCTCTACTTTAGAAGTATCCATTAATAAATATTTTTCTATTGAGTTATCTAATGCAATTGCTTGTGTTTGTCCTTCTTCAATAGTCGCTGTCATAATTTTATTATCTTTTAACGCATTACAACTAAAAAATGCTTTATGAAAATGCATTTCTTCTAATGCTTTATTAGCTATTTCACCAAAAAAAGATTTAGTTAAAAGTCGCATTTCTCCACCAACCAAATAAATGGTCAACGCATTCTTTTTTTTACTTAACGTTTCAAACACAGGCAAACAGTTTGTTACTACTCTTAAATGTTTAAATTCCATTGCCTCGGCCAAAAGTTCAATAGTTGTTCCTGGTCCTAGGAAGATAGTTTCTTCTTCGTGAATTAAACTTAATGCTTTTTGGACAATTTCTTTTTTTTCAACACTATTAATAATTTGTTTATCAGCATGAGACAATTCATGTGGACGATATGTATTTAAACTGCTAGCTCCTCCATGTACTCGTTTTAAACGCCCCGCTGCTTCTAATTCTGTCAAATCTCTACGAACAGTCATATCCGAAACATTTAATCGTTCCATAATTTCAGTAACTTTGATTGCCCCTTTTTGATCTACTAGAGAGACTATCGCATTTAATCTTTCTTCTTTTAGCATTTTCATCGCTCCATTGTTAGTATATCTTTTATTCTACGATAAAATACTTACTATGAATACTAAAACATTTCTCCATTTATTTTAACATGAACGACGATTCGTAAAAAAATGACAATTTAGCCTATCTTTATATAAACAGATATCACTTCAACGATTGATTCAGATCTATTTGAGCCTAGTCAAATAGAGATCTAGCATAAAAACTTCCCAGAAAAACATCCCCTACTCTGAGCACCTCTATCCAAAAAATAGCACATAGGCAAAGGCAGGTTACTTATAAAAAGGTAAGCAACCCGCCTTTGCCTATGTTTAAGTAAACGATATATTTCCCCTATTACTGATTCAAAGTCCTTAAAACTTTATAATCACTATTTTGCACGAGTAAAACGCTACTTGGGTTATCGGGATAAGCAGCATTGCCATCAAATGATACAACAACAGTATTCGTACCAACTTTCGTGAATTGTGTATATGAGCCCCCAGCACCGCCCACGTTGGCAAAATGTAATGTCATAGTGTCGCCTTTTGTTTCTACCTCGCGCCAATTTGCCCGCTGATAGTTATGCCAGTCAATTTGAGTTGAAATTTCGTTTGCCGTGTTTTTATACATTCCTTCGTAAAAATCAATCGTTTCCTCTTTTGAAGACCACGGATTGACTGAAATATTTGGGATTTGTTCTTTAGTAATTGACGGGGCACCTACAATTTTTTCAAAGCCAGCCCTCAACTCTGCATTATCTGTTGCTACAAAATACAGATAGCCATAAGGATCTCCTTGATTTTGCATCGTCACTAAAACTAAGGGATGATTGTTAACGATGGTGAATAAATACAAATGCTTTTGCATTTCTGGTTGCGTTTCTGCATCAGAGTAAACAGCAACTAACGCATATCCATCCTTCACTTGTCCATTTTCAGACCATTCTAAATAAATGGGATGCTGATCAATCGCTGGTTGCATAGTAGCATTTCCTACTAGACCATCAGGCGCTTGGACGCCATTAAAATTGATTGAATTTCCTGGTGTATATTCTTTATACGTTTGGTTCATCCGTTGCCCCCAATCAGCCATAAATTGTTGTAACTGTGCTTTTTTTGCACAGACCACAACTGATTTCCAGTTTTAGTAGAAGCAGAAGAATTACTTCGAGTTGTACTAGATTTTGACTCCGTGCTCATTTGACTCGCTTGGCTACTGTTAACGGTAGCAGGTGCTTTCATTTCTGATGTTGCTGTCGGCTTGCTTGCAGTGCTGTCACCATTTTTGTTGGAAGAACATCCTGATAAAATACTCAATAAAAGACCTATCAAGATTATTTTTTTCATTGGGAATCCCTTCTTTCTGACAAGAATACTGTACTACTTTTCCCCTTTTCTCACCAGCAAAACTCGACTAAAAACGGCTATATTTATTTGTTATTTAATTGTCAATTTAAGTTGATTGTAAGCATCCCATAACCAAGGATGCACAACTTTAATATCGTGTTTCAAAATATAATCGATATAGAAATATGCGGCATTTTCTAAAGAACAATTTAAAGCTTGTAATAAACCATCTAAGTATGGTGGCTTCCCTTCTTGATCCCACTTTATTTTATCAGCGACAAACAAAACTAAATCTATGTCCGAATAGTTTTTCTTCAGTGTTGTATGGCATTCAATAGCTGATAAAATTTCATTGTCTTCAATACCAAAATCCATTTTCGCAATAGACTTAGAAATTTTTTGATGAATTATCATTGGAAAGGCCATTTCTGCTTCGTTTAATTCAATCCCATATTTTTGTGCGACACTAATTCTCTGATTATTTGGATAAATCGCAGAGATATCGTGTAAATATCCTGCAATACTTACTTTTTCTGGACTAGTTAAATATTTTTCACCAAGTTGATAGGCATACTCTCC
The DNA here is from genome assembly GCF_050541505.1 of Enterococcus sp. DIV0183. NCBI lineage: Bacteria > Bacillati > Bacillota > Bacilli > Lactobacillales > Enterococcaceae > Enterococcus > Enterococcus sp. DIV0183. The sequence continues at coordinate 1,618,553 of NZ_CP172932.1, forward strand.
AACTTCCATACAATGATAATACGTCTTCTCACAGTTTTTACTCACTAAATATTGTTTAATTTCATTTTTCAACACCTGTTGATGATCCATTTCCACAGCCCTTTCTCATTCCGATTACTCTTCTAGATAAATAAAGTATACTCCTTTCATCCTCTAGCAACCTTTTATTTTTTATTAAATAAACAGCTAACTAAATTGAAACTTTTTGGTCCTCAAATTCGTCTATAACTAATAGGACGTTCAATTTTGTATAACGTGGAGGTGTATTTTTTAACTTTTTCATTAACCAAAGAGGAGTGAAAGTATGCGACATAAGAAAAGAAAATTCAAAATAAACGGGTATGTATTATTTAGTGCGTTAATCCTCATTGTTCTTGTTTTCATTCAAACGTTCCTATTAACTCAACCCAAGATAACAAGTAAAAATGATGATACTACGCAGACATCGACTAAAAATTCAACTGCAAAAAAAGATTCCCCGACCAAGTTAGAAAAGGAATCAACACACATGACTATTTCATCAAAAAAATATGCTTACTCAGCAGACAAAATCAGAAAATATATAACTGGAGAAGAACCTTACAAAGGTGAAAAATTAGTATTCTTAACCTTTGATGATGGCGTTAATAATCAAATAACCCCACAAGTCCTAGATGCATTAAAAAAGTATAACGTCCACGCAACTTTTTTTCTTGTAGGAAATACCCTAACTTCCGAAAATCAAAAGATAGTGAAACGCGAAGTTGCAGAAGGACATTCAATAGGCTTTCATAGTTCAACTCATGATTATGCAACGTTATATCCAAACGGGATTGTCAACACTGAAGAAATACAAGCGGAAATAGCAACCATGGAGAACTCTCTTAAAAAAATATTGGGCGAAACATTTCAAACAACTCTCTGGCGATACCCAGGAGGTCATATGTCATGGGGAGGTACAGAAAAATCTGATGAATTATTCAAACAACTTGGCATCCATTGGATTGACTGGAATGCGATGGTTGGGGATGCGGAACCGTTAGACAGACAGCCTACTACAGTCGCAGAAATGCTCGCTTTCCATCAACATTCACTTGAGGTTTATCCAGATTATAATATTAGAGTAGTCTTAATGCATGATTCAGTAGATAAGGAATTAACAAAACAAGCATTGCCACAATTAATAGAGTTTTATCAAGCAAATGGTTATCAATTTGGTGTCTTATATTAGAGCAACTTGGAGCACTAAAGGAAGTATTTCTGGTCTTAGTCAATGTTGATTTTCTACTTAATTACACAAAAAAACACCCTCTTGCTGAGCAAGAGGGTGTTCGTTTGTCGAATAGTAAAGATTAACGACGGATTTCTTTGATACGAGCTGCTTTTCCGTGTAATGCGCGTAAGTAGTAAAGTTTTGCACGACGTACTTTACCGTAGCGAACCACTTCAATTTGAGCAACACGTGGTGTGTGTAATGGGAATGTACGTTCCACACCAACACCATTTGAAACTTTACGTACTGTGTAAGTTTCGCTGATTCCAGCACCACGGCGTTTAATTACAACACCTTCGAATAACTGGATACGTTCACGAGTACCTTCGACTACTTTCGCATGAACGCGAACAGTGTCACCAGGGCGGAACGCAGGAATATCCGTACGTAATTGTTCTTGTGTTAATTCTTGAATTAATGGATTCATTTTATCCTTCTCCTTATTCCCAAATATTCTTATGGTCACTTCTGCCACAGCGGAATATTGTAATAGTTAGAGCGCATTGCACTCACCAAACTAGTTTACCACAGACAAAATAAGCTGTAAAGAGAATTTTCTTGAAAGTTCCCTTATTTTTGCTCTTCTTGTTTAATTTCCTCTAATAACTTCAACATTTCAGGCGTCATTTCTACTGATTCCAACATGTCAGGTCGACGCAAAAAGGTCCGTCGTAATGATTCTTTTAGTTGCCATTCTGCAATTAATTTATGGTTACCATTCGTTAGCACGGCAGGGACTTCCATATCGTTGAAAATAGCAGGTCTGGTATATTGTGGATGCTCTAATAGGCCAGTGGAATGTGAATCCGTTTGTGCAGAAAGATTATTACCTAAGACATCAGGTAATAAACGGACTGTCGCATCAATCATGACCATTGCGCCTAATTCGCCCCCTGTTAAAACGTAATCCCCCAATGAAACTTCATCTGTAACCATCGTGCGAATTCGCTCATCATAGCCTTCATAATGTCCACAAATAAAAACTAAATGTTCTTCTTGTGAAAATTCCTCGGCCATTTTTTGATTAAACGGTTTTCCTGCTGGATCTAATAAGATGACCCGTTTTGGTTGCTGGTTTGTCTCTTCTTCAATTGCCTTTAGGTTATCATAGATCGGTTGTACTTTTAAAAGCATCCCCGCGCCACCGCCATACGGATAATCATCGACCGTTTGGTGTTTGTTATCTGAAAAATCGCGAAAATTAGAGACATTCAATTCTAATAACTGCTTTTCCCGAGCTTTCCCAATAATTGATTCCCCCATTGGTCCTTCAAACATTCTAGGAAAAAGAGTTAATACATCAATTCTCATCGTCAATCAATCCTTCTGGAATGTCCACATCAATCCGTTGATTTTCGACATCGACTTTTGTAACAACGCCTTCAATATACGGTAAAAGTAAATCTTTTTTCTTTGGTCGTTGGACGACCCACACATCATTCGCACCAGGAGATAAAATTTCTTTAATTTTTCCCAGTTCACTACCGGTTTCATCATAAACAGTGGCACCAATGATTTGGTGATAATAAAATTCGTCCTCTGCCAATTCAGCGAGATTGTCTTTTGCAACTTTTAAAATACCGTCACGATATTTTTCAACATCATTGATATTTGGATGTCCTTCAAAGCTTAAAATGTCAAGATTCTTATGCTTGCGGTGGGACTTCACGACCAATTCAATTGGTGCTTTTTTCTCTTGAAATAGCAGTAACGTTGCCCCTTTTTGATAACGTTCTTCTGGAAAATCCGTTTTCGAAATGACCCGAACTTCTCCTTTGATTCCTTGTGTGTTCACAATTTTTCCTACATTTAAATAATCTGTCACGTGAAAGCCTCTCTTCCTTGTATTTCATCTTTCCTATTCTACCATTTCTTACGCGCAAATTCTATGAAAAAACAAAGGCCAACTTTTCCAGTCAGCCTTTGTTTTTATTAATTCGTTAAACCAGTTAATGTGCCATAAATTAAAAATAAATTCAATAACGTCAAGGCAATAGCAATAATCCAAGCTAAAAATTTCACCCACGCTGGATTCGCAAATTGGCCCATTAATTTTTTATCACTTGTATACATCGTTAAAGGAATAATCGACACTGGCAAAGCAATACTTAGGAAAACTTGCGTATAAAGCAACAAGTCTTCAACAGCCGTTTCGCTACCGCCATAAATAATGACACAGATAATGACTGGCACAATTGCTAACAAACGAGTTAACACTCGTCGTGCCCACAACGGCATTTTTAAATGGATAAAGCCTTCCATTACAATTTGTCCTGACAGCGTACCTGTAATCGTTGAATTTTGACCCGAAGCCAGTAAAGCAATTGCAAAAAGAATACTTAACACTGGGCTAGCAATATTACCAACAATATCTGGATTTTTCAGAGCATCAAATAAATCAACAAATTTACCTAATTCACTGTTGGTTCCATAAAATAATGCTCCTCCTAAAATTAACAACAAACAATTTACGACAAAAGCGACAGTTAATTGAATATTTGAATCCCAAGTAGTGAAACGAATTGCTTTGGCTTTCTCAGCATCATCGTTACGATCAAATTTCCGAGCTTGCGCAATGGAAGAATGCAAATATAAGTTATGAGGCATGACTGTCGCTCCAACGATTCCCAAGGCTAAAAATAACATGGATTTATCTGTCGCTATTTTTGTGTCTGGAATAAAACCTCGTAACACTTCACCAATATTTGGATCTGCTAATGCCACTTCATAAGCAAAAACAAAAAAGATAACTGCAATTAAACAAGAAACAATTGCTTCGATTTTGCGAAAGCCTAACTTTGTCAGTAGCAACAGTAATAAAACATCAAACGTTGTTATTAACACACCAATTAATAATGGAAAACCAAATAATAATTGCAAAGCAACTGCACCACCAATTACCTCAGCGATATCTGTAGCCATTATGGCTAACTCCGTCACCACCCACAAGGCAACGCCCGTTCGTTTACTTGTATGCTCTCTAGTCGCTTGGGCTAAATCCATTCCTGTCACGATTCCTAAGCGCGCAGCCATACTTTGTAGTAACATGGCAACTAAACTAGAAAGTAAAATCACACTAAGTAACGTGTACTTATATTCCGCTCCGCCAGCAATTGACGTAATCCAATTTCCTGGATCCATATAACCAACAGCCACTAAAGCGCCAGGTCCGCTATAGGCTAGCAAAGTTCGCCAAAAGCTAGCGTTTTTAGGTACCTCGACGGTATTATTTATCTCTTCTAAACTAGGTCCATTTGCATAATTAAGCATTTTTTCCGTTTTCTTTTCTTTCATCCAACATCCCTCAATCTATCTTGTTCACACATTTCACTTTTAGGTACACCTAAAACTAGTTAACATAATTATAGTCTTCTTATTCTTCGTTGTAAACTGTTACATTTTAATTTTTTAAGCACTTTCGCTATAAATCGTTTGGTTTTTACCAAAAAATCCCTTACACTTATTTTATCATAGATCGGAGGTTATGAGGATGAAGTTAGATATGGTCGGTATTATCGTCAACGATATGACACAAGCACTCTCTTTTTACCAAACGCTAGGTTTTAACGTGCTGGGAGAAGCTTCGCCTGATTACACAGAATTACAAAACAATGGCGTCAGGATTTCTTTAAATTCACTACAAATGATTACTGGTGTCTATGGGTTTGCGCCTAGCCAGCAAGGCGATAAAATCGAACTTGCTTTTCTTTGTGAAACGGCCGCAGAAGTTGATAACACCGTAAAAAAAATGAGCCAAGCTGGTTACATTGTTTTTAAAGAACCTTGGAATGCACCTTGGGGCCAACGATACGCAATCATTAAAGACGTGGATGCAAATTTAATTTCACTCTTTGCCCCTCTATAATATTACTAAAAGATGCTCCACTTTCGTTTCTTTAACTCTCTTTCGAAAGATCATTGCAGAATGGGTCTTAAGTAGGATGTCTTTTCTGTCTCTTTTTTTGTATAATAAACTTATCAAATGATGCGTATCTTACAACTTTGTTCGTTTGCAGAAAGAACAAACGATGTTTTTTATTGATGAAAAGTTATATACTAAAAGTACGATGAGTATAACTAAAGGAGATGAGAAATGTGAGTGTTACCCTATCTAGAAAAATTGTTAATATTATTTCCATTTTGGGCATTGTTGCAACCATAATTGCAACCATCTATTTTATCCGATTAGGTGTCTTCAAGGACATCAATGCACTAAGAGGACTAGTAGGGCAATCTGTCATTCTCGGTCCGATTATTTTCATGTTAATTCAGATTATTCAAGTGGTTATTCCGATTATTCCTGGTGGTGTTAGCTGTGCTGCAGGGGTCTTGATTTTCGGGCCAACAATGGGCTTCGTCTATAATTACGTTGGTATTGCACTTGGCTCTATTATCATTTTCTTATTAGGTCGTAATTATGGGAAACCATTCATTATGAGCCTTGTCAGTGATAAAACATATAACAAGTATATCGGTTGGTTAGACAATGAAAAACGTTTTGAACGATTGTTTGCTTTAGCAATTTTCTTCCCGATTGCACCGGATGATGCGCTTTGTTTAATGGCCGGTTTAACAAAAATGTCTGTGAAAAAATTTACTCTGATTATTTTATTAGCAAAACCTGCTTCTATCTATTTATATAGTCTTGCGTTAATTTATGGCGGTACATTTTTAACTAGCTTAATGGGAATGTAAAATAAATAAAAAAGCGAACGGACTAAATCAAAACTCTGCCTGTGTCAGTTTGATTTAGTCCTTTTATTATGGAATTTTGGTAGAAACTGGGGGACTTTTGATGTTTAGTTATTTTAAAAATAGTATTGTGAATACGCTAGATTTTCTTAAAGGGACAACGGCGTATTTTCGCGATGTGCTCTTGATGCACGGATTTATGTTATTCGTTCTATTGCCTTTATTGACAAGTTTGTCCAAATTGGTACTCAAAGAAGGTGGGATTGATTATATTTCCTACGATAACTTAGGGGCAATTGCTACGCAACATCCCTATGTACTTTTGACTTTTCTACTAATTGGGCTGTTAATTTTACTGGCGCTCTTTTTTGAATTTACCTTTTTATTGCTTAGTGTTTATTTTATTAAGAAAAAGCAACCAATTACTCTAACGCAATTATTGCACGGCACCTTGCTTCAGATCAAAAAAGTTCGAGGAATTACCTTTCTGTTTTTCCTAGCATATTTCTTTTTGATTTTACCATTAAGTGGGTTAACCTTCCGCTCTTATTTATTAACAAGAGTTAAGATTCCAGCCTTTATCTTAGATTTTATTTTTGCAAATCGCGTCATTATTATTATTGGTTTCGTACTGTTAGAGCTGATTATCTTATATTTAGCGATTCGACTTGCTTTTGCCCTTCCAGAGTTGATTTTACGTGATGTTGGTTTTCGTGAGTCTTTAAAACGTAGTTGGCAAATTACAAAGCGGCGCTTTTTCCAGATTTTAGGACAATTTATTATCATTGGAGGAACTGTTTTAGGGATTTTTACGGCTGGCTATTTCTTGATATTTTTAGGTCAAACCGCCGTCGAAACGTTTAAACCTGAGTGGTCTTTACCTAGCGCTGTCATCGCTATGACGCTCCTTCAGGTTATGATGCTCTTAAACTTGGTGTTGTCTAGTGTTGCTATTTTTTACATTATTGTTGATGATATGGAGGATGAAGGGATTTTGCCTGACACGCCAGAATGGTTCACCCCGAAATCAGAGGTTCGGGTAGAATGGACCACCTTCAGAGTCGTTCTTTTTTGTTTGATTGCAATCATCTTCGGAATTGGTGTAGGCACCTATAATACGAATTACCTAAGTCATACACCTGACCGAAAACCGGTTACCATCTCCCATCGTGGTGTTAATGGTAACAATGGCGTTCAAAACACCTTGGATTCTTTAATCGAGACCAATAAGGCAAAACCTGATTATGTTGAAATGGATATTCAAGAAACCAAAGACCATCAATTTATTGTCATGCACGATTTTAATTTACGGGCGTTAACGGGCGTTAATAAACGACCGAATCAATTAACACTTAAAGAATTAACGAATATGAATGTCACAGAAAATGGTCAAACTGCTAAAATGGTTTCTTTCGATGATTATTTAGCCAAAGCCAATCAATTAAAACAACGTTTATTAATTGAAATCAAAACCACGCCTCAAGATAGCCCTGATTTAGTACAGCGCTTTGTCAAACAATACCGTGAAAATATTTTAGAAAACGGCCATATCCTTCATACCTTAACCTATGATACGGCGATGGCCTTAAAGAAAGAAGAACCACGCTTTTATGTAGGCTACGTTATTCCTTTCAACATTGTGGGACCGCCTAAAATGCCAGTTGACTTTTTTACTATGGAATACAGTACAATGAATCGTAACTTTGTAAATGCCGCTCATCATGATGGGAAAAAGGTTTATGCTTGGACAGCAAATGATGAAGATGTTATGACACGAATGATTTTTTATGGCGTCGATGGCATCATTACCGATCAGCTCAGTCTACTGAACGAAACAATGAAAACCGATTTAGAAAACCCAACATACTCCGATAAACTGTTGAATTTCGCTATTGGAATGGGTTAAAAAAAGAGCCAATCTGCTGAGCAGATTGGCTCTTTTACGTTCATGTTAGTTGTTTTTACCAAAAATTCTTAAGAAAGCTAAGAATAAGTTGATGAAGTCAAGGTATAATTGTAATGCGAAGAAAACGGCCATCCCAGTACCTGCTTGATCACCTGTTTGCGCATAGACTTGGCGTATACGTTGGTTATCATAAGCAGTAATCCCTGAGAAAATTAGGACCATTAAAATGGAAATAAAGAATTCTACAGCATTACTGTGTAAAAGGAACATATTTAGCAACATCGCAATGATGATTCCGATTAAGGCACTATAAGCGGCATGACCAACTGCTGATAGGTCTTTCTTCGTAAAGACACCTACTAATGACATCGCGCCAAAGGTAGCTGCTGCACTTAAAAATGCGCCGGCCACTGTTCCACCAGTATACATTAATAACGTCACGGATAAAGTGACACCATTTAATAATGCATACGCAACAAATCCTGCAATCGCAATGGTTGGATTCTTCTGTGCTTTTGCGCCTAGATATAAAACTAAGCCAATTTCAACAAGCCAAATCATCCAAAAAGCTAAGCTTGATTGGAATAAAGTAGCTAGAACGGGTAAAAAGACAGTTGTCATTGCATAAGCCATGATTGCGCTAATACCAATTCCTAACGCTAAAAATCCGTAAATTTTGGCATAAAATTTATTCAAACCTGTGCCAGTTTGGATATACTCTTGATTATTCATAAGTTAAAGTCCCTTCTTTCTCTGTTAGTTCATCAATCGTCACTTGGGGTGGTTGAACCATCACCACTGCATCTAACACGCGATTTTCTTGCTCATTAACAGCCTCAACTGAAATGGTAATCACATCTTTCATTTTGTCGACTTTGATTACTTCTAATTGGAAAGTCAATGTTTCGTAATGAAAAACGGGTTCCACAAAGTTCACAGAGAAATTCACAACATGTGAACCTGGTCCTGGTAAATGTTTTGAAATCGCACTAGTGATAATTCCCATCAGCATAATTGATGGTACGATTGGTTTTTCATATTCTGTTTTTTGGGCATAATCATGTTGGATATATAAAGGATTCGCATCATTGGTCAAGCCCAAGTAAAGTAATAAGTCCTTGTCTTCAATTGACTCTGTCAAGGACAACGAATCTCCCTCTTCGATATCTTCGATGGTTTTGCCTAATTTTCTCGGTTTTCCGATATTCAAATTAGTACACCTCCGTTATTGATAAGATAATTGTACCAAAATGTACTTAAAAGGCAAGTTAAAAAGTAGTCTTTAAAGGATGTTTAAACAAAACCAACTTATCTGCCATGCTAGATTTTAAAAACAAACAACGGAACAGGAGCAGCTTCTTATTTTTTGAAGCCAGATACCCCTGTCCCGATTTTGTTTATGTTCTCTTATAAAACGTTTCTAGTTGTGTTACTTAGTAATGTTTCGTAGGCTTGTTCAAATTTCTGAACGTCGCCAGCGCCCATAAAGACAACCACTGCATTTTCAAAATCTAGTAAAGGTGACACATTATCTTCGGTAATTACTTGTCCACCTTTTTGAATTTTTTCACCTAAATCTTCAATGCGTACCTCGCCTTGTGTTTCACGCGCAGAGCCAAAAATATTACACAAGAATACTTCATCTGCTAAATCCAGTGCTTCAGCAAATTCATCCATTAAGGCAATTGTTCGTGTAAATGTATGTGGCTGGAAGACAGCAATAATTTCTTTATCAGGATATTTTTGACGAGCGCCATCAATCGTTGCTTTAATTTCAGCTGGATGGTGCGCATAATCATCAACAATAATCATGTCACTGACTTTTTTCTCGCTAAAACGACGTTTTACACCTTTAAAACTTAGCATTTCTTCTGCGACTTTTTGCATATCAAGTTTTTCAAAATAAGCCACAGCAATCACACCTAGCGCATTCATGATATTGTGATGGCCAAATGCTGGTAAGACAAAATGACCTACAAAATCATCCTTGTGATAAACATCAAAAGATGAGCCTTCCGTTGTTCGTTGAATATTTCGGGCTTGGATATCATCCTCTTCGCTGACGCCATAATAATAAACTGGCACTTCTGATTCTAACTGACGAAGATACTTATCATCACCATAAGCAAAAATTCCTTTTTTGACTTGATGAGCCATTGTTTGGAACGCTGAAAAAACGTCCTCAATGCTCTTGTAGTAATCTGGATGATCAAAATCGATATTCGTCATAATCGCATAATCTGGTGAATAAGCCAAGAAATGACGGCGATATTCACACGCTTCAAATGCAAAGAAATCAGCATCTGGTTCGCCGTGGCCAGTGCCATCCCCTATTAAATAACTAGTTGGATTGATACCACTTAATACATGTGCTAGCAAACCAGTCGTACTTGTTTTCCCATGTGACCCTGTTACAGCAATGCTTGTGTACGGTTCGATAAAACGAGCAATGAAATCGTGGTAACGAATTACTTCTGCGCCTAATTCGATGGCGCGGGCGATTTCCTCATGGGTATCTGGAAAAGCATTTCCAGCAATAACAATCATGTCTTTATCAATATTATCTGCATTAAATGGTAAAATAGGGACACCTGATTTTTCAAGATCCCGTTGTGTAAAGAAATACTCTTCTACGTCTGATCCTTGAACGTTGTAGCCTTTTTGGTGTAAGACCAACGCTAATGAGCTCATGCCAGAACCTTTAATTCCGACAAAATGGTATAATTTGTTCTCTTGATTTCCCATTATAATCCTCTTCTCTGTCACTATATAAAACATACCTTTTTTAAAAAAATTTCAATCATACGAGATTCATTATCGTATAAAACAAAAAAATAATCAACTATTAAAACAGAATAAAAAACTTACATGTTTCAAATCCACATGCAAGTTTCATCTCTTAACTAAAATATTTACTGTTTTCTAATACAGAACTTGAATCTTCTAGCATCCCACTTAATGGTTTATCCAAGATGCCCTTTTTCTTCTCTTCTGTCACAGGTGCTTCCGGCTCCACTTGAGCATTCGCTTTAGCTAATTTTTTCCCATAAGCAGTTTGACTTTTAGCATTTTTCTTTGCGGCATTCAAACGGGAACGCGAACGTAAATCCAACGCATCTTCGCCAAAACGTTCTAAGTCTGGTTTGATTTGTTGATATTGTCGTCTAGTTAAAGGAATCTCAGGTTCTGAGGTTGGAATATTAAACTTCCGCACCGTTGGATCTTCTTCCGTATCTTTCACTTGAAAAGCCGTTGGTTCATCATCAAGAATGACATATGAACGCCGATCTTTTTTCATTGCTTTTAGCAACTCTTCTTCAGTAAAACTAGGTTCCTGTTCCTCAGGAATCACAGAAGCCGGGATATATTTAGGAACAAAATAAGAAGGTGTCGTTTTCTGCACTAATGGTGATGCGGCAGGTCTACTTGGTTTCGCTACGACTTCTTTTTTTTTATACGTTTGTGTCCAGCCATTTCCTTTTGGCGTCCCAAAAAGGCTATTATTTTTTTTCGTTGCTTGTTTATTTTTCGTTGCTTTACTAGCATGTTTTGTGTAGTCTGGCAAATTAGAACGATGACGTGCTAATTGCTCTTGTTGTGCTGCCGTTAATTGTTGTGTTTGTTTATTTGTAGTTGATTGATTCGTTGTTGGTTGTTGGACGGATGGTGTGCTTTGTCTAGTATCTTCGGCAGATGTTGTAGTTCTTCTGCTACCAGACATTGCTTTACCAATCAGATCATCTTGAAATAAGTTACGTTCATTATCTGTTGGTAATTTTACGCCCTGTTCATCATCATACGCTGGAAAACGGAAATGTTTTCTCTTCACTTGAGCATTATCCATTGCGGTCATTCCTTTTATTTTTCTTTCTCATTAGTTTAACACATTCTCAATGAATACTAAAGAACTTGCCTGAATTTTTAAGAGAACAAAAAAAGAAACCTCCGTTTAAAAAGGTTTCTTTTTTGTTTATTTATCTAGTTGTAATTTGGCAAAGTCCGCTTTGACTTGAATGAATGACTGAAACAATTGTAAAAACTGAAAGAGTCGCGCCCGATTTTCAAATTCACTTCTTGTTTGCGGTAATGGTTTTGTGCGATAGGTTTCATAAACGGTCTTAATTCGATTCATAATTTCTTGTCCATCATTATTCTCTGCAAATGTTTCTGCCGTATATTCCAACAATTGTTGAATATAGCGAACTTGTTGCGCATCAACAGTAATATCTTCTAATAATTCCAACATGTTTTTTAGAATATTACTTTGCATTTTTCTCATCGCAAAGTACTCTAAATAGTACGTATTGGTAGACAGCAATTGATTCTCGGCATGATTTTTGGCCCACGTCTCGCCTGTACGAATAAAGGTTTTTAAATCTGCACAATGCATGACCAAATTTCGCTCTCCTGCAGCGTTGTTTAAATGTAGCGCCATTTCCCTTAAAATTTTACGAAACATTGTTTCAATGACTTCTTGGTCTTCTCTTAAACGTTTTTCTGTATCAGGCATATAAGAATTAGCTAATAACGCTAGTCCCACACCAATACTCATTAATAAAAACTCATTTCCAATAATCGCCCAAGAAAGATTTTTTTCGACTAAATAATGAGTTACCAAAACGGAACTCACAACAATCCCATCAGATAATTGAAAATACACAGCTGCTGGAATAAATAATAACAAAAAAATACCAAAAGCAATCGCTGTAAAACCTAAAAAAGTAAAACAAATATACGCTAAAATAGTTGCTAAAGCTAAGGATAACAAACGATAAATTCCTGTCATGACAGATGTTTTTTTCGTGCTAGTAACACTTAAAACTGAAATAATCCCTGCCGAAGGGGCATAAAGTAATCCCAGTTTTTCCGCAATAATCATTGCTAATGCAGCGCTAATGGCTGTCTTGACTGTTCGTAAACCAATTTTCATGCATACTCCCCTTAAAAAATAATAATTCTTCACTTTTCTCTAGTAATTTTACCTCTATTTCGGTTATCATTAAAGAGAAAAGTTATTTAGGAGCGAATATTTATGATAGTGGGTCGATTTCGTTTAGGCATGCGAACGTTAAAAACAGCAATTGCTGTCATGCTGTGTATTCTTTTATTTCAATTTTTCCATCGTGGCTCACCTATGATTGCCTGTTTAGCAGCTGTTTTTTCGCTAAGACAAGATTTAAATACCAGTTTGTCTTTTGGAAAATCGCGCATTATTGGAAACACATTGGGTGGCTTTTTAGCTTTGCTTTATGTATTAGCACAAGATTATTTTCCTAATCAACACTTAGTAGAATTACTGCTACTACCACTTTTAGTCATTATCGTCATCGTTGTTTCTGATGGGATTAATAACAATGCTGGGATCATTTCTGCAACTGCGACACTTTTAATGATTTCTTTAAGTATTCCGCAAAGCGATTCCTTTCAATATTCAATGGAACGTGTGTTGGATACATTCATTGGGACCTTTATAGCGATTGGTTTAAACGTCTTTTTACAACCTAAGCCAGCAGAAGAAGCCCATGAAATTTCTGAAGATTTAGCTGAATTAGAAAAGAAAGAAAAAGAACTAGAAGCTTTACGCCAACAAGTTCAAGCGCGGATTGACGCAGAAGAAAACACTGACGACAAGGCAAATAAATAAAGAAACAGCCGATTGAAGAGAATAACAATCGGCTGTTTCTTTATAGTTCCCAATTCGTTTTTGCTTGAAAGTTGGCGGCTGCGCCAATCAAGTTGGCATCATTTTGATAATGGCAGGTCACGATTTCTGGAACAAAATCTTTTAATTCAAAGGTTTGTAAATGCGTTAGCATCCGGCGATTAATCTCTGCTAATAAGCCTTCTTTAGCAGAAACACCACCTCCGAGTACAATCATTTCAGGATCATAAGAAAACTGTAAGCCGAATAATCCTTGTGTTAAATAATCATAAAAATTATTGACTTCTTCGCGAGCAATCTCATCCCCTCGTTGTGCCAGTTCAAAAACTTCTTCTCCTGTCACCGCCTGTTTTTCGACTCCAATTCGTTCACAATAGCGCTGAGCCATTTTGACAGCTGTGCCAATTTCACTGAATGTTTGGCCATTACTTAAAAAGTTCAGTCCAAACTCGCCTCCATATAAATGAGCGCCTTTGTACAATTCACCATTGCGAAAAATCGCTCCGCCAATTCCTGTCCCAATAACGACAAAAAGCACTTCTTTTTTTCCTTTCGCCGCGCCTTCATATATCTCAGCTAAACCAGCACAATTCGCATCATTTTCGATAGTCACTGGTAAGCCAAACAACGCTTCTAATTCTTCATAAATGTTAAAATGATGAATATATGGAATGGCGGAAATCCCTAAAATCTGTTGACTTTTTTCGTCAACTACTCCAGGTGAACTAAAAGCAACACCACTAATCGACTCATTTCTTTTGTCTGCATAAACCGAATATAAATGCGCTTTCATTTCTTCCCAAGAGCCAGGTGTTGGAAAGCTCCCTTGATTTGTTAATTCTTTGCCTGTCCAAACGCCGTATTTCACGGAAGAACCGCCAAGATCAAATGCTAAAATTGCCATATTTATCCATCCTTTTCTACTTCTGTTTTCTTATTTCTTCGATACGTATACGGTCCATGATAGGTCTCATCAGGATTTTTCGTCAAGCGAAATTTCAACGGAACATAGTCAATGCCGCCTTTAACAAAAGGATGACATCGTAAAATCCGTGCTACCCCCATCGTTGTTCCTTTGACACTTCCATGTGTATGAATTGCATCAATCATATATTGTGAACAGGTTGGGTAATAGCGACAACGTGCAGGCAATCCTGGAGAAATAAATCGTTGATAAAAACGAACACCGCCGATTAACGGATTTTTCATAAAGTGCCTTCTTTCTAACTAATTCTTACTAAAGAATAGCTTGTTTTTTCATGTTTGGCAAGTCTTAGTTACGAGAAATTACACCAGGTGCACCTATGACGAATTCTTACATTTCTGTTGCTATCCAAATGAAAAAAAACGTGCTACACTATAAAAAAAGGAATGGAGGCTTAGTAAATGGGATTAAAATTTGAACGTTCCAATGACTTAGATAAACTCTTCGATTCTTTCGCCGTTGATCCATTAAAGAAAGAAGTACCTCTTGAAGAACTGGCAAAACAACGACAAGAAGCAAAAAAAGAAGAAGCAAAAAAACAAGCAAAAGAGTAATTTTGCTTGTTTTTTTCTATAGAAACTTTTCAATTGCTGTCCAAGCTGCTTCTTTTCCTTCTTTTGTTTCAGAAGAGAAAATAATAAAGTCATCTTGTTTATCAAAATTCAAGGCTTTTTTGATGACACTCTCGTGTTTGTTCCATTTGCCCCGCGGAATTTTGTCTGCCTTAGTTGCCACAATAATAACTGGCAAATCATAGTATTTCAAAAATTCATACATTTGGATATCATCTTGGGTCGGCGGATGACGTAAATCAATTAAAGAAACGACTGCACGTAACTGCTCACGTTGCGTGATATACGTTTCAATCATTTTTCCCCACTTCGCACGTTCTGTTTTAGAAACTTTGGCATAACCATAGCCAGGAACATCCACAAAGTGTAAGGCATCCTCAATTAAATAAAAGTTTAGCGTTTGCGTTTTACCAGGTTTACCTGAAGTTCTTGCTAAATTTTTACGATTAATCAAGGTATTAATAAAAGATGATTTCCCAACGTTCGAACGTCCAGCTAAAGCAATCTCCGGTAATTGAGATTCAGGATATTGTTTAGGGGATACCGCACTAATCACGATTTCTGCATTATGTACGTTCATTGTTTTCCTCCGTTCTTCTATTCAGTCTTTCATTCAAAAGCTTAACAAAAACAGCTCTTTCGGAGATCCGCCGAAAGAGCTGTTTTCAGCTTCAATCTTATACAGCTTCTTTATCTTTTTTGTTATAAATAATTGTTGGTTTACCGGTACCTTCAGCGGCCATTTTAGTAATGATAACTTTTTCAATGCTTTCATCTGAAGGAACATCAAACATTACGTCCATCATAATTTCTTCAATGATTGAACGAAGTCCGCGTGCGCCAGTATTACGTTCAATGGCTTTGGCTGCGATGGCTTTTAATGCTTCTGGTTCAAATTCTAATTTAGTGTCATCAAGAGACAATAATTTTTGATATTGTTTCACCAAGGCATTCTTCGGTTCTGTTAAAATTCGAACCAAATCATCATTCGTTAATTTATCAAGCGCAGCCATTACAGGTAAGCGTCCAATAAATTCTGGAATTAAACCAAATTTCAATAAATCTTCTGGAATAATATGTTGCATGATGCTTTCTTCTTCATTTAAAGCAGAATTGGTTTTACCAAAACCAATAGTTTTTTCGCCTAAGCGGTTTTTAACAATGGTTTCAATTCCATCAAATGCTCCACCAACGATGAAGAGAACATTCGTTGTGTCAATTTGGATAAATTCTTGATGTGGATGTTTGCGGCCCCCTTGTGGTGGTACACTTGCAACTGTTCCTTCAAGAATTTTTAGTAAGGCTTGTTGAACACCCTCACCTGAAACATCTCGAGTAATCGAAACATTTTCACTCTTACGGGCAATTTTATCAATCTCATCAATATAGATAATGCCCTTTTCCGCACGTTCAACATTATAGTCAGCAGATTGTAGTAATTTTAAAAGGATATTTTCAACATCTTCCCCTACATAACCTGCTTCTGTTAAACTGGTCGCATCAGCGATTGCAAAAGGTACATTTAATGTTTTTGCTAACGTTTGAGCCAAGAAAGTTTTACCTGAACCTGTTGGTCCAATTAAACAAATGTTACTTTTTTGCAATTCAACGTCATCTTGAGTTGCAGCTGTTTCTGATTGATTCACACGTTTATAGTGATTGTAAACAGCAACAGAAAGTGTGCGTTTTGCACGTTCTTGTCCAATAACATATTCATTTAAAACATTTAAAATTTCTTGGGGTTTTGGCACATCCGTTAATTCTCGGACTGCTTCATCATAAAATTCTTCATCAATAATCTCTTTACATAGATCAATACATTCATTACAAATATAGACACCCGGACCAGCAACAATTTTTTTTACTTCTTCTTGTGTTTTCCCACAAAATGAACAACGAACGGTCCCGTTATTATCCGTATTGTCGTACATGTTCGTCACCCCTCTAAAAATCAAAAAATGACTGTCATCACAGTCTCTCATCATAATAGCACAAACCACTTTAAAATGCGAACATCTCAGATAGAAAGTTTTATTGTTCTTAGACTTCTTATGGTATACTACATTATATAAAAGCACTTTCATAAAAAGTGATTGTGTTGAAACAAATTGGAGGAATTGTGATGTTAGAACAAATTTTACTAGGTACCTATACTCGAAGAGCCAGCCAAGGCATTTATAAAATTGCATTAGATACGACACAAGGTCGTTTAACAGAAGCGACACTTTTGTTAGAAGAAACGAGTCCTACCTATCTTGCTCTGAGTCAAAAGGGCGAACTTTTTAGCGTCACTAGTGTTGACGGTGAAGGTGGCACTGCCGCTTATCAACCAGAAATGGACCATTTTAACTTATTGAATAAAGTAACTGAGGAAGGTGCGCCGCCATGTTATGTAGCTGTTGACGAAAACCGACAACTTGTCTATGCAGCAAATTATCACCAAGGTATCGTTCACGTGTATCGTATCTTAGAAGATGGTTCTTTGGAAGATGCTGACAAAGTGATTCATACAGAGCCAACTGGTCCTCATGAAAACCAAAACAATGCCCATGTTCATTACACAGATTTGACGCCTGATCAACGCTTAGTCGTCTGTGATCTAGGAACCGATCGTGTGTATACGTATAATGTTAGCTTAGATGGAAAGCTTTCTGAAATCGCTCAATTCGTGACTGAGCCAGGGACTGGTCCACGTCATTTAGTGTTCCATCCAACAAAATCATTGGCTTATTTATTTGGTGAATTAGATAGCACTGTTTCAGTTCTTTCATATGAT
Organism: Enterococcus sp. DIV0183; assembly: GCF_050541505.1. Taxonomy (NCBI): domain Bacteria; kingdom Bacillati; phylum Bacillota; class Bacilli; order Lactobacillales; family Enterococcaceae; genus Enterococcus; species Enterococcus sp. DIV0183. The sequence goes on from NZ_CP172932.1 coordinate 1,636,398, forward strand.
GAAACAGATGGTTCTTTCACTGAATTACAAAAGGTTTCTACTTTACCTGCTGATTATGATGCGTTTAATGGTGGTGCTGCAATTCGTATTTCTTCTGATGGCCGTTTCCTTTATGCTTCAAACCGTGGCCATAACTCGATTGCTGTCTATGCTGTTTCAGAAAACGGCGAAGCGATTGAACGAATTCAATTAATTTCAACAGAAGGCGATATTCCAAGAGATTTCGATTTAGATCCTTCTGAAGATTTCATCGTTGTCGCTAATCAAGACTCTGATAACTTAACACTTTATCGTCGGAACCAAGAAACTGGCTTATTAGAAATGATTCAAAAAGATGTTGCCGTTCCCGAATGTGTTTGTGTTTTATTTGTATAATTAAGTTGACTATTTCCTTGGAAAATAACAGGAGTCAGATGCTAATTAATGTTTGCATCTGACTCCTGTTTTCTTATTTTAAACGATGGATTAGTTCTCCAATTCTTTAACGTATAAATAAAAAGAGCCAAAGTCTAAGCGATTCATTTGTAAAGATTCATGAATTTTTGTGAACCCTTTACTTTCGAAAAATCGAATCATTCTATGGTTTGTATGATTAGTTTGAGCATACATTTTACGTCTTCCTTCCCAGACTGCTCGTTTCTCCAATTCATGGAACAACAAACTGCCATAACCCTTGGCAATATAATTAGGCGAAGTTGCAAAGCGCTTTAACCAAACAAAGTCTTGTTCCTGCTCCATACAGAACGTTGCCATTGAAAAAATCATTTCTTCGTGCACTAGCAAATACAACCGTTTTTTTGTAATGTCTTCTTGGATATCTTCTTGAGAAGGGTAGTCCTTTGTCCACTGTGTAATGCCCACAACATCCATGTATGCCTTTACTTCTGTTAAAAATTGAAGAATAATCGGTAACTCTTTCTCATCAGCCACTCTAATTTTCATTGTTTATTCTCTTAATAAGGTAACAATAGAATCGACAAGACAATCACACTAATAATGCCAATGATGGTCGGTACACTCGTCCGTTTTAAAATTCTGATGGGACTAACTCCTACTGTTGATGCGACAATCATGACAACTGCTGCTACAGGAGAAATCGTTCTAGTTAAATTCGCAATCATCTGCATTGGCAAGGAAATTAAGATGCCATCAATCCCAGCTTTTTCAGCAATCCCAGGGATTAGTTCGATAACCGCATAAAACATTGCCAGACCACCACCGCTTAAAATTCCAAAAAGGGTCGTTGCACCGCTGAAAATTAAGGTCGTAACGATTCCTGCTGAACTTGACGCTTCGACAGATGCCATAATACTATCAATAATTCCTAACGTTTGAATCGCAGACGTGAACAATGAACCGCCTACGACAAGCATCACAACTTGACTAAACCCTTGCCCCATTCCTTTAAACATCTCGACAGCTGTATCTTGAACTTTTTTAAAAGATTTCAAGCGAAGCGTCTCAACCAATACAGCAATGAAGAAAGAAATAAATGTAAGAACAAAAATATCCATCGTTATTCCTTTAATAAACATTCCTGCGATTCCCACTCCAACAATTAATAATAGCGGTAATATTGGCAATATTGCATAAAATTTAGGAACATCAAATTCTTTTTGTTTGCTTAAGCCCTCTTCATTTAATGAAACATAGGCAGCCTCACCTTCTTTTTTATCGCAGTATTTTTGCCAGAAGTACTGTGCAACCGCAATGATTAATAACGATGGCAGCGAAATTTTGGCATTCCATACAACATAATTTAACACATCATAACCAAGAGTATTTGCGGCGATTACGTTATCCGCGCCTAAAGGTGTTGGCATGATAGTTGCCGTCATTGCAATCACACCTGCAGCAGTTAAGGATGAAATCCCCATGCTGGCTAGCATCGGATATAATATAGACATTAAAATAATCGCTAAGCTTGATGCACTAGGAACTACTAGTGACATTAAATTTCCAATTAAAAAGACCACAGGGACAAATAACGATTTACGTTTAATCTTCATTAATGGTTTCACCAAAAAGTTGACAGCCATCTGATTGGCCCCGATTGCATTCATATAGCCTGAATAACCAAAAAGAATCATAATTACAATTCCTGCTGAACTCACTTGTGCAATAATTGTATCTTTAAACTTCAAGAAAATATCAAATAATCCAAAACCGGTTCCTTCTCCTGCAGGATAAATGGGATGTCCTAACATCCATGCACATGCAAGTAGAACAAGCGCACCAATAATTAAGCTGAGTGCGGGATGATAATTTTTTACAATCAAATAGGCTACAACAATTAAAACGACCAACACCAATAAACTTTCAATCATACTTATCCTCCTTCAGTTAATTAACCGCTTTCATTTTTTCGACAACCCATTTTTGAAAAGCTTCAACATTTACATCTATACAGGCAACGGCATTCGTGTTTTTATGATACTTCATTTTTAAATCCGCAACAGTAGCTCCCGCAGCTGGACCTTCCAAAGCAACTTCAATGAACGTTTCAGTTGTCTCAAATAATTCTGGTGAAGTTAAATAGGCAATCGCACAGACATCATGCATTTTCAAACCTGTAGTTAGACTGCCGCCTCTATAATGACGGAAAAGACCATAAAACATTTCCCCAACTCTACCAAGCGCTCTGATGGCTGTTACTTCATGATTCGTTAACACAGCTTGACTTGTAACATCTAATCCTACCATTGTTAGCGGGACACCTGATTGGAAAACAATTTGTGCAGCGTGTGGATCGACATACGTATTAAATTCGGCACTTGTATTTGTATTTCCCCTTGCTAATGAGCCACCCATCATGACGATTTCTGCAATATTTTCTTTGACTTCTGGATAGAGGGTCAGTAACAAAGCAATATTCGTTAATGCAGCAATTGGAACAATGGTCAAAGGAACATCACTAGACAGAATTTCTTTTCGCATAGCTTCCACTGCATGAATATCTAAACACGTAGAGATAGGTTGCGGAAACTCAAAGCCATCCATGCCAGTCTCCCCATGAATCTCAGCAGAATCTTCCAATTGAATAAGTAACGGACAATTACACCCCTTGGCTACAGGAACCTTTTTCCCAAAAAAATCGACAAGTTTCAAGGCATTATTTGTTGTTTTTTCTACATCTACATTCCCTGCAACCGTCGTTATTAAGCGAACTTCTAGGTTAGGATGATTCAGTGCAATCGCTAAAGCTACAGCATCATCAATTCCTGGGTCCGTATCAATAATGATCGGTCTTTTCTTTGTATCCATTTTTCTTCCTCCATTTACATTTAGGAAAAACATTTCCGGAAACGTTTTCTTAATTTGAGATTAACAGCGCTTTCATTAAAAGTCAAGCAGAATTTCTAAATAATAAATAATTAGGCTTTTTCTTGACTTTCTGCTTTTAGAATGCTTACTATAAAAAAGAGTTAAGTGAAAGGACGAAAATGATGAATATTAAAGATATTGCAAAATTAGCTGGCGTTTCCGCTTCAACTGTATCCAAAATTATAAATAATAAAGATCAAACTATTAGTAAAGAAACCCGTGAGCGTGTCTTAAAAATCGTTCGAGATTACAACTACACACCTTACTCAGCAAATCTCGTCACAAATAGTACTACAAAAACCTTCGTGTTATTATTAAATAGCCATGAAACTTTTGAGGCTTGGGTTACGAGCTTTATTGATAAAGTTCAAGAAAATGGCTATAACTGCTTGATTTTAAATAGTCACGGTAGTTTAGAACAAGAACTGAAAAATATTACCTCGCCAACGTTAAAACAAGCCAGTGGCATTATTTGGGACCCAATCAATGAAAACAGTAAACAATACGCGAAATTTATAGAAGAATTAACGATTCCTTACTATTTCGTCAATCACTCAACTAACGAATTACCTTCTCTAGCGGGGCTTTATGAAGAAGCTAGTTATGTTTTAACCCAAGAATTATTACAGAATAACCATAAAAAAATTAGTTATTTCGTCACTAACCCAAAATATAAAGAAGCAATTATTGCAGGCTATAAAAAAGCCTTGTTTGATGTCAATTTACCCTTTAGTAAAGAAAATATTTTAACCACTATCCCTGCTGATTTCAGTAATCAGCTTATCACAGATGGGATTACGGGTATCCTTACCGATGACTATACCCAGGCTGTTTTTTTGGAACAGCTTTTAAAGCAGAGCGGTTTGCGAACCCCCGATAATTACTCTTTACTCGCAATTAAGCGAAAAATTGATCGTTCATTTTTACCTGATCATATTTCTTCCGTCTTATTAGATACAGAGACGTTTGGTAGCAAGTTAGCCTTATTATTGCTTAACAAACGCAAAGAAAAAACAGCCTTGATTAATGAGGCTGAAAAATTGGTGCTAGATCACAAAAATACATTAGGCATGTCTAGTGTTAATCCACATAGCAAAATGATTGTAGTGGGTAGTTTAAACGTTGATAATTATCTGTATTCAACAAATTTACCACATAACGGCAAAACAAATTTTTTGTCTAGCTATGCTAAATTCCCCGGCGGAAAAGGATTAAATCAAGCTGTTGGCTTAACCAAACTGGGCCATCAGGCCACCTTAATTGGTTGTTTAGGCTCAGACACAGATGCGAATTACTTATATAAAGAATTAGAAAAATACCACGTTACGACAGATGGTATCACACGTATTCAAGATACTGAGACTGGTCAAGCTTATATTTATGTTGAGACAAGCGGCGACTCCATGATTTCAATCTTACCTGGTGCAAACACAGCGCTTACGCCTAAAAAAATCGCACAGCAAAAACACCTATTTATGGATGCCAGTTTTTGTCTCATTCAAACAGAAATTCCTTTGTCTGCTGTAGAGAAAGCTTGTGAAATCGCCCAACATTCAGGGGTACCGATTATTTTAAAACCAGCTGCTATTCATCATATTCCAGTGAATATACTAGAAAAGGTTGATTTTTTCATTCCCAATGAAGATGAATTATTGGAACTTCAACCAGATACTGGTACATTAGAAGAGAAAGCGGCGTACTTCTTAGAAATGGGCGTAAAAAATGTCATTGTTACTTTAGGAAAAAAAGGCGTGTTATTAAAAACACCCCAAGTGTGCCACTATTTCCCTGCAACAGAAAATATAGCTGTGGATAGCACTGGTGCCAGTGACAGCTTTATCAGCGCGCTCGCCTCCTATCTTTCGAAAGGTTATCCGACTGAAGCAGCCATTCAAATAGCAATTCAGGCTGCAGGATTTTCAGTTTCTAAAGAAGGGGTGATTGATTCTTTAGTTGATCACGCCACTTTGGAAAATTATTTGATAAAAAAAGAACCCGCTCTTTTTGCTCATCGTAACACCTGTATCGACTGACACAGGTGTTTTCCTGCTGAATATCTTGTTATTTTCTCATAAACCAATGAGAATTGTTCTTTTTTATTACAATTTATTAGGCGAACTATTATAATAAAAGAGAAGTTATAACTAAGGAGTGAGTCTCATCAAAACACAAGATGCCATAAAAACATTTTTACTTTCAAAGAAAACACAAAAAAAATTGGCTGTCTTTTTATACTTAGCAAAACAAACAAACCTTGATTTATCTAGTGTTGCCCGAAAATTCGATCTTTCTACTAAAAATTTATCAATTTATCTTCGTGAAATTCAAGAAGACTTAGCAACCCTTCCTGAAAATACCTTAGAGATTCAGATCCATCACGGAAAAATTTCATTACATACGACTTCCAATGATTTTCTTTCCCACTATTTTTTATTATTTAATTATTACTGTGTCCATTCTACTGACTTCATTCTTTTTCAAGCAATTATCAAAAAAGAAAACAATTCTGTCTGGAAAGTGAGTCAAGAAACTAATTTTAGCTCATCTTACATTTACAAACGGTTAAATAACATTAATAAACTATTTGGTTTGTATGGAATTTCCGTCCATTTTTCCCCCTCCGCGAGTAAAGTGATTACAGGTTCTGAATTTCAAGTCCTATATGCTTTTCTTGATGTCTACTGGACCATCTTTTTAAATACCTTAGCCTTACCACGTTATACCTCTACTTATTTTGAAGATATACTGACGCAGCATATTAAACCAGAAATTCTTGAACGCTTGGAACACGCTTCTCTACTAAAATTAAATTTACTTTTACACATCGCAAAATATCGCTTTCCATATACTTGTGAAGATGATCTCCAAAAAGAATTTGAAGAACATCCTTATTTAAGGCTTTTCTCAGACTCAAAACAAACTATTTTTTGTTCCCAATCAAATTTTTCAGAAGATCAACAGCGGGTTGTAGATATCATTGCACCCATTGCCATTGATAATTTTGATTCAGCAAAACGAGCCAAAGATTTACTGGCTGCTCTAAATGAAATTTCTTGCCCAGAATATTTCTACGTTGATTCTTTATTAACCAATTTTTGCGAAGTTTTTCAAATTCCAAAAATGCGTGAATTTGATCGTCATTACTTCTTACTTATTTTATTTAAAAATATTATCTATAACCAATTATTTATTTCACAGCAACCAAATACCGCAATTCTAGATTTTTTAGTCAATAAAAATAGTACTTATCAAAAAGATTTACAGAAAAAAATCTATGCTTTTTATCAAAACTTTTCAGCGCATTCCCCTTATCAGTTAAGATTTAAGGATCAGGAGAACCCAATTTGGACATGTGAATTGTTGTTACGAATTTATAAGCACTATAGTCCCCGCAAAAAAATTAAAATTGGTGTTGCATATTCTCGCGATTTTTACATTGCTAGCTTTATTATGATGAAAATCAAGCAAGCATTTAGTGAGGATATTATTTTTGAACGAACCGATTTTTCTGGTTGTGATATTGTGATTACTGACTATCCCTTATTTGATTTACCAAAAGAAATAGACCGAATTTACATTTTAGAAGAAGAATTAACCCGAGAAGATTGGGAACTAATTTTCAGTAAAATAAGTATCGCCATTTTTGATTTGCAATATTAAAACAAACATCAAGCGCCAACCTGTCTCACCAGCCATAATGAAAACAAGCGACCTACAAACCACTTCTGCCAGTTTTAGTCTGACAGAAAATAGTTTGTAGGTCGCTTGTATATTACTGTTCTTTTCTATGTTACCTTCAAAGACAATCTAGTAACGTACTTCAGTCCTTAAAGTGCTACTGTTCCACCGCTGATCAGTTTTTAAGCCTGAGACGAAGATCCAAAGTGTTTTTTGTCTCAGGCTCTTACATTTTTTCAACAAAGGTATTGCTAGGCGCTACTTGAAGCTGAAAACTAGTTTCTCTATCGAGATTCCTCATCAGTAGACTCAAATTTAAAACTTTTTTCTATAAAAGCGACTTCTTTTGCGTATGTTTTTACAAAAGAAGAATAGTCTTTGGGATCTTTGACCTTTTCCAATTGGTCAACAGAGACTTCTAATTCAAATCCTGTCCCATCTTTAAAGAGATAATATTTTGAGATGTCTGTATATCCTTGATTCCGTTTTAAAATATAGCCGGTTTGTACATCAGCAATTTTATCAATTGGGTATGCTTTGATAAACTCTTTACTTGTATCCAAATAATCAGAAAGACTGTTGACAAGATTGCCAGAAAGGTACATACCTGCCGATGTATAATAGTCTCTTTTTTCATAAAAACTGATATTGCCTAGATATTTTGTATCTGGATACTCCTCTGTAGAAGGTAAAATTAAAAAGTTCTTTCCGCCACTGGTTTCAATATCGGCATCGCCGATAATTTCTATTTGGTAGCCTTGATTAAATAAAAGTTTATTTTCTTCTATTGTGACTTTTAGTGGTTTTTCTAAATCAACAGGTCCAGTTGTGGTAAGTCCAGCTTCTTTTAAAGGATAAACATCTTCTGATGAAGCGGAGTAATCCCAATAATCATCTTTCTCCGCAAGATCAATATATACTATAAAGCCAATTGCTACAGCAATGCCTATCCAAATAATTTTTTTGTTCTTTTTTTGTTTTTTCTTTTTTTTCGTCTGTGGTTTTACCACTTTTTTATTGGGGTTAGGAAGTTGCTTTGCTGTATCTGTTCTTGTGACAGGAAAAAACGACCATTTTGGCTTTTGAAAAAGCGCATCATATGTATCATAAAAATTCTTTTGTTTAGCCATTTTTTCTCTCCACTAATTTTTTTGATAAGGCAATTTCCTCAGATGCTTCGGAGACTAATCTTTCATAATCATCTGTGATACTTTCCGACAACACTCGTATGGTACTTAAGATACCATTGGTTGCAAGTGTTATTTCTTCTGTTGACAATTTATCTTCTTTAATGCTTAAAAACCGTTCTGATGCTCGTAAAATCTCTGGTACCTTATGATATAAAAAATCACTAAAATGAGTAATTGCTTCAGGATACTTCACTAAGTGTTTAAAGATGCCTTTAGCGGAAGCAACACCCAGTTTTACTTGTTCAATTTTTTTTAAATTTCGTGACTTATTCGTTAGTTCGTTTAAATAAATAATTTGTTTTTTTAATTCGTCCATAATTCTTTGGTACATCTCTAGGTCACTGTCCGTTAGATGGTGCGTCGTTTGATATTTTTTTAGATTTTTTTTATAACGGAAATACGTACGACCATTTCTATAAGTAACCCAACCAATGTACCCAGTCCCCACTAACAAAACCATTATCCCATTCAAATCATGTACTCCTTTTTAAATTAGTATATATTACTGAATAACACACTGTCCAGCTTAAAATTGACAAATAAGTATGAAATGTTACTCCCCCAATTACTTGTGCACTTTTATTGTATCATATAGGAAAATTGTTCTGTTCCGCATTTGGACAAATTGTCTAAATGTCTAAGGGAATCTTTTTTTGTTTAATATGTAGCAAAAAACACTTGCAAGAATTGATTACTTCTCACAAGCGTTTTTTATTGTCTAAAACAACTATTTACATTTCATTTTATTAAATAGTGAATAAATAAATTACTGCAGCTAATGAAGCACCTAAGATAGGTCCCACAATTGGCACCCAAGAATAAGCCCAATCGGAATCACCTTTTGTTTTCACAGGAATAATTTGGTGCGCTAAACGAGGTCCTAAATCACGTGCAGGGTTAATTGCATAACCTGTAGGTCCGCCTAATGATAGACCTAGTCCTAAGACCAAAATCCCAACAAGCATTGGGTTAATGCCAGCCGCTAAGTCGTTTTGAGAAAAGGCTAGTAAACCAAAAACCAAGACAAATGTGCCGATAATTTCTGTTAAAACATTGGCTGGATAGTTACGGACAGCTGGACCAGTGGCGAAGGTTCCTAAAATAGCACCTTTGTCTTCTGTAATGTTCCAATGGGGTAAATAAGCTAACCAGACAACTAAACCACCAATAAAACCGCCTAGGACTTGAGCTACGATATAAGGTAAAACCATGCCCCATTCAAAGTTTCCAGTAATTGCCATCGCAACTGTTACAGCAGGATTTAAATGCGCTGGACTCATATACCCAGACATGTAAACAGCTAATGTAACAGCAGCGCCCCAACCTAAAGCAATAACGACCCAACCAGAAGCAAAGGCTTTGCTTTTCTTCAAGTTAACTGCGGCACAGACGCCATCCCCTAGTAAAACTAAAATCATCGTTCCGAAAAATTCACCGAATAATTGTGTCATCATCGAAGTTCCCATTTTTTCTTCACCCTACTTTCAAATTTTTTAAATCTGATTCTTCAATTACTTTTTCTAATGTTTCAATGTGTCGTGCTCTTTCTTCCGCTGTCCACTGATAATGCTGTGCCATTTCTTCAATGACTCCCGCTTTCACTTGGTCCAAACGATCACGCATAAATAATAAGTGGTTGGTCCGTCGCAATAAAAAGTCGACGGGTGTTAAAGCCATTTCTTCTTCCATCGCATAGTTTAAAGAGACAGTTTCTGTTAAGGTTAAACCAGGAATTACTTTGGCATCATCAATCATTTCAAAAACAGTTGGTACGTTGGAGCCATATAAATGAGCTAAGTATAGTGCATCCTTTTCACTTAACCCTTTAGACACGCCATGTTTTGCCAACGCTTCTAATTCTTCGTCTACCGTTGCAGGGTTCAATTTTCCGCCTGAAACTGGATAGTTTTTAGAATCAATTAAGGTGAATTCTTTCTGGTATTCTTCTGCTAAGATGGTTTGAATCATTTTCATCGCACCTTCTGCCATTTTACGATAATCTGTTAATTTCCCACCAGCCAAAGTGAGCAAGCCATCCGCTGATCTTTCCAATGAGCTGCCTCGAGAGACAGCTGAAGGATTGACTTTATTTTCCACCAAACTGTCTTCCAGATGGTTTAGGACTTCTTCAATTTCTCGTTTATCTGTTTGATTTTTTTGGTATCTGTCAACGACATCAATGACTTCATCAATACTTTTATCTGAAAGTTTGCCATTGTTTCCCCCATTATAATCTGAGCCACCGTTAACAGAAATTAAAGGTCGTAAGCCAGCCCAGCTGGCTTCAATATCATCAATTGTCAATTGTACCTCTGGATAACGATTATTGACTACTTCCAATAGGTAATCCACATCACTTTGTTCTACTGTTGGATGTTGAAAGTCTCCATGGTAATCTGTATCCGTCGTCCCAAAATATGTTTTTTCTTCTCTTGGAACAACGAAGACCATGCGGCCATCTTGTTTACCTGTATCAAAATACGTTGGTTGAGGAACATTTAAACGGCTTTTGTCGACAACTAAATGAACCCCTTTGGTTGGACGCATTTGTGGTGTAAATGAATCGTTTTTGTCTAAGCCTCTTAATTTATCTGACCAAGGACCAGTAGTATTAATCACAACATCTGCGTGAATCTCAAACTGTTCGTCAGTTAGTAGGTCCTTTGCTTGAATGCCAGTAATTTTCCCTTCATCATTGTATAAAAAGCCCACCGCTTGAACCCGACTCACAGCATGCGCCCCGTCAGCTACTGCTTGTTTAATATTTTCAATAACTAAACGAGCATCATTATTTCGGTAATCTAAATAAACACCGCCACCTTGTAAACCTTCACTTTTTAGTTGTGGCTCACGTGCCAAAACCTCGTCTTTTGTTAACAGATAGTTGGCGTACTTGGTACCTGTTACATCAGCTAACTGATCATATAAATCCATTGCTATTTTGACAGAAAATAGATTAAATGTTGCATTTGGCTCATCATAAATCGGCAATAACATGGGATCCGCTTTAGGGATGTGTGGCGCAATGGATTGAACGACGGCTCGTTCTTTCACTGTATCTGCTACCACCTCCACGTCAAACGTTTTCAAATAGCGGATACCACCATGAACTAATTTGGTTGATCGTGAAGAGGTGCCCTCTGCGAAATCCTGCATTTCAATTAACCCTGTCTTCATTTTAGCGGCACTGGCTTGCAGGGCAACCCCTGCGCCAGTAATGCCACCACCAATAATTAAGACATCTAAGTGTTGTGTTTTTAAAGCGTCGATTGATTGTCGGCGTGTTTCTATTGAGAAAGTCATAGAAAATTCCCCTTTTCCATTTACTTATTTTTACGTTTGAATTGTTGGGTAGCTGCTACTGCTTGTTGCCAACCTTCATATAAATCTTCTCGTTCTTCTTCCGCCATAATTGGTTCAAATTGTTGTCCTTCTTCTTGGAATGCTTTGATTTCTTCTAAGTCTTTCCAGAAGCCAACCGCTAAGCCCGCCAAGAAAGCTGCGCCTAAGGCCGTTGTTTCTAAGTTATGGGCTCTTTGAACAGCAGTGTTTAAAATATCTGCTTGGAATTGCATCAAGAAATCATTGTTTGCTGCTCCACCGTCTACTTTTAAGACGGGAATATCTATGCCTGTATCTTCTTTCATCGTGTCAATAATGTCACGAACTTGATACGCAACTGCTTGAAGTGTCGCTTTGACAAAATCTTCTCTCGTGGTACCGCGTGTTAATCCAAAGACAGCCCCACGCGCTTGTGAATCCCAATATGGTGCGCCCAAACCAGTGAATGCCGGAACCACATAAACTTCATTGTGCCCTGTTGACGCTTTGGCTACTGCTTCAGATTCAGCAGCCGTTTGCAACATTTTTAAGCCATCTCGTAACCATTGAATCGCTGAACCAGCCACGAAGATACTTCCTTCCAAGGCATAATATACTTTGCCGTTAATGCCATAGCCAATAGTGGTAAGCAGATTATTTTTAGAAAGTTGAGGTTCTTCGCCAGTGTTCATGACAATAAATGAGCCTGTTCCATAGGTATTTTTAACCATCCCAGGTTCAAAGGCCATTTGACCAAATAAGGCGGCTTGTTGGTCACCAGCCATCCCAGCGATAGGAACTTCACTTCCGTAAAAATGGTAATTTTTTGTTAATCCATACACTTCAGAGTTCGAAACGACTTTCGGTAACATCACTCGTGGGATATTTAAAAGATCCAAAATTTCTTGATCCCAATCTAAATCATGGATATTAAACAACATCGTCCGGCTTGCATTTGAATAATCAGTGACATGAGTATCTCCCGTTAATTTCCAAACGAGCCAAGTGTCAATTGTTCCAAACATCAATTCTCCATTTTCTGCACGTTCTTGCGCACCTTCTACGTGATCTAAGATCCAACGAACCTTCGTTGCTGAGAAATAAGCATCAATGATTAACCCAGTTTTTTCATGAATCATTTCGCTGTAGCCATCTTCTTTTAGTTGATCAGCAATAGGTGTCGTTTGGCGTGATTGCCAAACAATTGCGTTATAAATGGGTAACCCAGTTGCTTTGTCCCAAACAACGGTTGTTTCCCGTTGGTTTGTAATCCCAATTCCGGCAATATCCGTTGGTTTCACTCCTGACTCAATTAGAGAACCTGCAATAACGGATTGAACAGAATTCCAAATTTCATTGGCATTATGTTCCACCCAGCCTGCATTAGGAAAATATTGAGTAAATTCCTTTTGTGAACTACCAATTTTGTTTCCTTTTTTATCAAAAATAATTGCACGAGAACTAGTCGTTCCTTGATCAATCGCCATAATGTATTTTTCTTCTGCCATGATAATTCCTCCTAAACGTTTTTGAAATCGTTTTCTTTATGTTCCTATCTTACAAACAAAAGAATAACTAAACATGTCAAAAACTTTTTTTATTTTAAAAAAATTGAAAGGATTTCTACTAAAACCAACAAAGACAACGCTTTCAATAATACTTTTATTATCTCTAATTTTTCAATAAAAAGAAACATTTTTGTTTAAAAAAGCCTAATTTTCGACTTTTAGTTGTAAAAAGGCTGGTGCGAGGATCAAACAATTTCCGTCACACCAACCTTTTGTTTATTTCTCCCGCAAGGTGCGTATTTTCTTTTTTAATTGTTGCACATCATAGGTCGAACTTAATTCTGACAAAACATAGACTTCCGGTGTTCCTTGATAGCTCGTTTGCTGATAATTGGTCACAATTAAATCATATGTTTGTTCAGGCTGATACCTCTCCACCAGTGTGCCATTCATATTTTTAAGACTAAGCATTAATACTTGTGTTAACGCCGCTTGATAAAGAGCATCCATTGCTAAATGAATTCCAATTTTTATTTCACCAATCATTTTAAATTCAATTAATGCCAACACGCTTAAATATTTGACCAGAGAAAGTTCATGCAAACTATCTCCTGGTTGATACGTTTCATCAAAACAAGCTAAAGCTTTTTCTAATAACGTTGTTGAAAAAGAAGCTAATTCCCGACTAGATAATTGCTGTTCTTTTTCCCAGATATGGGCCCGATTAAAAACTTCCAATTCTCCTTTAAAAAAATACAGTTTTCCATGAATTTGTGAAAAATAGTAAGCCATGGTTTTCTCAAGAGTAGGTTCAAATTTATGGGGCCGATAATACAAGACCACATTTTCCAAGATAAACGTATCAGCTAAAGAAACAGCGGAACGACGTCCCCGAATTAAGGAATATTCATCAAAAGCTGATTCTGGTAAGACCGACATTGTGATTAGAAAAACAAAATGAATCATGCTTTCTCCTTCGTCTAATTCTAATGAATAGCGACTAGAAAAACGGAAAAACAATTGTCGAACTTGCTTAAATAACGGATCTTCTTTAAAATCAATCATTTTCTTTCTCAATTGTTGATATTTTTTTGAAGTGACCGCTAGGCGCTTTTTCGTAATACTCAACCAAAGGCTAACTTTTAACGCATTATGTTCATTAAAAGTAAAACCTAAGCCAGTCTCAATCCCTTCAATTATCCGTTTATTTAACGGCGACATCGTTTTTTTCTGGTGTATTTCATAGGGAGTAATATACCAATACAACTGAAAGTAAAAGTAACGAATCTGCAATTCTTCTCCCTGTAGTTGTCCATTTTTTATTTGCAAATCAAAGGCGGCTAACAATTGATTGAGTTCCTTAATCTTTCGAAATAAAGAAGACTCACTAATCATAAATTTAGTCGTTAATTGAACAATAGAAAACTCTTTATTACGATATAAATAATCTAAAAGTTGAAATTTAAGAGACTCTTTTACAAATGCTTCAATTAAATGATTCAACGAAAAAAAATCCGATAAGGTGATTGATAGCTGTTGGCCATCATAAGTAAGCTGACAATCCTGTCCAAAAGGTTTCAAAAAATAATGTAAATCCTCTAAGTCTTTTTCAAAGGAGGCTTTTGTGACCGCTAAAAATGCTGTTAAATCAGAGACTGAGCAGGTGCCGCCTGCTAAGATGGTTTGTTGCACCGTTAATAATTGTCGCATCGCTTTCTTTTCCAATAACGTCTCAACTTTCATCGTTCTCTCTCCAATAAGCCGAAGCACCCATCAAATTTGTAATATCATAAATATTGGTTAAGGAAGGTTGATAAAAATAATCTTTTTGTAATAGGTCTGTCAGTGTCTGACCTGTTTGGATACTTAATGCTAACGTATTTATTTTTTCTAAACAATTGTTTTTTGAACAAAGCTGTGCCCCAAGGACCCGTTGCGTCAATTTATCATAGATTAATTTGCCTAAAATTTCTGTCCCATGTTGTAGAGGCGGCGCTGGCTGTCTAACAATTACGGAAGCAAGTGTTTGCGGAAAAAATAAACCTTCCGTTTCGGTTAGACCTGTACTAGCAAGATAATAGTCCCCCACTTTTGTTCCCATTGTTCGTAAAGAACCAATGAATCGGTGTGTTTTTTCTTCTAAATTGTTGGCGACTACTAAGCCAGTTCGTACCGCATTGTTCACTAACGGAGCATAAAAAGTTTCCGCGACTGGTTCATTCATAACTGAAATGCAATCTCCGATGGCAAAAACATTCGGCACTGAAGTTTGTAAATAAGAATCCACCGCGATTGTCTGATCCAGATTCCGTTGAATTTTTTTATCCAAATAGGCTAATTGAGGATGTAAGTTTAAAGCAAAAATCCCACTGTCACAAGAAATTTCCTGCTCGCTTGTTTCAAGAACAATACCATTTGCTGTTTCTTCAATTCCTAGGACCGTTTCTTCAAAATGGAAAATTACTGCTTGTTTTTCCAAAGATTTTTGAACTTCTGCGACCATTTCTTTATCAAAATATTTAGGCAATAGATTTTCCAAGCTTTCAAAGACATGGACCGTTTTCTTCATTTTCACAAGAAAATCAATAGCTTCCATTCCAATGGGTCCTGCACCAATGACAGCTACTGTCTGGCTTTTTTCCAGTAATGGAACAGCCGCTAAAGCACCTGATAAAAATTTATATTTGAGTAGTTTTTCTGTTTGACTACCACGAATTTGCGTGGAAAACTGGCTCGCGCCTGTCGCTAAAATCAATTTATCATAAGAATACCACTGTTGCTCTTCCTTTCGTGTCCAAGCAATCAATTGGTTCTCAACATCCATTGCCACAACTTCTCTATTTAAAAGCAACTGAATCTTTTGACGACGTAATTCCTCTTCCGTTATGTAACGTGCTTCGTGTAATTCATTGATGGTATGATTAAAATACGCACTTAAGCCACCAGATAAATACCCCACTGTTGCTTGTTTATCAATTAAAGAAATTTCTGCTTGGGGATATTTTTTCCTTGAAGCAATTGCTGCGGAAATACCTGCGAATGATGCACCAATAATCACAATTTTCATTTGTTTCCTCCTCTGTCAGGACCTACTATACTTCTCTCAGTTTATCATGATTAAAAAGAATGCTAAAGCAACAACTATAGTTTTCCCTTAAAATAATTATTTTTGCTGAGCGCATTGCTTTTCAAGCACTTTCATTTTCATTTATAATAAATGTTACTACTGTTTGAGGAGGAGTTTTCATGTCTGCAACGAAAGAGCAATTGGAACTATTTTTATTTTATTTATCTGAAACCCATACAAAAAGTTTATCTTTACATGACTTAGTTACAAGTCGACCACGCCCAGAAGAAGCGCGTATTTTATTAAATATTAACGAGGTTTTCACTTACTACCATAGCGCTCGTGTTCTCTACACAAGTGTTCCTGCTCTTGAAAACAACAAGTCTGAGCCTTTTTTCCAAGCCTTCGAAAATTTTTATTTTGAATTAAAACAACATTTTTTCAATGAAGAAGATGAAACCCATCAATTGAATGAACGTCTAGAGGAAATGAAAATTGCCTTTGAACAATTGACGGATGACTACAATGTTCTATAATAGAAGAGAACAATTCGTTGAGAAGGGGTCCTTATGAAGCAAGAAGAAGTGATTGAACGTTTAAAAGAAGAACTAAATTTGCCATTTTTTAATGGTACGCTAGAAGAAAAGAACTATTCTGAAGCAGATTATCAACAAATCAAGAAAGAGTTAATTCAATACTTTGATGATTATGTGCGAAATGTTGAAAATTAACAAGCTAAAACAACCTTTGATTTTAATAAAATCAAAGGTTGTTTTATTATTAAATAAAAAAAATAACAAAAAAAAACCACCGGCAGTTTTGCCGATGGAAAAGGAGTATTTACTCAATAAGAGTAAAATGAAAAATAAAAAGGTTGTTGTTGGTATGAATTAATAATACAATACACTTTCTCTTTTGTCCATAAAAAAGACATGAAAAAAATATTAAATTCGTTAGTTATTTTTATTAGTTTTTTATTTTTTCAAAAGAATGTTGCTCATCCGCGTAATGGCAAAGGTTAATTCATCCGTTGCTTGGTCTTGCTTTTCTTCTGAAGCGTTAAATAATTCTGCATCAATGCCTGTTTCTGGATCTGTTGCTAAAATCATTTCATTGCATCCTGCTACATATTCTGTATAAGCATGTTGAAATTTTTTGTGAATGCCAAGTACTTGTGGCGTCGGTTTTAATGTTCCGACTTTTTTGAGCATTAATTCATATTTTTCAGTACCTTCTTTAAATTTTGCTTGAATTTCTGCAATTCGTTCGGCTGTTAAATCATTCACTTTATTCTTATCGATCGCTTGACGAACTTCTTCGTAATATGGATTCATGACTTCGCCAATGTCTTCTGTTGTTTTAACGATATCATTAATTGTTTGAACGTAAAATCCTAAATTTGGTCTCATAACCATCCCTCTTTTCCCTTTTCTCTTTCACTCCATTTTACACTTTTTCTATTCCATCTGACAAGTGGCACTTTTTCAGTCTTTATTCTTTTGATTTTTAACAGAGAAAACATAGTGAGGCATCGTTTTGCCACGATATGTTTTAATGTATCGATCCCTAACAAGCATCTGGTTTCGAATAGCGACATTCATAGAGGCTAAGTTCGTATCACGAATCGTTGAAATAACTTCTGGAAAATTTAATACATCGAATGCGTACTGTTTTGTCGCTGCGGCAGCTTCAATCGCATACCCTTTGTGCCATTCTTTCCCACATAAATGATAACCAATTTCTGGATAGCTCTTACCTTTTACTAATTGATTGGTGAGACCACACTCGCCGATAACTTCGCCTGTTCGTTTCTTCTCTAACGCCCATAAGCCGTAGCCGTATTCTTGATAGGACTGTAAGTTCCACTTTAGCCAGTTTGCAACCTCTTCATCAGAAAAAGCGTGTTCATAGGCATACATCACATTTTCATCTTGCAAAAATTTTTTCAATTCCACTTCATCTTCCGACTGCCATTCTCTGACAATAAGTCGTTGTGTTTCGAAAATAATTTTCCGTTTCAAGCCCTTTCACTCCTTACATAAAGAAAAATTGACTGGTTTAAGTACCAGCCAATTTTCTTTTCTTATTTATTAAGCACCTTTACCTGCTTTACGTTGGAAGAACTTCACAATTTCCACAATTGGGATGATAGCAAAAGAAGTACCTGCTACAATTGCCCATTGATATGCATCTAAATGTGTGACGCTGAATAAATCATTAAATCCTGGAATAACAATCGTTGCAGCTAATAGCAAGAACGAAACAAGAATCCCATAGTTAAATGATTTGTTGCGGAATAAGCCAACTTTGAAAATTGATTGATAAATCGACTTCACATTAAAGGCATGGAACAATTGAATTAATCCCAAAGTAGCGAAGGCCATGGTTAAAGCATCGCCGTGTTGTAAATCATACAACGCTTGCGCCGATAAGTTTGTGTTAGCTGCGGTATGTGCTGGGAACATAATTGACATTTTGTACACAATCAAAGTCAATGCCCCTTGCGTAATCCCTTGATAAACAACACTGCTTAAAACGCCGCCAGAGAAGAAGTTCGATTTTTTACCACGAGGTTCATGGCTCATCACATCACGTTCTGCGGGTTCCACACCTAACGCAATCGCTGGGAAAGTATCCGTTACTAAGTTAATCCACAATAAGTGAACAGGTAACAAGGTATCCCAATTGAGCATTGTTGCAATAAACAAGGTTAATACTTCCCCTAAGTTAGCTGAAAGTAAATATTGAATCGTTTTTTGGATATTTGAGAAGACTTTACGTCCTTCTTCTACTGCTACAATAATTGTTGAAAAGTTATCATCGGCAAGGACCATATCTGAAGCACCTTTTGATACTTCTGTTCCGGTAATTCCCATACCAATCCCGATGTCAGCAGCTTTTAAGGCTGGGGCATCATTTACGCCATCACCAGTCATCGCAACCACTTTTCCTTCTTGTTGCCACGCTTTAACAATCCGAACCTTGTGTTCTGGTGAAACACGAGCATAGACAGAGTAGTGTCCCACGACTTGTGCGAATTTTTCATCTGACAATTCATTTAATTCAGCGCCTGTGATGACTGCATCGTCGTCGCCTTCTTTGATGATGCCTAAACGTGCCGCAATTGCTTCTGCTGTATCACGGTGGTCACCCGTAATCATAATTGGACGAATACCCGCTTCTTTCGCGACTTTTACAGCATCTGCAGCTTCTTTTCTTTCTGGGTCAATCATACCGACTAAACCAGCAAATGTTAAATCTTTTTCCACAAGTTCAGAACTCATTTCGGCTGGAATCGTCTCAACATATTTATAAGCCATTCCTAAAACACGTAAGGCTTGTTTCGCTAATGAGGTGTTTGTTTTCAAAATTTCTTGACGTTTTGTTTCATCTAATGGACTTGTTTCTCCATTTGATAAGATTTCCGTACAACGTTTCAATAATTCATCTGGTGCACCTTTGACAGAAACTAGGAAGCCACCTGTTTTTAATTCATGAACTGTAGTCATTAATTTACGATCAGAGTCAAAAGGAATCTCTGCCACACGAGGTTCAGCTGCTACTTTTTCGGTTACGTTAAACGCATGATCTAAACCAAATTGTACTAAGGCAGTTTCTGTTGGGTCACCAATTAATGAACCATCTTGAGCGATTTTTGTATCATTCGTAAAGTTCATGATTTTTAAAGCCATATTATCAGCAGGGATTTCTGTGGAAGCAGATAAAACTTGACCATCTGTATACAACGCTTCAACGGTCATTTGATTTAAGGTTAACGTACCTGTTTTATCTGAACAGATAATGTCTGTACTTCCTAATGTTTCAACGGCTGGTAACTTACGGACAATCGCATTTTTCTTGGCCATTTTTTGGGTACCTAAAGCCAAAATAATTGTGACAATCGCTGGTAATCCTTCTGGAATTGCCGCTACAGCTAACGAAATTGACGTTAATAACATGTCAATCCATGAACGACCATTCATCATTCCTACCACAAACATCACCGCTGCAATGACTAAAATGGCAATTGTTAACATTTTACCCAATTGGTTTAAGTTTTGTTTTAAAGGCGTTTCCGTTTCTTGTTCGCTTGCTAGCATGCCAGCAATTTTACCGACTTCTGTATTCATTCCTGTGCCAACCACAACGCCAAGACCACGTCCATACGTCACATTACTATTGGAATAAGCCATATTGATTCGGTCACCGATACCAATATCGGTTCCCTCTAAGATGGTTACTTCTTTTTCAACTGGAACAGATTCACCGGTTAACGCTGCTTCTTCAATTTTTAAGCTATTCGCTTCCAATAAACGTAAATCGGCTGGAACGACATCCCCTGCTTCTAATAAAACAATGTCACCTGGCACTAATTCATCGCTTTTAACAGTAATGACGTGTCCATCACGGCGAACATTAGCATTTGGTGAAGACATTTCTTTTAATGCTTCAATGGCTTGTTCCGCTTTGGCTTCTTGGATGACCCCAAAGATGGCATTCAAGATAACAACCACTAAGATGATAATCGAGTCTACCACATCATGGGAAAAGACGGCTGAAATGACCGCTGCCGCTAATAAAACAATAATCATAAAATCTTTGAATTGCTCAAAGAATTTCACGGCAAGTGATTTTTTCTTCCCTTCATCTAGCACATTTTCCCCGTACGTTTCTAAACGCTTTTGAGCCTCCTGTGCACTTAATCCATCAGTTGTTGTGTTCATTTTCTCCAAAACAACTGTGTCGTCTTGTGCGTAAAACGCTTCAGACAATTGTGTTTTCTTTTCTTCTGACATGTTCTTCCTCCTCTATTTTTTGCAGCATCCTTCAAGTACTATTTTACATTTCATCAAAAATAAATGAAAAAAAATAGACTTGTGTATGCTACTTCGTCGAACATACATAAGTCTCACCGTTTAAGACAACACCAGAAATTGCTTTCGGAGTTGGTGATGTTGTCACAGCATAAATACTGTCAGTTACTCCCTCATGAAAAAACTATTTAACATTGATTGGAGAACCAATGTTATGAATAATTACTTAATTAGTATACCGTTTTCCACTCTTTTTTTCAAATAAAAGTTCTGCTCATTTGAAAAAAACTGAAATCCTTTCATTCGGATTCCAGTTTCTTGATTTGTATTCGTAAAATACGTTGTTGCCCCCGCTTTCGCGACCAACTAATAACCCAAGAAAGTAAGAAAAGACTAATCACGGTTCCCTCACGAACAAAAATCGGCAAATGATAACTAATGGACAATCCTAGTGCTAAACTGACACAAAAAATATCAACTAAATAACGATAAACCTGAAAACTATAGCGCGTTCTTTCAGAAATAAGTGTACAAAATTTTTCAATGGGAAATTGCAAAACACCTAGCGCAACTACCTGTCCTGTCCCCATTCCTGCTATGATTGTCCCTAAAATAAATAGAACAATTTTAACCAAATAATTTTGAAAAACAAGCGAACCAAATAATTGATATAAGAAAAAATTAATGACAAAACCAAAGCCAATTAACGCCACCAAAATAATCAAATAGTCCTGAATTTTACGCTGCTGATCTAACAACCAACACGTGCCTAAAAAAGCGAAATTGATAGCTGTGGTAACAGTTCCGACTTTTAAATGAGTAAGTGTTGCAAAGGTCACATTAAATGCATTAAAACTACTAACTCCAATGCCTGCTTGAATTGTCAAACTGATGCCCAATGCACTAATTAAATAAAAAAGAAACGATAGCACAATTTTTTTCTTCCACATTATAAAAACTCCTCTACTCTTGATACGTCTATTATGTGCTACAATAGAAGAAACAAATAGGAGATATCTCCTATTATAAGGAGAAAAAATGCTTAAAACAACCTACCAACGATCACCGAAACAAGAATTAGCTAAAAATACGCCTTTTTTTAATGAAACTGATTTAAAACACAGTTTTATTATCGATTTTGAAAATCAAGAATTCATTCATCACCAAGCAGAGCCATTAAATTATCTTTTTTATTTAATCAAAGGAAAAGCGAAAATTTTAAAAACAGAACGCAATGGCCGCCAATCCATTGTTCAGTTTTTAACGACAGGTGATTTAATTGGCGATTTAACATTAGTTCAAGCGGAAACGATAACCAAGAACGTTATCGCCTTAGGTGAAACCTGTTGTTTGGCTGTACCTTTAGCTTACGCAGAAACTGTTTTAAAAAACAAGGTACTTTTTATGCAGCAACTCAGCCATTATCTAGGGAAAAAAATGCTCCAACGGGTGGACCACTTTACAACGAATCAGACCTATGAACTAAGTTATCGGCTAGCGGAATTGCTATTGGTTGCCGCTAATCACGAAGATGTTTATAAAGAAAAACATACTGAGATTGCCGAATACTTAGGGGTTAGTTATCGCCATCTTATTTATACCTTCAAACAATTTCGAGAGCGCGGCTTTATTCAAAAACAAGGAACTGCTTATCACATCAACCGCTTAGCGTTACATTCTTTTGTGCAAAAAATGAAGAGTTAAAGTGGTGGATTGTTGACAAATAGTGCGCTTCCCGCTACCCTATTCTTATTAATAAGAAAGAAGGGACAGCAATGGAGCAAGCATCATTTACTGTATCTAGTTGGCAAGAACAACCGATTGACAATCTTAATGAAAATTTCCCAGTGAATCAAGCGAGCGCTACTTATCAATTGTCAGGCGCCTTATCTGGGACAGCTTCTGTGGAATACTTAATGACTTATCAAGGCTCTTCAATGGCAGATGGGCTTGAAGCTGTGGCTCAAGTGGTCGGTTTCCTACATTTCGAAGGAACTTATTTAGGAAAAAAAGGCACCTTTACTGCTTGCGAAAAAGGGACGTTTACACAGGGTCTTTTAGACTGCCCAGGTGAACTATTTCAAGCATCAGGTGAGCTTGCCGGTTTATCCGGTCGCTACACTTATGAATTTAGTCAAGAAGAAGCGCTTCTTCATTTAGACTTTGTATAATAAAAAATTTCAAGGAAAGTTGGTGACATTATTTTACTTATTTTAAATTTGGCGGTTGTAAAAGACAATGGGTGTTTTTGATTAGATTAAACTTTTAAGGAGAAAAATCATGAAAAACACCCGAAACACCGTCCCATCATTACTAATTATTATTTTGCTTGTGGGATTTCCACAAATCAGCGAGTCGATTTTCACACCCATTTTACCAGCGCTTAGTTCTGCTTTTAACATTCACGATAGCGTGGCACAATTAACCATGAGTATTTATTTTGTTGCCTTTGCCGTTGGCGTTTTATTCTGGGGAATTCTATCCGATACGATTGGACGTCGCCCAGCTATGTTATTAGGAATTTTATGCTATTTAATTGGAAATATTGGCCTTTTTTTGAGTCCGACATTTCCTTGGCTGTTATTCTTCCGTTTAATTCAAGCATTTGGTGCAAGCGTTGGTTCTGTTATTACCCAATCGATGATGCGGGAAAGCTTTAACGATCTTCAAAGAGGGAAAATTTTTGCTCAAACAAGCGCTGCCCTATCGCTATCTCCTGCCATCGGACCCTTAGTCGGCGGACTTGTTCAAACCTATTTTGGCTATCAGCATGTCTTTAGCACCTTAATTGTCATGGCTGTTCTATTACTTTTCTATAGTTTTTATCGTTTACCAGAAACCTTTCACTTAGGAAATACCTTAACGAAAGCGCCTTTTTGGTCCGTGGCGAAACGCCTTTCCTTCGACTCGAAAGTTTGGTGCTACGGCTTATTGATTGGGGGCATTAATGGTTTATTGTTTAGCTACTATGCAGAAGCTCCGTTTATTTTCATCAATCACTTTGGCTTTAGCAGTGTCCAATATGGCTTTCTTGGTTTAGTTTTAGCTGTGTCTAGTATTCTTGCTGCGGTTCTTATCAATTGGTTGCTAGGATATTGGTCAGCGGAAAAAATTGCCTTTGCTGGTTTGCTGCTAAGTATCTTTGCGGCTTGCTGTTTATTAATAATGACACAATTTGAAACAATCATTGGTCTTATTTTGTTTATTTTTCTCTTTTTCTTAGGGATTAATATTACTTTGCCCAATGCCTTAAGTATGGCCTTAAAAGGCTATGAATCTGTAATTGGTACTGCCAGTGGAATTTTTAGTTTTGTCTATTACTTGTTTGTTAGTTTCTTTACCTATTTGATTAGTTACTTTCACAATGGTACCATTTGGGTCTTGCCGCTTTACTTTTTAAGTTTTGCCTGCCTGTTAGCTTTCAGCTATTATGTCATTGTTTATCGTAAAACTTTAAAATAAAAATCAAAAAACACACGAATATTTCGTGTGTTTTTTTTAGCTAAAAAATTGATTTTCTAAACTATATTGCTTCCCTGAAACAATGTCATATTGAATCAGTCGGTATTCCTCATATAGTTGTTCTTGCTTTTTATTCATTTCTACTGTTTTTTTCCATTCCCCACCGAGATAGTAATTCCCCTTTTCAAAAGCAGGCAATTGTTCTTGTACCTCATTTAGCATAGCGTAAAATCCCGATTGCGGTAAGCCGCTTTGTTGGAACAGTGAGGGAGCAAAATAAAATGGACTAATAGTTGCTTGATGCTGATTTTTTTCTGTTAACTGGTTCGCCGTATCATACATTAGAAATTCTGTCTGGTGAAGGGCTGCCCCTTCATTCAACGCTTGAATGTTTTCATCATAAATACTTGGTAAGTGATCTCCCCAAAAAACGACTAATGTGCGTTTGGGCATTTTTTCGATTTCTTGTAGGAAATTTTTCAAAGCTTCGCTACTGTAGGCAATATCTTGCAAGTAATTATTGAGCGCGACTTGATTGCCGTTTCCTTGAGAAAAATAATTGGACGTTGTGTATTTATTTTCATAAGGCATATGTGTTTGCATAGTAACTAAATGAATGAATTGCGGTTGCTCTTTTTCTTTAAGCAGTGTCGTCACTTCCTGATACGCTGCTTGATCTGAAATGTAAGGATTATTTTCTAGTTTATCTGTATAGTTCATTGTTTTTTCATTGATAAATTGATCAAAACCTAAAATTTTATATACATCTTTTCGTTTATACATAGATGTATTGTACGGATGAATAGCCGTTGTTTGGTACTTTTGTTCCTTAAGTAATGAAACAATGGAAGGCAATTCCGTCATCTTAGGAATCATCATTGTATAAGGTGTAGTCATTTGGGCATTCATTAATTCCATCGAAAAACTTGTTAAGGCTTCAAATTCAATATTCGCAGTTCCGCCCCCGTAGTTTTGTGAAAGCATCTGGCCACTGTAAGTTTTATCAGCGATTTGCTGATAATCAGCTAAAGGATTACCAATAATGGACAAGCCTTTCAGATGATCTGGATTTGAAAAACTTTCACTCATGACAAACACAATATTTGGTTGCTCATTGCTCGGCACTGGTTTTGCCTCGGCCAACTTTTGATATTTCTGAGTAATTTCTGAAATAGCTTCTTTTGAATAACCCTTTGGTTGGTCCATAGCCTCTACTTTTAAATTATATAGAAAACCACCAATAAATCCTGTATTGTAGTAATTCATTTTTTGGCTGTAAGGAATCCATAACGCGGTTTTATTATAGGCTTTACGTAACAAATTTTGCGGATTGTTAAAATCACCAATATATGAAAATAGACCAATCGAAAGAACAAGACTTAACACACGAATCGTTTGTTTTTTCTTCGATAAAAAGAAACTTTTATAAAAGGCTTTTCCTAAGAAAAAAAGTGCTACACAACCTAACGCAACCACAAAAATAAACGGCCATAAACCAACCATTTCTTTTAATAAACTAACTTCTGTGATCATTTTTAAGTCGTCTGGGTAAATAGGTTCGACACGATAAAACATCTTTTGATAGTCCGCAAATCCTAAAACACCTATTATGACACTATATAAAAGAGCGCCAACTCCTAATGAGCCTGCCAAACTACATAAAAAAAGTAAAAAAACGCTTAGCACAAAACAACCTAAGAAAAACTTTTCCGTATGCCACGAAAAAGCAAACTTGAAGGCTAAATCAACAGACAAGTTATTCTGACACCATTGCAAATATAAATTACTAAAAATAATTAATAAGATGAACCCGATTCCATACAAAAGGTAGCGGTAAGGCCATCGTCTAAATTTCTCAACTCTCTTTTTCACATCGATCTCCTATTCAAAAACTAGTAATGTATTTATTTTATGCTTCTTGAAAAAGAATGTAAAGAAGTAGCTAGCAAAGAAGTCTAAGGAATGGTAAAGAAAAAATGTTATTTGTTGCAAAAATAATTTTCCAGTGGTATAGTAACAATGGAATTTCGTTATCAGTTATCGTCGCCTTTTTAGAGTACTTTATGAAAGGAGAATAACTATGACTTACAAAGTAAAAAACATTCAATACCGTATTCAATTAGACACAGACAAAAATATTTTCATTGTTTTTGATGCAAAAAATGAAAGTAAAACAGCAACTGGTCACACAATTGAAGAAGCAATTGCACACTTAAAACAATTAAACTAAGGAGTGACAAACATTTCCATGCAAGACCCTTTAGGTAGTTATTTAAGCTAAAAGCCGTTTAGTAAAGAAAAAATACTAGACGGTTTTTTTGTATCTTCTTCGCCTTTTATTTTTTACATAGTATACTGAAACAAACGGAGGTGTTTTTATATGACCATCATTGCAAACTATATTCGCCAGCAACCCCAACATCAAACACAGTTAACAGAAATCTACCAAGCAATTTTAGCGGTTGTTCCTCAGGAGACTACTGAAAAAATCGCTTATGGAATGCCGACCTTTTACTTAAATGGCAATTTAGTGCATTTTGCGGCGGCCAAGCAACATTTAGGTTTCTATCCTACGCCATCAGCCATCCAACGTTTCAGCAAAGAATTACGCCCTTTTAAAACCTCGAAAGGTGCCATTCAATTTCCCTACACGCAAGAGTTACCTCTTTCATTAATACAGGAAATAGTTAAATTCCGTGTACAAGAGAACATGAAAACAGGGTCTCATTGAGACCCTGTTTTCATGTTCTTAAAATTTTTTCCATCGCTTTTCCCTTGGCCAACTCGTCGATTAACTTATCTAGGTAACGGATTTTTTGCATTAAAGGATCTTCAATTTCTTCCACGCGATAGCCACAAATTACGCCTTTGATCAATTGGGCATTTTCATTAAAATTGGGTGCTTCTTCAAAAAATGTTTCCATCGTTACTTTTTGAGCCAATTGTTGTTGCAAGCCTTTTTCATCATAACCAGTTAACCAGTAAATAATTTCGTCAACCTCCGCTTGCGTTCGATTTTTACGTTCTGCTTTTTGGATGTATAGCGGGTAAACACTGGCAAAGGTCATTGTATAGATTTTCGGTTTTGTCATTGGTTTTCCTACTTTCTGAAGTATTCTCTCTTCAGTCTACCACAGGCTTGCTGGAAAAAGAGGCTATTTTGTCTTAGTAATCAAATTGACGATAATAACGACGAATCTCTAATGGGTGACAATTTAATTTTTCTACATGCGCATCAATGCGTTGCGTTACCGCATGCATTAGGAGAAATGAAACAACTCGGCCACGATATTTTTCACTAATTCCTGGAAGTTCATACGCTTTCGAATCAATAATTGTATAATTGGCACAGATTTTCGGCAATAATTTTGCTACTCGTTCTGCCAACGGTCGCTGCTCGTCTTCTCCAATAAACAACGTTACTGGCGTAGTTTCATCTACAATTTCTAGCGTTCCATGTAAGAACTCTGCTGCATGAATTGATTTTGAGCGAAGCCAACTTTGCTCTTCCCAATAGCACATTGCATAAGAATAGACCGCTCCCCATTGGTTCCCTGCGCCAATAAAATAGTGAATGCTATCATGACGATGTTTTTCCGCAAAAGCTAAGCCAAACGCATCGGCACTTTTTTCGGCTTCAGCTAAACCTGTAGGCAAATATTCTTCCAATTCTTGGTAATAATTTTCGTAATCTGTAAATTCGTTGTTTTTTTGCATTAAACGATCAGCTACCATAAAGAACTTGATTTGCTCAGTTCCTGGAGCTGGATAAGTCACCACATAATCACATAAATCTGCTAAAAGACTGTCTTTTGCATCGATAAAACCAAATAACGTTGCGCCGACCTTTTTGATTTCTTGAACGGCTTGCACCACTTCTTGTGTTGTCCCAGTAACGGAAGACAAGATGACGAATGATTTTTCTGTTAAACGTTTATTGCCTGTTGTGTAATACTCAGCAGCATGTTGAACATAGATTGGTAAATTACTTTTTCCATTCGCATAAGTAACTGCTTGCATGGCTGAAGCATAAGTACCGCCGATTCCTAAATAATAGACCGCATCAAATCCTTTCGTCCAAACTTGATCAACAACTTTTTCAACATCTGAACGCAAGGCTAAGGCACCTCGTATGTCTTTGATTTGTTGTTCTTCATTAAATTTTAACATGGCTGATTTCCCTCTTTCTTTGCTATTTTACTTTTTAGGACACGATCAAAATCATCAAAAATCCGTTGAGATAAATCAATTCCTTTACTTGTAGCTACTTGATACGCCAAATATTGAAATGGAATAACTAACAATAAAGGACTAATTTTTTCTTCGACATCACTTGCTAAACCTAACGTATTTGATGCTCTCGTTGAACCCGTTGTAATTGTGTAACATTGGCCAACATAACTGGCTAGATAGTTTCTCAAGGCTTGGCTACGTGCTTGAATAGGACTTTGATTCTCAATAAAAAACAAAAGATGTGTAGTATCCGCTTCAAGATAAGGCCCATGCATATAGGCTTCTACTTCAAATCCTTGGGAAGGTAAGCGAACTGTTTCTGTAAACTTCGTCTCAAACTCTTTCGCCGTACCAATATTGGGCCCATAACCAATTGCGATAAATCGTGTCCCCTCTGTTAATTCTTTTTTCGTTTTTTGCCAAAATTGTTCGGTTTTATAAATCACCGAATCGATTTCCTGAATTGCTTTGGCAAGTTTTGCTAATTCTTCTTCAACCTCTACTTTTGTTAATTGATGCTTTTGATAGCCCAGTTTCAAACCAAATAGAAATAAATTTAAAAGTGTTGCCGTATAGCCTTTTGTGACAAAACCAACTGTTTCAAGCCCCATTTTTAAATCCAAGACTTCATCCACAACCTCCGTAATCGGGCTGGTGACATCACTTGTCAAGGCCACTGTTTTTACAGACGTTTGGTTTTTAATTTTTGCAATGGCATCAATTGTTGAAGCACTTTTACCACTTTGTGAAACCGCTACGACCAGATCAAACCGATCATCCACTTTGCCATAATGAGCAAAATTGAACGGCTCTTGGATTTCCACATAAATAGGCGCCACTTCTTCAAGGTAAACTTTAGCCGCCTGACAAGCGTTATGTGACGAGCCAGTTGCTAAAATTAGACAGTGCGTGACCTTTGAAACGTCTGTATCAGTTAATTGAAATTGGTTAAGAATCTGAGTTAGAGCTGCTTGCTCCTCATTTATATAATCCAGCATCGTTTTCATATTTTGCCTCCTAAAATAGACCAATTAATGAGCCAAGAATTCCGACAATTGCCATGCCACCTAAAATCGCTAAAGGTTTTACTTCTTTTTTCAATAAATAAAAAACAAAACCAAAAGATGCAAGCGGTAATAATTTAGGCATGATATCGTCAAAGATACTTTGAACCGTGACTGCATTTTTGCCACTTCCGCTGATTGTAATCGGGATAGTTAAATCAATCATGGAGGCGGTCATAGCACCTACCACCATCAAGCCAATTATTGAAGCGCCTAATGTGAGACTTTCCATCATGCCATTTGCTTGAATCTTTTTGAGAAAACCAGTTCCTAATTTATAGCCCCAACGATTCAGTAAATAACGAACAATCACATGGGGGACGTTAAAAATGAGTAAAAATAGAATTGGCCCTAACACATTCCCTTGTAAAGCTAACGAAGTTCCAACACCTGTTGCAATCAAGCGTAAGGTTCCCCAGAAAAAGGAATCACCTAAACCAGCTAAAGGTCCCATTAACGAGGTTTTAATACTATCGATTGTTCCAACTTCAAAATTTTCGTCCAGAACATTTTCTTCTTCCATTGCAGCATTAATTCCTAAAATAAACGTCACGATATGCGGCGTGGTATTAAAGAAAGCAAGATGCCGTTTTAAAGCTGCCGCCATCTCTTCTTTTTGAGGATATAATTTCTTTAAAATAGGGATCATGGCATAGACATAAGCCATATTCATCTGACGTTCATAATTCCATGAAAATTCCATTTGAAATGAACGCCAAAAGACTTGATTAAGTTCTTTTTTTGTAATTAAGTTTTCTGTCTTAGTTTTAGAAGTCTTCGTCATCATCAATTACCTCCCCACTTGTTGTTTGTATTGTTTCATTCTTTCCTTTGGCATAATTCATGATATTCACAACAATTACTGCTGTAATGGCACCCAAAATTGCTACTCCTGTTACAGGTAACTTAAAGTAGGCCATTAAGACAAAGCCTAAAAAGAAATATGGCGCCACTTGTTTGTTAATCAGTAAGCGTGCAAGCATCGCAAATCCTAGCGCTGGAATAATTCCCGTTGCAACAGACAACCCATGTTGAATAAATTCAGGGATCAGATCAAGTAAGCCTTTAATGGTGTTGCTACCCACGGCAAATGAAATAGTTACAATGAGCGCTAGCATGAACGATAAGCCAAAGCCTGCAAGTAAATGCATGCGCTCCACCCCTTTATATGCTCCTTCTTCAGCATACTGATCAGCTTTTTGACTCATGATTGGGATGAGCAAACCCAAATAAATATTTTTAAGAATCAACGTTAACGTTGCGATTGGCAAGCCTAAGACTAAGGCTGTTTCTGTTCCTGCGCCAGCAGTAATAGCAAACGCTGTACCAAGAATCCCACCAGTCACTACATCAGGTGGGATTGATGCGCCCACTGAAAAAGAACCGATGAAAGCTAACTCTAAGGTCGCGCCCATGATTACGCCCGTTTTAACATCACCTAATACAATTCCGACAAATAAACCGGTTACAATTGGTCTTGAAAGCAACGAGGTTCCTAAAGCATATTCCGACTGCGCAATAAAAGCGATGCAACCTAAAAGAATCGCTTGTCCTATCATTTGTATTTCTCCTTTCTACAAGACATTTAATGCTGCTACTTTTTTGTCATTTGGGACTTGTCGTATTTCAACTTCACAACCATTTGCGACCAATTCTTTAACCATTTTTTCTTCATCCGGCGTAATATTAATTGCTTTAGAAATGTTTCGAGTATTTTCCCTTACTTTCATCCCTCCTAAGTTAATTTCTTTTATTTCTGGATAAGCAGTAGCCAATCGATAAGCATCTTCCACACTCTCAACTACAATAAAAAGTTTGTATTTTTCTGTAACACCACTTTTTAGTGCGGCAATCGCATCTTCAATCGTTTTAATGACCAGTTTTACTCCTGCTGGCTTAGCTAGCTTAATGGTTGTTTTTCGAATATCATTTTTAGGTACGTCATCATTTGCGATTAAAATACAATCGGCGCCTAAGCCTTGGGTCCATGAAAAAGCCACTTGACCATGTAACAAGCGATGATCGACTCTTAACAATTTAATCATTTCATTTCCTCCTAAAATTCTTCTTCTAAAATTTCTTTACTAGATAACTCGTTACAATAACAAAGACTTTCTTGTCCGTTTTCAACGGCGCGTTTTACTAAATCAACTAATGAATCAACAGTATTTATTTGGGTATATATTTCAATTAACGTTGCTAAATTTAATCCTGAAATTAAATGCATTGCTTGTTTCCCCACATAATTAAAGAATTCGTTATTCACGCTTCCGCCAAATAGGTCTGTAATCACAATTAATTCATTTTGTTGATTGTTCTTTAAAATGTCTTTGACCGTCTTGGCTAAATCATAAGGTTGTTCCATATAAGCGCAAAGACATTCCACATTCTTTGTTTCACCACAAATTAAAGCTAATGATGTCTGAATCCCTGCAGCGAAATTACCATGTGTTGCCAGAATAATTTTACGTTCCATTTTCTTCACCTCACTTACTTCTTTATATAGCAAAAAGAGTGCCAAAAAAGTGGCACTCCCTCCTTTTTATTTTAAAAATCGCTTTCTGCGTTGTTAAACTCCGTTTTTCCAAACAACACATCATAGACATAAAAAAGCTCCGATTCAGGTATATTGACACTATAAACTTTTTCAATGACACTAAACGCCTCTTTTAACTCTTGCAAGACCGTTCTTTGACACTGCTTTAATTGTTCGGCGCCATTATAATTTTCAATAGGTTCATTCCGGATTAATCGTTCAATTAAACAACTGACATGGACATATACCGCCAATTTACGATCATTTTGAATCGTTTGTTGCCACCGCTCTTCTAATTGAATTAAAAAGACTTCTACTTGTCGAATAATTTTTTCTGTATCTAAAATCGTCACTGATTGAATGACCCGATCTAATGAAAAGTTACGAATCAACTCATGATTTACATAGGACAGCATATCTTTAGTTAATTCTCTCTTTGTCCATTCTAAAAGGGTCGTAATTCCTTTTCCTGCAATCAACTCTTCTAAAGAGATATACGGGAGGTCATTTGAAGACGGGTTGTTTGTACCGATGATGCCGACAATCTCATATTCTGGGAAACTTTCTTTGATCGACTCTGCATTACGTAATTGATTATATTCACAAGGAATAATCTTTAATTGTGCTTCCGCAGGTAAACTTTTTTCAAGTAAATCTCTAATTTTAACGGCTGTACCAATTCCGGTACTACACGTTGTTAAAATGACACGTTCCGTTTTATTTTCAGGTAATATGATTTCCCATTCATTTGGATGAACCGTTAACGCTTTTTGGGGCAATTCTTCAAAAGAAACTTCGTCTTTAATGGCTTCTCCTATAGACAGAGCCAAGCTTGTTGTCACATTATTCATTAATAAAAAAGGACCTTCTTCTTCTGCCGGAAAATACTGATAAATTTCTTTCAATGAACCCATATCAAAAAGAATTACTAAACCATTCCTCGTTTCTTGACGTTCCATATAGTGAATTAAGTGTTCGGAAATTTTTTTGGGAGTAACATCTAACGGCATGTCAAACGATTGAAAAATTGGCACATTTAACAGCCGATTTGCAACATTCGCAATACTACTTGCTGTGGCATATCCGTGGGCAACAATCACCGCTTTCGGATAGTGACTTTCCTTTACTGAACCCGAATAGTGAAGATAAATGGTGACAATAATTCGATCCATCTGGGATAGTTCAATATCTAATGAACGTTTCACTAAAGTTAACAGTTGTTCAGCGTAGCCATAACTAGTTGCTAATTTAGTTTGAACTTCTGTTAAAAGTTCGTCAATGACTGTTGTAGGTTCTTTTTCTGGAAACCAATCAATACATCTTCGTTGAAACAGATAGGTGCTTAATGCATAGACTAAACTGCCATTAAACCGAATTTGATAAGACGATTCAATCGTTTCCAATAATTGACGGATATTTTGCGTAATAAACAATAGCATTTCGTGATTTTTCTCTCGCTTCTTTTCAAATAATAAATCATCGAATAAGCGTTCAATTTCTTTCGAGATGTCGTTATTGGCAGTGGAAAGATGATGATGGTGAGAGACATAAAGACGAAGGATTCGTTCATAACTCTGGATAATTCTTCTTTGCGCAAGCTCTGTTTCCTCTAACAAACTAACCAGATTTGTTTGCCCATCTAAACGAATAGGCAATTCATTTTCATCAGGAGCTAGTCTGATCGATTGATCCAGAAATTCTTTCGGTAGATCGTGCAAAGTGATTGGAATAACATGTTTGTCAAGATTGACGGCAAAGCTGCGTGCAGTAATAATTTTTATATTATTTCTTAATTCACCTACATTGCCTACATAATGGTGATTTTCTAAAAGTTGGATAACTTGTGGCGTGATAGTAACTGCTTTTTGAATAGCTTGCTGTTCCTCATAAAATGCTCGCATAATTAATTGTTTTCTTTCCGCTTGAGTGCGTTCAGCAAGACTTGGGATTTTAATTTGAATAGGAATTCGTCTTAAAAATGTCGTTAAAAAGGTGCTAGAAATTTCTTCAGTTGTGGCAAAGCACAACCGACACGTAACAGGAATGGGCCGATTGGTTTCACCCATCCGATAAATGATACCCTGATCTAAAAATGTAAACAACTTTTCCTGCCCTTCAGGACTCAAACGATGAACTTCATCTAAAAATAAAACGCCCCCTTCTGCACTTTGAAAGGCTCCAATTTTATCGGAATCTGCTCCCGTAAAAGCGCCTTTAAGATGCCCAAATAATTGACTAGTTAAAAGCTCTGGATTGTTGGCATATTGCGCACAATTAACTGTCACAAAAGGTGCTGAATCGTCAAGTAGTTCTTTTGAAAGACAAAACTGATAATATAAGGATGCTAAAAAACTTTTACCCGTACCACTTTCACCTGTAATTAAGACAGGCAATCCACCGTCAGGATAAAGCGCTGCCATTTTTAATTGTTCGATGGTCTGAGCTAAACTACCGCGATAACCAATGACCGACTGAAAAAAATCACTTTTGCGATCAAAAGCAGGCTGTTCATCGATCATTTCTTGGAAACTTTGATAAACAGTTCTTTTTAAAAGATAGTTTTGTTGTTGAAACGCTTCTTTATGAAAAAAGTAAACTGGTCGTGTATTGATCTTAACTAGAATCCCTTCTTCGTTTAACTGATTTAAATAGTGACTAGCTGTATTTCGTTTGATAGAAAATGTCGTTGCAATATTGCTTGCTGTGAAAATTTCACTGACTAAAGATGGTTCAAAAAAAGCTGTTTGATTGCGTAAATAATCAACAATTTGCATTTTTAACATAAAATCACCTCTCATTTATCATAACGTACCTAAAAAAAACGTCAATATTCAAAATTTCTTTTGTTATTTTTCTTTATATAAGGAGCCCATTTTTTATGTTATTTAATCACAGGAACCTGATTCTATCATTGCAGAATAGGCTTTCATTCAGTATACTGTAAATAGAGGAACAAGAAACGAATTGGATAATTAGGCACTGAAAGAACGCACCACCGTTCTGAATGTTTCGAAACACACAACAGGTTATCGAAATGGCCATTGGAGAAAAATTCCTTTTTCTCCGAGGTTAGCGATTGTGACATGTTGCAATCGTTTTTTGTCCTTAAAATGTTGAGAAAAAGAAAAAAGGCACTTTGCATGTCAGCACCACCTGACAAACAAAGCCCTTCATAGACAGCACAACCTATCTATTCCAGTTGCCTTTTTTGCTAGTTACACTAGCTAATTTTAGTGTACCCGATTTTCAGTGAAATTACTAGCATCTTTAAAATTTTTACTGAAACGATCAGCCTGTGCAATGAACTAGTTTTCTTCAGCGGCGGCAACCGCTGAGAAGCTTTTTCTCAAATTTTAAGTGAATAATGTATCATAAACTTTTTTGGCATATCCATCCGTCATATTACATACAAAGTCCACCGCCATTTTCAAACGATAATAGTCTTTTTCTGCTTCTGTAGCGTTCTTTGCTTCTCTTCTATACAACGCTTTCGCGCTTTCCGAAATATTATTAAAGATTCGCTCCTCATACTTATTCATGGAAACTTTTTCATATTTCAGTACGACTGGAACAAATTCATCTAGTAAACGATTGATGATATTGAAGCCCAATACCTCTTGATCCAAAATTGTTTTTGTTTGAAAAACATAGACTCTAGAAAAGTTTTTTAATGCCTGAAAGCATTTCACTTCATCACAATCTTCAATGATAATTTCATTTTGATAGATACCACTCATAATTAAGTCATAATGATTAGCAAAATTTTTCGCTACGCTTTGACAAACAGCCCTTTGTGTCTTTCTCAAAAATTCTTGTAAGGTAGCTTCTTCTGTTTTATCTTTTTCTAACATTAAAAATTTTTTTGTTCCTGTTTGCGCATCAACAAACTGCTTTAAATCTTGATAGCTGTATAAACCATAATTATAGGCATCTTCGATATCTGAAAAAGTATAGGCGATATCATCTGAAGCTTCTAACAAAAAGACTAATGGGTGTCGCTTATTTTGTGTTCCTGTCGCAAATTTAATGGCGTTAAACACTTGTTTTTCCGAGTAAAAATAGCCAACTTTTTTAGACAAAAGCTGTTGCTTATTTAATTGATCTGAAGATGCCGTATATTTGATAACTGTGTCTAATGTCGTGGCGGTTAGTTTCATTCCTGCTTTAGAAGTCCCATTATCATGATGCAGTTTTGTTAAAAGTCGGATGGTTTGAGCGTTGCCTTCAAAGTTAAGAAAATCATTTTGTTGTTGCTCCGAAAAATCAGACCAACAAGCATACAAAGGACCATTTTTTTCAAACCAAATACGAATGGCTTCTTCTCCAAAATGTCCAAAAGGGGGATTGCCGATATCATGGATTAATGCAGCTGTTTCTAACAACCGATAGCATTCTGATAATTCCATAACCTCAATGTTTCGTTCGTTCAACTGTGAAATAACTAATCTAAGTATATCCCTGCTATGCATTGCCACTTCTAAGCTATGTGTTAAACGTGTTCTTACAAAATCATTACGTTCTAAAGGAAAAACTTGTGTTTTATCTTGTAAGCGTCTAAATGCATCACTTTTAATTACTCTACGATAGTCACTATCAAAAGATTTACGAAGTTCTGTGGCTAAATCAACTTGCTTATTTAACCAGTCATTTTGATATTGTTTACCATTATCAGAAATACGATATGTACCAACCAACTGACGCCAATTCATTTTCATTTATTACCTCCTCCAATTACTCTACCTTCTCTAAATAAGAGACGTAAATATTTTTACATTTACCAATATCACTAAATTCCCGATTGTTATACGCCTTATCCTTTTTCAATTTAAACCGCACTTTTTCGCCTTCTTGAAAAGTTCCCCACGTAAGAAAAAAGAATAGCCAATGGCTTTCATCCTCTGATAGCGTGTCTAAACCTAAACTTTTAGGCTCAATTAAGCTAGGTAATTTAAAACAGTCATAGACCCCTTTTGCTGTGCCATACACAGGACGATGAGTGCTAAGAATCGTTTCAAAATATCCCTTTTCATCAGGTTTTAAATAACTTGCTTGCCGAATCAGTTGTGTCAGTTTATTTTGGAATGGCTGAATATTTTTCTCAACGTTTAGTTCAAAATCTGGCTCAGCTTGTACATCTGTGTCATGAGATAACTTTTTTAATAAGCAGTTGATTTCATTAGTACTTGTCTTGTCATTAAACGCAATCGCCAAACGCTCACTACTGATAACACCTTTCATATCTTTCATAGAAAAATTATTTAATGCAATTGGATAGTGTTTATCTGATAGCATCCAAGAAGCACCCATTTCGTTTAAACATGGAATACTCTTATAATAATGATCAGATAAAAAATACAGCATGACAGGTTGATTGGTTAGCTCCCTTTTAATCGTGTCAAAAATTAATTCTCCTGGCTGTACACCTGTTTCAATAGTGGAACTATAAAAAATATCCTGTGTTCGAAACCCAAACTTTTTCAATAATTGGATAAACGCATCCACATATTCTTGATCCTTTGAACTATGACTAATAAAAATCTTTTTCCCGTTGCTCAATACTCAACATCCTCCAAGTTAAATTTGTGTTTTCATTTTTTTGTGAAATTCTATACTATTTCTTTAAGCGTACAGCGTTATCTGAAACCAGTCAATACTAAAATTATAAAATAACAATTATTTTGTTTTATTAAATTTTTATATAATGTTGTTTTGTTAATGTTTTGTTATTTTTAAACAAGTGATTATAGAGCGATGTACGGTTGAAGTTATTTCTAATCTATTTTTTTCAATATTTTTATAAATATAAAAAAACACGCCTTTCTTTGCAGAAAGGCGTGTTTTTACGTCCGAGTATAAGGAGAATTGGTTCATTAACCAATTGTCCCTTTAAGCGTTATTCATTAAATGAATTATTTGTTTTTTAAGTTGTAGAAAGATTTTAAGCCTTTGTATTCAGCTACATCGCCTAATTGATCTTCAATACGTAATAATTGGTTGTATTTAGCAATACGGTCAGTACGGCTTAATGAACCAGTTTTGATTTGGCCAGCGTTTGTTGCAACAGCGATATCAGAGATTGTTGAATCTTCTGTTTCACCAGAACGGTGAGATACAACTGCAGTGTAGCCAGCTTCTTTAGCCATTTCGATTGCTTCAAATGTTTCAGTTAAAGTACCGATTTGGTTAACTTTGATTAGGATTGAGTTAGCGATACCTTTTTCGATACCTTCAGCTAATTTAGTTGTGTTTGTTACGAATAAATCGTCACCAACTAATTGAACTTTATCGCCTAATACTTCAGTTAATTTTTTGAATCCGTCCCAGTCGTTTTCGTCTAAGCCGTCTTCGATTGAAATGATTGGGTATTTAGAAACTAATTCTTCGTAGAACGCGATCATTTCTTCAGTTGTTTTTTCGCCTTCGCCTGAGTCAGCTAAAACGTAAACGCCTTTTTCTTTATCGTAGAATTCTGAAGAAGCAGCATCCATAGCAAGAACAACGTCTTTACCAGGAACATAGCCAGCTTTTTCGATAGCTTCGATGATTACTTCGAAACCTTCTTCGTTTGAACCTAAGTTAGGAGCGAAACCACCTTCGTCACCTACTGAAGTAGCTAAGCCGCGACCTTTTAAGATTGAAGCTAATGCGTGGAATACTTCTGCACCCATACGTAAAGCTTCTTTGAATGTAGGCGCACCTACAGGCATGATCATGAATTCTTGGAAGTCAATACTGTTGTCAGCATGTGATCCACCATTGATGATGTTCATCATTGGAGTTGGTAATACTTTTGTATTGAATCCGCCTAAGTAATGATATAAAGGCACTTCTAGGTAATCAGCAGCAGCACGAGCTACGGCGATAGACACACCAAGAATAGCGTTAGCACCTAATTTACCTTTGTTAGGAGTTCCATCTAAATCGATCATTGCTTTATCGATAGCCATTTGATCGCGTACATCGTAACCGATGATTGCTTCAGCAATGATGTTGTTTACGTTATCTACAGCTTTAGTAACACCTTTACCTAAGTAACGAGCTTTGTCGCCATCACGTAATTCAACTGCTTCGTATTCACCAGTTGAAGCTCCTGAAGGAACCATTCCACGGCCGAAAGCTCCGCTTTCAGTGTAAACTTCTACTTCGATTGTTGGGTTACCGCGTGAGTCTAAGACTTCGCGTGCGTAAATATCAGTAATAATTGACATGTTTTGTCTCTCCTTTGAGTTTGTATTTATACTAAGGGGATTCCCTCATGTATGATTGTAGTTAATTCTCGCAAACTATGCAAACATTTTTTTGCAAAAGTCATTGAGAAA
The DNA here is from genome assembly GCF_050541505.1 of Enterococcus sp. DIV0183. Lineage (NCBI taxonomy): Bacteria > Bacillati > Bacillota > Bacilli > Lactobacillales > Enterococcaceae > Enterococcus > Enterococcus sp. DIV0183. Next base: position 1,675,914 of record NZ_CP172932.1, read on the forward strand.
ACGTTACCGTTAGTGATTTCTTATTTTACAGCATCTAATAAAGCTAGGAATGAGTCTGCTTCTAAGCTTGCGCCGCCGACTAAAGCACCGTCAACGTTTTCTTTTGCCATATATTCAGCGATGTTTTCTGGTTTAACAGAACCACCGTATTGAATACGAACAGCTTCAGAAACTTCTTTGCCGTATAATTTTTCAACTGTTGAACGAACAACACCACAGATTTCATCTGCAATATTAGCATCTGCAGATTTACCAGTTCCGATTGCCCAGATTGGTTCGTAAGCGATAACCATTGAAGCAACTTGTTCGTTTGATAAACCAACTAAGCCGTTAGTGATTTGACCTTCGATCCATTCCGCTGTTTTACCAGCTTCATACGTTTCTAAAGTTTCACCACAACAGAAGATTGGTGTCATACCATTTGCAAAGATTGCTTTGGCTTTTTTATTGATATCTTCATCTGTTTCGTGGAAATATTCGCGACGTTCAGAGTGTCCGATAATCACATAGTTTACACCTAAATCTGCAATTGCAGCTGGTGAGTTTTCACCAGTGAAGGCACCAGCGTTTTCCCAGTAGCAGTTTTGTGCAGCTAATTTCACTTCAGAATCTTTTAGGTTCCAAGCTAAAGGAGCTAAGAATAATGCTGGAGATCCAATCACAGCGTCAACAACGTCGTTTGATGGAACAGCATTTTTTACTGCTTCTGCAAAGCTTTGTGCTTCGCTTAAAGTTTTGTTCATTTTCCAGTTACCAGCGATAATTGGTTTGCGCATGAAAAGCACATCCTTTTCTTTTTTTAAAAATATTGTCTTTTAAACTGATTATTTATCGTTAATAGAAGCTAAACCTGGTAAAGTTTTGCCTTCTAATAATTCTAAACTTGCTCCGCCACCTGTTGAGATGTGAGAGAATTTGTTTTCGTATCCTAATTGAATTGCTGCAGCAGCAGAGTCCCCGCCACCGATGATTGTTGTTGCGTCTTCTAAATTAGCAATCGCTTCACAAACACCAATTGTTCCTTTGGCAAAGTTACTCATTTCAAATACGCCCATTGGTCCATTCCAAACAACTGTTTTCGCACCTTGTAATTCGTTAGCGAATAATTCAATTGTTTTTTCACCAATATCCAAGCCTTCTTCATCATCTGGGATTTCAGTTGAAGGAACCGTGTGGAAAGGAGCGTCATTGCTGAACTCTTTAGAGACAACTGTATCAACCGGTAAAACTAATTTGTCGCCAGCTTTTTCCATTAAGCTTTTCGCTAAGTCCACTTTATCTTCTTCAAGTAAAGATAAACCAACACTATAGCCTTGTGCTTTCATGAATGTGTAAGCCATACCGCCACCGATTAAAATTTTGTCGGCTTTTTCAATTAGGTTTTCAATGACAGCGATTTTGTCAGAAACTTTTGCGCCACCCAAGATTGCTACGAATGGACGTTTTGGATTTTCAACAGCTTCGCCGATGAATTTAATTTCTTTTTCCATTAAGAAACCAGCAACTGTTGGGATACCAGTTGAAGCAATTCCAACGTTTGAGGCATGTGCACGGTGTGCAGTACCAAAAGCATCATTGACAAATACATCGCCTAAAGAAGCCCAGTATTTACCCAATTCAGCGTCATTGCCGCTTTCTTTTTTGCCGTCAACATCTTCAAAACGAGTGTTTTCAAATACTAAAACGTCGCCGTCTTTCATATTGTTAACAGCGTCTTCTAATTCTTTACCACGTGTTTCTGGAACAAAAGTAACTGGTTGACCTAGTAATTCGCTTAAACGTTCAGCCACTGGTTTTAATGATTTGCCAGCTTTGTCTTCTTCTGTTTTTACACGACCTAAATGAGAGAAAAGAATTGCTTTTCCGCCATTTTCAATCACGTATTTGATTGTTGGTAAAGCCGCTACGATACGATTATCGTTTGTGATCACGCCATCTTTTAACGGAACGTTAAAGTCAACACGGACAAGGACTTTTTTGTCTTTTAAATCTACATCTTTAATTGTCTTTTTAGCCATGAGTAGACCTCCTGTATTGTCAATTTTAGGATTTTTCTTTTTTAAAAAAAGAAAGCGGAGAAGCGCGTTGCTTCCCCGCTTATTATTTCACAATTGTTCAAATTTCACTAATGATAAGGATGAATCTTATAAGTTAGCGAAGTATTCTAAAGTACGAACTAATTGAGCAGTGTATGACATTTCGTTGTCATACCAAGCAACAGTTTTAACTAATTGTTTGTCGCCAACTGTCATCACTTTTGTTTGAGTTGCATCGAATAATGAACCGTAAGTCATACCTACGATATCAGAAGAAACGATTTCGTCTGTGTTATAACCATAAGATTCGTTAGCAGCTTTTTCCATTACTGCATTTACTTCATCAACAGTAACTTCTTTGTCTAATACAGTAACTAATTCAGTTAATGAACCAGTTGCTACAGGAACACGTTGAGCAGCGCCATCTAATTTACCGTTCAATTCTGGGATTACTAAGCCGATTGCTTTAGCAGCACCAGTTGAGTTAGGTACGATGTTTGCAGCAGCAGCGCGCGCACGACGGAAGTCGCCTTTAGGATGTGGTCCGTCTAATGTCATTTGGTCACCTGTGTAAGCGTGGATAGTTGTCATTAAACCTTCAACAACACCAAAGTTGTCATGTAAAGCTTTAGCCATTGGAGCTAAGCAGTTTGTAGTACAAGAAGCGCCTGAAATTACAGTTTCTTCTCCAGTTAATGTTTCATGGTTTGTGTTGTAAACGATTGTTGGTACATCGTTACCACCAGGAGCTGAAATAACTACACGTTTTGCACCAGCAGTTAAATGTTTTTCAGCAGCTTCTTTAGAAGTAAAGAAACCAGTACATTCTAAAACGATGTCTACGCCTAATTCGCCCCATGGTAATTCTTCAGGGTTACGGTTAGCTAAAACTTTGATTTCTTTGCCGTTAACGTTGAATGAACCTTCGTGAACTTCAACTGTACCGTTGAAACGGCCTTGAGTTGTGTCATATTTTAACAAGTGTGCTAACATTTTAGCATCTGTTAAGTCGTTGATTGCAACTACTTCGATTCCTTCTACATCTTGGATACGACGGAAAGCTAAGCGTCCGATACGTCCAAATCCATTAATACCTACTTTAACTGTCATTAAAGATTTCCTCCTTATGAAAATCAAAAATTTTTTATTTTAAAGGGTTACCCCTTTTAAAATCTCGTTTGCAGCAGCTTCATCTGTGATGAGCCACGTTTGTTTTGGTGCATTTTTCATATATGCGCGAATGGCTTTGGCTTTCGTTTTGCCGCCCGCAATTGCGACGACATAGGAAATTTCTTGTAAGTTTTTTAATTGAAGGCCAATTCGTGGGATTTTATAGACCACTTTTCCTTCTTCATCAAAGAAATAACCAAACGATTCTGCCACGGCATTTTTTTGTTTGAGCATAACCATTTCGTCATCAGACATTTTTCGGCGTGCCGCCATGTGCAACGCTCGACCAATACTGTGCACCACACAGTTGGCATGACTAATTAACGTAAGAACTTCTTGAATCGAGGGTTCTTGTAATAAACTATTATACGTTTCACGACTCAATTGTTCTGGGACATATAACGCCCGGTAGTTACCACCCGTTTTGTTGGCCATTACAGCACTAATTGAATTGGCTTGGACAGAAACTGCTTCACCAATCCCTCCTCTGGCTGGAACAAACAAATTATGACGTTTTTCAGTTTCTAGTGATCCCATATTTTCGGCCACCATGGCCATTGTTGTCCCACCCATAACCGCAATTGTATTCTCACCATTTGGTAAGAGTAAATTCAGCGTATTGGTTAAGACATCTCCAAAGTCCGAAAGAACTTTCTTTTGGATATCACTATCTCCTGCAACAACGATACAACGTTGAATGCCAAAGTACTGTGTCATTTCTTTTTCGATTTGGTGCATGCCAAGCAATTGATTCATGACTAATTCTAAGCCTTGATAGACTTCCAAACCGCGTTCTGTTAATGTCATTCCGCTTTTTGAAGGTTCAATCAGGTTGAGTTGCTTTAAAACATCTGTTTCTGTACGCAAGACTCGCTCTGTAATTCCCATCGTTTCTGATAAACTTCTACGTCCAATAGGTTGCATCCAATAAATATTGCGAAGAATTTGGAATCTTTCTTGTAATACATCGAGCATATCTGGAGCAACTGCTTCAATCATTTTAAATTCTTTTAACATGATGCGCTCCTTTTGTGGGTCGAAATATGTCCAAGTAAGACTGAAAACGACCTATGAACTTTAAAAAAATAGAATTGATGTTCGTTTTTCCTACTATTTATTCATAACAGTATTAAAAGTACTTATCAATTACACACTTAGTGTACCAGTTTTTTTAGGTCTTTTCAATAAAAATGATTCTTTTTTCATCGTTTTCTTTCAAATCCAAACAAAGCATTCGTTTGCGAGAAACAATAGCTACTTATTTCCGAATAATTAGATTTAATTAAACCAAAAGCAAAGGAATTCACGAACGTCTTTCAATTAACTTCTTGTTTAAATGGGAATTTCAGGTCCTCTCACAAAGCATTTTTTACTTATTTTTCAAAAAAAGCAACGAAAGAATAGACACAGCCCTTCTCTCGTTGCTTCATACCCTTTTATTTGTAATCTTCTTCGTAAAAACGTCCTAAAATTTTAACATTATCTGAGATGCTGACAAAGGCATTCGGATCACTTTCTTTCATGGCTGCTTCTAAACTTGGCAACTCAAAGCGTGTCACAATAGTTAGCAAAACAGTTTGGCGGTCGTGGCGATATGCCCCTTCCGCTTCATGAATAATTGTAATACCACGGCGCATTTTCTTTTGAATCTCATCCACGACTCGATCTGGGTTTTTAGTGACAATCATAACTTGCATTTTCTTTTGCTTAGTATAAACGGCATCTGTGACCTTCCCACTTACAAAAATTGATAACGCACTGTAGAACATGTACTGCCAGCCAAATAAATAACCTGCAACGAAGACAATTAGTGCGTTAAAATAAATTGAAATCGAGCCAACGGAACGCCCCGTTTTTTTCCGAATGGTAATGCTTAGAATATCTAAGCCCCCAGAAGAAACCCCGTTTTTTAAGACAAAACCAATTCCTGATCCAGAAATCGCCCCACCAAAAATAGCACAGATAATTGGATCTTGGGTCATCACCGTTTGCGGAACAATATGCATAAATAATGAAGTTAAAGTCACGGTAATGAAAGTAAAAATTGTAAACTTCTTACCTATTTTTTTCCACGCAATAAAGAATAACGGCACATTTAACAGATACAATGTAATGGAGACAGGCACATTAAAACCCACAATTTTTGTTGAGAGGGTTGTTAAAATTTGTGCCAAGCCTGTTAAGCCACTGGAATAAATATTTCCTGGTTGATAGAAAAAGTTCATGGCAATTGATGCAAGAATAGCATAGACAATCGACACGGAAAATTTTGTTGTATAGTCATGAACTGGCAGTCCGTCATAAATTTTTTTCATAAATAATAGCCTCGTTTCAGGTTTTCAATAAATTACATTTCTTTTCATATTATACGTGGTTTACCGAGAGAAAAAAAGAGATTCCTATAATAATTACGGAAGATTCATCAAATGTTTATAGAAATGAAAAAAGAACGAAATCTTAACGATTTCGTTCTTGGGTTGTTTCATAATGGGCTCTTGGTCCACCAATATATTTAGGACGAGAATATAATGCTGTAACATGGGCCGCACCTAACGTTCGAATGCTCAAGCGAAGAGGAACTTGCACATGTTTTACATGCATACCGATAGATGTATCGCCAATGTCAATCCCTGCTTGAGCAACAATATGTTCAACTTCCACAGGTTCATCAAATTTTTCAAAGGCAGCCACTGAACAAGAACCGCCAGCATGTAATTGTGGTACTACCGAGACAATTTCAAAGCCTTTTTCTTCAGCCACACGACGTTCCATCGCTAAAGCGCGATTAATATGTTCGCATCCTTGGACAGCCAAAGAGATGCCTTTTTTATCTAATTGTTCAATTAAGGTTGAGACAATCCATTGTCCTACTTCGGCACTGGAATTTTTACCAATGACGCCACCTACTACCTCGCTGGTGGTACAACCTAAAACAAATAGGTCCCCTTTTTGTAAATTTCCTGCTGTAATGACTTCTTCTGCAATTGTCACTAACTGTTCTTTTAACATTTTTTCATCGATAGTCATTTGTTCATCCTTCTTTCTTCTAAACGACCATTTTTTGGTAACACACGTTTTAATGTTTGACTAAGAGGCAATGCTACAATCACCCCAAATAAGGATTGAATGATATTCCCTGGTAATGAGGCAATCCCCGCACCCACGCCGTAAAGCCAGCTAGTCGCTAAAGCATACCCGCTAATCATGAGGAGACTGGCTAAAAGTAATCCTAGCGTTTGCATCTTTTTATTTTTATTAAAGAAGTGCCCTGCTAACCAACCTTGTCCGCCATGAATCAATAACGAAAAAACGAACCATTGTGGATAGCCTGACAATAAATCAATTAAGCCACCGCTTAAAGCTCCGACTGTCAAGCCACCGATCGGACCAAAAAGTAAACTAGCAATGTAAATCCCTGCATCCGCCAATGTAACAAAGCCATTTGTTGCTGGGACGGGGATAATAAAGACCATTGACACAGCCACTGTTAAAGCGGTAATTACTGCATATAGACTAATTTTTCTTGTCATTATCCGCCACACCTCCTGCTAGTAATCCTTCATGCCACACACTTCCAAAAGCTGCATTTAGCTGGACCCCAGAAACAATGGCTTCATGAACGTATGTTTTTGCTAAATCAACTGCTTCAATTAACGGATATCCTTTAACTAAATTCGCACCAATTGCAGAGGCAAAGGAACAACCAGCGCCATCAATGGTGTGGGCCATTACTTTTTCTTTGACCAATTGAATATGTTGTTGTCCATCATAAAAAAAGTCACGTGCTTCTTGGCCAAGCCAACGATTACCGCCTTTAATCACCACCGTTGCCGCTCCTAAAGAGTTTAACTCTTCCGCCGCTTGTTGAACTTCTTCGACGGTTGTTAATTTTCTGCCAATGAGTAATTCTGCTTCTTTTAAATTAGGCGTTATAATTGTTGCGAATGGAAAAAGTTTTTCAATCAATAACTGCATGTATCTTTTTTCATAAACTGAAGTCGTTTCTTTAAAAGCCAAGACAGGATCCAACACCACCGGCAGACCTGCGTGCTTTTTCAAAAAGGTTGCAATTTGTAACATACTTTCTTCACTGTGAATCAAGCCAATCTTGATGCCGTCTAAACTCCCGGCAGGTATGGAAGCGAGCTGCTCTTTCACCAAAGAAGTCTCCAGGTCATGAATCTGAAAATGATTCTTGGGGGCTGTAGCAAGGCAAGTTAAAGTTGATAAGCCAAAGACTTGATGATTTTCAAACGTTTTTAAATCTGTTTGAATCCCGCCACCTGAAAAAGGATCGGAACCGCCAATTGTTAAAATTATTTTTGTCATTTGTTTCGCTCCTTTATACACTCAGTTATCATACAAAGTTTTCTAAAAAGAAAAAACAGCCAATTGGCAGATTTTTAGCTCAGCCACTTTTTATTTTGTTATCCTTTTCCTTCCCAAAGAAAGAGTGACCTCATCCGTCAATGAAGTCACTCTTTCTTTGGATTTAACATTTATTCGTCAATGGCTGTTACATCAATGTTTAATTCAAACAATTGTAATGGAGAAACTAAACTTGGTGCGTTGTTCATTGGGTCAATTGCTTTCCCGTTTTTAGGGAAGGCAATCACTTCACGAATATTTTCTTCCCCAGCCAATAGCATTGCTAAGCGGTCTAGCCCTAAAGCAATCCCTCCATGTGGCGGGAAGCCGTAATCTAATGCGTCTAGCAAGAAACCAAATTGGTCTTGTGCTTCTTCTTTTGTAAAACCTAACGTTTCAAACATTTTTTCTTGTAATTCTCGTGTATGGATCCGTAATGAGCCACCGCCTAATTCATAGCCGTTTAAGACAACATCGTAAGCTTCAGCATACACAGAGGCTGGGTCTGTTGCTAAGCGGTCCACATCCTCTGCTTTTGGTTGTGTAAATGGATGATGAGCAGAAACATAGCGACCAGCTTCTTCATCATATTCAAACAACGGCCAATCCACAATCCACAAGAAATTGAATTTCGATTCATCAATTAAACCTAATTCTTTACCTAAACGTGTACGTACCGCACCTAAAGCAGCGGCTACGATTTCAGGTCTATCGGCACCAAACATTAAAATATCACCGACTTCTGCATTGGTAGCAGCAATTAATTCATCACTAACTTCTGTTAAGAATTTAGCAATTGGTCCTTTTAAGCCATCTTCTTCAACTTTTAACCAAGCTAAGCCTTTTGCACCAAATTGACTCACATACTTACCTAAGTTATCCATATCTTTACGAGAATACTTATCTGCGGCGCCTTTTGCATTCAAAGCCTTCACATGTCCGCCATTTTCCAACGCTGCTTGGAAAACTTTGAAGTCTACGTCTTTCACTACATCTGCGACATCAATTAATTCCATAGCAAAACGAGTGTCGGGTTTATCGCTACCATAGCGTGCCATTGCTTCGTCATAGCTCATTCGTGGAAACGGAACAGAAATCTCAATTCCTTTTGTCTCTTTCATCACTTCAGCCAACATATTTTCTGTATATGTTTGAATTTCTTCTGGTGTTAAAAAGGTCGTTTCGATATCGATTTGTGTAAATTCTGGCTGACGGTCGCCTCGTAAATCTTCATCACGGAAACAACGAACGATTTGGTAATAGCGATCGAAGCCTGCCCCCATTAATAATTGTTTAAAGAGTTGTGGTGATTGTGGTAAAGCATAAAAATGACCGGCATGGACACGAGAAGGAACCAAATAATCGCGAGCGCCTTCTGGTGTTGATTTGCCTAAATAAGGAGTTTCAATGTCTAAAAAGTCATGATTATCTAAATAGTGACGGATTGTTTTCGTTACTTGGTGACGTAATTTAATGTTGTTTGTCATTGATGGACGACGTAAATCTAAATAACGATATTTCATGCGCAATTCGTCATTAACGTTATTGTCATCTTCAATGGTAAATGGCGTTGTTTTCGCAGTATTTAAAATCGTAATGTCAGTCGCCATCACTTCAAACTCGCCAGTTTTCATTTTGGGATTAATCGCTTCTTTATCACGATAAACGACTTGACCTTTAACTTCGATGACGTATTCACTACGACATTTATCAGCAATTTCCCATGCTTCTTTTGACTTTTCTGGGTTAAAGACCACTTGGACGATTCCTTCACGGTCACGTAAATCAATAAAGATAACCCCTCCTAAGTCACGACGTTTTTGAACCCATCCTTTTAATACAACTTCTTTTTCAATAAATTCGGCAGATACATTGCCGCAATAGGTTGTGCGTTTTGCCATTTCTCAATCTCTCCTTTTTATTCTTCAATCATTTTTGTCATCATTTCGTCATACACTTCATCAAATGAATCATGGATAGCACTTAACGGGAAGGCTTTTTCTTCGCGTGTTGCCATTGATTTTACGTTGACAATGCCTTCATTCAATTCATTTTCACCGATTGTTAAAACTAATTTTGCTTGTAATTTATCGGCCGTTTTAAATTGCGCTTTTGGTTTGCGATTCATGTAATCACGATCAGCTGAGAAACCAAAGTTACGAATGCTTTGAACAAGTTGCAAAGCTGCGATGTTGGTTTCTGAACCAATCCCAACCACATATGCGTCTAATTCAGATAACGCTGGAATCACAACTTCTTCAGCTTCCATTGTTAACAACACTCGCTCAATGCCCATACCAAAACCAAAACCTGGTGTGTCTGGGCCGCCTAATTCTTCAACTAAACCATTGTATCGGCCTCCTGCACAAATAGTTGATTGCGCACCCATTTTAGGCGCTTCACTCATAATTTCAAAAATTGTGTGTGTGTAATAATCCAGGCCGCGAACCATATTACTATCAATTTCATAAGGAATTTCTAGTAAATCTAACATATCAGTTACTGCTTCAAAATGTGCTTTAGATGGTTCATTTAAATAATCTAAAATGGAGGGCGCTTCTGCGACAATCACCTTGTCTTTTTTATCTTTGCTGTCTAACACCCGCAATGGATTTTCGTGTAAGCGACGTTGTGAATCCTCGCTTAATTCTGCCATATGGGGCTCTAAATAATCGATTAATGCTTGACGGTACGTAGCACGTGTTTCTTTATCCCCCAAGGAATTAATAACTAATTTGATTTGTTGGATGCCTAATTGTTTGAAGAAGTCCAAAGCCATAGCCATGATTTCAACATCCAATGCTGGGTTTTCACTACCAAATGCTTCCACACCAATTTGATGGAATTGACGCAAACGACCAGCTTGTGGGCGTTCATAGCGGAACATCGGCCCCATGTAATAGGTTTTATATGGTTTCGTATATTCCGGACCATATAATTTATTTTCAACGAAGGCCCGAACAATTGGCGCTGTCCCCTCAGGACGTAGCGTCACGTGACGGTCTCCTTTATCATAAAAATCATACATTTCTTTTGAAACAATATCTGTAGTATCGCCAACACTGCGAGATATTACTTCATAATGTTCAAAAATCGGGGTTCTGATTTCTTGGTATTGATAATCTTTAAAAATCAAACGAGCTGTTTCTTCCACAAATTGCCATTTTTCAGAAGTTCCTGGCAAAATATCGTTTGTTCCTTTTGGTTTTTGATAACTCATTGTCTTTCTCTCCTTCTATCATTCCACAAAAATGTGTGCGCCATTTTCTTTTTTCTAAAAATGAAAAAAGCCCTTGTATGTTGAACATACAAGGGCGTAAAAGTCTCTTTTACACGGTACCACCTAGTTTTGAAAGATTTTACTCTTTCCTCAACGATTAACGCTCGTAACGGGACGGCTTTTCTTCCGTCCATCTCCAGAATGTCTTTCACTTTCACTGTTGAAGTTGCTCTCAGCCACGGCAACTCTCTCTTCGCAGACAGATGAAACTTACTCGTTCCTTCGTAGATTTTTAATATTATCTATAAACTACTAAAGTTCTCTTAGAAAGTCAAGAGGTTCCGATAGGAAAATCAATTATTTTTCTCGTGTATCGATCACAATGGTCACTGGACCATCATTGGTCAACGACACTTGCATATCCGCGCCAAATTCTCCTGTGGCTACCGCTATTCCTTCTGCTTCTAATTGTTGATTAAATAATTCATACAAAGGAATCGCCACATCTGGACGAGCCGCTTCAATAAAACTGGGACGATTGCCTTTTTTAGTTTTTGCATAGAGGGTAAATTGAGAGATACTTAGAATTGATCCTTCAATCTCTTGAATGCTGCGATTCATTTTTCCTTCGTCATCTTCAAAAACACGCAATTTACTGATTTTGCCAACAACATAAGCCACATCTTCTGGCGTGTCTTCTTGATGAATGCCCACCAGCACCATGAAGCCTTGTTTGATTTGTCCCACTATCTGCTCTTCTATCGCAACTTGTGCTTGACTGACTCTTTGAATAACTACTTTCATCTTTTTTGCCTCACTTTTAACACTTACCCATTGGTTCGACGAACACTATAAACATCTGGTACACTTTTAATTTTGTCAACGATGGTTTTTAAATGAGAAAGGTTTTGAATTTTCACAGTAACATGAATCTGGGCCATCTTATCTTTGGATGGACGAGCTTCAACGCCGACTAAATTTTTTGTCATCGAACTAATGACTTGTAAAACATCACTTAGTAAGCCACTACGATCATAGCCGTAAATCTCCAAATCGGCAGCGTATTCTTTGCGACTGTGCTCGGTATCTTCCCACTCAACTTCAATTAGACGTTGTGCTAGTTCTTCTTGATGTTGTACGTTAGGACAGTCCGCACGATGAATTGAAACGCCACGTCCTTTGGTAATGTAACCAACGATTTCATCACCAGGCACTGGATTACAACAGCGGCTTAAACGAATCAATAGGTTGTCCACCCCTTGAATCACGATGCCGCCTTCATGACGAACTTTCATTTTTTCTGATTCTTTTTTAGCTGGCTGATTTAACAACTCTTCTGCTTCTTGACGTTGGCGTTCCAACTCTTGTTCGCGGCGTTCTTTTTCTGTTAAACGATTGCACACTACTTGCGCACTTAATTCGCCATAACCTACTGCCGCAAATAAATCATCTTCCGTTTGAAATTTGAATTTATCTAGCACTTCCGCCATTTTATTCTTCGTTAAAAATTCTTTTGGTGTAAAGCCGATTTCTGTCATGTATTTAATGACAGCATCATGCCCTTTAATAATGTTATCTTCACGGTCTTGTTCTTTAAAGAAACGTTTGATTTTATTTTTGGCTTTACTTGTTTTAACCATTTTCAGCCAGTCGCGACTAGGTCCGAAAGAATTCGGTGATGTTAAGACTTCAATAATATCCCCATTTTTTAGGACATAGTCTAACTGTACCATTTTGCCGTTGACCTTCGCACCGGTTGTTTTATTCCCAATTTCAGTATGGATACTGTAAGCAAAATCTAGTGGTCCGGAGCCTTTTGGCAGTTCGGTTACATCTCCACTTGGCGTAAAGACATAGACTTTGTCGCTAAAAATGTCTTCTTTCACACCTTGCATAAATTCAGAAGCATCATAGCTTTCATCTTGTAATTCAATAATTTCATGGAACCAATCGACTTGCTTCGTCAGTTCATCTGTTTCAATTTTTTCCGCTTTGCCTTCTTTATAGGCCCAGTGAGCCGCCACCCCAAATTCGGCGATTTGGTGCATCTCATGGGTCCGAATTTGGACCTCTACTGGATTCCCTTTTGGCCCAATAACTGTCGTATGGATAGATTGATACATATTCGCTTTTGGCATAGCAATATAATCTTTAAAGCGACCTGGCATTGGTGTCCAACGTGTATGAATCGCCCCTAACACGGCATAGCAATCTTTAATGGAATCGACAATAACACGAATGGCTAATAAGTCATAGATTTCATTAAACTGTTTCTTTTGGTCCTTCATTTTACGATAGATTGAATAAATATGTTTTGGTCGACCATATATTTCTGCGTAAATTTCTAAATCTTCCGTAGCTAAACGAATATCTTCGACTGCTTCTGCCACATAAGCTTCACGTTCATCGCGTTTGCTTTGCATCAAATTAACAATTCGATAGTATTGGTTGGGGTTAATATAACGTAAGGCAGTATCTTCTAATTCCCATTTAATTCGACTAATCCCTAAGCGATGTGCTAAAGGCGCATAAATTTCTAAAGTTTCTTGTGCAATCCGTCGTTGCTTATCTTCACGTAAATGTTTTAATGTGCGCATATTGTGCAAACGATCGGCTAGTTTCACCATAATAACCCGTAAATCTTGCGCCATTGCCAATAACATTTTCCGATGGTTTTCGGCTAATTGTTCTTCATGAGATTTATATTTAATTTTTCCTAGTTTCGTTACGCCATCGACTAACATCGCGATGTCTTCGCCAAATTCTTCTTTTAAATCGTCCAGTGTTACGTCCGTATCTTCGACAACATCATGTAAAAATCCTGTTGCTACAGTATGGGGATCCATATGTAATTCAGCCAGAATGCCTGCCACTTGAATCGGATGGATGATGTAAGGTTCACCTGATTGTCGGACTTGACCTTCGTGTGCTTTTTCAGCATAAGTTAATGCTTTTTGAACCAACTCAACATGTTCTGGTCCCATATAGGTACTTACAATTTTGATGACCGCTGGGCCTGTCAGTATTTCTTCTTTTGGCATGGTATTCACTCCTCTATGAAGGTGACCTTTGGATAAAGAACACTTCGTTCACGTTTTATCTATTTTAATAAAAAAGAAAAGTACCACTTGAAACAGTAGCACTTTCAACAACTCTATTATACTAAATTTCCCTTAAATTTCAATCACTGTCGCTTTTTTACTCTCTGTTTATTCAAAGAGAATGCCTACAAGAATTTTACAGGCGGGCTTTCGTTTAATTTAAAAGTTCCATTTGGTAGCTAACCGCACTTAAAAGATATAACGGTGCTGTTTCTGCTCGTAAAATTCTCGGACCCAACCCGCAAAGTTTCGCCCCAGCCTGCAGAAATTGTTCAATTTCTTGCGGTGCAAAGCCACCTTCAGGTCCAAAGAGCACACACAAACGTGCGCCTGGCTGGCAAGTGGATAATACTTGTGCTAATTGACTTTTTTCTCCTTGTTTTGCTGATTCTTCATACGCAACCAAGACTGTGTCATATGAGTCAAATTGCGCAATGATTTCTTGTGTTTTTTCCACCAAAGAAACACTTGGTGTCTGTTGCCGATGCGATTGTTCCGCCGCTTCTGTGGCAATTTTTTGTAATCTTTTTTCTTTGGCTGCTCTTTTTTTGTGGTCCCATTTGACAACGGAAGTTTTCGCAGGAAAGCCGATAAACTGATTGCCACCTAGCTCCGTGCCTTTTTGAACAATCCATTCTAACTTGTCCCCTTTTGGTAACCCACACGCAATCGTCACTTCAATTGGCAATTCTTTGTCCATTTCTTCTTTACTAATTTCTTTAAAGTAAACAGATGTTGAATCAATTTCCACAATCTCAGCTAAAATGGCAGTTTTATTTTGAAATACTAAATAACAACGATCATTCGGCGTCATTCGCATAACTCGCACAATATGATGATAGTTTTCATCTGCGACTTTATACAAATCTTTTTCTTGATAATCTTCTTTCATGAAATACCGTTGCATTTTACTCTTCCTCTGGTTTCTTCAAGATAATCGCATACCAATCGCCTTGATTAAAGAGTTGGTCCACCACAAACCCGACTTTCGTTAGTGCTTCTAAAACCATTGCTTTTTTATCTTCAATAATTCCAGAAATAATGAAGGTACCGTCTTGTTTTAGCAAACGCCAAGCATCTTCAATCATTAACACAATAATATCTGCCAAAATATTTGCGACGATTACATCAGCAGAATGGTCAATCCCTTTTAGTAAATCATTGGCTGACACATGAACATCGGCCGCAATGGGATTTAAATCCATATTTTCTTTTGCCGCTGCAACTGCTACTTCATCTAAATCATATGCGTAGACGTCTTTAGCCCCTAAATAGCGACTTGCAATACTCAAAACACCAGAACCCGTTCCTACATCTAGAACTGTTTCGCCACCACGTAAAACAGTTTCTAAAGCTTGCAAGGTTAAACGAGTCGTTGGATGCGTGCCTGTACCGAAAGCCATGCCCGGATCCAATGTGATAATTTTTTCTGCTTCATCTTGTGCGTGATAGGCTTCCCAACTTGGCACAATCGTTAAGAATCGTGTGACACGGACAGGATGATAATATTTTTTCCAAGCAGTTGCCCAGTCGCTTTCTGCTACTTCACTAATTGTCATTTCGTTTTTACCAATGGATAAGCCGTACTCAGGCAAGCGTAAAATATTTTCTTTCATAAATGGTAAAATTTCTGGTAAGAAGGTTGTTTCAGGAAAATAAGCCATCACAATCGCCCCTTCTTTAATGTGGGTGAATTGCTCTTTATCTAAAATTTCCCCATACAGATCACTTTCAAAATTTTCAATGTCCAACGCATCTTCAATGGCCACGCCACTTGCGCCAGCTTCCATCATAATGTTTGAAATTGCTTCAACTGCTTCGCTAGCCGTTTCGACTTTTACTTCTGTCCACTTCATGTTCTCACCTCTAAATTAATAACTTGGATACGCAATCCATTGTTCTTTTTCTGTTTCTGCCACTTTTTTAATCATCGCTTCAAAATCTGCTGGCTCCCAATGCAATTCAAAAACTTCCGCTGTTTCATCTGATAAAAAGTCTAACAAATCACTTTGCCCTTCATCTAAAACCACTTTTAAATAGTGAATGAATCCGTCTAAAACTGCTTTGCGTAGCCCTTTTTTCCCTTCATAAGGAATTGTGACTAAATACTCTTCGTCATCAACGACAGACTTTTGCGGATTGTAAAATAACAAACCATCTTCAAATTCAATGAATTCTTCTTCTGAAAGCGTACCATCAACATCATCAATCGCCACTTGCTCATTGTTTTCTGCATATAAACGAACAATGACTTCGATGGTATGGTTTTTGCGATCCCAATCAAGGCCTACTTCGTAATCTCCTAAGTGTTTTTCAAGTTGTTCCTCTAAGTATGTGAGCATTGTTGCTTTTTTCATTTTCTTCATCCTTCCAGCCAAAATCTATTTGGTCTACTGCTGTTCTTTTTTGTTTAGAAATATATGGATTGCCAGCCACGACGTATCTTAAAGGCAACTCTGTCCAACGACCTTTATTGGGAATCCCAATTCGTGGTAGTGCCTCAATTTTTTTCGGAAATTTTCGTTTTTCTGGCACGAGCCGTAACGAACTAGAAAAAATCGACTGCCCATATAATTGCTTATCAATTCCTAAGGCTGCAACTAATTTACCTGGTCCATTGGTCAATTCCACGCCTTGACGTCCTTGGCGATTTTCAATCATTTTGTCGACACCTTCAACAGGTTCAATCGCGCGGATCATCACCCCTTGTGGTTTGCCTTGTTCTTGTGTCACCATATTTAAAATTAAATGCGTGTGCATAGTATATAAATAAATCGTACCTGGTTTGTCATACATGGCTTGTAAGCGTGGCGTTTTTCTCAAGCCAAAGCTATGGGCCGCCTCATCATCAGGACCTAAATAAGCTTCTGCATCCACAATGTACCCACCTAAAACGCCTGTTGCTGTTTCGTGCTCTAAATACATCCCTAACAAGTATTGTGCCACTTCTTCAGTTGTTTTTGTGTTAAAGATATTTATCGTTTCTTTCATTTCTTTCACCACTCCCTATCATACACGAAACCTTCCGCTATATCCATCTAAAACCCAAAAAACCACCAAAAAGCGAATGTACGTTCTTTATGTTATAATAAGATGATTATGAAAAAGGAGGTCCTTTTATGCAACAACCTTTAGCCTATCGAATGCGACCTCGTCACTTAGACGAAGTAGTTGGTCAACAACATTTAGTCGGCCCTGGTAAAATTATTCGTCGGATGGTCGAAGCCAAAATGCTTTCATCGATGATTCTTTATGGGCCGCCTGGCACTGGAAAAACCAGTATTGCCAGCGCAATCGCTGGTTCAACAAATTATGCCTTTCGCATGTTGAACGCGGCCACAGACACAAAAAAAGATTTACAAATCGTTGCTGAAGAAGCCAAAATGAGTGGCACAGTGATTTTACTGCTTGATGAAATTCACCGATTAGATAAAACAAAACAAGATTTTTTGCTCCCTCATTTAGAAAACGGACGAATTATTATGATTGGAGCCACTACCGAAAATCCATATATCACAATTAATCCTGCGATTCGTAGTCGTACGCAAATCTTTGAAGTAAAGCCCTTAACGGAAACAGACATTCAGCAAGCGATTCAAGAAGCCTTAACCGATAGCACACGTGGCTTAGGCGATTATCCTGTCCACTTAGAAGAAAAAGCATTACAACATTTGACACGCGCAACGAACGGTGACTTACGTAGTGCGCTAAATGGACTAGAATTAGCTGTTAAATCAACACCCAAAAATGAACAAGGCGAAATTAAGATCACCTTACCGATTATTGAAGAGTGCGTGCAACGAAAAGCCTTAACGCATGATAAAGATGGCGATGCCCATTATGACGTGATTTCCGCTTTCCAAAAGTCGATTCGAGGAAGCGATGTAGATGCTGCACTTCATTATTTGGGTCGCTTAGTTGAAGCAGGTGATTTACCGATTATTTGTCGTCGTTTAATGGTCATTGCTTACGAGGATATCGGTCTTGGGAATCCTGCGGCCGCCGCTCGGACGGTAACCGCTGTTCAAGCCGCCGAAAAGCTAGGGTTTCCAGAAGCTAGGATTCCTCTAGCTAGTGTCGTCATTGATTTATGTTTATCGCCAAAATCAAATTCTGCAGTCACAGCGATTGATGCTGCTTTGGCAGATATTCGACAAGGCTCTGTGGGAGATGTTCCTGATCATTTACGTGATGCCCACTATGCTGGAGCCAAAGAATTAAACCGTGGCATTGGTTATCAATACCCACATAATTTTGAAAACGGTTGGGTCAATCAGCAATACTTACCTGACAAATTAAAAGAGGCACGTTATTACGAACCGATTGATATTGGTAAATATGAACAAGCCTTACATCAGCAACTCAAGCGTATCCAAGAATGGAAACAGAAAAAATAACAAAATAATACGCTTTCAAAAAAAGAAACAATCTCGTTGCCGATTTTGAGAGAGTATGCTATTATAAAGATGGTAAATCTGTGATGTACGCGTTGTCCTTTCACTGTGTTGACCGAACATTTTTATTGATATCTAGGGATCCTGCTTGTATCAAAGTTGGTAACATGCCTTTTCTTTTGGTAGTTCAATACTGCGATCGAGGAACCCACCTGCTTATCTTGCGGGTTCAATACTCTAGGACGATTACCGGCATCGACGGATTTTACCATTTTTATGAAGATTTCTAAACAATTTGCTCTGGCAAGTTGTTTTTTTTTGGAGGACAAGATGATTCGTATACTCGTACTATTACTCGCCGTTGTCACAGGCGTAGCCAGTTATTATTTGATGAAGAAAAGTGCAGCTTTTTTACCACTCTTAAAAAAAGAAACTGCAACAGAAAGTCAACAGTTTATCGAACGTTTTGGGCGTTATTACTTGATTATCGCCATTCTAGGTGTTCTAGCGGCTATTTTTAATCGCCCGTTATTGTCAATTGGTTTTATCTTTTTTGTTTTATTACTTTCAACGTTGTTTAGTTTAACTTTTGCAAAAAAAATGTCATAAAAGACGATGAATTTAAAGAGGTCGGGACAGAAGTGTTTAACTCCGAGAAATAAGAAGGAATTTCCGAAAATTGTTCTTTAATTTTTGGAGAATTTCGGCTTATTTCCGAAGGAGTTGCTTCTGTTTCCGCCGTTTATCAATTTTTAAGCCTGGGACAAAAATCCAAAGTGATTTTTGTCCCAGGTTCTTTTTTACAAAAAAATGCCAATATTCAGAAAAAAAGAAGCGGTTTCAGTTTCTTTTTTTCTTTGTTTGTTTTACAATTATTATAGAAACAATTAATGATTTTTTTTACGCTGAAAGGAGCGGTTATTATGTTACAACAATATCAAAAAATTATGATAGCAATCGATGGTTCTGACGAAGCAGACTTAGCCTTTAAAAAAGCGGTCAACGTCGCTAAACGAAACGATGCTGAATTACTATTAGCACATGTTGTTGATACGCGCTCTTTCCAATCAGTGTCCTCTTTTGATGGTGCGCTAGCAGAAGAAGCAATGTCAATGGCAACAGAAACCTTAGACACCTACCAACAACAAGCGGTGGATATGGGACAAACAAAAGTCTCTAGCGTTCTAGCCTATGGTTCTCCTAAGAACATTATTGCCAAAGAATTACCAAAAGAATACAACATTGATTTAATTATGTTAGGAGCAACTGGATTAAATGCCGTTGAGCGTTTATTTATTGGCTCTGTCTCTGAATCAGTTATCCGTAATGCTAGTTGCGATGTTCTCGTTGTACGGACGGATTTAGACAACAAATTACCAAAAAATGAAGAAAAATAAAGAATAAAAAGAAACTGAGCCAACTATCACTTTTGATAGTTGGCTCAGTTTCTTCTTATTTACCTATTAAGCACACCTTGTGAGAGCATCTCACAAGGTGTGTTCGTTTAATTATTTTAGACGTTCTACGTCACGGGCAATCATTAACTCTTCATCAGTTGGTACTAATAGAAGCTTGATTTTTGAATCATCAGTTGAGATAACTGCTTCTTCACCGTGTACATTATTTTTGTCATCATCGATTTCACAACCAAACCAAGTCATGCCATCAATAATATCTTTACGAACGCCAACTGCATTTTCACCGATTCCAGCAGTAAAGACAATCGCATCAACGCCATTCATAACAGTGACATAGCTACCAATGTATTTACGAATACGATCGATAAAAATGTTGTATGCTGTTTGAACTTCAGGTTTATCTAAGTTTGATTGAATATCGCGCATGTCGCTTGATAAACCATTTGTTAAACCTAATAAACCAGATTTTTTGTTTAAAATATCAACCATGTCTTGTACATCAGTCAAGCCAAGTTTTGTCATTAAATAAGGCAATAGTGACGCATCAACATCCCCTGAACGAGTCCCCATTGTAACGCCAGCAAGAGGAGTGAAGCCCATTGATGTATCGACTGATTTACCACCATCAACTGCAGTGATTGAAGCACCATTTCCTAAGTGACAAGTGATAATTTTCAAGTCTTCAATTGGACGACCTAACATTTCTGCAGCACGTTGAGAGACATAACGATGACTTGTTCCATGTGCCCCATATTTACGTGCAGCAAATTTTTCATAGTATTCACGCGGTACACTATATAAATAGTTGTGTTCTGGCATTGTTGTGTGGAACGACGTATCAAAGACTGCCACGCTAATGATTTCTGGTAAGATATGTTTAAATGCTTTAATCCCCATTGCATTCGCTGGATTGTGTAAAGGTGCTAATTCAGATAAAGCTTCAATTTTTTCTAATACTTCGTCTGTAATAACAACAGAATCTTTAAATTCTTCTCCACCAGCAACTACACGGTGACCAACACCAGTAATTTCGTCATAAGAACCTAAAATGTTTAAGTCGATTAATTGGTCTAGTAACATTTTTACTGCCACTTCATGGTTATCAATATCAACAATTACTTCATATTTTTGTCCTTCACCATATTTAATTGTGAAGATAGAATCTTTTAAGCCAATACGTTCAACGATTCCTTTAGCGATCACTTCTTCATTTGGCATTTGGTATAATTGCCATTTTAAACTTGAACTACCTGCATTAATTGCAATTGTTTTAGACATAATTTTCTCCTCTTCGTTACTATTTTATTTTAAATTTGAAGCTTTCCAAGCTTCAAATTGTTTAAAGAACTCCGTTACTTTATTGATATCTTTCAAAGAGGCAAGTTTTGCTAACAAAACTTCCTTCACTTGCTCAGCATCTGCACCCTTGTTTTGAACAAGCAAGATACTTTTACGTGATTGTTCTGACTTAAACAATTCATCAGGTAACTGTATCATTCCTTGTAAATAGACATTTTTTGTCAACCAATTTTTAAAGAATTCACTTTGCTCAGTCTCTAAAATATTGGTCGGGATTAAGAATAAGCCAAACCCTGCTGGCTTCACGTATTTCATGGCTTGTTCCATTAATAAATGATGCGCATAACTATGGCCTTCCTCCGCAGCAGCAGCAAATCCCTTTGCTCGCTCATCATTTGGATAATAGCCAATCGGCAAGTCACTTAATGCTAAATCAACTGGATCCAATAACAAATCTTGCAATCCGTCTTGATGGAACAACTGAATATTGGCTTGTGACCAAGCATTGTTCACAGAAGATACTGCCAAAAGTGTTTCATCGATATCCACACCATAACCAGAAACTTTGTAACCAGCTGTTTCAAGGTTCAGCAGAACCGTTAACAGTAAATTTCCCATTCCTGAAGCAGGATCTAAAATTTTTAATGGCTCTGATTTATTTGTTAATTGTTCTACTAAATAAACAAACAAAAAGCCAATACCGTCTGGCGTCAATTGATGATTTGCTTGAAGCTGCTCTTTTCTCGTTCCTTTTAACAAAAGTAATTGGGACAAGCGTCGCACATCTTCAGGAGCTAAATCAATTTTTTTAATCGTATGATACAGCGTTTCTAATTGTTTCACTGTCTCTGGATTAGGTACTCCGTCAAGTACTCGTACTTGAAAATCATCTAAAATATTTTCACCATTTTCAATATACGCATCTAAAAAAGAAGTATCCAATGACTGTTGCAATAACTGGATTGCTTGTTCCATTGGCTCGAAAGCCTCTTCAATTTTTTCTGGGAACAAATTAGCACCTCTATTCTATTCAAAATGTAACAACTTCCATACCTGTTTTATTTTAACGAAAAAAGAAAGAATAATCAATGCCTTTACTGTCTTTCTTCTAAAATCTAATAATTTGTAGAAAAACAACGCTATTCCAGTATTGTTTCCGCTTTTTTTTGATGAGAAACTCTCTCTTGATATTGGTATTTTCGACCAGATTTGTTTAATAAAACAGTTATTCTTAATTGTTCATTTTTGTATGTATAATCGAGGGTCACTTGCGCGTATACGAACCTTTCTTCTGTTTTTAACTTTCGTCTATTTTGTTTAACATCTGCAAGAAATAAATGAAGGATACTTTTCCCTGCATAGTATTCCTGGGTAGCTTGCGTAAATTTTTGTGTTAACTGACGTTCTTCTAGTAACTGAAGGGCGAGAAAACTCATCAAATAAACAAAGGCCATGGCCGTGAACAATAAGTTTCCTGAATATTTTTGCCTCATTAAAATTCTCCCTTTATCGGAAAAAAACTATCAAATGTTTTTCCAGAAGTAAAAGTAACTTCCAAAGTAAACGATTGTCCTTCATTTTTAAACTGTCCATTTTTGATACCAATTAACAGCGGTTGATAGCCTTTACCATTGACTCGCTTAATAATTTTATCTTCTTTGATTTGAATTGAAATAGTCTTGTTTGTTTCTGAGTCGAGGAAAGAAATCTCTTGAGCAGAGCCTGTTTGGAAAACGAGCTTTTGACATTCTTTTTCTAATTGAATTAAAAAAATATGCCAGGATTTCGAATCATTGTTTTTCAAATATTGATTTCCGATAAAACTTTGTTGAATCATCAACTGAAACAATTGACACATACAACTTAAAACGACTAGTGCCACTAAACACTCTAACATCGTAAAACCCGCATATTTTTTATTGACCAATCAAAATCGCTCCTCTTGAATCTGTGACTTTTAGTATCCTTCTTCCCTCGTTCTCCATCAAAGAAAATCGGTAAGTTTCTCCTTGATATATCCGCTCTTTGAAACGTAAATCACCCGTCTGCTCTAAAAATAAAATTGCTTCGTATCCTAGACGAGTGCGCGTTAATTCTTGCTCCCGTTGATAATTTTGCTGAATTAATTGTGTAATAGTCAGGGAGAATATCCCTGCTATCACACATACAATACTAAAACTAACGAGACTCTCTAATAAAATAAAACCGCTATAAATAGTTAATTTTCTTCGTATATTTGCCACTCCCCATCTGAAATTCCGTAACAATTTAAGGAACAAAAACATCATACAATACGCATTAAATAGCTGTTTTGTCATTTTTGATAATCTAAGATATGTAAATAATACCGCAAATCTGTGGTAAATTTTGTGGTAAAAATACACGTATGAGTATTTGACATTTTATTGAGTTTAGAATACGGCTAACTGAAATAGTTTGCCTACAAGGCGACTACGAAAAAAAGACCTTATTCTTAAAAGAATGGAGGTCTTTTTTGTATTATAATAATAAGCACACCAACTGACTTTTAGGCTTTTGTTTCAATTTTGTAAGTCAATCGTTAGATATATCAATGGATAAGTAGAATATTTCATTCTATTCTCTTTTTGAGGTGAATATAATGAAAAAAATAATTAAACATTTTATGAAACCTGTTGAAATTTTTGAAACATTAGATGATGACATTGGGATGTTTTTAATCATTTCTATTTGCACAGCTCTGATCTTTACTTTCTTTAGTAAATAAAAAATGTGTTAAATAAATTCTCAGATACTTTCCGCAGTATATCAAATTAGGAAGTCAAAAATATCTCAAAAGAATTGACTTTTCATACAACGTATTTTTATGGATCATACAGGACTCGAACTGCAGTGCAAAAAAATCAAGCTTTTTTAAGCGGCTTATTTCCTATGCTGAACTGGAGATAAGCCGTTTCATTTTTGCTTAATTCTACTATATGCTATACCAGTAAATATATTCGTGCAAAACCTGAATAAATTGTTTAATAAATTCAAACTAAAATAAAAAACTGAAACAAATTACTACAAAGAAATAATGTCCTTTACTAATTTTGCAAATTCAATATCCCCATTAAATGGATGAACATATTTGTAGAATTCCCCACCATTTTCTAAAAAATAGTTTCTGTTTTCGTGTTCCAATTCTTCTATTGTTTCTAGACAGTCTACAACAAACCCTGGTGCAACAATTAATATATTTTTAATACCTTTTAATGGTAATTTTTTCAAGGTATCATCAGTTGCTGGTTTTAACCATTCAGATGGCCCAAATTTCGATTGATAGGTTTGATAATAAGGAATATCTCCTAATTTATCCATTATTAATTTTGTTGTTTTAGTACATTCCTCCGGGTAGTTATCCCCATCTTTTACATAAGACATAGGAATTCCGTGGTATGAAAAAACGATAGCATCTATTGGACTTTCATTCAAAGCTTCATTTATTTTTTTTGAAAAGTAACCTATATACTGTGGATTATTGTAAAATGATCGAATAAATTTAATATCCACTATCCTATCACTTTTTATAAAATAATTCATAACGGAATCAAACACTGATCCTACCGTTGTCCCAGAGTATTGCGGATACATTGGTATGACATTGAGTTCTTCAATCTCTTTTGATAATAATGTATCTAGAGCAGTTTCTATACTCGGTTCACTGTATGACATTCCAATTGTAACTTCCACTTCTGGACATATATTTTTCAAATTTTCCATTTGTTTCTCAGTATATTCCAAAAGAGGAAATCCATTTTCAGTACAAATTTTTTGATAGAGTTTTGCTGATTTTTTTGGACGTATATTCAAGATAATACCGTTCAAAATCGGTTTCCAAATTATAGGATGTATTTTTATTACTCTTCTATCTGATAAAAAAGTTTTTAAATACTTCCTTACTTCCGTCTTGGAAGAATCTTTTGGTGTTCCTAAATTCACTAAGAGAATTCCTGTTCTTTTCAAAATAATTCACTACCTGTCTAATTCTATTATCGACCATGATGAATTCGAACCATCGACCGAATAGTCATGAGCCATTTGCTCTAACCAGCTGAGCTAATGGTCCAAGTAATAACTAGCTTATTGGGGATAAAATAGTTCTTACTAGTTATAGCTTAATATATAACAATTTTACTTTACTGATTTTCAATTTTCAACAAAAAAACGACCACCTTATTGAGAAAAGGCGGTCTGCGTGAAAAAATAAGAGTTTAAATATGTATAGATATTTTACAATATCTATTTTTTGAGTTCAATATTTTTATGTAAAAAAAGCCGCCTCATTGGGGTAAGGCGACAAGAGGTAGTAATAAAATGAAAAATAAAATTGTTTGGTAAAGATATTTTACCTCTTTCTTTTTTTAATTTCAAGTTTTCATTTTACAAAACAATTGTATTTTATTTATAATTCAAATATACAACTGTATTAAAAACACCTACTAAACATACACAACTTGGGGAAGTATTGTGCGTCTTAAGTAGGTGTTTTCTATATACACAAGATAATTTCGTTTTAACTACTATGATAAATTCGAACCATCAACCTAATGGTCATGAGCCGTATGCTCTAACTAGCTAAGCTAACAATTTTTAAATAAAAAATAACAGATCCTTTAACATGTAAAGAATCTGTTTAGAAAAAAGAGTATGCCATAAATCCTTGTCTTAAGTTTAACACAAAGACCCTAATCTAAACTAGGGTCTTTTTATTGGTACATCGATAATAGTTTCTCATAACTAATTACTGTTTTTTCTTTTTTGTTTTTTGGCTTAGAACTGTCTATAATATTAATTACTGCTGAATTAATTAATAAAACAGCTATTATACCACTTCTAATTTCTTTTCTGTAAATAAATGATACTTTCTGTCCTTCTTCAAACTGTTTACTTTTATCTGATGGTATAACTTCTTTCCATGTTCCAAATCCCATATGATGATCTCCTTTCGTTTTCAACATTCAGAGCCTATCAATTTAATCTTATAAAAAAAACGTTCCAATTAAATTGGAACGTTTTACCAAAACCTTTATTATGCTTTAAAAATATTAACAGCTTGCATACCGCGCTGTCCTTCTTCAATATCAAAAGTTACTGCTTGTCCTTCTTCTAATGACTTAAAACCATCCGCTTGAATTGCTGAAAAATGAGCAAATACATCATTGCCATCTTCACCTGTAATAAATCCAAAACCTTTGTCTGAGTTAAACCACTTTACTGTACCGTTGTTCATATATGTTTCCTCCTTGTGCATACCCTGTATGCGATTTGTTGCAAAAAATGTTTGATAAGCAAAAGGAGAATTATAGTCTTATGTATAGCGCTCTCGTTACATGTCAAAATTGATTACTTATTTATAATACCATACTATTTCCTATAAAGCAAATGAGTGTATTAAAACATGATGGACCAATACTATAAAAAGGTTATAATCCATCTACTCTAGACATGAAATATAAATATACGATACAAAAACCCCCTTGCACAATTATGATACAAGGGGCCTGTAGTCTTTTACTACAAGTAATTGCTTTATTATTCTAGCAAATTAGTTTTGTTAATTCAACCAATAAAATCATTCACGACTTATTAACAAAATTGTGTTTGGCTTTAAATTAGAACTGGGATATTAAGGAATATCGCTAAAGTAGCTATACTACACTTTTCCACTTATTTAAAAGGAAACTGTTCTCAAGTAATAGTAGCTTAGAAATAGTCTAATTCTATTTTTATTAGGATAAATTCCGTACACATTATCCTTTTCATAAATTCAAGCTTAACCTTGTTATAAAAAAAGAAAATCGGTTATGATTAACAAGTAAAATCTAAAAAAAACACCTACCGCACAGTCAACTGCTTGGGGAAGTACGTGCATCTGTGGTAGGTGTTTTCTTATGTAATACAATAGCTTTAAACTAAGCTACTTATTAGTAAAATTAAAATGCTCCTACCTAAGAACTTGTCATAAGATAGGAGCACCTCTTTTCTAAATCGAAAAGAGTCATAATATGAAAAGGTAACTCTATTGTAAATGAGCTACCTCTAAATTTCAACTGATTTTGCAAAAAATCAATGGCTCAATGTTTGACCAGGATAAATCAAGTTAGGATTTGCTAATCCGTTTAATGCAGCTAAGGTTTGATAAGTCGTACCAAGCTTAGCTGCAATACTTGATAAATTATCACCGTATTGAACTGTGTAAATGTTGCTTACTACTGATCCATTTACTTTCAAAATTTGGCCAGGGTAAATAAGATTTGGATTTGTCAATCCATTTAATGCAGCCAATGTTTGATAGTTTGTTCCGTATTGGTACGCAATGCTCGATAATGTTTCGCCATATTGAACCACGTGTGTTGCTTCTGGTTGCTTATTGGGAACAGTTGTAGCATCTGGCAACAATTCAATATCGCCTTTGCTAATCCATGACAAGATACCTTCTAGCAATACTCTGCTTCCAGTTACTTCTTGCACTTTGTAGCTGTTTCCTTTTACCCAATCTGGAATAGCTTCACCAGTTGCCCAAGCATCGACATTAAATTTTACTTTGACGGTATCACCAACTTTAACATCAGAATTCGGTGTTTTTTCGATTTCTTCACCTGCATCTGTTGCTGGCGTGTCCGTTTCTGGTTTATTGGTATCTGTATAACCACTATCCGTAATTCCTGTTAAATCTACGTTACCATCTAAACCACCTGCAATATAAGCGGATGTGAATTGCCAAATGCCAATACCATCCATGCTTGGGAAATAAGCATACAATGGATTTGGTGACACACCATCAATAGGATACGCAGCAATCCATAAAGAGTTAGGAAACTCTTTGATGATTTGTTGATAGTTTACATGATTTAGTGTAAATGGCTTATAGCTGTAATACATTGGAGTATAGCCAGCCTGTTTGATTCTGCGCATACCGTACAAAATTGTCTCTGTATTTGCTGCTTTTTCGGCATCTGAACTTACATATCCTCCATATCCATCTGGAACACTAGCCAACGCTCCATGTTCAAAGTCTAATGCAACGATGGAATTTTTAGGCGTTTGAATACGCGGCAAGAAGTAATCCATTGTTGTTTTCGCAATATCCATGTTTCCCCAAGTGTCATACCAAATGTAGGTATGCGCACGTTTGCCTTGGGCAATAGCACTTGCTACTTGCGTTTTATAGGTATACTGCTCGTAAATACCACTAGCATTGTAGCCACCAATCTGGGCAATAGCGAATTTATCATGCGCATAGCCAAAACGACCTTGTTCGCCTTGATAAATCGCCCAGTCAACGCCTTGGTCACCTTTTGCAGCAAATACATTTAAAGGAGTAACTGCTACCAACGCTACAATAATCAACGTTACAATTTTTTTCATAAAGACACCTTCCTATTTTTTATTTTTTAAATTTTTTATGAAATCTTCAAATAGCTCCGTAACTACTCCCATCTTCTGATAGTTCTCAAATATCGATTTAATTTCCATCATCAGATAGCCAACATACAGAACATATAATAGCCCCACACCAGCGCCACCAGGTACTAACGGTGCTAAGGGAATGAAAAAAAGCAGCAAGACAATACTTGCTACTTTCCTTAATATTCCGTTGATCCCTATTTTACTTTTAAACTCAATTTCTGGATTTATCTTGGCTGCGATAGTGCCGCTAATAAAATCAATAGTCATTGCAATACAAATCAACATTAAAACATATACTGCTTTATAATCTGGGTCTGCTACAAAACGCTCCAAAAAATCAAATAACGCCAAACCTACTTACCTACTTTCCGACAATTTCTTTCGCTTCTTTTTCTGTAATGCAAAGTGGGACAAACTCCATTACTTGTTCATCTGTAAAACAGCCCCAGTCATACATCATTTTAATGTCATCAAATGTAAACATTTTATTCCACTCCTTCTGCTAATTTTTCGTTAATTTCTTTTACCTGATTGGTTAATTGATTAATCGCAAGCATTGATTTTGCACTAATTTGCGCAAAATTATCTGCTTTTTTCGTTACTTCTGAAAGCTCTTTTTTTAAATTCACGTCATTAACCATGAGTTTTGAATTCAATTGTTTTAATTCCGCATTTTCGGCTTGTAATACCTCAATGTCGGTTGGTGGTGTTGGCTCTGGTTGTGGTGCATTTTCTGGATCATGAATCAATTGTGCGCCATCATAACGCCAATTCATAAAATCAAACGGTTCTTTTTTCACTTCAAGCTCAACATTATCTGGTTGTTCCATTGTAGAATAACCTTCTAAATAGCCAATTCTATTTTCAATCCAAATTTTCATAGCTAACTTTCTCCTTTCTTAAATTGCATACACCCGTGTCAATACAAAAGTTTTTGAAGCAGTATTATTATTTTTATGGCCTAAAATTTGCGTATTGCTTATATAAATATATTTGTTGTATTTTGCTCCATTCAATGTTTCTAAATGATGAACAACCGCACGACCTCCAAATTCCACTATATGCGTTTTTGGAACAAATACATAGTTCAAATCCCAATTGTCTCCTAGGCTTGTACTTGTGTTATATGGTTGATATAAAAATAACCAGCCAGAAAGACATTGATCCAATGGTAAACTCGGATTAATTGATTGATTTTCCCCCATATACCATGCTCCTGACCAAACTTTTTTACCTACATTTAAAATATTTGTTTCAGATAACTTATTTAGTAACTTTTCAAGACTATCAAAATTTTCTTCAATAGCTTCTGCTCCGTTCTCCATCCCTCGATAAATTCTGGTTAATTCCATATTCTCAACATCCTTTCTATATAATTAAATCAAACACTATGGATCGACTATTTTTTTCATCTATAAGTAAATATTTATATTCATTAATTTTTACTGGTAAAAATTCCGTTGTATAATCCAAAGGAATAGATACAATGCACTCTGAAGAATTAACATGTCTTACAGTGCTTTGAATTGATTGAGAAGCACTACCGCCAAATAACCCTGTTGGTTCTGTACCTAAAGGCAGTACACCTATACCATGTGTCCAAGTACGAACATTAACGACTGGTTGAGCTCCTAAATTGTGAACAATAGTTACATCAAAACCAACTGGAATTACAGAAGCAATAATATTTTCAAAATATTCTAGCCGTTCATCCAACGTTTTAAAATTCCCCAAACGTTCACTACTTCGAGCATCGATAACTTCGCTATCTGTTGTAGCATTTGCGATTACATCTTTAAAACGTTCCTCTAAATTGGTTTGACGTTGTTCTACTTTAGATTGGCGTTTTTCTGTATTTTCAGAAATAGCCTTTATTTTATTAAATAAAACACTGGTATACTCCATCATACGAGCTAAAGATTCTCGAACATGTCGTCGATACATCTTTGTTCGAATCCACAAAGCGAACGTTTGAGAAATAGGATCAATCACACCGTTTTTTATTTCATCTTGCACCTCATCGACATCGGTCGGGTCTTGATAATCAACTGTTGTATTTGGTTCATTTGTTGGTCAAGTATCCTTAAATTCTTGTGCCAACCGTCTCACCTCTCTTATTTTTCTAATTTCTCTACGCGCTTAATTAAATCGTCTAACGCCTTTTTCATCTCAGTTTGAGCAGTACCTACAGATTCGACTGTATTTGTTAAATCACTTGCTAATTGTTTAAAGGCTTCCGTCGATTCTGTCACGGTTGTTGATAATTCACTGGTTAAGTCTTCCAAAGAACTAACTTTACTACTTTGAACAGATAAATCATTGTCAAATTCTTCCTGTCTTTTTATCAACTCTGATATGTTTTGAACTCCTGCCGTCGCAAATTTTTTTACGTTTACTAAATTGGATTGAATAGCTTTTATTTCGTTTTGATAATCGGTCAGTTTTTTCTTTTTCGAACCAATAGTCAAAGTAACCTTTTGCGGTTCTAAAATACTAAATTTTTTCTCAATCACTTGTAATCGTTCTACAGCATAAATAAATTGATTATCTACTTTATAACTGTTTCCTAAAGTGATTAATTCATACCGTTTATCCAATAGCCCTAACTCAATGGCTTCAACTGTCCAAGTTACCAGCATCAAGCTTTGGTCTTTTAGCCATTGCAACCCTCGACGTTTTAAAATTGATGGGTCTTTGACATTTGAAAATTCTACAATACCCGTGTTTAATCCAAATTTTTTGATTAACGCTTCATCATCAAGGTAATTCTTACCGCCATTTACTTTTTCGATGGTGTATTTAGGTCGTGAAAAATCTGTTCCCACTTCAATATCAGTATTTGACGTATCTTCAATATCTTGACCGACGGGCACAATCCTTGTAAACAATTCAGAAATATCAATATCTCGAGTAGCACTTTTTAGATTTTTGGTTAACTGTAAAGGAGTTTCACTGTTCACACCATAATTAGATAGATAATCTAAATAATTTATATTTCCAACGCGTCGAAGTGTTAACGTACCGCCCAGCCTATCCAACAATTTTTCTTTAATGGTATCCGCTGTACTTTGATAGCCTAATCCTCTTAGCAAGTCCCCATTATCTACAACATTCACTTCACCAAGCCGAAACTGCTTATGCGCTTCAACTTGTTTATTGTGTGCATCGAGTATTTTTTGTAAATAAGCAGATACAGTCATCCGTGTTGGTTTCATATAGGTTTGAACAGAATCATATAAAAAAGCTTTCTCATCCTCCGCTAAAAGAGTTTGAGAAAAGCTTCCTGATGCTTCCATTTTATTCGTGATTTTAGCAACTCTACCATAAAAAATTTCTTTATTTCTTGTAACATCCAGAATCTGGATAAAGTGAATAATCGGCTCAATCTTTTGATAGTATTTATTGTTAATATTAAAGGTAAATTCAAAAGTAGAAATTCCTAATCCGTTAAGCGATAAATATACTTCACTATCTTTGATTTTCTCACCATAGCTATATGGCTCATGAACAATCTTTGGATTCTTTCTGTTCGGATTATCAAACAATAATACTCGATACATTAGACCATCACCTCACTAGACATAAAGAAAGAGATATGACCTTCGCCATAAATAGTTAAGTGGTTGGTCCCTCTTTTTAATTTAAAGAAATAATCTTGCGATTCGCCTTTCGGAACTTTTATTGTTGTTCCGTCATCAGTAGTTAATTGCATTGTAGACGTTGCCTTTATTGTTGGACTAGAAGCATTCGCTCCCATATTGATAAGAAAAATTTCTCTTTTTCCGTGAATATAGTAGCCTGTCCAATTGTCGGCGCTATCGTCTGTGAAATAGTCCTCGTCAAAGACATCGGAATAAGAAATATTTTCCCTTAAAGCAAAAGGATACACGTCAAATTCTACGGTTAACGTTAATGAATTACTTGACGAGTCATCTTCTGCTTTCACACTTTTGCATTTTCCATACCAGCGAAGCCCTGAACGTAACCAAGAATCATCAATGTAATCAATTCCATCCATCATCAACTCTTCTTTTACTTTCGCCTCTAATGCCTTTCGTTCTTCGTATGGCGTATTAGGTCGCCAAAAAGTAACAGTGACAATGCGATTACTAAAAATTCGTTCTCCTGTAAGCATGGAAAAATCATACTGACCTTGCATGAAAGGGATCTGTTCAATAATTTCCACTTCTTCCGCTGAAGGAGCATCGTGTTCAATAATGTAGAAACCATGTTCTTTGCTATTAAAACGACCTTTGGCCATATATTCTACAATTTCAATCAACTACGATACCTCCCATCTTGCTTTTGTTGTTCTGCTAAATTAAGATTCATTGGGCTACCTAGCGCTCCCACTACTTGGCCAGTATCCATCACGACAGTTAAATGTCGTATTTCTTCTAAAATTTCTACCATTTTTCCCATTGGCGTATTATCTATAGAGTGTTTTACCTCAATTGCATTTGAACGTTTCATCAAACGGCTATCCGTAATAGATTGATGAATACTTGAAATCATATCTTTTGCACTTTGTACGGCAACCGACGTATCTTCTCGAATACCTGCAGCTACACCTTGTGCAAGGAAAACACCAACATCATATTTCAATAGGCGTGATGGTGATTTAATTTTTGCTTTTTTCTGTGCTTCTGCATTAACGGCGGCTACTAAATTTTGCATAGCAGCCACTGCTTCGCCCTGACTTGCACGAATACCAGAAGCAACACCTCTAGCCATATTTGAACCTACAGGGCTCATATCTACAGAACCTGCACCCTGACTTACCGCATTTCCTAAAGACCTTCCAGCATTATTTGCAGGGGGTAACTGAGTTAAATATCCTTGAATTGTTGCCGCACCTAGCTGACTTCCAGAATTCTTCGCATTTCCTTTTTCAGAATTCATTCCAGCATTTGTCTGTTGAGCATTGCTTTTACCAGCATTTTTATGTTCATTACTTTTACTTCTTGTTCCAGAAGCAGCTGCACTACTATTATCAGCGGCAGCTTTCTTAGAATTAGATTTTTGCGAAGATTGACCACTATTCATCGAAGACATCAATTCTTTACCAACATTATTAAGTTGTGTTTTTCCAGAGTTTAATCCATCAATTAACTGGTTTTTCCCGTCTTGACCATTTCTAAATAAGTCAGGAGGCAACGCTTGTAAAGTATTCACAATGTCAGCTCTTGACATATTCGCCCACTTCGTTGGATCATTACTTTGCAATCCCTGAACCAGTCCGTTAGAGCCATCAATCCCTCGTTGACGTAGCATTCCTGCCAATAAAGCCATTTGTTGGTCAATGCTAGCACCATTATTTACATAAGATTGATAAATGCCTAAAAGCTGTTGGTCTGTAACGCCTTTAAGTTGTGCTAAATTATCAGCTGTCACTGCAATTTTATTTGCACCATTTTGTGAAATAATCGATAGAAGTTGAGCTCCTTGCTCTAATTCACTTTGTCGTATTTGAGCATTTTGCGTTTGTAATTGTGTAATTTGATTTTGGAAAGCTGCTTTTTCAGATTCTGTTTTTGCTTGGTTCTTTTGTGTTTCTAGTTGCTGAATTTGGGCGTTATTTTCTTGCACTTGTTGCGCTTGAATTTCCCCAAGCGTTCGCAAGCTTGTCAAAGTTTGTTCTTTTTCTTGCTCGCTTAATGCTTGTTTATTAGCCAACTTATTCATACCAGCCTCAACAAATTGTTGGTTCTGTTGTAATAATTGATCACGAATAATATTCGTTTGATTTTGCAAAGTAGCTCTTTGCTGTTCTGTCAATTCTTGACCCTCTACTGTTTTATTATTCTTCAATTGGTTAGAATAATCAGTATATACCTTCAATAAATCACTATTATTCGTTTGAACAGCTTTCATATACTGGCTTGAAGCATTGGCAAAAATCTTTTGCTTCTCTGCTTCTGATTTTCCTTCTGCCGCTTCAATTTGCTTGTTATAGGTTTCAACAGCCTTTTTCTGTTGTTCCTTTAAATTCGTAACTAAATCAAGTGTATTCTTGAAATAAGTTTCTACGCCAGCCGTACTACCATTTTGCTGTGAGAAAAGTTCAGTCATTGCCTGTTTAGCTTCATC
The DNA here is from genome assembly GCF_050541505.1 of Enterococcus sp. DIV0183. Taxonomy (NCBI): domain Bacteria; kingdom Bacillati; phylum Bacillota; class Bacilli; order Lactobacillales; family Enterococcaceae; genus Enterococcus; species Enterococcus sp. DIV0183. Next base: position 1,710,441 of record NZ_CP172932.1, read on the forward strand.
AAGTTTTGAAGAATAATTTTCAACACTTGAAGAGGATTCTTCCATATTTAACGAAATTGCTTTAGTAGTGTCTTTGGACTTTTTACCTAATTCTTCGGTGCTTTTAGCAGCTTTTTTTAAGGCAGAATCAGAAAACATTGTATCCCAATCTTTTTCAATATCAGATAAGCTTTTCTTCATATCTTTAAATGCTTTATCAGCACCTTTAGAATCGCCTTTTAATCGTTTCCAAAGTCCTTTTACACCGTTTGAAATTGCCATTATTGCATTTACTACCGTTTTTCCTACAGTAACGATAGTACGTAAGCCATCTACAAAACCTGCTATTGCAAAAGTGACACCAACAATTGCGCCAGTACCTAACCATTTAAATGTATTTCCTAATCCTTTTATTGTTTTAGTAACACTCGCAGAGCTAGGAAGTACACTTTTAAACGATTTTACTATTCCGCTAAAAGCAGTTTTCACGTAGCCTTGAATGTTCATAAAATTGGATTTCCAAGCTTGCACTACACCAACTATCGTAGCGGTTATTGCTACTAAAATTGCTGTTATGGGATTGCTCAACATAGCTCCTGTTAAACTAGCTATAGATCGTATACCCGTTACCGCAAATGTTCTAAAACCTCCACCTGCTTTTGAGGTGGCTACGCCAAGCCCTGATAAAACCGTTCCCGATTTGCCAGCTGCAGAGGATAGGTTTCTTAGCGACCCTACAGGATTAATAACAACAGAGGCAAATTTCGCTAATTTGCTGTTAGATAATTGTAAAGAAGCAGAAAAAGAACGGAAAAAGTTAGTAACTTTATTCCCTTCCCCTAGCATATTTAGCTGTCTTTGACTTGCTCGTAGATTTGCTCTAAATGTATCTAGCGTAGGAAAAAGACCTGAAATAGTCTCTCCTAACGTGGTAAATCTTGTTAATACATTTACATTAACTCCTGCGCTTTCAAGCCCTGCTAGATTTGATTTATATTTAGAAACAAACCCTTTTACAGCTTGTAATGCACTACCAGAGCCATTAACAATAGGTTTAGTAATAAATTGCTGCCACTTGCTATCAATATTCCCTGCGGTTTCAAACATTGTCGAAATCGTTTTGCCGAAAAATCTTGTCATTTTCCCAAAAACTTTTAACACAGGGCCAGCAGAAGCGGCTAACGCAGCCATTTTCAAAATGAACTCTTGCGTTTTTGGATCAGCTGATGCAAAAGCTTCTGCCATATTTGCTAAAGCTTCAATCATAGGCTTAGCAGCACTTATCGCACTATTTAATGCGGCTACTAATGGACCGCCAAACGTAATTGCTACATCATTTAATTGACCACGTAAAATCTTTAACTGTGATTCTGTAGTTCCGTATCGTTTACCAGCTTCTTCTGCTAGAGCTGTATTTTCGTTAAACGCTTCGTTACCTCGTTTTACAGCCCCTTCAAAGACATCACTTGCATTGGCTGCACGTAATAAACTATCACGTAATCTAACTTCTGTAATTCCCATATCGTCGAGCACTTTAATAGCTGATATTCCGTGTTTTTCCGAGTCTTTTAAGCCCTGGATAAATTCAATTAGTGCTTGAGATGGATTGCTTTTGAATAATTGTGCAAACTCTTCACTAGTTCGACCTGTTACATTTGCAAAATCTTCCAGACTACCTGATGCTTTGCTAGCTTCTTTATACATTTTCTTTAATTCTGAGGTAGGTATTCCCATTTGCTTAGAAACTGCCGTCAGTTCTTTTCCACCCCAGTTTACAGCATGCACAAAAGATTCCCAAGACACGCCTTGCTCTGCTACTGCTTGTTTCAGAGGCGCAAAAGCTTCAACTCCTGTTTCAGTTGCTAATTGCATTTGTACCATTAATCTAGAGAATGCCGATCCGCCCGCTTCGGCTTCTATACCAACAGATGATAACGCCGCCGCAAAACCTACAATGTCTCCTTCGGTCATGCCAATTTGTTTTCCTGCACCTGCTAAACGTAAGCCCATCTCTGTAATCTCTGATTCGGTAGTCGCTAAATTATTACCTAAGTCAACTATCGCTGAACCAAGATTGCTAAATTTATCTTGTGACATTTGCGTAATGTTAGCAAAACGAGCTAGGGATGTAGCCGCTGTATCTGCAGACATATTTGTTGATTCGCCCATATCGATCATTGTTTTAGTAAATCCGACAACTTTATCAGTTTTTATTCCTAACTGTCCAGCTGCTTCTGCTACTTTTGCAATTTCTTCATGACTAGTGGGTAATTCTTTTGCTAAATCTCTAAGGCCTTTTTCTAAATCATCATAAGAATAAATGACTTTACCGTTAGAATCGACCATCTCATCGTTGGTCTTTTTAACTCCAGTAAAGGCACTTTCCCATTTTACCGCTGCGGTTGTTACTGCGCCAACGGCACCCGCAATTGGGAGTGTAATACCTTTAGTCATCGAACCGCCGACTTTTTCAATGCTTTGGCCGATACTTGCGGTTTTATCACCGAAACTTTTCATCGCACCATTCACTGTATTCAAATTACTAGGAATATCAGAAGCATTTGAATTAAGTTTTTTTAGCGAAGACACAGCGCCATTCATCGCACTGGTAAAATTGTTATCACGTGCTGTAAGTATGGCTGTTACCGTTTTACTTTGTGTCACGTTGTTTCCTCCTTTCCTCAACAATTTTTCTTGCTTGTTCTAATCGACGAGCGTTTTCTTCTAGCTCACTTAGCTTTTCCACTTCTCGTTGCGAGATTTCCCCTCGCACATCGCGTTCAAGCTTTTCAAAGTCATAGACATCTTTCACTTCGTTAAAAATATAGCGTTGCCCTTTTTCATCTGGTGTTGTAAAAATACGTGTAGCTAATGCGTTAACGTATAGTTTCCTTTCTTCGTTAATTGCACGTAAATTTACAGCTTTTATCCGTAAATTAAATTCATAAGGAGTCATACGCTCAATTTCTTTTAAAGTGATATTGGGGAAATGTTGAAAACAAGTGACAACTATTTCGTCATAATCTAGGCTGTCGTTTCTTGTTGATTGGCTTGTATCTGTTCCATGTAAGCTATGATTTTTTTGATTGCTTCTAGTGATTTTTTCGTCCGAAGAGCCGTTAACGGTGCTTGCTCCAAGAAAGAGATAAAATTTTCAAACAACGTTAAAGCCTCTTCCGACGTTTCTAAGTAGTCGTCAATTTCTTTCGTTGTTAAGTCATCATAAGTAATTAACGCTGCGTGCATTAATTTTTGAAAGGCAAAAGCGTCGCCATCTTGTAACCCACCAACCAATTGAACGAAGCCGTCTACTTCTTCAACGTCAGGTTTTAATGCGTTAATTTCGTTTAAAAATTTAAAACCGAAAATCAAAGGATATTTTTTTCCGTTAATTGTTGCGACAGGTTTTACGTTTGTTGACATGTAAAATTCCTCCTAAAAAAGCGACAATGCCTTCACATTGCCGCCTACTTCCTGATTTTTAATTATGGTACTAATGCTAATAAATCTGTTTTCGTTGTTTTTCCTGTAAAATCAATACCGTGAGCGGTTAACCATTCTTTGATTTCAGGAATAGTATTTGCTTCTGTTGGTTTATTTTCCAAAGAGCGCCCCGCCAATACGGTAAAAGCTGGAATAGCTACTTTTTCAGATTCTTTTTCATCTTGCACACGTACAATATGGTACGTTCCTGCTGCTACTTTTGCTCCTGCATCAAGTCCTGTAATAGTTAATGGACTTGCTCCTTCAACTACTTTTTCACTACCTTTGTAAATACGATAAATAATTGCCATGATTATTCTTCCTCCTTCACTTTTACAACGGCGCCATCTGATATCGGCGTTACACTTTCAACTTTAGGTACTTCAATTGTTTTTGGTGTGTATTTTTCTACAGGCTCTTCTGGTTCCGCACCAGCCACTGTGTCGTAGAAGAAAGCACGCGCAAGTTCTTCATTTTCGGCGTCAACCGTTGCCCAACCTTCTACTAGGTCACCATTTAAAACTAGAGTTGGTTTAATACTTGAATTAGAATCGGACTCGGCAGAATCTCCGAATGAATCCAACAAGCCTGTGCCAAATTCCGCTTCGTATTTTCCTGTTTTCGGGTCTTTTTTATCAAAATTAATGCGCCATACATCAATTTCTAGCCCGTTACGATACGCATATTTCAACATGTTGTAAGTTTCTGTGCCTGTCCGTAAAAATTCCATTTCTATGGAAGCTGACGGCATTCCTGAGGTAGGAACATTCCCGTCTTTTGTTGATTGTGTATCTGTTTTTGTTTCTGACTTATATTCGTGTGAAATTTCTAAAGCTAATAACTTCGCTGCTGTTGTCGCACGTTCACGTGTTAGTCGAAACATTAACTTAATTTTTTTACCTTGAATTGCTTTTTCCATTTCGAGTTTCCTTCTTTCTTATTCAAATTCTAACGTGATGTCAAGTACACCGTGTGCAAGGCTCGTACCAAAATTGGTTGTATTTTCATAAATTACTTCTGTGCTACTTTCTGTCACTAACCAATTAAAGTTCTTAGTCTGATGCAATTCATGAACGATTTTTCGCACATCGGCTAATACTTGATTTAATTCTCGACGTTTGTCGTCATGATCATAAACATGAATCATAATATTTGTTGAACCTAACGTTCTTGTTTTTGTTTGTCTATCCTTAGACCATTGTTCACCTAAGAAAACAAACGGGTAAGAAGCGTCGTCATCTGGCAAATGCCCATAGGTTTCATAGCCTGTTTGCTCCAAAGTGACAAATAACGCTTCGTAAAGTTCTGAATACGGGTCTTTAAAGGTCATTTTACTAACGCCTCCATATTATCAAGAAATCTTTTAGCTGCTGCTGTTTGCCCTTTTTTCATATAGAAACGTCCGTACATATAACGCGTTCCATATTCTACATATGCTGAATAGTCAGCCATCGCTTCAACTTCGCCAGTCATTCCGTCATCTTTAATAGAAGGTGTCTCACTTCGTTTTAAGTATCCACTTCTGACTGGTGTTTCTTCTGCAATTTGATTTGCCATATAAGCAGTATCATTTTTGACGACCTCTTTTACATCGTCTAGCTTTTTCGCTTCTTCAATCGCTTCGATTAAATCATCCAATCCTGAAATATCTACTCGGTAAGTCATCGATATTCGCTTCCATAAACCGAAGTTCCTTTGCTAACACGCAAATTTTTAACAACGGTAAATTTTCGATTTTTTTGTTCTTCTTCGTCGTAGTATTCAAGAAATCCTGAACGAATAGCTAGGCGGTCTCTAAAACGAAAAATGACCATCTGCTCCTTTATGTTAGGGAAAATGGTCATTTGTTTTTCCGTTCCGACTTCGGTTACATTACCTATCAGTTTTTCCGAAATTAGCTCGTGTTTTTTGTTGTAGTAATCAATACATGTTCTCATAAAAAGGACACCTTCCTTTTACGAATCAAGCCTTGTTCTTCAAGATAATCGTTAATCTCATCTTGAAATTCCCCGAAGTCATCCAAATTATAAGAGATTGTTTCTTCTGATTGAGAGTGTTGTTCCATGCCTTCAAAACCTAAACGGTTATATCGTTTCACTACAATTGACGGAACAATATAGTCCAATTTTTCTGGTATTTTATCAGCTTTCAATTTTACTCGCAGCTGTTTTTCAGTAATGTCCCAGATTTTGATAATTTTTGCCTTATCTTTTTCGTAGGTATCCTCTGAAATATCCAGTAGTACGCGATAATCTGAAAGAGTCATTTTTTCACCTACTCTGCTTCAACAACTGCCCCATCTGCCGTTGGTGTTACCTTTTTAACGGTCGGGGCGCTTACTTTGAATCGTAAGAAACGTAAATGGCAGGACGAGCTTTTTCAGTTACGATAGCATCATAATAGTTTAATCCTTTGATGGTATCTCTGTAGCCGTCACGGTCTTGTGAAGCTGGAATTAGATCAATAGAGTTGTATTTTTCAACTGGCGAACAAACCATCAAAGGCACAAGAATATAATTAATTTTCTTCGTAGAATCTACCTGTAAACGAGATTTTGCAACTTTTTGAATAATAGTATCGGAACCGTCTAACTGCGCAACTTTACGGTTAATACCTGAAATTTGTTGCTCGTTCGTAGTAAATGTTTTTGAAACACCTTTTGCATTTTTTAATGCTGAATAGTAGTCAGTGGATGCAAACATAATAAACGGACCGACAATTTCTGCATCTGTCATATACGCTTCTGCTGCGTCATAAGAAGCTAAAGAGTTTTCTGTAGTAATGGTTTCTTTTACCGTTTTTCCAACGTATTTTCCTTCGCTATCATCATCCGCAGCCTCAGCAAATGCCGCTTCTAATAAGCGTTGTACAGCAGTTCGATCTTTTTCAGGAATCGCAATTAAACGAGTATGCTCTTCCACAAGCGCTTGAACTTCGTAGGAAGCATTTTCTGATTGATCTAATGTGTCTAAGTCATAACCAAACCAACGCTCTTTCTCTAATTTGAACGTTTCTTTTGCCACATCAATTTTAGAACGTTTATTGTCTTCGTTACGTTTATAATCACTAGCAGTAAAACCTTTCATTTTGTTGATGCGGACTTCTTTTGCGCCTACAAAATCCGCTTCAGTTACTGCAGCAGCTCCACCTTTCAATAAATCCCAAACTTGCGAACCTGCGGCAAATTCTTTGTCAATTGCTTTTAAATCTTTGCTATCTAAAATAACTGGCATAATTTTTCATCTCCTATTTCTTTTCTAAATTTTTAGTCAAATTGCTGCGCCAATCGGTCTCTTTTGTTGCTGTAGCAACGTTTACAGTTTGACCTTTCAGCAATTCTTTTTGGATACCATCTCTAGCTTTTGAAATAATTTGTTTTAATTCGTCTACAGCTTTCTTTGTATCCTCGTCTGTATCTTTCACAAGCAATAAATCGGCTTGCGCAGCACTTACGTAGTCGGAAAGGCCATTCTCGGATAAATCATTACGAACAGATTCGGCACGCGTTAAACGGTCAAGACGAGCTTGGGCTTCCTTTTCTCGTTTTTCCGCTAGTGCTTCTTTGTCAGCGGCTTCTTGTTCTTTCGCCTTAACACGTTCTTCCGCAGTCATTTGCTCGTAAGATTTTTGCTTTTCCCAATCAGATTTTGCTTGCTCCACTGCTTTCTTAGTTTCTGCTGCAATCATTTTTGATACATCTTCACGGGTAAAAGTCTTTCCAGTTTCTTTTCCGTCTGGATTTTCATTTTTGGGATTTTGAGAATCCTTTGTCGATGAATTCCCAGATTCGTTTGAATTGTCAGAGTTTGGCTCATCAGAATTTGGCTCATCTGCAAAAAATTGTAAATCCATCGGTAATAATAAGTGTTTTTCTTCGTTCATGTTAAAACCTCCAGCCATTACGTGGCTAATCGAAATTAATAGGTTACGCCTATCAATCGAAACAGCTTTCTCTTTAACGCCTGTAAGCAGTAAGAAGGCAAATAAAAAAAGCCTAACTTTCGCTAGAACTTTTTGTCTTTATAAGCAGGTGCAGTACTACACCGACACCAGTTGTGAATAGGACTTGCATTGATTCCTGGGCTCATTTCAGAAACCTTATGTGGATTTGCACTTGCTATTCCTACACAAATAGGACAAGCGCTTGGTTCTACAATTAGATTGTATTCTTCATACCCATATTTTTCGTAGCTTTGCTTTTGTACTTCGCTTTGTATTCTTGCAGATTCACTAATCATTAGCCGACGTGCGACATAATCAGCCGTTTCCTTTCCTCGCAAGCTGTCAATCACAACTAATCTCCGTAGCTCTCTAGCCAGTACATCTGGATGCTTACCTGCTGCTAGCCCAACTGTTAATAAGCGATCGATACTCGCTTTCAAAACATCTTGGTTTGCCCACAAACGTTGAGAAAATGTCGCGTTATGAAACGACCCCTCAATAATCGCTTTAGTAAACAATCGATAAGTTTCTTCGGAAAGAACAGACTCGCCTAATATCCCCGCTTGTCGTACAAACTCCGCTACAGATTCCTCTGTTAACATTGCTGTAAAATAGGTCTGTAGCTGATTAGTGTTGTCTGTTAAATACAAACCTATTTTCGATTTTAAAAGCTCTAAACGATTAACCTTCATAGTTAAATTGTATAACCTTAATTGCTCGTTAGCTTCTTTTGAAAAATCTCTTGTTTGTACATAACGTTTCGCTTTTTCCGCGAAAATTTGTACGTCATGTTTACTTGCACATCGTTTCGCTTCATCAATGTTAATCTTCTCTTTCCCTGCATAAGCGACGTAAAACTGTTGAATTTCTGCTTCTATCGTTTTCCATAACTGTAAATACCGTCTATGAATTTCTTGTTCGTAATTCACATGTCGTTTCAGCATTTCTTCGATATGTTTTGCTTCTCGTTCCGCCCAATAATTACTCATGTTCTTCGGTCACTTCTTCCGTAGTTCGAGTAAATTTACCGAAATCAACTTGTGGATTTAAACGTTCTTCCGTTTCTTCGTCCTTTATACGTTCCATTTCTTGAGTTACGTCAGGAACAATCGATAATACGCCTAATTGCGTTTCTCTTGAAACAATCCCTTCAAGTTTTTGTGCAGTTTCCGCTTCGTCTTTAATATTGCGCGGAATATTAAAGTCAAAAGTGTATTCTAAATTAAACCATTCCTTAGCTTTATTGGCAGGTACATTCGTAGGCAATGAAAAAATCATTTTGTACATTTGCGCATATGCTTTTTTAAACTTCCTAGCTTTCGCTTGTGCTAAATTCCTAGGATTTTGCATTTTAAATTCTAGCGAAATCCCAGAAGCGTTATTGCTAAAACTTTCATCGTTTGCATTATAAGTCATAGACATTTGATAAATTAACCGCTCTAATCGGTCTAATAGATTTTCTTGTGTTGTATCTGAACTAGGTTTATCTAAAAAATTAATATCTACCGATTCGCCTTCATTTAAAGGCTCAGCACTATTAATCACTCGGTTATCACGTAAATAGGAAGCGACGTTTTCGTCAGCTAAATCTACCCCTATCATTTTTAAGTAGGCATCCGCAAAATAACTCACGTCGTTCGCTTTTTCTGATAGAGCTTCGTTGTAATTATTAATCAGCGACCACACAGACTCAATACGTCCTTGTCGTTCGTCATTTTCCATAAACTCAATCATAGGCACTTCACCGTACGGATTAGCGATTGCCTCTTTTCCACCTAATAAATAAGACAAGGCTTTCTGAAAAACGGTTGGTCCTCTCTTAGTTTCCAATCGTTTAGAAGTCTTGTCTTGTGTAAAAATAAACGTTTCTGTGCTATTTTGTGGATAAACAGTTGCCGTTAACTCGTCCCTTGTCATTTTGTTGTAAAGAACCGCAAACATAGGCGCTTTTAATAAGTCATCTGCGTAAACAATGAATCCTTGTGTAGGTTTTAAATAAGTTACACACGTTTCCGCTTCTTCGTTTTGATATAAAAGCTTATAAGCATGTCCATAAATAGCAGTTAGCTTAGAAAGCTCCGCGTCGTTGTCTTCTTCGTCGTTTCGTTTACGGAAATCTTGAACAAATTCTTTTACCTCACCATCTGGATGAGTAATCTTTGTTGGTTTACCGTTAAAGAAAGCTGCAGAACTGTCTACAACATAACGGGCAAAGTTGACTGCAATTCGATGGTCAGGTTTTCCAATTCCTTTATTTTTTTGATAATAAATATCATGTTGACCGTTGTAGAGCTTTTCTAATTCTTCGTAAAACCCAATTAATTTCCGATGCTTATTAATGTATTTATCCACCAAGCGTTCGTCAATCTTTGCGTTTTTATCACAATAAAAGACACGATTTCCTAAAAGGTCAACGAATTCACGTATTTTACTTTCAGTATTTGGTCTACTTACTTTTTCTGTCATTAAATAACCCCCTTCACGCTCTGTAGCTTAATTCCTCGTGCTTTTTTACTACGATGTTCTACTGCGTATCGTAAAGCATCTATCACGTGATTATAGCTATCAATAGGTTCATTGGTGTACTCCCCTGTTTTCTTGTCTTTAGCCCATGTGTAGTTTTCTAATTCCTCAATCAGTTTTACGCAACGATCGTCTACGATTATCTCATATTGCAATAAAAAAGAAAGCCCCTGTCGTATTGAATCAGGGCCTTTCTTAGCTGCACGTATTCTAGTAATTCCGTTCTTCTTGATTTCTGCAATAGATTTCTTTTCAGCTGAATCTGCAGTGATAACTTCTTTTGCATAGCCTAAATCTTTAATAACCGTTGAGATTTCATCATTCAGCAAGCCTTTTTTGACGTATTCTTCAAGAACATAAATACGTTTGTTCTTCTCGTCTACCTTTGCATGCACAAAAGCGGAAGGGTCGTTTACATACCCAAAGTCTAAGCCAAAATCTGAATCAATCTGTCTTAACAGTTCGTCGTGCTTGTCTAATCGTTTTCTCTGATAGTTTGGAAATACAAGTTTATCTAGCGTAGCAAATTCTCCTAAAGCATATATGCGATAATACGCTGGGTTTCGTTTGGCTAAATCCTCAATCACCTTTTTATTTTCACTATCAAGAAACCGATTGTCTTTATAGGTGCTGTGATAAATACCCGTTCTTCGTTGATCGACTTCTGCTTCCTCATCAAAGAAAGATTTATATACCCAGTTCAGTTTAGAAACTGGGTTAAACATTAAAAAGATTTGACGTTTCACATGCTTACGTTCACGTAAACGCAAAGTAAGCTGTGTATAATCTTCTAGTGTAAATTCTGTTGCTTCTTCCATCACGACGTCAGACAGCCCTTTGATGGATTTTATTTTCTCTGGGTCATCCATTCCCTTGAAAAGAAACTCTGCGCCGTTTGGTAACGTGATTCTAAAATCAGTGTTATTTACTTTACACTTGTCTAGCAGTCCCCAATCAGAAAGACACGCTTTCACATCCTCGAAAATAGAGTCTTTTAAGCTACGCCCTACTTTTCTTGTAAATAAAATCTTTCTTGGTTTCTTCCATCTTTGACATGCTTTAAAAACAACCTTTTGAACGACACCGTGACTTTTGCCAGATGAAGCGCCGCCCCAATAAACCTCGGTGAATTTAGAATAATCCACCAATCGATCATAAAACGATTTGTTAAAAACTCTTGACGGGAAGTTAAACTCTAAAACGATATTACGTTTCTTCGTCTGCATCCCACTCACCAACCTTAATCACAATATCGCCCGTTTGTAAATCGACTTTATCAGTGAACAGCGCATGACGTTTACCAAGAAGCTCGGCTGCTTTTAAACGGTCTTTTGCGCCCACATCGATGTCTACAACGGCTTGTGCGCCTTCGCCTACACCAATTAGCGTGGCTTCTTTGTACTCGCCACGCATAACAGCTGTTAGGTACTCTAGCACCTCTTGGGCATCGGCTGTTCGTTCGTTTTTCAGTTCTGCGAGGCGTTCGTCTATATAAGCTCTGAGGTCAGGTTTAGTCAAGTTTTCCTGTCCTATCTGCTTTGCAGTCTTTTCGCTATATCCCGCTCTGATAGCAGCCTCTTTGGCATTTCCTGTCTCGATGTAAAAGTCACAAAATCGTTTCTGTTTCTCGGTCATTCGCATGTTATTCACCGCCTTTCTGTCTAATAATTTATCACTTCACATACATTTCTATATTCTCTTGTATATGCTTATCTTTCCAACTACCATAACCACAATAAACTAGCTTGCACGCATCAATTTCCTTCGGCGTGGCTTCTCTCGTCATTTCAACAATAGATGCATTCTTTTTTATCTGCACAGACATTACAACACGCATTGAAACAGTTGAGTGCTTCGGCTGTGGATATTCATGTGTTAACGATACATACCAATAGCTTTTCATGTTCTCTCTCCTAATTGTTTTTATGTATATTTGTTTATTGTAAGACAAACGCTTCAATTCCTGTTATACTCACTGCAAGACAGCAACTCCTTTTTGCTTCATGTAACACTTCCAGTTATTTCAAAACATAATCTGCTGTCTGGCCACTAGATATTTTATCTGGTGGTTTTTCATGCGAAAACAATCCAAATATCCGACAAAACTTGACAGCTGTGTTACACTTGTTTTAGGTAGCACTCTTTCATAATAGCTAAAGTTCATAAACTACAAGTGACACGAGATTTTCACTAACGCTACCTAGCCACTAGATCCCATTTCTAGTGGCTTTTTTTGCACAAAAAAAGACCACTCATTTTTATTGAGTAGTCTAAAGATTTATATTAGACTGCCTAGCCAATCTAACACTTATTTAACAATACTAGGTTACTAGCCACTTTATCCTGTTTCCGCAGGCTGGCTAATTCTGAAAGGAGGTGAACCGATCATTAAAGTAAGAAACATTTATTGACGATTTTTATTTAAGCAGCAAAAGTTGCTTATTGACATGACAGGAGTCGAACCTGCATATACTTAATTAAACTCTCATCAATTGAGCTATACAACGATATTAAAAAACAAAAAATTCTTCATTATAAAAAGTCACCGCATAAGCGATGACTAAAAATTCAACTCATATAAATAAAACAATATCGAAATAAATTATTTACTATTAATCTTCCTAATTATATAATGTAATTATTAAATATAATTAGGAGGAATCTTATGCAATCATTAACATTGAAAAGAGTTCAAAAATTTGATATTAGTCAGCCAATATCACTTTCAGATGACAACAACGTACTAGGTACTATCGCTCCTGACAGCCCAAAAACTTTGACTGTAGAATCAAGAATATTTAAAGTATTCAATGCTACATTTATGGAAACTATAAACGAAAGTATCTTTGTACTTAACGATGACGCTGAATTACAAGCTATTAATGAGTATAAGCGTTCAGAAGTTTTTAAAGTTTTTTATGACACCACAGACAAAGTCTTATATTCCACAGCACCATCAGCGATATCTCGTAACTTCTTCAAAACACTAGAAGAGACAGAGCCCTCTAAAGTTAAACTTAGCAATTTTATTTTTGATTTCAAAACAATCCAAACTAAGTTAAATTCAACAAGAGGGATTGCCTTTACCACGGAAGAAGAAGGTGTTCAGAAAAAACGCTTCACTGGCGATAATGTAGAGGCAAATCAAGAAGCTGGGGAAGCATTGACTGATGACACTGCTACTTTCCTAATAGGTAAAATGGATATTTTACAGAAAGAACGAACTATTGGATTTACTAAGGCTGGGGCACTATTAATGTATAGTTCTCTAAATGATATTGATAATGAGAATCCTTTTTTGAACGCAGCACGAGCTATTATCAAAATAATCAGCTGACTTTCCCTAACATAACATAATCCTTTAAAACTGTATCAACTTTTGTTATATCTTTTGTTGTAAGTACAATTTTTTTGTTAGTAGTCTTGAAATTGACTCCATCTATTTTAAAAGATAGATCGAATTTTATATCTTTAGGTTTATCGTAAGTTTTAATTGTTAGTAGGTAAAAAGGATTTTTTTCCATATTTAAAGATACCGTATAGTAGGATTTTTCCTCATACGGTTTTTTATCGTAATTCGATTCTTCCGAAATCACCTTAAGAGTTTCTTCTATTATATTTCTGTAAAAAGACCATTGTTTACGTACATCTCTATGTGAAGTTTGTGATTTAAATATAATAGTCATTGAAAATCTGTCATCTACATATTCATTCCATCTCAAATCAAACTCTGCTTCTATTCCTCTGTCATTCTTAAATTTAATAACTCTAGACTCTTCTTTTTTGTTATCCTTCAAAATTTGAATACTTTTACTTTTTAATATTCGGTATAACTCTTCTTTTAACTTATTAGTATTCTCAATTGAAAGCCCAGGAGTTCTGTAACTCATTTCCCAACGAACGGTTTTAAAGGAAAAATACGTCCTAAATTTATTAACCCAAAAAAACATGGTATTTGAATTATTATAAATATAAAGGATAAAGCCGCTTAGCAAGCTAATCAAAGTAGTAGTTAATTTAAAGATGTTTTCCTTCTGCTCCCTATCAAAAAAGCTTGGAACTAGTGTACACAGAGAAACGACGAAAGCTATCATGACAATTATATTCAATATCAATTTGCCTAAAGAAGTTTTTTTCATGTAAAACACAGCCTTCTAAATGATTTTATGCAATTATATCATACCTTAAGTAAATCTTGAAAGATTTCATTCTATTTCCGTTTATGAAATAATAAACGCCACAGCCGATGAAGATTTGACTATGGCTTGATTTTCTTTACACCCCGTCCACAAGCTGTAAACTAGGTATTTACCGGCGAATGATTATTAAGCTACCTATAGCAATGATCGCTGTGATTTACATGACAGGAGTAGAACCTACACAAGCAATCAAGTACCATTAAAGATCTGTAGAAAAAGAGAGAGGAATTACACCCCATTTCTTTTAGTTTGAGAACGTCTGATTTGTGAGTGATCATTTGCAAACTACATACCGCTATCTTGACAAGTGCTTTCAGCGTACGTCTACGTGTAAGCTTAATGCCAAGTTTATTGCAATATTTGGCTACCTACGACTAAACGAGACCAAAAGAACTGGACTTTCCACATCCTTATTCTTTATTTTTTTGTAGGTAGCCTCAAAAGATAAGCGAAACGGAGCTAAGATAGGTAATGCATGCCTTACCTCGTTTCCTTATCTTTCGACACTACCATAGTAACATCTAAATATTGATAAAAACCGCCAACTTTCCGCAAAAAAACCGCCAAAAATTTTATCTATAGGCGATTATTTTTCCATTTCGATACGCTTCAGCAAATTCAATTAAAGCTTCTGATTTCATACGTTGAATACTTCTTTCAGAATATCCAACTTCTCTAGCAATCTTGTAATTAGAGTAATGATCCTGCACACAAAAACTGTAGTGCAGAATTTGTCTACTAGTCAAACTCAAAGCCATAAGTGCAGATAAAATTGCATCTCTTTCTGCTTCTGCATCAGCTAATTGTACCAGTGCATCTTCTGTTTTGTTTCCGTGTCTTTGGCTTTTAGGCATCTCTGTAATAATTGGTGATTTTAAATCTATCAAAGAACGACCAGCTATTCGCTCTAAACGTCTAAAACTCTTCAACACATTTCTAGCATTCGCTTTTGTTTGTCGAAAATCTACTTCTTTTAACAATAGAATCAAGTGAAATCGCTCCTTTTATGGTATAATAATTTATAATAAACATATCATCATTTAAGAGTTGCTTAGCGGAAACTAAGTAGCTTTTTTTATTTATCCAAACATATATAAGAAATGCTTATTCTTTGCTCATCAGCGACTCTATATGATATAAATTATACTAAGAATACTATTCCAATAGCTATTCACTTCTCAGCCAGTCGGCGGAAACCGACTGGCTATTTATTTATCAAAATATTCATCACTCATACATGTTTGTAGTCAACAAATTATTGGTTGACTATAAAGAAAACAATAATAATTCTACAATATTTTACAATCTTCCATTCGTCATCTTTCACATCATCTTTATTCATTTGATATTTTCCATCTAATAAATATTTTTGGCATAGAAAGTATTTTCAAATCTATTTTTCAATGGTATAATCACTTTAACTTTCTTGGGGATTTTATTTATGAAATAAATTTCCTCCTTTTCTACATTAACTTCTGGTAAACAGTTAATAGTAGTACACGTCTCTACAAGAGATTTATTGTCGATTTTTAATCGGCTATTTAATAGCACTTTATTTGGGGAAAGTGCTAACTCACACCTAAAGAACAACTGGCGGAAAACAGTTGTTTCTACCACATAAGTCAGCTAGTGGTCAGCTGGCTTTTTTTGTTGCCTTAAATTTCATAGTAATGTATTATTAATTGTCTCTATCTGAGATGAAAATGTATCTATAACTAGCTAGCGGAAACTAGTTAGTTTTTTTATACTATTTTTGTTGGTTTTAAAACTACTTAGCCTTTTTATATAAATGTGAACGTCGAATAATTGAATATTAAATTCTTTAAATTTAATCATCTTCTTTACTCGCTTTCTAACCGAATAATTCTCTTTGATCTGTTTACCCGTTTTACCCACTACACTTGTTCCTCCAAACTTGTAATTTCTAGTTCTGTTCGTGGTCGCATACTGTACAACTTTTGGCAAACCATCATAGCAATTTGACCATCGTTTTTATATAAAATACCTTCGGCAGCATCAGTGACTGCTTTGAAATAGTTGTCCAAGTCAGGTTTCTTATCGCAATATTTTCGCTCTAATTCCACTTCTAAGCGTTTCTGTTTATTACTTAAGGCAGATTTAGGCGGATGGATGTAAAACGTCACATGTGCGGAAATTGGCCCTTTTTCAATCAACTTTGCTCTTGATTTACGAAAATAATTCTTTACTTGATTTTTGTATTCTTTCATCGCTCGATCTTCGTAAGTTTTAACATAATTTCCACGCCTTGCAAATCTCGGGCGACTTTGTGGCTTGGGCTCAATCGGTAGAATAATTCGCATCTCTTCCACCTCGAACCTTACAAATCGGCTTCTTTGACGAATACTCCGTTTACCATTTTTCCTTGGCGGTTTTTAATTTCGCTATATGCTTGATTTAAGCATTCGTATAAATCCATGTTATTTTGCATAGCGAGAATAATTAACGTCACAACCATATCCCCGATACCATCTCTTAAGTCGTTTTCGTTGTTTCTTGCCAATGCAGCGCCAACTTCTCCGACTTCCTCAATCACTTTTAGCATTTGCTTTTCAGGTTCCGCTTTATCTAAACGCTTTTCTTTCGCCCATTCTTCCACTAATTTAACTAATTCATTCATCTAAAATTCCTCCCCGAAATCTAATTCACGTTTTAGCTTGCTGTGAATCGATTCTAGCTCTTTTTTGTATTCTTTGACTGTTTGTATTGTTTTACCACTAGAAAGCACATAATCGCGTTCTATTGCGACGAGAGCCTTACTTAAATTGCCATAATAACCAATCAAAGCGAGTGATTCTTTTTGTGTACCGTCTTTATCAGTCAAAATGGTTAACTCTCCGTGTTCGTTTCGTCTCGCTTTATTTACGATTACTTGCTTATCATCACTAGTAATTCGATAATCAAGTACTCTCATTTCAATCATGATTTACTCTCCTCCCAACAATTCTTGCATTTGTCTTTCAAATTCAGCTTGCTCTTCTGGTGATAGCTTTTCTTCTTCACCGTTCGCTTGATTCATCCATTCAGGCACCTTTTCTTGCCGAACAGGTTTATTTTGATATTGCTTATTTTGTGTTTTTTTATCTGCTCGTTCTCTCTCGTTATTTAGATAATCAGCATATGTTTTTACACCATTTGCTCGCCAATTTTTCAAAATACCAGCAAAATAGCTATATCTTCGTTCATTATTTCTAGCACAGATATTAACAGCCTCTTTCAATAACTCGAGGTCTCCGTCAAAATCAGCAAGATCATATTGTAAATCAGTGATATTAACAGGAGTAGCAGGACTTACATTCTGTGAATAATAGCGGATTAACTCCGTTAGTTTTTCTTCACCTAACGGCTCTTCAAAGAATGCTTTCTCAACCGACGTTTCAGGTGACAACGGATTGATGCAACTTTCTGTTTCTTTTTTGTTTACTTTACTTTTATTTACTTTACTTTCCTTTACTTTACTTTGTGTATTAATGTCAGCATTAACTGTTTCATTTTGAGAGTTACTGTTGACATTAACTATATATTTAGTTGGTTTTGGTGTTTTCCGTCTTTTTGTCGCTTCGAAAAATGTCGCTTGGATATTCTCACTCGTAAGCACCTTGACCGAGTCAAACAGTTCTTTATCAAAAAATCCCCATAAGACTAAGCGGTTCACTATTTGATTGAGCATTTCCTTACTTACTCCAGGCAGGCGTTTTAAAAGAGTTGCTTGCGATAAATCATCCCACAAAATGAAATATCCTTTTTTGTATATCGCACAAAGCAGTTTGATTACCGCAAGTTCTCCTTTAATACCAAATTCCCCAGCAATAGCTTCTATTTTTTCGTCTTCAAAAATTCCAACATCAAGAGGAAAATAATCCAAACCTTCTTTTGCAGGTCTTGCCATTACATCTCCTTCTTTACTCTAATGGTGGATTTTTAGTATCAAATAAATCTGTTTGATTCAATGAATCTGAATCAGCTTCATTAATTACTTCTGCTGTTTTCATCGTAGTATTTTCTTCTACTTCCGTTTCGGAAATAATATTTCCATCTTCTTGCATTTGTTGAACTTTTTCATCTGAAGTTGTCGCTTCTTGCATTTCGATGGACAAAATCCCCCATTTTGATAACATATTTCTTAATACTGTTTTACGAGCCATCGCATTATAATCTGTAGCCCAGACACCGCTCAATTTTGTTTTTTCTTTGTCTTTGCTATTTGCAATTCGATGAGCTTCAATTTCTTGTTTGGTCCAATAAACAGTTTTCTTGAATCCATTTAATAGTTCAAAATATCCAACATATCCGATTACATCGTCTGATTGTCTACCATTTGGATCAAATTCAAATTCTTCCGTTAACCTGTTCCAACTCAGTAACTCTCCTTCGTAGACTTCAATAACATTTAATGCTTTATATTTACCTGACCGTTGAGCCAATTGAATATACCCTTTATATCCTAAAATAAATTGGGCTTTCCTCTCCCATTTGCCAGTCTGCTTATTTTTAGTATTAAATGGTACGAGATAGGCATAACCTAGATTTTTATCTAATCCTAAATTTAATGTAGCAGCTGTTAAAGCCCCGCTTAAAATAGACATTGGCTCGCTTTCTGCCAAGTAGCTATCATTAGAAACTAAGGTCATGACATTTGACATAAAAGCATTAGCATTTTCATGAAGAACTTCCTCAAATTTCCGCTTCATAGTAGGAGTATTCATTAATCCTTTTAAACCTAATTGATTCGCAGGAACTTGTTTTTGATTTTGTTGTGATAATTGATTTTTTAAGGTCTCGTTTGTTGCCATTATTACTTAATCTCCTTTTCTATTAATCTTCGTGGCGTAGTAACCATATATATTTCTTCATCTTCTGCAATTTGAGGATATTTTTCAGCAAACTTTTTACTGTTCAATCTTTTAGTAGGTATTTCCTTCCACTCAACAATATGTTTTTTAGTAATACCAATGCTTGCATTTCTTTTTCCCAATTCGCTTTTTATTTCATTTTCAATTTTTCTAATAGCTACATCCAACTCTTTTTTGGTTTTCTTCATTTCATTTTTTTGGTCTAACAATTCATCAAACGAAGCAGGTAAAGTAGTTTGCGTTTCTTCTATGTCGCTATACTTATCCTTTAAAAAGTCAGCTGTTGCCTTACTTCCGTCAATAATAGGTTCAACGCCTTTGATTACGTTATTTTCCCAAAAATCAACTAATTGCTCGGTCAGTACATCGATTAATTCCTGATCACGTTCTACCCGTTTCCAAATAAATTTCTGACCACCAATTAAAACTGCAATATAACAATAGTCTTTATTCAAAACATTCATATAATGCTGAACTTGGCAAAGATAACTCAATGGCACTTCGTCTCCTGCCCATTCTTTCGCTAAAAATTGATTTGCAGTTTTGCATTCTAGAATGGCATTTTCTCTAACCACTTCTCTATCAATATTTGCTCTTAAAAAAGGATGGAGCGAATGTTCGAAGACTTGATTTCTACGACGAACTTTTTTTCCTGTTCTTTCTTGGAACTCTTTCGCAACAACTTCTTCTAAAACATTTCCCCAATAGGCTGGCTCGCTTTCTGTATCTTTCAGCTCAACTTGACCTGTTTTCTCTAGCCATAATTGATAAGCTGATTTATATTGATTCAAGCCTAAAATTGTTGCAACGTCTGATCCTCCAATTCCTTTACGCCTATCCTCAAGCCATTCTTGATGGCTCATGGATAAAGTAGATTGAATCATCTTTCGTCTTCCTCCTCATCGTATTCCCACGTTAGCTCTAACACTTCTTTTTCTTCAGGTGGCTCTTGTCTTGCCCCTAGCGAATCAAATTCAGGCATTACAATCCCTCCCAAAATAGTTTTATTTTTTCATCTTCCAATTCGATATAATCGACACCTTGCATTTGTAATTGATCTAAAAATGGTTTTGTAGCTCCTTTACTGCTTACCACACAACTTGTATTGCCATAAGATGCAGATGTCCGAACAGATTGAATAATGTTATTCTGTGCGTTTGCTAGCATTAATTCGTAAATGTCGTTACCTAAACCTCTTACTTCAATCATTACAACTCACCTCGTAAAAAATCTTTTAACAATATATCTAGTTTTTCCTCATTATTTTGTTTAGTTGAAGATGATTCTGCACCAATAAATGATTCTTTTATTTGTTTACATTGCGGACAATCACAATCATGAGCAAGTGCTTCCTCTTTAAATTTTTCAAATAATTCACTAAATGCAATTGCTTGTTCAGGCAAAGAACCTGCAAGTAAAACACTGGATGCTTCCATCATTTCTGAATCAACAGTTGACAAAACAATCGTAACTTTTCCTTTCCGACATTCTTTAACAAGTTCCATTAATAAATTTTGAATTTTATCGTTCATTTTGATATACTCTCCTTAGTTAATAAATTTTGAATTTTTTTGTTCAATATTTGCCCTGTTCGTTTGCAGACGTTCGGGGCTCTTTTTGTACTATGCTTAATCTCTCTGGATAAACGTTTTTATCAGCTGAAACATACGGATATTCTTCAAACAACTTTCGCATGACTTCCGCTTGTGTTTCTCCAATCACATATGTTTCTCTACTAGCTTCGCCTATAGCTACATACATTTTTTATCGCCTCCTTTTTTAGAGTATTGATACTTTGCTTCATCCCAGTTAAAAAACCAATGGATAAAGAAAGGTGCACTTAGTGTTGCTAGTATTGGCATTGAAAAGTGGCTTTTCAGCAATACTCCTAGTACAATCATCAATAAAAATGCGCCTACTAATCGTGTTTCTCGGATTGCTTTCATGTTGTTAACCTCCTATATTTTGATATAATTCAATTGAAAGTGAGGTGCAAAAATGTTTTTTGTGATTAAACGAGCTTCTGATAAAAAATACTATTTTTTGATTAAAACTGAAGAAAATGAAATAATCGCATCAAGCAAAACTTACTACTACAAATCTTCTGTTTTAGAAATCATTGAATCCATTAAGAATGATATGAATCCAAAAGCAATCATTGTTGATACTACTTTTAACTGAGGATAAGTTAGGCTTATCCTTTTATTTTTATTTACTGATCTAGCTCACTTCTTTAAACATATCTCCGTTTCCATTAGCCATATCAATTCTTGCTTGTAATTCCAAGTTAGGCTTCCATCTAGGAATTAGAGCTAAAGCTTCTTCATATCGAACTTTTGGAATGTCTACATAAGAGGCTACATCGAATAATGCTTTCAATTGTTTATAGCAATTACTAAAGGCTGATTGCTTAATACTTGAATCCTGATAAGCCAATGTTTTTTTGCCACCTAATACTTTGATAACAGTTGATGAAACTAGCCCTTGTATCTTTCGTTGTTGGCTTCTATTAATTGTAGTTTCTGTTTCTAGCTTATCTAAACGTTGATTTACAAGAGTCAATCCACGTTCATGTTTTAACGCAGCTTCTAATAACAATTCTGTGTTATTAATCGGTAAGTTTGATTGAGTTTTAAGCAATTCCTCCATTTGGTTAAAAGCTTCAATGTATTTCAGTTTGAATGAATCTGCTTTTTTTCCAGTGAATCCAAATACAATGAAAGAAAAGCCATCTCGATTCATGTAGTACAATCTTTGTTTTCTACCTCTTGAATCTTTGTATTCTCCTTCAGCAAACATGTTTTGGTAATAAGCCGAATTTTCGGCCGATTGAATTTTAGCCTCTATTGCTTCAATAACATGCTTATGTTGTTTTTCAAATACTTCAGCAACTTGTAAACTAGTTGTTACTGCTTGTTGGTTTTTCATAATTACTAAGTTGTCCATTTTTTCCTCCTTAAATTGTTTCTGTATCGCTCTTTCCTTTAATCCCAATGATTCATGATGTCATTACAAATTTTTATAGCTTCTTTAGCAGGCCAATATCTTTTTCCCTTGCTAGTACCAGGCTTTCTTTTCTCGATCATTTGCATACGTTTATCTTTTACAAAATTTTGTTCAACTTCAGGAACAGACATTGAATACCTTGACGATAATTGTTTGATGTCTAAATACTCGGCACGTTCATTTAAACCTTGGCTAGCTTCATCTATTACTTGCTCAAACATTTTTCTTAGAATCTTTTCTATAATGTTGTATAGAAAGTTTTTTGAAGATGAATCTAGAAAATTTTCCATTCTAATCACTCCTATCTGATATTTAATATTTTTTGAACTTGCTCTTCTGAACGTCTACGAACACAAAGAATATCTGACAAGTAAGGACTTGAAATTCCCAGTAGTTTCGATAACCAAGATTGGGTTTTCCCTGCGCGAATTAGAGCTGCTCTTACACCAATTTCTAGGTCTTGTGACATTTAATCACTTCGCTTTCTTTTTTGATATAATTTCCTTATCAGCACTAGCATGCTGAAATAATTGATAAGGGGGTGAGGTAATGTATAATGTTGTAGAAAAATCTATTCCCTTTTTAGAAAAATATTCTTTTTGGGTGTCGATAGCGTTATTTTTATTTTGGGTTATCCAAAAGAAAAGTAAGCTGTATATTTCTTATTTAACTAATAAAGCCAAGAACAATTATGAACGGAAGTATTTTGAAATTTTTGCATACAATGAAAAAAATAAAAATCATCAAATACAATTAACTAGTAGCTGGCTTGACCTTTACAAAAGTTACTGGAAAAGAACGAACAATACTCTACTTTTGTCATTTATTTTTGCGTATATTTCTTTCAATACAACATCTTATTTTAGAAACGATTCAGATAATTTTTTTAAACTATTAACCATTTCCACAAGTCTGTTCCTAGCTGGATTAACATACATCCAACAACTATACCGAGAATAAAGATGAATATTTGAACAAATAAAGATTCTTTATATCTATTTTTCGCCTTAGTATCTTCTGCCAAAGTACTAAGGCTGTTTGCAATGCTTTCCAAAGCCGTTACTATACGCAGCTTAGATTCCATTTAGAACTCCCCCTATCTGATTTTGTAATAAGCAATAATATCGGTCATTTGCTTAAGATGTTTTTCTGGATTGTTAAGGATTTTACGTAGATATTGTTCTGTAATCCCTAAAGCACTTGCTACATCAGGAATCTCCCATTGATTTTTCTCAAAGTGATTCAAGATTTTTTGACGTGCTTCTTGAATATTTGCCATGCTTTTTCTCCTTTCTCTGAATTAGTAAACAAATTAATCAACTAATTTCTAAATTTCATTGACTTGTTTTAACATTAATGTTAAAATCGGTTCATAGCTAAATAAGACATTAAAAACGTTGATTTTATAGCTTTCTTGGCGGTTAGCATTTATTTATCAATAGTGTTTTTTGTTGTCTTTTTAGTTGATTAACTTGTTTACAAGAATCATATTAACATAAATGTTAAATAAGCGCAAGTATTTTTAACATAAAAGT
Source organism: Enterococcus sp. DIV0183 (assembly GCF_050541505.1). Taxonomy (NCBI): domain Bacteria; kingdom Bacillati; phylum Bacillota; class Bacilli; order Lactobacillales; family Enterococcaceae; genus Enterococcus; species Enterococcus sp. DIV0183. The sequence goes on from NZ_CP172932.1 coordinate 1,733,979, forward strand.
TTATTTTTCTTGTAACTTTTAAGGAGAATGTTATTATGACAGTGTTTGATAGGATCAAATTATTAGCAAAAGAGAGAGGAAAATCCTTAAATCGAATCGAAGAAGAATTAGGTTTACCAAAAAATGTTCTGTATCGTATGAAAACTTCCGATAATCCTACTAAAGATAGACTAGAAACTTTAGCTAATTACTTTGATGTATCTGTAGATTATCTATTGGGAAGAACTGATAATACTAAAGCAACTGATGAAAAAAAATCTGATGATTTAGATGATGTACTGGATAACGTCATGAGCTTTGACGGTAAACCGCTTGATGATCATGACAGAGAAGTTATCCGTGCATATTTAAAGGGTAGATTCGGGAAATAAGTCAAAGGTTGTGCTTATATGAAAAGTATCAAAGAGTTGGTAGAAGAATATAATGTGGAGTTAGTTTTTACTACTTTGAACAAACGCGCATGTTTCGACCCTACTTACGGTATCATATTTGTAAATCAAAATTTAACACCAACAGAACAAGAAGAAGCAATATATCACGAATTAAAGCATGTAGAAGACCATGTGGATATAATGGCATTGTATAAAATTCCTGTTTTTCGTTCTAAGATGGAATCCGAAGCAGAACAATATATGTTTAGAAGCTTAATCGAAAAATATGAAGGACAATACAATTACTCAAATGTTATAGCTCATTACAACTTAAAAATGGGACAAGAAATTTATTTGAAATAAAAAAGTCCGTGCTGGGAACACGGATTTAAACCTCATTTAGAGAGTGAGAGAACTTCATTGAAAATAAATCAAAAATTCTATAATTACTCTATTGTTGTTTTAGCATTAATCTCAATCGCTTTAGTTATTCTTGATTTTTCAAATGTTATTAATATTAGTAATCCACCATTTAACATTATTGATAATATTATCTTAATCACATTTACAATTGATTACATTGTTAGATTTTTTATTTCAAAAAATAAAATCAAATTTTTTAAAGAAAATATTTTTGATCTGATCGCAATAATTCCTTTTGATGCTATTTTTTCTTTCTTTAGAATCGCTAGGTTGTTTCGAATAGCTAAAATAGCTAGACTTGCAAAGCTAACAAGAGCGATAGGTGTGGTTGGCAAATTAACAAGAAACACTAAATCATTTTTAAATACGAATGGATTTTTAAACGTGATTTATTTAAGCTCAGTTCTTATTGTTATTTCAGCAATGATTTACTCATATGCAGAAAATGTCCCGTATATTGATGCATTTTGGTGGGCTTTAGTGACAACAACTACTGTTGGTTATGGCGATATTTCACCAGCTACGCCATTAGGTAGAGTTGCAGCAATCATTTTAATGATTTTAGGAATTGGATTTATTGGTATGCTTACTTCAACTATTACAGAATATTTTAATAAAAGTAATAATGAAGATGAAGAATCAAATGATAAAATTGAAATACTAATTAATAAAATTGATCAATTAGAAACTACGATTGAACAACTAAAAGAGGAAATAAAAAAATAACGCACCCTCTCCGACCAAGAAGTTAGTGCGTTAAAAATAGAAACAAAATAGGCTTATTTTGTTACGCCTATTTTACCACAAAGAAAAGGACGTGAAAATATGGCGAAACTAAATTGGTCCAAAAAATACAAATATGTTTTTTCTTACTCAAATAAAAAAGGAACTTTTTGGGGATATCGCTATCCTTATTACAACTCTCTAAAACACCGAAAAGAAGCTAGCAAACGTGGATTTGAAAGCGAAAGAGCAGCGAATAAAGCATTGCTAAAAATCCAATATGCTTTAGAAACACAAAACACTTCCTTCATCGAAAATAAACAACTCACCATAGATGAATGGATCGATGTATGGATACCTTACGCCCAAGACAATTGGAGTGTTTCAACTAAACAAAACATTGAATCTGCTATCAAATTTCACATATCACCATTAATTGGAAATCAAAAACTATCTTCTTTAAATAAGATTACCTATAAACGAGAATTTATTGATAAATTAAGACAAAAAAACAAATATACAGAATCTACCATCCAAACTTGGCATAAAATTGTAATGAGGATGATTAACGCTGCAGTACACAATCAAATCATCCCTAGCAACACTCTAACAGGCTTTAAATTTGATTTAAGTAATAATGTTCGTTCGTTCTCTAAAAAGGAATTACAGCGATTTGTGGCGGTTTTAGAAAACGAAGATATTCAAATACAAGTTATATTTTTGACTCTGCTAAAATCTGGAATGAGAAAAGGTGAATTGATGGGGCTTCGTTGGAATGATATTGATTTAAACGAAAAATATTTCGATATCAATTCTACACGTGGTGATTACGGTGAAAACAAACCTAAAACAAAAACCAGTATTCGTAAAGTTTATTTTGACAACTCATTACTCACTTTAATAAAAAAATACAAAAATCACGAGAAAGAACGGCTTCTTAGAGAAGGTATAATTTTAAGAGAAAAGGACTATTTTATTTTAAGTTCTCGAAATTTACCTATCAAACAATCAAGAATTACGTATATATTTCGCCTGTTATGTGAAAAGGCAGAAGTTCAAAACATAACCGTGCACGGGCTAAGACATACACATGCAACGTTTCTAATTGAAGCAGGAGCAAACATTAAATATGTTTCAACCAGGTTGGGACACAAGAATATTAATATAACTTTGGATGTTTATAGCGATGTATTAAAAGAAGAAGAAAAAGAAACAGCTGATATGATGGATAAACTTATTGAGAACTTGTGATTTGTGGTAAAACTGTGGTAAAAACATTCAAAACCATTGATATATAAGCACTCTACCACTCCCCATCTGAAATTGTAAAATAAGTTGTTGTTTCTTTTCAGTCCAAGTAAAAATATATTTCACTAAACGGCCATTGTTCCCTGACGAATGAAGAAAACTGAGTTTACTTGGGCCACTCACTGTCATTTTTTCAGGTACAGCTAGTAAAGTCCTCCGAGCTGATTGGTTCAATTTATCAGGAAATGAAAAGCTTTGTTGTTCTTCAAAAAACCAAACTTCTTGTGTTTCCTCTAAAACAATTGCTTGCTGTTGCGCAAAACGAAGTTGTTTTTCTACCGTAGCAAGAAACTGTTCAATTTTTAACGTTTCTTGCCAGCGGTGAATAGCGAGTGTCGGGAGCATAGTCATAAAGCAAACAATCGTTAAACTAACAAGTGTTTCCATTAATGTGAATCCTGCTGACTTGTTCATTGCTTTTCTGCTGTATATTTATCTAACTGCTCTTTAGTAATGTAGCCTTCGTTGACTAATTCATTTAAGGAAGGCGTCTTATTTTTTTCTAGTGTGTAGAGCTCGATTTGTGATTCTACAATTTTTACGATTGCTTCATTGCCTTTTTTATCAACTGTTTCTTTATGTTTCGCTAAGTTAGGGACAAAAAGTAAAATCAATACGGAAATAATCAATAAGACAATCAACATTTCTAATAATGTAAACCCTGCGTATTTTTGTTTCTTTTTCATTATAAAACTCCTTCCATATTGCCATAAATAGGCAGCAACATTGCCCCATAAACACCGATAATTAAACAAGCAATTATGATAAAAATAAGTGGTTGAACGAGAGTAATGACTCGTTCAATTTTTTTGAAAAAACCTTGGAAACAGACATTACTATAAACCATCAACTCCTTGCCTAATTTTCCTTTTACTTCCCCTTGTTGAATCATTAAACCCAATGCTTTCGTAAAAAAAGGATAAGCAGCTAATTGTCTATGTAAGGTTTCACCAACTAGCAGTCCTTCACTAATTGCTCCAGCTAATTCTTTCATTAAGGGGTAATTGGTTGTATGGCGCATCAAATCGATGACCTCTTTCATTTCTAATCCTTGTGCAAGCAACTTCCCCCATTCTAGTGCAAAAAAAGCACTGACGTATTCCCGATAAAGGCCACGGATAATTGGCAGTTTCAGATATACGAAGGCCCGCTGAATAGCAGACTGATGCTTCAAATAACGGTTTAAAATGAAGAAACTAAATGAGAGGACAAAAACTAAGGTAACCAGAATGTATGGACTGTAAACAATCAGAAGAATCCCAATATTTTTAGAATAACTATTGGCATCATTTTCCATTAATTGGGGCAATAAAAATTGCCGAATACCAACAATGACGAGAATCAAAAAAACAATCAGGAGCAGCGGATAACTAATTATTTTATAGAACTGTTGCCGATATTTTTCCGTTTGAAAAAAATGTTCGGAAATCGCTTGTAGTGTCCCCACCAAATCCCCGTGTGCAGTAGCAAACGACAATTGTGCCGAGACCATTGTTGAAAATCCTAATTCTTCGACTAAAGCTTGTAAGGCAATGCCTGAGGAAAAGCCTTCAACTAAAAAAGTTATACTGTGCTGAGGTAAGGCGTTTGATTTTTTCATGAAGGAAAAACTTTCTTGTATATTAAAACCATTTGCAAGCAAATCCGCTAATAGTTTCAGAAAAAGCTGCTGTTGTTTTTTCGTTAATTTATTCGATGGCTTGAAAATACGTTTTTTCTGTAATAAACCCATACGCCCACGCCTTTCTTAGATTCTTTTGCCAACTACTCTTTATAACGGCTTCCTTAAAGAAGAAATAATCATAAAGAATTCCCGCTACTTGTTCCTTATTAATCGTGGTTGTCAAAATCTGTTGGTAAATGATACCTTGCAAGCATTCAGCCAATTCATGCTCTGGGCCACCTAATTCTATCAAACGCCGTTGCACCCCCAATAAGTTACGGGCGTGAATTGTCGCAAAAATAGTATGACCCGTTAAGGCGGCTCGAATAACTGCTTGAGCCGTCTCGCCATCACGAATTTCACCAATAATCAAAATATCAGGATGATGGCGTAAGCAAACTTTTATCAAGGCTTCGTACGTTAACTGAATTTTTTCATTTGTTTGCAACTGTAAAAACTGCTTTTCCTCAATTTCAACAGGATCCTCAATCGCTATCACTTGTTGTTCGCCACTTCTTTGTTTAGCCACACGATACATGGTTGTTGTTTTCCCAGAACCAACTGGCCCACTGAATAAATAAAGTCCTCGTTTCTGACAAGATGCTTCAATTTCATTCAGCTGGTGGGGAAAGAAAAAATGTTCAGCTTGTTCACCAAATCGGTGCAAAAAACGAATTACCAAGCTCTCTCGATTCTGAAAATCTCCCACAGATGATAAACGCAAGCGTTGCTTCGTCTCGCCAATTAGATAAGTTGTCGCGCCTAATTGTGCTTTTCGTCTTTCTCCGACATCCATGCCGCCTATAAATTTAAAGTGGAAAATTAACTTTTCGCCTATTTCTGCGGAAACTTGTGTGTAAAGTGTCCGTTGCATCCCTGTCCGAAAAGAGATGGCTATTTCGGTATCATTGGGTAAAAAATAAACGTCTTGCGCCCCATGAAGGACGCCCCATTCAATTAATTGATGAGCCAATTTTTTTACATTTTCAGTCATTCATTTCCTCCTCTCACTAATAAACTACGCATTTATTTTATGATTTCAGCAAAAAAAGAACCTCCACCAATAAGATGAAGGTTCTTTTTTTGAAGTTTGCGCTGTCCATCTATCTTCCCCAAAATAGTGGAACTCCTAGACACTTAGTATTATACTAAAAAAATCTTGCGTTTAGTTTTCAAAAATTTCTCTGAATCACAAAATTTTTGAGAAAAACTATGATAATCCGATTGGATCGTTTACGTTTTTGGCTTCGTTTTTTGTTTATTAACTAAATAAACTGGAATTCCTAGAAGCGTAATCCCTATACCAATCAATGCTAGAATAGGCTGTGTAATACTCGTTGTAACCAAGATGAAGATACCACCTAGACTTGCGATAATTGGAATAATTGGATAGCCAGGAACTTTATACGGTCGTTTTAATTCAGGTTCTCGTTTTCTTAAAATAAAAACAGCTAAGAAAATTAATAGATTAAACAGCCACATAACAAAAACTAACATATCCGTCAATAAATCGAAGGTTCCGAAAAACATCATGATAATGGCTACAGCTAACTGGAAAATTCCAGCAACGTAAGGAACAACAAAGCGTTTAGACAACTTTTGAAACTGACGACTAAAAGGCATCAGATTATCTAAGGCTAAGGCATAAGGAATCCGAATCCCTGTCATTGTGTAGCCGTTTAACGCACCATATACAGAGATTAAAATCCCAATAGTTACGATTTTGCCGCCAATTGGTCCAAAAATAGCCACAGAAGCATCCGAAGCTGCATTCAAATTCCCAGCGATTTGCTCAATTGGTAATGTTTTTAGAAACACAAAATTAATTAAGGCATAAATTAAAGTAATCAATAACAAACCAAAAATAATGGCTTTAGGCAAGTCTCTTTCTGGTCGCTTCATTTCACCAGCCACGTTACCCACACCTAGCCAGCCATCATAAGCAAACATGGTGGCGACTAAGGCGCCACTAAAAGCAACTAAAAAGCCAGTATTCGCTGTTGTTTCAACAGGAAAAAGTGAAACAGCTACCTGTCCGGGAGTAAATAATCCTACTAAAGAAATCAAGGCAATTGGAATCAGTTTTACCACCAATGTCGTTGATTGGACCAAAGAAGCAATTTTTGTTCCTAATAAATTAATTATCGTGATACTGGTTCCCGCAAGAATGGCAATTGGAATCAATAAATTTGCCGATAAATGAAACAAATTGATTAGTTGTGTACTAAAAATAATGGATAACGCCGAAATGTTGGCAGGATAATAAATGATACTTTGTGCCCACCCTAAAAGAAAACCAGCTAATTTACCATATGTATATTCAATATACTTCACTGCGCCACCTGTTTCAGGGATTGCTGTAGCAAGTTCGGCACTGGTTAATCCTGCACAAATGGTTAAGGCACCACCTAACACCCAAGCAAAGATAGCTAAACTAGCTGACTGTGCGTGTCCAACGACACTCGCAGCTTTAAAGAAAACACCAGCGCCAATCACCGTACCCATTACCGTGGATAACGCACCAAACGTTGTTATCTCTCTTTTTAATTGCTTTTTCTCCATAGACTCCCTCATTTCATTTAAACTAAAAAAGCGTAACAAAATTTCCACTTTTTTGAAAAGATAACGAAAATAATAGCTGTTTTCATGAAAAATTCTGTGACGATCTCTTTTCAGTATAGCTATTTCTTTTAGAATTTCAAGTTTGAAAACCACAAAAAGAAAATTTGTCATAAAAGTTTTAGAGCATTCATCTTTTGTTTATAAACAAGAATTGAAAAACCGACGATTTTTTATTAAATAAACGAAAAATCGAATCAAAAAGAAACCTTTCTGATCCGATTTTAACTACGTTATTGGTTTTTGACTTTTTCTTTTTTCATTTGTTTGCTGCGTAATTGTCCGCAAGCCGCATCAATATCTGTTCCGTGTTCTTTACGAATAACACAATTGATGCCATTCTTTTTGAGTACATCATAAAATTTTAAAACCGCTTCTTTAGAGCTTCGGCTATATTGATCGTGTTCACTCACTGGGTTATACGGAATCAGATTAACATAAGAAAGTTTTTTCTTATTCCGTAGTAAATCTGCTAATTGTTGAGCATGTTCTGGTCGGTCGTTCACTTGACTCAACATAATATATTCAAATGTAACACGTCGGTTGGTTTTTTCAATGTATTCATCAATTGCTGCCATTAATTTTTCAATTGGAAAACTACGATTAATCCGCATAATTGATGTACGAACTTCGTTGTTAGGAGCATGTAATGAGATTGCTAAGTTTACTTGTAGTCCACTGTCTGCAAATTCACGAATTTTTGGCACTAAACCACTTGTTGAAACTGTAATATGACGGGCACCAATAGCCAAGCCTTTATCATCATTAATCGTTCGTAAAAAGTTCATGACATTGGCATAATTATCAAATGGTTCACCAATTCCCATCACAACGACATGGCTAACACGTTCATCCAACCCACGTTCATCGAAATAATGTTGCACCCACATAATTTGGGCAACAATCTCGCCAGCAGTTAAATCTCTTTGTTTTTTTAATAGCCCACTAGCACAAAATGTACACCCAATATTGCAGCCAACTTGAGTGGTCACACAAACAGATAATCCATATTCTTGACGCATCAAGACTGTTTCAATCATATTTTTATCTGGTAATTCAAATAAATATTTTACGGTACCATCTTGTGCTTCTTGCACAATGACTTGTTTTAATGGATTTAATGAAAAATTTTCTTCTAATAAAGTCATCAATGATTTAGAAATGTTCGACATTTCACTAAATGAAGCAACACGTTTTGTATACAACCATTCCCACACTTGTGTTGCGCGAAATTCCTTCTCGCCATGGGCTAAAAACCAGTCCACAAGCTGTTCTCTCGTCAGTCCATAAATGGATTCTTTCTGCATTTCTTTTCCTCATTTCTGCTATTACATTCGCTTCATAACTATAACGTATTCTCACTTTGAATGCAATATCACGAAGAGCCTCAAAAAAAATCGTTAAGCGTGCATGCTTAACGATTTTTTATAATTAATCTTTCACTAAGTGATAAACTTTTTTGAAGTAGAACGTTCTGGCAATTAAATAGTAAACGACCTGAATCAATAAGAAAACGCCTAAAACTTCCCAGCCAGCTAATTGCATTGGCTGATCTAAGACAGCATACATTGCTTTCAAAGCAACAGCTCCATGAATAAATGAAACAACAATTGGGGTAAAGAATAAAATACCTACTTGTTGGTAAATCATTTTCTTCAATTCTTTTTTCGTCAAGCCAAGTTTGTAAATCATCTTGAATTTTTCAACGTCCGTATTCATATCACTGTATAAACGGAAGTATAAGAAACTACCCGCCGAAACAAAGAACACAATACCGATAAATAGTCCGACAAAAAGAACTGGCGTATAATATTGCGTAATGGCTGCCGACATTGCAGCTGTTCCTACTAACATGGGATACTTGTCACCAATAATATTTTCTGCTTTTATCAATTCTTCACGATTGGTTCCTGCTTTGGGCTGCCAAATTGTTTCTGTTTCCGCTTTGATTCCATCTGTTGAGGTACTATCTGGGATAACAACCACACCGCCAAAAGTCGGTAATACATTGGTTTCTTCTGTTTTATCAATGTTTAAAACTTGATCATTTGCCAATTGAACAGATTTGACATCTACTGATGCAGCAGAAGGAGCATCTTTTTGTGATAAATTAACTACTTTCTCACCTGTTAAAGTTGGTTCATCTATAAATTTTGCGAGTTTATTATATTCAGATGTTTTGATTAATTGGATACCGGCACTTGTTTTGTACATTGTGTAATCAATCTGATCAAACTGAATATTTTTTTCTTGGAATGTTTTTGTCGCAAATTGTTTCATTTCTTGATTTTCTGGGTTGGTCGAATCAGACAATGTCAGTTCGTACGGTACAGAACTTATTCCTTTAAAAATCATCTCGTTCACGCCGTATAACGTTCCAATGGCAGCAAAAGCAACCGTTGATATCACCGAAACCAAGAAGAACGAACGTGCATTATCTTTCATGCGGAATGCTAAATCTGATAAAACGACCATATTGGTTTTTTTCCAAAAGATTTTTGGTTTCCGTTTTAAACGTTCAATGACAGAAACACTCAATTGGTCAAATAAGAATTTTGTCCCTAAAATAACTAAGAAAATTACTGGGAACATCACCATTAAAACTAACTGTCCCTTAGCAACTAAAGCAATTCCGTAACCGACAATTAAAAGTAACACGGCTAAGAAAGATTTAACTTTAGAGCTTTTGATTTCACCTTTACCCATTTCTCCTGCTTTTAATAGCTCTTGAAGTGTCGCTTTTGGCAAGCGGAATTGAATAAAGAAAGAAATTACTAAGAACAAGACCGCAAATGAAATGACAGTAATGATAAACGGCATCACTGGCAAATAAAAACCTAAACCTAGATGCATCAATAAATTGCTAATCCATAAAATAAACTGTGAAAATCCAACACCTAAAATGCTACCAAAAATTGTAGCAAAGAAACCAATCACTAAGTTTTCAATAAAAATCATTTTCTTTAACTGTTTTGGACTCATCCCTTGAATCATCAAGGTTCCAAACTCTTTTTTTCGAGATTGGATAAAGACATCCATCGAGTATAAAACGAATAAGAAAGAGAAACCATAGATTATAATTGCCGCAGCCGTCATTCCCATTTGTGCTTTAGGATTTAAACCATTAGCTAAGGCTGGGTGAAAGACAAAACCAGTGAACGTAAAAAAGATCATCACAGAAAACATTGTACTTAGGAAATAAGCCAAGTATAAATGCTTATTTCGAATCGTGTTTCTTATAACAAACTGATTAAAATTCATTATCGACACCTTCAATCTCAGCCAGTTTCACCATGATTAAATCGTAGAACTCTTTTTGATTGCCATTTTGGACAATTTCATCAATTAATTCACCATCTTTAATAAAGACGATGCGCTTGCAATAACTTGCGGCTAGCGGATCATGGGTCACCATTAAAATAGTCGCCGCTTCTTCTTCATTTAATTGTTGTAACAAGCCCATCACATCCTTAGATGATTTCGTATCTAAGTTTCCTGTTGGTTCATCAGCCAATAATAATTGTGGATGATGAATCATTGCCCGAGCAACGGCGACCCGTTGTGCTTGTCCACCAGAAATTTCTGCAATTCGTTTTTTCAACAGATGATTGATACCTAAACGCTCACTTAATTCTGCTAATTGTCGTTTCATTACAGAGACTTTTTCTCCATCAAGTGTCAATGGCAAAATAATATTTTCTTCAACAGTTAATGTTGGCATTAAATTAAAGCTTTGAAAAACAAATCCTAATTCTGTACGACGGAATTTAGCAATTTGTTCTTGATTCAAATTGTTTGGATTTTTTCCATTTAAAAGTATTTCACCGTCTGTTGGACTATCGATTGTTGCCAATAAATTTAAAAGTGTACTTTTCCCACTTCCAGAAGGTCCCATAATACCAATAAATTCACCATCTTGGACAGTTAAATTAATCCCTTTTAAGGCTTCATATTTAATTTCGTTTCCGTAAACTTTTTTTAAATTTTGTACTTCTAACATATTTTCCACTCCTATTCTTCTCACTCATTTAGTGTATCGAAAACGAAAAAAAACGACAATAGAAAAGAATAACAATGAACTTACATTACTGTAAGTGCACTGTTATTCTTTTAAAAGTTATGCTTCATATTCAATCACATAAGGATGAATCTTCGTATTATAAATAGCTTCTGAATATTCTACGCAACGACCTGTTGGGCTTAACGAACGCCGAATTCTTTTTAAGCCCGTTGTTTCAGTTGTTTGCAACATCTTTTGCTCTGCTTCTGTCAAAGTTGCAACTTCAAAACGGTCTTCAAATTTATAAATTTCAATGGCATGTCGATCCATCAAACGATACAAGGATTCTTCTTTGTATTCAGTCAATGATACGTCTTTCATGGCAGCTGGCAAATAGTAATTAAAATAAATATAGGGTTGTTCATCGATTAGATATAACCGTGAAAGATGAACCACTTCTTCTCCTAAAAATTGATAAGCCGGCATCTCTTTTGACAACGTCAAGTTTTCAACTTGTAAAACTTTTTTAGTTACTTTCTGACCTGATTCATTCAAAAATTCAGTGAATGTCCCTGCTTTTGATAGTTTATTATAGGGACGATTGCTTAACACAGTTGTGCCTCGACCACTTTTTTTCTCAACAAATTCTTCTGTTGCTAACATTTCGATTGCCCGCCGAATCGTAATTTTACTAACGTTAAACAGCTCTTCCAATTCTGTTTCTGTTGGTAAAAACGTTCCTACTGGATACTTGCCACTCAAAATATCTTCTTTAATCTGATCTGCTACTTCTAAATAAAGCACGCTTTTTCTTCTCATGATACGCTCCCTCCCAACCGCACTATTCCTTTCTATTTTACCAGAAAATGATGATTATAACATGATGCTTTGCTGAAATTATAAAAAAAGAACAAAAATAGATAAATTTATCTATTTTTGTTCTTTTTGTTTATTGTTCTGGCGTCTCGGTTGCTGCCTCTTCTGATTCCGCTTGTAGAAAGACTTTTCTTGGTTTGCTACCTTCTGATGGTCCAATAACTCCGTGTGCTTCCAATTCATCTACTAAGCGAGCCGCACGATTATAGCCAATTCTAAAACGTCTTTGTAGCAATGAAATACTAGCTGTTTGCATTTCAACCACCAAGTTTTTCGCTTCTTCAAACAACTCATCTTGAGGAGCTTCGCCACCGCCTGAAGTGGTCGGTTCATCTGTTGGCATCATGCTTTCTTGATATTCAGCTTCTTGTTGATCCGTTACAAACGCAACCACTCGTTCGACTTCTTGATCAGAGATAAAGGCCCCTTGGATACGAATTGGTTTATTTTCTCCCATTGGTAAGAAGAGCATATCGCCTCGACCTAATAGTTTCTCCGCCCCGTTGGTATCAATAATGGTACGCGAGTCTGTCCCACTTGAGACCGCAAAAGCCATTCGAGAAGGGACATTTGCTTTGATGATTCCTGTAATGACATCCACACTTGGCCGTTGTGTCGCTAAAATCATATGAATACCTGCTGCCCGTGCCATTTGGGCTAAACGGATAATCGCATCTTCTACTTCGTTACTTGCCACCATCATTAAATCAGCTAACTCATCAACAATGACAACAATAAATGGTAGAATTGGACGATTTTCGCCATCTTCCGCATTTTTCTGTTGAATTAGTTGATTGTAACCAGTGATATTTCGGACGCCTGTTGCTGCAAATTTTTCATAACGAAATTCCATTTCTTGAACTACTTTTTGCAGGGCTTGGGCCGCTTTTCTCGGATTAGTAACCACTGGCGTTAATAAATGAGGAATCCCGTTATACACATTCAATTCTACCATTTTCGGGTCAATCATCATTAATTTTACTTCATGAGGTTTCGCTTGCATCAAAATACCTGTGATGATGCCATTGATAGCAACCGATTTCCCACTCCCTGTCGATCCCGCAATTAATAAATGCGGCATTTTTGATAGATCTGCAGTTTGAACCATCCCTGAAATATCTCGACCTAAAGGTACTTCTAATAGTTTATCTGGATGACTTGGTTGTGCCTCAACAATATCTCTAAAGGATACTGTACTAATTGCACTATTAGGAACTTCAATCCCGATTAGTGATTTCCCAGGAATCGGAGCCTCCATACGAACGTCTTTGGCCGCAAGCGCTAAAGCAATGTCATCCGTCAAGTTAACAATTTTGCTAACTTTTACCCCAACAGCGGGTTGAACTTCAAATTTTGTGACAGATGGTCCTAAACTAGCTTTGACTACTTTAGCATCAACACCAAAACTCTTGAAGGTTTGTTCTAAGACGCCAATATTTTTTTCGATTTTTTCATATTCACCACTTTGATCCGTTGCTTGAATTGTATCTAACAAATCAGTTGGTGGTAGTTGATAATCACGATCTTCCGCTTCTTCAGAAATTTCAAATTCGAGAACACCAGCTTCATCTGCCGCCTCTTCTTCCTGCTCTCGTTGCGGTTTTGTTGCTGCAATTGGTGGTACAGGCATCGCCTGATTTTGCTGTTGAAACGAATCAATTTGTACAGGCGTTGGTGCGGCCGGTTCTTCCACCATTGGTTGGTGGGTTTCAACAGGTGTTTTTGTTAAGCGCTCGGCTGCCGCTTGTTCCATGCGTTCCCGCTCTTGTAATTTTTGTTGGGCAGCGGCTTCAATTTTTGCTTGGCGTTCTGCAGCTTTGGCTTCTTTCTTCGCTGCTCGCTTCGCCTCTTTTTCTTCTTGTCGCGCCTGTGATTTTGCCGAAACATGACTTAGGCGATCTTGAATACTTTGGAAATGATCAACAATTTGCTGAAAATCCCACATACTCATCAAGAAAATACCCGCTAACAGTAGCAATGTAGCAATTAAATAGCTGCCAAATTGTGCCACCAAAAAGTACGTTCCTTGATAAAGCAGCGCGCCAATCATACCGCCCCCTACGTTTTGCGTCACTTGGTTGGCTTTTAGATCGCTTTGCAAAAACTCCCAAGTGTTACCTAAAATATCTGGTTGACTGCCACTAACATTTCGAAACATAAAGGCATGGAAAAATAACAAAACACTAATATAAATCAGAACAGCCCCAAAAATAGGGCGCCCTCTTTTTAACGGAAAATCTTTCCCATAAATCATGACTAATAAGCCATACAGGATTAGTAAAATCGCTGCAAATGGAAAGGTATTACCTACAACTAAGCGTAAACAATTCGCTAATAACGTGCCTAAAAACCCTAAGCGAAAGAGTCCAAAGACACCGAATAAAATAAAAATCAGGCCAAGAAACATATAATTTAAACGTTCTTGTTGTTGCTGTTGTTTTTTGGTCTTTTTCTTTGTCGTACTTTTTTTCTTATTTGTTGCTCTTTTTTGTGCCATTTAACTTCCCTCTTTCCATCACTTCTCATTATACATAAAAATGGAATCGAACAAAAGTGCCCACCTCATTTTACTTGAAAAATCATGGAAATTTTTTAAAAACTTTCATTTAAGAAAAATGAGCGTGGGACAAAAATCACTTTGGATTTTTGCTCCACGCTCAAAAACTGATAAACGGCGGGAACAGAACCAACTCCTTCGGAAATAATCCGAAATTCTCCAAAAATTAAAGAGCAATTTCCGGAAATTTCTTCTTATTTCTCGGAGCTAAACGGTTCTGTCCCGACCTCATTATTTCTTATTTTGCTGATTCTTAATGGTATAAGTCGAAACGACCTTTAGCCATCATTTCTTTGGTACCACCTGTTTCAAAGAGCGCTTTGTTCATGATAATTTTTTTCATGAATGAAGCTGGGTATCCTTTAATGTCTGTTTTACCAACAATTCCTAAAGCACGTGTATTTCCGACAGAACAAACAGAACCTTGTGATTTAAAGCTGAAAGGTTTAGTTGCTTCCCCTTTCAATTGTGCTTGAATATTTTTAGCAGCATGCGCCCCCATTTTCAAGGCGATTTGTGCTGTTGTTGGGTAAGGTCGATTGGTTTCTGTATCCATAACTGCTGAGCAGTCACCAATAATATAGACGTTGCTATGGTTCGCATCTGTTAAATCTGGTTGAACCATGACACGACCACGACGAGCTTCAAAGCCAGAATCGCCTACAACGTGGCTTCCACTAACACCCGTTGTCCAAATAATTGTTTTAGCAGAAAGTTCTGCCAAGTCGCCTGCTTCGTTATCTTGATAAACAACTGCGCCTGGTTTGATTTCTTTAATCGGTTTACCTAATAATAAATGAATAGCTGAATCTTTTAATAATTGCACACCATAGTTCGCAAGTTTTTCGTTAAACATCGGCAATAGGCGAGTAACTGCTTCGACACAATAAATTTGGATTTGATCTGCTGAGACACCTGCGATTTCAGCAAATTTTGGTTTGTTTTCAACAAGAGAACCTAATAATTCAATCCCTGTAAAGCCTGCTCCGCAGACAACAATTTTTAAGAATTCTTCGTTTTGAGTTGCTTTGTATTGACGCATTTGTTCTTGGATATGTTCATACACGTTTAAAGCCGTTTTCACATCTACCATTTGTAGAGCATGTTCTTGCACACCAGGGATACCAAATGATTCTGATTCAAACCCAAGAGAAACAACTAAGTAATCATAATTGATTGTTTGGCCATCTTCTAAAGCAACTGTTTGTGTTGCAGCATCAATTGTTTTAACTGTTCCTTGGATAAAGGTTGTCATTTTTTCATCGACAACATCCATAATATTGTATGTGATTTTTTCAGCTGGTTGTGTTCCAGCAGCAACTTCATGCAAGTCCGTTGCTTCGTAGTGATAGTTATTACGATCCACTAAAGTAATTTCGACGTCTTTGGCGCCTTTTTGTAATTCGCGTAATGTTTTTAAGCCTGCGTAACCAGCACCTAAAATAACAACATGTTTCTTATTCATTTTGATTCCCTTCCACTCTATAAAAAATTTACAGCCACCACAAACCTATGGCAAAAAATAGCACTTGTGCAGTTGCTCCCACAGCTAAGATCTTCACAGCACAAACAAATGTTTTACTCTTCACTTGTTCCTTCAATAAGGCTTGGGTTTGTTTCCGTACAAAAGGTAAAGTTAAAAGCATGAGTAACATTGTTGGCGGGGTTAATCCTAAACCGACAGCTAACAAAATGGCTAACATTGCTATTGTATTTAATCCGACGAATAATTTCAAAGAACTTGCTTTGCCAAGGTAATGAACTAATGTATATCTCTTGTTATTTTCATCTTCCTCTAAGTCACAGATATTATTTGCTAACATTAAGTTAGCAATGTAACAAGTGTTAGGTAAGGCGACTAAGAAAATCCCCCATAAATTAGCTGCTGACCAATTGAAAACTTCAAACGTATTAATGTAGACACAAATAAGGGTAATCATGAACCCCATTGTAAATCCTGAGAAAACTTCCCCTAATGGTAGACTGGACAAAGGTTTCGGTCCCGATGAATAAAAAATACCAATTAAGTAACAATAAAGACCCATAATTAATAGCGGCCAGCCGACAATGAATGACAACCCAATCCCCATCAAAGCAGAAACGAGAATCATCCAAAAAATCATTTTGCGTATTAATGGCAAAGATAAATTTTCTCGACCGATAATATTCGTTTTTTCCTTATAATCATGAACTTCTGTGGCATGATGGTAATCATTATAATTATCTAAAATATCGACCGCCATATTAAAAATAAACATCGCAATGAAAAAAATTAAAACATAACCAACATGAAGCCGCCCATATTGGTACCAACTAAAACAAATTCCTAACAAAAATGGCAAAACACTCGCTGTTTTTGCTTTTAATTCTACTAATTCAAAAAATATTTCTCGATTCAAACTATCCCTCCGCTACTTTTTTACAAACTTTGTTACTTTTAAAACTTAATTACTGTATTTCTTTCGCCAATTCGTATACAATCAAATAGTATTGAACCACTGAAAGGATCGTAGTATATTTATGAACACATTTTGGAAGTCGTTTCCTGACGTTGAACGTTCTTTAACGGAAACATGTGAATTAATTGAACAAACGTTGCATACACGCAACGAAGACATTGAAGAAGCCTTAGTAACTTTGGCTCGTTCTGGCGGCAAATTATTACGCCCCGCTTTTTTCTTTCTTTTTGCTCAACTGGGTGATGAAGAAAAACAAGAGAAACAACAATTATTAAAAATAGCTGCATCTTTGGAAATCCTACATATGGCTACGTTGATTCACGATGACATTATTGACGATTCTCCATTGCGCCGAGGCGCTGTGACTATTCAATCACAATATGGTAAGGACGTGGCTGTTTACACAGGTGATTTACTATTCACTGAATTCTTTACTTTGATTGCAGATGCCATGAATGGCTCTGAATTTATGAAAATCAATGCACAAGGAATGAAACGGTTATTACTTGGTGAACTCGATCAAATGAGTCATCGATTTGACCGCCGCATGTCGATTCCTGCTTATTTAAGAAGTGTCAACGGTAAAACAGCCGAACTTTTTTCACTAAGCTGTCTTGAAGGGGCCTATTTCGGTCATAGTTCAAAAGAAGTCCAACGTTTAGCTAAACGAATTGGCCGTCATATTGGCATTGCTTTTCAAGTCTATGACGATATTTTAGATTACACTGCCGACACGGAAACTTTGAAAAAGCCCGCTTTAGAAGACTTGTCACAAGGTGTTTATACGTTACCCCTTCTCTTCGCTTATCAAGCAGCACCTGACGTATTCGGCCCTTATTTGGATAAAGGACGCGCCATTACCTTAGAAGAGGCAGCTGAAGTTGCGGCGCTAGTCAATGACTATCATGGCGTTACAGAAGCACAAGCTTTTGCTAAAAAAGTAACCAACAAAGCAATCACTGATATTCAACAATTGCCTGATGGCACAGCAAAAGAAACCTTACTTTCCTTAACTGAGCTCTTATTACATCGTTCATTTTAAACGTTTTATGGAAGAATTGCCATTAATTGAAATAGAAAAACGACTGATTGTTTGCTTTAATCAACAACCAGTCGTTTTTTTATTCCTCGAAAGAACTAATGCCACGATCAATTCGGTAAAGTTTTTGATAATGCGCATTGGTTGCAAGTAATTCTTCTGGCGTACCACTCATCTCTAATTGGCCATCTTCAATAAAGATCGCTTGATCCATCAAAGTTACGCCTTGCAAATGGTGGGTAATCCAGATGACGGTTTTATCTTTTAATGCCTCAAAAAAGGTTTCCAGCAATTGCTGTT
This sequence comes from Enterococcus sp. DIV0183, assembly GCF_050541505.1. Classification (NCBI taxonomy): domain Bacteria; kingdom Bacillati; phylum Bacillota; class Bacilli; order Lactobacillales; family Enterococcaceae; genus Enterococcus; species Enterococcus sp. DIV0183. The sequence goes on from NZ_CP172932.1 coordinate 1,752,317, forward strand.
CTGTAATTGGATCTAAACCAGTAGTTGGTTCGTCTAATAACACAATCGGTGTATCTTGCAAAAGAATCCGCGCTAGCGCCAAGCGATGTCGTTCTCCACCAGAAAAACGCAAACCTGCTTCATCCACCATTGTTTGTAAACCTTCTGGTAATTGGGTAACCATTTCTTTTAAGCCAACTTTTTCTAAAACCGCCCAAACTTCTGCTTCGCTTGCTTCTTCTCTACCAATCCGAATATTATTTAAAATGGTTGTTCGAAATAGGTACGGTGCTTGGTGCATAACCCCAATATATTCAGTCATCGTCTCACCAAATGCCTCAGTTGGGATATTTCCTAAAAGGATTTCTCCCGAAGTAGGCCGTAAATCACCACGAATGAGCGAAGCCAACGTACTCTTTCCGGAACCACTGCGCCCTAAAATCGCTAATTTTTGTTTTTCAGGAATTGTTAACGATAAGTCATTTAATACCTTTTTCTCTTGATTTTCATATGCAAAAGACAAATGTTCTATCGATAAACTGGTGCCATTTGGCTGAACAGGCGCTTCTGTTGAGTCATCTTCCCCTTCAGGAAGCTCATTAAAACGACGAATGGAATCCTTATAAATCGTTGTTTCCTGTGCAGCAGCAGGTAGCGGAGCAAAAGCATCAATTAACGGAAAAACGGTTAAAACAAAGGCACCAATCCAATTGGCTGCGCCCCCATGATTACCTGGAAACCGCACACTAGTCCAAGCTAAGACAGCAATCGCAATCACACCAAAAAGAAGTTGTAAAACAAAGTCTCGGCCACGGTTAAATTGCTTCATTTTTTCATCTAATGCACGAACGTTTGCTTCATCTGTTTCATAACGAGCAACGAATTCAGAGCCTCGTTGACTAAATACCCAATCAGACACACCTAGAATATTGTCGGTTAGTGTTTGATATAACTCATTTTTGGCATATTTATGTTTTTCTTGACGCGCACCATTCACTAGAACTGAAACAAGTGGCAATAGAAAAACAACCACTCCTAACATCAGTAACATGCATAAAGCAAACCACCAAGAAAAGAAACCTAATGCAATCACTAAAAAGATATACAAAATCCAAGCAATAACGGTTGGGAAAATCGTTCGTAAATACAAGTTTTGGATATGATTAATATCCTCCGAAAGCAAACCTAAGATATCCCCAGTGCGATATTTTATCTTAAAGAAAATCGCATCTTTTTCTAGCACATTATAAAGTTTCAAGCGCAGATCAGAGGTCATTTTTAACACCCAGTTATGACTCGTTAGACGCTCCACATAACGAAAAACAGGACGGCCAATCCCAAATGCTCTTGTTAAAACAATGGGAATATAAATTAATAAAATATTCTCTGGTAAGGAAGCCGCACGACTGATTAAGTAACCAGACGTAAACATTAATGCCCCTGCGCTAAAGAACGTCAAGAAGCCTAAAAGTAAGGCAAAATACAAGGTTTTTTTATAGCGTTTTAAGAAAGGACGAACCCATTGATCGTTTTTCCAAACGTCTTTCGTTGTCGGCTGTTTTTCCATCATTGGCGTCCTCCTCTCATTTGCTTCATTAATTGAACATAGTAGCCATCTTTTTCAATCAACTCTGCTAGCGTTCCTTGTTCCACTAATTGACCTTTTTCCATCACTAAAATGTAATCCATTTCTTCCATCCAATGCAGACGATGTGTCGCAAAGAAGACGAGATGATTGTTCATTAATGGCAACATGCGCTCTTTCATTTCAACTTCTGTTTCAATATCCAAATGCGCTGTCGGCTCATCAAACAGCAAGACGTGGCGTTTTTGATCGACAAAGGCGCGGGCCAACGCTACTCGTTGCGCTTGTCCCCCACTTAACATTCGACCACTTTCCCCAATCAAGGTATGAATTCCTTCGGGAAGATCTTTAACCAGCTCGTCTAAGCCAACTAACTGAATCGCTTGCTGAATCGCCTCATCTGTTGCTTCAGGTGTATAAAAGCGAATATTGTTTGCCAAAGTATCTTGAAAAATATATGGTGCTTGCGGAATATAAAGGATTTGTTTTTGCCAGTCTTTTTGTAAAAAATGTGGAATCGTTTGGCCATTTATCGCCAATTGACTCGTTTCTTCTGTTGCCAATAAAAAGCCACTTAATAAATTAATTAACGTTGACTTACCAGAACCACTCGCCCCGATAATTCCAATCTTTTTGCGACCATCAACAGAGAATTGCAACGATTGAATCGCTTCTTGCGTTGCATCTTCATAGGAAAAATTTAACGCTGTGACTGACAACTGACTTTCTTGATGCCAATCATCTAACGTGAGCACATCGGTCTGTTCTGCTTCTGGCAATGCTAATACCGCTTGGATCGCTTGAAAAGAGTTTTTTCCATCTAAGGTTGCGTGATAATCACTTGAAAAATCACGAATCGGTAAAAAGAACTCAGGTGCTAAAATTAAAGTAACCAAAGCAGGAAATAATAAAATCGTGCCGTTTAATAAACTTAATCCAAGGAAAACTGCCACAACAGCTACCGATAATGTCGTAAAAAAGTCTAACGCAAAGGTTGATAAAATAGCAATTTTCAACGTACTCATGGTCGCTTTTCTGAATCGTTCACTTGTATGGTAAATACTCCCAGCATATTTTTTACTCAACCCAAACAGTTTCAGTGTGTCAATTCCTCGCAAGGAATCAATAAAATGATTGGAAAGCATTTGAAACGCCGCATATTGCTTGTCCGCTTTACTTTGTGCTGCATAACCTAACACAATCATAAAAATAATAATAATCGGAAAAACAATCAACAATGTTACGCCTGAACGAATATCTTGTGTAAAAACAAAGGCCAAAATAATCCAAGGAATAATCATCATATTCATCATTTTTGTCAAAATCAATTGTAAATAATTTTCGGTTTGACTAATGCCTTCTAAAGCCATGGTAACCATATTTCCAGTTCCATTTTTTTGAACAACATTTGGCCCCAAACGGAAAATTTTGGTTAATAATTGTTCGCGTAATTCTTTCGAGCGTTCATAACTAAATGTATCGAGCATTCTCTCACGAAAATACGTAATAACATGTCGACCAAGATAAAAAATAAAAAAGAGTAAAATACTCTGTAGTTGTTGGTTAAGATGCCCGCCACTCCAAAGGCCGACAATGGCTTTTGAAAGAAAAAAAGCTTGCCCAATTATAAAGACTGCTTGCAGGAAAGAAAAACCTGCAAGCAAGACAAGAATTTTTTTGATTTTAGGCATCTGTAAGATGTCTTTATCAATCATAGATTTAATACCCCTCTGGTACGGCTGTCTGTGAAATACGTTTTCTGAAAATATAATAGGACCAAGCAGTATAAGCTAACACGAATGGTAAAATGCTTAAAGAAATCCACGTCATAATTTTTAGTGTATATGGTGTGCTTGTTGCATCTTTAATCAACAAATCAAAACCTTCACTACCAATCATAACACGTGGGAACAAGCCACTGAACAAGAGAGCAACTAGTACAACTAATGTTAAACCACTCGCTAGAAAAGCTAACATCTCTTTGCGTTTAAACACCCCAACATTGGCAATGACCGTTAAGACCACAATTGCTAACGTTAAAATTAAAGTGACCGCAAAGTTCTTTTCATAAAAGTCCGTTTTGAAGTACATCAACACTGCAAAAACAACTAAACCGACATATAAAACGCCGTATAAGATTTCTGCATAATTTCGAGCACGTTCGCGAATTGGGCCTTCTGTTTTTAAAGCAATATAGTTCATGCCGTGTAAGTAGCAAAGTAATGTTAAGGCTACTCCACCAACAATTGAAAACAGATTAAAATAATCCGTAAATTGCGCATGCATATTGCCGTTTGCATCTAAAGGCATTCCTTGGACTAAGCTGATAAACAAAATACCAAAGAAGAACGGTACAAGGAAACTACCAATTGATAGCGTCCAGTTCCACATCCGACGACGTTTACCTTCCGGCATGTTGTGGCGGAATTCAAAGGAAACTCCGCGAATAATTAAGCCAAATAAAATCGTAAATAGAATTAAATAGTAGCCACTAAATAATGAAGCATACCAATATGGGAAAGAGGCAAACATTGCGCCGCCCGCTGTTAATAGCCAAACTTCGTTTCCGTCCCAGACAGGTCCAATTGTTGCAACGACTTGATCTTTTTCGTCGTCATTGTGTGCCAACGTTTGAACGGCCATTCCAACACCAAAGTCAAATCCTTCTAAGAAGAAGAAACCTGAGAACAAGACGCCGATAAGGACAAACCATAATAATTGTAGTGTACTCATTCGCCAAATACCCCCTTATCAAATGGATCCAACGCTGGTTCATTTTCTTTCGCTAATTTTTTCGCTTCATAGTCTGGTCCTTTACGTAATTCTAAAATAACCAAGTAAACCATGACACTACCTAAACCAGCAAATAATAAGAAATAAATGACATTTGACGTAATTAATGAAGCAACCGATACATTTGGTGAAACACTTTGTTCAATCGTAAATAATCCATAGACAGTCCACGGATAACGACCTAATTCAGTGACTAACCAACCTGTTGTATTGGCAAGGAATGGTGCGAATGTACATAAAGCAACAATCCACAGCATCCATTTCTTCTCGTACAGCGATGGTTTTTTCTTCCTTGTAAAGAATAGTCCTAAGGCAGCAACCAATAACATTAAGGCACCAAAACCAGCCATGATACGGAAGCTCCAGAATAAAGTGTTAACTGGTGGATAATAATTTTTATCATCCCCATATTTTTCTACCAAGCGCTTGTTGACTGTATCCATCCCATCAACCGAACCTGATAATTTATTATACGATAAAATACTTAGCATATACGGAATATCGATACCAAAAACTTGTTTATGTTCCCGTTCATCTGCCCAAGCAATCAATGTCCAAGCAGCAGGATCATCAGAGTCTTCATAGGCCCCTTCCATCGCCGCAAATTTCATTGGTTGTCCTTCAATTAGAGCTTTCATTTGCAAGTCGCCAGCTAATAAAACGCCGATTGAACCGAACAAAGTAACCCATAAGCCAATGCGCATAGATGCTTTGTGGAATGAAATATCCCGTTTTTTCAACAATTGGAAAGCAGCCATACCAGCTACTGCCATGCCGCCCAATGTAAAGGCGCCCATGATAACGTGTGAAAATTCATACCAAACTTTTGGATTGCTGATGACAGCTACAAAGTCCACCATTTCAGCACGGCCATTATTGATGACATAACCTACTGGATGTTGCATAAAACTATTGGCAACTAAAATCCAGAAAGCAGACATCATTGAACCGAATACGACTAACCAGATAAAGGTTACGTGAACTTTCGGATTCATTTTATCCCAAGTGAAGATCCATAAACCTAAGAATGTTGACTCTAAGAAGAAAGCTAAGAGCGCTTCTACCGCCAACGGTGCCCCAAAAATATCTCCGACGAATCGAGAATAATCAGACCAGTTCATCCCAAACTGAAATTCTTGAATAATCCCGGTTACAACCCCAACAGCGAAGCTTAATAGGAATATATTTCCCCAAAACTTGGCCATTTTACGATAACGTTCCTCTTTTTTCACAACGTACATTGTTTCCATAATTGCTACAACAAGTGCTAATCCTATTGAAAACGGTACGAAGAAAAAGTGGAAAACTGTTGTCATCGCAAATTGGATTCTCGCCAATGTTACAATATCAAACATATTATTTCCTCCCTGATTTGCCTCCACACAAAGAAACAAGCTTACCTGAATTGTTCATTTCCATTAGCGATGACTCCTTTTATCTACGAAACTAAAAGAAAATTCAAGTGAACTTTTCCAAAAAGTGTGAAAATGCATGTAATATAGAATAATTCCAATCTAAGTATACAACTTTCTGAGGCAGAAACCAAACAATACAGAAGCATTTCTCACAATTTTTTTAGGTGCTACCAAGATTTCTTCCCTTTCTTCTATCAATAAAAAAAGCCCTTCCTAAAAAAAGGAAGAACTAATCTCAATCTATCAACATTTTGACTTATCACTTGATTAGTTTTCGAAAATTGAAACAGCTCGTCTTTGATGATAAAAATTCTAATCTTGTGATGAAAATTACGGATTGCTTGAGGTGATAGTTTGTTTTTTAACAACATGGCTATAAAACAGGGGAGAAAAAGCCAAATCAAAAAAGTTTGTTTTGGTACCATTCCAAACAACATGACTCTAAAACTGCTCGCAGTTTCCGCTCGAACTGCTTTTCGTTTTGGTACCATTCCAAACAACATGACTCTAAAACATTAACGTAGTTGATTCAGAAAAACCAAGCGTTTTGGTACCATTCTAAACAACATGACTCTAAAACCTCGGAGAATTATTTTTTCTCCATGATTCCGTATTCGCATCACTTATCCATAGCTAGATTTCAGTTTAGAAGGTCTGAATTTTTTCTTCACGTTTATTATACCAAACTTTCTCCTTCTTGGCGGAAAAACCCACCATTTTTCAATGGTGGGTTTTCTTTATTTAGTAGCTGTAACAGCGAGCCAGATTTCACTATACTTAGCTTCTGCTGGTCCTTGATATTGCGTAAACGAAATTTCTGGTGCTGCAACGACTTGGTAACCAGATGAAGGCAACCATTCAGAGAATATCCTTGCCCAGGTTTCTTGTAAAGTTTGTGGGAAAGGACCTTCATTTGGAAAAACCGCCCATGTATGAGCAGGTACGCTTAGTTGCTCCAAATCTTCATAGGTATTTTCTTGCGAAGTGGCAAAGCCAATCATGTGTGTCATTTCTCCACCCTCTGTTGTTCGTCCCTCTTGAAAGTCAAAAGAAGCATTTACTACTTGATGAGGATATACATCATCAAATGTATGCATTTCCGCTCGTTGTTGTGGTGTAATGCGCTGTGCTAATTCCATGATTGCTTGATTTTCCCCTTGATACTGCAAGGGAACCTTCTGACTAACTCCGACTATTTGAAACGCTGGTTTTTCAATCAATTTAACATCCATTGATTGTCCTCCTTTAATATCAATATAGAAAGAGAATTTAGGGAACGTTTTTTGGATTTGTGTTTTCATTACTTCAGAAGGGGCTTGTCCTGTCCAATCGCGAAAAGCTCTTGAGAATCCTTCAATACTTTGATAACCATATTTAAAAGCTACATCTGTCACTTTTTCACCAGCAAGTAATGCTAAATTTGCTTCCGCCAAACGTCTCTTTTTAATATATTCAGCCAGACTCATCCCCGCAACAAACGAAAAAGTTCGTTTGAAATGGTAAACAGAAATCCCTGTCTTTTTTGCCAATTCATCGAAGGATACTTCTTCCGTTAAATGTTCTTCAATATAATCCATTGCTTGATTTAAATTTGCGAGCATCCGTGTCCCTCTCTTTCTATTTGAAAGTTTACTAAAGACCAACAAGGATGACTTGATTATTTAGAGCCAACATTCGTCAAGTCGCTACTCTTGATTCATAGCGGCTTTTAAGGCCTGCGCTAAAGCACTTTCTTCTGGTTCGTCTGGTTGTGAATATTTTTTCATCAAACGACGTTCTTCATGTTTAGTCATTTTTTGTTTTCGTTCTTTTTTATCGGGAATTTTTTCAGTAATCGAACAGAATTTACATTTGAAAGAACGACCATTTTTTCCTTCTATGATGACCATTTTTTTATGGCATTGTGGGCAACGGTGATTGGATACTTTAGGATCTTTTCGCCGACGATAAGAACATTCTTGGTTTGTACAAACGTAAATCTTCCCATCTTTCGTATTTTTTTCCCGTAAGTTTGAGCCACAATCTGGACATTTTTTTTGCGTAATGGAAAAATCTTGATATTTTTTCTCGCTTTGTTTAATTTCACGGACTAATTTTTTCGTATCCTCTTCAATATCCTTTAAGAAAAGTTGACTCTTTTGTTGACCCGAAGCGATTGCTTCGAGCGACTTTTCCCATTTTTCCGTTAGTTCAGGTGTCACAAGTGATGGATTCACCAAGTCTAATAGTTGCTTTCCTTTGGCAGAGATACTTAAACCGCTATTGGTTCGTTCCATCAATTCTGATTTAATCAGTTTTTCAATGATTTCAGCTCGCGTTGCCGGTGTGCCTAAACTGTGTTTCTCCATTTTTCCTAACAACGTTCCTTCGGTTAATGGTTTTGGCGGCGACGTTAATTCTTTGTTAATGGTAAAGTTTGGCGCAACGGTCATGCCTTTTTGCCATTGGACAGTGGATAGCGGCTGTTCGGCTGTTGTTTTCCAGCCAGCAACAACTACTTTATTTTGATGAAAGACAAATGTTTCTTTTCCAAAAGCGACTGTAACTTTTGTTTGTTTGGTTTGGTTTGGCTCAGCAAACAAACCTAAGAATCGTTGAACAATCATTTGATAGATTTTTTGTTCATCATTGCTTAGCTTTTCATAACGAGGACGTTGTTCAGTTGGAATCAACCCATGGTGATCCGTGACTTTTGCATTTTGGAAAACTTTTTGTTGTTTAACAACAGCCCCATTTTTAAGGTAGCCTTTCACTTCAGGTGAAAAATCAGCAATGGCTTGAAGTCGTTCTTTCATCGTTCCTTTCATATCCGTTGTTAGATATTTGCTGTCAGTTCGAGGATAGGAAACAATTTTATGGGTTTCGTATAAACTTTGTACAAGAGACAACGTTTTCTTTGCAGAAAATTGGAATCGCTGGTTGGCTTCACGCTGGATTTCGGTTAAATCATATGGTAACGGCGCATTTTCTGTTTTAACTTTTTCTTGGATATCGGTAACTAAGCCCTTTTGTTTTGAGAGTTCTTTGACTAATTGTTCTGCTTCCTGCCATTCTTTTAAAGCGTATGGATTTTTTTGGGTCATCTTTGCTTTTTCTGATTCAACAGATAACGAGATAGTAAAATAAGTTTGAGGCTTAAATTGTTCAATCGTTTTTTCTTGTTGGCGTACCATTGCTAAAGTGGGTGTTTGAACACGACCTGCGGATAAGTTATCTTGATATTTCACTGTCAAGGCCCGTGTGACGTTTAGCCCAACTAACCAGTCAGCTTTTGCGCGCGCCAAGGCAGAGTAATACAAATTATCGTAGTCTTTCGCTGGGCGAATTTTCTTAAACCCGTCTTTAATGGCTTTGTCTGTTTGAGATGAAATCCATAAGCGTTTGACTGGTTTGTTAAAACGGACATATTCTAAAATCCAGCGGGCTACTAATTCACCTTCACGACCAGCATCGGTGGCAATCACGGCTTCAGAAACATCTTTACGATTGGCTAATTGTTTAATCGCTTTTAATTGATGTCCCGTTTTCGGTAACGGTTTAATCCCTAAATTCTTAGGAATCATCGGTAAAGTTTCCATTTGCCACGTTTGCCATTCTTTGTTTAAATCTTCTGGCATTTTTAGTCCTAAGAGATGGCCTAAAGCCCAGGTGACAATCACGTTGGGTCCTTCATAATAATTCTTATTTTTTTGATTTGCTCCTAAAACGCGGCTTAAATCTTTTGCTACGCTAGGTTTTTCAGCAATAATTAATTGTTTTGCAACCACTAGTTTCGCTCCTTTTTGAGTGCTATCTTTTCGTATTATACCAAATATTAGCTCGATTTTCTCTAAATTCCGAGAATAGAAAAAGAGTTTAAAGAAAATTCCCTGAGGTTTTTCTTTAAACTCATGCGTTTCAAATAACTTTCCGTTTGCAGAATTTTGTTTTGCCAAAATGATTGGATATTGTGGTAAACTCAGCTTTATTTTCAAAAGTAACCGCATGATGATTTTCTAGTAATGCTAAACCGAAGTATTGTTGTAAATCTTCATCGCATTCTTCACACCAGCGTTCTTCCCCATCATTCCAGAAAGCCGTTAAATAGTTAGGCTTTGTGTTGACGTATGTATAATTCTGAGAAAGTTTTTGCCAAACTTCCACATAATATGTCTCTGCATCGGTCAAGTTATCGAAGGTTTTTTCTTGAACAATGTCCTCTTGCCAATCATCAAAAAACCACCAAGGTTCATTGTCGCCATACATTGTAATTACTTGATACATTGAACCGCTCCTTTTTTTGCTACTGTAGGTATCATAGTCACTTTCTGAAAAAGTTGCAAGGATTTGGTTTCGGACTGAGAAATTTTTGAAATTTATTTTATCCTGCCACTTCTAAAGAAGCAATAAAATCTTCAATCATGCGACGATAACTTTCTTCCGGCGTGGCTTCTTCGCGTTGAAAATAACCTAAAAAACGTAAGGTAATATAACCATGGATTAAGCTACGTAATTCTCGACTTTTATGCAGTCGTTCTTCATTATTAAATGGATAAAAAGCTAAAAGTTGTAAGATAATTTGATTGGTTTCATGGATGCCTTCAATTAATTGTTGGTTTTGCGTTTTCGGCACACTGATAAGTAACTCATAGACTGCAGAATTTTCAAAAGCAAATTGTTGGTACGTTTCAGCATATATCCGAATTGCTTCTGCGCCACTCTTACCCACTAAGGCTCTTCGCAATGCATCATTTAATTCTTGAATTAACAAGTCCACTAGAGCATTTTTTACTTCAGCAATATTTTTAAAGTGATTATAGAGTGAAGGATACTTGATGCCTAAATCAACGGCTAAATTTTGAAAGGTTAATTGTTGAACGCCCAATTCTTCCGCTAGATTGCGGGCACTTTCAAGGATTTTGGCTTTCGTTAAATTCCGTTTTTTTGCCATCTTTCTGACGCCTCCAATTCTTAAATTTTGGACAAGTATTAGTTTATCATATCTATTGACTCTTTTTAAACTATAAATTATAGTTTATAATAATAATTTGTAAACATTATTTTTGAAAGAAGGCTGTTTGGCATGCATATTACCAACCGTTCTCATTTGGCCGATCGTTATGGCAAACGAACCAGTGCAGAATTTTTATTACACGAACGTCCTATTTTATCTTTTCCTATTTCTTTAGCGGCCATTCCTAAAGAAGCCCGCTATTTATCCTGGGAATTAATTGATTATGACACGATTCCTCTAATCGGTTTCCCTTTTATTCATTGGTTAGCTGCCAATGTTCCTGTAACCAATGAGATTCCTGAAGACTTTAGTCGAACAGCACTCAAGCCTACCATTCAAGGAAAAAATAGTCTTGCTTCTCCTTTGGGGAAACAGATGATTCCTGCGCTTGCTACTGAAACGTTACCTGAGTTAACCGAACGTTATCTGGGGTTAAGCCCTCGCTCTGGTGTGCACACCTATACGTTATATGTGTACGCTACAAAAAATCCACTAAATTTAAAAGAAGGCTTTTTTGCGAATGAATTGCATCAAGCATTGAATGATCAACTACTCGCCAAAGCCAAATTTGAATTTCTTTACTAGAAAGTGAGGAAATAGAATGTATGAATTAATTAAAAGTAAAATTTTCCGTCCAAGACAACCTTGGGAAAAAAATCTGCTTGTTTTATGGTTTGGCACATTTATGGCTGGTATTGGCTTTAGCTTAGTGATGCCATTCATGCCTCTTTATATCAACACATTAGGTACTTTTACCCACCAACAATTGAATTTTTGGAGCGGAATCACGTTCTCCTCCACTTTTTTAGTCACGACCATTGTTTCTCCTTGGTGGGGCCGTTTAGCCGACCGAAAAGGACGCAAGTTAATGTTATTACGTGCTTCATTAGGGATGGCTATCGTCATTAGTTTAATGGGCGCAGTCACAAGTGTTTATCAATTGATTGGCTTGCGCTTATTACAAGGTGTTTTTTCTGGTTATATCAGTAATGCGACTGCGTTAGTTGCTACAGGCACACCTAAGGAAAAAAGCGGTCAAGTGCTTGGTACTTTAGCCACTGGTTCTGTTACCGGCACGTTGCTTGGTCCTCTTTTGGGCGGTGTCACTGCGTCTATTTTCGGTTATCGGCCAACCTTTTTCATTACTGGTACGATTTTATTACTCGTTTTTGTTTTGAGTCTCGTCTTTGTCCATGAAGAGTTTGTGCCAATTGAAAAAAATCAAGCCGCATCTGGGAAACAAATTTTAAAAAAACTAGAACATCCCCACGTGATTCTTGGAATGTTTATTACGACATTAATCATTCAAGCTTCCAATAATTCAATTAGTCCCATCATCAGTTTATATATTCAACAATTGTTGGGTGGTCACGGAAATGTCACCTTAATTAGCGGAGTCATTGCTTCTATTCCAGGGATTGCAACGTTAATAGCCGCCCCTCGTTTCGGCCGGTTAGGCGATCGTATTGGCAGTGAACGCATCTTGACAATTGGCTTAATTTTAGCCATTTTCGTTTACCTACCAATGGCCTTTGTTCAAAATGTCTGGCAGCTTGCCATGCTTCGTTTCTTAGTTGGGATTTCCGATGCCTGTTTACTACCAGCTGTTCAAACGTTGATCACTCGTTATTCCCCAAGTGACGCTGCAGGTCGTATTTTCAGTTACAATCAATCTTTCCAAGCGACAGGAAATGTGATTGGTCCTATGATTGGTTCAAGCGTATCTGCCGCTTTCGGTTATCGTGGGGTCTTTATTTCCACTTCTTGTCTGGTTCTCCTTAACCTTCTATGGGTTCGTCGAAGCACCGCCGAATTAAAAAAAGAGAAAAATGATGACTAAGTTATACACAGAAAAGTTATCCACAATTTGAATTTTTAATTTTTCTCTTTTTCTTATTTTAAAAAAAATAGGCATATAAAACAAAAAAGAAAAGCTGATATTTACTGGTTTTATGACCAGCATATCCGCTTTTCTTTTGGTTAACTATACGCTTTTTGTTTCACAACTCGTGAAACTTTTTAGACGTATTGTAGTTCTTTTTCATCTTGGTAGGCGCGATCAATTAAGCCGCCCCCTAAGCATTCCATTCCATCATAAAAAACAACAGCTTGACCTGGAGTGACTGCGCGGGCTGGTTCCTTAAACGTAACGGTTGCTTTTGTGCCATCTTCAGATAAGGAAACATGCACTGGGATATCTGCTTGACGATAACGGAATTTAGCCGTACAGTCAAACTCTTTTGGCATTGGTGTATCAACAGTAAAATGAACCTCACTAGCTTCTAAATGTGTTGCATATAGTTTTTCATGGTGAAATCCTTGTCCTACATATAATGTATTGGTAGTTAAATCTTTCCCAATCACAAACCATGGTTCTTGTGTTTTACCGCCGCCACCAATTCCTAAGCCTTGGCGTTGACCGATAGTATAATACATAAGACCATCATGTTGTCCTTTGATTTCGCCATCTTCTGTCACCATGTTGCCTTTTTTAGCTGGTAAATAATTACTCAAAAATTCTTTGAAATTCTTTTCACCAATAAAACAAACGCCCGTTGAGTCTTTTTTCTTGGCTGTGGCTAATCCAGCACGTTCAGCAATTGCACGAACTTCTGACTTTTCCATGCCACCCAACGGAAACATTGTTTTTGCCAATTGGGCTTGTGATAATTGGCTTAAAAAATAGGTTTGGTCTTTATTATTGTCAATTCCACGTAACATATGCACTACGCCATTTTCATCCGTTTCTACTTGTGCATAATGGCCAGTTGCAACATAGTCAGCGCCTAGTTGCATAGCATAATCTAGGAATGCTTTAAATTTAATTTCTTTATTACACATGACATCTGGATTTGGTGTCCGTCCTAACCGATATTCTGCTAAAAAATATTCAAACACACGGTCCCAATATTCTTTTTCAAAATTGACCGAATAATACGGAATCCCAATTTGATCCGCTACTTTTGCGACATCTTTATAGTCCTCAGTTGCGGTACAGACACCATTTTCGTCTGTATCGTCCCAATTTTTCATAAAGATCCCAATTACATCATAGCCTTGCTCTTTTAAAAGCAACGCTGTGACAGATGAATCGACACCGCCACTCATGCCTACCACGACACGCGTTTTGCTGTTATCTGCCATTTTATCACCATCATTTCAATTAGATTCTGAAATCATCCACGATTTGAAGGTCGTAACTTTTCAGTGCTTTTCATTATACTATTTTTTTGAAATAAGTAAAGCAAGCCGGGCGTATAATGAGAAAATACTTGGAACAAAGACACAGCCAACAAGCTGTTGCTTTCAAATAAACAGAAAACCTGAAGGAACAAGCTACTTTCACTTGTTTCTTCAGGTTTCTCTAAATTATTCTACTTTCTCTAATACACCACGGCTAATTAAGCCATCCATTAAGAAAAAGTATTTTTCTTTACTCATTTCATGTTGTTCATTCTTGAAAATATTCATTGGTTTTAAACCATTTGCCGTTGTAATGGACATTTTCAACTCTTTTAGATCAGCAGTGATCGTAATTTTCAATTTGAAGCCTTCATTTCTCTGAGGCGTTGGATCTAAGGAACGAATCAATTGAAAGTTCCCTGATTTTGTTTCAGTAAAGCCGTTATCTTTTAATGTATAGCGTTTTGCACTAGGATGTACTTTGTAAAAAACTGTTGAGCCTTCAACAGCAGCCGTTGTTGTAAATGCCATGGGTTCCACCTCATTATTTTCATTGTTATCTTCATTATAGCGAAAACCTGTAGCTGCCGCAATCAGATTATTTTTTCAATTGTTGAATCACTGCAACTAGTACTTCAGAAAAAGTCGCAATTTCTTCTGGTGTGTTCCCGTAGCCAAAACTAATCCGGATTGATTCTTTAATAGCTGAGGAATTTTCTCCATACATCGCTGTCAACACGTGCGAAGGATCCACAGTTCCCGCTGTACAAGCCGAGCCTGTTGAAATCGCAATACCTCTTAAGTCCAAATGCATTAAGAGCAAATCACTGGGAATTCCTTTTAAATGAAGATTTAAGACATGCGCTAAACGATTGGTTGGTTCACCATTAATTGAAAAATCAATATTGGCTTCTTCTAACGCTTTTAAAATAATCATTTGAAAACTTTGATAGGCTGTTTTTCTTGCTTGCTTTTCTGCAGAAGTTAGTAATGAAACGGCAGTACCCATGCCAATAATTCCAGCTAAGTTTTCCGTGCCCGCACGTCGTTTTTCTTCTTGTTCCCCACCATGTAAAAGAGGTGGTAATTGGATTGCATCGCTTTTAAATAAAAAACCTACGCCTTTTGGACCATTGATTTTATGAGCGGAAATACTTAATAAGTCGATCCCTAATTCATGAGGTAAAATGACTTCACTTCCATAAGCTTGGACGGCATCTGTATGAAAAATCGCCGAATGATTTTTAAGAATTGCACCAACTTCAGCAATCGGTAATCGATTTCCAATTTCATTATTGCCATACATCATTGAAACCAAGATCGTTTCTTCGCGTAAAGACTTTTTGAATTGATCCATTGAAATCTGACCATTTTCATTCACAGGCAAGTAAGTCACTTCAAAGCCTAACGTTTCTAAGTATTCCATCGTTCGTAACACAGCGGGATGTTCAATTGCCGTAGTAATAATATGTTCTCCTTCCTTTTGACGAGAAAAAGCAACTGCCAAGATGGCTGTGTTATCCCCTTCTGTACCACCACTATTAAAAATAATTTCGTGGGGTTTGGCTTGTAAGCTCTCGGCAATCGTTTGACGCACTTCTTCCAGAAGACCGTGTGCCTTTCGTCCAAACTGATGAATACTTGATGGATTGCCAAAAGTCGTTTGCATATTTTCAGTCATCGCTTGAATGACCGTTGGATGAAGCGGTGTTGTTGCCGCATGATCTAAATAAATGGGTTCCAAATGACTCGTCCCTTTCCTTATGTTCTGGCGTTATTCTAGCATAAAAAGCTTAAAACACAAAATCAGAATACTTTCTCTTCTATTTATAAAAGAGATAAGAAAAATAGGCCCAACACTATTAAAGTTGTTAGACCTATTTCTAGTTTAAGGAATCACTTATTCTCCTTTTGGTTCTAAACGGAATAATGGACTCATTGGTTTATTTTCATGGATACGAAGTAACGCTTCCCCCATTAACTCAGCGCAAGAAATAATATTCAAGGTTGCTGGTTGGCGGTCTGCTGTCGTATAAACAGAGTCAGTAATACTAATTTCCTTAATTGGCGCATTTTCTAAGGTTGCTTTTGCGCCTTCTGATAACAAACCATGCGAGGCGCAAGCATATACTTCTTGCGCACCATTTTTCATTAAAACTTCCGCCGCTGTGGCTAACGTTTGACCAGTATTCAAAATGTCATCAACAAGAATACATTTTTTCCCAGCGACATTCCCAATAACGTAACCTTCTTGACGCACCCCATCAATCTCTTCATGGTCTACAATTGCTAAGGTCGCATCTAAGTACTCCGATAAACTACGTGCGCGTTGAACGCCACTGTTTTTAGGCGAAACAATCACAATTTCTTCCCCTACTAATGCTTGTTGACGATAATAATGAGCGAACAAAGGCATTGTAAATAAATTATCTACTGGGATATCAAAAAATCCTTGGACTTGAACAGTATGCAAGTCTAATGTTAACAAACGTGTTGCGCCTGCCTCTACCAACATATTAGCAACTAATTTCGCAGTAATGGGCTCTCTTGGTTTCGCTGTGCGGTCTTGGCGAGCATAACCATAGTAAGGCAAAATAACATTAACTGTTTTTGCGCTAGCACGTTTTAATGCATCAATTAAAATAAGCAATTCCATCAAATGATCATTTACAGGAGCATTCGTTGCTTGGATGATGTAGACATGATCGCCACGAATACTTTCTTCAATATTAATTTGAATTTCGCCATCACTAAATTGGCGCACGGTGCTTTTTCCTAATTCTGTTCCTACTGATGCTGCGATTTTTTCAGCAAGTGGTCGATTTGCATTTAAACTGAAGATGCGTAAGGTGTCATCTTGATAGTTTTCGGTCATGATATCCTCCGTCAATATAAAATAATAGTCGTTTTCATTCATATTCTACCATTTTTTGTCATAAAAATCATGGGATCCTCCTTAATTTATTGAAAGAAACGGTTTTCTTTGTGAAAAAAGCGCTTGTATTTAGGTGCGCCTAAAAATTATTTGCATTTTCTTAAACTATCCCTTATACTGATTTTAAGGCAAACCTAAAAAGGAGGAATTTCATGAGAAAAAGCTTTAACTTAGCTGTTCAAGCGTTAACCGTTCAATATCAAGGACGGACCGCTTTAAATAATATCCACGTTACTATTCCCTCCGGTAAAATTACTGGAATTATCGGACCAAATGGTGCTGGAAAGTCAACATTTATTAAAGGGTTATTAGGCTTGATTAAAACAAAGGAACGTGATGTTTTGTTAAATAATCAAGCGATTGACCAACAAAAAACAACCATTGCCTATGTAGAACAACGTAGCGCCTTGGATCTTAGTTTCCCAATTAGCGTTTTTGAAACGGTCTTGCTAGGAACCTATCCAAACTTGGGACTATTAAAACGCCCAGGAAAGAAAGAAAAGCAAGCAGCCATGGCTGCATTAAAAATGGTGCAATTAGAAGACTATGCGCAACGCCAGATTGGCGAACTTTCTGGTGGCCAATTACAACGTGTGTTTATCGCCCGTGTTTTGGCCCAAGGTGCTGAGGTGATTTTTTTAGATGAACCTTTCGTCGGCATTGATATGTCTAGTGAAAAAGTGATTATGGATATTCTTAAATCATTAAAAAATCAAGGTAAAATGATTATCATTGTTCACCATGATTTGCACAAAGTGTCCCACTATTTTGATGAATTAATCGTTTTGAAAAACCGGCTAATTGCTGCGGGTCCTGTTGAACAAACATTTACTGCAGAAACGCTCCAAGAAGCATACGGTGATTTGTTAGGTGATTTATTAATACAGGGGGTTGCAAAATGATTGCTGCATTTATTGATGGTTTATTCCGTTATCAATTTTTACAAAATGCCCTTTTGACGTCTGTAATTGTCGGACTCATTTCAGGGGTAATTGGTTCATTCATTATTTTACGTGGGATGTCTTTGATGGGTGATGCGATTTCCCATGCTGTTTTACCAGGGGTCGCTGTTTCTTATATGTTTGGTTTCAATTATATTTTTGGCGCTTCTATTTTTGGCTTATTAGCTGCATTATCGATCGGCTTTATTACCCAAAAAAGTCCACTAAAAAATGATACTGCCATTGGTGTTGTCTTTAGTTCTTTTTTTGCTTTAGGGATTATTTTTATCTCTTTTGCAAAAAGTTCCACCGATTTATATCATATTCTGTTTGGAAATGTATTAGCGGTCGCAGATACCGATATTTTAATTACTTGTGTCGTCGGCGTGATTGTTTTGATTTTTGTGGCATTGTTTTATAAAGAGTTGCAACTCACTTCTTTTGATCCCACAATGGCTCAGGCTTATGGTTTAAATATTCAATTTTTCCACTATGCATTGATGTTTTTACTAACATTAGTCGCTGTTTCTTCTTTGCAAACCGTCGGAACTATTTTAGTCATTGCCATGCTGATTACACCAGCGGCAACAGCTTATCTATTAACAAATCACTTACCGACAATGATTGGCTTAGCCTCTACTTTTGGGATTTTAAGTTCAGTGATTGGCCTATTCTTCAGTTATTCTTATAACTTAGCTTCTGGTGCGACGATTGTTTTAACCGCCGCCTTATTCTTTTTATTGGCTTTCTTTTTCTCACCAAAGAAAGGCCTAGTATTTGTAAACCGTGAGAAAGAAATGGAGGAATCAACGAATGAAAAAATTTAGTTTATTTTTTTTAACACTTTTAGCAGGGTTAACGTTAGCTGCTTGCGGGAATCAAGCCGCTGAAAAGAAAGAAAAATTAGCAATTGTGACAACGAACTCGATCCTATCTGATTTAGTGAAAAATGTTGGGCAAGACAAAATTGAGCTGCATAGTATTGTGCCAATTGGGACAGACCCTCACGAATATGAACCGTTACCAGAAGACATTGCGAAAGCTTCTGAAGCGGACATTTTATTCTTTAACGGCTTGAACTTAGAAACAGGCGGAAATGGCTGGTTTAACAAATTAATGAAAACGGCCAAAAAAGTTGAGAATAAAGATTACTTTTCTACAAGTAAAAATGTTACGCCACAATATTTAACAAGTGCCGGTCAAGAACAAACAGAAGATCCGCATGCTTGGTTAGACATTGAAAATGGCATCAAATATGTAGAAAACATTCGTGACGTGTTAGTAGAAAAAGATCCAAAAAATAAAGATTTCTATACAGAAAACGCGAAAAATTATACCGAAAAACTTAGCAAACTACATGAGGAAGCCAAAGCTAAATTTGCTGATATTCCTGATGATAAAAAATTATTAGTTACAAGTGAAGGTGCCTTTAAATATTTCTCCAAAGCTTATGATTTAAATGCCGCTTATATTTGGGAAATTAACACAGAAAGTCAAGGAACACCTGAACAAATGACCACGATTATTGATACCATTAAGAAATCAAAAGCACCTGTGTTATTTGTTGAAACCAGTGTCGATAAACGTAGTATGGAACGGGTCTCAAAAGAAGTGAAACGACCAATTTACGATACACTTTTCACAGACTCCCTTGCCAAAGAAGGAACAGAAGGCGATACGTACTACAGCATGATGAACTGGAATTTAACAAAAATCCATGATGGCTTAATGAGTAAATAAATAATAAAGAAGAAAGAACCAAGTTGACTCCCCCTCAACTTGGTTCTTTCTTCTTTATTTAACTAATTCCTCAATATCAATTACTCGATCCACAATTTCTTCATAAAAATCTGCTTCATGGGAAACCAGAAAAACCGTTCCTGGATAAACGTGAATTGCTTCTTGTAAACTTTTTTTGGCCGCTTCATCAATATGATTGGTTGGCTCATCTAAAAATAACAAATTACTTGTTTGCATCATTAGTTCCGCTAGTTTTACTTTTGTTTGCTCACCACCACTTAACAGGGCTAGCGACTGCATTGCTAACTTATCTGGTAAACCTGCTCTAGCCAAATGACTTCTTCGCTCTTTAATCGTTGTATCTGGAAAACGATCTGATAAATAGTCTAGTGGCGTTAACTGCTCATTAGGCCACGCTAAGTCTTGGGTAAAATAAGCAATTTTTGTATTCAGCGGATAATGAAATTCTCCATCTAATGAAGGAATCACTTTCGTCAACGTTTTAATTAATGTTGATTTGCCAATCCCATTAAAGCCTTTCAATGCGACTTTTTCACCGACATGAACCATTAAATCTAACGGTTCTAACAAAGGTTCCCGATAGCCGACAACTAACTTCTGGGTCGTTAGTGCTTGCGTTGCAACTAACCCTTGATAAGGAAATTCAATCGCTGGCTTAGTCAAGGAACCAGGCGGAGTCAATCGTTCCAACCGGTCCAATTGTTTTTGTCGACTTTTAGCCATCGTTGCTCGATTTCCAGCTTTGTATTTACGAATATAGGCTTCCATTTTTTCAATTTTTTCTTGTTGGGCCTGATACTGTTTCAAATAGGTTTGTTTATTCTGCTCTTTTTGTGCAAAAGATTTTTCTACATTTCCAGTATATTTGGTTAACTTGCCAAACTCAATGTCTGCGATGCAATTCGTCACTTCATTTAAAAATTGATAATCATGGGAGACTAATAGAAAGCTTCCTTCAAAATTATTCAGATAGCGAACAAGCCATTGAATATGTGTATCATCTAAATAGTTGGTGGGTTCATCTAAAAGTAACACATCAGGGGCCTCTAACAATAATTTTGCTAAAATCACTTTTGAACGTTGACCACCGCTTAGCTCCCCTAACTTTTTATCCAAACCAATTGCTTGTAGTCCTAACCCATTGGCTAAATCCTGAATAATCGTGTCGATTTGGTAAAAATTACTTTCATCTAAATCTGTTTGTAACTTGCCTGCTTGTTCTAAAAGTTTTTCCGAAGCCGTTTGACTGTATTCTTCATAAAGTTTTGTCAGTTTCGCTTCTTTATCAAAAAGTTCTTGAAAGGCTTGTTTCAAAAAATCAACCATCGTTAGTGATTGTTCTACAGAAACATGCTGATCCAAGTACCCAATCTTGCAATTTTTTTGCCACTGAATCGTTCCTTCGTCTGGCAATACTTCCCCCGTTAAAATTTTAATTAAGGTGGATTTGCCGACACCATTTTGGCCAGTTAAGCCTAAATGATCCCCTTTATTCACTTGCAATGAAGCCTCTTCATACAAGACCTTTTCGCCAAATCGATGCGTTAAATGTTCAATAGTTAAAATACTCATTTTCGTCACTTCTTTCTTGTTAACTGATTATTTTGGGACAACAAAAAAAGAACCACGTCTGCACGTCGTCCATCCTGACAGAAATCCCGACAACCGCTTGTACGTACACTCAAATAAGACTAGCTTTTCTAGTCAAAAAATGTGCTATCAAGCGATGAAGAAATTAATTGCTCGGCTCCACAACAGTGCTTCATCTGTTCTTAAACTATCGGGAGCTACTTTTCTTGTTAATTTATCAGTTAAAACAAAAAACATGTGAATCACCTTTCTTATGCTTGTATTCTACCATAGTATGACAAGAAAGCAAGCCACGTTGGTTTATAACGAAAGGAGCCCACAAACAATCATTTTGTCGGCTCCCTATCCCTATTATTCTGATAAATAGTTTAATGCATAGCGTACGTGGTACTCTGCTGCTAAAAGTAAGGCACGTTCATCAATATCAAATTGTTCATGATGGTGTCCAAAATGAGTAGCAGGATTTTCAGGGTTTCGTGAACCGACCCGTCCATAGATACCAGGAATTACCGCTAAGTAATCAGCAAAATCATCCGCCCCTAAACTTTTAGGATGATCGGTCACAACATTTTCAAAACCAACAATTTCACTGGCTACCTGCTGTGCACGGTTGGTTGCTTGTTCTTCATTAATTAATGGATTCGCTGCTGCATAAACAGAAAAATCAGCAATTTCTGTGCGATGAGACTGGGCAATTTCATGGGCAATTTCTTCGACTCGTTGTAAAACAAATTGGCGCGTTTCCTGACTAAATGTTCGAACAGTACCTTCAATGGTTGCCTGGTTTGCTACAATATTATAGCGTGTTCCTGCTTGTAAAACGCCAATTCCTACTACGACAGAATCTAAAGGATCAATCTCGCGAGCTACAATTTTTTGTAATTCCACAACGATACTGGCCGCTGCTAAAACAGCATCCCGGCCATTCTGTGGTTGGGCGACGTGACTACTTTGACCACTGACTTCAATTTTAAAAATATCACAAGAGGCGTTGGTGGCGCCTTTGGTAGCGACTAATTTTCCGACCGGCACACTAGAATCTAAATGAATCCCAAACACTTGGTCGATTGCTTCTAAATAATTTCCTTCCACAAATTGTCGAGCGCCTGCACCAATTTCTTCAGCTGGCTGGAAGGCCAGTTTAATCGTTCCTGAAAAGGTATCCTGATGTTTTTTGAGCACTTTAGCTGCACCTAGCAATGCTGCCGCATGACCATCGTGTCCACAAGCATGATTGAGTCCTGGATTTTTAGAAGCATAGGCAGCACCTGTTGCATCTGGCAATTCCAACGCATCAATATCTGCACGTAACAAAATCGTTTTGCCAGCGCCAAGACTTCCTTCAATGGTTGCTAAAACACCCGTTTCCCCTACTTCTACAAAAGGAATAGCTAAGGCTAGTAGTTCTTTTTTAATTCGCTTAATCGTTTCATATTCTTTTAAACTTGCTTCAGGGTATTGATGAAAATGACGTCTTAAATGGATTATCCATTCCTTTTCTGTAGCAATAGCTTCTTGGATTGTTTGAATCGTTGTTGTACTCATTATAAATGCCTCCTTTATTTTTTACCAAATGTTTCCCAGGCCGGAACATTGGCGCCTTTTGATGTTTCCGCAATGACCTTTTTCGTTTCTTCTTGTTGATATTCTTCTACAACTTTTTGATAAAGTTTATTCTCTTGATCTTCTTCTCGAGCCACGACAATGTTCACATAAGGTTTCGCTTTTTCGTTTACAGGTTCTAAGAAAATAGCATCTTTATCTGGTGTATACCCAGCATCGACAGCCATGCCGCTATTAATCACTGAAGCATCGACATCTTGTAAAGCACGCGCCGTTTGCGTAGCATCTAATTCAGTTATTTTCAATTGGCGTTTATTTTCAGTAATATCACTGACAGTCGGTAATTGCTGTTTCGCAGGATCAACTTTTATCAGTCCTGCAGTTTGTAATAAAATTAACGCCCGCCCACCATTCGTTGGGTCATTAGGAATAGCAATTTCTCCGCCGTCTTTAATTTTCGTGATATCTTTCAATTTATTAGCGTAAATTCCCAATGGTGCATTGACTGTATTGCCAATTGATACTAATTTCGTCCCATGTTCTTTATTGTAATTGTCTAAAAAGATTTGATGCTGAAAGGCATTTAAATCAATTTCTTTTTCTGCTAATGCTGCATTTGGTTGCGTATAGTCTGTAAATTCTACCAATTGTAGATCAATATTTTTCTTTTTCAAACGGTCTTTGACCGATTCCCATTCATCATTTTTTGTTCCTACAACCCCTAGTTTAACGGTTTCTTCCTTAGTATCCTTCGCAGACCCCGATGCACAACCTGCAATCGTAAAAGCTAATACCCCAATAAGTCCAATTAATTTACTAAATTTTTTCATTTGTCATTTCTCCTTTTTTCTAATGTGATGTTTTTTTGATTAATTGATTACTAATGGCTTGACTGATAAATACCATAATTAAAATAATTAACGTGGCCATAAATGTCACATCGGTTTGAAACCGATTGTATCCTCGAGTAATCGCTAAGTTGCCCAGACCACCGGCTCCAATCGCTCCTGCCATGGCTGTTAATCCAATCAAATTAATAATTGTCACTGCTGAAACACGAATAATACTTGGTAACCCTTCAATTAAATAAACCCGAAAAATAATCCCTAAGGGACTCGTCCCCATTGCTTCTGCCGCTTCAATAACGCCAGGATCCACTTCTAATAACGCATTTTCAATTTGGCGCGCGAAGAACGGAATTACGCCAATAACTAATGGGACTAACGCTGCGGTTGTACCAATTGTCGTTCCTGCCAAAATTCGTGTTAATGGTTGAATCAGTGCGAGCATAATAATGAAAGGAATAGAGCGGCAAACATTAATAATTTTTTCTAAGACACTATACAGGGGTGGATTTTTCAAAACACCACTGGGGCCAGTACTGACAAGCACGACACCCAACAAGACTCCTAACACACCAGCAATCAATGCTGTCCAAAAAACCATGTATAATGTTTCCCATGTACTTTGAAGAAACTCTTGTTTTAATTGGACAACATTCGGAAAATATTTCTCAAATAATTGATACATTCTCAGTTCACTCCTTTTTTAAATCACCTGTAAATTCTGCTTTTGCTTCGTTTGCTGATAGGTTTTCAAAACATTGGTTCGCACGCCTTGTTTCGCTAAATAAGTAAGGGCTTGTTGACGCTGGGCCTCATCACCAGAAAGCACCACAATTAAATGGCCAATAGGAACATTTTGAACAATTTCGACATTGCCGTAAAGGATATTCGTATACACCTGATATTGGCTATACAATTGTGCAATTAATGGCTCATTCGTTTGATCCCCCACATAAGAAAATTCAATTAATTCTTGATTTTTATCTAAATCAGCTAATTTAGGATGTTCAAGAATTGTTGTTAATGCTTGGTCAATATGAGTTGCTGTCCGAATAAAATCTTTTGTTAAAGGTTGTTGGGGTTGACTAAAAATCGAAACAATATCGTTTGATTCGACAACGCAGCCATTTTCCATCACCGCGACTTTATTACAAATTTCTTTAACCACTTGCATTTCATGGGTGATTAAGACAATCGTCAAGTTCAGTTCTTGATTTAACTTTTTTAACAAAGCTAAAATCTGTCCCGTTGTTTTTGGATCTAACGCACTCGTCGCTTCATCACAAAGTAAAATTTCAGGATCATTTGCTAAAGCGCGGGCAATCGCAACCCGCTGTTTTTGCCCTCCTGATAGTTGACTGGGGTAAGCGTCCCGTTTTTCACTTAGTCCAACTAGCTCTAATAAATGGCTGATTTTTTGACGCCGTTCACTTTTACTTAGCCCAGAATATTTTAATGAAAAATCGATATTACTAAATATAGTCCGCTCTTTCATCAAATTAAAATGTTGAAAAATCATTCCAATCTTTTTTCGTTGTTGTCGTAATTCCTTTTTAGAAAAAGTTAAAATATTTTCTTTGTTAATAATAACGGTGCCCGCTGTTGGTCGTTGCAATAAATTAATTACCCGTACTAGCGTACTTTTTCCAGCACCGGAATAACCAACGATTCCGTAGATATCCCCTTTATCAATTGTCAAAGAAACATCTTGGACAGCCTGAATTTCTTGTTTTTTTTGTTGAAATGTCACACTGATATTTTTTAGTTCAATCATTCTTTATCCCCCTTCATTCTTACCAACCTGCATTTTTTCATAAAAAAGAAAAAAGCATCCTCAACGACACAACTCGAGTTGTATCGTTGAGGACGCTTTTTTGCGTGTTACCACCTCATGTTCAGAACTTGCTCACACAAATTCCCTTTTCAAGTACGGAACAATATGTTCGATACCCTAGCTCGATAACGGGAGCCCCCGTCGCCGCCTTGTGTTTAACACTCGGAGCGCTTGCTCAATAGCCATTTTCCAAAACGTCTTTGTCACCTATTCTCAGCTACCTAGGCTCTCTGTTAGACAAATCAAGTCTTGTACTTACTATATCACTGCTTTTTTATTTCTATTCATTTTAAACTGATTTTCGTTTATTTTCAAAATCAAACAGACTAGAGTTACTACCCCTTCAAGCATCGAGTAATCGCAGATAATAGCTACTCTCTCTCTTTGCATCAGTCGTAGTGCTCAACAGGATTTGACTGTGACGAGAATCGTAGGAACACTTTCGTGCAAATGACACAACTTGCCCTTCGGTCACCTTGTACTGTTCATCACTCACAAAGGCCATCCTGCGTCGAGTAATCGCAGACATCATCTGCTCTGTCGCTTCGCGCCAGTCGTAGTGATTCACAGCAAAAAGCCCTTCACTAGCGTTTTGCTAGTAAAGGGCGAATGATTCGCGGTACCACCTTTTTTTGAAATATAACTGATTCTTTATATCTCATCTCTTATCCAAGTCTTTATTAACTTGGTGCACATGGTAACGGGTGCTTAGCCGAAATTGCTTACTTATCAGCAATTTATTCTCAGAGGCCATCTTCAACTTTTCTGAACCTTGTCCCTTTTCACCAATCAGGACTCTCTTTTGAAGGTCATCAAAATTTACTCTTCTCTTCAACGAATGAATAGTTATCTGTGATGTTGATTTACACTTTACTAGAGAAAAAAGAGATTGTCAACAGTTTTTCTTAGAAAAAAATCATTTTTCTTTTTTTACGAAAGAGCAATTGACAAACTTTCGTCTATACGTTATTCTATTTCTTGTGCACGAGATTTGTACGATTTTTCAAAAGGAACTTTGACGATTACTCGTCGCAGTGTAGCCTTTGAAAATGAACTCTATGGGTTTCACTTCGTTGCAATCCTCGAGTTAGTTTAGCCTTTGAAAGTGCCGCCTTAGCTCAGTTGGTAGAGCACCACCATGGTAAGGTGGGGGTCGCCGGTTCAAGCCCGGCAGGTGGCTTTTTGGTAAAATCCCAACTCTTTAATAAAGAGTTGGGATTTTTTTGTTTTGCCTACCCTTAGTGTTCTGTCAAGATGAGAAAATAACAAAAGCAATTTCTTCATTCCACTCGTTATGGTATATTTTAATTGTTAAATAATTATTGGAGTGGAGTACAATGATGAAACAATTACCTACAGAATCAAAAAAATTTGATTTAAAGAATTGGTGTATTGAAAATAAAGCCTATCTTCTATTGATCATTTTAATTTATCAAGTGGCAGTTTTATCCATCGGCATTATCAATTTCCCTTACTTAGATGATAATGCTCGCCAAGTCGCTGGAATGACAGATTTTGGTACGACTTACGCACGTTGGGGCAGTGAATTTCTCTCATGGTTTGTTCAAGGAAGTCGTCATTTGACAGATCTGGGCTTGACCACACCGATTCTAACAGGTCTTATCTTATCTCTCACAAGCATACTGGCAATTTATATCATCAATGACCAAAAAATTAGCTGGGGTTCCTCTTTAGTAGCTACTTTAATTGGCCTCAATCCTTGGTTCCTCCAATGTCTTAGTTTCAGGTTTGATAGTCCCTATATGACATTGAGTATTTTTTGTTCGTTTCTTCCTTTTTATTGGTGGCAGCGTAATTCTTTTACGTTTTTCTTGGTTTCTGTTTTTTCACTGTTTGTTATGTTTAATACTTACCAAGCCTCGTCAGGAATTTATATAGTTATCGTCTTATTCCTTACTTTCAAGCAGTTACTTGCTGGAGAAAATTTCATTGCTCTTTGCAAAAAAGTCGCACTTGCTGCTATCGCTTATCTACTTTCTATAGTCAGCTACCTTATCGAGTTAAAATTTGTACCTTCCGCAACAAACAACATTGGGGGCAGTCAGGCCTTACCAAGTTTGCACGATATTCCCAGTGTGGCTTATCAAAATAGTTACCATTATTTTTCAGAGCTATTGAACCAGAGTAATCGTTTATGGCTTTTATTACTGCTCCTACTGCTTGTTTTATTTTTTATTAGTCATCTATCAAATAGCAAAATCAACTTAGGCTTAAGTTTCCTTTATTGTATCTTGTATTTAGGACTTGCTTCTCTCTTAAGTTTTGGCATTTTTATTGTCTATTCAAGAAATATCGCAGGTGATGCGCCTCGCTATATTTACGGATTTGCTGTTTTCGTTACAATCAGCATGTTAAGTTTATTTAACAATCGACAAGTGAAAGCAATTTATCTAACTTCGTTACTTGTGGCCAGCTTGTTATCTTATTATATTTTATCGTTTGTTTTGGTGTATTCTTCCACATTAAACTATCAAAAAGAAGCATTCAATCGCCAAGCAGCTGTTTTAACAGATGATTTAAAAAATGTTGTAACAAACGAACGAAAAAAAGTTTATTTAAATACGTTTTTCAAAAATTCAACTGTTTATGCTAATACAAGTCGAAACTACCCAATTCTTTCAAAAATTGTGCCACCAAATGACGGTCTATACTTCCCTAATTACGTTTGGTTCAATACTTCATCGAATTTAGGATTAGAGATGGCACCACTGACCGATACGGATATGTCTAAAAATCAAAAAGTAGTAAGTAATCACTTTTATGACATTTATACAAACAACAAAGAAATATTTGTGTTTATGAAATAATTTGTTCCATCCAAAAACACTTCTTTTGCAATAAACGTGACTGTATGGTTTGATTAAGATGGATTAAGTATTCTTTTCGGTAAAGCTAGTACTTCCTGAAACTTGCTTATTTCCCATTTTTCTTATGAAGTAACAAAATTTTTGAGAAAAAACAGCTCGTTTTCTATGTTATGATAGAGAAGTGAAAATCACCAGAAAGGTTGTTGCGGACTATGAGAACTCGTCAGAAAAAATTATTTTTATTTTCAATGATTTTATGGTTAGTTGAATTTTTAATTACACGGATTTCTGATTCTTTTCCAGGAGCAACGCCATTGTTCGTTGTGATTTGCTTGATTCAAGGAATTCTTTTTACTTATTTCTGTCTTGCTTTTTTCTATTATCCGCAATAATCAGTCAAGAAAAGCAATTAGAGCAGATTCAGCAAATTTCTGAAACCGAAAAAATGGCACGTCCTCGCTTTTAGGACGTGCCATTTTTTAAAGCATTATTTGTGTAAATGCCGTTCGTATCGCCTGTTGAACTTTTTGAACAGCATCGATTTGATGGCCTTTTGCTTCAGTCAATTCTTTTTCAATATATTCAGGATAATAGGTTGCCAAATAACCCCAGACCCAGATAGTTGGATCTGAAATAACCGTCTCTGCTAATGGATACAAATAGGCAAGATGCAACCGAATTTCTTCTTCCAAATGCTGCAGCATAATTGGATCATCATTTTCTAAACGATTCCTAAGTTCAGTACAAATTTCGGAATAGATCGGCGTATTTAACGGTCCAGTTTTTCCTTCTAGTAAGACTGTCTGAGGCTGATTGTCATACCAAAGAAAAGTCAGTGGTTCTGAAAATTGCAACAGTGCTAATTCTTCAATGAACCATTCCCGAGCAAAATAACTAAGTGCTTGGTTCATAACTAAATCTTTTGCGACTTCCACAAATACTGGTTTAGGCAAATATAAACTGGTTTTAATGTTCGCTAATTGTTGATAAACGGGCAATTGATCGCTTACTAACAAGTTCCTTTTAATTGCTTGAATTTGCTGCGTTTCTAATTGTTGATACGCCTCTTCCACTTGCATTAATTGCTGTTCTAACGTTTTTTGTTGTGCTAGCGTTATTTTTTTAGTTTGAAGTAATTGCTTCAATAAAATATACCCTTCAATAAAGCGACGACTTTGACTATAAATTTGCATATAAATTGCCGCTGTTTCAAGGTTCTCAAAATAAGTCTCTTGGAACGCTTCTGCCAATGCTAGTGCTTCGTCAGCTTCACCCATTTCCAACAATAATTGGACAATTTTTTGGTTTACTGGCGGCGTTTGTTGTAGCTGATAGGCTTGTTGAAAATTTTCTAAAGCGGCGATCTGATTATGTTCTACAAGTGCTTCTTCTCCTTGTGCAATAAAACGTTCATAGTTTTTTGGAAATTCATGAATGGTACTCATATCTAACCTCCTTTATTTCTTATTTAAAGCAGATGAGCCTGGGACAAAAATCACTTTGGATTTTTGCTCCAGGCTCAAAACCTGATAACCGGCGGGAACAGAACCAACACTACGCGTTGCTCGGAGCTATACACTTCTGTCCCGACCTCGATTTTAACTATTCAAACGGACTTTTTTAGTAAAGATTACGAATAATAATTGCCGTTTCTAGGTCGCCCTCAGCGTTCATTTTCTCCGCCTTTTCTTCTAAACTATAGCCAGCAAAACTTTCGTTTGTTAAAACATCTGCTACTGTAAATTTAGCAACTTTTTCAATACTGACTGCATCTGGGGCTACTTCTTGCACGCTATCCCAGCCTGTATCAATAAAGACTTTTGTATCTTCTGTAATCGCTTCGTTTGCTTCTAACACCTGCATAATTTCTTTTAACTGTGCATACGTCATAACCTCGACTTGA
Source organism: Enterococcus sp. DIV0183 (assembly GCF_050541505.1). NCBI lineage: Bacteria > Bacillati > Bacillota > Bacilli > Lactobacillales > Enterococcaceae > Enterococcus > Enterococcus sp. DIV0183. The sequence continues at coordinate 1,782,465 of NZ_CP172932.1, forward strand.
TTTTCCATTTAAACGCCTCACTTTGCCATTCCTTTTTAAGGATTGGGTTTTAATTTTAGACTTTTTCTTTAATTGTTTTTAATGCGTGATATAAGGCATATTTCATTGGTTTGGCTTTCCATTGGAAATTGCCCATTAATTCTTCGACATGACCGCCAAAGGATTGTTTGAATTTAAGAACCCCATCACTTCCATCAAAGACACCGTCAACGCCATAAAAATTATATTTGGGAATGTTATTTTCTACTGTGTAAGTTAACATTTTATGTTGAATTAAATACGGTGCATAGTATTGTTTATATTTTTCATACGTACCACTAAACAAGTAAACAACTTCTTGTGGATGAACAATGAATAAGGCACCTGCTAAAATTTCAGGTTCATCTGATGTTTTCATTTCTTTAGCCTCGTCAATCCGTTTGCGCACGGTACGAACTTCATCTTCAAATTCACGTTTCTGGTTATTTTTTTTACGGCTTTTAGGATTGGCAATTAACGCTTCATTGACTTCGTTGAGCGTCTCTTGTAATTTGCGTAATTTCTCATGAAGATTTTCTAAATAAGTAGCAAAGTTTAGTTCCGCCACCATAAATTTTGCTCGTTCGCCAAACTCTTCATAAACAGCTTGGTAATAAGCTAAATCCTTATCTTCAAAATTACGTCGTGCACTTGTTTCTTCCGTTAATTTCTTAAAGAGAGGTAGCTCTTCGTAACGAAGTTCTCGGGTTGTTACTCCATATTCCCATGTTTTCTTGATGTCATATTTAGCATCTTTTCCATAAGATTTCCAGAGCTCTTCTTCTGTTAATCCAGCCATATCTTTAACAAACAGCCAACGTGGCGCGCCATCAAAATTGTGCACATCAAACCCTTGGTGTTCAAAACCAATTGATGTGAAATAGTCAAATGTTTCTTGATTGACCTTTTCAACTTCACCGCCATTAAAATCACGTAAACAAATTTGTTTATTTGGAGTAAAGGTTAAATAAAGGCCATCATTTTTTTTCACATATTTTTTTAAGCCTGTGAAAAAGGCTTCTACACATTTTTTATCTGTATAATCCATCAAAATTCCGCCGTCAATGTCGAAAGCATAACCAATTTTGACTTTTTTCTTGCTTAGGATACACGCAGCAATTAGTTGGCCTTCTCGTTTGACGCCAACGTATTCACAATGCCAGCCACGTCGTTCCAATAAATGTTTCATTTCGGGTGTTTCTAAAAAGTTACCTGCAGGATGTGTCATTGCAAAGGTAGTAAATTCTTGTTCAGTTAATGTACTAAACTGATCCATATCAAACAACTCACAATCTTTTTTTGTTAAATAAATTAGCACTTTTCAGCTTAACCTACTTTTTGCTTTCTTTCAAACAAAGTTACCTCACTGGCTAATTCTTATTTTTCGGTTCTTATTAATTATATCTAATTTTGCTAAAATGCAAACAGTTTTCAACGGAAAAAAAGAATTTCTTTGGAATCTTTCATTTTTGACTGAATATCTTTCTTTTATAAAAAATATCTGAGACAAAAATCTAAAGTGATTTTTGTCTCAGATATTAAAACTCATGAAAACCCGTTAAACATATTTCTCTCAGGTTCTTGATTTACTCAACAGTTACACTTTTGGCTAAGTTCCTTGGTTTATCAACATCGTAGCCTCTTTGTAAGGTTGCATAGTACGCTAATAATTGGCCTGGAACAATGCTAACTAAGGCAGAAAGTAACGGATGAACATCTGGAATAATCAGTTGGTCCTGTGGTTTTGCCAAGGATTCCAAGGCAATCACAATATTTCTTGCTCCACGACTTTCGACTTCCTTTAAATTGCCTCTTGTATGGGCTGCGACTTTGGCATCTGTCACAATCCCAATCACAGGTGTTCCTTCTTCAATTAAGGCAATCGTTCCATGCTTCAATTCACCTGCCGCAAAGCCTTCTGCTTGAATGTAGGAAATTTCTTTCAACTTCAAGGCCGCTTCCATCGACACATAATAGTCGACTCCTCGCCCGATATAGAAGGCATTTCGAGTATACGTCAGATAATCTTCCACTAAGGCTTTCATTTGTTGTTTTTCATCAATCAAGGTTTCCATGACAGCTGCTACCACGCTCAATTCGTGAGCCACATCAAATGAGACGGCTGCTAATGTTTGGCGTTCTTCGCCAATTGCTTTTGCTAAAATAGCTAAGACAGCGATTTGAGCAGTATAAGCTTTGGTGGAAGCGACAGCAATTTCTGGTCCTGCGTATAATAACAAGGTATCGTCCGCTTCACGTGATAATGTTGAGCCAGCAACATTTGTTAATGTAAGTGATGGATGCCCTAATTCATTAACCTGTACCAGTACTTGGCGACTATCCGCCGTTTCACCACTTTGACTTAAGAAAATGAAGAACGGTTTTTCAGATAAAATAGGCATGTTGTAGCCAAATTCGCTTGATAAATGAACTTCCACAGGAATACTGGCAATCGTTTCAATTAAAGATTTTCCGACCCAACCTGCATTATAACTTGTCCCACAAGCAATAATGTAAATTCGGTCACATTGATTAATTTTTTCAAGTAACGCCTCATCTAAAGTCACTTTTTCACCTTGAGTATACGCTTGAACAATTTTGCGCATCACTGCAGGTTGTTCATCAATTTCTTTGAGCATATAAAACGGATATGTTCCTTTTTCAATGTCATTTAAATCTAATTGCGCTTCAAAAGGTTCTCGGTTGATTACTTGTCCTTCTGGCGTTTCGATTACTACTTTGTCCGCTGTAACAGTTACAATTTCACCATCAACAATCTCAACAAATTGATTGGTTTCTTTAATCATCGCCATCGCGTCACTACAAATAACATTAAAGCCTTCACCTAGACCGATAAGTAACGGGCTTTTATTTTTCGCTACGTAGATAGTATTGGGGTCCATTTTATCCATTAATGCAAAAGCGTATGAACCTTTAATTTCGGCTAAAGCCGCTTTAAAAGCATCTTTTGTTGAAAAACCATTTTCAGCAAAATGAGCAATTAATTGAACGACGATTTCAGTATCTGTATCACCAATTAAGTGAGCACCACTTAAAAATTGTTCTTTTAATTCTTCAAAGTTTTCAATGACACCATTATGCACTAATGCAAAGCGTTGATCGCTTGAAACATGGGGATGTGCATTGGCGACAGTTGGTTCGCCATGAGTGGCCCAACGAGTATGACCAATACCAACTGTTCCATCGATTTCTGGCGTTAATTTTGCTGCTAAATCGGCAATGCCCCCAACTGCCTTAACTACATGGGGCTGTTGGCTTTGATCATTCACACAAATCCCAGCAGAATCATAACCTCTATATTCCAATTTTGTTAATCCTTGAATCAAACTTTCCGTGACATTTTCTTTTCCAATCATTCCGACAATTCCACACATAATGCTAATTCCTACTTTCCAATTGAAATTCTGTATTTACTAGGTCCTGTTTAACTAGCAAATCCCATTATATGTTTCTACCTGCGTGATAACCGCTTTGTTCTAACTTCACAATTAGTTTTTCTTTGTTATCTGTAGAGTGCAGTCCCTAGAGCCACCCGCCGAATCTTCGATAAGCTCTCTCCTCGTCACCTGAACGTTCAGGTCTGGCGCTATCCGATATTGGTCTATATACCTCCTTTGTAAATATATTCCGTAGAAACATAAACAATCATACAATTAAAAGTAGGTACTTGTCAACAAAAATCTAAAAACCGAAAATTGGTCTAGTTCTTTAAAGTTGTAAAAAAAAGAATCTAGTACACTCATAGTAAGCGAAAGTACTAGATTCTTAATAATAAAAAAATATCCGTTCTATTTATAGAACCTTATCAATTTGTTATTTATTGGAATGGATTATAAAACCGGCCACCATTCACATGGAACAACCAGAAACTGATTCCTAATAAGCATAAGGCAAGTATCATTACCGAAAAATCACGCAGATGAAAAGGTTGTTGCGCATACCACGTTCGATTTTTCTTTTGACCAAAACGCCTTAATTCCATAGCGGTACTCACAGTTTCAATTCGATCTAAACTAGATAGGATTAAGGGTAAAACGATTTGTGCTACGCCTTTGATTCGTTGGCCTAACCGTCCCTTTTTAGACATCTCATAACCTCGCGCTTGTTGTGCTAAAGAAATATTAAAAAAATCTTCTTGGATATCGGGAATATAACGAATAGCCAGCGCTACTGCATAACTAATCCGATAACTCACACCAATTCGATTCAGGCTGGAGGCAAATTCACTAGGATTTGTTGTTAATAAAAAGATTAATGCCAACGGAATCGTACAGAAATATTTTAAAACTAAATTAAATTCATAAAATAATTCTTCTTGTGTCAAAGTAAACCGTCCGATTCCTTCCCAAATCACGGTACGTGATTGATATAAATCAACCCCATATTCAGGTGCAAAAAGGTAAACCGTTAAGATATTTAACAAAGAAAAAATAGCAATAAATTTAATAACAAAAGATATTTGATGCCATTTAATATTTGATAATTTTAACAAAACAAGCGAAACCACAGACATTCCTAACAGATAACGAGTATCATACGTGGTCATACAAGCCACAGAGACAACGATTAAAAAGACTAATTTGCTTGTGCCGTTTAAGCGATGAATCCAGGTTGAATCAGGATGATAGCCTAACATTTGTCGTTCACTCATCCAAAACGCACCTCACGATCGTAAGCAACAAATTTTTCCGTAAATAGCAAGGGATTTTCCAAGCCTAACGCTTTAGCAAAGGTAAACAAGCTCGTTTCTTTTAAAGAAGCTGCTTGAATTAATTTTTCATCTGTTAAAACAGCAACTGGAGTCGCATCTGCTAGTAAACGTCCATCACAAACTACTAACGCACGTGTTGTATATTCCAACATTAAGTGCATATCGTGAGTGATCATTAAAATAGTCACACCTAAGCGGTTCAATTCTTCTAAAAATGTCATCATTTCTGTATAATGTTTAAAATCTTGTCCAGCTGTTGGTTCATCTAAAATTAATAATTCAGGTTCTAAAACTAAGATTGATGCAATAGTTACCCGTTTTTTCTGCCCAAAACTCAACGCAGAAATCGGCCAGTTCCGGAAGGGATACAGCCCACAAATATGTAAAATATTCGTCACACGTTCCTCAATTTCTGCTTGTGGCACATCTCGTAAAACTAATCCTAAAGCTACTTCTTCAAAAATCATTTTTTTAGAAATCATTTGATTGGGATTTTGCATCACATAACCAATTTTATCTGCACGTTCTTTGATTGAATAATTGGAAAAATCCTGTCCTTCCCATAAAATCTTGCCCGATTGAGGCGTGATGAACCCGCAAATTATTTTAGAAAGTGTAGACTTCCCGGCACCATTTTTTCCTACAATGCTGATCATTTCTCCATGATGAATAGTTACTGAGAAGTCATCTAACACTTTTTCACCGTGACGATCATATTGATAGGACACTTGTTCCAAACGTAATAGTTCAGCTCCTTTGACTGCACTAACTGAACTAGGTTGGACAGACCACTGTGTCATTTTAGGCAAAACCGTTTCGCCTGACACTTCGGCTAATTTGTCTAAATGACTAACTTGTGTTAAATCAATCCCAGCATATTTCATGGCTGTAACGTACAGAGGTTCACGAATCCCTTGTTGGGTCAACGTATCTTGACGTAACAATTCATCTGGCGTTGTATCAGAAATAATTGCGCCCTCATTCATGACAATAATTCGATCAACTGATTCGCAAAGAACGTCCTCTAAGCGATGTTCTATTATTAAAACAGTCGCTTTTGTTTCTTGTTGAATGGTGTCAATCAAAGTCATTGTTTCTTGTCCCGCTCGTGGGTCAAGATTAGCCAAAGGTTCATCAAAAAGTAAAATTTTTGATTGGTTAATTAGAACGCCCGCCATAGATACACGTTGTTTTTGACCACCTGACAAATCTTGTGGACGGTGTTGCAATAACTGATTCAGTTCAACAATCTCGGACCATTTGTGGACCGCTTTTTTCATTTCTGCTTGTTCAACTGCATCGTTTTCTAAAGCAAAAGCAATATCCTCAGCAACCGTTAAACCGATAAACTGCCCATCGGTATCTTGCAAAACAGTTCCTACATCAAAAGACAAATCAAATAGACTTGTTTCTTGGATATTTTTACCAGCAACCGTAGCTGTTCCTTGAATCTCACCTTCATAAATATTGGGAATTAACCCGTTGATACATTGCGCCAATGTTGATTTACCACTACCACTAGGCCCAACGATTAAAACCTTTTCTCCTTCATAGATGGTTAATTGAATCCCCTTTAATGTCGGTTCAGATTGGCTATGATATTGAAAGGAAAAATTATTAAAAGTAATGATTGGTTTTTTCATTCGGCCTCACCTCAGTTTCTCCATAAAAGAAAGGGTCTGAGCATTAGCAAAGTAATTACTAGGGCAGACCCTTAACCATTTAAATTATTTCGACAGTTTCTTAATCTTTTGATAAACTGCCTTTCTTTGTTCTTGTTGATGCATAAGCTTTCATCAACAATGTTCCAATAATCCCCACAGCGACAATATTTGAAACAGTCGCGAATACGCCTTGTGTAAACACTTTACTTGCGGGTTCACTATAAATCAAAATATCCAAGCTAGGCGCGATTAAGCCCCAAACGACGATATTGCCAAAGGCTTGGAAAATATTGAAACGCACCATGTCATTTGTTGTAAATTCACCATGTTGAAGATCCATTTTACGACCAGCGAAGCCAAAAATAATACCAATAATTCCTGAACAAATAATCCAGCTCCACCAAGCGCTACCATACGTGGTAAAATCTTTTAATGTGTGACCGATCAAACCAATTAGCCCTCCAGCTACTGGTCCAAAAACAACTGACATTAAAGCAAGAAATGGATACGACGTTTCTAAGTTCGTATTAGGAATCCCAGTTGGAATTACAACGAATCGACCTAAAATAACAAAAACTGCAGAGCCAATTCCAATTGCTACAATTGTCTTGACGGACATTTTTTCTTTCATTTCGCTCCTCCATTCTATAACTCCATTGATTTACAGCCGCTCCCTTCTTGATTTTATCAAATAAAAAAAGAAGATACGCGGTGCATCTTACTTCTAAAATAGTACCCTTTTAACCGCTCTATGTCAATGATAGACGGAGCTTATTAGCTATTTTCTTTTTTTGATTTCCAACAAAGAAACCAGACACTTAACGCAAGCTAGCATTAAGTGTCTGGTTTCTAATTGGTTCTTATTCAACGCCGATTTCTGCACGTACTACTTCGGCAATTTTATCAACGTAATAATCAACTTTTTCTTGTGTCGGCGCTTCAGCCATCACACGTAACAATGGTTCTGTTCCAGAAGGACGAACCAAAATACGACCTTCGCCATTCATTTCTGCTTCTGCTTGTTCGACAACTGCTTTGATTGCCGGAACTTCCATTGCACCATTTTTATCTGTGACACGAATATTGACTAATTTTTGTGGATAAATCGTCACTTCATCCGCTAATTCAGATAATTTTTTGCCCGTTTGCTTCATAACATTCAACAATTGAATCCCTGAAAGCATGCCATCACCTGTTGTGTTGTAATCTAAAAAGATCATGTGACCAGATTGTTCGCCACCAAAATTGTAATCATTTTTACGCATTTCTTCTACAACATAGCGATCACCCACTTGCGTTACCACATCTTTTAAGCCAATTTCTTCTACAGCTTTATGGAAACCTAGATTACTCATCACCGTTGTAACGATTGTATCTTTTTTCAAACGTTTTTTCTCAGCTAAATATTTAGCACAAATATACATGATTTTATCACCATCGATAATTCGTCCTAATTCATCGACTGCAATAATTCTATCGCCGTCGCCATCGAAAGCCAAACCAGCATCTGCGCCTTTTTCAACAACCATTTCTGCCAAAGCTTCAGGATGAGTGGAACCCACACCATCATTGATATTCAATCCATTAGGACTTGTTCCCATTGTATAGAAATCTGTCTCTAAATCCGCGAAGACACGATTGACTGCTGTTGCAGTTGCTCCGTTGGCCGCATCTAAACAAACAGTCATATCTGCTAAATCGCCAGGAATACTTTGAACTAAAAATTGCGAATATTTTAGTAAGCCTTCTGGAAATTCATCTAATGAGCCTAAGCCTTCTGCAGAAGGTCTTGGTAAGGTGTCTTCTTCTGCATCTAACAATGCTTCAATTTCTGCTTCTTGATCGTCTACTAATTTGAAGCCATCTGCCCCAAAAAACTTAATCCCATTGTCTTCCGCAGGATTATGTGAAGCTGAAATCATTACGCCAGCGGATGCTTTTTGTAAACGAGTTAGATATGCTACACCAGGTGTTGAAATCACCCCTAATTGGAAAACTTCAATCCCGACTGATAATAACCCAGCAATCAATGCTTGTTCCAACATCTCACCTGAAATACGTGTATCGCGGCCCACGAGAACACGAGGTTTTCTTGAACTATCTTCATGTTGACTCAACACATAACCACCGTAACGCCCTAATTTAAAAGCTAATTCAGGTGTTAACTCCTTATTTGCAATTCCTCTTACACCATCTGTTCCAAAATATTTACCCATTTTGATTCTCCTTAGTCACTTGATTCTCTGTATTTTCAGTTGAACCAGCAGTTGTACTTTCTACTGTTGATCCCTCACTTGTTGTTTCAGAAGTATTTGATTCTACTTGACTGGATGTACTTGGTTGTACTGCTTGGCTACCTGAGCCAACCGTTGTTGAACTTGCAGGTTCCTCTGAAGTTTCATTTGTATTTGATGACTGTTGTTGATTGTACACGGGGCTCAAAGAAACGTCAACCTCATCTGGTGTAACTACGTATTCTCCATTAACGGGAATAGTCACTGATTGTTTTGTTTCTTTGCGAATATCAGAAATATCTACCGGTACCTCAATTGATTCTAGCGTATCTAAAATTGATTGCGGACCACTGACCCTAACTTGGTACGTTGATAAACTATAATTGTAATGAGCGATCCCAGCTGGTGGCGTACCTGTCATACTAACATTCAGTGGTACATCTTTTGTTGGCGCAGTTAAGCCTACTGTTACTTTGACTTGTGGTGCTGGATTTTCGATACTTAGGACTTGACCTTTGGCATCTAGCGCTTGAACATTTACCGTTTGTTTAATCGTATCAATTGTTTGTTTGGCACTTGAGACTGGCGCAATCACTTTGTCAATTGCTTTCGCTGTTTCTTCTCCAGTTGTTACTTCTACAGTTTTTGGATCTACAGAAATATTTTTTACTTTGTAGCCTTCTTTTTCAATGTTATCAGAAAGTTGTGCTTCTACATCGAATTTTTTTGTTACTCTCTTTTCAATCGTTACAGTCACTGTTTTCGGTTCAATTTCAGCTGTAACAGCTGAACTTAGTCCCCGAACTGTCAAAGGCACTTCCGAAGTCCCTAATGGCAATTTGGTTAAGTCTGCGACCACTTGGAAATTTCGTGTGTCAGCATTTGATTCCATGTTTAATTGAATGCGGTTCGCACTACGTAAATGAACATTTACACTCTCTTCAAATCCAGAGACATAATATTTGTCTTTATCGTATTGGACTTGGACAGGAATATTATTCAATGTTTCACTATACGTTTGGCTTGAACCTGAATTGGAGGGATTATTGCCTGTTGCATTGGCATTAAAAAATAACAACAATGCAAACAGCAATGAAAGCAAACCATTAAACCAGCTTTTTTGGGAGGCTTTTCTCATTTGCGTTTAACCCCCTTTGTTACATCATCGATAAAATGCTGCAAAGCACTTTTTTTATCTTCCGATGATTCCGAAATTAACTCCTTACGCAAAATTGTTAAATACTCTTCTTGCGTTAGACCAGGAATTAATTCATTGTTCAATGTCAAACTAACGTCACCAGTTTCTTCAGAAACAACAATCGTAATGGCGTCACTGACTTCACTGATACCGACTGCGGCTCTATGGCGCGTTCCAAATTCTTTTGGAATTAAATTGCTTTCTGATAGCGGTAAATACGCACTAGCAACAGCAATTTTTTCATTTTTGATAATCACTGCACCATCATGTAGTGGTGTATTTGGAATGAAAATATTAATCAGTAATTCACCAGTAATATCGGCATCCAAATCAATACCTGTCTCAATGTATTCATCTAAACCGGTATTGCGTTCAATGGTTATCAAAGCACCAATTTTCCGTTTTGACATGTACTGAATGGCTTTGTCAAAGGCCTGAATAATACGCTCATCTTCTTGTTGCACACCTTTATTCGGGCGGAAAAACGAACTTCTCCCTAGATGTTCCAGCCCTCTTCGCACTTCTGGTTGAAAAATAACAACCGCGGCGATTACACCATACATGATGACTTGATTCATTAACCAAGATAATGTATGTAGACCAATTATCTCACTTAGAATGCGGATAATGATAAAAACAGCGACACCTTTTAATAGTTGGACTGCTTTTGTTCCACGAACAAGCATGATTAATTTGTAAACGAGGTACCATACGACTAGGATATCTATGATATTGATAACAAAATCCTTAGATAAGAAATCCGTTGAGATGACTTGCTGCCAATAATTCAAATCTAATAATTGATTCAATTGAAACGACATCATACCCCTCACTTCTCTCTCAAGATTTCCTAACAAGTATACCACATTATTTTCTTTCATCACAGAACGCAAGCGGAAACATCAAAAAAATTTAGGAACTTTTTCAAATAACTTGAAATTTTTCATCAAAAAATCGCATTTCTAACTAAAAAACGTGTCCAAGCAAAAAGCTCAGACACGTTTTTTTGATTTCTATTTAATCTTGCTCACGTTGTTTTCTCTTGGCTGCTCGTTCTGCGCGGCGGGCAGCCCTTCTTGCTTCCGCTTCCGGATCAACTACGCGTTCCTTTTTCACTCGTGGCTTCTCGTTCTCTGGCGCAGTTATTTCTGGTTCACTTTGTTTTTCAAGTTTTGCTCGAATTTTTTCTTCTTGACCAGCTAAACGAGCATAATTATAGAACCGTCTCTTAGCATCATTAATTGTTTTATTAAATAACAATTCCGCTGTATCTGGTTGACTAGATTCTAAGGATGCAAAGCGAACTTGTTGGCGCATAAACTCTTTCATTAATGAAAAATCTGGTTTTTTGAAATCCAATGTCATTGGTTCTTTGCCCTTTTCTCGCAATAATGGATTATAGCGATATAAAGACCAGTAACCTGAATGAACCGCGTCTTTCGCTTCTTTCAACGTTTGACTCATCCCACCTGCTAAACCATGTGTAATACATGGTGTATAAGCAATAATAATCGATGGTCCAGGGAATTTTTCTGCTTCTTCAAAAGCTTTAATCGTCTGCATTTGGTTTGCACCTGAGGCAATTTGAGCGACATAGACATTTTCATAAGTCATTGCCATCATCCCTAAATCTTTTTTAGAGGCATACTTCCCACTGGCAGCAAATTTCGCAATCGCTGATGCCGGAGTTGCTTTGGAAGTTTGGCCACCTGTATTGGAATAGACTTCATTATCTAGAACTAACATATTTACATCCGCGCCACTAGCTAACACGTGGTCAATACCGCCGTAGCCAATATCGTAAGCCCAGCCGTCTCCACCAATCATCCACTGACTTGGTTTAACAAAAAGATCTTGATCGTCATAAATTGCTTCCAATAAAGGTTGATTCGTTTTTTCTTCAAGCAAAGCTGCACGTAATTTAGCTGCACGTTGTTGCGTACCTTCACTTTCGGACAGATGTGCTATCCAATCTTCCATCAATAAACGTAAAGAATCACTGGCTACAGAAAAAGCTTTGGTCATTTTACTAGCTAAACGTTCGCGACGCGCTTGCGTTGCTAACAACATGCCGTAACCAAACTCGGCATTATCCTCTAAAAGAGAATTTGACCAAGCTGGACCTTGTCCTTGTTCATTAGTAGTGTAAGGTGTCACACCCGCTGCAGCACCCCAAATCGATGAGCAACCTGTTGCATTAGCAATCAGCATTCGGTCACCAAACATTTGCGTCAATAATTTAACATAAGGCGTTTCGCCGCAACCAGAACAAGCACCAGAAAACTCTAATAAAGGTTTATTAAATTGCGAACCTAAAACAGTATTCGGTTTTGCTGGGTTTTCCTTTTGACGTAACGTCATAGCAAACGCCCAGTTCATAGCCTGCTCTTTTTCTTCTTCATAAGGTTTCATTACTAAAGCTTTCCCTTTAGCTGGACAGGCTTCAACACAAAGACCACAGCCAGTACAATCTTTGACTGAGACTTGGATACGATACTTCAAGCCGTCGGCACCACGTAAATCACGCACAATGAATCCTTCTGGCGCTTCAGTCATTTCTTCTTCATCGGCTAAGAATGGTCGTATCGCCGCATGGGGACATACAAAGGCACACTCATTACACATAGTACATCGATTGCTAATCCACTCAGGTACTTCTAATGCAACTCCACGTTTTTCAACTGCCGCAGTTCCCAAAGGCATCCGCCCATCTGTCATCCCATTTTTCGCTAGTGTCGCAACAGATAACGCATTCCCTTCTTGACGATTAATCGGTTCAACAATTTCATGAACAAAATCACTAACATTTTCTGAACGTTTTCGCGGTTGAACTTCAAGCGTTCTCCACTCTGCTGGAACAGGTACCTGATGCAACAATTCAACGGTCTTATCGATTGCTTGAATATTTTTTTCGACAACTTTCATGGACTTATGACCATAACTTTTCAGTGCTTCTTCTTTTAAAATTGGCAACACTTGCTCAAAAGGCATAATTTGCGCTAATTTGAAGAAAGCTGTTTCCATTGCGGTATTAATTCGCCCACCTAGTCCGACTTCACTAGCTAATTTCACTGCATTGATTGTATAAAACTGAATCTCATTTTCAGCTAGATACCGTTTTAATTGATTGGGTAAAAATCGTGCTAGTTGTTCATCATTCCAAATGGTATTTAAGAGGAAAGTCCCGCCTTTTTTTAACCCTTGTACTAAATCATAGGTATGCAAATAAGCGGCCGTATGACAGGCCACAAAATCAGAATGTTCAATGAGGTACGTTGAACGAATAGGCGTCTCGCCAAAACGTAAATGAGAAACGGTCAACCCGCCTGATTTTTTTGAATCATAATAGAAAAAGCCTTGCGCATACTTGTCTGTATGATCACCGATAATCTTAATCGCTGACTTGTTCGCTCCTACTGTCCCATCAGAACCAAAGCCCCAAAATTTAGCTTGATAGGTTTTCGGATTCGTCAAATCAAGTGGTTTGCCAACTTCTAATGAAGTATAAGTTAAATCATCATCAATCCCAATTGTAAAGCGCTTCTTCATGGCAGAACGTTCTTTCATTAATTCATCAAAAACCGCAACAATTTGATTTGGCAGTACATCTTTAGAACCTAACCCATAGCGCCCACCAATAATTGTTGGGCGAATGTCCGCTTCATACATCGCACTTTGGACATCCAATAATAACGGTTCACCACCAGCACCGGGCTCTTTCGTCCGATCCAAGACAGCAATTGCTTTAACTGATTGAGGTACTTTTTCGAGAAATGTTTCAACTGGAAATGGTCGATAAAGATGGACATTAAGGAAGCCAACTTTTCTTCCCTGTTCTTGTAAATAATCAACCGTCTGTTCAATTGTTTGCGCAACTGAACCCATTGTAACAATCACTTCTTCTGCATCTTCTGCGCCATAATACGTCACTAAATCATAATTGGTTCCCCGTAACCGGTTAATTTCTGTCATATATTTTTGAACAATACCAGGTAATTTTTCATAATAAGGATTTATTGTTTCTCGTTGTTGAAAGTGAATATCTGGATTTTGGTTCATTCCACTAACGGAAGGGTGATTCGGGTTCATGCTCCGACGACGAAATTCGGCTAATTTCTCTTGATTTACTAAGGGTGCTAATTCTTCATAGTCAAGAACTGCCACTTTTTGAATTTCATGACTTGTTCTAAAGCCATCAAAAAAGTTCATAAATGGAACACTCGCTTCAATCGAAGCTAAGTGAGCCACTGGTGCCAAATCCATCACTTCTTGTACACTGCTTTCTGACAACATAGCAAAGCCTGTTTGGCGTGCGGCCATTACGTCTCCTTGATCACCAAAAATATTTAAAGCATTCGTAGTTAAAGCTCGGCTCGCCACATGAAAAACAGATGGTAATAGTTCTCCAGCTATTTTGTACATATTAGGAATCATTAAAAGTAACCCTTGTGAAGCCGTATAGGTCGTGGTAAGCGCGCCTGTTTTTAAAGAGCCATGGACCACGCCGGCAGCACCAGCTTCCGATTGCATTTCGACTACTTTCACAGGTTGACCAAAGATATTTTTCTTACCTTCGGCCGACCACTGATCAACAAGTTCAGCCATCGTTGAACTTGGTGTTATTGGATAAATGGCTGCTAATTCTGTAAAAGCATAGGAAATATAAGCTGCTGCTGCATTCCCATCCATTGTTTTCATTTTCCGCATGTTTTTCTCATCCTTTATATCTAAAAAATAGAATAGTTGCACGCATATTCTTGTTTATTATAGCGGAATTTCACAAATTTTGAAAGATTTTGTCAATTTTTTTGCTTAAAAATAAAAGAGAAATTGAGAAAAACCCCCTTTTTCCCCTATAAACAAACTATTTCACTGAATTAAAATTACTTTATTTTGTGAAATAGAAATTATCTATTCATTCACAAACTAAAGAACGAAAGAGGAAGATAAGCGTTTCGACTTATCTTCCTCTTTCTAAACATTAAGATTATTAAAAGTAACGGCTTTTAGTACAACTCCAAATATTGTTCTCTTTCCCATTCAGAAACGGTTTGACGGAAGGCTGCCCATTCCATTCGTTTCGCTTCTACAAAATTGGCAAAAATATGACGACCTAATGCATCAATCATTACTTGATCTTTACGTAATTCTTTGATGGCATTGTGTAAGGTTGATGGCAAATCTTCAATTTGTGCATGTTGACGTTCTTCCTCATTCATCACATAAATGTTACGATCAACCGCTGGCGGTGGCGTAAGTTCATTACGAATACCATCCAAACCTGCTTGTAATAAGACAGCCATTGTTAAATACGGATTCGCTGAAGGATCGACAGAACGTAATTCTAAACGAGTCGATAAACCACGAGATTCAGGAACTCGAATGAGTGGTGAACGATTTCTGCCGCTCCAAGCTACATAAACAGGTGCTTCATAACCTGGTACCAAGCGTTTATAAGAGTTCACTGTTGGGTTACATACCGCAGTATAGGCACGGGCATGTTTTAATAAACCACCTAAGAAATGATACGCAGTTTGGCTTAAGCCCATCTCTCCTGACTCGTCATAAAAAACATTACCTTCTTCATTAAATAATGACATATTGCAGTGCATACCAGAACCATTAATTCCAAACAAAGGTTTTGGCATAAATGTTGCATGCAAGCCATGTTTACGCGCAATAGTTTTCACAACTAATTTGAACGTTTGAATATTGTCACAAGCATCAACTACATCAGCATATTTAAAGTCAATTTCATGTTGACCAGGTGCTACTTCATGATGTGAAGCTTCCACTTCAAAGCCTAAACTTTCTAACTCTAAAACAATATCACGGCGACAATTTTCACCTAAATCGGTTGGTGCAAAATCAAAATAGCCACCTTTATCATTCAAGTCAGTGGTAATTTCACCATTCTCATCTAATTTAAATAGGAAAAATTCTGGTTCTGGTCCTAAGTTAAAAGAAGTAAAGCCTAATTCTTTCATATCTGCTAAGGCGCGTTTTAAATTACCGCGGGGATCTCCGGCAAAAGGGGTACCATCAGGATTGTAAATATCACAAATTAAGCGCGCAACTTTTCCATGGTCGCTTTCCCACGGAAAAATCATCCATGTAGATAGGTCAGGGTATAAATACATGTCACTTTCTTCGATACGAACGAATCCTTCAATGGATGACCCATCAAACATCATTTTATTATCTAATACTTTATCTAGCTGACTCACAGGAACTTCAACATTTTTAATTGTTCCCATAATGTCGGTAAACATTAGTCGTAAAAAACGTACGTTTTCCTCTTCTGCAATATGTTTAATCTCTTCTGCCGTTTTGGCTTTTCTTGTCATCGGTCTGATCCCCATCCTTCATTTTTATTGGCTGCTGAAACGTTAAAGCCTTGGTACATTCGATTGGAACGGATTTTGCTGAGTAAGTCCTCCTTGCGAAAGGATTTCGTCGTATAAAATCTGACGAACATCTGCATCGGTTAACGGACGAGTTGCCTCGGCGGTGTTTTTTTGTTCCTCTAATTTCATTTCATACACACGCTTAATCCCTGCCATGTTCAATCCATCAGATAAATAATCTTTAATTTCTAACAAAACATCAATATCATTTAAAGAATACATGCGTCGGTTGCCCTCACTACGTTCTGGATGAATCAATCCCTGTTCTTCATAGTAGCGAATTTGTCGAGCGGTCAAATCCGTTAGTTTCATAACTGTACCAATTGGAAAAACTGACATGGAACGGCGTAACTCTTTTTCTCTCATCTCCATCCTCCTCTCTTAGTTATTTCTTAGAATAACAATAGAATGACAAATTGTCAAGAACTTATGTTAGATTTTCTAACATAAAACAAAAAACCTGATAAATATGGACTTTTCCATCTTTTCACGGCTGATTTTCTCCTACTAATCAAAAAAATAGAAATGATTTGTTTTTACAAATCATTTCTAATCAACTTACCATTTTTTATTCTTTTTCGGATTCAGCCAACCATTTAGACTTTTTTTTCGCAAAGCCTTTCACGATATACCGATTTTCATTTTCAGCATATTCTTCTGAAATCATTAGTGTCATCCGGCGAAGTTCACTTAATAGTTGTCCGTCAGTTGGGCTAATTTCTAATTGATAAGGCTCGAGTAATTCCATCATTTGGGCACGGATAGCTTGAACCAGTCGTTCTTTATCTTCAGAAATTTTAGTTGAGATCAATACATTGGGAAATAAGGTTGGGACAAATTCTTTACTGTCCACTTGATCTCTTTTATTATAAACCGTCAAGCACGGAATATTTTCCAACGCTAATTCTTTCATCAATGTTTGAACTGTGCGTTCATGTTGTAAACGATCTGGCGCACTTGCATCCACCACATGGAGCAGTAAATCCATCGTCCGACTTTCTTCCAATGTCGACTGAAAGGCTTCAATCAGCTGTGTTGGTAAATCTTGAATGAAGCCAACCGTATCGGTCAGCGTAACTTCCATGCCTTGAGGCAATTGCCATTTTTTGGTTAAAGGATCTAACGTTGCAAACAATTGATCCTCTGAATAAGTTCCTGCTGTTGTCAACATGTTGAGAATAGTTGATTTGCCAGCATTGGTATAACCAATCAAGCCAATTTGAAATAGTTCTGAATTTTGTCTTTTCTGGCGGCTTCGTTCACGATGAGCAGTGACTTCTTTTAACTCACGACGGATGCCTAAGATTTTATTCCGAATGTGGCGGCGGTCCGACTCTAATTTCGTTTCACCAGGCCCGCGTGTCCCAATACCTCCTCCAAGTCGGGACAACTGTTTTCCTTGGCCAGCCAAGCGAGGCAATAAATAATCCAATTGTGCTAATTCAACTTGTAACTTTCCTTCTTTGGAGCGCGCACGCAAAGCAAAGATATCCAAAATTAATTGTACACGATCAATTACTCGTACAGCTAACGCTTCAGATAACAGTTGATTTTGACGCGGTGTGAGCTCATGATTAAAAATCACAAGATCCGCTTCATAGGCATCTGTTAATTGAATTAATTCTTCCAATTTCCCCTTACCGATTACGGTTTGTCGATCGACTTGTGGTCGTTTTTGCGTTAAAACAAACACCACTTCTCCATTAGCGGTTTCCGTTAAATTCGCCAGTTCTTCCATTGATGCAGAAAATGTCTGATAATTTTTTTCCGTTTCAACTCCTACTAGAATCACTTTTTCATGAGTGGTCATCGCCTACTCACTCTCCTTCTGTTGTAGCCATTCCGCTACTTCTTTTTCCAACTTGGGCAAATCTGTTGGCTGCTGAACCAAATTCCACCAATGCGCAGCCATTCGATTTCTAAACCAAGTCAATTGACGTTTGGCATATCGCCGCGATTGCTGTTTGACTGTTTCAACCGCCATCTCTAATGATTGTTCACCAGAAAAATACGGGAAAAATTCTTTATAGCCAATACCTTGAGCTGCTTGTGCATGTGGTTGCTGAAACATCTGTTTTGCTTCTTCCAACAGCCCTTCTGTCATCATTTGATCCACCCGCTGATTAATACGCTCATACAATAAAGCGCGATCTGTTTCCAAACCTAACAAATAATAATCATAGAGACGAGCTGGTTTTTCCTTCGGGGTCAAAATACTATAACCGGTTTTATCAAAGACCTCTAACGCACGAATCACTTTTTTGCGATTATTAAAATGGATGCTGTTAGCCGCTAGAGGATCCTTTTGTTGTAATAACAGCCATAAGGCTTGATTCCCTTTTTCTTCCGCAAATAAATTGTACGTTTCTCTAATTTCAGGCGAGTCATCTATCTCACGACTTCCTAGTTGAAAATCATAAAGGAGTGATTGAATATACAAACCTGTTCCTCCAACGATAATTGGTAGTTTCCCTTTTTCAGTAATTTCTTTGATTTTTTGACGACCCTCTTTCTGAAAATCAGCGGCAGAATATGTTTCGCTGACTTCACGGCAATCAATTAAATAGTGAGGAATTCCTTCTTTTTCTGTTTCTGTGACTTTAGCGGTGCCAATGTCTAACGAGCGATAAACTTGCATGGAGTCACCGCTAATAATTTCACCATTAAATTTTTTTGCTAAAGCAATACTTAATGCTGTTTTCCCCACCGCAGTGGGTCCTACAATAACTAATACTTTCTCCAATTATGTTTCTCCTTCTTCTTGCCAATTTTGACGAGCAAATTTTGCTTCCTCAGGAAAATCTGTATGAACGCCTGCCAATTTTAGCTGAAAACAATTTTCCATTTCTTCCATCCGATTAACAGTCCACGGCCGCAGCGGTTTGCCAATTGCGATAAGTTCTTTTTCATGAGCCAACACCCAAGACATTTTTGGATGTAAACTATCGACAAGCGCGAATGCCGGTCCCGCTTGACTTAAATCCTCTGCAGATTCATAAATAAAGGCAATTTCTGTCTTAGGATCAGCTTTTTTTAATTTAACTAAACTTGGAAAATAAAAACTGGAATATAAATAACGAAACGGCCAGTTTTTTTGCTTCATTTGTTGGACGACTTTTTTCTCAATTCCTTCATAATGGATAATATCGGTTTTAAGTTCAATATTCAAAAAACCATTGAATTGTTCTTCTACAAGACAATTTAAAACATCTTCCAATGTTGGAACACATTGAACAGAAGGATTTTTCTGAAACCAGCTTCCAGCATCTAGTTGTTTTAATTCGTTTAATGTTAACTGTTGGATTTCACCATGACCATCTGTCGTACGATCCACTGTTTCATCATGCATAACGATTAAATAACCATCTTTAGATAGGTGAACGTCTAATTCAATTCCTTCAGCACCAACACGAACAGCCTCTCTGAAAGCAATACACGTATTTTCAGGATGGGTGCCTTTACTTCCTCGATGTGCAATAATATCTGTCATGCTCTCACTCCAATCTTGTTTATTGTACCATTGGAGTGAGATGGGTTCAAATAATGTAGAAAAAAGAAGCCTCTCACAAATGAGGGGCTTCTTTTTAAGATATAACAACTAACGCATTCCTGGAGCATTTTTTTCTGTAATATCAAAATTTACCGAATCAATAACTTTGTTAGTATTACTATCAATAATCACAAAGTTCAAACCTTTTTTATTTCTAGACATTTCTGTATCATTTATTTTTACAGAAGCAAATGTTTGATTTTCATAATTAGTATAACTTGAGAATACATCATAATTTAAAGCTTCAATTTTACCAGTTAGTCTCGATAATTCTGCATTTGTTTCAACTGTTTTATTATCTTTTGAAATCACTGCACTTAAAGTCCACGCATTGTTACCTTCGAATTTTACGTCTACCCCTAAGTCTTTTAAAAGCGACTCTTCCGCTTGTGAAAGATAGACTTGATTACCATAACCACTTAATAAAATAGTATATTGCGTATCAATTAATTTTTGTAAATAATCATTAAGATTAAAAATATTCATCAACTCTGGGTTACCATTTCTATATATATTGTCCCAATCTTTTTCTGAAACACTTCGCACAGACTCCAAGCCGTAATATTTTGCAACAGAACGATTAACTTGTGCATCTGAATTAGTTTTTACATGCGATAAATGATTAGAATAAGCTGAATATTTTGTTGTATTACTATATGATATATCTGGAAACACAGGATTGATATTTCCTTTTTTCTCTTGCTCAACTAAATAACTATATTGTTTTGTCAAATCTAATTTTGACAAGAATACATCACTTACACCAACCATTACGTTCATGAAGAATGTACATACCAAAATCACATACAAAACACTGTAAATTGGAGAAAACCTGATATTTACTTTATAATTTGGCAGTGACATAGAAAAAGCGATAATCAAGAATAATACGGCTCCATAATATGAACGTCCGTAATCTAATGCTGCTGGAGAGATGGCTAAAACTAGCATAGTAGCCATTCCAGAAATAAAATATACAACACTTAGGTATACTCTTTTTTTATCTTGACTAATATAAGCATATAAAACAAGCAACAAGATCAGTATCAATAAAAATAATGATAAGTGTTCTTTCATTTGCTCAAATATTGTAATAATTCCTGTCATTAATTTTCTTGGTAAAGACCAAGTACTCCTAGCAAAATAAGTAGCGCGAATCTTATTTCCTGGTGCTAAAGCCATTAACGCTAAACCTATAGTATTACCAGCAACACCCGTAAACATCCATAAAGAAAGTTTTCGTTTTGTATAAAACTGCCAGCCAAGATACCCTAAAACGATAAGCAAAGCTCCTCCAGAGGTATTTTCATTACACCAACCAGCCAAAATTCCTAAAGCAAACATCAAAAAAATCATTAATTTTGTTTTCGTAAAGACGTGTTCTTCAATGATTTCTCTATGATACACATAAAGGAACGAAAGAATAATTAAACTTCCCCAAAGATAATTAGCTGAGCCTGTCTCCCACAAAAACACTTCTCCAAAGGCTGGGGTAAACAACCAAAATAGCACTTGAATAATAATAAATCTAAATGAATTATACTTTTTATCTTGCTTTTGTAAAGTAAGTCTATAAACTAAATATGTTACTATTGTGTATGCCAAAGCATTAAAAACATTAAAAATCCCTTTTGGTAACAATAAAAATATTCTTGCAATTACATGGAC
Source organism: Enterococcus sp. DIV0183 (assembly GCF_050541505.1). NCBI lineage: Bacteria > Bacillati > Bacillota > Bacilli > Lactobacillales > Enterococcaceae > Enterococcus > Enterococcus sp. DIV0183. The sequence continues at coordinate 1,803,936 of NZ_CP172932.1, forward strand.
CACTGAACGTCCTGTCCATGTCATGTATTGATTGTATTCATCTATAAGTATCGTCATCCAACTTTTCGTTTTATAAAGGTATTCATAGTCATCTGCAAGTAATGGTGTTAAATTATTTAAAGTAAGCATCACCAAAAATGTAATAATAATTGAGCATATAAATATCTTCTTTTTATTCAATTTAACTTTCATCTCTGCTTACCTTCCGCTTTTAGTTCATACTTAACATATTTATCCAAACCAGATTGAATACTATATTTCGGTTCATAACCAATGGCACGTAATTTAGATATATCCGCTAAGGAATCTTTGATGTCCCCAGCTCGCGCTTCTTTGTATTCAACTGGCAAAGTGACTTTCATAATATCATTTAAAGAAGAAATTAACTCATTTAAATCGGTTGCTTTCCCAGTCCCGACATTATACACTTCCCCAAGTGATTGGTCAGAATGAGCGACAAGATTCAATGCTTGAACCACGTCCTCAACAAAGACAAAATCACGAGATTGTTTTCCATCGCCAAAGATATTGAATGTCACTTCTTGATTGGCTAATAAGCGTTTGTAAGAGTCCATCACAATCGAAATAACGCCAGAATAAGGCGAATTAGGGTTTTGGTTTGGCCCATAAACGTTAAAGAAGCGAACAGCGCTTGTTGGAACATCATATAAATGACAATAGTTTAACACATATTTTTCAGAAGCAAATTTATCCACAGCATAAGGCGTTAACGGACGAATTACTGATTCTTCCTGTTTTGGTAAAGTTGGCTCATCGCCGTAAACCGCTGCAGAAGAAGCAAACACCAAACGTTTTAAATCTTTCTGGTATTTCCGAATTAATTCCAGTAATTGTAACACACTCTCAAAATTCACTTGGTGTGTTTCCACTGGACGTGCTACTGAGTCTGCTACACTAGCAATCGCGGCTAAGTGAAAAATGTAATCGAACTGATACTCTTGTAATACTTTTTCCATTAATTGTTGATCAGTCACGCTACCTTCAATGAACGTGATGTTTTCAGATGCGTTTAAATTTTCAGTTTGGCCCATTGATAAATCATCAATGACCACAACTTGATTGTCTTTACTATAATAATTTGCTAAGGTTGAGCCGATAAAGCCGGCGCCGCCTGTGATTAAAAAGTTCCTCAAGTTTCCCACTCCAATTAAAATAATACATTAATTTTACCATTTTTAGGTGTCAAAGACTACAGTTTGTTTTTTCAATAAAAAAGGAGAGAAAATAACTTTCTCAACCTTTTACTAAATATTTTAAATTCTTTGCGTTATTTACAAAGCTCTTATGAATGAATAAGAAATAGATAATATACACAATTGCATAAGAAATGAAACTATAAATACTACCGCCAAACCAAAGATTACTAAAGATAAACAATAATGTAACCAACGTTTCCAATGCAGTGCTATTTCCTATTTTAATATTCATATCTTTGCATAGAAAAATTTCCGCTAAATTACAACGAAATGCTAAACTTACTAATATCAATCCAACAGTTAAATTCAAGTTCCCAACAACGAAAATCACAAACAACGATAAGATTAACGACAAGGCAAGTGTCAATACGTTAACAAATAAAATTGTTTTTTCTTTTCTCAACGTTTTTAAATACGTGTTAATTAGTAAAGACATCCGGCCTTCATAAATAACTATAGGAAATAGAATTCCCATAAATTTCAAACTCTCGCTATATTCGGGTAACCACATACCTAAAACAAATTTGACGGGTACATATAACAGCAGAATTGCATACGTCAACGGAACAAAAACACCTCTTAATGTGACAAATAAAGACGGCAATCGCTCTTTATTTGTCCGTCTTAACAACGGAAACATTACAATTCCAACAGCATTAATAAAAGTTAAAAACATATTTGATAAACTTAAAGTAAAGGACAATTTACCAAAGGTTTCGATTGTCCAACGCTGTTGAACAAAAAAGCGAATGGTTCCCATTATTAGCATACTTGCTATACTACTGAGCATTAGTTTACTACCTATGTTAATATTATCAACTATTTCAGGAGTAACTTCCTTCAAACTCATCATGTTCACACGCAACATGTCTTTAACTCTAAACATTCCCCAAACCGTAATAATCAGTTTAGAAAGTATATCCATAATGATTAGCCAATAAAAATCTCGTCCTCCTAATGCAAAGTAAATTGCAATGAACAGGACATATAAATAGCGATCATTTCTGGATAATTGAGCATATTCCTTAATACGATTTGTTGACTGAAAAACATACAGAATAAACGTTTTTGCAATTGTAATTACTGAAACAATGGCCGTCAATATCAAAATAATCCCTTGATATTCTTTCGGCATGAAAAAGTAAGCCCAAAGAATGACAAAAGCAGAAATACAACATTCAAAAATCGCTAAATACCAGAATTGAGAACCGAGATTTCTTTTATCTAAATTTTCGTATTCTTCTCCCCCAATTTTTAAATAGATACCATCAATCCAGCCTAAGTGGAGAAATCCAACATATGAAGAATAAAAAACATAAAGTTGCCAATAACTGTATTCTGTAACGCCTAACAACTTAGGGACAAATAAATTTAAGAGAACCGAAATACCCAACGTTGCAAAATTTGCAGCCACAGTATAATAAAGGTTTTTAGCCACCATTTTTGCTTTTGAATTCATAGCATTATGCTCACTTTCTAATTTTATATTTCATGATATGGTAGATATCTGTGCTAAAATAAAACTTGTGATGATACTTAAAAAAGGCACATAGAATCGGGATTATTTTTTTTCTTTCTAATAAAGAAACTCGCATATTCAACTCTTTAATCAAATTTGAAAGAACTTTGTCTTTATATTCAAATTCTTCAACATGTGGTTGATTATTTAAATAATTCTTTGCAGCCTCTGTACGCTGTAATCTCCGGCGTAAAGTATTCAATCTTTCCTCAAAGTGATTTTGTTTCTTAGCTAAATCAATTTCTTTTTTAAAGGAACTTTGTCCATGTTTACGCCATCTAATTAATTCTTCCCTAACAATATAGAGCCCATCACTTAATAAAGAACTTCCCCACATCGCCATATCATGTACAGGATTTTCCATTTCAGATGCGTATAGATTAACATTGGCAATGAAGCTCTTTCTAATTGCATATACACATCCCGGGCGACGTAAAAATAAATTGTTCTCATTAAATATAATCTGTTCTGCTTTTTGATTAGGCAATTTAACTGAATCAATTTTTTTTAATTCCTCTGCTAATCCCCCAGGTTCTACTAATTCAGTATAATCACTTACTAAAACTTTAACATCAGTGTTTGCAAAAGCTTCACACATCACTTCAATTTTAGATGCATCCCAAATGTCGTCTTGATCACACGTAAAAACAATTTCTTTAGTAGCAGCATTCAATAGATTAAAGAAATTTTTGCGCCAACCTAAATTTTCCGTGTTGATTTTCAAATGCCACGTTTCACCTAATTTATTTTCAGAAATAAAGTTCTCAATTATTTTAACTGTAGAATCTGTAGAGCAGTCATCCCAAATTAATACTTCATCAATTTTTTTCGACTGATTTTTTAAGGAATCCAACTGTTCTAAGATATTTTTTTCTCCATTATAGGTAGCCATAACAACAGTTGCTGTATATTGCTGCTTCATTTAAGTACGCCTTCTTTCTAAAAAACCTATAAATAATCTTTATTTTTGGTAAAAATCATAGGGATGATGAGTGATTCTTTCTTCTACTGGAGGCATTTCCATATAATCTCCATAACGTAAAGTTAAAAATTGTTTTCGGTTTTTAATGGCCATAAATTTATGTCCTTCAAACTCTACATCCTCATATTCCAAAAACCATTCATTAGGAAATACACCCCAATCTATATGAATCCATTCTAGATAACCACAATGTTTTGTTGCTCCAAATGGGGTTTTTTTTGCCTCTGTTTGATATAAATCACGCCAATATTGATTGTTTCCTACTTTTTTCACTTTAAAATGATTAGGATAACGAGTTATTAATTTTATTAATGCCTTACTAAGATGAAAACTTCGTGCATAGCTTAAACCTAAAGTATCCATTAAGTTTAACCGATACTGTTCCGTTATCTTTCTTAGTTCATTTCTCTCCTTTTGAGTATCAGGGATACCATCAATTGGAAAAATATCTACAAAAACTCCTAAGTCCTTATCTTCTCCACCAAAATATTGTTTGGAATGAGCTACAGTATTAGGATCAACTAACTTTGCAAAAGGATAACGAAAATGTTTCCGTGTTTCAAAAGAAAGTAATTGATAGTTAGAATCGTTTTTAAGGATTTTAATTAACAATTCATAATCTGGCCTTGGCATAACTATATCAATATCATCATCCCAAGGAATAAAACCTTTATGACGTTCTACACCAATCAATGTTCCATAAAACAATGTATAATGCAAGTTGTTAGATCGACAAATATTATCGATATACACTAATATTTCAACAGCCTTCGCCTGAACCTCTTTTAACGTAAGTTTTTGCATGATATTACTCTCCTACTTATATAATAATCAATTGTATAGTAGAAAAAATGAGCATCATTGCTCATTTCCTCTAATCAAATCATTTTCCATGTCAGTGCGATACTGAATTTTACCTAAGTATAACCAAAAGATAACTGTTGCAAAACGTCTTGTTAAAATGACTTCAGTTATCAGTAATCCAGAAATTAAAATGACTAACACAATTTGGTTATCTAACACAAAATCCATATAATTTTTAATTCGAACGCTAAACAGCAATTTAGCAGAGTTAAACATTTTAGATAGCAAGAAAATTAGAAATACAATTGTACCTGAAATCCCTGTAGCTGCTAATAAATAGAAGAAAAAACTATGCGGTGTTTGAGCTGTCTTAGCAATATGAGATTGAGGCAATTTATCTTTAGCTATATCTGCAAAACCTTTTGGAGAAGTGCCAAATATAGGATTTAATTTCATTAAATCTATCGCACTTTGCCAAAGAGCAAATCGACTATTTGAAATATCATCTTTCCCCTCAACATCTGGTCTCTTAGTAGTAATTTTCTTATTTCCTAGAATTTCATTTTCTTTATTATCTAAAACTTTTGGTACTTCAATATTCACTGAATTTGCAGTAGCAATATACCCTTTTTCTATTAACTGTAAGCCCCCGAAAACAATAGCACCACAGAAAAAAGAAACTAATACTGCTTGCACAACTTTTTTTATAACTGCTTTGGATGTATTTTTTTGAAAGAACCAAATTGTAAAGAACATCCCGAAAATTACCATTGAAATCAACTGAATAACTCCTGATCTTGATCCAGACAATGCTACATAACTAAATTGTAGAAAAATCACCATTGCACAAACCACTTTTAACCATTTGCTATTGGTATTAATAAAATTCCGCACGCCAACCAAAATACAAACTAATGAGATGGTACATGCATAGTTAGGCTCCACAAAAACACCATATAATCGATTTTCAAAAAAACCGATTCTCATTCCGTAATACAAAGACTCTACTGGTTTTGAAAAGCTGATTCGCGCAAAAAATAAGTATAACCCAACGATGACTAATGCGGTCCAAACAATTAAAAGTACATACTCAAAAGCTTTAAAAACAGATTTATCATTCGAACGCCCTACTTCGTAAACGGAAAAGAAAAAGATACATTGCCAAATGATCAACTTAATGTTCTCTGAAAAAGCATACGTATGATTAATAAATGTTGTTAAAAATAAAATTCCTATAAAAGCAATTAGCCAGTATTCTATTCTTCTTTGTTTTTTTTCTATAAAAATTGGCAAGAAGTGACATATGAAGTAAACACCTGACAATAGCATAATTATCAAGGTAAATAATGAATCTATTTTTGTTGGTAAAGTCGAATAAATGCTAACCATTCGACAAATTAGAACTAACTCAAAAAAAACAATATATGGTATAGCTATCCTTTTTTCTATTTTTTGCATCTGCTGTGATAAATTAATAATCATCATATCCTCCAATTATTTAAAACAACTTTTAGATTACAACTTGTTAATCTATTGTTTTTTCTATATATTTTCTTTTCAATTTAATTGGTATTTTATAAAAAGGAAGACCAAACATAAGTAAAATCATTGATAGTTTACGACTTTTTGTAAAAACTTTATTTTTCATAATAAAAATAAAGTTTTCCCGAAGATAGCGAACAATTTGTTTCGTTTCTTTTTTCTTCGGAGCATTACTAATCAAAATTTTATCTAATACTAAAAAATTCGCAAAACAAACTCTTTGATGGGCAGCTTCTTCTATAACTGCTCCCTTACCTTTCAATTTAAGTTCATTCTTCTCCCAAGCTTCTATAAACTCAAATTGTTTATCTGAAAATGTTTCTGTATTAATGCTGCCCATTCGATGATAATAGTAATATTTTTGTGTTGAATCAATAGAGACTTTCTGACATTCAGACAACAAATCTACTATAATAAATGAATCTTCATGATACTTTCCTTTAGGATATCTTAGATCCGCAAAGAGTTTTCGTTTATATAACTTATTTACAGCATGTACGGAGATAATATTTCCTTGTAAAATTAACAATAATGCTTCTTCTCTGGAAAAAGTTCCCTGTATTAAACTTTTTACAATTGGCTCTTTCCCCTCATAGACATCATAAATACCACAGATTGATAAATCGGCATCTTCTTTTACGATATTTGTATATAATAGTTCATACATATCATCTGCAATGTAATCATCACTATCTACGAAACCTAAATACTCACCTGTTGCTATTTCAATTCCAGCATTACGAGCATCGCTTAGCCCACCATTTTCTTTATGGATAACTTTTACCCGTTGATCTTGTTCAGCAAACTGATCACACATTGCTCCAGAACTGTCTGGAGAGCCATCGTCCACCAGAATTAATTCAAAGTCAGTAAACGTTTGAGCTAAAATAGAGCGTACACATTTTTCTAAATATTTTTCTACATTGTATACAGGAACAATAATACTAATTTTGGGCATATCAATTTCCGCTACCTTCTAAAATTTTAATTGTATGTTTTAATGGTTCTTCCATACTGTCGTACAGTGGCCGCCAACCTAATGCGTAGATTTTTTGATTGTCTAGTAGTGCTTTTGTTGCTTTAGAAAACCCTTGTTTTTCTTGGGCGGTGGCTTCTCCATGAATCACTTTTGTTCCAGCCACATTGGCTAATGTTTCCGCAAAAGTACGTAACGTAATATCGCAATGTTCGTTTGAAACATTGTAAGCTTCCCCTTTTTGCCCTTTAACTAATAAAAACAGAAGAGCAGATACAATATCTGCAACATATGCATAAGAATATAGTTGGGTCCCTGCACTTTTTAACACAATGTTTTCTTTATGGACTGCATTCATAATAAATTGAGAAGAAGCTTTACTATCCGAAAGTAACATCGTAGGCCCGAAAGTACGACTAATTCTTGGAATAACAACATCAATACCATATTTCTGAATATAGGCTTGACATAATGATTCACTTGCTCTTTTTCCTTCGGGATAACCGGCCCGTAGCGTGTTACAGTCAATATAGCCGCAATAGTCTTCCGTAAATTTATCAAGATCTCCACGATTTTCTCCATAGATTTCAACAGTTGATAAAAATAACACTTTTTCACTATTCGCTTTGACCGCATAATCTAAAATATGCTGCGTACCAGCAATATTGGTCATAATCGTTCCAATTGGATCACTGGCATATGATTTAGGATGTGTATTACTAGCACAATGCAACACATAGTCACAAGCTTCTGCTATCTGAATTTCTTCTGTGACATCTCCGATAACTATATGGAATAACGGATCTTCTAGATAACTAGTAAATCGCTCTTCTAAACGCGACAATGTTCGTCCCATCGCCCAGATCGAAATATTCGCATTTCTCGTTTTATTTTGGTACATAAGCACATCAATTAAAAAGGTCCCAATCATGCCTGAAGCACCAGTTATAAAAACAGATTTATTAGTTACTTTCGTCCAATCTGGTGTCTTCTCTAAAACTCGTTCAACGTCTGATAAATAATTATCGTCTGTAAATAACATGGTATCCCTCCACTACTCTTCTTTCATTTTCAAGAAGCCTTTAAATAACTGTAAGTCATCTTGTGTGGTTAACTTAATGTTTTTATCTGAGCCTAAAGCAAAATGCAGTGTTTCGCCTAAATCCACCATCATAGTATTCGTGTATGACGATTCAGAAATACCAATATTCTCACGGAATGCTTTTTCGTAAGCCCAAGTTAATTTTTCAAATTTATAGGCTTGTGGGGTTGACACGCGACGTAATGTTTCACGATTAATATATTGTCGTGTTGTTTCCTCAGTTTCTTTTACAAAAATTTGTTCATTATATGGCAACGAAGTCACTGCATTTCCGTATTCTTGACACTTAACAATTACATCAGATAAAACTAATTCATCAACTAATGGACGAATCCCGTCATGGATAACAATAGTATCTTCTGGGTTTGAATGTTCTTTTAAGAAATTAACCCCATTGTTAATTGATTCTTGACCAGAATTTCCTCCTGGAATAATCCATTGTAATTTGTCAATATGGTACTCTTTTGCATAGGCATCTAGTGTTTGTTCCCAACCTTTTTTACACACAACTAAGATTCGATCAATGAGTGGATGCTTTTGAAAAGATTCCAATGTGTAGATAATTATCGGTTTTTCCTCTACCATAATAAATTGTTTAGGAATCTCCTGCCCCATTCGTTTACCGACCCCACCGGCAATAATTAAAGCTGTAATCATTTGATACAAAATCCTTTCTCTAACTAGTCAACCACTAGTTTTATTTCAATTTTGTTTAACTTATATATTCATCAACACAGCCAAAACTGCATTCAATCTTTTACATTTTCTCATAACTATCAGTAAGTTTCAATAATTTATCGTAGACCTTAATCGAACTGTAAATATTGGCGGTGTTTTATTTTATATATTTTAATAGTCTTAGGCTTTATCGTATTTCTTTTTTTATTTAGATATTGATTGAATAAAAAGATGATTGTTATGCTTTTCATCAATTTTAACAACACTTTTAGCCCCTTTATAAATAGCGAAAATTTTTGACCAATAAAATCTTTTTCTCTATAAAAAAACACCTTTGTCGAACTCGTATAAAAATAAGTCCAACAAAGATGTCAATATATATATTTAACCTTTCAAATATTCTCTTTACTTTAATAATCAATAAGGTTGTTTATTGGCGGATAGCTTAACCCACTTTTGCTACATACCACTTATTAGCAGTTAAATACCCTTGTTTCGTCTTTAACCTTGGTATACCATTGTTTGTATATTCGATTGCTTCAACTTCAACAATCGTATTCTTCTTAACAGCCTGTCCTTTTTTAGTAAACTCAGTATTATTGTAGAAACAATCATCAATTAAGAGCTTAACTTTTTTTGGATTAGTGATAAAGTAATTGTTATTGGTATTTCCAGCAGCTGTCACATAGTTTTTATTTGCAGTAAGATATCCTCCTTCTGTCTTCAAGCGAGGAACACCTTTAGAGGAATACTCAATGCCCTTAACTGGAACAACAGTCCCAGATGATAAGGTTCTGCTACCATTACGAAACTCTACATCAGTATATAGTTTATCTGACACTCGCATAATAATTTGGTGCGGATTTTCAGTAAAGTAATTATCTGAATTTGATACCAATTTTGTAACATATGATTTGTTAGCAGTTATATAACCTTTGGCAGTCTTTAATCTAGGTAATCCGTTTTCGGTATAATCAACACTTAAAACTTTGATTAATGTATCTTTAGAAACAAACTCACCTTTTTTACTGAAATTTACATCTTGATAATAATAATCATTTGTTTTCATAACTACATACTCTGGATAATCATATAGATAATCTTTGATGTTTGGTACAACTTTTTGGGCATAACTTTTATTCGCTGTTAAATAACCATTTTGGGTAATCAAACGAGGAACTTGATTTTCACGGTATTCGATTCCCACAACAGGAACTAAACTTCCCTTGGAAACAGCCGATCCTTTATATAAGAAGTCTGGATCCCCATAAAAATTATCACTATTTTTCATAATAATTTGCCCTGGATTAACCGTATGATAGTTGGCAATCCAAGATCCAGTAGCTACTACATAGTTCTTGTTAGCCGTGAAATAATACCCATTTGCCGTCTTCAATCTAGGAATTCCTGATTTTGTTTTCTCAATAGCAGTTACTTTTAAAACACCGCCTGCAGTTACTTTATTTGCTTTTGTCTTGAATTCTACATCTTTGTAATAGGTATCTTCATTTCTGGTAATTACTTGCCCAGGATTAGATGTGTAGTAAATATCTTCTAACCCTTTATATTGTTCAACTATATTTTTATTTGCAGTCAAATATCCTTTCGCTGTTTTCAATCGAAATATACCGCTTTGAGTATAAGCTAAATCTTCAACTTCTACTATTGTTCCCTTCGAAACCTTAGACAACCTTTGCTTAAATTCTGGATCAGCATAGAAATAATCATCGCTTTTCAAACGAACTTTTTTAGGATTTGTCGTAAAATACAAATCAATATTGCTTTGTGCCGCTAATACATAATCTTTATTTGCTGTTAAATAACCTTGGTCTGTGACCAATCTAGGAATTCCTGCTGAACTATATTCAATCCCCTTAATGGTAACTAGTGTATTTTTTTTAACTCGCCAACTAGGAGTTCTAAACGCCACATCTTGGTAAAAAGTATCGTCATTTTTCATGATCACTCGACCTGGATTAGTTGTGTAATACTTACTTAAGTCAGGCCCACTACTATTACCCATATTTAAAAAATTACTATAGGTCATGGAAATATCAAACGGACGCCGTTCATAATTAGCTAAACCAGGGAAATACATTTGCGAAGACCATTGCCAAGCACCATGGTCATTATTCCACTGCATGGAACTATCTGGAGTATATGGATATTGCGCTACCCATACTCTGTCTCTTCCGAAGGCGGAGGTGTCGATATAGCCATTTGTTAACCACCATTTGCCAACATACAACGCATCATTTTTATACCCTAGTGCCTTTAATTGCTGGTTAAACGCAACAGAATTAGCATGGGCGTTTCGCCCATTGTTTGTAAGCGTTGGATCTTCCGCATCATTAAACATTATGGTATTTTTATCTAAGCCAGAGTTAGCCGCCGCCTGAGCAAAATATCTTGCTTCATCTTGTGCTGTCGCAGCAGAGACATACATACTATAGTGATATGCTGAAACTTTTAAGCCCGCAGCTTTGGCATTTCTAATTTGGCCCGCAGCATATGGATTAACATACCAAGTTCCTTCTGTCAATTTAACCGAGACACCTGTTACACCATAGCTTTTAATTTTTTGATATTCAGCTACTGAAATGTCTCCATTCCAACTAGAAACGTCAATAAAATTCTTGCCAGGCAAATTAGGATCATTCGCATAGACGTTCGCAACTGTTGCTCGCGCTACCCTAGAAGAAAGGCCGTTTTTCATAGCATATGTTCCTTTTTTATGGTTCGTTCCTTCACGTGCTGCTTCTTGATAATCCGCTTCATCTTGGTCAATGGTCTTTTTTTCTACTTCAGAGCTTTGTGATGCTTCTGTTTTACTATCTGTTGTGTTTGTTTCTGAAACAGAAGAATGTTCTTCCGTTGTACTATTTGTTGAAGAATCAAGAGACTCTTCTTTTGTGCTTGAAGTAGAACTATCTCTTTCAGAGGTATTTTCTTCTGTAACAGAAGATGTATCCTCCGTTGAATTAGTCGTTGTTTCTGACGTAGCTTGAGTGACCAAGCCAGTCTCCCCCGTTGTTTCTGTTTTTACAAGCTCTTCTCCTGATGCAATCACACTAAAACTATTTAATAATACGGTACAAATTAACATACCTGAAATGATTTTTTTCATGAAACTCTCCTTATATATTTAATAATATGTATCTTTCTTAAACACTTGCCATTCGCTCTCGAAAATGTGTATCCTATAACCTTCAACTAATTGTTTTCACATTTTAAAACTAACACCAATTATTATCTCATACCTTTATTTCAAATTCAATTACGCTTTTTTAACATTCCTATATCAATTTTTTACTTTTAAATGGTAAAAAGATGAAAACAGATCTTTAATCGATTGTTTTCATCTTTTATTTATTTTTTAAGATATTCTGTGTACGATTTTTTAGTATCAACAATTAGCGCTTCATGATGGGGTTGGCGATCTTCCTCTGGTGGCAATTGCATATAATCCCCAAAAACCTCTGTTAAGTAGCGCTTGTAGCCCACTGGTATTGGCATTTTTGTATCTTCAAACGGAACAAAAATAGCAGATTTAAAATCTTCCAAATGATAAATATTACCCATGTAGCGTGGTCCGACACATAATTCTGTAACATAAGGAGTGGAGCCGAAGGAATACTTAGTCATCCTTTTTTCAGCAAAGCGCCAAATATGATAGCGAACTTTTTTCGATGGAAAGATATTCAATAATACCCGACTACCCGTTGCTAAAATGCCACCATGTTTTTCTGGTACCACTTGTGAACAGAATAAAGCATAAATTAATGCCCAAATTTTTTGTTTCTTCCTTTGAAAATTTCCTTTTGGCGCACCATCTAAAGGAAAAATATCGATAGGAATACCATGAGGAATCGCTAATCCATCTTGATAGGTTTTAATAAACGTTGTCTGTGCATCCCTAATTGTCATAAATGAATTATGATCATTATAAGTTTTTGAAGCAACTAACAATGGATAACGTTCTGTATCTGCATATTTAGGCCAAAGCACTTTTAATTTTTCATAATCTGGTCTTGGCATAAAGAAATCTAAGTCATCATCCCATGGAATAAAACCTTGACTGCGGATTGCTCCAATACAACCGCCTCCACAAAAATAACAGGTTAGATTATGTTCTTCACAAAAAGCCACAAAATATTTTGACATGCGTAAAACGACTTGTTGAATTTCTACTAATTGCGTCTGTGTTGTTTGTTCCACTTTTCCTTTTCCTCCCTATTCATTCTTTGCATATTTAAATGTTGTATAGAATAAAAAACGCATTAAGTAGAATGAACTTTTAATAACTGAAAACTGTTCATTTTGACGCAAAATTTTCCAAACCCAACTGATTGTATTCCATTTGTTAGAAGATGTAGAGGTGGTTAGCTTACGATAAATGGCTAATTTTTCGTTAATAAAATAGACCGTATTTATTTCTTTCAAAATGTTTAACCAAGTAGCATAGTCTTCATGTTTTAAATCCGGCATTAAATGGCGTTTAAGCAGATTAGATTCGACTACGACTGTTAAGCAGCCGATAGTATTTGTTTTTAAAAGATCTTGATAGGTTTGTGGTCCCTCACTAAAATTACGCTCATGAGTAATGTTGCCATTTTCATTACATACAAAATAAGAACTACATGTAAATAAAAGTTTTTTTTCTTCCATCCACTTGATTTGAACTTCTAATTTATTAGGAAGCCATAAATCATCACTATCTAAAAAGGCAATATATTGTCCCTTTGAAGCTTCAATTCCTTTATTTCTGGTCTTTGCAATGCCCATGTTCTGTTCATTTTTCAGTAAAAAGATTCTTGAATCTTTTTCCATAAAGGCAAGTGCAATATCAATAGAATCATCTTTACTTCCATCATCAATGAGTAATAATTCCCAATTCTGATAGGTTTGTTCCAGAACGCTTTCAATAGATTTTGATAAAAATTTGCCAGCATTGTACATGGGCATAATAATTGAAACAAGTGCTGTTTCCATTTGTTCACTCCTCGTTGCATTTTATGTAAGAATGTAACAGTTTATATTATCGCATAGCTCTTTTATTATTTCAACGTTCCTTGTTTCCAAAAAAAAGTTTGAGACATAAGCTTAAATAACTTATGTCTCAAACTTTTAACGGTAAATTCTAATAGCATTCTCTTTACAATAATCCATCGTCAATTCTTCACGTTCTTCAGACTCATCCAATCCTCTTGATGATACTTTATCAAAGAGAATTTTGATGGTTTGAAGCAGAATTTTCATATCCAATAGCAATGAATAATTCTTGATGTACAGTAAATCAAAGTTCAATTTACTATTGTAGTCAGAAGCATACTTCCCATAAACTTGGGCATAGCCAGTAATCCCCGCACGTACATTGTGACGTAAATAGTAATTCGGGTTTTCCTGATTAAATTGATCAACAAAGAATGGTCGTTCAGGACGTGGTCCGACAATGGACATATCCCCGCGAATAACATTGATTAGTTGTGGCAACTCATCAATACGTAAAGCGCGCAAGTATTTACCAACTGTAGTGACGCGACTGTCGTTACTTGTAGATAAGACTGGACCTGATTTTGCTTCCGCTGTTGCCGACATCGTTCTAAATTTTAAAATCGAGAACTCACGTTGATCTAATGTAATCCGAGTTTGTTTGTAAATCACTGGTCCCGGTGAGGTTGCTTTGACTAAAATCGCTGCAATAAGCATTAAGGGTGAGGTAATCACAAATAGGCAAACAGAGACTAAAATATCGAATAAACGTTTAATAAAATTCTCTTCTGGTTGGATTTCAAAATTTGAGACTTCGATAATACTTTCATCTTCAAAGTTCATCATGTTTGGTTTTAACATAATTAGATTTTCAAAACTTGTATCTAAAAAGATTTTTTTCTTGTGTTTGACAATTAATTGATACAATTTTACTTTTTCGTTCTCATCAACATTACTTGAAATATAAACAATATCGATTTCATCGATAATTTTTTTTAAGTTTTCATAGTAATTGCTGACAACAACGCTCGTTACTTTATGCTTGTTATTTTTATCAGACATAAAGTTTTGAATTGACCGCATAACTTGATTTTCTTTACCTAGTAAAACGACTTTTCGCTCATTGCTGACCTTTAAGTAAAGATAATAAACAAGAATTCGCCAAAGACTTAGAACAATAATTCCGATTATAAAGGAATATCCTAAAACAGAACGCGGGAACGTAAACCAACGTCCGGCAAATGTCACAATCATAATCGTTAAAGTCATTAAAATTTGACCAATCACCGTGACAAAAATGATGTCACTAATTTTGCGATTATAAAAAATATAC
Source organism: Enterococcus sp. DIV0183 (assembly GCF_050541505.1). Lineage (NCBI taxonomy): Bacteria > Bacillati > Bacillota > Bacilli > Lactobacillales > Enterococcaceae > Enterococcus > Enterococcus sp. DIV0183. The sequence goes on from NZ_CP172932.1 coordinate 1,819,081, forward strand.
GCACCTAACAACAAATTCAAAAAGATAAAAAAGATTGAAATGTAAATTGCAGATTTTTCATAAGCCACAAAGTTAAATGAAGGAATTTCTCGGCCAAATTTCACCATAAACCCTAAGATGATTGATAAATTATAGAGCAAAACGTCTGCTAAAATAATTACAATCCGTCTTGCATTACTCCATTCACTTTTTGATGTCATTAAAAACTTCCTCTCTTCACTTCCAGTAATTACATTATTTGTAATAACATGCAACCCCTATATTACCATAATGTCAGCGGACAAGAAAGTTCTATAGGATGAAAATTATCTGCGATGTCTTTGGACACGACTTAATTCTTCAGGTTGGTCCCAGCCCTCTTCGTCAACAGGTGCTATCAGGCGCTCTTCATTGCTAACAGGACTTGTTTGTTTCACTCGTTTTCTTCTTTTAGGTGTCGTTGGACTTTCATGTCTTCCTCGTTTTTTCTCTGGCCGGAAGTAGAAGGCTAGCCCAAGGAAACTATAAACTATCGGCATCCAATGAGGCGCTAATAAAATATCTTCCATAAATGAATGAATCCAGATTAAAAGGAAGCCTAAAAGTAAACTAACTTGCAAACGATCCAATGTTTTTTTGCGGAAACCAATCAATAAAATCATACTGACTAAAAAACCAAATAAAATCAGATAGCCAATGACACCAAAATTACTTAACGTAAATAGAAAAGCATTATGTGTCCCCAGCGGTTTCCATGAGGCCACAAAAGGCTCCATACCGACTTTAATATGTTGAGGATCAGATAACCATTTAGCAAAAAACTCATGCCAAATTCGTTCTCTTCCTGTAAATAAATCAACAGTATCCGATTCCGCACATAAGTAAAATAACAATGGTCCCAATGCAGCTACTCCGACAAAACCAAACAGCCAAACTTTCGAACGTTGCAAGAAACGTTTTGGTAAAAGATTATCCACCAGAATAAAACCAACTAAAATGGCAAAAGAGGTTTTGGATTGACTGACCCATGTACCTAAAACACCACCAATGTATACAGGTAAAAGCAGCAGGTTAAAAACCTTATTTCTATATGCTTTGATCAAACTACTGGCCATCATTGTTGAAAACATCAACGTTGCACCAATCGTATTGGTATTAATCCAAATACTTTCTAGTTTATTTGATTCTTTAAAAATTTCGTCTGCTGGAATCAACTGAGGCAACTCCACGGACATCCGATACAAAGTCGCACTCAAAGCAACTAAAGAGACAATTAATAAAAGCGTTTGATCCAAACGATCAAAGACACAAACTTTAAAACAAAGAACCAACAAAATAATTAAAGGAATCATTGTATCTGTTTGCATTGTGCTATGACGGATTGATTCCGTAAAGTGAAACAAGAGCCAGGTGGCTAGCGCCAACGCTACGGTCAGCCAGTCAATAAATTTTAATTTCGTACAATTTAATAGCAGTACAAGTATTACTGCTATTAATAATAAAATTGAACTATTGGCATACATATATTTTGTGACTGGCGCATCAATTCCTACGACCCACATCGTATACGAGCCGATCATTGTAACTAATAAAATAAGTCGACCGATTCTATTCAATACTTTTCCCATATTCAAACCTCATTCCATGAATGAATCACTAGTCGTTTATTCGATAAATATATGCCCCGTTCTGATCAGGTCCATATAATTTTTCAAAATGAATCGTTGGTGTGTCTAACGGTTCTAATGGTTTATAAACGACCGCATATTTAATCCCATATTCTTTTAATTTTTCTGGAGATAAACGAGCAATAATCGCATCTTTTTGCATCAACTCTAAAACAGGGGTCTGATTTCCTACTTCAACATTGATGTGCGCATAGCGATTATAAATAAATGTGTCTTTTCCTTTTGGATCTAATGGTTTCCAAGCCTCTAAGTCAGGTGTAAAAGCAACACCGTTAAATGTATGCACACCTAACATTGGCAAATAGCCATACATCAAGCGTTCGCCCACCCACAATTGGTTGGGGTCTTTTTTGTTAATTTCTTCCACTTCTACCGCTAATTTTTTACCATAGACAGCAGAAACGCCACGAGAAATTGGATTTACAAAGGCTCCAGAAACCATAATGATTCCTAATAAGACAAGGACAAATAACGTGCGCCAACGTTTAAATAAAGCAACAATTAAAACGGTAGCGACAACTAAGACACCAATGATGTCCATTCGTGTAACGTATAACCGTAAATTGCCCGTATATAAAACAAAGAAATACAGAACAACATTTAATCCTAGCGCCCCTAACCAGGCCATCATTGGAATTTTTGCTTGGCGATTCCATAAATAATCGATGAACCATAAACTCAACAACACAGCGGCAAACCCGAAGGATAACATCGCCCGTTGTTCTGGCACATAAGACCACAATGTCAACTTAGCAAAAATTGTTGGAAATTGCACGCTCATCCAAACTAAGTTAAATAAACAATACACGAATAAGACAAAACCGTAAATGTTTTCTTTGATTTTTTTATAAAAAATAAATGGTGAGAGCGGCAAAATAACAAAAAATAATTGATAAAAACTACTGATTTCCGAATTATTTGAATATGGAACATCTTGAAACGGCATTTTCCAATTTGTTAAAAATAACAAAATATCGCGTTTAGGCATATCGCCACCTAAACTTACCCGTTTTCCTGGATAAGCGGTATCCATTACTGCTTTTAAGGAATCCAATGAGCCATATAACGATCCGCCAACAATAATCGCCGTCATCAAGAGTGCCCCACCTATCAGGACCCCATCCCACTTATCCAACTTAATTTTTTTACGAAATTCTAAAAAGAATAAAATTAAAAATAATAAAATCAAATAACCAAGTGGTACTTGTAACGCAGGATAAATAACTAAAACAAATCCTGAAGCCATAATAACAGCCGTTATCGCACAAATGACACGACGTCGAACACTACTATGATAATAGAAATAATTATAAATTCCCACTAAAAAACCTAAGCCAAAAAATACTAAATCTCCAACTGGCGAGACAAACCACCATTGAAGGGCCGAAGAAAACGGAATCCAAACACTTGCTAACAAAGCTAAATATTTATTCCGCCGTGTGACGATCAAACCAATTTCAAAAGAAAATAAAATTAAGCCAATTAATTTAAGATTCCAATACCATGATAAGCCATATTCTTTGCCTAATAGTACATAGCCCCACGTAAAAGGTTTCGCTAACGTGGCCAGATTCCACGCTGGTGAATTATAGCCTACCACCATGTCTTGCCCATTTAACGTAATCACATCATTATGTGTTTTCAAACCTGTTTGTGTTTGTGAGAGGCTAAATGGGGTTTGAACGAGCCATTCATCCGAGCGAACACCTCTTGGTTCACCAGCAATTAATGAACTTTTTTGACCATCCGCATATTCAGAAACATACGCATCCCACATGTTTAATGAACTACCATGGACTTTAAAGGCTACCAGTAAAATAAAAATGACTGCCGCTAGCAGATAGCGCCAGCGTAACAAATGATCAACCAAGCGAGCGCTCTGCTCAGCTTGGTTGCGTAATGGTTGTTTTTCTTTTCTTGTAGTTAGTTGTTGTTCCATCTTTTCGCTCCATTTCGTCATCCGCAATTGCATCTAGTCAATTCGTAATGAAAAGTTGGGAATATCCCTTGTCAGATTAGGATTATAAAATGGATCATTTTCAATTAAAGGTCCCCATTTTTCTTCCATCATCACTTTTTCTTGTTCAAAACGTTTTTTCTTTTTGCCTTTATCATCATATCCACGAGTTTGAGATTCAAAATGATAAAGCTCTGCTTCATGAAGCCAGACATTGTCACGTCCTAAAGCTTGGACTTTCAAGCATAAATCAACATCATTGAAAGCTACGGTAAACGCTTCTTCAAAACCACCGACTGCATCAAAATCTGCTTTTTTCATAAGTAAGCATGCGGCAGTTACTGCTGAATAATTAACATTAATAGCTAACCGACCAAAATAGCCTAAGTCACCATGGGGATAACCATAATGACCATGTCCAGCGACACCACCTAATCCTAAAATAACGCCTGCGTGTTGGACCGTATTATTTGGATACAATAATTTCGCACCTACACAGCCAATCCGTTCTTGCTGAGCAAATGAAACCATCAAAGTTAACCAATTCTCTGTAATCACTTCGGTATCATTATTTAAAAATAATAAATACTCTCCGTGCGCTTTTTTCGCTGCACGATTGTTAATAGTTGAGAAATTGAATGGAATATCGATTGATTCAACGAAAAAGCGACCAGGTAATTGTTGTTCAAATTCTGCATATAATTCGTGCATTTTTGGATCTGTACTTCCATTGTCAGCCATAATAATCTCGTAATTTTGGTAGGTTGTTTTTTCAATAATCGATGAAACACAACGTTGTACGTCTTTATAGCCATTTTTAGTTGGAATAATAATTGAGACTAACTTTTCAGATTCAATGTCATAATAAACATCGTATAAGCCATTCGCCGCCCCATGCGTTGCATGACCATTAATTCCTCGACGAACGAGCGCATCTTGCACGGCTCTTAGCCCCGCTTCAAAAGCATAACCTTTGGAGCCCTGATCCACTGCTGTTGAGGTTGGCAGCATCCGCCAATAGTAAAGAACTTTTGGAATATGTTTGATGCGTTCTTTTGTCGTTTTTTCAGTAAATCTTAAGACTAAATCGTAGTCTTGAGAACCTTCGTAACCTTTTCGAAAGCCGCCAATTTCTTCTAGAATACTCCGACGATACACGCCTAAATGCGAAATGTAATTGGTTCCTAAAAGTAAATCAGGTGACCAATCTGGTTTAAAGGCTGGATCAGAACGATTTCCATCCATGTCAATCTTATCTTCATCACTATAAATTAAATCCAGTTCTGGGTTTTCATTCAGCACTTTAGCCACTTCATAAAAAGCATTGATTGCTAATTCATCATCGTTGTCTAGTAAGGCGACAAATTCTCCGGTAGCAATCGCTAAAGCAGAGTTGGTCGCTTCGGAAATATGACCATTTTGTTCACGAAAGACGACCCGGATTCGCTCATCCAATTGTTGGTACTCAGTTAAAATCTTTTTGACATTAGGATCTGTTGAGGCATCATCGGCCATACATAATTCCCAGTTAGTATAGACTTGATTCAAAATAGAATCAATGCACAACCGAAGCCATTTTTCTTCAACATTATACACTGGCATCGCAATGGAAATTTTAGGCTGATAATGAAATGTTGCGATTTCTTGCGTCATCGCTTCTATGTCTAGTACTTCATTTCTAGCTAACCAGTTAGGATACGAAGCTTGATTTCTTAGTTTCTCAATTTTCGCTCGTTGAATGGTATGAGAAATACCATTTTTAGCCATATACTTAAATCCTTTTTTGGCTTTTATCCAGAGACGAGTCACTTTATCTTCTGTCCCTGGAATCACTGGATATTTTTTATTCAAGGGAAAATCCACCGTTACAACATGTGCTGATGATTGAAAATGAAAAGGGAGTACTTTTTTTTGTTTAATTCCTTCAAGTGTAACAACAAAGCCAGCTTCAATCGCAGGCTCTGTTTGATAAATTTGATTAACATCTTCACGTAAAACGCGCTGAATGTTATAAGCGGACACTTGGTTTTCATTATTAATTGTGAAAGTTGGGCTTTCTTTAGTGATTGTATCTAACGCCCAACCTGTAATGGTTAAATTATTTGTTGTTTTGTCGCGATAGATACTATCAAAGATCACCTTAATGTCTTCATTCATGTGCATTCTCCTTATAGATGTTTCGGATTTCGGTAGGGATCAACTAAAGCTTCCGCGGTCCATTTTTCCGCAAGTTCTTTATAAGATCCTTTTTTATCATGGTTTTGCATTTTTTCGTCTGCTTTCAAAATTGCATAGGACACATATACATTTCGTTTACCAGCGCTAGCAAATTGTAACGATAAATCGACACCCATCCACTCTTTTCCTAAGTTTTCGTTAATTCCTTCTAAATTTAGGTAAAGTTGTTTATTGAATAGTAAGCAGTCTTCAGTTGCTGCTTGAATATTTCTTGGTAAAGCAATTCTGTAATAGTAACCTAAGCTTTTACCAGGGGTGCCTTTTTCAGGATAAAGTAATCGACCTTTGTCTGTATCAACTGATACTCCCACTGTTTCCACGCGATAGCGTGCGTCAACTACGCGGCCAGTCACTAAACCAGAGGTCTCTTGTTGACCAATGTTCATTAACTCTTTTAACCAATCATTTTTCGTTGGTACCAATCCAGCATTTAATAAAGCCACATATTCTCCCTTAGCAGCTTGAATCATGCCATGACGAGTTTCTGTTGAAACATAACGAAGACGGTCATTTTGGATATTTATTTGATTCTCGAAGCGTGCAGGCAATAGAATTTCATAATTTGTATAGGCAGTTTTTTCTAATAATTGACGTAAGTAACTACTCATATTCTCTGTATCATTCGTAATAATCAATGATACCATCGGCACATGATCATAAAGATAGTTAATTTTATAGGAACCATAAAATTCGGCAATCTCTACTTGTGCTTTTAAGCCACGGCGTTCCGTTGCCGCTTGGACCGCTTTTTGACCAGCTACATAGGCGTAACCTTTGCTTTCAGGGTTTAGAGCAGTCGATGATTCAATGGCACGCCAATGATACATCATACCAGGAATATGCTTGATTTTCGTTGCTTGTTCCGTTGCTCGCAATACGAAATCATAGTCTTGAGCGCCGTTATATGCTGAATTCAATCCGCCTACTTTTTCTAATAAATCACGTTTCACAACAACAAAGTGTGTAATGTAATTATGGTTTAAAATCAGTTCTGGATTCCAGTCTGATTTGTAAAACGCGTTGAAGCGACGACCATTTTCTGTAATTTTATCTTCATCAGTATAAAGAAAATCAATCGTTGGGTCTGTGTTTAAAGCTTTGACCACTTCATATAATGCTTGTGGCGCTAATTCATCATCGTTATCCATGAAACCAACAAAATCGCCAGTAGCAATCGACAAAGCTGAGTTAGTTGCTTCTGAAATATGTCCGTTTTCTTCGCGATAAATAACTTTGATTCGTTGATCTAGTTCTTTATATTTTTCTAGCATGGGCTTAATATGTTCGCTTGGCGATGCATCATCTGCTAAACATAACTCCCAATTTTCATAGTACTGATTTTGTAAAGAAGAAACGCACGCTGCAAGCCATTTTTCTTCGACATTATAAACAGGTACAGCGACAGAAATTTTAGGCTGAAATTGGAACGTTTTAATTTCCGCTAAAACTGCCTCCACGTCAACAGGGGCTTCTGCTTTTTCTTGTCGTTTAAAGTACCACTTCACTGAGCCCATGAAACCACGTGTCTGAATCGAACGCCATGCTCGATCAAATTTCGTACCTGGTTGAACCATGTTTGGACGCTCCACCACGTATTGAACCTTCTGGCCTGATTTGGTGTCAATGTTTAACGTGTAGGCTGGTAAATCTTCTGGATCTTTAATCGTAATTACAAAACCATAATCTTGATCGCCTTCTAATTCAAACATATCAATAACATCACGACGGTATTCTGTTTCCACCGTATAAGTGACTGATTCACTAGCTTCTGCAATGCTGAATCTTAGCGGATAATTTGTTTGTTTGTCATACGCCCACCCTCTGATAACAGAAACGTTATTTTCTACATCGCGAGCAATATCATCGATGGTTAAATTAATCATTTTATCAAATTTAGTTAACGTGATTCGTTTATATTTTCCAGTAGGCATAGGGGCAGTCTCCGTCTGTTTATTCATTTCTTCTAAAAATTGATTTCTTTCATCTAACAGTGCATGAATAAAGGTATTTTCACGTTCTGAATAGTTGCCTTCAAAGAAATAATCAATGTCTACTGTCAGGTCTTTGCCTGCCATTTGTGCATCGGTTACTTCGATTACAGGTACTTGCGTATCTAAGAAATAATAGATATTCTCTTGTACCAGAAAAGCATTCGTGGCTGCGACTGGGACTGTCTCGCCGTCTATCGTCATGGATAATTTGATAATTGTCCCCGTTAAACTTGGGAATAATTTTATCAGTTGGACATCTTCTGGTATCTTCAGTTGGAACCGTTTTGTTTCAGGTTTTTGTAAATCAACTGGTTGATCCAACTCAGTCTCTTTTTCTTCGCCGCAATTAATTAAAATATGAACGTTTTTTTCATTGTATGAATTTACTGGTGTCACTCGCTCTGGCTGTTCTACTGGTTCAGCAGTCAAGGCAAAAAAGTACTGATACACTTCGCCAAAGGGACGCGCTTTAAAAGCTGCTTGTACTTCTACAGGTAACGCTTCATACGTCGTAGGAATTTCGTTGTAGCCAACTTGATTAAATGTAAAATCTTCTTTGGCAATGTATAAACCAACTTCTGCAAAAACTTTTTCAAATCCTTCTTGTAAATAGAATGATTTATGCGTAGCATCCAATAGCCCAGTTTCATTCCACGTTAAACGATTATTAAATAAATCAATTAACACCGAATTATGCGCCAAATTAGGGAAAGTGATTAAGATTTGACCACCTGGTTTTAAAAACGGTTTGACTTTTGCTAAGGCGCTTTGAGGATTCATTAAATGTTCCAACACATCTGCAAAAACGATATAATCAAACGTCTTACCAGCAAAGTATTCGACCCAATCATTTTCATCAATATTGCCATAAAAGGCATCTGTTGAAAATTGACTGACATGATCATAAAGTTCTTTGTCTAATTCAACAATTGAGACCTGGCACTTTTTTTCTTCCATCAAATAGCTAGTCATTCGCCCATTACCTGGACCAAATTCCAAGACATCACTATTTTCTTTGATTTGTGCTACGATTTTCCCAACACTGGTACTCTCGTCTGTTTCCATTTCAAAATCATACTTCATCTTTTGTCGTATCCTTCCATTTATGATCTAAGATGACAATTCCTTCTCCGGCATAACGACCGGTAATAAACATCGTCACGTATTTTGTTTTGTAGACTAATGGGACTGTTGCATGTTCCTCAAAGAAAGCAATATCAAAATAATATTCACCTGTTAATAATGACATTTTTTCATATTCTAAATAAAAAACATTCCGTCCTTTTTTCCAAGGAATTTGCACGCCATCTAATAACGTATTTAAGCCACAGACATAATGGTTGTCCACTGTTCGAATAGCGACCCCGCAAACAGGCTTCTTAATTTGGTCATTTTTGACAGTATATTCAATTTTTACAATCACTTTTTCATCTTGCGTTACCATTTCTAATGGTTCATAATCCGCATTTAAAAGTTCCGCATGATCCACTTCAATAATATCTGGTGTTGGGGTTTCATCTTTCATGGTCGCTTCGCGGTCAACCGTTTTAATTGATTTCTTTTTCAAAAAGTTTTCGTAGTTGGTCGTCACGTCCATCGTATCTCCATATTCAACGACTTTCCCGTGTTGCAACCAAAAAGTTCTGTCACAAAAACGACGAATGGAGTTTACATCGTGAGAAACAAATAAAATTGTTTTACCAGAATTTTTAATTTCCGTAAATTTTTCCATACATTTTAATTGAAACTCTAAATCCCCGACAGCCAACGCTTCATCGACAATTAAAATATCGGGATCCACGTTAATGGCTACCGCAAAAGCCAAGCGGACAAACATACCACTAGAGTACGTTTTAACTGGTTGATACAAATGATCGCCGATGTCAGCAAAATCAATGACATCTTGGACACGCTCTTCCATCTCTTCTCGTGAAAAACCCAAGACCATTCCATTTAAGAAAATATTTTCATATCCTGAATATTCAGGGTTAAAACCTGAACCTAATTCAAGCAACGCTGAAATTTTCCCATTAATCACCATGGACCCGGAGGTTGGCGTTAATACTCCTGTAATAATTTTTAACATGGTTGATTTCCCAGAGCCATTTTCGCCGACAAAACCAATCATCTCGCCTTTTTTAATTTGCATCGTGACATCGTCTAACGCATAAAACAAATCGTGGTAGGATTTTTTGGTTGGACTAAGCGCCTCTTTAAACCGATCGGACGGCTTTTTATACATGTTGTATGTTTTGGTAATATGTTGGATATCGATTGCATATTCTGACATGTCGTTCTCTCCTTATAATACATCTGAAAAATGTGGTTTTAAGCGTCTAAACACGGTTGAGCCAATTAATAGTAAAACAATAGTAACTCCCCAGAAATATAAGCTATATTGCCAATGTTCCCAGAACCATGCACCGCCTAAATAAGATTCGCGGTATCCTTGAACAATATAATATAATGGATTGATTTTTAAGATTGTCGCAATCATTCCAGTTGGTTGCCATAAAATTGGTAATGTCCACATAACTGTTTGCATAATGATATTGATAAATTGCATAATATCAGGTAAAAATGGTTGTGTTGAAGCAGTAATCCACGTAATTGCTGTTAAAAAGACTAATAAACAAGCTAAGTAGTAAATTAATTGCAAACTGTACAGACTTGGGTAATAACCGTTAGCTGTAGTAATTACAAAACCAATTAGAATGAAAAACAAGTGGGTGTACAAGTTCGATAAAATTTTAGATGTTGGTAAAATTTGTACATTAAACACGACTTTTTTAACTAAATAACTATATTCACGAAACACATTCGTGGCTGATAATAACGAATCTGAAAAGAAGAACCAAGGTACCATCCCTGTTACTAAATAGACAATGAATGGCATATTGTCGCCAGCTCTAGAACGAAGGCCTACAGAAAAGACAAACCAATACGTCAAAACAGTTACTAATGGCGTTAAAAATGCCCAGACAATTCCTAGTGCTGAACCAGCATACTTGGCCTTAAAATCATTAAATGAAAATTGTAATAACAATTTTTTGTTCTGAAAAATATTCTTGAAAATTGAAAATGTTTCTTTAAACATATACTTATTCCTTCCGTAATAAACTATTTTTATCTAAAATTTTTGGATACAAAAATGCCATTTTAAACAACATTTCTATTTTATCGATAAACGCCTAGCTTTTCAATAGTAGACCCCTTTTTATAAAGAAAAATTTAACTGATTTCGCTATATTAAAAAATCTTGTCCAATTTTTAGGAGATTATGCTACAATAATGGAGGTCTTGCATTTTTTTGCACGGAAACTATTTTTGAGAGAAGGGAAATTATGGTTCTTTTTATTATTTACGTATTTCTGTCTTCTGCTGGTCTGGTCTTATTTAAACTAGGTTCTAGCAGTTTGAACATCCAACTCCAACAAACAATCTTTTCAATGAATATCTCACTTATATCTTTATTGGGTTTATTTTGTTATTTAATTAGTTTTATTTTATGGATGTTAATTATTAGTCGTTCCGATGTTTCTTACATTGTTCCTTTAGGCGTTGCCTGTACAAACATCGCTATTTTAATTGCTTCAAATCTTATTCTAAAAGAGACAATCACAACGAATGCCCTTATTGGTGCTGTGGTTATTATTGTCGGCATTGTGATTATGAATCTTAAATAAAACAACAAAGACCTTAAACTCCAACTTAAGGTCTTTGTTGTTTTATTTAATATAGATTTTTAAGCCAATAAAACTGTCTCAGTTCACTTAATTTAATGATAATATAACTAAAAACAATTAACAAAAAAACTTGTACAACATATGTTTTAAAGTTATCGTACGTTAACTTTTGAATCCCTAATTGACTAGCTGCATAAAATAGTAAATATTTTATCGGATTTTGCGCTAAATAAATAATAATACTAGATTTTCTTAAAAAGTCACTTCCAGGAATACGTATATTTTCTAAATTAAAACTTAAAATAACCACTAACACAGCAACTATTGGTAACGTAAAATAATTTTGTGCATCATAAAAAACACCTAATTGTTGCGCAAATTTCACTTCCTTTAGTCCTACATAAGAAAAAATAACAATACCTAAAACTAAGAATAAATTATTTAAAGGTTTTTCAAATACATAGTTTGCTAAAAAATAGCCTATAATCACATAACAAATCGTAGAAATCATCGAAAAAGATATAGAACCATAAAAAGGCACTTGTTTAATCCATTCAATGTCAAAGTACCACTTACCATAAGTAGAAGTAAATACTCCTATCAGAAAGCTAACAATTCCAATTGTTAATAATACTTTCTCACCAAAATAACTTCGGATGTAATAAATAATAAATACACTCATTACTAATGCGATTAAATACCAAGAAACACCTATTCTGGGGACATAGCCTAATAATATGCTCAGTATAAATGATATTTTTCCTCTTAAATCCATTTCCCCTTTAACAAAATTCATAATAGATACGATAAAGAAGGGAATGTAAAAGATCAACCACGAAAGATATACTTTTAAGATTCTTTTTATATAATTGAATAGTATTTTTTTATCTTTTTCTTTTTCTCTAAAAGAAATTTTTTTAAACAAAAAATATCCAGATACTATGAAAAAAAACGGAACAGAAAAGCGGGCTAATATTTTCAAATCACTACCCAAAATAGATTTAGAGGGAAAGGTATGAATTCCAACTACACTTAATGCAGCAATAAATTTGAAGGCATCCAATACATCATTGTTTTTAGTCATTTTTCCCCTCTCTATTCTCCCATTTTTCTTCAGATTTCATGATAGATAATTCTTGCAATAATGTTTTAATACGATTTTCGTGTTTTGAAATCAACACAGAATTTTTAATTTCCATGATTAAAAGGACAATCACCGCAGCTGATAATAAGAAGTTTGATGTTGTTTCAAACCCAAAGGCCATTGCTAACCATTCTGCCACATGCGGGAAAATAGCAAAAATAATTAAGACAATTGAGATTAATAACCAAATCAAAGCATTTTTTAGGAGAAAAATATTTTTATTAATCCCTCGAATAATGTATAAGAAAAAGCCAATTGCAAATAAAAATAAAGCTAGCCATAACACGGTTGGTAGCATTAATCTCCCTCCTTCATAAAGGCAGCAATCAGAATTGCTGAGCCGACTTCCAGCATATACTTCACAGAAGCCAAGGCACGAATCGAAGAAACACCACCAAGCCGTTCCATCATATTGACAGGTCTTTCAACAATCACAAAACGTTTTTTAATTAAGTGAACAATCGATTCTGGCTCAGGATAATTTGTCGGATAACGCTTTGCAAAAAAAGCAATCACTTTCCGATTTCCTGCTCGATACCCTGAAGTCACATCATAAATTGTTTTACCAGAAGCCATTCGAATGCAAAAAGATAACAAACGAATACCAAAACGGCGCATTTTCGTACTTTGAAAAGCCGCTTCGTTTCCAGGAATGAAACGAGAGCCAATCGAAAAATCACATTTACCCTCTGCTAATGGTTCCAGTAAAACAGGTAAACTATTGATATCATGTTGACCATCACCATCAAACTGAACCGCAACATCATACTCATTTTCTAAGGCATATTTATAGCCGGTCTGTACCGCCCCGCCAATACCTAAATTCAACACTAAATGAATGGCATTAATTTGGTTGGCTTCTAAAATTTGTTTGGTTCCATCTGTCGAGCCATCATTAATTACCACATAATCCAATTCATGTTGAAAATGCGTAACTTCCTGTTTAAATGTTTCAATGGAAGCAATCGTCCGCAAAATGTTTTCTTCCTCATTGTAAGCAGGAATGATTAAAAGTACCTTCATAAAGAGAAACACCTTTCCACTTTTTCTCTAACAAAACCCCTCACTTACACAAAACAATTTATTGTTGAACACTTTCTAACATTTGTGCTAAGGCTTCTTGCCAAGTAGGAATTTTAAAGCCTAACGCTTCTGTTTTACTTAAATCCATGACAGAATATTGTGGTCTTTGCGCCTTTTGTGGAAATTGAGTTGAATCCACTGGCAGTACTTCCACTTCAGTATCTTTTAAAATTTCTTTAGCAAACTGATACCAGCTACAGCTGTTTTCATTAGACAAATGATAAACACCAAATGGCGCTTTTTCTGCAATAACAAATGCCATAAATTCGGCTAACGTTCTTGTCCAAGTTGGGCGGCCAAACTGATCGTCCACTACCGTTAGTTGGTCTCTTGTTTCCGCTAATTTTTGCATGGTAAAGACAAAGTTATGACCGTATTGACCAAATACCCATGATGTTCGAATAATATAATAGTCGTCCAGGATTTCTTGTACCGCTTGTTCACCTAATAACTTCGTCCGACCATACTCATTTAAAGGATTCGGTTGATCATCAATCGCATAGACGCCTTCTTTTTTAGTTCCATCAAAAATATAATCTGTACTTACATAAACAAGTGTCGCCCCCACTGCTTTAGCAGCTTCTGCAACATGACGTGTGCCATCTACATTCACTTTTTCATCTAATTCCTTGCCTTCGTCTTCTGCTTTATCAACAGCTGTATAAGCAGCACAATGATAAATGACGTTTGGTTGAATTTCTTTCACTTTTGCCAACGTACTATCCGCATCAGTAATATCTAATTCTGTGGAATCCGTTGAAACATACTCAATTCCTTGTTCGTCTAATAGGTGACGTAATTCTGTGCCCAATTGGCCATTTCCACCAGTAATTAAAATCATTATTTTCGCTCCTTCTTGAAAAAAAGGCAGGGCAAAGTAGCTTTTGTACTTTGCCATCGCCTTTCGACTGTTATCTCACATGTCAGAAAAAATTACTGACCATTTTGTGCATATTTTGCTTCAACAGCTTCTTTATCTGCACGCCACCAGTCTTCATTTTCTGTATACCACTTGATTGTTTCTGCCAAGCCTTCACGGAAATTCGTGAATTCTGGTTCCCAACCTAATTCTTCGCGTAATCTGGTTGAATCAATCGCATAACGTAAGTCATGTCCTGCACGATCGTTGACATGCTCATAGGCATCAACAGGTTGTCCCATTAATTCTAAAATTAATTCCATCACTGTTTTATTGTCTTCTTCACCATCGGCTCCGATTAAATATGTTTCGCCAATTTGCCCTTTTGTTAAAATTGCCCAAACAGCCGAAGAATGGTCGTTTGTATGAATCCAGTCACGAACATTTTTACCAGCACCATAAAGTTTTGGTGTAATGCCACTTAAGACATTGGTAATTTGACGAGGAATAAATTTTTCAATATGTTGATATGGACCATAGTTATTTGAACAGTTTGAAATTGTTGCTTGTAAGTTAAAAGAACGGACCCACGCTTTGACTAACAAGTCAGATCCTGCTTTTGTTGAAGAATAAGGGCTTGAAGGATTGTAAGGCGTTTCGGCAGTGAATTTTTCCCCTTCGCCTTCTCCATGTCCTGGTAAATCTTCTCTTAAAGGTAAATCGCCATAAACTTCATCAGTCGATACATGGTGGTAACGAACATTGTTTTTACGGCAAGCTTCGATCAATGTATACGTCCCAATCAGATTGGTTTGTACAAATGGAAATGGGTCGTTTAATGAGTTGTCGTTATGCGATTCAGCAGCATAGTGAACGACCGCATCTGTTTCAGCGACTAAACGATTAACTAATTCAGCATCAGCGATATCTCCTACGACTAATTCCACACGATCACTTGGTAGACCTTCAAGATTTTTTTCATTTCCTGCATACGTTAATTTATCTAATACAGTTACATGAACTTCTGGATGATTCTTTACAACATAATGAACAAAATTTGAGCCGATAAAACCAGCTCCACCTGTTACGATGATTTTTTTCATAATTGAAACTCTCCTACTTTTTTCTTAAATTTCGCCATAGATAAACGGATTTTCCGCTTCAAATTCTTTTAAGGTTGGATGTTTTTGATCCTTTTCTGACGTAATCGCTTTTTCTGGCGCAATTGGCCAATCAATAGCTAACGCTGGATCGTTAAAAGCAATACCGCCGTCTGCTGCCGCATTGTAGTAATTGTCACACTTGTACATAAAATTCACGTTCGGTGTCAAGGTGACAAAACCATGAGCAAAACCTTTTGGTACTAAAAGCTGACGGTGATTATGTTCTGATAAAATGTAGCCTTCCCATTGACCATAGGTTGGACTCCCTTTACGAATATCAATAATCACATCTAATACCGCACCTGTTACAACGCGAATTAGTTTTGTTTGCGCAGCTTCGCCTTTTTGAAAATGCAATCCACGCAAGACACCTGCTTCTGTTGATAATGAATGATTATCTTGGACAAAATCAAAGTCTAATCCATGTTCTGCAAATTTAGCTTTGGAATAACTTTCTGTAAAAAAGCCACGATGATCACCGAAAACATCCATTTCGATAATTTTGACATCTTGTAATTTTGTATCAATAACTTTCACGTTTCTTCGCTCCTATTCTGCTGCTAAACGTAGCAAGTATTGGCCGTAGCCATTTTTCTTCAATGGTTGTGCCAATTCTACCAATTGTTCTTTTGTAATATAGCCCATTCGATAAGCAATTTCTTCCAAACAAGCGACTTTTAAATTTTGACGTTTTTCAATTGTTTCAATAAATGTTGACGCTTCTAATAAAGATTCGTGTGTGCCTGTATCTAACCAAGCAAAGCCACGGCCCATTACCTCAACAGAAAGTTTATTTTTTTCAAGGTAGACTTTATTAACGTCTGTTATTTCTAATTCCCCACGTTCTGACGGTTTGATCCCTTTCGCAATTTCAACCACTTCATTGTCGTAAAAATACAAACCTGTCACTGCGTAATTTGACTTCGGTTGTGCTGGTTTTTCTTCAATAGAAAGCGCCCGCATCTCTTCATCAAATTCTACCACGCCGAAACGCTCTGGATCATTTACATGGTAACCAAAGACTGTTGCCCCTGACTCTTTAGAAGCCGCTCGTTGCAACATTTTTGATAAGCCGCCACCATAATAAATATTGTCCCCTAAAACTAAGCAGACACTGTCATCACCAATAAATTCTTCACCAATAATAAATGCTTGCGCCAAACCATCTGGGCTTTCTTGTACCGCGTATTCGATATGAATGCCTAAATCATGGCCATCGCCGAATAAGCTTTCAAAACGTGGTGTATCTTCTGGTGTAGAGATAATCAAAATTTCATTAATTCCCGCCAACATTAACGTTGACATTGGGTAATAAATCATTGGTTTGTCGTAAATTGGCATTAATTGTTTTGATGTTGCTTTTGTTAACGGATATAAGCGTGTCCCGCTTCCGCCTGCTAAAATAATTCCTTTCATGAACAATCTCCTTAAATACTTCTATTTTTAGTTTCTATAAAACCAAATATCCTTCCCTATTATCGCATTAAGCATAGGGTTTGTCATGTTTTTTACGTAAATTTTACAAATCTGTAAAAGTTTAGCGCTGTTCCTTTAAACGCTGATGTAAAGCTTTTAATAAATTCACACGCCAATTTAATTTTTGTTGGAAACTTGTTTTGGTAATAATGGGGCTGACATTCGCTCCATGTCTTCGGTAAAGCACTAATGGTTCTTTAATGAGACCCGTTTGCTTCTTCCGTGCAGCTAATAAACCAATCCACATATCATGCATAGGAACTTCCGGCGGAATGGGTAAAATGACGTTTTTCATCTCTTGACGAAAGGCCATACCTGCCCCAATATAGCCACTTTTTATCGCATTTCGCCAAAATCCTGGTTTGACTTTTCGAAACTTAAAATAAGAGGGATTGGTAACTTGTAAATCCGCATCAACAATTTTCAAGTCACTAATAACCACTTGGATGTCAGGGTGCGTTTCAAAATATTCTGTCACCGTCGTTACTTTATTTGGTAACCAAACGTCATCTTGATCTGCTAAAAATATTACTTCGCCTTTCGTATGCGTAAGCGCAAATGCAAAATTAGCAATCACTCCTTGCCCTGGACCTTGTAACAATTGAATTTGGGGATAATTCGCTGCATACGTTCTCAAAATTTCCAACGTATGATCAGTAGAACCATCATCTGAAATAATTAGTTCATCTTCTTCACTGACTTGTAAAAGAATACTATCTAATTGTTCCGCGAGATATTTTTCTCCATTATATGTCGCAATACAAACTGAGATCATAGATTATCCTTTCATTAACTTGAGAAATTCTGCCAATGTTTGCCGCCAAATTTGGCGATTTTTGACAGTTAAAAATTGCTTACTACTGCGTAAAAATAAATGGCGTCGATGATGGGAAAACTTTTCTTGATCATATCGACGATAAAATAACGTTTCTGCTTCAATAATAGAGCGATAACGTTGAGGACTCATTGTACGATAATCTAAAACAGACAATTCTTGTTTTAGGTGGATTGGTAAGACTTCAATCTTTTTATTGGCTTGATTCAATTGATAAAAGAACCAATGATCTAAATAGTCCAAAGGAAATTCTTCCGAAAATCCTTCCAACCAGCGCAGTGTTTCTGCCGTAATGACTGTACCAGAATTGATAGCCATCAACGGTTGGTTGGCTATCCCTGCTGTTGGCTTTGCTCCTTTAAGTCCAACATATTGATCACTATAAACTGGCGAAATTTGTTGTCCATTTGCTTCTACAATTGGAACATAGACTGCCACAGTCGGATCTAACGGCATGATGATCAACGTATCAAAATAAGAAGCTGGCACTTCTGTGTCTTGGTCAAGGAGCAACAATAATTCACATTGATTCGTTTGACTAAAAGCAATCGCTTCATTATAAGCGGTCGCTAGGCCTGGATTATCAGGATTATGTCGATAAGTAACATTTTGTTGTAAAAATAATGCATCTTCTTGAGGAAGTGGGCTGTTGTCATAAATAAATAAGTGCAATTCGGGGTGATCTACCACTTCTTTTAATAACAAATAATTCGGCGTATCAGCCATTTTCATTTGATATAAGACGATGACTACCGCTAATCTTTGACTCATTAAAAGAACCTCCAGCCCCATTTGTTAAAAAATTTTCCCATTGATTGCATAAAGATTTTAAACAATTTTCGACTTTTATGGGCGCCCTTTTCATACATGTGAACAACCGTTTCAAAAGGCGTATAGAGAATCCGATAGCCTGCTTTGCCAAAACGTAAACATAAATCGTTGTCTTCAAAGTACATGAAGAAACGTTCATCGAACCCACCAATTTCAACGAATTTTTCACGATCAATCAACATAAAACAGCCTGAGCCCATTTTAATATCCGTTGTTTCTGTATCCGACAAATCGCGACATTCATAAATACTCAAACGTTTATCAAAAATTTTCTTTACAAATTGAAAGGGAATAAAACGTAACATATAATCGAAAACATCTAATTTTTGACGAACTAAATATTGCGTCGTGCCATCTTCATTTAGCACTTTAGGGCTAACGACTGCAATGTTCTTATCTATTTTGATACGGTCTAATAGACGATCAAGCACGTCTTTAGTAACCAAAACATCGGGATTAAAAATAATTGCATACTTTGTCGAAGCATTGAATAACACTTGATTATGACCATGACCAAACCCTTGATTTTCTTCAGCGCGATGGATAGTAATAAATGGTTCATATGTTGTTAATTTTTCAAGATACGCTGTTTCAGAATGATTGTCATAGATATGAATATCATAGATACTATCAGTACCCAGTTCGGCTTTTAATTGGTCTAGTACATTAAAAATGTAACGACTATTATAAGTGACAATCGAGATTGTTACCATTTCTTGCATGCTCATTTCTCCTTACTACTGAAACATCGTCTTAAAAAAAAAGCATATGTTTCACACATATACTTTTTTAAGTTTAATGGAATTATATCATAGGTTTACGCTCTCGCAAAGCAACCTAAAGATTTCTTTACTTTCTCTTAGAATGCTTGCCAAGTCGCTTTTTCATTTGCTCCTGACGATATTCACGATTCCCTAAAATCCGTAACAAATACATCAACGGTTGATGTCCTTCGCCAACTAGACCGATTAGTTCAATGAATAGTTCTAAGCCAATTAAACAAAAGACAATTAATAAAATTGATGCTACTGTACTTGAATAGCTGAACAATAAAGAGACAAAGGAAAAAACTAACGCTAATGCATAAATAGTCATGACCGCCCCTTTATGGGTAAAACCTAAAGATAACAAGCGGTGATGCAAATGCATTTTATCTGCTGAGGAAATGGGCTTCTTGTTTAATAGCCGTCGAATAATTGCATAAACCGTATCCGTAATTGGCACACCTAAAATCACCATTGGCGTAATTACCGTGATAAACGTAGCATTTTTTAAGCCCTGTAACGACATTACTGCAATCATAAACCCGAGGAATAACGCCCCGGTATCTCCTAGAAATATTTTAGCCGGATAAAAATTGTATGGGAAAAATCCCGCAATGCTCGCAACTAAAATAAAAATAACAATTGGAATATAGACCGTTTTAGCATGTAGGAAAAAATACCCTGTAATACCAATCGTGGTTAATCCAATAATGGATACGCCTGATGCTAAACCATCCAAACCATCAATTAAATTTACTGCATTCGTAATCGCTAAAATCCACAATAAAGTTAGTGGTAAACTAAACCAGCGCAAATCAATCATTCCAACAACTGGCAACGTCACAAAATCTATCCGAATTCCAGCAACAAAATAAATAACTAATGCTGCTAACAAAATACCGATTGTTTTTTTCATTGGAGTAATCTCTTTAATATCATCAATGAGGCCTGTCAAAACAACCATTCCACCAGCCAAAATAATCGGCCAAATATAATCTTGTGGGATAATCGAACGAAAAATCAATAAACATGAACTAGCAAAAGCAATGTAGATTGCAAGTCCTCCTGCTGTAGGCATATTTTTGGTATTGATTCGTCGCTCTCCTGGTGCATCATAGGCGCCAATCCGAAACGCTAGAAGCTTAACAAGTGGTGTTAATAGCAAAGATAAGATAAATGTCATAAATAAACGTATCAAAACTTCATAAATAAATAGTGACATAGTCGAACCCACTTTCTTCTCGTTCAGGATATATTATACCGTAAACTGAAGCATTTACAAGCTGAAACATGTGTTCTGGCAACGGTTTAGACTTTTTTAAAGAAATCCATTTATTTTTTCTTTTTAAACCATCTAAACAAGCGTTGTTCAAAACTTGGTTGTTTTTTTTCTTTATCTCCAGATAAGTATTCATCGACGACAGCGTTGACAATTGCTCCTAAAATAATAATCGTGGCAGCAAAATTCAGCCATAACATCAAGATGATAAAACTCCCGATGATTTGATAACTTGCGATTCTAGAACTAAAATATTTTACGTACAAACCAAAAATTTGTGATAATAGCATCCAACCGACTGTCGAAAAAATAGCCCCTGGCAAAATAGAACGTAACGATAATTTCCGATTAGGAACGACCGCATAAATCAAACACATAATCACTAATAAAACAACGGTCGTTAACGGCCATTTTAACGCTTGGAAAGTATCGATCACAGACGTTGAGTAATGGAAAATTGGTTGTAGTAATTCAATAATGTACTGACCCAGACCTAAAATTACTACTACACCAACAATCGCTACCATAAATAACAAAATAACTAAAAATGAGACCACTCTTACGAGAATAAAATTTTTCCTTTGTTCGACACCAAAAGCTTTATTCATCGCATTTTGTAGTGCATTAATACTTTGACTGGCACTCCAAAATGCTGCTAAAGCGGAAACAGAAAGCAACCCGCCTGAACGTTGAGTTAGTAGTGAACGAATCGCTGGTTCTAAGTTCTTATAAACATCTTTCGGAATCGCCTCTGCAATATAAGGCAACACAGAATTAGGGTCGATTCTTAAATAAGGTAAGACATTACCTACCGCAATCAGTAATGGAAACAGCGAGAGTAATAAATAATAGGCAACAACCACTGAGCTGTTGCCTATTTCGGCTGTGACCATGTGACTTTGCGTTGTCTCAATAAAACGCATCAAAGATTGATTCTTTTTGATGTTGTCGAGAAACTTCATCACACACTCTCCTTATTAATAAGTCAATTCTTCGCCTTGTGACGTTAAGATTCTTGGACCTTCTTTCGTAATCGCTAATGAATGTTCATATTGACAACTTAGACCGCCATCTTCAGTATAAGCAGTCCAACCATTTGGGTCCATTTTCATGCGCCAAGTTCCTGTGTTAACCATTGGCTCAATGGTAATAACCATTCCCTCTTTTAAACGTAGTCCTTTACCTGCTTCACCATAATGAGGGATCATTGGACTTTCATGAATAGTTGGGCCAATGCCATGACCTACAAAGTCGCGAACTACCCCGTAGCCTTCTCCTTCTACATACGTTTGAATTGCATGACCAATATCGCCAATTCTATTTCCTACTTGTGCTTGTTCAATCCCAAGATATAGCGCTTTTTTGGTTACTTCCATCAAGCGATCAATTTCAGGTGTTGATTCACCCACGACATAAGACCAGCATGAATCAGAGATTGCGCCCTTTAAGTCGACACACATATCTACTTTGATTAGGTCGCCATCTTTTAATACTTTTTTACGAGGAAATCCGTGGCAAATTTCGTCGTTGATACTACAACAGGTAGCATATTTGTAACCTTCATAGCCAATTTGAGCCGCCACGCCACCATGACTTTCAATAAAGTCTCTCACAAATACTTCAATATCCCAGCTTGTAATGCCAGGTTTAATAAACGTCCGTAAATGACGGTGAACATCCGCTAATAATTCCCCTGATTCATCCATCATTTCAATTTCTCGTGGTGATTTTAATGTAATCATACTATCTCTCCTAAACTTGTTTCATTCAAATTATTTTATCACATTTTTTGCAAAAAAGATTGTTCAAACACCAATTTTCAAAAAGTCCCTTAATAAAAGCACTCGCTAGTCTTTTATAAGAAATGCGCATCTGCTATAATAAGTGACAGAATTGTATGAGGGGGAAGAAAGTTTATGACGTTAGCTAAAATTGTGTATGCAAGCATGACTGGGAATACAGAAGAAATTGCCGACATTGTTGCAGAAGCATTTGAAGATTTAGAATTAGAGGTCGAAATTGATGAGTGTACGCAAGTCGATGCCGCTGATTTTGAAGAGGCCGATATCTGTGTAGTAGCTACATATACGTATGGCGATGGCGATTTACCTGATGAAATTGTCGACTTTTATGAAGACTTACAAGAGATTGATTTATCAGGAAAAATCTTCGGCGTTTGTGGTTCAGGAGACACGTTTTATGATGATTTTTGTAAATCGGTGGACGACTTCGAAGCAGTCTTTACTGAAATTGGGGCAAAAAAAGGCGCCGACAGCGTTAAAGTTGATTTAGCCGCTGAAGAAGACGACATCCAACGTTTAGAAGAATTTGCGAAAAAATTAGCAACTGCCGCAGAATAACTACGTTGAAATAAATAAAATAAACACCAGAAAAAAATGGCTAGTTCCCATTTTTCTCTGGTGTTTTGATATTCCTAATTTAAAAATAAAATACTGTAATTTAATGCTGCCGCAAAAGTAACCCAAAGAATATAAGGAATCATCAACCAGCCACGCGTTATTAATTTATAACGCAAGTAGTCCCACTGTTGAACTATTAATAATAGCCATAACAATGAGATATCAATCACAGATAATAAATTATTTTGTAAAGAAAAAAAGAAAAATGTCCAGAAAAAATTCGCAATAAATTGTAAAATAAATAGCGTAATCATCCGTTTTTTCTGTTGTTTATTTGGATGAACTAAGATGAAATAAAAAGTAATGCCCATAAAAATATACAACACCAACCACACTGGTCCAAATAACCAGCCTGGCGGAGCAAAACTTGGTAATCTCAACGCTTGATAATATTCTCTCGCATTTACTGAAAATAAGCCCGACAAGAGCCCTAGTCCGGTAATTCCTACAATACTTAGCCATAAACGCTTATCTTTCACTCGGTTCATGTTTTTTGCCCCTTTCTATTTCTCTTCTTTACTGTAGCATGGTTGCGAATAATCTACCATTAATACACTTAACAAAAAAAGACCGTTCTTTTAAGAAACAGTCTTTTGCTGTAACCTCACAGAAGTTATCAGCATGAGGTTACACTTTTTTTAATTTTTATAGGTCAATATCAATTGGTTCATCTCGTTCAAGAATTGCTTCAATACTATCTTTCATTAAATGAATGATTTGTTCTTCTGAAGGATGGATAATTCCAGAAGTCATCAATGCAGCCACACCAGTAGCGACCACCCATGTTCCCATGTGTAATGAGTCAATTTGAACATCGTTTAAATTAGCATACTCAGGATCAGCTTTTACCGCTTCAGTAAAATAGTGATAAGAGAATTCTTGCATTTTTTTGCCGCCACCATATTCTTCTAAATAAAGCGCACGGTATAACTTACTTTCACTTGTCGCAAAATGAATATAGTTTAAAGCCAAATCAACAATTGTATTCCCAGTATGTTTTACTGGAAAGACTTCTTTCGCTAAGTATTTATGAATTTTTTGGAATAAAGCATCGCGTAAATCATCCATGTTTTTAAATTCCAAATAAATCGGTTGGGTGGAACATTTCATTTTATTAGCAATATTACGTGCAGTGAACTTCGAAAATCCTTCAGTGGCGACTACTTCATAGGCAGCTGTTAAAATCTGCTCTTTCGTAATGGTTTTTTTTCTTGCCATAATTCCCTATCCCCTTTATTCATTCATATACAACGCTTCCAAATAAATGCTTATGGTTATTGTAACACGATTTTTCTATTATGCAAAATTAGAACAACTCTTTGTACAAAAGTTCACTGAGCGGGAGCACGACAACTTTTACCCCAACTTAAAATAACAGTTGATAAAGGCTTTATTTCGTTGAGTTCCCTGCTCTTCCGTGTTATGATATGAGCAGTCATTACCCATGAAAATGAAGGAGGAATCACGAATGACCTTAGAGAATTTTAATGAAAATCTAAAGAAATATGCACGTTTAATTGCTGAAACGGGTGTCAATGTTCAGGACAATCACACGGTTGTTTTACAAATCAGTGTCGATCAAGCGCCCCTTGCCCGCTTAATTACGGAAGAAGCTTATCGCTTAGGTGCGGCCGAAGTAATTGTTCAATGGAGCGACGAAACCATTCAACGTGAATTTTTAGCTCATGCTGCAACTGATCGTATTGAAAATGTTCCTCAATATAAAATTGATCAAACCGATGATTGGATTGCCAAAGGCGCAAGCCGAATTAGCGTGGTTTCTTCTAATCCTGATGCATTAGCTGGCGTGGATGCACAACGTGTAGCAGCTTTCCAAGCGGCTAATGGGAAAGCATTGGTCAACCTACGAAAAGCAACACAAGCCAACAAAGTAAGTTGGACTGTTGTAGCTGCTGCTAGTGAAGGCTGGGCAGCTAAAGTCTTTCCAGAATTAGCAACAAGTGAAGAACAAGTTGATGCACTTTGGAATGAAATTTTCAAAACAACACGAATTTATGAAGAAAACCCAGTCATTGCTTGGGATATCCATGATAAAAAATTACAAGAAAAAGCGGCTGAATTAAACGAACAACAATTTACTGCTTTACACTACACAGCTCCTGGGACAGATTTAACGATTGGTTTGCCTAAAAACCATTTATGGGAAGGCGCTGGTAGTTATAACGCTCGTGGGGAAGAATTCATGGCTAATATGCCAACAGAAGAAGTTTTCACCGCCCCAGATAGTCGCCGCGTTGATGGTTATGTTTCTAGTACAAAACCACTAAGTTATGCTGGCACAATCATTTCGGGAATGAAATTTACATTTAAAGATGGAAAAGTTGTTGACTTCTCAGCTGAACAAGGCGAAGAAGCATTGAAAAATCTCTTAGCTATTGATGAAGGTGCCAAACACCTAGGGGAAGTTGCTTTAGTACCTGACCCTTCACCAATTTCACAATCCGGTTTGATTTTTTATAATACATTGTTTGATGAAAATGCCTCTAATCATTTAGCCTTTGGTTCGGCCTATGCCTTCAACTTACAAGGTGGCACGGAGATGAGCGAAGAAGAATTAGCTGAAGCTGGTTTAAATCGTAGCCAAACACATGTGGACTTTATGGTAGGATCTGACAAAATGAATATTGACGGCATTAAGGAAGACGGGACGATTGTTCCAGTTTTTAGAAATGGCGATTGGGCATAGTCCTATCAAATGTTGAAACCAAAGTTTTTAGCTCCAAGAAATAAGAAGAAACTGCTTTTATTCAGTAGGTTCTTTTAAAATTTAGAAAGTGAGGCCTAAGTTGCAGCGATTTAGGCCTCACTTTCTTATGCTAAAAAATCAATTGCATTCGAAGGACCTTTAACGTTATAATTAAATTGAAAGCGGATTCTTTTACACGATATAAGTTTACTTTTAAATAAAAGAATTTTTTCAAAAAAGTAGAATTGGAGAATTAACATGGGATTATTTGATGGATTATTAGGGAATGCAACACAAAATAACAATGAAACAGCTGAAAAAGAATTACGGGATGTTTTAATCCCTAACGAAAAAGTAGATATGGCCTTCACTTTAGTAAGAGATTTAATTGTCTTTACAGATAAACGCTTAATTTTAGTCGATAAACAAGGAATCACAGGTAAAAAAGTTGATTATAAATCGATTCCCTACAAATCTATTTCACGCTTTTCTGTTGAAACTAGTGGACATTTCGACCTAGATGCAGAACTAAAGATATGGATTTCAAGTGCTGAGTTACCTTCAGTAAGTCTTCAATTTAGAAAAGATAAAGATATTGTTGCTATTCAACAAGCCTTAGCAGCTGCTGTATTATCTTGAATCCACAAAAAAAGACAGGAAAGCGACCAACTTTCCTGTCTTTTTAATTTTAGATAAAATAAAAAAGGCTTCTCAGCCTTGATGCGTTCCTTATTCAATCAGACACATGGCGGCACTTGCTTAGTGCTGCTTCCTTCCGGATCTGACACAATTCACTAGCCCGCCATTGTCCTAGCCTTTCGGCAAAACCTAGTATAACGTATTTTTATTCTTTTGACTAGTCTTTCTTTTGATTTTTTAAAAGTTTCTCTTCTTTTTTCTTTGCCCGTAACTTTTTAAAGAACTGAACTAGCAATAAGCGACACTCTTCTTCTAAAACGCCTGCTTCGACATAGGCCACATGATTGAAGCGTTCATCTTCTAATAAATTCATCAATGTGCCAGCAGTGCCTGCTTTAGGATCGGTTGCGCCATAATAAACTTCTGGAATTCGTGCTAAAAGCATCGCCCCACTACACATTGGACAAGGCTCTAAAGTTACAAATAATTGGGTTTCTTCTAGACGCCAATTTTCTATCCCGCGACACGCTTCTTGGATTGCATACATTTCTGCATGCGCCGTTGCTTCTTGCCGTGCTTCTCTCAGATTATGCCCGCGGCCAATAATTTCCCCTTGCCGAACAATTACAGCTCCAATAGGCACCTCAGCCAAACCTTCTGCTTTTTTCGCTTCTGCAATGGCTTCTCGCATAAAAAATTCTTTTTCTTCTTGTGTTAACGTTGTTTCTTTTTTTCCCAATTAATTTCCACCTTTCGGCTTTTTCCCACTAAACTTCTGTCTTGCTTCATGGTACAATAAATCAGTGAGGTGTGTCTATGATTATTGAAAATTTATCTCAGCTTTATCCCAAAGGCTATTTATCAAAAACAATTGGTTCCGAAGCCACCTATTCAATTCCTGTTGACGACCAATTTTTCATTGTGAATAAAGCTTTCTTAAGTATTAAAGAACAGCATTTGTTGGAAGCGCTTTTCCCGATTTCTGAAAACCCAACAATTACTGGTAACCATCCTTGGTTCAGTTACTTATTTCAACAGGCAAAATTACCTGCCGAAGGGACCTTTCGTATGTTGCAAATTCAAACGAATGTCACAAAAGAATTACAAGCTGAATGGCAATTTAATTTAACAAAGATGTTTCCAGATACAGTTGATTGCTTCAGTCCAAGTAATAATATGTATATTTTAGTTGAAGAACAGTCAAAAAATACCTTTCAACAAGAAGAAATTCAAGGAATCTTTTTAACATTAGATACAGACTTTGATTGCACTAGTGCTGTATTTGTTGGCAATTTTTATTCCTCTGAAGACATTCTCCGGCGTTGTTTCCATGAAGAACAACGTATTTTTTCAGAAGAACTTAATTCCTCTAGTCGGACGACTGTTTTTAGTTTAACTGATGTTGCCCTCCACTATTTTACCAAAGAAGCCATGAGCCAAAATGTACTTGTTGAGTATTATCGTCGTTTATTAAATAAAGACACCGATATTCAGCCAATCATCAGCGCTTTGTGGAAAAATCAAGGCAATATCAGCTCCACTGCAAAAGATTTATTTATGCATCGAAATACTTTACACTATCGGTTGGAAAAGTTTTTTGAACAAACTGGCTTATCTTTAAAAAAAATGGATGATTTAATCTTTTGTTATTTGTTATTAAGAAAGTAGTACGTCCATTTTTTACTCGTATGTTTTTTATTCCCAATTAGAAAGTAGGCGTTCCAATGAAAATTACCGCATATGTCGCTAGTGCATTTAGTAAAAACCACGAAGGTGGCAACAAAGCAGGCGTTGTTTTTATGACACAGCCCTTAACGAGAACCAAAAAAATGGCCATCGCCAAAGAACTAGGATTTGCAGAAACTGCTTTTATTTCAGACTCAAAGATTGCTGATTTCCGCCTTGAATATTTTACACCAAAAGAAGAAGTCGACTTATGTGGCCACGCGACAATTGGCGCTTTCACCATCATGAAGCACTTAAATAAATTATTGCAAACAGAATATACAATCGAAACGAACAGCGGTTTGCTCGCAATCACGGCGAACGGTGAACAACTATTTATGGAACAAACTGTCCCAACTTTTTATGATACGCTCACTTTAGAAGAATTGAGCGGCTGCTTTGATTTAAACGCAGTGGCAACTGCTTTTCCTATCCAGATTGTGTCAACGGGCCTAAAAGATATTTTGGTTCCCATTAAAAATGCGCAATTATTACAGGATTTACAACCAAACTTTGAAAAAATTAAGTTACTTAGTCAAAAGTATGGAGTTATTGGGATGCATCTTTTTGCTTTGTCTGAAGAAAATATCATTTGTAGGAATTTTGCACCCCTTTATGACATCGATGAAGAAGCCGCTACTGGTACATCAAATGGTGCGTTAGCTTGTTATCTGTACCATCACCAAATTTTACAAAAAACCAATTACACCTTTGCCCAAGGTTATACCTTAAACGCTCCTTCAGAAGTCTTAGTGCGTTTGAACACTACATCCCAAAAGACAATTGATCAAGTTCTAGTTGGTGGCAGAGGCTATTATGTTGAAACAAAAGAATTATTTTTATAAAAAAAAGATGGCCTAGGCCATCTTTTTTACTTCATTGCATCTTCAATAAATGTGAAAAAACGTTCTTTTAAAGAATCTGTATTGTCTTTAACTTTTTCGCCATATTCAGCTAATTTTGAACCGCCATCTTTCACACGATCCACAACATTTAAAACAGAATCTAATTCATCATCGGATAAATCATCGACAATCGATAATAATTTTTGGTTTCCATCAAATTTATCGTCTACAAACTTTTTAACTTTATAACGATTGGAAACATGAGATACCTTCTTAATAATTTTTTCAGAAGCGATGACTGCAACAGAGACACTTGCAACTGCAGCAATGCTTAAACCGATACCAATTTTTGTTGATGCTTTCATTTCCTTCAGCTCCTCTGTTATTTTCTACTTTAATCATAACATATTATTACTTTTATGCGTAATAGAAAGACCTTTACTAGCACTTAGTCTCGTCGGTTATTGCCACCAAATAAAATAACCAAACGTAAAAGTTGTAAAAAGGTCGAAAGCGCCGCTGCTACGTAGGTAAGTGCAGCTGCAAAAAGAACTTTTCTGGCCATTGGGACTTCTTCTTCTGTTAATAACCCACCTTCAGAAAGAATACTTAATGCACGTCTAGACGCATTAAACTCCACCGGTAAAGTCACCAATTGAAAAATCAAGGCTAATGAAAAAGCCAAAATTCCAATGTTGATTAATGTTTGATTCCAACTAAATAAAACACCAAGCAAAATTAGTGGAAAGGAAATGGTTGAACCGATGTTGGCAACTGGAACAATAGCTGCACGAAGACGTAAAGGCACATAGTTCGTATGATCTTGTACCGCATGTCCGCATTCATGAGCCGCCACGCCAATAGCCGCGACCGATGTCGATTGAGCAGTGGCTTCGGATAAGCTCAACATTTTGTTTCCAGAATTATAATTGTCGGTTAAATCACCAGCGATTTGCTGAACTCCGACATCATTAATTTGTTCTTTTTGTAAAATATATTGTGCTGCCTGCGTGCCTGTAACATGTTTACTGCTTCGTACTTGATCATATTTACGAAAGGTACTGTTAACATATGCGGAGGCCGCACCAGAAATCGCAATTCCGATAATTACCAATATATAGGTTGGATCGATTCCAAAATAAAAGGGCATCATTGTCCTCTACCTCCATCTTTTTTTCTTTATTGTAGCATGATAGTGAAAAAAAGGGAGCGACAAACGTTGTCTTTTGTTTAAAAAAATGATGAATTTTTCAAGAAAGTGCCGAAACTAACAAAATTGTCACTCAATTAACGGAAAAAAATATGGCAAATTTCCTAAAAAAAAGGCATACTATTCCTTGAGGTGAGGAAAATGAAAACATTACTAAAAATATTAATTCCCATAGTCATTTTAGCCGGTGGTAGCTGGGGCGTTTATAATTACTATTACGGTGGAGAAGCCTATTATACACAAATCACAACATCTGGTGAAAAGAAAGATGAAAAAACAAATTCTGGTGAAGCAATGACCATTTATTACTATCAACAACCTGCGTTTAATAAAAACGGTGAAGAAAAAACCGTGGAATTAAACGAATCCCGTGATCAACCTTTGCGTATGAAAGCCTATCTAAAATTGAAAGTTAATCCCCGTAAAGGCGTGATCAGCTGGAATGAAGTGACAGAAAAAGAAGTCCCTGAAAAAGCTTTAGAAAAATTAAAATAAAGAAAAAACCGTTGGCAAGCGACCAACGGTTTTTTCTTTATAATTGATTACTAATTTTTTCGATATTTTTTAGCATGATGGACACTGTGCCATCTGGATTATTAACAAATTCAATTAAATCGCCATTGCGGTAAACATCTAACGGAACAATTAATTCAATACCGTTATCCATTTTTAACTTTTGTTTGCCAAATTTCTTTTCAGAAATTTCGCGAGATTCTCTGACTGGCGGTGTTTTGTCGACAAACTTCGACTCATTCACTTCTTCTTGGTAAGCTAATTTAGCTGATACATTTTCTTTAAACACTTGCTCAGCAATTTGCTCATTGTCAATCGTTCCCGTTTCCTCAATGCTATCATATACCGCTTCTTTTACCGAAGCCATTAGTTCAAACTCATCTTCGTTAAATTTCTTTCCAATGCGTTTGACTGCCTTTTTAATTTCTTTGATATTTTCTTCCATGGAAGGTGCCGCTTGCGTCTCAATCACTTTTTCAGAGAAATACCAGATTTTTTCTCCTGAAAATTCATATCTTTTCTCTAGTAATTCAAACGCTAATGTATCTAAGTCAACCGTAATCCCTTCATCTGGTTTTTGTGATTTTGAAGACAAAATTGCTCGGTTGATAATCAGTTTGTTATAAACGGATTCTTCCTCATAGTCGACGTAATGCGTGTAACTTTCTTTATAGTTTAATTTAATCATTGCGACATGTAACACCGTATCTAATTCATATAAAATGAACAAAATATCAGCACTAGGCGCATCTTCGCTTCCTGAATAAACATCATACCAATGTTGGGTAACTTCTTGGCTTTTCTTCACAAAATCACTAGGAATCCCACGTAACGTGTCAACAAAGGAACTATTTTCCGCCAATGTTCCAGTCTTTGTTTGTGCAGTCGAAAGTTTTGAAATTTTTGCAGTTAAATACGTTCGAATATACTCAGTGGTTAAATCTAGTTCCTTTTCAGAAAAAACCGGGGTCCCAGTTTCTCGATCAATAATGTGTAAAATTGCTTTTTTTAAATAAATATCCATTTTTACGCTCTCCTTTTCTCAACCTTTTTAGTCTAACTGAAAGAGAGAAAAAAGCCAATAGTTTCTATAAAAAGAAGAAGAATTCGTAGACAAATATCTACAAATTCTTCTTTACTTAAAAAAGCGATTACCCTTCTTCGCTGTATAACATCCCTGTTTCTTCATCAACTGGATCGACTTTATTAAAAATGCCTTTCTTTCTGAAAATATAAGTTAAGCCCATTGGTACGATAATAGCAATCACCATTGCGCCTAAAAACGGCAAGTAATATTGTGGCACAATAGATAAAATTCCTGGCAAGCCACCGACGCCGATACTGGTCGCACGAACGCCCATTAAAGTGGCAAACATTCCGGCCATTGCCGAACCAATCATGCCCGCAACAAATGGATAAACATATTTTAAGTTGATCCCAAACATCGCTGGTTCAGTCACACCTAAGTAACAAGAAATCATCGCTGGAATCGAAACTTGTTCTTCTTTTTTGTTTCCACGATGCATAAAGATAACTGCTAAAACCGCTGAACCTTGTGCAATATTTGATAGAGCAATCATTGGCCATAAGTTGGTTGACTGAAAGTCAGCAATCAACTGTAAATCAATCGCATTACTCATATGATGCAACCCAGTGATGACTAATGGTGCGTACATAAAGCCAAAGACGGCGCCAAATAACCAATTAAATGTTGACGTTAATCCTGCATTTACGATATCAGAAACCCAACTACCAATCGTCCAACCGATTGGTCCTAAAATGACATGTGCAGCCAATACTGTTGGTACTAAAGCAAACAATGGGACAAAAATCATTGAAATTGCTTGAGGAATCACTTTTCTAAAGAAAATTTCAAGATAGGCAAGCAAGAAGCCGGCTAACATAGCTGGGATAACTTGCGCTTGATAACCAATCATGTTAACTTGAGCAAACCCAAAATCCCAGAAAGGAATTTCTGCTGCTTTAGTCGTCGCAACTGAATAAGCATTCAGAAGTTGTGGTGAGACTAATGTAATCCCTAGGACAATCCCCAAGATTTGTGTGGTTCCCATTTTCTTCGTAATACTCCACGTAATCCCAACTGGCAAGAAGTGGAAAATTGCTTCGCCGATTAACCATAAGAATGAATTGACTCCATTCCAAAATTGAGAAACTTCCACGATTGTTTGACCATCAAGAAAGCCAAATGGAACCCCTTCCAAAATATTGCGGAACCCTAAAATCAATCCCCCGATAACAAGTGCAGGAATCAATGGTGTAAAAATCTCAGCTAAAACAGAAACAACTCGTTGAACAGGACTCAAATTACTTTTGGCAGCTGCTTTCCCTTCTTCTTTTGAAACCCCTTCTAAACCGGAAATTGCAGAAAAATCATTATAAAATTGTGGGACTTCATTCCCAATAATTACTTGAAACTGTCCAGCATTTGTAAAGGTTCCTTTTACAGAAGGAATATCTTCAATCACAGGTACATCCGCTTTTTTTGGATCTTTTAATACAAAACGCATTCGAGTTGCACAATGAGAAACAGCTGAAATATTTTCTTTGCCTCCTACTGCTTTCAACAACTGTTGTGCATCGCTTTGAAACTTACCCATTTTACATTCTCCTCTCAAACTTGTATATACAATTAAGTTGTATATACATCATACTCGATTATTCTTTTTTTGGCAAGCGCTTTCTTTCGAAAAAATAATTTTATTTTTTTACAAATCCCTTGTCTTTTCTTAAAGAGTCAAACAGAACGCTTTTTTAGCTGCTTCTTTATTGCTATACTACAGAGGGAAAAAACGAAAAGGAGTATGAAAAATGTTTTTTAAAGAAATTCATCATGTGGCAATCAATGCCTCAAATTATCAAGCAACTAAAAATTTTTATGTCGAAAAGTTGGGCTTTGAAGTTCTTCGCGAAAATCATCGTCCCGAAAAAAACGATATTAAATTAGATTTAAAATTAGGCAGCCAAGAATTGGAAATTTTTATTTCTGATCAATTTCCCGCTCGCCCCTCTTATCCTGAAGCTTTAGGATTACGTCATTTAGCTTTTAAAGTTGAACATATTGAAGAAGTGATTGCTTTTTTAAATGAGCAAGGAATTGAAACAGAACCGCTACGAGTAGATGATTTTACGGGTGAAAAAATGACCTTCTTTTTTGATCCAGATGGACTACCTTTAGAACTTCATGAATAATAAATAAAGGAGAGAAACAAAATGAAAGATACCTTTCGCTTAGAAAACCAGACGATTTATTTTGGTACAGAACGGGCAATTTCAGCCAGCCCTCAAACGATTTGGCGCTACCTGACTGAGACAGACAAGCTAAAACAATGGTTTCCAGAATTAGAAATTGGTGAATTAGGTGTTAACGGGTTTTGGCGGTTTATTCTGCCCGATTTTGAAGAAACAATGCCTTTCACTGATTATGCAGAGGAAAAATATCTGGTCGTGACTTGGGATACTGGTATCATCTATTTTGACTTAAAAGAACAAGCACCTCATCAGACCCTGTTAGTCTTTTCAGAATCTCTCCCAGAAAATTTTACAACACCTCGCCATAAAGATATCGCTGGTTGGTCAATTGTTCTCAATCGCTTGAAGCAAGTAGTTGAAACTCCTGATGCAGCACCAGAAAAAATAGATTTTCCGCAAATAGAAAATCATTACTTGGAAAAATTAACGAATTTAGAAAATTAAAAAGTGTGGCACAACGGGTAAATCACCCTCTGTGCCACACTTTTTAAAAACGTAAAATACGCTGATAAACAAATAAACCTAAATCAATTAAGCAAACAACAAAAATTGCCAATAATACAAAAGAGACCCGCAACTCTGCGGCGTACATCCCTCGTAAACTAATTGTTGCCAAACATAACCCAAAAATCGTTGCCATTGTCACTTGTAACACGGTTCCTGGTTTTAGGGCATAAACAAAAATGCCAATCAAACTAGAAACAATGAGGTGTGTCAGTGGCAATTGAAGCCAATTGACAACAAACAGACTAAGGAAACATCCTAAAAGAGTCCCCCAAAAACGTGTCTTAATACGCGTGTTCATTTCTGCTTTCACTGGATGCAAGAGTAGAAAAACATTCATCGGAATCCAAATTATTTTAATGCCTCCTACACTCCACATTAAAATAAAACTCAGCGTGATGGTGAAACTCATACGAATAGCTAAACGAAATCGTTGCACCCTTTCGTCAGGACTTTCTAAAAATTGTTTGAAACTTGTAATCCCAAAAAAAGTCTGTTGTAAGTCGTGCCAGAAATTAATAACTGCCAATTTTTGTTGCTTCATATTTAATTGAATGCTTTTAAAAAAACGAACATGGCCCCTACTCTTTAAGCTAGTTAGCTGACGTAATCCTGTTTGCCACCAAGCGTTTAATGTTAAAGCCAATAAAAAAAGACCAATTAAAAAGGCCACAACTTGAGATTGCATCAAAAATGTATTTCCTTTAACCTGGATTAACTGACAAAACGTAAACATCATCAAATAACTATGATACCGCATCGGTGTCGCAGATGAATAAAATAAATAAACAATTAAAAATGTCACACTACTATTTAAAATAATAGACCAGCTAAAGGAACTACTAGCTATAAATGCTAAAAAACTGATCACAAATTGCCTGATACTCATTTTGAGCAGCGCTACAAACGAATAATCTTTTTTATAGTTAATTTTAAACATAATAGTAAATACAGGCACCATAATTAAATAGCTTGGGGAAAATAAAAAATCCAATGTATAAAAACTAACCAAAAAAAAGGCGATGACTGGTAAAATGGCCCAAACATACGCAAAAAATTGCTGACTTTTTGTACTAAAAAAATAAATAACAATCACTCCAATATCGATTCCTTATCCATTGTAACATGCTTGTCAATTCCCTCTTCAAATTGAATATACCAATTCGTTAAAAATAAATAAAAAAGCGAATAAATACGCTTTCATTTCTTGTTTTTTGTGCTATAATCAGCCTATATGATATATCATTTAAAACAAAGGAGCTACTTTCATGAATATTCAAGCGATTGATACGCGACACGGAACTGCCAACCAACATAGTTTTTCAAATGGAAATTGTCTACCCTATACTGGCGTGCCATTTGGGATGAACTTTTACGCCCCGCAAACAACTGACCAAAAAGGCAGCTGGTGGTTTCATCCAGAAGATCGAACATTTCAAGGCTATCGAGTAACGCATCAACCAAGTCCTTGGATGGGTGATTTTAGCCATTTATTAATGACCCCTGTCAGTGGTTCATTGTCGGAACTTTCTTTATTCCATGCCCAAAGTTCTTATCGTCCAGAAGAAAGCCTTTTTTCTCCTGTCGAAATTAACTTAACTCAATTACGCTATCAAATAACTTCTCAATTAATCCCAAGCATGTATGGTGGTATCTTAACCATTGATTATCAACAAAAAGATAATCACTTACTACTAACTCTGCCTGGACGTTATCAAGTAAAACAATTAGATGACCATCAAGTGGCTGTAAAAGTCATCAACTATTCTGGTTGTGAAGATCCAGATTTTAGTTTTTATTTTGTTCTTCATTTTGAACAGCCTTTAACCAAATGGTTTGCCCCTTCTTCAGGTGAAGATGGCAAAATCCTTCTTTCTTTTGGAAATATTGCTCAACAAGTTGTTCATTTTAGTAGTTCATTTATTTCTGAAAAACAAGCGCAGTTAAATTTAGCGCGAGAAATCTCTTTGCGTTCTACTGAGATGCTGCAACAAGGAATCGCAGATTGGCATAATTATTTTGATCGTCTTAAAGTAACGCATGAAAACCCTGAACATACTAAAACGTTTTATCATACACTGTATCGAACATTCCTATTTCCGCAAACCTTTTATGAATTGGACGAAAATCAGCAGCCGATTCATTATGATACGTTCTCGCAAACGGTTCGTCCTGGTGTACTATATACCAATAATGGCTTTTGGGATACTTTTAAAACGGTCTACCCATTGTTCTCACTAATTGCTCAAGAAAAATACGAAGAGATGCTAGAAGGCTTTTTAAATAGTTACAACGAAACAGGTTTCTTGCCAAAATGGTTATCTCCAGATGAGCGTGGTTTAATGCCCGGCACCTTGATTGACGCTGTCATTGCTGATGCCGCCGTGAAAAAGATTCGTCCTGACTTGATGCCTCAGTTCCTAGAAGCGATGAAAAAAGGTGCCACACAACAAAGCGAACGAGAAAATTATGGACGTCAAGGAACTCTGGATTATCTAAAATATGGCTATGTTCCTTCAACCTATCATGAATCTGTCAATCATACCTTAGACTATGCGTACAGCGATTTCTGTATTTCGCAAGTTGCAAAAACACTGAATGATTCAGAGACCGCAACATTTTATCGTCAACAAGCCTTGAATTATCAACAACTTTTTAATCCTGAAACTGGCTTTATGCAAGCAAAGGATACTGAAGGCCATTTCCGTCCTGACTTTTTAGATATTCGTTGGGGCAAAGATTACGCCGAAGGAAGTGCTTGGCAATCAAGTTTTGCGGTTTATCAAGATTTTGCAGGTTTGATTAAGCTATATGGTAGCGAGTTAGCTTTCGAAAAAAAATTAATTCAGCTATGCAATCAAGCGCCTAACTTTAACGTTGAAGGCTATGGTTTTGAAATTCATGAAATGAGCGAAATGGCGGCAATTGATTTTGGTCAATTAGCCATCTCAAATCAACCAAGTTTCCATTATCCGTTTCTATTCAGCTACATCGGCAAACCAGAGATGGCTCAACCACTTTTAAAACAACTAATGCAAACATTTAATGCTTCACCAACTGGCTATCCAGGTGATGAAGACAATGGTAGCATGTCTGCTTGGTATATTTTTAATAGCTTAGGCTTTTATCCCGTCACACCAGGAACTGGTGAATATGTAATCGGGATGCCTTTAGTCCAGACGGCGGAAGTAAAACTGTCAAATGGTAAACAATTAACCATTCAGACATCACCAAACAAAGTCCAACAACAATTTATTCATGAAATTCAGTTAAACCAAGAAAAACATACTGCGCCTTACTTTACTCATCAAGAACTATTAAACGGCGGGACTTTAGATTATCAATTAGGGATCGTCCCGAATCCACAAACCACAGCAGAACGACCGTTTTCATTAAGTACGGAAAAATAATAAAAAGAAAGATGTTCATAAAAATTGAACATCTTTCTTTTTATTCTTCGACACCTGCGTAATTTGATTGGTATTGCTCTCGAAATTCTTTTGGCGTAATTCCATTTAATTTTTTAAACATTTTTGAAAAATAGTTGGTATTGTTAAATCCTACTTTTTCTGAAATTTCGTTGATTGTATCATCCGTGTACAATAATAATTTCTGGGCATGTTTGGTACGCACTTGATTCAAATATTGAGAAAAACTTCGCTTGGTTTCTTTTTTGAAAATTTGGCCTAAATAACTAGGGTTCAAATGAAGCTCATCCGCCACCGTTTTTAAGTTTAATTCTTCTAAATAGCCTTGTTCAATTCTTTCTACAGCTTGGCTAACACTTTCTGAATATTTTTTTATTTTAGGTTTATTTTTCACTTCTGCCAAGACTTGCTGCATTAACGCATACAGTGTATTAAGATTGTTGCTAGCTCGAATTTCTTCCACGATTTTTTCATAGTTTTCTTCTAACACAGTTGGATACTGACGGGAGATATCTGAAAAAAGTAAGAAGACTACATAGCGTACATATTCTGGCGTAGCGTGTTGTTGACTTAACTGATTGAAAATGGCATCTAATTCCCGTTGAATGGTCTGCATATCCCCAATCATCAAGGCTTGGTTAAACGCTAGGAAAGTAAAATCTTCTGCCGAACGATTCATTTGTTCTTTTTGATTATTTGGCAGAAATTCTTGATAGAACGTTTCAATTGCTTGCAACTGTTTTACTTTCTCATAACTTTCATAAACCGTTTCCCATTCATTCACAGATTCCCCTACAAAAATCTGACCTTGACCAGCTAGAATCGCTTCAATTTCACGAATAAATAAGAACGCTTCTTGTCTGGCCCCTTTATAGATAAGTAACAATTGGTGGTACGTACTCATCCAACTTTCAATGAATAACAGTTGGCCTTTTTTCATAAATAGTTCCTTGATTGTTTCTAAAAATGGCATCTCAGCTTCAACCAATAAAACGGTAAAATCACCTGGTTTTATAGTCGCAAATTGCTGCATTAACTC
The DNA here is from genome assembly GCF_050541505.1 of Enterococcus sp. DIV0183. Classification (NCBI taxonomy): domain Bacteria; kingdom Bacillati; phylum Bacillota; class Bacilli; order Lactobacillales; family Enterococcaceae; genus Enterococcus; species Enterococcus sp. DIV0183. Next base: position 1,858,354 of record NZ_CP172932.1, read on the forward strand.
TTCGTATTCCCCTTCGCTGATTTCATCATTAAGCCAACGCATCAAGCCATTTTCTAGATATAGACGCACGCGGGCATGGGATTTTTTTTGTTGGTCCAATTCTGTTTTAATTCTCTGGATATTGGCTAATAGTTCTTGCTTATTGACTGGTTTCAAAAGATAATCTTGGACCTGCAAAGCCATGCCTTTTTTGACGTAATCAAACTCTTGATAACCTGATAAAATTAAACTAATAAATTGATGTCCTTTTTTCTTTGCTTGCTCAATTAATTCGATCCCACTCATTTCCGGCATCGTAATATCTGTTAATAAAACATCAATAGATTCTGTTTCTAAAAAAGCCAATGCTTCTTGCGCACTACGCGCTGTTTTAACAATTTCAAAGCCTAACTCTTGCCAAGGAATAATCCATTTTAAGCCTTCTAAAATCATATATTCATCATCAACAAACATCACTCGATACATCTTTTCACCCCTTATGCTACAAACGAAAGACGAATTGTCGTCCCTTCTCCTTCTTTCCCTTCAATGGTTAAACCATAACTCTCCCCAAAAAAGCGTTGTAAACGTTCATGAACATTTCTTAACCCAATGGATTGTTCCGTTTCTATTTCTGTTTGATTTAAACGTTCGCGAATTTCCTCTAACCGATTGGCGGTAATTCCTTTTCCATTATCCACAACAGCCACAATAATTTTTTCGCCTTCTCGGTAGGCGTGGACCTTGATAGCATTGTCTTGTCGTTGATAGTCAATACCATGCACAAAATAATTCTCGACAAGCGGCTGAATAATGAACTTAGGAATTTCAACATCAGCAATTGTTTCTTCTATTTCGAACTTATAGGCAAATTGGTCGGGATAACGCATTTGATACAAATACACATATTTTTCGCAAAATGAGATTTCCTCTGCCAAGGTCGTGGTTTTTTCTTGGTTAATATTATTCCTAAGTAACGTTGAAAAAGCATAGACAACATCAGCTAGTTCTTCTTGTTGCCGACTCAAGGCATACATGCGAATATATTCCAACGTATTATAAAGAAAATGAGGATTAATTTGCGACTGTAATGCTCTCATGTGGGCATCGCGTTGCTTAATTTCTAAAGTATAAATATCGTGAATGTATTGATCTAAACTGTCTACCATAAAATTAATCGCAGAAGCAATATCATTCAATTCTTCCTGAACTTGATTCGTGTCAATTCGTTCTTTTAAATTGCCATCGCCAATGGCTCGTGTTGCTTCTAAAATTAATTGGACTTGTTGAGAGTAGCGTTTAAACAGGCGGTTTAAGCCCACTAATAAAATAACAATCAAAAGTAACCCAATCCCTAAAATGGCCGCATAATTCATAAACAATTGTTGAAATAAGACTCGGCGGCTTGTTAATAAGAGAATGGTACTCCGGCCACTGCTTTCTATTTCCGTAATATCGTAGCGATTATGAAAAACCTGTTGAATGTCACTATCGGTGTGCATTCTTTTATCTAGTTGCCGCTCTTCTTCTTTGGTAAATTGTGCTTTTTCAGAAAAAATTTGATTCCCAGCACTATCATAGATAAACGCATTAATACCTGATTTTTTCAATAAGTCTGCTTGGTTGCCTAGCAACTCTTGACTTGAAAACACAGTGTACAACTCTCCCAGCGGTTGTCCTGTATAAGGATCGGAGATAATTCGCATTAGTTGAAAGCCATGTTTTTTAATTGATGACATATCCATTTTTTTCCCATTTGTAGCTGTGCGATTGGCGAACAAAACCTGATCAAATTCATCTAAGCGAATAATCACTTCTTCTAAGTCAGGAAAGGTGCTAAATAATGTACTTAAATTATTTCCAAAGTGGGTACTGACCCGATCTTCCGACCATTGACTGTAAGTATAGTCAAAATACTCAGGAGGAGAAAGTTCCATATATTTTCGCATGTTTTCAATTTTACTTGCAGAGCCAGCTAATTCATTAATCATATTCGTCGCTGCATTATTTTTATTCGTTACATAGCTGTCAATTTGGGAAACGGCGTTATTTTTTTGTGAATCAATTGATAAGTTAATTGTATAAGTAACATAAACGCACAAAGCAGCCACCGTTAACAAAATAATACTTGTTAACAGTAGACTGTATTTTTGTACTAATCGATTTAATAAATATTTTTTTTTAAACAGTTTTTTGAAGATTCGCTTCATTTTGTTCCAACTTTCCATCAATAAACTGGCGATTTTTGCGCGTGACATAGGCACACCACATCATAATTAAGGCAAACGAAGCAAATAGTAGCAGTCCTTTCATTTTCCAAGTTAAAGCAACGATACTAATTACACCGAATAAGACTTTAAAAAATACACCGAGGTTTAAAAAGATACTGATAAATGAAAGCTTCATTAAATCAATAGTTGAGATAAAATAGCTTCCTTCATATAGTAGCATATAAATGTAAAAAATAACGAGTATTAGGGAAACAAAAAATAAAATAAATGTAATAATTAACCACATTATTCCGGTAAATTGAACGGCTAAATAAATATTATAAAAAACAAATCCTAAAGTGAAGAGAAAAAGTAAAAAATAACAGTTACTTCTTTTAAAATGTGCTTTCCATGATTCAAATGCTCGTTTAACGGTGATTGCTTGATAATTCATGCCCTCTTCCAAAATGAAATCAGTCATCATTTGGAGTGCTGGGCCAACACCAAAAATAATCCCTCCAGCTAAACTAAATAAAACAAACAGTAAATTTAGTTTGATTACTGTCCAGGAAAGGTAAAACAACCGTTGAATCCCTGTACTTTCCATCTTCCTCTTCCTTTCTATTATGTAAAAGGCTGAGCCAAAAGCGCTCAGCTAATGCCTCAGCCTCCTGTGATTATTTTTGAGATTGGATATATTCGTCTAATTGTGTTTGCATTTCTTTTTGAACTTTATCCCAGCCAGCTGTTTTTAGGTCATCCATTAATTTTGGAAGTGTTTCTTCTGGATCAACAGTTCCTGTATTTAAGCTTGCTGCGTAACGGTTCATAACTGTAGCAACGTTAGTGATTTCAGTTTTCACTTTATCATTTACAAAAGTAAAACCAAGAATTGGTGAATCTTTTGCTTCTTCGATGCTCTTATCACGTTCTTTAACCATTTCTTCAGTGACAGATTCTTCTGGCCAAATGATTAAGTTGTTTCCTGTGTTCCAAGCACTCAAGTGAGTTGTTGGTGTGTAATCTTTCAATAATTTCACACGATCATCGCCAACTTTTTCATATTGTTTGCCTTCTTCACCATAAACAAGTCCGTTTAACAATTCTGGATTGCTGTTTAATAAACCTAACAATTCAACAGATTTTTCTTTGTTTTTAGACGTGTTTGCAACAACATAGTTAGCCATTTGCGCTTGTGATGTTGTTTTTAATGGTTCTGTTAGTGGACGAGAAACAAGTGGTTTGCCAGCAGCTTGTGTTAAGATTGTATCACCATAATCCATAGGTCCTTGTGTTTCTTGACGCATGAACCAAGTATTGGTATTTAAGTCATATGGTGTTGTACTTGTAGCAGCATCTGTTGGAATCAAGCCATCTTTATACCATTGATGTAAGACTTTTAAGTTATTAATCATGTCTTTGTCGGCATATTGGTTAATAATTTTTGGTGAGCCAGTATCAGTTGTTTTCACTGCAAATGGATATTGGTTACCAATAGGGAAGTCATAATTACCTGTTGCAAAGAATGTTTGGCCGATAGCAAAAGCAGCAATATTTGGTTCTTTTTTATGGAATTCTTTTAGAACTTCGGTTGCACTTTCATAACTACCATCAACTTTACTAATATCTAAATTGTATTTATCGACATATTCTTTATTAAAAGTTAAAACTTGTTGACCGTAAGAGTTACCTAAAATTGGGAACGCATACAGTTTTCCATTGATCGTATTTCCTTTAATATAGTTATCTGGTAATTGATCATAGGCTTCTTTGGCATATTTAGGTGCTAAATCAGTTAAATCAGCATAGGCGCCTTTTTGTGCATTCGTTGCATAATTTTGTGCTAATGAAATATCATAGCTTTCACCAGAAGCAACGATTGTTGACATTTTTTGGTCCCAATCGCCCCAACCAACAAATTCCATTTTTAATTTTGCCCCAATTTTTTTCTCGATAATTTTATTCGCATTATCGATTAATTGGTCATAATTATCTGGTTTGTCCCCAACACGATACATTAATAACGTTGGTGTACTATCATCACCTTTTGACGCTGCATCTTTTGAAGATTTACCGCACGCGCTTAGTCCTACAGCTAAAGCTGCTGCGCCAACTACGGCTAATCCTTTTTGCCATTTTTTCATTCCTTATTTCCTCCTGTACAATTTTATTCTTTCACGCCGCCGATTGTTAAACCACCCACGAAATATTTTTGGAAAAATGGGTAAGTTAACGCAATTGGTAACGTAGATAAGACAACAATCGCCATTCGAGCCGATTCACTTGGTAGAACGCCTAACCCTTCTTGTGCTGCTGCACCCATATCCGTACTTCTTGATAAGAACTCTAAGTTGTTTTGAATTTTCATCAATAAATACTGTAATGGTACCAAGGTATCTTTTTGAATGTAAAGTAACGCATTGAACCAATCGTTCCAATAACCCAAAGCCGCAAACAAACTAATTGTGGCAATCCCTGGAACGGCTAGCGGTAACACAATGCTGACAAAAATGCGCATTTCACTTGCGCCATCAATACGTGCCGATTCAATAATACTGTCAGGCACGGTTTTCTTGAAAAACGTTCGCATCACTAAAATATTAAATGGTCCTAAAGCTAAAGGCAAAATTAACGCCCAAATTGTATCTTTCAATTGCAATAAGTTTGTCATTACTAAATAGTTCGCAACCATCCCTGGTGAAAATAACATTGTAATTAACGCAAACAATGTAAAGAATTTTTTAAATGGAAAGTTGGAACGAGAAATGACATAGGCATATAATGACGTCATTGTTGCATTGACAATCGTCCCTGTCACCGTAATGAAGACCGTTACCCCTAAGGCATGAATAATGCGTTGACTCATTGCCCCTTGGAAAATGTAACGATAGGCCTCCAATGAAAATTCTTTTGGCCAAAACCGGTAGCCGTTTGCTGCTAATGATCCTTCACTTGTCAATGAAATCATAATAACAAAGAAAAACGGAACCACACAGGAAATAGCAAAAATCGCAATGACAATATTGAAAATCAAATTCGCTGTCGGGTTGAAGGATCGAACGTTAACGCTAGTGACTTTTTTCTTTTTCATAATCCTTCCTCCTAAAATAGTGCTGAATCTGGTTCAATTCGACGAACAACTAAATTCGCAATTAATAACAAACATGCCCCAACGACAGATTGATATAACGCTGCAGCTGCCGTCATGCCTACATCACCAGTAGCCGTTAAGCCATTGTAAATATAGGTATCTAACACACTTGTCACGTTGTAAAGCGCACCTGAGTTTCTTGGTACGATGTAGAACAAACCAAAGTCTGCTCTGAAGATACCGCCGATGTTTAAAATTAATAAAACAGACATCATTGGCAAAATTTGTGGAATCGTAACATTTTTTATTTGTTGCCATTTGTTGGCACCATCCACCATCGCTGCTTCATAGTATGTCGGATCAATCCCCATCACAGAAGCATAGTAGATAATACTGTTGTAGCCTAGACTCTTCCAAACATTTAGGAAGACAAAAATTACTGGCCACCAACGTGGATCTGCATACCAGTTAATCATTGTGCCGCCATTACCAGTAATCCATTGATTCAAAATCCCTTTATCTGGACTTAAAAAGGCATAAACAAAATAGTTAATAACCATCCAAGATAAGAAATATGGTAGCAATGACATCGTGTGATAAACTTTAACCAAGCGACGATTTCTTAATTCACTCATAATAATAGCAAAAGCAATCGCGAAGAATAAGTTAAAGGCTAAAAAGACGACATTGTACAAAATGGTGTTTCTAGTAATTAACCAAGCATCTTTTGACGCAAATAAAAATTTAAAGTTTTCAAAACCAACCCAAGGACTTTCTCTTAGACTAGCTAAGAAACCATCTGGTGAAATATGAAAATCTTTAAATGCGACCACATTGGCTAAGACTGGTATATAGAAGAAAAATATAAACCAGATAAATCCTGGTAACGCCATAAGGATTAAGGCCTTATAACGCCATACATTTTGAAAAAACCCGTTTTTCTTCTTCATTCGTTTCGCTCCTTTCATAAATATAATAGCGTTTTCATAATATCTTTTTAAGGAACAAATTATAGGATTTGAGAAACAAATTATAGATTTTGTGTCATTTTAAGGTAAAAATTTACCGAAATGACTGTTCTTTGTGAAAACGTTTATCTGATATTTTTTTTACAACTGTTTAAGAACCTTAAAAACAATTGGCTAAACCTCACTCATAAAGCGATTTTGCTAGCGTGTATTTGTTTTATAAAATCTGAGAACTTGATAGTTTCACAGAGGATATCCTCTAATTATTTTTGAGGAGGACTATTTTTGAATTTTATCCGTAAAAAACACTAGAGCAATTCGTTTAATTGTAGTTTATTTTTTTGCAGTTTTAATGCAAGCTGGTTCTTTATTATTACTAGCTATTTCACTACTATTTTTCTATTTGCCTTTATGCACACACAATATGTTGGATTTCTTGTTATAAATCAAAAAGAGTTGACGACATAGGTCATTTTGACCTATGTCGTCAACTCTTAAATTTTCAGCTAATTAGTCGTTCTAAAACAATCGATTTTGTTTACTCCTCTTTTTCTTTGTTTCTCTTTATAACATAGAGAATTAATACAATTAAGATCAGTCCTACACCCAGATACGCAAATATTTTTTGAACTTTTTCTCCTGTTTTTGGTAAATAGGATGATTTAGACGTTTCTTTCTTGTTTATGGCAATTTCATTTTTACTATTTTTTGTAGGTTTGTTCTGGTCTGTAACAACTTTTTTTGTTTCCTTTTTATTTTCCGCTGGTTCTTCGGGTGTAATAGGTACCTCTGGTTCTTCTGGTGGATTGATGCCATCACCTACTTTGGCTTTGTTAAGAATTGTTTCGCCCGCTTTCGCTTCTTCATTAACGATCACTTTGAAGCGAATACTCCGCTCTTTTGTATCAGTGATACTTGGGTATTCCGCTGTGATTGTGCCGTTAGTTTCTTTCAAGCTGGTTGGTTTTGGTTCATCACCGACACTTGTTAGGCTATCTTTGACATACGTCAGTCCTTTGGGTAGTTGGTCTGTGATAACTACTTTGTTTAGGACGCCGTTTTCGATGGTGTTGCGGAAACTGATTGTGTACTCGATTTCTTCCCCTAGTTTTGGTTTAGCGTTATTAACAGTTTTTGTTGCGGTTAATTTGCCTTCTTTTACTTGAGGTGTGATTGGTTCTTCGGGCGTAATGGGCACCTCTGGTTCTTCGGGCGGATTAACTGTGTCATCTACTTTGGCTTTGTTGAGAATTGTTTCGCCCGCTTTGGCTTCTTCGTTAACGATCACTTTGAAACGAATAATCCGCTCTTTTGTATCAGTGATACTTGGGTATTCCGCCGTGATTATGCCGTTGGTTTCTTTCAAGCTGGTTGGTTTTGGTTCATCACCAACACTTGTTAGGCTATCTTTGACATACGTTAGTCCTTTGGGTAGTTGGTCTGTGATAACTACTTTGTTTAAAACGCCGTTTTCGACAGTGTTGCGGAAGCTAATTGTGTACTCGATAGTTTCGCCTAGTTTTGGTTTAGCGTTATTAACGGTTTTTGTTGCGGTTAGTTTGCCTTCTTTCGCTTCTGGTACCACCGGCACCTCTGGTTCTTCGGGCGGATTAACTGTGTCATCTACTTTGGCTTTGTTGAGAATTATTTCGCCCGCTTTCGCTTCTTCGTTAACGATCACTTTGAAGCGAATACTCCGCTCTTTCGTATCGGTGATACTTGGGTATTCCGCTGTGATTATGCCGTTGGTTTCTTTCAAGCTGGTTGGTTTTGGTTCATCACCAACACTTGTTAGGCTATCTTTGACATACGTTAGTCCTTTGGGTAGTTGGTCTGTGATAACTACTTTGTTTAAGACGCCGTTTTCGATGGTGTTGCGGAAACTGATTGTGTATTCGATCGCTTCCCCTAGTTTTGGTTTAGCGTTATTAACAGTTTTTGTTGCGGTTAATTTGCCTGCGTTCGTTTCTGGTACCACAGGCACCTCTGGTTCTTCGGGCGGATTAACTGTGTCATCTACTTTGGCTTTGTTGAGAATTGTTTCGCCTGCCTTAGCTTCTTCGTTAACGATCACTTTGAAACGAATACTCCGCTCTTTTGTATCAGTGATACTTGGGTATTCCGCTGTGATTGTGCCGTTGATTTCTTTCAAGCTGGTTGGTTTTGGTTCATCACCGACACTTGTTAGGCTATCTTTGACATACGTCAGTCCTTTGGGTAGTTGGTCTGTGATAACTACTTTGTTTAGGACGCCATTTTCGATAGTATTGCGGAAGCTGATGGTGTATTCGATAGTTTCGCCTAGTTTTGGTTTGGCGTTATTAACGGTTTTTGTTGCGGCTAGTTTGCCTTCTTTCGCTTCTGGTACCACAGGCACCTCTGGTTCTTCGGGCGGATTAACTGTGTCATCTACTTTGGCTTTGTTAAGAATTGTTTCGCCCGCTTTCGCTTCTTCATTAACGATCACTTTGAAGCGAATACTCCGCTCTTTTGTATCAGTGATACTTGGGTATTCCGCTGTGATTGTACCGTTAGTTTCTTTCAAGCTGGTTGGTTTTGGTTCATCACCGACACTTGTTAGGCTATCTTTGACATACGTCAGTCCTTTGGGTAGTTGGTCTGTGATAACTACTTTGTTTAGGACGCCGTTTTCGATGGTGTTGCGGAAACTGATTGTGTACTCGATTTCTTCCCCTAGTTTTGGTTTAGCGTTATTAACAGTTTTTGTTGCGGTTAATTTGCCTTCTTTTACTTGAGGTGTGATTGGTTCTTCGGGCGTAATGGGCACCTCTGGTTCTTCGGGCGGATTAACTGTGTCATCTACTTTGGCTTTGTTGAGAATTGTTTCGCCCGCTTTGGCTTCTTCGTTAACGATCACTTTGAAACGAATAATCCGCTCTTTTGTATCAGTGATACTTGGGTATTCCGCCGTGATTATGCCGTTGGTTTCTTTCAAGCTGGTTGGTTTTGGTTCATCACCAACACTTGTTAGGCTATCTTTGACATACGTTAGTCCTTTGGGTAGTTGGTCTGTGATAACTACTTTGTTTAAAACGCCGTTTTCGACAGTGTTGCGGAAGCTAATTGTGTACTCGATAGTTTCGCCTAGTTTTGGTTTAGCGTTATTAACGGTTTTTGTTGCGGTTAGTTTGCCTTCTTTCGCTTCTGGTACCACCGGCACCTCTGGTTCTTCGGGCGGATTAACTGTGTCATCTACTTTGGCTTTGTTGAGAATTATTTCGCCCGCTTTCGCTTCTTCGTTAACGATCACTTTGAAGCGAATACTCCGCTCTTTCGTATCGGTGATACTTGGGTATTCCGCTGTGATTATGCCGTTGGTTTCTTTCAAGCTGGTTGGTTTTGGTTCATCACCAACACTTGTTAGGCTATCTTTGACATACGTTAGTCCTTTGGGTAGTTGGTCTGTGATAACTACTTTGTTTAGGACACCGTTTTCGACAGTGTTGCGGAAGCTAATTGTGTACTCGATAGTTTCGCCTAGTTTTGGTTTAGCGTTATTAACGGTTTTTGTTGCGGTTAGTTTGCCAGTTACTTGTTCGTCTGCAATTTTCGCTTCTACTATATTAGAAGTTTCGTTGACTTTTGCAGATGTTAAAATATCTACTGCCTCAACGGTTGCGCTATTAGGCACTAATTCATTTGCTTTTGCTCGTTCATTTATCCGCGCTTTAAATTCGTAAATTGTTTCAGCTGTATCAGCTTTGTAGCTACCTCCTTGTGTAGCAGTTGCACCATTGCCGACACGGACTATAATTTGTTTATTGGTTTCATCATATTCAGCTTGATCATCGCCTGAAGCATCCGTTTTTTCACCAGAATTTGGTCCACTAATAATTTTTAAAGAGCCTGGCAAATAATTTAAGCGACCATCTAGTGCATCCTTTGAGACTGAATTTATCGCTTCTGAATCAGCTTTTGTATTTTTTAGTGAGACACGATACGTGATTGTTTCACCAACTTTGTAAGTTTCTTTTGGTTCCACAATTTCTTTCTTAATTTCAAATTCAGGCGTTTCTGCGTTTACAGCAAAACCAATCGCATTCGTAGAATAATCGTCACCACTACTTGTTGTTCTAAAATTAATTTGGTTTTGTCCAGCATTTAAAACACCTTCGGGAATTGCCATACGATCGATATCAATATCTAAAAAATTAGGATGATCCGGCGCAAATTTTCCTGGATACTTGTCTACCATATGTTCATCGTTATCTGTCACAGTTGCGTTCATAGCATTATTAACTGGATTGAGCGTGTTCGAAATATTTACCCAAGTTCCTGCGCTATTTTTAATTTGTGCGTTGTCTCCAGTCCAGTATTTATCTCCTTGAACAGTAAACCAGGTCACAATTGGATCAAGATTTCCTTGTTTTGCTGTTAAAAAGTTGCTCATAGTAAATTCATTATTAGTTCCAGCAGCATTGCCACGTGCTCCATAGTAAATACTAAAAGCTCTTGACTTACTTGCCTGATCCTTTGTAACAACAAACAAACTCCAACCACTAAAGTTATAATATTGATATTGACCATTTAAACTACTTGTCATAGGAATATCTGCCAACGTATAACTCCCTGTCGCACTTTTATCCCCTTGTAAAATTGAAGTTACATCTGCATAATTAGAAAATCCAGTGTTATTGTACCCGAAACGTTGTCCTGGGTTTGTTGCATCTTGATCGATACGATGGTACCTTTGGGGCGAAACACGCTGTACGGTTCCATTTGGTGTTGTAAATTGAACTGGTGCACTAATTTCTTCATCAGAAAGATTTGTTCCGTAAGCAGGGCCTTTATATCTAGATGCACTCCAAAATAAGCCCGCCCAAGCAATCTCTTTTGCACCATTTAAATCAATATAAGCCCGACTAGAGTTATACGTATTTGGATCATTGTCAACATCTGCAAATTCTAAAGGAAAATTGTTAATTGCATAACCACTACTTGCTCCTCGTGTGTTTAAAAATGTTTGCGCAGCCGCCGTATTTTCATTCGCAATTTTTAAGTTGGTATTTCCCGTTGAAAAAAGTTCTCCTTTATGAACGCTTTGATAAATCGGCGTATTAAACCCCCGACCAGGTGTTGGTGGCACTAACGGACCAGTAGGTTGCGCCTTTAATGGAGGTTGCTCAGGACTTTCGGTAGCCTGCGTTAGTGCTGTCTCTTGAATACTTTCTGTCGCCTTTCCTGCTTCAGGCTTTGTTTCGTTACTAGTAGTTGCGGTCATTTCATTTGTAGAAGAGACTGTTTCGTTTGCCTGATTTTCTACTTTTGTTTCTGAAGTTTCCTGTTTTTCCTTCGAAACCGACTCTTTATCTGCTAGTATATCTTTACTAGGTAAATCAATTACTAGTGTTCCTTTTTCATTATCTTCTATTAGTACGCTGACCAATAACTTGCTCGACGATTTTGTAGTTATTTGCCCATTTATGGTAATCTTTCTTGTCGAATTTGGTTGAAGGTTAAGCAGTTTAATATCGGTTGTTTGATCTTTCTCATTTGTTTCAACCTTTGCTTGTTCTTCTAAAGACGTAGGTCCTCGCTCTTCGCTTAAAGTATCTAATACAAATTTGATTGGACTATCATTGTTATTTTTTTGTTTTAAAATGAGATCTTTGATTGGTACATCTCGCGTATTTGTTACTTCGTAAGTGACCGTTTTAATATCTTCTTGAGACGATGTATCTTCTATTTTCCCTATTACTTTGAGCCCGTCTTTTTCAACAGTCTTCTCAGCATCACTTGTTACTTCTTGAGCAAATGCGTTCATCATTGGTAACAAATTTAAAATAAACAGCATGGTAATCATAAGGTAACTCACAAAATTTTTAACTGCTTTATTCATTTACATTCTCCTTCGTTCTTTTCATTTACTTAAACAAATCATCTTCAAACAACTTTTACAATTACTAATTGTTTCTCAACATCCACCTCCATAAAATACTTTTCAACCTTCAATTCTTTCTTTATTTAGCTACAACAACTTTTTTTAACGTACGATTTTCCGTTTCTCCTTATAATCAAAAAGTAACACATTATATTAGCTAAAAAAAGAAAAAAACCCGATATTTCAACAAAAAATCGTGAATTAAATAACACGTTTTATATGAAGCAAATATATTGACTTTCCCTAAAAAAATACAAACATAGGTAAGTTCTAGCTTTAAGAGTAATTTTTTTATTGTTTTCCCTTTAATAACATTCGTTCTAAATTGTTTTAAAAACTAAAACTTTTTTCATGTAATTTTCATTACATTTACCAAAAAAAGAAACTAGCTTAGCTACATTTGCTATTGCTAGTTCCTTTTTTTAATTGTTTTACTTTTCCCCTAAAATTTCAATCCAACCATAATAATATTCAATATATTGGTTTTCCTCTTCTAGTTGTGTCAAGATATGCTCTCCGACAACGATGCCTGTTTCAAATCCTTGTTTTGCTAAACGCTTTTTTACTTCTTCGATATTATTCAAACGGGTATCTTGTGTATTGACTTTTAAAATGAAGCCTTTGTATTGGCTACTTGATTCTTTGAGCCAAATCACTTTATCTAAACTTTTTTTATTCACATGATTTGCCAAACAAATCCCATACGTCAGTTCATTGGATTCACTTAAATCCCCATAAATACCTAAAGTTGAAATGTGTTCCATGTAAACTTTCATCTCTTCTGGATCCTCAATATCAACAACAACAATTTTATCAAAAGGAATTGGTTCATCTGAAAAAACCAATGTTTCTAAATCAATTAACGCGTGTAAATGTAATTTTCTTTTCTTAATTTCTTTGTATTTATGTTGAAGCCTTTTTATTTCTTGCCCCAGTTGTTCTTCTGTTGCTTCCATGGTGGCATAGAGATCGGTAGGTGTCTTTTTATATAAATTCAACATATCTTTGATAGGAATCCCCATTTTTCGATAAAAATCAATATCATATATTTTGAACAAATCTTCTAAATCAAAGGTTCGATATCCGTTTTCTTCATTGCGTGTTGTACTAATCAACCCTTGCTCGTCCCAATAACGAATCGTGGACTTAGGGATATTTAACAACTCAGAAACATCTTTTATTGTGTAATTTTTTTCCATACTGTTCCCTCCATCAAAAAGTTTAGCATTTCTACTGTTGACATTCAAGTTACTTGAACGTGTACAATGACTCTTTGTAACAGCTAAAACGGTATTGTTTAAGGAGGAAATTTCATGAAATTAATGAAAGAGTTTATTAAAGAAAATAAATGGATTGTTCTTGCGACAACTTTAACCATCTGTTTGCAAATCGCAGGAACCCTTGGCGTCCCTAAATTAGTTGGCAAGTTGATTGATGTGGGCATCGTTAGCGGTGACCAACAAGTAATTAAAACGATTGGCATACAAATGTTTCTTGTGGCATTCATTGGAACAATTGCCGCAATTATTTCTAGCTATTTGTCTGCTTTAGTAGCTGCTAAATTTGGTTTTCAAGTTAGAGGATTGTTCTTTAAAAAATTTCAACAATTCTCGATGAAAAATGTTGATAAATTTGGTTCAAATTCTTTGCTAACTAGAATGACCAACGATGTAGATAATGTTCAAACAATGATTGTGCTATTTTGCCAATTAATCTTTCCAGCGCCTATTATTAGTTTATTTGCCTTAGTGATGACATTTTCTTATTCAGTTTCACTCGCTTGGGTAACATTGGCTTCCATCGTATTTTACTTAGTCGTTGTTTATTTTTTAATGAAAAAAGGTACCCCTTTATCTTTAAAAATTCAACCAAAAATGGATCGAATTACTACGACTTTACGAGAGTTCTTTACTGGAATTAATATGATTCGTGCGTTCAATAATCAAGATTTTGAAGAGCAGCGAACCAATCAAACATTTAAAAATTATGCTGAACGCATGAGTAAAGTGAATCAAATCTTTGCTTGGATTACTCCCGTTGCCTTTTTATTAATGGGCGTTGTGTACGCCTCTATTTTGTGGTTTGGCGGTAATTTAGTTGCAGTAGGCACCCTACAAATTGGCACCGTTACAGCTGTGATTGAATATACGCTTCTAACTTTGGCCTACTTAATGATCGCGGCTATGGTATTAGTTGTCATTCCACGGTCCGTTGCTTCCTTGAATCGCTTGCAAGAAGTTTTGTCAGAAGAAATTGAAATTAGCGATCCTCATACTGAAGCAACCATTGCTTATCATCCTGAGAAAGCCTTGATTTGCTTCGATCACGTCACGTTTCAATACACAGAAACAGCTGATCCTGTTTTAGAAAATGTTAGTTTTGTCATTCCTAAAGGAAAAACAACGGCGATTGTTGGTGCAACTGGCGCTGGTAAAAGTACTTTAGTTAAGTTACTTTTACGAATAAATGAGGTCACAGCCGGCACGATTAGCTATTCTGGCACAGATATCCGCTCATTATCTCAGCAAACGATTCGCCAAGTCATCAGTTATGTGCCACAAAAAGCCTTTCTTTTCAGTGGGACAATCTTATCAAACTTATTAATGGGAAATGCCGAAGCAACTACAGAAGAAATAAGAACGGCACTAGAAATTTCACAATCTTCTGAATTTATCGATTCCTTACCACAAGGGATTGAAAGTTTCGTAGCACAAGGCGGGTCCAACTATTCTGGTGGTCAAAAACAAAGAATGTGTATTGCACGAGCCTTAATCAAACCGGCAGATGTTTATATTTTCGATGATAGCTTTTCCGCATTAGATTACAAAACTGATGCCGCTCTACGTGCCGCTTTACATGCACAAATGGCGGACAAAACTTTACTCATTGTTGCTCAACGGTTAAGTACAATCATGAACGCTGACAATATTATCGTCCTAGATGAAGGAAGGATTGTTGGTCAAGGCAGCCACGCTGATTTACTTACCACTAATAGCTATTACCAAGACTTTGCTAAATCGCAAGGTATCTTACCCAAGTAACTAAAGAAAGGATGTGACCGCTTGAAAGAAAATTTTCTTTTCAAGCTATACAATGAAAAAAACAATGAATCTTCAAAGCTTTAAACGTTTCTGGAAAATGATTAAACCTGAGCATCCAATCTTTTATGGTCTAATGATCTGCAGTTTAATTGGAAACTTATTAATTGTTGCCATGACCTATATTATGGCAATCGGGATTGATAACCTCTTAGAAGCTATCAAGCGTGTCGGGCTCAAAGGCATGACACTTTCTTTAGTTGAAGAAGCGCTCTTAGGTCCCGTCTTACTTTTAATTCTCTTTTCAATCATTAGTAGTATCACTTCTTTTATTCAGGAACGAGCAATGGCTTCTTTAAGCGAACGGGTTACTTTAAGAATTAGAAAAGAAGTGACAAAAAAGTTTAAAACTTTACCAATGGCCTTCTTTGACAATCACCAAGTGGGCGATATCATTAGTCGTTCAACAACTGGCTTAAACCAATTGTCACAAGTTCTTTTAACAGGCATCAACCAATTTTTCACTTCCGTCGTGACTATCCTTTTTGCAGGAATCATGTTGTTCTATATTGATGCAAAATTAACCATTTTAGTGTTGCTCCTAATTGGCGGCAGTACTTTCATGACGACAAAAATCGCGAATAAAAACAAGGTGTTTGCTGATCAAAGTCAAGCTGAATTAGGTCAATTAAATAATAAGATGGAAGAATATTTAGCAGGAAATTTGGTCACAAAAACCTTTAATCAACAACAAAATGCTGAAAAAACAATTGATGCTGTTAATCAACAACATTATCGTGCCTTTAAAAAAGCACAGTTTCTAAATTTTGCGATTTATCCAGCTATTCGTTTTATTAATCAGTTGGCTTTTATTATTAGTGCTATCTTAGGCGCAATGCTCGTTTTATCTGGTGGTATTACGATTGGTTTCTTGCAAGCGTATTTGCAATATATCAACCAAATTTCTGAGCCGATTTCTACCGCTTCTTATGTCATTAACTCAATTCAAGCAGCGATGGCTTCCATTGATCGGATTTTTGTTATCTTAGATGAAGCTGATGAACAGCCAGAAGCAACTCATTTAGAAACTATTTCTTCTCCTAAAGGAGCCATTGAATTTAAAAATGTTCAATTTGGCTACACACCAGAAAAAATTTTAATGAAAAATGTTGATTTTTCTGTTCAACCGAAAAAAACAGTGGCCATTGTGGGACCCACCGGCGCTGGTAAAACAACATTAGTCAACTTATTAATGCGTTTCTATGAAATAAATCAAGGCGCCATTACTTTTGATGGGATTGATATTACGAAACTTTCTCGACAAAATCTAAGAAATTTATTTGGCATGGTTTTACAAAACACTTGGCTATTTGAAGGAACCGTAGCAGATAATATTGCCTATGGAAAAAAAGATGCTTCTCGTGAAGAAATAATTGAAGCAGCTAAAATTGCTCAATGTGATCATTTTATTCGGACCCTTCCTCAAGGATATGATACAATTATTTCTAGCGAAAATGGTGCATTATCACAAGGGCAACAACAGTTATTAACCATCGCCCGAATCATTTTAGCAAATCCGCCCGTTGTTATTCTCGATGAAGCAACTTCGAGTGTGGACACACGAACAGAAGCCCATATTCAAAAAGCGATGGAAACTGTCACAGAAAATCGAACAAGCTTCGTTATCGCTCATCGATTATCCACAATTGAAAATGCTGATTTAATTTTAGTGATGAAAAATGGCGATATTATTGAAAAAGGAACGCATCAGGAACTATTACAAGCTCCGACTCTTTACGCCAGCTTATATAATAGTCAATTTCAAACCACTTAAAAAGAACTGGAACAAGTCATTCTTCTTTTGACTCGTTCCAGTTCTTTTATTGCTTAGAAATATTGAATTCCCATTGCTTTTTTGACTTCTGTTAAGGTTTGTGCTGCCACTTTTTCAGCAGCAAGACTTCCTTTATGCAACATTTCCATAATCGCTTCTGGATTTTTAGCCAGCTCTTCACGACGTCGACGAATCGGTGCGAGTTCTTCTTCTAGGACATCAATTAAGTAACGTTTAATTTTCACATCTCCTAAACCGCCATGGCGATAGTGCTCTTTTAATTCTTCAATATATTCTTTATTTTTCCCAAAAACATCCAAGTAAGTAAAGACCATATTTCCTTCAACTTGTCCTGGGTCCTCTATACGAATATGATTTGGATCGGTATACATACTCATTACTTTTTTCTGTACCACTTCAGCTGGATCTGAAAGATAAATACCATTGCCTAAAGACTTACTCATTTTTCCGTTGCCATCAATTCCTGGCAAGCGTCCCATGCCTTTTGGTGGTAACACAGCTTCCGGTCTAACTAAAACTTCACCGTACGTCTGATTAAAACTATGCACAATTTCTTGCGCTTGTTCCAACATTGGTTTTTGATCTTCCCCAACTGGGACTAAATTCGCTTGAAAGGCAGTAATATCAGCTGCTTGTGAAACGGGATATATAAAGAATCCTGTCGGAACACCTTCCCCAAATTTTTTTTGCTCAATTTCTGCTTTGACCGTTGGATTCCGACGAACACGTGACGTGGTCACTAAATTTAGATAGTACATTGTTAATTCAGCTAACTGTGGAATTTGCGATTGGATAAAAATTGTTGTTTTCGTAGGGTCTAAACCAACTGCTAAATAGTCCAAAGCAACTTCTAAAACATTGGCTGAAACTTTTTCGGGATTTTTTGCATTATCTGTCAATGCTTGTAAATCTGCAATCATGACAAATAATTGATTTGTAGGGTCTGCTTGCATTTCTACTCGTTTTTTTAAGGAACCTACGTAATGTCCTAGGTGCAATTTACCAGTTGGACGATCACCTGTTAAGATAGTATTCATTGTCTACACACCT
The DNA here is from genome assembly GCF_050541505.1 of Enterococcus sp. DIV0183. Classification (NCBI taxonomy): domain Bacteria; kingdom Bacillati; phylum Bacillota; class Bacilli; order Lactobacillales; family Enterococcaceae; genus Enterococcus; species Enterococcus sp. DIV0183. The sequence continues at coordinate 1,876,447 of NZ_CP172932.1, forward strand.
TTATCGTTTACTTTCATTTATTATTTTACCTTGTTTTAAAAAGAATGAATAGTAGGCAATAGAATATTTATTGATTCTAGATAATCGAAGAGACTAGAAAGATTGCAAGGTACAGCAATTCTTGTTCCAGCCTCTTCAAACAGTTTATTTATTTTGTGACTTTAATTGAAAATTGTGCAGTCACTATCGGTAAAACTTTGCTTGTTACTTTGATTTGATAATTTCCTGCAGCAGTCGTTGCTTCTGTCCTAATCAGACCGTTTTCATCTACACTTACTGTATTGCCAGCATCTGGTGTAACCAACTCATACGTTACTTGCGAGCTCCAAGCATCCGTTTCTGTGTGCGGCGCTTGACCAATCACTTTAGATTGAATTTGATAATTTTCGCCTGATTTTATAGTGGCTGTTTCTGTAGCAAATTGAATTCTTTCAGGAATCGCATGAGTTTGCACGACTTGGAAGATTTTTCGTTCATCGGGATTCGCAATTCCTATTTTTTCTTCTACTGCAGCAGGGAACTGGTAAGTACCTGGCGGGCTACTTGGCGAATAATTACTAACATCGTCATCCCAAGAAATAACCTTCAATTTCGTTTCGCTACCATCATCTAATTTTGCAATTACTTCAGTTGGCAAATTCAGTTCGCCTCGCGAGGTGCCTGTTAGTCGATCCAGCGTAGGCAATTCCTTGAATCCAACAATATGTTTAGCGGTGACTTTTACATTGGCAATAATTGGCAGTGAAACACCTGCTGCTCGTCCTACAACAGTGAATGTTCCTTCTTTTTGATAAGAAGATGCTGGAACTTCTGACCAATTGACAGTCACTTCACGTTGTGAACCATCCGAATAAAAAATAGTTGTTTTTTCTGGTAGATTAGGGGCTTGACCCGCTTCTGTCGCAACCTCAATCGACTCATGTTTGACTTCGAAAACATTCGATAAAACAATTTTAGGAGCTAAACTATCCTCTGTTAGCTGTTGACCAGTTGGCAAGGTCAATTTGCCTGCTAAAAAGTCTTGATAGGCCTTTTGTGCGCCTTCTTTTGAAAAAGCATCAAACCCAGCATTATCAGAATCATAACCAGGCAAACGACTGTCTGTAATCGCTAATAAGAAACTTAACTTGGCTGGAATTTTCTCACCACTTTGAATTAGCTTCCGTAGATAGTTACTAATATCAATAGAGATTGTATTTTGATTATTCATAATTGAGCTATTTGTAAAAGATTGTCGAGCAATAAATTCTTCATTTGGTACATTTAAATTATTTGGACCATTGTTCCAAGTAATGGTGTTACTCATCCAATTAGTATCTGTTCCATAAACATCTACTTGGAACTGCGTATTTTTCAAACGTTCATCATTTGTATTTCCAGCACCATTCCACGCATCATAACGCATCACATTTAGTTCTAAATTGGCACTTTTTAGTGATTGATAGTTCTTCAATTCTTGTGTATCAATTTCAACGTAAATCCGGCGATTATACCCCGCAGAACTAGCATTTTTTAATTTTAATGCGTAATTGCCCGTATAGTTTACTCCATAAGGATATTTATAGGCGTCTCCTGAACTAATGGCAGCGGTACCGCCTGCTATAGCAGAGTATGCTCGGTTACCATCACTCTTTTGAACATAGGCAGTTTGAGCTGTTTTTAGTTTAACGGTGTCTTTTCCTTCACCAAGTTCACCCTCAAAAGAGACCTTGGCTGTTACTTTGACAGCATCTATCGGTAAGCCGATAACTGTTGCTGCAACTTCAACTGTGCCTGCTGTATTAATTTTTTCTTGAGGGATTGCTTCCCATTGTAACTTAAATTCTTTTTTGCCTGTCGCAACCACTTCTTCATTAACGACTTCTTCGTACGTTAATTCAACTTGCTCTGGCAAATTAGGATACACACCTGTTGCCGAACTAATTTCTAACACTTGATTTTGATAACGAATACTTTTTTCAATTGTGGATGCTTGTTGCGCACCAATATCTAAAACTTTATTTTTCAAGCTATTTCCAAAGAAGTCTTCGGCCGCACTGTTCACTTCCGACAAGCCTTTACCAATCGCTGGAGAGGTTTCTTTTAATTGGAACATTTGTGCTCGCTGACGTAAGCGTTCTTTGGAAGTAAATTCAACCACATTATCTTTTGTTGGTTTCAATGTCGTAAATTCTTGCTCTGCCAACTCTTTCACTTTTTCAGGGTTATCTGTGATTTCTAATTGTGGTTTTTCAAAAATGTTTCCACTTGATACTAATTTTTCAACAGTTGCACCACTTTTTTCTGTAGCAATTTCTTTTGGCCAAATAACATTATTTTTGAAATATTTTTCTGGATTATCGACCATTTTACGTTCAATTGGTTGTGTCCCATTTGTTGGATAATTAGATAAGAATTTTAATTGTCCGGTACCTTCTTTGTATAAAATATTATTGTAAAAATTGGCTACTGTACCACTGTTGTCAGAACTATTTCCTTCACCAAATAATGATGTTGAAATACCGTCGCCAACATAAATCGTATTATTGTGGATAGTTGGCATTGCCGCTCCATCATTTTTCACCCAATAATGGAAAATGCTTTGTTCTTTATAATTGTAGCCACCAGCTCCGCCTGGATTGTCTTTACCTGTTCCTCGGTTACCACCGCCGTCATTAGCTGAGATATTGTACCGAATAACCGAATTTTTTTGATCAGACATAAGCAATAAAAAGCCGCCAGTATTATGATGTGAATAGTTATATTGATAAATAACATTGTTTGACTGCATGTCCACATCATAAGCTTCGGCATCGTTAAATCCATATTTGATTCCGTATACTTCGTTATATTGGAACAGTCCGTCATCTACAGACATTGCCCAAACGCCCGCGTAATTTTGTGTACCATAATCAGCATTGCACATTCGGACAGCAACATTTCCTTCGACGACTCCGCCACTTTTGGCTTCTGACAAGACAATCCCGTCGCCAGCAATATCTTCTAAATAGTTATTACGAATCGTAATATTAGAAAACGTTTTGTAGAAAGTGTTGCCTCTTGAGGTATCTGAATCAGCTTTTGTTCGAATTCCTTCAAGTCCCACTCGTTGAATCACATTATTTTCAATCAAAATATCATTAAATCCAGTCGTTGTTCGATGATCATTGGCTGCCGTTACTACATTTCCATTCTCATCAAACCAACTTCCTAAAACAATAATTCCACCTACCGCTTTTAATCGTTTGGTTGCAGTATTCCCACTTAGATTCAAATAATATTCTGTTTGAACATCATGAACATAGTTATTCCGTATCGTGACACTATTGAACGTTCGATTTTGTTCATATCCTAGGACTAATATCCCCGCTCTTTGAGCATCTCCTGGTTTCTTATAGCCTTCGAGATTATCTAGCTCTGGTGTATTTGTCACTTCTAAGTTTGAAATATCCCAATATTCTTGGTTCACTAACTGCACGGCCCCTGAGATTGCACGTTTGAAAGTCCCTGTGCTGTAGGTGCCACCACCGTTAATAATCGGACGCCGTGTTGTTTCAAAAATGGTTTCTCCTTTGTCATTCGTATCATAAAAATCAATGACAATCTTTTGTGCCGCTGTCCCATTCCCTTTTGGATGCAACAATTGGTTATTCCAGGTACTTTGCGCATTCAGCAAAAGATGGTCGCCTGGCTGAAACTCCGTCTGATTCACTTTTTCAAAATCACGCCAAGCACTGGCAGGTGACTGCCCATCATTGGCATTATTTCCTCCTTCCCCATCCACATAGTAGGTCGTCCCACTTTGAGCGACACCTACTGAACGAAAAAGTAACGGTTGATCACTCACTGTTTCCCCATAAGCAGGAAGACTAAATAATTGAAGCTGGGAAAAAACAAGCAAAATAGAAAGGAAGATGGTTACACTTTTAAAATACGCTTTTTTTCTCATTTTCTGCTCCTTAACTGTTTTTATTTTGATAATTTTGAAAAAACTTTTCTCTGTCTTTCTCCAACAAGTCTACTTTGGTTGCTTGTTGATACGTAGCTAATTTCTCTTTGTAGCATGTGTTGATATAGGCATTTTTGCCAAATTGTGGTGCTTCTTCAAACTGTAAAAGTTGCCCTCCTTCCTTATTAAAAATATAAAAGTATTGGTTTTCGTGGTATCCTTTCACCACGGTACCAACAGCTTTTTCACTAAGAATCTCCCCAACAGACAACGAATAAATATCCTCTTTTTGGATTTCTGCACTCTTCAATTGATACGATTCAATAACAAGATTAGGTAATTTATTTTGCCACTCCAATAACGTCTCCTCATAAGATAGATTCGGAGAGATTGCTTCGGCTATTTTTTCTAATTCTGCTTGCTTACCTGAAAAATTTGGAATTTCAATTGCTTCAACAAAGTAATCGGTCTTTTTATATTTATCATCCAATTGCTCAAAGGCCTGCCGCAATTCTTTTTGCGTTGGCTTTTCTTTCTCCATTAATTTCTCTTTTATTTGGTCCTGTAACTGTTGATCTTTTGCATCTAAAAATTGCCAGAGCGTTAAACTGCTCTTTTGGTCTTGCCATTCTTTTTTTTCTTGCCCAAATGTTTGTGAGTGGGCTATCTCTAACTCCGTTGCCAGTTGTTTAATCATTTTATGTTGTACTAAATCCTCCGTTGCAACCTTCAGTAGTTCCTGAGTGGGTAATTTTCCGTTATACGTTTTGCGCCAGAAATTTTTCCCAAACGAAGTTAAATTATTCTGATCAGAGAATTGCTTCGCTACACGATTCATATTTTTATCGCCATAAACAATTAATTCTTCGACTTGGATTGCTTCGTTATTAATCATACTTTGCTGGCTGGTAGTAAAAATAACGACCACAAAAATAGCACCTATCAAAAAGCTACTTAAAATAATTATTTTTTTCTTCATTCGTTCGCTCCCTCCACTTTAATAAACAAGGCAAGAACAAAATAAGCAACCCCACCTTCATTCATTTTCCTGAAAATCGAGATTACTTATTATGTAAAAATTATTTATTCTTTTTTTGCTTTTCATGCAATTTCCCAGTATTTAAATAAATAATCCCTAGGAAAAGGACAGGGGTTACAACAAACCCAAACTGTGGCTTCAAAAACATCATTGCAAACATTGAGAATAGTAAAAAAACATTTAGACAGCTGACATACCATTTCCGCAGTCCATAGTAAACAGAAATCCGAAACACATCTTTAAAAGAAGCTTGCGGGTTTCGTACTTGAAAATACCAAGCATTCAGCATAATAGCTAACCCAAAAATTAGCAGAAGGACCATCAACGGAATAAACCATTTACCAATCGTTGTTTTGGCAAAAAAGAATATATCTGTCACACTGATGATGCTACTTCCTAAGCCTAGCAAGCTGATAAGAAAGCCTCTTAACCCAAACTGACGAAACTTTTGAAAAAAAGTTTTAAATGGATCCAGCTCCTTTTCTTCTTTAAAAGTATCGATTAAACCTAAAAGTGCAATCATCCCTGCCCCCATCGGCAGCAACGTTACTACAAAAAGTGGGAGGTTTCGTGGATCAATGTCTAAGCTAATCACCGCTATGAAAAAAGGAATGTTCACTAAGAGAAGCCCTAGATTACCGATAAATAAAATGTAAAGCCAGCGAAAAATTTTCATATAGATATTATTATCAAAGGTTTGCTTAGTAAACATTCAAACTTCCTCCTAATTCTTCATTCCAGATGTAGCAATACCTTCAACAAAGTATTTTTGCATTGCTAAAAAGACAATCCCTACTGGTAAAATAGAAACCACTGATGCGGCCATGATTAAGGCATATTCAGCATCAAATAAACCGACGAACATTTTCAAACCTAACTGAATCGTTTTATTCTCAGTAGAAGATAAATAAATGAAAGGTCCCATATAGTCATTCCATGTATTCACAAAAGTAATAATAGTGAGACTAGCTAAAGCTGGTTTGGTTAATGGTAAAATAATTTTCCAATAAATTCCCCACTCACTTAACCCATCAATCCGCGCACTTTCACATAGTGAATCTGGAATACTACTGTAATATTGTTTCAGTAAAAAGACTCCAAATGCATTAAATGCTTGTAATAAAACAAGTGACCATAACGTGTCAGTCAAACCTAATTGACGCATCATAATAAATTGTGGAATCATATACGATTGCCAAGGAATAGCAATTGTTGCGATGTACGTAATAAAAAGTGTATCTCTTCCTCTAAAATTCATTTTTGAAAAGCCATATGCTGCAAAGCTTGAAGTAAATAGTTGAATAATCGTAATCACAATACTTAAAAATAACGTATTTTTAAAGAAAGTTAACAATGGAATGCGTTCCCAAATAACGGAATAGTTTTCTGGATGCCAACTTTTAGGAATCCATTGAATTGGAATGGTGAAAACTTCATTGTTTGTTTTAAATGATGCTGAAACCATCCAAATGAAAGGCACCAAAGTAATTAACGCAAGTAAAGTTAAGAGAATGATTACAAGGATCCCACCAGGTGTGACTTTTTCTGCTTTTTTCGTTTTTGCTTTTCGAGTATTTTCTTTTTTTGAAAAAGTTGCTTCCATCTTTTCTCCTCCTAAACTTTCTCTTGATGTTGATTCCATTTAAATTGGGCCACAGTAATCGCTAGAACGATGATGAATAAGACCATCGCAATGGCTGATGCATAACCAAAATTAAATTTGACAAAGGCTTCATTGTAAATTTCATAAACTAACACATTCGTTGCACGTCCTGGTCCACCACCAGTCATAACTTGAACTAAGTCAAAAACTTTGAAACAGTTAATTACAAGCATGATAGTCACGAAAAAGGTCGTTGGTCGTAATGAAGGTAAGGTAACATTTAAAAATTGATTCCATTTACCCGCGCCATCCATTGACGCTGCTTCATATAATTCTCTTGGCACACTTTGTAAACCAGCTAAATACAAAATCATATAATACCCCATAAAGCGCCACACACTAACGATGATAATTGCTGGTAAAGCCCAAGTAGAACTAGATGTCCAGCCAGGAGGATTTTCAATAAATAATTTCAAAAATTGATTAATTGGTCCCATCGTTGGATGAAATAGCATATTCCAAACGACCGCAATCGCAACTAATGACGTTACATAAGGAAAGAAAAAAGCCGTTCTAAAAAATTTCATCCCTCTAATTTTACGATTCAACAAAATCGCTAGTCCTAATGAGCAAATCAATGTTAACGGAACAACACCAATCGTATAGATAAACGTTTGTTTTAACGAAATCCAAAACGTATCATCATGAATCATTTTGGTGAAATTTTTCATTCCGACAAATTCAGGGGTTGAAAAAGAATCCCAACTCATAAAAGCTAAAATCAGTGAACAGATAACCGGGATTAAAGTGAAGAGGAAAAAGCCAATAAAGTTTGGTGCGATAAAAGATAACGCAGTCCACGTATTTTTTCGTCTCAATTTATTTGCTGTTTTTGTTTTTGAAGTAATTTCCATAATTGTATTCTGTTAAGTGAACTTAACAGGCCCTCCTTCCAAAATCAAGCTACATTCTTTATTTAAAAAAATAAGCTGAAATTCATTGTAGGTTACTCATTTCAGCTTATTTTTTTCATCAATCTTTTGTGTTTTTGCAGGAAATAATAGTTAGTCTATCTCTGCTTTGACACGTTTTTCCATGTTAGCAATACCATCTTTTGGTTTTTCGTCGCCGACCATAATTAAATCATGTTCTTCTTGTAATACTTTATCAATTGCGGCACCGTTTTTATCAGATGGGAATTCTAAATTAATTGTATCTGGGTTAAAGGCTTTTTGTGAGACTTCATCTGAAGGCATTCCTTTTCTTGCAAAGTAGATTTTATCAATTTCATCTGTTTTATAAGAAGGAACCACCCCTACTTCTGCTAAAAGTTTTGCACCTTCTTTACCTGAAGCAAAGTCTAAGAATTTTTGAGCAGCTTTTTGTTTTTTACTGTTTTTATTAATTGCAAAACTTGTCGGTGAGCCAAAGGTAGTTGCTTTGCCTTTTTCTTGTTGTGGTATTTCGGCAATCCCCCATTCGACATTTGTTTTGCCATCATCAATGTTGGTTAATAAAGTCCCCATGTACCAGCTACCCATGTACATCATCGCCGCTTTTGAATTTTCAAATTGTGATTGATACGTTACTTTTGTTGATTTTGCTGTTCCAAAATCCATTTGTGATTGATCTTTTTGCATTCTCAATGCGCGATCATAATAAGTTTCCATATAATTGTATTTTGGTTCAATCAAATTGGCATTGTTTTGAGCAGCAGCAATCGCTTGAACGGTTGAGCGCCAAGTATGTTGATAGGCACCATATACTTGTTCTTCTGGTTTAGATAATTTTTTCGCTAACGCTTCATATTCATCCCAAGTTAAGTTATCGGGATAGGCAATTCCGGCTTCATCAAACATTTTTTTATTGTAATACAATACCCAGAAATCTGTACGGTAAGGCTGAGCATAGGTTTTACCATCGATTTCATACATCTCGTAACTTGCTTTGGCAGGTGCGATATCTAAATCTTTAACGTGATCGGTTAAATCCACCAATTGATTGCGTAGCGCGTAATTAGAATATGAAAGTAAGTTTTTCATGGTTAAAATATCCGTCGTATCTCCTGATGAAAGCATCGTTGTTACTTTTGTGTCATAATCATCTGAAGCAATGTCCACCGGTTCAATAGTGATATCAGGATTTTCCGCTTCAAAAGCTCTGAATAATTTCTCAAATTCTGGGGTCGTGTCATAATTCCAAGTAGTTACTGTTAATTTTGTTTTGCCATCTTCACTCTTTTCAGTTGCTTTCTTTTCACTTGAACCACCACATGCTGTTAAAGTTACTGCCGCCACCGCTAACAACGCTGCCGCTGTTAAGCCTTTTTTCCAAAATTTCATTTGTACTACCTCCGCTATTTATTATTTTTTAGGAGTTTTCCTCCATGAATTACCAAAAAGAATACCAGCTTTTCGCTAAACGAGTTAACGCTTCCAAATAAAAGTAGTCGCCCCAAATCATGCATTCATCGACTCCTGTATTTGTTTTTTTATCATAGACACCATGAAGCAATAGGCCGTTCGACTCTGGTCGTAAAACCGTTGTATACTTTTCCGCTAATGCTTGTAATAGTTCTAGCGCAACCTTTTCATAATAGCCATGTTTTTCATCATTTAATGGAAGCTGACGAGATAATTCTAGTAAGCCACATGCAGCAATTGCAGCAGATGAGCTATCACGTTCTTCTTCACTCCCTTCATTGAAAATTAAATCCCAGTAACAGATTTTGTCCTCTGGTAATTCTTGAATAAAGTAATCAGCAACATTTTTTGCTGTTTCCAGAAAACTACTATCTCCTGTATATAAATAACTTAACGTAAAGCCGTAAATTCCCCAGGCTTGGCCGCGAGCCCAACAAGAATCGTCTGAATATCCTTGTTGCGTCTTACCGTATAAAGCTTCGCCTGTTTCCGTATCAAAATAATACGTATGGAACGTGGTGTGATTTTCTCGCACAATATATTTTTGTGTTTGTTTCGCATGATTGTAGGCAGCTTCATAATACTCTTGCTTGCCAGTCATTTTTGCTGCAAAGTATAATAATGGTAAGTTCATTAAACAATCAATAATCATTCTACCTCGTTGCTCTGGATCGTCTAAATTCCCCCAAGCTTGAATAATCTTGGCTTTTGGTGAATAACGTTTCATTAATAAGTCCGCAGCTTGCAAGGCCATTTCTTTTGAGGCCTCATGACCATTGACTTGATAATCGGCAATTGCTGTTAAAATATACAAAAAGCCTATATCATGTGTTTCCAGCTCAATTTGTTCATCCAAGCGATGTTGAAAAGAAGCCATCTGTGTGGTAATCACTTCATCGAACTCTGTTGAATTTGTTAATTCCTTTGCTAAAAATAACATTCCTGGCCAAAAGCTGGCCGTCCAGTCAATATTTTCTTCAGGATAATAAATTTGATTTAAACTTGCCGCGGGTGGAACTAATTCTTTAAATGTCTCTAAATTTCCTCGAACTTTGTTTAAAGCAAAACTGATTTGCTTCGGCAACCACTCAATCTGTCCATTTTCTGTCATTGTGTATTTCTCCCCCTAATTCCCCAAAATTACAACTTTTTCTTCAACTAAAAGCTGATTTTCTTTTAACCTAACTTTAACTGGCTCAATTTGCTCATTCGGTAGTACGCCTGTCACCAATGAAATTAAAAGATGTTTCCCTTTCGACAAGTTTGCTTTCAAATATGGCAACTCCGTTAACGGATAAAGTAAATTTGTATTCGGTTCTGTTCGAATAATCGCAGCTTCAGAAAAGCCGTTGATATTTTCTACTTTTGACACACCTTTTGCATTTTTTACCTCAGCCATTTGATCAGAAACACAAGTGACCTTTTCATCGAAGAGCGGGATTGAGAAGCCACCTTCATAAGCCACTAATGCACGTTGTGTCTCAATTTCGTGGATCCGTAAATGTTGGCCTTCTAATGGTACAATTGTCGTTTTGATTGCTACATCGGACCAAGGATGCCATTGATGAATGATACGATCATCAAGAATTTCGTACTGATCATCTAATCCTTTCGTGCGGAAATAGTGGTCGTTTTCAGCTAAAGCCAAGCAATTATCATAAGCACCTTCGTAATACCAATAATCACTCTTTATAGTACTGAAACCAAAATGGGAAGAATAAACAAATTTACTATATTTATCATGCGCATGAGCTTGATAATTAATAAATTGTCCCGCTGGAAACATTAAACCATGTGTCCCTGCATCATTTACTTGATAGTAGTTCCGACTTTCTGGTGAAGGTAAGTGTTTTTCTGGAAAGCTAATAGGCTGTGTTTCTGCTTGCCAATAAGGATGATCTTTTGGAACCGCTAACAAAATGAATGTTTTAAAGGCCCAATAAGGTGAACCAGGACCATTATAGCCTTCGGCAAAGACCATATTTTGATAATCATAACCTACCGACAATAATCCATCTGTTGTAAAAATATCTTTGTTCATCCATTGATGAAGATGTCGGCTGATTAGACCTTTAATCTCACCCCACGGCAATGCTTCAACATCTGCAAAAACTAAAGCACTAAAAAATGACACTTGAGCAAAACGATACGTTAAGCTACGTCCAAAGGGAATCGCTTCTCCTGGCTGAGTAAACCAATATTTAAACTCTTGCGCGAACAAAGTTGCTCGTTCCTTCATAATAGCCACTCTTGCGGTATCTTCCGGGGCAAAACGACAATACAATAAACTATAATAATGAATAGCGAAAGAAACATAATAATCAACTTGTGTCTCGACTCCGTCATAATACCAACCATTACCGACATAAAAACGATCAATTACAGCCAAATCAACAGCGATCTGTTCTTTTGAATACGGCATTTCACAATGTTTCATCGCTAAATTCAGCAACACTCTAAAGAAATGCCAATTATTTGGCGGAATAATGTTTTCATTGGCTTGTATCAGCCAACTGTGTAAATTGTTTTGCTGTTCTTTTGTTAATTGGTCCCACGTTTTTTCTTTGTTTAACAAAAGAAATGTACTTAATGCTGCCATCTCAACAATCAATTGATCATAATCTTTTGTTTTTCCCCAATAAGATGAACTCTCAGGATCGGTTCCTTCGATAATTCCCGTTAGAAAGTCATTCAAATACTCACTTTCATTTTGCGTTACATAAGGACCTAGTCCCCATAATGGTCGTAAAAATGCCTCCGCATCACGTGTCCCTTTAGAATAAACCGTTCCGTGTGTCCCTAAATCCAGATGACCTTGATACTCTCGATCAAAAAACAATTCCAGTGGCGCTAATAAATCTTCAAATCCTTCTGCAACTTCTTCGTATGTTTCAAAAGGATTCTGTCTAATTCGTGGCTGAATCATGATTCTCCTCACTTTCAATTAATGTCCCTTTCAAAAAGCCGTAATATTCTCCGTAAACTGTCACTTCGTCACCAATCTTCAATTTTTTCTTTTGCTCATTAAAAACTTGATATTTACTAGAACCACTTTTCAAAATAAAACGATCACCTTTTTTTATTAAACTGGAACGACTGTCACTCTCAACAATCTCCCCTTTCAAAGAAATATATTCATTTAAACGAACGTCACCATTTTGTAATTCTGTTTCTGAATAAGACTGTGCCGTTTCCTTTAGATTTTGAAGAGATTCTTCATCAAATTCTTTTTCACCGGATTTACAACCTGTTAAAGCAAGTAAAATTAGTAAAAAAAATGAAAATCTTTTCACTAAACCACCTTCTCCATCGAATTAAAGCGCTTTCTTTGACTTTATAGTATATTTTTTTAGTCAAAAAATCAATAGTTTTTGCTAAAAAAAAGTAAAAAAAGCTTTTTCTTGCTTTTTTTTACTAAAAAGAAATATACTATATGCTATAATAGTACTTGAGAAGGAGGCATTTAGAATGGCAACTATCACAGATATCGCAAAAGTCGCGAATGTTTCAATTTCAACTGTATCGCGAGTTCTGAACTATGATCCAAACTTATCCGTTACAGAGGAAACCAAGCGAAAAATTTTTGAAGCAGCAGAAACCCTGAATTATACGAAATATAAAACTAAAAATAAAAACAAACAGCAGGAGCAACTGACACCTAACCTTTCCGTACAAACAGCTCCGCAAGAGCCTTCGATTGCCGTCGTTCAGTGGCGTTCAGATGACGAAGAACTAACGGATATTTACTATATGTCGATTCGTTTAGGCGCTGAAAAGCGGGCCGAAGAGTTAGGTTACAATATTCTAAAAGTTTCTCAATTGGAACAACATAACCTTCAAGGGATTGATGGCATTTTGGCAATTGGCAAATTCACTCAAAAGACGTTACAAGAGTTGCAGCAACTGCATCCCAATCTTTGTGTAATTGGCAGTAATTTCCCATTGGAAGAATTTGATTCTGTAAATACTGATTTTTATCAAGCAACCGAGATTGCCTTAACCCATCTTTTGGAATTGGGCCACGAAAAAATTGCCTTTATTGGTGCCGAAGAAAGCGAAAACATGTATGGTTTCCGTCGCTATAAAACGCCGACAACCAATGCTTATCTTGACATTATGCAGCATTATCACTTGTTTAACGAAGATTATTTTATCTTAAAAGAAAATGGCATGTTGGATGTCAAAACGGGGGAACAATTGACAGAAGAAGCGTTAGAGAAATGGGGAAATGATTTACCTACTGCGATTCTTGCTTATAATGATGCCTTTGCAATCGGTGTGATACATACGTTAGCCGCACACGGTATAAAGGTTCCTGAAGAAATTAGTGTCATGGGGATCAATGATATCTCTATTTCTCAATATGTCTCACCACCGCTATCCTCTGTCCATGCCTTTACTGAAGAAATGGGCGAGACAGGCATTAATTTATTGCACAAACGAATTCAAATGCCTAGCATTCCTCGTAGAGTCCTGTTAAACACAGAATTGGTTGTCCGCCAATCAACAACTAGCCCACGCCAGAAATAAAAAATAAGGACCGCTCCTATAAAGGAACCGTCCTTATTTTTTATTTGTTTTGACCAAATAATTCAATTTGTGTTAATGCTGGAAATGGTGATGGTTCATCTGCTTGAATTAACTCTGTTAGTATCACCCACTCCGCTGCCCGTTTCGCAAAGGTAAAGCTCTGGCGTTGCTCAGTCTTAACAGTTTTAAAGACCTCATGTGTACCGTCGGAAAATTTTAAAGTCACTTGTTGCCAATAATTATCATGAGGAAAGTCCGCTCGTAATGTTAAGATCACTTTATCCAACAAGACTTCACGCCCAAATTCAATTTTTAATGCGGCATCTAATTGCTGATTAATCCCCCATGATTGATAAGGATACGGCCCATGATAAAGATTAGCGAAGGTACCGTCAATCGCATTGCAAGCAAAAAAAGTGGCATCATTTCGCGTTTCCACGTTGGCAGATGCATGAGGATACGCACCAGTAAAATGTTGTAAATCATGCGGATTTAACGCCCAATTACGATAACTCTTAATTTCTTCTTTAGTGGCAATACGCACACTTATATAAGGTTTCTTGGTTTCAAAACGATACGCTGCTCGCGCTTCGATAGCGTTTTCATTTTTTATGATTGGAAACGTCCATTTTTGTTCTGGAACATAAATTAAACTGCTATCAAGCGTAGCATCTAACTTCACCATTAAATAAGTATTGGGCGTATCTAAACAAACTTGAATCACATCGCCGTCTTGTAATTGACAATCCCGAGCAGCTAAACAAACAAAATCTTTTCCTGTAATAGTTAACTCTTTCAAAGAATCTGAATCATCTATCTTAGCTTTTCTAACTTCTTGTTCTTGATTTAAAATCGATAATGAAATACACGTCATATGCTTCCCTCCTAATTTTACCTTTATTATATATTATTTTAGTAAATTAATCTATTTTTTACTAAAATAATAACTTTAGCTTTATTTCTATAAAAGAAAAGCATTTGATATTCACTATGAAACGTAAGATTTTGACTCTGCTCTTTTGAACACAATAAAAAAGCAGGACATCAACCAAAATTGACTGATGTCCCACTCTCTAAATCTTACTTTTCGATACTTGCGAGTATCTTCTCTGTGTTCATATAACGAAAATCTTCTTGATCGATAAAAACAACCTGCCCCTGACATCCTTCTAAATATTTTTCCACTTTTTCTTTGACACGAGCGACTTGTGGGGTCAACATTAACACATCATACTCTTTATAACCAAGTTTTTCCTCAATCCGACAAACAGGTGCATAATCTAAATCATAAGATAACTCTTTTTTCCTAATTGCTTCAAGTAATTTTGAAACTAACAGCGATGCACTAATTCCTGTCTCATAAATAATCAATATGTTTTTGCTCATAAACTTCTCCTCATTCATGAAATATTTTTATCTAGCAAATCCGATTGGTGAAAATGCTGCATAGGTTAGGATAACCACGACAACTAATATACTTGCGACAAGTTTTGTATGTTTCCAAGGTTCAATATTTACTTTCGTATCAAAAGAATTTAAAACAAATTCGCCATCTGGTTTTATTTTAGAAACTACTATTAAAATAAGAATGTCTAAGAAGAAGAGCAGGCTTAAGACATATAAAAAATGGATATCTTTCAAAAGTACTTTTGATAGCGCATACAAAACAATATGGATAGCAATTGTCATTTTTGCTCCAAAAGCAGTTGCTTTTTTGGAATAAAACGCAAAAAGTATAATCACTAACAATGGCATATTGTATAATCCATTAAACTCTTGAACAAATTGGTACAATCCAGCTGGTGCAAAAGAAATAAACGGTGCAACGATAATTGAAATAATCCCTACAATAACTGTAACTGTTTTTCCCGCACGAGCAATTTGTTTGTCATCTGCTTTCTTATTGATAATTGGTTTGTAAAAATCTAGCGAAAACAGAGTCGAGGTTGCATTTAAAGCCCCCGCAAAGGAAGATAAAATTGCCCCAAAAATAACTGCAGCAAAAATGCCGAAAAGCATTTTTGGTAAAACTTCAGTTACTAAATATGGATATGCGTTATCAGGATTGGACATCAACGCATCCCCAAAAAGATTTCTTGCAACAATTCCTGGAAATACTAAGAATAATGCGCCAAACACTTTGAAAATCCCCACTAAAAAAGCCCCTTTTTGTGCTTCTGCTAAATTTTTTCCTGAAAGTGCTTTTTGAACAATCATCTGATTGGTACACCAGAAATACAAATTATTAAACAACATCCCTGTAAATAATGTTGGCCATGGTACAACAGCAGAATCAATTGGACCTACAGAGTTCAGTAACCATGGTGTGTTTTCAACAACCTGTTCAATCCCACCAATAAAACTGCCATCACCCAGTTTCATTAAACCTAGTATTGGAACCAACAAACCACAAACCAATAAACCAACGCCATAAATCGAATCGCTATTGGCACTTAAAGATAGGCCGCCAATCAGCAGATAAAGAATCCCAACAATACCAATCACCATCGCCACAAGAATGATTGCGACAATAGGTTCGACACCCAACAGCTCATCAATATGAAAAATCTTATTGAATACTAGTGACCCAGAATAAAGAACTACTGGTAAAAAAGAAATCATATAGGTAACAATAAACAAGATTGAAATAATTCGTTTTGTAACTGTATCATAACGAATTTCAATGAAATCTGAAACCGTATTAATACCGTATTTAAAATATTTTGGTAAAAAAATGACTGCCAATGCGACAATTGCAATTGCAGCAGTTACTTCCCAAGCCATAACTTCCATTCCTGCATGATAGCTTTGACCGTTTTGTCCAACAATTTGCTCTGTGGATAGGTTGGTCATAATAATTGTCCCAGCAATCGGTAAGGCTGTTAAGCTTCGGCCACCCATGAAGAAACCTTCTGATCCAGAAGTATCTACACTTCTGGATCGAGAATAGGCAAAAATCCATACGCAGATGACAATTACTAGGAAACTGATTATTGAAAATAGATTCATTGTCTAGCTCCTTCTCGATTAAATTAAAGATCGGTGACCTTTCGGATATAGTTTCGCGCTTTGACGGCATATTCAAACGGATTGGCTTTGGCCGGATCTTGTTCCGCTTCAACCACAAGCCAACCTTCATAGCCACTCTCATCGATTGCTGACCAAATTGGTTTGAAATCAATCATACCATCCCCAGGGACTGTAAAGACGCCTTTTTTCACGGCCTTTAAGAAGCTATCTTCTTCTGTTCTGACTTCCTCTGCCATTTGTTGGCGAATATCTTTGAAGTGAATGTGTTTAATCCGGTCTTGATAGCGCTGATAGATTGCGATTGGATCTTCTCCTGAGAAGACAAGATGGCCAGTGTCAAACAATAATTTAACTTTTGTCGGATCCGTCATTTTCATTAATCGATTGATTTCTTCAGTCGTTTGGACTCCTGTCCCCATATGGTGATGGTAAACAATCTCCATACCTTTTTCATGTGCCAAGTCTCCTAGTTTTTCTAATCCTTCAGCTAGTTTTTGCCACTCTTCATCAGAAAAAATTGGTTTCTCATTAAAAACAGGAGCCGTCATAATTCCTTGTATGCTGTGTCCTTGTTCAGCCACAACAATAACCTTAGCATCCATTGCATGTAAGAAATCTCGATGTTTTTTGAAGTCTTCCGCGGTTTCTTCGAAAGATTTTGTTGTTAAAAATGTACTAAACCAGGCACTCGCTACTTTTAGTCCACGAATATCTAAATATTGTTTTAAAACCTGTGGATCTTTTGGATACTTATTGCCAATCTCCGTACCTGTGAATCCAGCTAGCGCCATCTCACTAACGCATTGTTCAAACGTATTTTCGCTTCCTAGCTCTGGCATATCATCATTTGTCCATGCAATCGGCGCAATAGCTAGTTGAATTTGTTTCGCCATTATGTCACTCTCCTACTTCATTTATAGTTGTACCAAACGATTCGTATCAAATGATTCTTGACAAGCTAATGCAATTTTTGTTGATTGTAGACCATCTTCTGCATTAACTGCTGGTTGACGTTTTTCTTGAATACAGGAAATAAATTCTTGTGCTTCTCGAATGAACGCTTCTCTAAATCTTTCTGGAAAGTTTTGAGAGCAAGGTCGCACAATCCCTTGATTATTCATAACAGTCACTAAATTTTTTTCAGGTACTTGCGCTACTCGTAATATCCCTTTGGTGCCCATGATTTCTGTTTCGACATGGTAACCATGTGTAGCATTTCTTCCAGCAACTAGTAAAGCCATTGTTTTATCTTTAAGACTCATCATAGCTGCTCCGGTTTCCAATTCACCGACTTGATCTAATTCTGGATATGCAGCATTTTTACCAATTGCCCAAACTTGTTCTACCTCTTGACCAGTAAACCAACGAACCAAATCAATATCGTGAATCGCCATATCTAGAAATAAACCGCCACTATCATTGTTCATTGCAAACTTAACGAAGCTTTCCAGTCCATCACTCGGATCAATTCCATAACAACGGATTAACGTGACTTCCCCAATTTCCCCGTCTTCTACCATTTTTTTCGCATACTGATAAGATTCATCGTAACGGCGCATGAAACCTAACATAAATACTTGCTCGGGATATTTTTCAATAACCTCTTGTGTTTTTTTTATGTCCTCAATTTCAATTCCCAATGGTTTTTCAGTAAATACGTGTTTCCCATTTTCCATAGCTAAACGGACTTGTTCACAGTGGAATCCTGAAGGTGAAACAATAAAAACGGCATCAATTACAGCGCTTTGAACCATTTCTTCATAACTAGAAAACGTATACTTAACACCTAACTCCTTCTGTGCAAATGCTAATTCTGATTCAACTAAACTACAGGCGGCCGTAAGCTCACAGCCACTAACAGCAGAAGATAAATTTTTTGCGTGTACCTTGCCTAATCTACCTAGTCCTACGATTCCTACTCTAATATTTTCCACAAAACCCCTCCTTTTTTTAAGAATTATTTGGTATATAACGCTGGTTGTTCATCTATTTCAATCATTACTTTTTCCCCTGACTCACGAGATTCATGACAAGCCATCATTGTGATTGCTGCCACGTAGCCATCCCAAGCAGTTGGACCAACAAGTTTATCGTTTTTAATTGAATCAACCCATAACTTAAATTCGTAATCATACGCATCTAAAAAACGCGTTTGCCAGTCGGGCGAAATTGGTGTGTAATTTTTCTCCGCAGCTTTAATTTTGGTATAGGCTGGATCCGTCATTCCGACTTCTGCCGTTTCAAAAACTACGTCACACTTAATGTCGTAGCCAAAACGACAATTAACAAAAATTTCTAAATCAATTGTTACACCTGATTTCGTCTGGAAAATCAGTAATTGAGGATCATGTAAATCTGCATGTGTATGACTGGTTTTCTTTGGTAAAATCATTTGCACTGAAGCATAATCTTCGGCTAATAGCCAACGAAGAACATCAATTTCATGGATTGCAGTATTACTGATTGCCATTGGCGTCTTATAATTTTCATCAGCGCTTGGATTTCTATGCGCACAATGGAGCATCAGAGCTTCACCATACTGTTTTGATTCAATTGCTTCTTTCAACTCAATGTAGCCACGATCGTATCGACGCATGAAGCCCACCTGTACCAATTTTTTACCATAAGCGACTTCTGCATCTACAATTCGGCGACATCCTGCGGCATCCATTGCTAATGGTTTTTCGCAGAATACGTATTTTCCATGCTTGATTGCTTCCAAGACATATTTTTCGTGTGTTGGGTCCCAGGAAGTAACAACAACAACTTCCACTTCTTCAGAAGCAATTAATTCTTCGCCTGTTTTGAAAAATTGAGCCCCAATCTCCTCAGCAATTTTGCTTGCCGCTTCAACATTAATATCTGATACTGCTGTTACAAAAGCGCCTTGTGTCTTGTGATTAATTCTGTTAATATGTTCGATTCCAATCGCCCCTGTACCAATTACGCCTACTTTTACTTTCAATTATTTGTCCTCCGATTTCTTTATTTTATGCGTATTATGTATACGCTTACAATTTTATTTAGTCAATCATTATTTTCAGAAAGTCATGTCTTATATTTGTACTAATAAAAGATACTTTCACCGCTTTAATCATAGAATCCTCGAAGCTCCTTTGACAGAGCTTCGAAGTAAAACTAGTTTATTTCGCTAGGAGCGTATCGAGCAGTTACAACTTTTCGATGTGTATAAAATTCTACACTGTCTTTTCCATTGGCGTGTAAGTCACCATAGAAAGAGTGTTTCCAGCCGGAAAAAGCAAACCAAGCCATTGGTGCTGGTACACCTAAATTGATGCCTAACATTCCTGCATCAACATTCTCTCTAAAGTAACGGATAGCTGAAGCATTACTCGTATAGAGGCATGAACCGTTAGCAAATTCTGATTGATTGGTCAGTGTAACTGCTGCTTCTAGATTTTTCACTCGAACAATTGAGGCAACGGGTGCAAAAATTTCATCTTGCCAAATCTTCATGTCCATCGTGACACGATCAAAGATCGTAGGTCCCACGAAGTAGCCTTTTTCAGGAATATTTTCACGGCCATCTAACAATAAGTCCGCTCCTTCATCAATACCTTTTTGAATGTAATCAAATGTTCGTTGCTGCGCCTCTTTTCGAATCACGGGGCCTAAAAAGACTCCTTCTTCCAGACCATTTCCAATTTTTATCGTCTGTGCTGCAGCCTTAAATTTTTCAACGAATTGATCTGCAATAGTTTCTTCTACAACGATCACCGAAGCGGCCATACAGCGTTCACCGGCTGATCCAAAAGAGCCACCGATAATGTCTTTTACTGCACGATCAAGGTTGGCATCTTTTAAAACGATGACATGATTTTTTGCGCCAGTTAATGCCTGGACTCGTTTCAGATTTTTTGTTCCTTCTTTATAGACATATTCACCAACATTTTTTGAACCTACAAAGCTAATTCCTTTTACTAATGGATCACGCAATAAAGTATTAACAACATCGTGTGCCCCATAGACAACATTAAAGACGCCACTTGGAAATCCTGCTTCTTCTATTAATTCAACAATTTTTTCCATCAATAATGGCGTTTTTTCGGAAGGCTTCAGCACCACCGTATTCCCTGCTGCTAACGCCATTGGGAAAATCCAAAACGGTACCATCATCGGAAAATTGAAAGGAGTAATTCCCCCAACAACACCGATGGGATAACGGTAATTGGTAATTTCAATATCTGTAGCCGCTGTGGATAGAGAATCACCCATTATTAAATTCGTAATGCCCGCTGCATGCTCGACATTTTCAATCCCTCGCTGAACCTCACCTAATGATTCTGACAAAGATTTTCCATTTTCAAGCGTAATTAATCGTGCTAGCTCTTCTTTATTCGTCATCAATAAATGATGCAATTTGAAAAGATAGCGGCCACGAACTGGAACACTTACTTTTTTCCATGTTTGAAAAGCCTCATCCGCTACTCTGATTGCTTCTGCAGTTTCTGCTTCACTAGATAATGGAACATTTACTAATGCTTCTTCTGTTGCCGGATTGACCACTTCTTCAAATTCAGTGGCTGCACTTGTTACCCAGCGGCCACCTATATAATTCTTTAAAAATCGAGTCATTTATTTTCCTCCTAAAAAAGTCTACTTATTTTTTTGTTTCTAATTGTTAGTCAATTCGTTCCGATTTAAAATCCACTCGTGTTTTTTCTCGTTATGAAACTTCCAAATTCGTTCAGGTCCTGCCATCACATTTAAATAATAAGAGGTGTAGCCATCTGGCACGCCGACAGGATGATATCCCTTAGGTACCTCCACAACATTTTGATGCTCTACAGTCATCGTTTCATCTATAGAACCATCCTCTGTATATACTCGTTGGAAAACAAATCCTTGCTCTGGATTCAGCTCATGATAATACGTCTCTTCTAAATAAGATTCGTCAGGTAAATTTTCTTGGTCATGTTTGTGTGGTGGATAGCTAGAAAAGTTACCACCTTCAGTGTAGACTTCAACCACCAACAAACTACTGGCAGTATCGACATTGTCTGGTAAAATGTTATGCACTAGTCGTTTATTCTGATATATCCCTCGTTTTTCAACCGTATTTTCCTCAGCGGTAATCACGTGCACTGGTAACGTTTTTTTAGCTGGCGAATAACAAAGGGCCAAACGAACAGTATCAGAAGTTGCTATTAGTTCAAACGACGTTTTTGCTGGGATATAGATACTATCTGTCGGAATTTTTTCAAAAACAGAGGTTCGTTTACCTAAATTCTCGTACCATTTATCGCCCACCTTAACATTGATTTTGCCAGTTAATACGACGATACAAACTTCCAGTTCATTACCAGCTTCTTGATACATTGCTCCATTATCTAATTCAAGAACTTGAAACTCAATATACTGTAAATCAGTGTTGTTTTTTCGAATATTTTGAACTTGTCGAACACCGGGAGCTAGTTCTTTTATCAACGGTTGATGTTTCAATGTTTTTTTCAATTCATTCGCTCCTAACTTTTTGGTTGTATAACGAATACCTAATATTTCCTAGCAGTTGCAAGTTTTTCTTTTTTAACTTGGTATGCTTCTTGAATCGCTGGTTTTTCTGATACTTCAGCAACACCGACATTCCACCAACTACCATCGTAACCAGCAGTCATCGTTTTAGGAAGAACATTTATTTCAATCAATGTCGATTGCGTTTGGTTTTTCGCGTCGACAATCGCCTGTTTTAGTTCTTCAATCGAATGGACTTGATACGCTTTGGCACCATATCCTTCAGCGATTTTAGCATAATTGATATTCATAATTTCGCCTTTTGTATTTCTAAATTCCGTCCCTTGACTTACGCCGCCATTCTCCATTTGCAGATTATTAATGCATCCGAACCCAGAATTATTGAACAGAACAATATTGATTTTTTTGTCATATTGTAATGCAGAGACCAGTTCGCTATGCAACATCAAAAAACTACCGTCACCGACTAATGCGTAAACCTCTTGATTAGGATTAGCAAGCCGTACCCCCATTGCACCAGCAATTTCATAGCCCATACAAGAATAGCCATACTCTAAATGATAAGTATTTTCCTTTACAGGATTCCACAATCGTTGCATATCTCCTGGTAATGACCCTGCCGAACCAATCACAATCGCATCATCTTCGACAAAATCATTCAGATGAACGAAAACCTCTGTTTGTGTCAGAGTTGTATTCAAAGAATCAGCATAATCATTTAAAATATCCTGTGTAAAGTGGTTTTTGATTTCCGGATCAAAATCTTTCCGTTTAAAATGAGTTGTTTTTAATCGCTCCCGCTCTTTCACCCATTCGTTCTTCAGTTCAGTGATTTTTTCACCATAAGCCGTCCGATATCCTTCAATCATTGGCAGAATTCCTTCTAAGGTTGCTCGAGCATCTCCCACAATTTGAAACGCTTCCATTTTGTAAGTCTGTGGTCGACTTACGTTAATATTTATCATTTTTGATTGTTCAAAATTAAAAATACTTTTTGATGCAGTGGTAAAATCCGTATAACGCGTGCCAATTCCAATAATCAAATCCGCTTGCTGAACAGCTTTATTAGCAGCCGAGGTACCTAAAATTCCCAAGCCTCCAAGATTATTTTCAAATTCCCATGAAACAGTTGATTTACCAGCATGTGTTTCAACCAAAGGTATCTGATGAACTTGAGAAATTTTCTGAAGGCTCTCACCTGCTTCTGAATACTTGCAACCGCCCCCCACAATAATTACTGGGTGTTTACTATCCTTTATCAAGTGACTAGCTGTTTCAAGCTCACGAATTGTCGGCATCCGTCGATCGATATAATGAACTCTTTTTCTAAAAAACTCTACTGGATAATCATAGGCTTCTGACTCAACATCTTGTGGCAAACAAATGGTGGCAGGTCCTGTAGTTGCAGGATTGGTCATAACTTCAAATGCCCGTAGCAATGCTGACATCAGCTGTTCTGGCCGATTAATACGATCCCAATAGCGAGAAACCGCTTGGAAAGCATCGTTGGTAGAAAAGGTTACACTTGATTCATGTTCCAACTGCTGTAATACGGGATCTGGTTGCCGAGTAGCAAACGTATCTGCTGGCAGAAACAATACAGGTATATTATTAGCGAAGGCGGTTCCAGCAGCAGTCAATAAATTAGCAGAACCTGGACCAGCAGACGCTGAAACTGCGAATATTTTCTTACGTAAACTTTGTCTAGCAAAAGCGATAGCAGCATGAGCCATCCCTTGTTCGTTTTTTCCACTGTAACTTTTTAAATGTCCCGGAGCTTGTTCCAACGCTTGACCAATCCCTAAAACATTCCCATGACCATATACATGAAAGATTCCTTCCACATAAGGTGTTTCTTTTCCATCAATGCTGATATATTGTTGATTCAAAAATTTTAATAATGCTTGTGCTGTCGTTAAACGAATCGTCTTTTCCATTTTATCCACCTTAAATCCTGGCGATCATTTCGCCGTATATTTCCTTCTCCAGTTTAATGAACTCTTTTACTTCTTGTGTCGTTGGTAAAGAATCTGAGCAATTGTTACTTTTGACCATCATCGAAGCTTCCGCTGAGCCAAACTCCAAGCAATCGATAATTTCCCAACCTTCAAATAAACCATATAAAAATCCAGCAGCATAGCCATCACCGCCACCAAATCCCTTGCGTGCCTCCACTGGAAATGGTTTAATTGAAAACTGTTGATGATCTGCTGTATAAGCTGTTGAGCCTTTCATCCCGTGTTTAATAACGACTATTTGAGCGCCACAATTATGCCAAAAAGCAGCGCTTTCATTATCTGTCATATTTGGTTGAATCAATCTTTCAGTTAAATCAAATTCTTCTCTCGAGCCCATAATAATATCTGATTCTTTCGCAACTATTGAATAATAAATAGCGATTTCATCCACATTTTTCCAATTGTATTCTCGATAGTCGATATCAAAAATAATTTTGACGTTGTTTTTTTTCGCTAACATCACAGCTTTTAACACGGCTTCTCTTGAAGGGCTTTCCGCCAAAGCAGTCCCTGAAATTAATAAGGCTTTTGAACGTTTCAAATAATCTTCATCGATATCTTCGACACTTAGTTGTAAATCCGCAGCTTGGTTCCGATACATTAAAATACTACTTTCTTTAGGCGATAGCATTTCTGTAAAAGTCAGACCCAACTTTTCGCCATGCTGCGCTTTACTTATCTGAGAAGTATCAATGCCTTGCTCATTAAAATAATCAATAACATATTCTCCGAACTGGTCATCGGATACTTTCCCAATGAAGCCAGCTTTCATCCCATGTTTGGTGATACCCACGGAAATATTTGCAGGAGACCCTCCCACAAACTTTTCAAACATATGAACATTTTTTAAAGGCTTAAATTCTTCTTTAACTTGCTCATTATAGGCAGGGTTAAAATCGATAGCCACTCTACCTAAAAGAACTAGATCAAATTCTTTTGATTGATCAAAGCTAATATAACTCATAGATCCACCTCTTCTTCGTTCTTCTATTATTTACAAACGAATTATAGCACGCTTTCAAAATGCGTGCAACATTAAATTTGCACATAATTTTTGCGTGCATTTTAAAAGAACGCAAAAAAAGAAGCATGAATTGCTTTACAGCAAGATTCACACTTCTTTTAAAGATTATATTTTGTTTTAATAATGATATCTGTAAATAACATCTCTTCTGTCATAAATTTATTATTCTGTAGTTGATTCGCTAATAATAGCAAAGAACGATAACCCTGCGTAAAACCATCTTGATCAATTAGAAAGTCAACTTGATTTTTTTTCAGCATCTCGATATTTTTCTCAGTTAAATCATAGATAATCACATACGGTCTGTCTTTACCTGCCCTTTTTTTCAACACACGAGCAATTCCTGCTTGACCTCCTGAAAACACAACGACGCCTTTTAAATTAGTATAGTTCTCTAATGTGTCACTTAAAATCTTTTCGACTTCATCGCTCGAATCAAAACTGCTTTGAACACCTGTTAATTTCAATTGTGGAAATGACTGTTTCAATTCTTCAACAAAACCAGCAACTCGTAAACTATTCACACTATTTCCAAAATATCCAGTAATAGCTAGGACATCTCCCTCTCCTTTTGTCAACATTCCTAATAATCCAGCAGCTGTCTTCCCGCTTTTAAAGTTATCCATTCCGACAAAGCATTGACGTTTACTACCAACAATGTCCGAATTGAATGTGATAACCTTAATGCCTTGTTCCGTAAGCTGATTGATTTTTTCCCTAATCGCCACGCTATCAACTGGCATGATGGCAATTCCTTTTACACCAAGTCCTAACAAGCGTTCAAGTGCCTGTAACTGCGCCGCTTCATCGACCCCGTCTATTTCCTCTAAAAAGCAATCGATATTTCTTTTTTTTAGATCGCCTATAACTGCTTGTAAACCTGATCGAATTGGAATCATAAAAGAAGATTTTGCCAATTGTGTCACAACACCTAATTTGATTGGTTCTTCTTTGGCCATCTTTTTTTTCTTCGGAACATAGTTCATTTCTTTCGCTATTGTTTTAATTTTTTCAGCAACCTCAGGATTGATTCGGCCGCGATTATTCAATGCTCGATCCACAGTTCCCCTAGATACTCCTGCTTTTTCAGCAATTTCTTTTATTGTTCCAGCCATTTGTTCTCTCCTTATTTACTTGATTTGCAAAATTATTTTGATTAATTATAAGCTTTCGTATGTATATTCTATCACAATATAAAAAAGCACGCAATTTTGCGTGTTTTATTTTAAAATGTAATTTACTTTAATTTATATTTTCAAAAAAAAAGCACCTCAGCTCAGACTGAGGTACTTTTTTGATAAGTTATTTTTTCTGATCATCTTCATCCATCTTCAGAACCGCCATAAAGGCTTCTTGAGGAACTTCCACGGATCCAATTTGTTTCATCCGTTTCTTCCCTTCTTTTTGTTTCTCTAACAATTTACGTTTACGAGAAACATCTCCACCATAGCATTTAGCCAGTACGTTTTTGCGTAAGGCTTTAATATCTGAACGAGCCACAATTTTTTGACCAATCGCCGCTTGAACCGGGACTTCAAACTGTTGACGTGGAATTAGTTTTTTCAGTTTCTCAACAATCGCTTTACCACGCTCAAATGCGAAATCTCGGTGAACAATAAAGCTTAACGCATCCACTTTTTCAGCATTTAATAGAATATCCATTTTCACTAGGCGGCTGGTACGATAGCCAGCCATTTCGTAATCTAAGGATGCATAGCCTTTTGTACTTGATTTCAATTTATCGAAAAAGTCAAACACGATTTCAGATAACGGAATTTCATAAACTACGTTTACACGATAATCGTCTAAGTAATCCATTGTAATGAATTCGCCACGTTTACGTTGTGATAATTCCATTACTGCTCCTACATAATCGTTTGGCACCATGATTTGCGCTTTAACATAAGGTTCTTCCACAGATTCAATCGTTACTGGTTCTGGAAATTCAGCTGGGTTGTCAACAACAACGGTTGTTCCGTCAGTTTTATTAACGTGATAGATTACGGACGGTGCTGTTGTAATTAACTCTAAATTAAATTCTCGTTCCAAACGTTCCTGAACAACATCCATGTGCAGCAAACCTAAGAAACCACAACGGAAACCAAACCCTAAAGCTTGCGATGTTTCTGGTTCAAATTGTAACGCCGCATCATTTAATTGTAATTTTTCTAATGCTTCCCGTAAATCATTGTAGCGCGACGTATCAATTGGATATAAGCCACAATAAACCATTGGATTCATTTTGCGATAGCCTGGTAGTGCTTCTGCTGCTGGATTGTCGGCCAAAGTCACTGTATCCCCGACCCGTGTATCTTGAACCGTTTTAATGCTAGCGGTGATATAGCCCACATCACCAACCATTAAATAATCACGAGCGATTGGTTTCGGTGAAAAAACGCCGACTTCTGTTACATCAAACGTTTTACCGTTACTCATCATTTGGATTTTATCCCCAGGACGAACGACACCGTCAATTACACGGATGTTTAAAACGACCCCCCGATAACTATCGTAAATAGAGTCAAAAATCAAAGCCTTTAAAGGAGCCTCAATATCGCCTGATGGAGCTGGTACATACTCCACCACTTGTTCTAAAATATCTTCAATCCCAATCCCTGCTTTTGCACTTGCTAAAACAGCTTCCGATGCATCAATTCCAATTACGTCTTCAATCTCTGTCCGAACACGCTCTGGATCAGCGGCGGGTAAATCAATTTTATTAATAACAGGTAAAATTTCTAAGTCATTATCCAATGCCAAATAGACATTTGCTAGCGTTTGCGCTTCAATTCCTTGCGCCGCATCAACAACTAGAACAGCCCCTTCACAAGCTGCCAAGCTACGAGAAACTTCGTAGGTGAAATCGACGTGCCCTGGTGTGTCAATCAAATGGAAAGTATAGGTTTCACCATCTTTGGCTGTATAGTTTAATTCAATTGCGTTCAATTTGATGGTAATGCCGCGTTCTCTCTCTAAATCCATTGAATCAAGTAATTGATCTTGCATTTCTCGACTGCTGACTGTATTTGTTTTTTCCAAAATCCGGTCGGCTAAAGTTGACTTCCCATGGTCAATGTGGGCAATGATCGAGAAATTACGAATTTTCTCTTGTCTTGCTTTCATTTCTTTATTGTTCATTTTTTGCCTCATTTCTTTTAAGAAAAGCTAGCTCCCTGCTAGCTTCATCAATCAATTGTTATATTTTAGTTGCCTTTTTTATCAAATTATCATGTTTAAAGGTCTAGGATAATCAGCACTTTTCATTATACCAATTTTTGAAGAAGATTTAAAGCACTTCCCTTTTATTCTTTTGGTTTCGAAAGGCTAACAGAGTTTCGAAAAATTTGGTATACTAAAAACAGTAAATTTATTGGAGATGGAAAAATGGATGAACAAGAATTTCGAAAGCAACTGACCTTAAAGCCTGTTGAGGAAGAACACATTGATCAATTTAATGAACTTCTTTCCTATGTTTTTCAAGTGACTGAAGCAGATATTGAAGAAAGTGGTTTTGAAAACAAACGCGCATTTATCAAATCAAAACAACCGATTTTAGAACTTTCAAAAGTATTTGGCTGGTTTCACGAAAATCAATTAATTTCACAAATTGCTATCTATCCATGCGAAGTCAATATCCATGGCGCTTTGTATAAAATGGGCGGCGTTACTGGTGTCGGTACCTATCCTGAATATGCCAACCACGGCTTAATGAAAGACTTGATTCAAACGGCATTAGAAGAAATGCGCCAAGATAAACAGTGGATTTCTTATCTTTTCCCTTACAACATTCCTTATTACCGACGTAAAGGTTGGGAAATCATGTCCGACAAGTTATCTTTTAAAATTCGGGATACACAATTACCAAAAACCGTTCCAGTTCCAGGAATGATTGAACGATTAGCTGTCGATCACCCAGATGTCTTTGATGTCTATGCGCGATTCGCTCGTCAAAATCACGGCGCGCTCATTCGTAGTGCCTTCAACTGGGAAGAATATTGGCGTTTCGAAAACGAGGAAGAACGGACTGCTGCTGTCTATTATGGTGCCAATCAAGAACCTTTAGGAGTACTTTTCTATTGGGTGGCCGATGAGGTATTTCATATTAAGGAAATGTTTTACTTGAACCAAGAAGCCCGAAATGGCTTGTGGAATTTTATTACTGCGCATTTTTCGATGGTTTATTGGGTCAAGGGCGATATCTATAAAAATGAACCACTAGCCTTTCTTTTAGAAGACAGCCAAATTAAAGAAAGCATTGAGCCCTATTATATGGCTCGAATTGTTGATGTCAAAGCCTTTTTAGAAAACTTTCCTTTTGAAAGTACGGCTAAGCCCTTCCATTTTGTCGTTAAAGATCCTGTTGCTGAGTGGAATAATGGTATTTTTGGCTTAATTTGGGATGAAAATGATCAAGTAACCATTACGGATGAACCTCTAGGCACCGCCGTTCACTTAGATATTCAAACACTAACTTGTTTAGTCATGAATTACCGACGCCCTTCGTACTTACATCGAATTGAGCGCATTGATACAGATAAAGAAACTTTAAATTCTTTGGAACGGATTTTTCCTGACCAAGAAGCTTATTTCAGTGATTATTTCTAAACCCTTGGATTGGAGACAGACAAATGACAAAAATTTATTTTGCAGGACCTTTATTTTCGCAAGCTGACTTACGTTATAATGCCTATTTAGTCGAACAAATTCGACAATTGGATAAAACAATCGATCTTTATTTACCACAAGAAAATGCGGCGATTAACGACAAATCTGCTTATGCCGATAGTAAAATGATTGCCTTAGCAGATACAGAAAATGTCCTTGCTAGCGACTTATTAGTTGCTTTATTAGACGGTCCAACCATTGATGCGGGCGTAGCTTCCGAAATTGGTGTTGCTTATGCCAAAGGAATTCCGGTGGTTGCCCTTTACACAGACAGCCGCCAACAAGGTGCTGATAATCACCAAAAGCTTGACGCTTTGAGCGAAGTCGCTGAAAATCAATTCCATTATTTAAACCTTTATACAGTTGGTTTGATTAAATTAAATGGTCGGGTTGTTTCTTCAGAAGAGGATTTGTTGGAAGAAATTAAGCAACGATTGTCATAATAAAAAAAGAACGAGCGAATTCGCTCGTTCTTTTTTTATACTTCTTCTATCGGTTCATTTTCAAAAACTAATTGATTGTCTAATAGACTAATCGTGACTTTTGTTTTTGGCATTACTCGACCAGAAACAATTTCTTTTGCTAATGGTGTTTCGACTTCGCGAGTAATGAAACGTTTTAACGGACGAGCTCCATAAGCTGGCTCATACCCATTTTCAGCAATCCATGTTTTAGCTTCATCAGTGATTTCCAACACAATTTCTTGTTGCTCTAAACGATGAGCAAGTTGTGCGGTCATTTTACCAATGATTCCTTTCACATTATCCAAGCTTAATGGTGTAAATAAAATAGTATCATCAATTCTGTTTAAGAACTCTGGTTTAAAGTGTCCTTTCAGAATATTCATGACTTGATTTTCAACTTCTTCTGGAATTGTTCCTTCAGGTGTCACACCTTCCAATAAAAGCTGAGAACCGATATTGCTTGTCATAATTAAAACTGTATTTTTAAAATCAACGACCCGACCTTTAGAATCTGTCAAACGACCATCATCTAAAACTTGTAATAAGATATTAAAGACATCTGGGTGCGCTTTTTCAATTTCGTCTAATAAGACAATTGTATAAGGGTTTCGACGAACAGCTTCTGTTAACTGGCCACCTTCTTCATAACCAATATAGCCTGGAGGGGCACCAACCAAACGAGACACGGCATGTTTTTCCATGTATTCACTCATGTCAATCCGTACCATATGATCTTCAGAATCAAACAAATCTTCAGCTAAAGCTTTAGCAAGTTCTGTTTTACCAACACCAGTTGGTCCTAGGAAAAGGAACGAACCAAGTGGGCGATTTGGATCTTGTAAGCCTGCTCTTGAACGAATCACCGCATCACTAACAGCATCGACGGCTTCGTCTTGACCAATCACACGTTTGTGTAATGTTTCATTCAGTTTCATTAATTTTTCTCGTTCGCCTTCAACTAATTTTGTCACAGGAATACCGGTTAAACGACCGACCACTTGCGCAATTTCGTTTTCAGTAACCGATTCTTGTACCATTTTGACGTTATCTTTAGCGTTCTTTTCTTCCAATTCTTTCAATTCATGTTCTAATTGCGGAATTGTTCCATGACGCAAAACAGCAGCTCGTTCTAAATCATAATTATTTTCAGCATCTTCTAATTCGTGTTTTGCTTTATCAATCTCTGCACGTTTATTGGAAACCGCATTAACTTCTTCTTTTTCCGTTTCCCATTGCATTTTCATTGAGTTGGCTTCTTCACGCAAATCTGCTAATTCTTCTTGCAAGTTGGCTAACCGTTTTTTACTTGCATCATCTGATTCTTTTTTCAAGGCCGCTTCTTCAATTTCTAGTTGCATTAACCGACGTGTTACTTGATCGAGCTCTGTTGGCATCGAATTCATTTCCACTCGAATCGTTGCGCTTGCTTCATCGACTAAGTCAATCGCTTTATCTGGTAAGAAACGATCAGTAATATAGCGATCGGATAAAGTAGCGGCAGCAACTAAAGCATTGTCATGAATATTCACGCCGTGGTGAATTTCAAATCGTTCTTTTAAGCCACGCAAAATAGAAATTGTATCTTCTACTGTTGGTTCTTTGACTAATACTTTTTGGAAACGACGTTCTAAGGCTTTATCTTTTTCCATATATTGGCGATATTCATCAAGCGTTGTGGCACCGATTAAATGCAATTCACCACGTGCTAGCATCGGTTTTAATAAATTCCCGGCGTCCATACTGCCTTCAGTTTTACCAGCTCCGACGATATTATGAATTTCATCAATGAATAAAATGATTTTGCCATCACTTTTTTTCACTTCTTTTAAAACAGCTTTTAACCGTTCTTCAAATTCGCCACGGAATTTTGCTCCCGCAATTAAGGCACCCATATCTAAAGAAAAAATGGTTTTATCTTTTAAGTTTTCGGGAACATCTTTACGAACGATTCGTTGTGCTAATCCTTCAACAATCGCTGTTTTACCAACACCTGGTTCACCAATTAAGACTGGATTATTTTTAGTTTTTCTTGATAAAATCCGAATAACGTCACGAATTTCTTCGTCACGACCAATGATTGGATCTTGTTTTCCTGCTTTTACTTGTTGTACTAAGTCAACACCGTATTTTTCTAGTGCTTTATATTGTTCTTCCTGGTTTTGAGAAGTCACACGATCTCCTCCTCTCATCTCTTCAATATTTTTTCTTAACTCTTTTTCCGTAATGCCTTGTTGCATTAAATATTTTGTTAAACGATAATTTTTCAATTTCATTAAAGCTAAAAGTACAATTTCGGTTGATAAAAATTCATCTTGGAATTCTTCTCGAAGTGAATCAGCTTCTTGCAATAAATGGAACAAATTTTGACTTAAATTTTGACCATATTGCACATTACCGCCTGCCACACTTGGATATTCATCTAACGCGTTATCTACTTCTCGTTCAAATGCGTCAACATCTAAACCAGCATCTGTGTAAAAATTACGTCCAAAATGGTTTGGTTGAAGAAAAATTTTCCATAAATGTGCGATATCAATTTCTTGATGTTGCCGTGTCACCGCAACTTTTTGAGCTTCAGCAATCGCCTCTTGAAGCGTGGTTGTCATTTTTTCAATATTCATAAACGATCCCTCCCGTTTATTATTTTGTCTTTTTTATTTTAACATTCTTTACAATTATTATTATCCGACTTTTGATGGATTTCTTCAAAAGTTAAGGTATTCGTAAACCTTATAAATTTATTATACCCCATTGGTCAGTAAAGGTCAATAAATAAATTGACCTTTTTTGACCTTTTTTTGATAAAAAAAACCTAAAACAACTAAATATCACTGTTTTAGGGCTTTTTTCGCAATCACAACTAGTTTGACCAACTCTTTATTGCTTTGATTTATTAAAAATAAAGTTTTAACGTAAGATACTTTTTATCGGCATAGCTAACCAAAATAGCCAAACTGGTTATCGCTAAAAATAATTCGTACTCATAACCACTAAAACCACTTGCCAAACCAAAAGAAAAAATAGCTCCGACTAAAACTGCTATGAATCCTACTGATACCAAAGGAATTAAAAAGCCAATAATCATAAATAATCCACCAATTAATTCAATTGCTGCTACACCATAAACAAAAAGACTTGGCAAACCAATACTAGCAAAAAACGCTAAAGTATCTTCCAATGACGTTACTTTCATCACTCCATGAATTAGCATCGTCACCCCTAGCCAAATTCTAATCACTTGAATGCCTCGCTGTTGTTTATCCATACTTCTCCTCCTTTGTTTTCATTAAATAGTTAATGTAACTATTTAAGTTACATTATAAAGGATAAATCGAAAAAAGTATAGAAAAAAACAAACGTATTTAACAATACGTTTGTTTTTTAATCCTTCAGTTTATAACATTATAAGAGAAAAGCGAGAAGAATCATCCTTCTTCTCGCTTTCTTTTTATCCTAAACCAACACGTTCAAAAATCGTGTCAACATTTTTTAAATGATAATGGTAATCAAAGGCATCATCTAGCTCTTCTTTTGATAAGACAGATGTAATTTTTTCATCCGCATCTAGCAACGGACGGAACGCCGTTTGATGATCCCATGCGTAAGCTGTTTTTGGTTGAACCAGATCATACGCTTCTTCACGTGTCATGCCATGATCAATCAATTTTAACAAGACACGTTGGCTATAAATTAGTCCATAGGTCGCATCCATGTTACGCTTCATATTTTCTGGGAAGACCGTTAAGTTTTTGACAATATTACCAAAACGATTCAACATGTAATTTAGTAAAATCGTCGTATCGGGAATAATAATCCGTTCAGCAGACGAGTGAGAAATATCTCGTTCATGCCATAAACTCACATTTTCAAAGGCAGTAATGACATGACCACGAATCACACGTGCCAAACCAGTCATATTTTCAGAACCAATTGGATTCCGTTTATGCGGCATTGCCGAAGATCCTTTTTGTCCTTTTGCAAAAAATTCTTCTACTTCACGTGTTTCTGATTTTTGTAGACCACGAATTTCTGTTGCAAATTTTTCAATACTTGTCGCAATTAATGCCATGGCAGAAACATATTCTGCATGTAAATCACGTGGTAAAACTTGTGTCGAAATCTCTTGAGCACGGATCCCCAAATGTTCGCAAACATATTCTTCAACAAATGGTGAAATATTGGCAAAGGTACCTACGGCTCCACTGATTTTACCCGCTTCGACACCTTTGGCTGCATGTTCAAAACGTTCAATGTTGCGTTTCATTTCAGAATACCACAACGCTAATTTCAAACCAAATGTAGTCGGTTCTGCATGAACACCATGCGTTCTTCCCATCATGACCGTATGTTTATACTCTTTGGCTTTGGCTCCGACAATCTCCGTAAATGTTTGTAAATCTTTCCGTAAAATATCATTCGCCTGTTTCAATAGATAACCATAGGCAGTATCCACAACATCTGTGCTGGTTAACCCATAGTGCACCCATTTTCGCTCTTCACCAAGCGTTTCTGAAACGGCACGGGTAAAAGCGACAACATCATGACGTGTTTCTGCTTCAATTTCTAAAATACGTGCAACATCAAATGATGCATTTTCTCGGATTTTTTGTACATCTTCTTTAGGAATTTCGCCAAGTTCTGCCCAAGCTTCATCCGCCAAAATTTCAACTTCTAGCCATGCCTTGTAGCGATTCTCATCTGTCCAAATTGCGCCCATTTCGGGTCTTGTATAACGATCAATCATTGTGCCTTATCCCCTCTTTACTCCTCAATTTTTGAAAAATAATTACGACCAAATCTTTGTTTCTTTAATTTCTTCCAGTGTTTCATCGATTTCTTTGGTTAATATAGTAATATGCCCCATCGCTCGTTGCGCTTTTGCTTCACTGTGGCCATAATAGTGGAAATGCCAATCTGGATGTTCATTAATAATGTCCATCGTTTCATAGGCCTCATTTCCAAGCACATTGACCGTGACTGCTTCAGAC
Source organism: Enterococcus sp. DIV0183 (assembly GCF_050541505.1). Lineage (NCBI taxonomy): Bacteria > Bacillati > Bacillota > Bacilli > Lactobacillales > Enterococcaceae > Enterococcus > Enterococcus sp. DIV0183. The sequence goes on from NZ_CP172932.1 coordinate 1,911,652, forward strand.
AACAGTTGAATCGTTGGCATTGGCCAATTACATAAACCACGAATATGCGTATCATATTGGCTAAAAGAACAAGCATCTATTGAAAAATTCCCAGCATCTTCTGGACGAGGTAAAATTTTATTTACATAAATCCCGCCTGTTTCTGTATAAAACATTTCAATTGAAAGGGTGCCGACTAAACCAACTGCTTTAGCAATCACCTTAGCAATTCGTTGCAACTCACCACTGACTTCGTCATCAATTCGGGCTGGTGCAATCGTTTCATGTAGCTTACGCTCTTTTTTAATTGTTTCCACAACTGGAAATGTCGCAAATTCGCCACGACCATTACCAGAAATCAGAACAGATAATTCTTTTTCGTAAGGAATCCAAGCTTCCAAGACACAGGTTCCTTCTCTCAGAAGATTCATGGATGGCGCTAAGTCTGAAGTACTATGTAGTACATAACGACCTTCCCCTCGCGTATTCTTCAAGATACACGGATAACCAATGCCATCAATTGCTTCTTGAATATCAGTCGGACTAACAATCGTTGCATAAGGTGCAATCACAATATTATTATCTTCCAAGAAACTTTTTTCCATTAAGCGATCTTGCGTAATCGCTAAAATGTCTGTTCCTTGTGGTATATTCGCTAAATGTTGAATCGCTGTTAACGCATCAACATCTGCATGTTCAAATTCATACGTAATCACTTGGGCACGTTTTGCCAATTTCTCTAACGCTTCAGGATCATTATATGCTCCTAATAATTGCCAATCGGCAACTTGTGCAGCAGGACAATCAATTTGTGGATCTAGCACACCCACTCGAAACCCCATTTCTCTTGCACTAAGGGCCATCATTTTTGCTAAATGTCCGCCACCAATGATACCAATCACTTGACCAGGTAATAGTGGTTTATCCAAGTTCATCACAACTTTCCATCACAGTTTTATCCTTAAAATCCTTCTGCGGTTTCTCGTCGCAGTCTAGCCTTTAAGAGTGCTCTTTTTACATGATACAAGGAAAAAGGCTCAACTTCAAGTGCCAGCAGTGTTTCCCTTAGGTTTTCTCATCAGAATTTATTAACATACTTTAGGATAAAACAGCGGTAACTTACTACTCGTCTCTTTGTAACCAAGCTTTTTTCTCTTTTTCTCTTCAGATTGATGAAAACATTAAATTTTTCTAAACGATGATGAGGTCAAAAAAGTATGAAAGAAAAGCCACCTGACCTTATCTATCATACTTTTTTGAAACTATTCGTTACTTTCTGAGGTTTCTTTTAAACCATTGAATAAAAGATTTAAAATAATTGCGGTAATGCTGCTCATGACAATTCCATTACCAGTAAACATGCTAACAGTTTCTGGTACTTTATTAAAGAGCGTCGGCATAATATTAAAGCCTAAACCAAAGCCAATTGAGATGGCAATAATTAATAAATTTTTGTCATTTGAGTAGTCAACTTTTGACAACATGCGCATTCCTTGGACAGCCACCATTCCAAACATAACCAGCATTCCGCCGCCTAAAACTGGCTCTGGGATAATTTGGGCCATCGCACCAATTTTTGGTAATAAGCCTAAAATAATTAAGAAAAAAGCAGAAAAATAAATTGGTCGACGTGTTTTGATCCCAGATAATTGAACTAACCCGACATTTTGAGAGAAACCTGTATAAGGAAACGTATTAAAAATCCCCCCTAAAATGACGGCTAAACCTTCTGCATGATACCCACGACGTAAATCATCTTCGCCAATTTTCTTCCCTGTAATATCTCCTAAGGCAAAATAAACACCTGTTGATTCAACCATACTAACAATTGAAATAATAATCATCAACACAATAGAAGAAAGATCAAACGTTGGTTTGCCAAAATAAAATGGCTGTGGAAAATGAAACCACGTAGCTTGACCAACAGGAGACAAATCCACTAATCCCAGAAACGCAGCTAAAATTGTGCCACCGACTAGGCCGATTAACACGGCAATTGACTTGATAAAGCCACGTCCCCAAACTTGCACAACAATGATTAAGGCAATTGTTACAAATGCGAGTAGCAAGTTTTTAGGATCACCAAAACTTTTGTCCGTTGCTAAGCCGCCACCCATTTTTTCAACAGCAACAGGAATTAAGGTCAAACCAATAACTGTAATGACTGTGCCGGTGACTAAAGGCGGAAATAGACGTTTAATTTTTGAGAAAAATCCTGCAATAAGAACGACAAAAATGCCCGAAGCAATAATTGAACCGTAAATTGCACCAACCCCTTTGTTCGTACCAATCATGATTAAAGGCGCAACTGCTTGAATGGCACAACCTAAAACGACTGGCAAGCCAATCCCAAAAAACTTATTCACCGTTAATTGTAAAAGTGTCGCAACGCCGCACATAAAAATATCGATTGAAATCAAATACGTCATTTGTTGCGAATCAAAATTCAAGCCGGTTCCGATTAATAAAGGTACGGCAACTGCTCCAGCATACATCGCTAATAAATGTTGCAATCCTAAAACGGCGGCTTTCCCATTTGGTGTTTCCGTCTGTTGTGGTGTATTCAATTGTTTTGTTTCCAAGATTATGCGTCCTCCTCTAAAAACGTCACCGTTCCTTCACTTAATGAAGCGATACGTGCTAAAGAGACTACATTTAAGCCCATGTCTTCTAATAACTGACGACCATCTTGGAATGATTTTTCAATTACGATACCAATTCCTTCAACCTTTGCACCAGCCTGTTGGCATAATTCTACCAATCCTTTAGCAGCTTGTCCGTTAGCTAAAAAGTCATCAATAATCAACACTTTATCAGCATCAGATAAAAATTTTCTTGAAATTGAAATTTGACTTGTCACTTGTTTTGTAAATGAATAAACTGAAGCCGTTAAAAGCTCTTCATCCATGGTTAAACTTTTTGCCTTACGAGCGAAGATCATTGGCACGCCTAATTTTTGCGCTGCGTATAAGGCAGGAGCGATTCCTGATGCTTCAATTGTAATTACTTTGGTAATGCCTGCTTCTGCGAAAACCTCAGCAAAACGATTACCCATAGCCTCCATTAATTCTGGATCCACTTGGTGCGTAATAAAACTATCTACTTTTAAAACACCATCACCTAATACACGGCCATCATTTTTAATACGTTCGACTAATTCCTTCACAATATGAACTCCTTTACTTATTTTTCGATAGATGCTTTGTTCTCATCCTGAGGAAAGGACGGTTCGTTAAAAACGAACGAAATAAAACAAAGTGCTATTTATATTCGTGTTCTAACAAAAGAAAAAACCCATTTTGCCAAAGCAAAAAAGGGCTATCCGCTCTTCTTCACTTATAGACCAGCATTTACGGTGCTGGGTAGAGACGGTCAACCGTATTTTGACCTTATACAAGCTTCTATGTTTCTCTAGGATAGTACAAAAATCTCTAACTTTCAATGGTTTAACAACTTTTTTTCATTAGAATTTTCAAATAATTGGTTCATTCTTCCATTGTTCCGTAAAAGCGAACATTAAATAGCCAAAAACGCTTTGGCAAGATAGACTGCCAAAGCGTTTTTTATTCTTCATCGGTTGCTTTTTCTTGTTCACGATATTTTTTCATTTTTTTGCTGAATAATTCACCGTTACTAGGGGGCGTATATGTAATAGCATTCGCTCCGGCGATAATGGTTTCATGAATACTCGATTCAGTTGGTCCTCCTGTTGCAATAATCGGTAATTCTGGATACTTGCCACGGAAATAGCGTACGGTGGCTGCAGTGTCTTTTCCTGCACTGATATTAATCATATCCACGCCAGCCGCAAGTTTTTCATCAATTGGTGTATGAATAGAAGTTACTGTGCTGATAATAGGAATATCGATTGCTTCATCCACCATTTTAATTGTTTCAATTGGTGTAGGACCATTCAAAACGACACCCATTGAGCCTTGTGCTTCTGCAAATAAACTCATATAAGCAGAACGCATGCCTTGCGTTAAACCGCCGCCGACTCCTGAAAAGACAGGAATATCCGCTGCTTCAATAATGCCTTTTGTAATCGCTGGATGCGGTGTAAAAGGATATACGGCAATCACTGCCTGTGCATCCGTATTGCGGATAATCGCAATATCTGTCGTAAAAATAATTGATTTTATTTTACGGCCAAAAATTTTAATGCCACTGGCTTGCCGAATAATCTCTGGCATTTTTACAATATCTTGTTTCAGCGGCGTCATAATTTCTGGAATCCACTTTTCGCTCATTGTCATCGTTCCTCCATGCTTAACGGTCGTATTTATTTAAATTGTATTCTTCAATTACATGAATGATCTTATCAGCGTATGTAGGATCCGTTGCGTATCCAGCATCTTGAAGCGCTTGTGCAGCCTCTTTATAATTTTTTGCTAACAAGACTTTTTCATATAAATTTGGATCCCAATCGACCCCATCAACAAATAACTTGGTATGATCTCGCATGGATTCTTCCCAATTGTCATAAACTCGAAAATCACCCTGAATCGTAATCCAGACCTCATTGACATACTCCTTTGTTTCTAAATTGACTTTTGGTTGATTGCCATATGCTTTAATCCCAAAAAGATTGTTATATTTCGATGCTAATTGACTTTGTCCAAAATTTGATTCTAAAACTGCTTGCCCCATAATAATACTTGGTAATACCCCGTAAGATTCTTGTAATTCACGTGCATACGGTGTGATTTCAGCAACAAATTCTTCTTTTGAGATGTTTTCATTTTGGCGATTGACTGACTCGCTTTGTCCCTTATCTGAATCAGAAAGGACAGATAACGAAAAGACAAAGGCCAAACCGACGACAACTACGCCTAAGAATAACTTTGGCAAATTCAGCTGCTTTTTTCTTTTTTTCTGATAGTTGCTCACTTCATTAATTCCCCACTTCATCTTTTATTTTCCGATAAAATGTTTCACTATCTTTCACTTTCGTGATTGATTTCATTTGTTACTATAACCGAATAATTGTATCATTTTCACAGAAAATTATCAACTTTCATCACTGCTTACGCTCGTGATTTCAGTACTTGATTCAGTGGTAGCAGTTGAAGAAACTGTACTACTTTCAGAAATTTTAGTGGATGATTTCACTGTTGTTTCAGTTGATGTGTGAACAGATTCTTCAACTGGCTTTTTGCCAAAAAAGACAAAAATTACCGCACCAAACATAATAATCACAGATAAAATCCCAGCAATTGTGTATTTCAAAAGACCATCCTTCCTATTCGTTATTCACCTACGTAAGTATCCATCAGATTTTCATTGACCCAATCTAATAATTCAACTTTTGAACCTTCCAATTGTCGTTGAATCGTAGCTGGTAACCGGAATGTAATAATATCATCAAAACCCCATTCGCCATAGGCCAGCGTCACTTTCAAATCAATATAACCAGCAGCAATTTCTTGTTCCTGTTTATTGTTAGGAATCAATTCTACAACGCCCAAATCAGATTGTAACCATTTTTTGGCAATTGTTGTTTTTAACCGTTTATATTCCGAAACAGCTAGGTTACGTTTTTCCGGAAATAAGATGGTTTGGCGGAGTATTTTTTGAGTCAGCATCCACTCATAATCCGTAAACAAATTTTTAATTTTTTGCATGACTTCATTGTCCAAACCAAATTGGCCTTCTTTCCAAGCTTGCCAATCGGCTGCTTGAATTTGATAAGCGGAGTAAAAATTTTCTTCTGTTTGGTACTGTTCAATAATTGCGTCAACAATAATATCTACATAAACTTGATGCATAATCATTCGCCTCCATTTTCTATTTTACTGAAATTCTCTAAAAAAAGCATCTTTTTATCTCTGGATTTTATCATATTTACAAAATTGTCCTTGTTTTCTAATTTCTCTTGTTTACAGTATAATAAATAATGAAGAAGATTTGAAGAAATTGCATAGATTAGGAGGACTTCTTTTGACAAAAAAATTATATCAATGGGGCATCGTAGGATTAGGTGGGATTGCCCACGAATTTGCTTCAACGTTTAAACAAGAAACTAGCCAACTTGCAGCTGTTGCTTCACGGACATTGACTAAAGCAGAACAATTTGCCGCTGATTATTCAATCCCTAAAGCCTATGGTTCTTATGAAGAATTGCTAGCAGATGAAACAATCGATGTTGTTTATATAGCAGTGCCAAATAAACAACATGCTGAACACATTTTAAAAGCGCTCCAGGCCGGAAAACATGTGTTGTGTGAAAAAGCTATTACGATGAACGCGGCAGAATTAAAACAAGCCTTGGCAGTTGCAGAAAAAAATGACCTTATTTTAGCAGAAGCCATGACTATTTTTAACATGCCACTATACGACGAATTACGTCGCTTGATGGATGCTGGCAAATTTGGTCAGTTAAAAATGATTCAAGCACCATTTGGAAGTTACAAAGAACCCGATCCTAAAAATCGCTTTTTTAATCCTGACTTAGCAGGCGGCGCATTGTTAGATATTGGTACTTATGCGGTTTCGTTTGCTCGTTGGTTTCTCAGCTCACAGCCAGACGTTTTAGCTTCTAGCATGGTTCCCTTCTCTACTGGCGTTGATGAACAATCGGTGACATTGCTTCGGAATAAAGAAAATGAGTTGGCTACTATTTCATTAACATTCCAAGCAAAAATGCCAAAGCAAGGAATTGTTGCTTTTGAAGATGCCTATATTACCATTACAGATTATCCACGTGCAGATGAAGCAATCGTTCACTACAATGACGGTACAGTTGAGACCATCGTTTCTGGGTACTCAGCTGAAGCCATGAATTATGAAATCTACAATATGGTTGAAGCAATCAAAGGTACTCAACCCAACCGCTCCTTATTTTTCACAACAGAAGTCATTGATATTTTGGACCAGATGCAAAAATTATGGCAGAATTAAAAAAAGAACTTCGGCTTTTGCTGAAGTTCTCTTTTTTATTTGTTCTCTATGGATAAATACGGTTTAACATACGTGGGAACGGAATCGCTTCACGAATGTGTTCATTACCAGTAATGAACGTAACAGCACGTTCTAAACCTAATCCGAAGCCAGAATGTGGTACAGAACCGTATTTACGTAAATCTAAATACCAGCTATATTCTTCTTCAGATAAGCCAAACTCAGCAACTTTTTCTTTCAAATAATCATAATCAGTTGCACGCTCGGAACCACCGATAATTTCACCATAACCTTCTGGTGCAATTAAATCGGCACAAATTACAACATCTTCACGTGTTGGATGTGGTTTCATATAGAAGGCTTTAATTGCTTTTGGATAATTTAAAATGAATGTTGGAACGCCATAGTAATTTGAAATAAAGGTTTCATGTGGGCTACCAAAGTCTTCGCCCCATTCAATGTGATCATAATCATTGTTTGCTTCTTCTTTTTGTAATAACTCAATCGCATCATCGTAAGTAATACGTTTGAATGGCTCCGAAACATATTTTTCCAGTAACGCTGTATCACGTTCTAAAACATCCAATGGATATTGTTGATTTTTCAATACCGATTTAATTAAATGTTTTACATAGGCTTCTTGAATATCTAGTGATTCTTCATGAGTTGTGTATGCCATTTCTGGTTCAATCATCCAGAATTCCGTTAAGTGACGACGAGTTTTGGATTTTTCCGCACGGAAGGTTGGTCCAAAAGTAAAGACTTTTCCAAATGCCATCGCACCAGCTTCTGCATATAATTGACCTGTTTGTGATAAGAATGCTGGTTGTCCGAAGTAATCTGTTTCAAATAATTCTGTTGTGCCTTCTGGTGCTGAGCCTGTTAAAATTGGGCTATCAATTTTAATGAATCCTTGTTCGTTAAAGAACTCGTAAGTAGCACGAATAATTTCGTTACGAACTAACATGATCGCATGTTGTTTGCTTGAACGTAACCATAAATGACGATGATCCATTAAGAAATCTGTGCCGTGTTCTTTCGGCGTAATTGGGTAATCTTCTGAAGCGCCAACGACTTCTAAATCAGTGATATCCATTTCATAGCCGAATTTAGAACGGCTATCTTCTTTGATAACACCAGTAACCATGACTGCTGTTTCTTGTGATAAGTGTTTAATTTGTTGGAATTTTTCTGTACCAGCTTCTTCACCAAAGGCTTCAATGAAGTTTGGTTTGAACACGACACCTTGGAAAAAGGCTGTCCCGTCACGTAATTGTAAAAAGGCAATTTTTCCGCTTGAGCGTTTGTTAGCAATCCAAGCGCCAATTTTTACTGTTTCTCCAACATGTTTGTTTGAATCAATAATTTGAATTTGTTCCACGTTTGTCTCTCCGTTCATTTCTTAGTTTATTCTTTTAGGCGTTGTGCTGAATTCGTTTCTTTTCTATAAAGTCGTTCATTCGCTCAATCGCTTTTTCTAACGTCATTAAATCTGTCGCATAGCTCATCCGCACATGTTCTGGTGCACCAAAGCCTTCTCCTGTTACCAGAGCAACATGCGCTTCTTGTAATAAATCTTCCACCCAATTAGTCACGTTATCATACCCACAAATTTCTAACGTTTTTTTGACATTCGGGAATAGATAAAATGCGCCTTCAGGTTTTATTAGCGAAACACCTGGCAAAGCTGCTACTTTTGGATAGATATGATTCAGGCGTTTTTCAAAGGCCTGACGCATGTCTTCAACTGTCGACTGTTCACCTGTTAAAGCCTCAATTGCCGCATATTGGCTAACTGCGACTGGATTACTGGTGGATTGTGAAGCGAGTTGTGTCATTGCTTGAATAATTTTTTCATCACCGACTGCAAAACCAATGCGCCAGCCTGTCATTGCATATGTTTTGGAAACACCATTAATAATGATTGTCTGTTGACGAATTGCTTCTGAGATGGTTGCAATTGGTGTGAACCGATGTCCATTGTACACCAAACGACCATAAATATCATCTGCAATAATGAGGATATTATGAGCAACTGCCCATTCACCAATTTGGCGTAATTCTTCTTCCGTATAAATAACACCAGTTGGGTTAGATGGTGAATTTAAAATGATTGCTTTTGTTTTGTCCGTTCGTACAGCTTCTAATTGTGCGACTGACACTTTAAATGATTGCTCTTGCGTGCTTGATACAAATACTGGCTTGCCTTCTGCTAATTTGACTTGTTCACCATAACTTACCCAATAAGGGACAGGGATAATCACTTCGTCCCCAACGTTCAAAATGGCTTGAAATAATAGATACAGCGCATATTTGGCACCATCTGTCACAATAACTTGCTTGGGTTGATAACGAAGTTGATATTCTCGTTCCACATAAGAAACAATCGCTTGCTTTAATTCAGGAATGCCGCCAGAAGGTGTGTAATAACTTGCTCTTCCATCCTCAATTGAAGCAATTGCTGCTTTTTGAATATTTTTCGGGGTTACAAAATCTGGTTCCCCAACCGTTAAGCTTAAAACATCTACACCTTTTGCTTTTAATGCTTTCGCTTTGGCGGCAGCTGCTAATGTAACAGAAGGAGTCAATTGCTGTGCTCGATTTGATACGTTCATACACCTTTCACTCCCACTTTCATCAAAACCTATCTAAATTAAATATCTTTGACAACGTTGATCTCTTCGCCTTTATCAAAGCTCATCAGATAATACGTCAGTACTCCTTGATCATTTTCGGTGACCACTTCCCATGCAGGGCGCTTATCATAAAGCCCTAACGTAGCTTTCATCACCGATTCATCGGGATGGGCTTTAGCAACAATGTCTGTTATTTGTTGTTCAGTTTGACCATCTTTTTGATTTAAGACCGTGACTTTTTCTCCCGATTTAGGGACAATCACGACAATCTCTGTGCCTTTATCATTTTTGCCGGTTAAAGTAAAATACGTATTTTTGCGTGTAAACCAGTAAAATTTATCAACTGTTTCTAAATTAGCAGAAGTTTTGGCAATTGCGGTTGCTTCTTTTTTGGCTTGAGCCATTGGTTGATTGGTTCGTACAAAAAAGATAATTATTGTTACAAGAATTGCTAAAAGGATTGCCAATAGGGTTAAAAGGACAGTAATCCGTTTCTTCTCTTTCTTTTCTTCTAATTCCTCCAAAAATCCTTCCATCCTCTCTAAACTTACTGGGTCTTATTATAGCAGAAAAATAGCGGCCTTTCACAAATATGACCTAAAAATAATCGATTATTTGTTTAAAAATTCCTTTAATTCTTCTAAAATTTCAGGCATGGGCGCTTCTTTTACTGAGAGTCCCTTGGGAAACGCTTTGATTAATCGTTTGCCATATTTTGCAGTGACTAAACGACGATCCAGAATCAGCAATGCCCCTCTATCTTCTTCAGAACGGATTAAACGGCCCAGTGCTTGTCGCAAACGTAAGGCTGCTTTCGGTACCGCTTCTTGAGCAAATGGTTGTATCCCTTCTGCTTCTAAATACGCATATTTTGCTTGCACAAGTGGTCGTTTCGGGTTTTCAAAAGGTAAACGCGTGACTATCAATAACTGTAAAGCTGTTCCTGGTAAGTCCACACCTTCCCAAAAGCTATCGGCTCCTAGCAAGACATTCTGTTTTCCATTAGAGAACCGTTTAAGAATTTTTTCACGACTGCCGCTAATCCCTTGGGCGAGGACCTCTTGTCCTTTTTCCAATAATCTCGGCTGGACTTGATGATACACGGTGGACAATAATTCATGCGAAGTAAAAAGAACCAACATCGAACGTTCCTCTTGCGCCATCAATTTTTCAATGGTATCTGAAATGTATTGACCCATTTCATAGGAAGAGGCATTTTGAATGGCTACTGCTTCTTCCGGTACATAGACTCGCGCATTTTCTGCATAGTTATATGGCGTTGGCAGGGTTTTGAACGTCACCTCTGTTAAACCTAACCGTTGCGGTAAATACTTTTTATTGTTGCCAAACTTCAATGTGCCGCTTGTATAAATAATTCGTTCATACCGCGGATACCACTTTGTTTCAGGAAGCAAACTAGCTTCTAAGTCATGAATTTCAATCAAGCCATGGTCTTCATTTTGTGGTAAATATTCTTTTACCCAACGTGGACGCCAATCATCAAGATAAATGGTAAAACAGTGATGAATACGTTCAATTTCATCAAAAAATTGAAACAAGCGAACAAAAACGATGCGATCAGCCAAACTAAAGGTTTCCAACTGACTCATAATTGTTTGCTGTAACTTACTTTGAATAGTCAACAGCTCCTGCAGTAAAAGCTGGAGCGTTTGACTATGTTTTTCTCCCGCAGCAGATAAATAATCAATACGTTCTTTGGTTAAAAGCAACTCCTGATGGTCTATTCGCTTCTGCGTTTTACTAAATAAACGATGCAGTTCAAAAAGAAAATCTTGGCATTCATCCACAAAATCCAGTAAACCTTGCTGATAAATTTTTACAAGCCGCTGCTCTTCAGAAAACTGTTGAAAAATTTGCTGTAAAGCAACAAAAAGTTGTTCTTTTTCAATAAAATGCGTGACTTGTTTTTTTAGTATCACGCTGTTCACTCGTTCGCTCGCCATCCGACTAGCGATGTCTGGTAAATGATGTGCTTCATCAATAATTAGCCACGGACTTTCAGGTAATAACGGTTGTTTTCTTAGCGACTCTTGCGCCAAAAATGCATGATTAACAATCAACACGTTACTTTGAGCGACTTTTTTATACAGATGTCTTAAAAAGTCAACTTCATAAAGTTCATCTTTTTTTGAAAGAAAATCCAATCCGCGATGTGTAACTTCTTTCCAGAATAAATGATTTAAATTCGTCAATTGTAGTTCATCTAAATCGCCCGTTTCTGTTTCTAGCAACCAGACGAGAACGCCCATTTGATAAAGAGCGTATTGTTTTTGCGGAGTTGGCTGATTCAACGTTGCCTTAAAGCGTTGTAAATCAAGATAGTGTCGATGGCTTTTAATAACAATGCCTCGTAATTTCCCTTGGCAGATTTGATTGGCTAATGGTAAATCTTTTTCCACTAATTGATTTTGTAAAACAATCGAAACTGTTGAAATGATGACTGGTTTTTCTGGCGTTGCTAAATAGCTCATCGGCAACAGATAGCCTAATGTTTTTCCCGTTCCAGTCGCCGCTTCAATAAATAAATCTTTTGTCGTTCCTTCTGTAAAATGATCATAGACTAAATTCATCATCCGACTCTGTTCCGCACGATAAGCGAAACGTTCGCCAAACAGTTTTTCTTTGGCTTTTTTAGTTTTGGGATACGTGCTAGTCTGATAGAACGTTTCTTCAAAAAGAGGAACTTCTTTTTTGCGTAAAGCAATGCCACTGACCACTTGATAAGCTGGATTTAATGGTGTGACTTGTTTTTTCATTTGTTCATACGTTTGTTGAATAAAAGTACTGGTTTCCCGCGCTGTCTGTTGACTTAATTCCGCAATTTTTTCCATAGTGACTAATGGTAAAGATTTCATTTTTTCTTGAATTAATAACAAAAGTTCGGCTGTAACCTGCGCATCACTATCTGCTTGATGGGGATTCTCATGAGACAAACCTAAGCTTTCCGACAAATCACTTAAACGGAAACTTTTTTCTGTCGGTAAAAAAATCTGTGCCAACTCCACTGTATCAATGGCTGGAATAGTAAGTGGCGGCGTGCCACACCGTACCAGTTCACGAGCTAAAAAATTATAATCAAAGTGGACGTTATGCGCCACAAAAATAGTATCTTCCAGATAATGATAAATTGTATGTGCTACATCTTCAAAATAAGGCGCTTTTTGAACTTGCGTATTACTAATCCCCGTTAAACTTTGAATTTGTTTTGGTACTACTTGATTGGGATTCACATCTGTCGCAAAGTTCGCAATAATCTTTCCATCTTGAACGAGAACGCATCCAAACTGAATGATCCGATCACTTGTAGGATCTGTTCCAGTCGTTTCAAGGTCAACTACTGCATACACTTGTTTGTCTTTCAATGACTTCACGCCTTTCATTCATCTTTGAAAATTATACTACAATTTATAGGATTTTCACTAGTATTTCAAAAATTCTCTTGAAATCTTTTCCAGAAATAATAAGAAAGAGCCTGAAACAAAAATCCAAAGTGATTTTTGTTTCAGGCTTAAAAGCTGATAAACTGAACGGTTTTGTCTTACCTTCTCCTAAATAAACGATTAATAACAGTCAAGGATTTTCTGCATATACTGGTTTAATTGCCCATAGCCTTCCAATTCTCTGATTACTGGGAGCGGACAACGAACCTTTTTATTAAATAGTGTCCGCTTTTCAACATATTCTGTAACTTCGTCTAAAAATTTATCTAATCCTTTTTCTAATTTCATACAACTTAACTGATTGCAAATTCGCACGTCTCCTGCCTTTTTCTTTTGAACTTGTTTAAATGATTGTGAGAATGCTTTTGCTTCAAACATTTGTGCTTCTAACTGTCTTTTTTCAATAGTTATTTTCGGTACTGCTTGATTTCCATCAGTATCCTCTAACTGGCGACTCATAAAGCGACGATAAATTTCCTCTTCTAATTCGTCCAATTGTCGTTGAAAGTCCGCAGGAATTGTCCGACTTGATGAATTTTCTTTCTCACTTTCCATAGAGACAGCTTCTTTTTCTGACTTCTGCTCCTCTTCTTTTTCGGCAGACTTATTCACTGAATTTAGCGAGCTTTTTTCTGTTTCTTGTGGAAAAGTAAATAAAGGTTTTGCCGCGGTACTCTGCTGGTTTTCTTGTTTTTTTTCTGGCAGCGCTTCTTTAATTGGCGCTGGTTCAGATAACACTGGTTCTTTCGCTGGTTCTTCAAGCACTAGTTTGTTAACGGGAAGCACTGCTTCACTTGTTGCTACAGTTGTTTCACCTTCTTGATTTTCCCGATTATCAGGCGAGAGATTGACGTCTGGTTGTTCCAGATTAGTATCCTCTGATACTTTCAGCGATGCCTGTTCTGCGGCTATCACAGGAGAAGCTCTTTTCAAATGGATCGTTTTTATTTGTCTAGAAATGACGGGATTTCTCGTTTGATTAACGGCTTCATTTAAGGAGGCTAAATTTTCTTTTAAAAGTGTCAACATTTCACGTAAGACAGCAATTTCACCAGCTAATTCCGTTAATTGATTTTCTTGCGGCACTACTTGCACATTGGTTTCATTCATACGGACTGTTTTTTTATTTTTAGTTGTCGGTATTTCATACATCCATTGTTTCAGTGCGGATCGTAAGTCACGAGTGGTCGGCTCAAAACTTCCAAAATAAACAGTGTAGTACATTAACTCCGTTTCAACATAGACATAAATCTTTTTAACAATTAACTCTTCAAACTGTTCTGATTCATCCCAACTTTCGCATAAAGCCTCAAAAAATTGTTCCCCTTCTGCTAAATTTTGATACTCTTTCGCTAAATAAAGCTTGCGAATTAAGTAAAAATTATACGGTGTTTCAACATTATCTGCATAAATTTCTCGTCCTAAAAAATCTGGATTCGTTTCTTTACAAAGAAAGACCGTTTTCTCTTCTGGTTGTGTTTCAAGTGTTTTAGTCATGAGATTCACTTCCTTTTTCTCCGTTAATAACCATTTTTTAATGATAGATACCTTTAGTATACAGGAGAAATTCTTCTGATTTTCTCATATTTTTAAGAGACAATAGAAATTTTAGAGAAAAATCGACAGAAAAAAAAACGTGAGATAAACAGTCCTATTGACCATTTATCTCACGTAAAATACTTAAACTGACTATTTTATCCTTGGACATGTAACCAATTATTCTGCTGAATCAATTGGCAAAATCGTGTCTTTTTTCTCGCGACGTGCAATTGCTGGTAAAATCATTCCTAATAGAATTAAGACGATTGGTGTCACAATGTTAGAAGCTAATTGGAACAACCAGCCTTGAGGGTCTGAAGCATACTCAAATTTAGGCACCATTCCTAGGATACAAGCAAAGGCTGTAAATAGGAAACACCAAAGACCAAACACAAAACCAATTTTAGGATTTTTAACAAATTTATATTCTGAATTAAATTGTTTGTATGCTTTGTTTAGAAGCATATAGGCAAAGAAGACCCACAAGTAACGCATTGGCATAACTACAGAATTTAAGTTAGTTAGCCATTTAACCACTTCGTTCATGTCCTTCAACCCAAACATTGGTAAAGCGATAATAATACTTACTAAAATACCTGTTAATAAGTAACCATTAATTAACGTACCTTTTTTCGTACGTTTACGTAACCAACTTGGAACAAATTCTGGATCTGCTTCAGCTAAAAGAATTTTCAGTGGAGCATCAATTGAAAAGGCTAACGCAGCCACTTGACCCACTGTATTCGTTAACGCATAAACAATCATTAAGAGATTACCGACACCATAATACGCGCCTAATTTTTGGAAGGCACTATAGGCACCATTTGCCATTAAATCTTTAGGAATATTGTCACTTGAGAATAACATTCCCATTGCAAATGAACCTAAAACAGCCGATAAACCAACCATTGCTGCTAGGAAAATCATTCCTTTAGGGAACTCTTTGGCTGGATTTTTAGTTGCATTTACGTAAGGAGAAATTTTTTCAGCGCCACCTACCGCAAAAACTAACATCGATACGGTTGTAAAATAACTAAAGTCAAATTTAGGAATGTAGGTGCTGACTTGTGACATGTTGGGCGTCGCAAATTCAACCGTTGAATTAATAAATGGTGCGCCTACCGCTAATAAAATGAATAAAATAGACATCACAAACATGGCGGTTCCAGCTAAACCACCAATAACTTTTAAGGTGGTTAACCCTTTTGTTGATAATAACAAGAAAACCAAGAAAATTATTAATGAAATAAATGATACCGTTACAATTGGCATCGTATTGACTAAGTTTCCATTCCCTTGAACTGCCCAACCTAAGGCAATTAAAATTGCTTGTGGTTTTTGTGCCAAGTAAGGAATGTGCACTACCCAATAAGTCCATGCTGCATAATAGGCTAGACGTTTAGTACTGGTATTTTGCACCCACGAACTAACCCCACCATTACTGTCTTTAAATGTTGAACCTAACTGTCCTACGATTAACGCATAGGGAATAAAATATAAAACTAAAATCAAAAGCCATGAAGTGACCACTGAAATCCCTTGTTGTGCATAATTATTCACAACATTTCCAAGACCCCAGACCATGTTAAAGGCAATTAACCCGACGGTGAACCATCGTAATTGCTTTTTGTCCATATAACCAATTCCTTTCTTATTAAAAAATAAAGCTCTTCATTTATCATAAGCATTTTACTTTTTATGCACAAGCTCAACATAATTAAATAAAGATGGCTTTTTAATAAGTAATTAAAACGCTTCTAGCAATGATTTTCTAATTTATTTGATGACTAAAAAAGGCCGGTGAATAAGTTGCTTCACCGGCCTTTTTCTAAAAGATTTTTCTTTTATAACATATCAAATAATGATAATTGGTTTTCATCTGGCAAGTCTTTTAAGACACCATTTTCATTCATGTATTCAATCAATGTTTTAGAAACTTTACCTCGTGTTGCCAAATCTTCTTTCGACAAGAACGGTTGCTCTTCTCGCGCAGCGACAATGGCTTTCGCTACGTTGAGGCCTAAACTTGGCACTGCTCGGAAAGGTGCAATCAAGGTATCCCCTTCAATCACAAAATTTTCAGCATCTGATTTGTATAAATCAATCATGCCAAATTTATAGCCCCGTTCCAACATTTCATTACATAATTCTAAAACCGTTAATAAGTTTTTCTCTTTAGTGGAGGCGTCCATCCCTTTGTCCGTAATTTCTTTCATTCGTGCTTTCACAGCTTCTTTTCCTTGTGACATTGCCACTAAGTCAAAGTCATCCGCCCGAACGGAGAAAAATGCACAGTAATATAAGATTGGGAAATAAACTTTAAAGTAAGCGACCCGCAATGCCATTAATACGTATGCTGCCGCATGGGCTTTCGGGAACATATATTTAATTTTAGAACAAGAATCAATATACCAGTCAGGGACGTTGTTTTCTTTCATCGCATTTAAATACGTATCCCGTAGTTCATCAGGAATCTTATTCCATTGTCCTTTACGTACCGTTTCCATAATCTTAAAGGCCATCCCACTGTCCAAACCAGCATGAATTAAATAAACCATGATATCATCCCGACAACCAATTACTTCAGCAAGATTGGCTTCGCCACGGCGAATCAATTCTTCTGCATTCCCTAGCCACACATCGGTTCCGTGAGACAGTCCAGAAATTTGAAGTAATTCTGCAAAAGTTGATGGATGCGTCTGTTCTAACATACCTCGAACGAAACGTGTCCCAAATTCAGGAATTCCTAAAGTTCCTGTTTTAGAATAAATTTGCTCTGCATCCACACCTAGAACATCAGGTCCTTCAAAAATACGCATCACTTCTGGATCGTCTGTTGGGATGGTTTTTGGCTCAATCCCAGATAAATCTTGTAACATCCGAATCACGGTAGGATCATCATGTCCTAGAATATCAAGTTTTAAAATATTATCGTGAATAGAATGGAAATCAAAGTGCGTCGTTTTCCATTCTGCCTCTTGATCATCTGCAGGGTATTGGATTGGCGTAAAGTCATAAACATCCATGTAATCAGGAATTACAATAATACCGCCGGGATGCTGCCCAGTCGTCCGTTTAACCCCTGTTGAACCTTTGGCTAAGCGATCAATTTCAGCACCACGCAAATGTAAATTATGATCTCTTTCATATCCTTTAACAAAGCCATACGCTGTTTTGTCGGCTACTGTACCAATGGTTCCTGCCCGGTAGACATATTCTTCACCAAAAAGAACTTTCGTGTAGTTATGGGCTTCGGCTTGATAATCGCCAGAAAAGTTCAAATCGATATCGGGAACTTTGTCGCCATGAAACCCTAAGAACGTTTCAAAAGGAATGTCGTGACCATCTTTAAACAATCGAGCGCCACATTTTGGACAGGCTTTTTCAGGCATATCAAACCCTGAACCATAGGAACCATCTTCATAGAACTCAGAATATTGACACTCAGGACAATAATAATGTGGCGCTAAAGGATTTACTTCAGTAATCCCTGTCATTGTCGCAACAAAACTCGAACCGACAGAGCCCCGTGAACCAACTAAATAGCCGTCTTCATTACTTTTATGCACCAGTTTTTGAGAAATTAAATAAATGACCGAGAAACCATTCCCGTTAATCGAATTCAGTTCCTTTTCTAACCGTTTTTCGACAATTTCTGGTAAAGGATCGCCATACAATTCGCGCGCACGATTGTAGCTTAAATCAGTGATCTCTTGTTCAGACCCAGGAATTTTTGGCGTATACAAATCGTCTTTTACTGGAATAACTTCTTCACATAAATCAGCGACTTTGTTGGGATTTTCTACTACAATTCGCTTAGCGACGTCTTGTCCTAAAAATTGAAATTCCGTTAACATTTCATCGGTGGTTCTGAAATGAACCTTTGGTAAACTATGGCGATTTAACGGATTAGCGCCACCCATAGACCCGACTAAAATTTTCCGATAGATGGCATCTTCTTCATTTAAATAATGAACATTTCCAGTGGCGACAACCAGCTTGCCAAGTTCGTCACCGATTTTCACCAGATTACTAATAATTTCTTCCAAATCTGCTTCATTTTTCACCAATTCTTGTTCAATTAACGGCGCGTAAACTGGTTTGGGCATAACTTCAATATAATCGTAGAATTTGGCACGATTTTTTGCTTCTTCGACACCTTTTTGCATCATTGCTTCAAAGATTTCGCCGTTTGAACATGCGGAACCGATTAAAAGCCCTTCTCTTAACTTCGATAATTGCGAACGAGGAATCCGTGGTACTCGGAAAAAATAATCTACATTGGACATGGAAATCAATTTAAAAAGATTTTTTAATCCTGCTTGAGTTGTTGCTAAAATCGTTGCATGGAAAGGTCGAGCTCGTTTGTATGAATCTCCTTCGCCAATATGACGATTCAAATCATCATGGAAATGCATATCATGATTCTCTTTCGCTTCTTTTAAGAAAATCCAGCACAAATGACCCGTTGATTCCGAGTCATAGATGGCGCGGTGATGTTGTTCTAAGTTGACGCCAAATTTTTTCGATAAGGTATTTAGACGATGGCTTTTGAAATGTGGATACAAGAATCTGGATAATTCTAATGTATCGATGACGGGATTAGCCGCTTCAGGTATTCCATGTTTGCCATAACTTGTATTTAAGAACCCCATATCAAAAGAAGCGTTGTGGGCCACTAAAATAGTTCCTTCTGAAAACTCTTTAAACATGCGTAAAACTTCTTCTTCGGATTTTGAACCGCGCACCATTTCATCTGTAATCCCAGTTAAATTGATCGTTGTTTGAGATAATGGATGGCCAGGATCAATAAATTGCTCAAAAGTCTCAATGACATTTCCTTTGTGCATTTTGACAGCGGCCAATTCAATAATTGTATCATAAACAGCGGAAAGCCCCGTTGTTTCCACGTCAAAGACCACATAGGTAGCATCTGTTAATTCAATATGTTCTTCGTTGTAAGCAATGGGTACACCATCATCAACAATATTGGCTTCCACGCCGTATAAAATTTTAACGCCTGCTTTTTTACCTGCAGCATGGGCATCGGGAAACGCTTGGGCGCCGCCATGATCCGTAATTGCGATGGCCTTGTGCCCCCATTTCCCCGCTTGCGCCACCAAGTCACCGACTTTATTGGTCGCATCCATTGTACTCATGTTACTATGCATGTGTAATTCTACACGTTTTTCACCTTCTGGCGCGTAGTCTTTTCTTGGCGCATGGGCGACTTCCATCAAATCTTGAGCATTCATGACTAAATCACGCATGAAGGTATCTTCTTGTACACTACCACGAACACGAATCCAACTTTGCGGTTGAATCGCATCAAAAACTTGTTCATCTTTTTCCCCATTCGAAAATTTCTTCACCACGAAAGAGGAAGTATAATCAGTAATTTTCAAAATTAAAATTTTTCGTTTAGAACGCAATTCACGCACTTCTTTATCAAAAATAAAGCCTTCAATCGTTATCCGGCGTTCTTCTTCCAGTATATTTCCCATTGGCATAATGGGTTCATCATTGGGAATATTCCGACCTAAACGAATTGGACCATCAAAAGCAGGCGCTTGTTGTTGTTTTTCTTTTTTCATTTGTTCATGTTTAACAAGCGATTCAGCAGCTTGTTGTTGAAAGGCTGCGGCTTGTTCTAATTTTTGCTCTTCAAACTTTTTCAGCACTTCTGCAGCTTGCTGTTGATCCATTTTTGGTTCAATATGAAATTTAGGAAACCCATAAGAGAAATAAAGTTCCTCAATAATTGGTAAATATTGTTGCTTCAAATAAGGAATAACTGCTTCATTATCAACAGGTAAGATAATTTTCCGATCTTCAAATTGTGGTGTCTGTGTTTTTAAGACTTTCTGAACTAACGGTGTATTGCATTGACTATTTAACAAGGCCAATTGCCAATAATCCGTTAATTGTTCCTCAGTAAATGTTGTCTGATTTGTGGTTATTTGAACGGAAACCTGCGCAATTTGTTGAAAAGCTAGTTCCAATTGTTGCATAAATGTTTGATATAGCATCACTGGCATCAATTCATCAAAACTTAAATGAAATTCCCATAAGCGACTTTGTTGGTGAACAATGACCTTGTCAATCCGGCCATTTTGAATTAAGGGATGTTCTTTCGCTGTGTCATCTAACTGAATTTGCGTCATCAGTTTATCAAATAAATCGCGTGCTTTTTCTGTCACAAAATGAACCTCCTTCTATCATTGAAAAAAGGCCCTCAGACAAATCTGTCAAGTGCCTTTTTTCGGTTTCTCTGCATTCGCTTCTCTATTAAGTATACTCGTTTTTTGTAAAAAAACAATCTTGTTTCTTTTCTAAAAAGAGCTAAGAAGAGCTTGAAGCAAAAATCACTTTAGATTTTTGCTTCAAGCTTAAACGCTGATAAGTGGCGGAAACAGTTTATCCTAATCATTCTGTCCGCCCTTTTCATTATTATTCCACTTCTGATGTTGTGTTCATCAAAATAGAAAGTGTACTTTCTAATTCTTCTTTGCGTACTTCCAACATTTCACCAGTACGTTTGATTTTGACTTCTACCACACCATCGACTGCTTTTTTACCGACTGTGATACGGATTGGACAACCAATTAAATCAGCATCAGCAAATTTTACGCCTGCGCGCTCGTTGCGGTCATCAACTAATACTTCGTAGCCCGCTTCGGTCATCATTGCTTCAACTTCTTGTGATAGTTTTGTTTGGTACTCATCTTTCACATTCATTTGGACCACGTGTAAATCAAATGGCGCAATTCCTGTTGGCCAATTAATACCACGCTCGTCTGCATTTTGTTCAACGATTGCTGAAAGTAAACGACTAACACCGATACCATAGCAACCCATGATCACTGATTTTTCACGACCGTTTTCATCTAAAACTGTTGCGCCCATAGCATCACTGTAACGCGTTCCTAGTTTAAAGATATGACCAATTTCGATTCCTTTGGTAAAGGCTAAGACACCATTGCCATCAGGAGAAGGATCGCCTTCTTGAACAAAGCGTAAATCTTCGTAACTAATTGGTTGGAAATCACGATCTGGATTTACATTTGTCAAATGATAGCCGTCTTCGTTAGCTCCAACAATGGCGTTGGCTAAATCTTGAACAGCTAAATCTGCATAAATTTTAACATCTTCGGAAACATTGACTGGACCAATTGAACCAAAGCCAGCTCCTAAGACACGGCGAGCATCTTCTTCTGTTGCTTCATCTAGGAAATCAGCGCCTAAGAAGTTTTTCAATTTGACATCATTGACATCATGATCGCCACGAACCAAGACCATTACTGGCTCTTCATCGGCAATAAATAGTACTGATTTAATAATTCGTTGTGGCTCAACTTCAAAGAAGTTTGCCACTTCGGCAATTGTACCCACTTCTGGTGTTGCAATTTTTTCTAAATCTAATTGTGTTTCATGTGATTTTTTCGGCGTATAAAGACTTGTTGCCATTTCTAAATTGGCAGCATAATCACTTTCTGTTGAATAACAAATAGTATCTTCCCCAATTTCAGAAATCGCCATAAATTCTTTAGAATCTTTACCACCCATGGCACCACCGTCCCCAATAATGGCACGGAATTCTAGTCCACAGCGTTCAAAAATGCGTGAGTAAGCTTTTTCGTAATCACGGTATGATTGATCTAAACTAGCTTCATCGGCATGGAAAGAATAGCCATCTTTCATGATAAATTCACGGCCTCTTAATAAGCCAGAACGAGGGCGTTTTTCATCACGATATTTTGTTTGAATTTGGTATAAATTCAAAGGTAATCGTTTGTAAGAATTGATTTCATCACGAATTAATTCTGTGAAGGTTTCTTCATGCGTTGGGCCTAAGATATAGTCACGGTCATTGCGATCTTTTAAGCGATACAAGTTAGGTCCATAAGTTTCATAACGGCCTGATTCTTTCCAAAGTTCTGCTGGTAATAACGCAGGCATTAACATTTCAACTGCATCAATTTTCTCAAATTCTTCTCGCATAATCGTTTTTAATTTTTCTAAAACACGATTGGCTAAAGGTAAATAAGAATAGATCCCTGCAGCGACTTGACGAATATAGCCTGCGCGCAACAGAATTTGATGACTTAAGACCTCTGCATCATTTGGTACTTCTCTTAACGTTGGAATTAACATTTTTGACTGTTTCATTAAAACTCTCCTCTATTTTAAAATCAATTATTTTTGATTTCTTTACACACTTTTTTACTTAAGCTTTCTCCTTAAAAGAAAAAGCGTTGAATATCGTTCCAAGTAACTAACACCATTAACACCATGACAAACCCAAAGCCAATTAACGTAATGATGCCTTCTTTTTCAGGACTAATTGGTTTTCCACGTACACCTTCAATAATGTTTAAGACAATTTTCCCGCCATCTAAAGCTGGGATCGGCAACAAATTAATAATCCCTAAGTTCATTGACAACATGGCCATTAAGAATACAACTGTACTTACTCCAGCATTGGATGCTTCTTCCGATAATTTAAACATCATGACTGGCCCACCTAGTTTGTTTAAACTAAAGCCTGTGAATAGTGAGCCGAGTGCTTTAAAAATCTGTGTCGTACTATTTAAAGTATCCTGAATACCGCCCATCAATTTTGACGGTAAATCGGTTTTCATATAAGGATAAACGCCGACTTTACCAATCGTTTGTTTTTCCACTTTTTGTTTTTCTGGTGTCACTGTTAGTTGCTCTTCTTTGCCGTTACGCTCAACTACGAACGTTAACGGCTTTTCGGGGTTCTTCTGCACAATGGTTGTAAAATCTTCGTATTTTTTGATTTTTTGATTATTAATCGATAAGACTTTATCGTTTTCTTTCAACCCAGCTTCTGCGGCTGGGCCATTAGGAATCACTTGTCCAATTTGATTCGTGTTTAAATCAGTAACGCCTCCTTGTAGAAAGACCGCTAACGTAAACAGAATAAACCCTAAGATAAAGTTATTCATGGGTCCCGCAAAGTTCGTCAAAATGCGTTGCGATAATTTCGCTGATTGAAATTGAACGTCAAGTGGCGCAATCCGCACCTCGGTTCCATCACTTTCAATAATCGTTGCATCATGGTCAACTTTATAAACGGTTTCTTCTTCCTCGTTTCCATTGACATAGCCCTTGATGAATAATTCTTTTTCAAGATCAAAATCAACGACTTCCATCGGAATACTATGAGGTAATTGTACTTTTTTACTTGTATTAATTTTAACCACATTACCCACGGCATTTAACTCAACAGATAGAGGCATACCTGGTGTGATTTCTGTCATGTCTTCGCCCATCCCAGCCATTCGCACATAGCCACCAATTGGCAATAAGCGAATCGTATAAGTGGTGCCATCTTTTCCACGATGCGCAAAAATCTTTGGTCCCATTCCGATTGCAAACTCACGAACTAAAATACCCGCTCGTTTTGCAAAATAAAAGTGGCCAAATTCATGTACGAGGACAAGAATACCGAAGACAATAATGAATGTGATAATTGTTTTCATAGATGTCCTTCTTCCTTCATTCACTGACGTTCAGTGCTTTTTATTATTACATGGGAAAGTCTCGTAAAACTTGCTCTGTTCCCTTCCCGATAAACCAGTGCAACTGTTTACTGAGAACAGTCGCCACTGTTAGTGAACAAATCTTTCCTTATGTAAGACAAGTTTTATTTTAGCATATTCACTCATAAATAACCATTGGACTTGACCACTTCGCCTAGATATTTTGTGTTTTTTTAGAAAACTCTATAAATGAGAGGAATTGATTACTACGACCAGTATTTTTTTAAAGACCTTCAACAATAGTAGCTAACTTTAGAGCCTAAACTTTTCCGACAGTTTGTCGTATTTTATCAACACGCTGATTGACATGTGCTACCATGAAAGTATTAATAGTAATTTTAGGGGGAATGAATCAATGTATGGAGAATTACATGGTAAAGTGGCCGTTGTCACTGGTGCAGCTACGGGTTTAGGATTATTTATTACTCTGCGTTATATCTTAGAGGGCATGAATGTTGTTGCTGACTATGTCGGTGAGCTGCCTAAAGAATTTGAAGATGTCCAAGCCAAGCACGCAGACCGCGTAAAATTCGTGAAGGCTGATGTCTCTAATGAAGAAGATATTAAAGCGTTAGCTGAAACCGCTTTAAAAGAGTTTGGTCATGTTGACATTTGGGTAAATAACGCCGGTGTGGAGGCTTCTTTTCCGACAATTGATATGCCATTAAAAGAATGGCAACGTGTCATTGATGTCAATTTAAACGGTGTCTTTTTGGGTTCTAGAGAAGCACTCCGAATATTTAGAGATCAAAAAATCAAAGGGTCAATCATTAATATGTCCTCCGTTCACCAAAGAATTCCTTGGCCAACGTTCGCCCACTATGCGGCAAGTAAAGGCGCAACCGAAATGTTCACGAAAACAATCGCTTTGGAATATGCGGAATATGGTATTCGTGCCAACTGTATTGCGCCTGGAGCGATTAACACACCTATTAATGCTGAAAAATTTTCCGATCCCGAACAGTTAAAACAAACAACAAGCATGGTTCCTATGGGTATTATTGGTAAACCAAATCAAGTAGCTGCTGCGGCCGCTTGGTTAGCTTCTGATGAATCCTCATACGTAACCGGAACAACACTCTTTGTAGATGGCGGGATGTCTCTATATCCTTCGTTCCAACACGGAGCTGGTTAAAAAGTAGTCTGCAACAAAATTCTCTATGAATTTTTGTTGCAGACTTTGTACTATCACACACAAAATCTATTCAGGAGGCTTACCATGAAACTAGTCAAAAATGTTCTTTTAATTTTAATTGGTTTAGTTATTATCGGGATTGGCGCATCCACTTTAAGAGTGGCAGGTTTAGGAGTTGATCCTTTCACTGCTATGAATATCGGACTTTCTTCGATGTTTGGTATGCAATTAGGCATTTTTCAAATTATTGTCAATGCGTTTATTCTATTCTATGTCTATTTAAAAAACAAAAAAGCCATTGGTCTAGGAACTATTTTAAATATGCTTTTAGTAGGAATTTTGATTCAACAGATTTCTACTTGGCTTCAACCTTATGCCAATAGTTTAGGAGGCTCAACAATTGGCAAACTACTTTCTTTATTCGTCGGAGTCCTGATTTTTACATTTGGCTGCGCCTTATACATGGCTACAGATCAAGGCGAGTCCCCCTATGATGCGATTGCGCCAACCATCTGTCAACAAATCAACAAACCTTATGCTTCTGTTCGAAAAGCACAAGATTTGTTGGTCCTATTAATTGGCTTTATTGCTGGTGGTCCAATTGGGATTGGTACAATTATTTGTGCATTTGGTGCTGGCCCACTCATTAGTTTCTGGAACAAGTTACTTCAACCTTTAGTAAAATAATTTTTTAACTAAAATATAAGAAAAAGCGATGACTCCATAGAGATTTTCTTCTCGAGTCATCGCTTTTTTATTTGTACTTTCTTTGAAGAAGCATGATTAGTGTGTTTCTTGTTTGGCTTTCCGTTGTTGTTTTAGTTGATTATTTGTTGGTAGAGTGAAAAACTAGCCGACAGACCCTTCCATCTCATAACTAATCAACCGATTCAACTCAACCGCATATTCCATCGGTAATTCTTTCGTAAATGGTTCAACAAAGCCCATAACAATCATTTCTGTCGCTTCGGCTTCAGATAAGCCGCGACTCATTAGATAATATAATTGTTCTTCAGAAATTTTTGAAACTTTGGCTTCGTGTTCTAAGGAGACTTGGCTGTTATGGATTTCGTTAAACGGAATCGTATCTGATTTTGATTTTTCGTCCATGATAATCGTATCGCATTCGATGTGGGAAATCGATCCTGCGCTGTCTTTGCCAAAAGTAACTTGGCCACGGTAGTTAACTTCGCCGCCGTCTTTAGCAATTGATTTTGAAACAATTGAGCTAGAGGTATTCGGCGCATTGTGAATCATTTTGGCCCCAGTATCTTGGATTTGGTTAGCGCCAGCAAAGGCAATCGATAACATCGTGCCACGGGCACCTTTGCCATCTAAGTAAACGCTTGGGTATTTCATGGTTGTTTTAGCTCCTAGGTTCCCATCAATCCATTCGACAGTGGCACCTTCGTAAGCTTTAGCACGTTTGGTTACTAAGTTGTAGACGTTATCTGACCAGTTTTGAATAGTGGTATAACGACAATAGGCATCTTTTCTAGTGAAAATTTCTACGATGGCCGCATGCAAGCTGTTACTTGAATACGTGGGTGCCGTACAGCCTTCAACATAGTGAACGCTGGCCCCTTCATCGACAATAATCAAGGTCCGTTCAAATTGGCCGGTATTTTCAGCGTTGATTCGGAAATATGTTTGTAATGGTACATCAACTCGAACGCCTTTTGGTACATAAATAAAGGTTCCACCTGACCAAACAGCTGAGTTTAAAGCGGCCAGTTTATTATCTGTTGGCGGCACAAGTTTTGAAAAATACTCTTTGAATAGGTCAGGATATTCTTTTAAAGCAGAGTCAGTATCTGTAAAAATGATGCCTAATTTTTCAAATTCTTCTTTCATGTTGTGGTAAACAACTTCTGATTCATATTGAGCAGAAGCCCCAGCTAGATAAGCACGCTCAGCTTCGGGAATCCCAATTTTTTCAAAGGTTTCTTTGATTTTATCAGGTACATCATCCCAATCGCGTGCGGGTTTGTCACTCGGTTTTTGGTAATATTTAATTTTACTAAAGTCAATATCTGACAGGTCTGGACCCCATTCTTGCATGGGCATTTTATTGAATTGTTCTAACGATTTTAAACGGAAGTCAAGCATCCATTCTGGTTCGCCTTTCACGCGAGAAATTTCGCGAACGACGTCTTCTGTTAGGCCGTCTCCGGTACTAAAGACTGGTTCCACATCGTCGTGAAAGCCAAATTTATATTCTTCTAATTCAGGTACTGTACTCAATTCGTCGTCACCCTTTCTTTATTTTTCACAATGTAAATGACCGGCTTCGCCTTGGCCGTTATTAGCAACAGCCTGCTCTAAGGCTTTCCAAGCCAAGGTTGCACATTTGATCCGAGCTGGAAATTTAGCTACGCCGCTTAACATTGCTGCATCGCCTAATTTTTCATCTTCGGCCACTTCATTTCCTTGAACAAGTTGAGAGAAATCCTCTGCTAAGGCCGTTGCTTCGGCGATTGTTTTTCCTAAGACCGCATCAGTCATCATACTAGCACTTGCTGTACTGATTGAACAGCCACTTCCTTGAAAGGCGATATCTTTAATCACACCGTCTTCAATGGCCACATCCAGTTCAATCACATCTCCACAAGTAGGATTATTCAGTTCAATTGTTTGGCTAGACGCATCTAGCGTTCCGTGGTGATGTGGGTGGCTAGAATGGTCCAAAATGACTTGGCGATATAAGTTATCTAATTTAGAAAGTGCCATGCTGGAAAAACTCCTTTGTCGCTTTAATCGCTTCAACTAAGCGATCTGCGTCTTCTTTGGTATTGTATAAATAAAAACTTGCCCGTGCGGTTGCTGGCACGCTCAAATAGTTTAATAACGGTTGCGCGCAATGGTGACCCGCTCTGACAGCGACCCCTTCCATATCTAACGCCGTAGCCACATCATGTGGATGTAAACCTTCAATATTAAAAGCAATCACACCTGTGTGGTCTTTTGGATTCTGTGGACCATAAATCGTCAAGCCCTCGATAGCTTGCAACTTCGGCAAAACATAGTGAACAAGGGCTGCTTCATGTTGATGAATGGCCTCCAAACCAATTTCTGTTAAATAATCAATGGCGGCACCTAAGGCAATTGCCCCAGCAATATTAGGTGTGCCAGCTTCAAATTTCCATGGAAGCTCTTTCCAAGTACTTTCTTGAAGATGAACAAAGTCAATCATTTCGCCACCAAATTCCACAGGTTCCATTTGTTCCAATAAATGACGTTTGCCATAAAGGACACCAATTCCAGTTGGTCCACACATTTTGTGACCACTAAATGCATAAAAATCAGCATCGATGGCTTGAACGTCCACAGGCATATGAGGAACTGCTTGCGCGCCGTCTACCACCATCACAGCGCCATTTTGATGAGCTAATTGTGTTAATTCTTCGATTGGATTAATGACCCCTAACACATTTGAAACATGAGCAATCGAAACAATTTTCGTTTTTTCTGTAATTTGTTGACGTGCACTTGCCATGTCTAAAAAGCCGTCTTCAGTGACGTCTATATACTTCAAAATGGCTCCTGTACGTTGGGCTAATTGTTGCCAGGGAATAATGTTTGAATGATGTTCCATGTAAGATATGACGATTTCATCCCCGGCTGTAACTGCCAAGTCACCATAACTTTTGGCAATCCAATTCAAACTGGTTGTTGTTCCTCGTGTAAATAAAACTTCCGCTGTTTCTTTGGCATGGATAAATTGGCGAACCTTTTCGCGGGAGGCTTCATAGTCCTTCGTTGCTCGTTCGGCTAACGTGTGCACCCCACGATGAACATTGGCATTATCGGTTTCATAATAATGTCGTAAAATATCTAACACTGCCGTTGGTTTTTGGGTTGTTGCAGCATTGTCTAAATAAACTAGCGGTTCATCATTAACTTCTTGAAATAAAATAGGAAACGATTGACGAATGGTTGCTGCATCCATCATGCGTTTAACTTCCCTTCAATTACTTCTACAAATTCATTTTGTACTTCTTTAACTGGAATTGCTGTAATGACAGAACCTAGGAAGCCACGAATCACCAAACGTTCCGCTTCTTCTTTACGCAAGCCGCGGCTCATTAAATAATACATTTCTTCTGGATCTACTCGACCAACGCTGGCTGCGTGTCCGGCAGTCACTTCATTTTCATCAATTAAAAGAATTGGATTGGCATCACCACGAGCTTTATCAGACAGCATTAAAACACGACTTTCTTGCTGTGCGTCGGCTCCTTTTGCTCCTTTTAAAATGTGGCCAATTCCGTTAAACGTTAAAGTACCACGTTCACGAATAACTCCATGTTGTAAAATATGACCAATTGAATGTGGCGCTTTGTTTGTCACTCGTGTGTCGATGCCTTGTGTTTGTTTACCTGCACTAATTGCAACAACTTTAACTTCTGAATGAGCGCCTTCGCCAACTAAATCAGAATCAAAATCAGCCACAACATCGCCATCATTCATGACGCCTAGAGCCCAATCAACAGAGGCATCCCGCATAATATAGCCACGACGATTCATATAAGTCGTTACAGTTTGCCCTAATTGATCCACGGCTGAGTATTTAACTTTTGCGCCATCTTTCGCAATCACTTCCACAACGATATTTCCAGAAGCTTTCTCTGCGTGATGACCAGTTGATTGAAAACGTTCTAAATAACTGAATTCACTATGATTATCTGCAACGATTAAAACATGTTTAAAGAAAGGTTGGTTGCTATCTGAATCCTGAATAAACAAAGATTCAATTGGCTCTTCAATCACTACGTTTTTAGGAACGTATAAGAAAACGCCACTATTCATGAAAGCTGCATGAGCTGCTGTCAGCTTATCTTCTTCTGGTAATACAGCTTTAGTCATATAGTATTCTTTAACTAATTCTGGGTGCTCTTGTAAAGCAGTAAAAATGTCTGTAAAAATTACCCCTTGTTCCGCTAATGAGGCTGGCAATTGCTCAAAAGCATGAAAAGATCCTTGTTGAACAATTAAAGGATTGTCTTTCATTTGATCAAAACTTGCGACATTTCCTTCAGAAGGCACATAACTTTCCATGTGAACATTTAATAAAGGCCAACGATGAAATTTCACACGATCAATATGTGGTAACTCACTTTCGTCAGCGTTTCTTAAAGCCGTTGTTCGCAATTCAGTCATCCAAGCTGGTTCTTCATGTTCTAGTGAAAAAGCGGTGACTTCGTCAAGATAATCCATTAGATTTACTTTTTTCATTTATCTTGTCCTCCTTACGCTTCTTCTTTGTAATCAATACCTAATTCTTGGCTGATACCAGCATAGCCTTCTGTTTCTAAACGTTTTGCCAAATCAGCCCCACCGGTTTTCACAACGCGGCCTTCCATCATGATATGAACAACATCTGGCGTGATATAGTTCAATAAGCGTTGATAATGGGTAATAATTAACGCACCAAAGTTCTCGCCGCGCATTTCATTAACCCCTTTAGAAACTACTTTTAACGCATCGATATCTAAGCCTGAATCAATTTCATCTAAAATGGCAAACGTTGGCTCTAACATCAATAATTGTAAAATTTCATTTCGTTTTTTCTCGCCGCCAGAAAAACCTTCGTTTAAGTAACGCTCAGCCATTTCTTCAGGCATATTTAATAATTCCATTTTGCTATCTAATTTTTTTAAGAACTGCATGACTGACATTTTGTTGTCTTCGTCACGTTTTGCATTGATTGCTGCACGCATGAATTCAGCATTGGTAATCCCTGGAATTTCACTTGGGTATTGCATTGCTAAGAATAAGCCTAAGCGAGCGCGTTCGTCTACTTCTAAATCTAAAACGTTGACGCCGTCAAACAGAATTTCTCCTTCTGTGACTTCGTAGTTAGGATTTCCCATAATTGCTGCTGATAAAGTAGATTTACCAGTTCCATTAGGTCCCATAATTGCATGGATTTCTCCAGTATTAATTGTTAAATCGACTCCTTTTAGAATCTTTTTATCTTCAATTGATACGTGTAAATTTTTGATTTCTAACACAGACATGTACAATTCCCTCCAACTTGTTTTAATCGTTTTTCCGTTCTCACTCATTTTAGCCTAATTGAGAATGAATCGCAAATTACAATTGCTAAAAATAACAACTCTTATCATCAAATTTTAGGATTCAATTTGTGAAGGAAAATTTTAAAAGGCTGATATTTCAAAGTTTCTCTATATTTTTAAGTGATCCTCCCTACACAAAGAAAAAAATTCTGGTAGAATAAAAAAATTTATTCAAGAAAGCGTTTTCTTGGATAATTACTTTAGAATGACTTTCGCAAAGAGAGCGTTGAGATACGCCTTCATCATCTATACAAAAAAATCCAGAGCATTTGCTTCTCTGGATTCAATAATTTTTATTAGTGATTGGTTTTATACTTCTAAAAGTTCTTGTTCTTTTTCAGCAGTAATCGCATCGATATTTTTGATGCTATCGTCTGTTAATTTTTGAACATCTTTTTCAAATGAACGTAATTCATCTTCAGTGATGTCGCCATTTTTTTGAGCTTTTTTCAATTCATCCATTGCATCACGACGAACGTTACGGACAGCAACTTTTGAGTTTTCCGCTTCTTTTTTCACGTCTTTGGCTAATTCTTTCCGACGTTCTTCCGTTAATTGTGGAATCACTAAACGGATGACATTTCCATCATTGGTTGGGCTAATGCCGATATCACTCATTTGAATAGCTTTTTCAATGTCAGCGATAGAATTTTTGTCAAACGGTGTAATCATTAATACACGTGCTTCTGGGATATTGATACTTGCTAATTGGTTAACTGGTGTTGGTGCACCATAATATTCTACTTGAATACGGTCTAATAGACTTGCGTTCGCACGACCAGCACGAATTTGACCTAATTCACGGCGTAAGCTTTCTTCCGCTTTTGTCATTTTTTCTTTGGCTGTTGCTAAAACTTCTTTAGACATTCTTTATTTCCCCCTTACAGTTGTTCCGATATTTTCACCAAGGATGGCACGACGGATATTTCCTGCTTCATTTAGGTTAAAGACAACTAAAGGAATATCGTTATCCATACTTAATGAGCTTGCTGTTGAATCCATTACTTGCAGCCCTTTAGAAATAACATCTAAATGTGTTAGTTCTTCAAATTTTGTCGCTGTTTCATCCACACGTGGATCCGCAGAATAAACACCATCAACATTGTTCTTCGCCATTAAGATGACGTCCGCATCTACTTCTGCAGCTCGTAACGCAGCCGTTGTATCTGTCGAGAAGTAAGGATTTCCTGTTCCTCCGGCAAAAATAACAACGCGGCCTTTTTCTAAATGACGTTCTGCACGACGACGAATGTATGGTTCTGCAATTTGACGCATTTCAATTGATGTTTGAACACGTGTAGGCACACCAAGATTTTCTAATGTATCTTGCAATGCTAAGGCATTCATCACAGTAGCTAACATGCCCATATAATCAGCTTGTGCACGTTCCATGCCCATTTGAGCACCAATTTGTCCACGCCAAATGTTTCCGCCGCCAACCACGATGGCCATTTCGATACCTAATTCATGGACCTCTTTAATTTCTTGGACGATTTCTTTAATGACTGGTGGTTTAATGCCAAAACCGTCTTCTCCGGCTAGCGCTTCTCCACTTAACTTTAATACGACACGTTGATACTTAGGTTTAACCATCATAATTCCCTCCAAGATTCTCTAAAAATCATTCAATTCCTCATTTAGATGACTTTTCACCAAAATGATTTTTTTGACCAAGCAGTGCGATCCACTGGTTTTGCCTAAAAAAAGGGAGCGCATATCAAAGTTATGCGTTCCCAAATGGCTGAAAGACTGCCTTGAATCAAGCAGTAATCAATTTATGCAGCTTCCTTTGGGGATCGCTGTCTGTTTAGATACTTATGATTCACGGCTTTTCAACCGAGCGTTTGATGCTCTTAGTTTTTCATTTGGCTCATTACTTCATCCGCAAAGTTATCTTCACGTTTTTCGATACCTTCGCCAACTTCAAAACGTACGAATGATTTCACTTCGCCGCCTTTAGAAGCAACAAATTTTTCGACAGTCATATCTGGATCTTTAACAAATGGTTGGTCAACCAAAGCGATTTCTGCTTTGAATTTTTGTAGACGACCAACAACCATTTTTTCAACGATATTTGCTGGTTTACCTTCGTTTAATGCTTGTTCAGTTAACACAGCTTTTTCGTGTTCTAATTCTTCTTGAGGAATTTGAGATTCGTTGACATAGCGAGGGTTGATTGCCGCGATGTGCATAGCAACATCTTTCGCTACTTCTTCGTCAGTTGTGCCATCGATAACTGTTAATACAGCAATACGGCCACCCATGTGTAAGTAAGCGCCAAATGCAGCATTGTCAGCTTTTTCGACAACTTCAAAACGACGGAAGCTGATTTTTTCACCGATAACAGTTGTTGCTTCGATTAAATCAGATTCGATTGTGCCTTTTTCAGTTTTAATAGCCATTGCTTCTTCCATCGTAGCTGGTTTGTTTTCAGCAACTTTAGTCGCAATATCTTTAACTAAATCTTGGAACATTTCGTTTTTAGAAACGAAGTCAGTTTCTGAGTTTACTTCAACGATTGCTGCAACGTTACCCACAGTTGCTACGTTTGCTAAACCTTCGGCCGCAATGCGGTCATTTTTCTTCGCTGCTTTAGCCATACCATTTTCACGTAAAAAGTCTACGGCTTTTTCCATGTCGCCTTCTACTTTTACTAATGCTTTTTTAGCGTCCATCATTCCAACGCCAGTCATATCGCGTAATTCTTTTACCATTTTAGCTGTAACGTCTGCCATTATTTGTGTCCTCCTCGGATATTATCAATTCTTTTTAAAAAAGCTATCTCAAAGGAGAATCAGGCTTTTTGTCGCCTAGCCTTTGAGACAGCTCCGTAATCATTATTATTCAGCTGATTCGTTGTTTCCTTCAACAACATCAACGATTTCTTCGATTGAAGTTGCTTCTGGTGTTTCTTCAACGAATAACTCTTCAGTTGCTTGGTCTTCCCCTTGGTTACCTTCGATGAAAGCGTCAGCCATTTTAGCAGTGATTAATTTCACGGCGCGGATTGCATCATCATTTGAAGGGATTACAACATCGATCTCATCAGGATCACAGTTTGTATCAACCATTGCAACGATTGGAATGTTTAATTTGTGTGCTTCTTGAACAGCAATGCGTTCTTTACGTGGGTCAACGATGTACATTACATCTGGAATTCTTGGCATATCAGCGATACCACCTAAGAATTTTTCTAAACGTTCACGTTCTTTGTTTAAGCCAGCAACTTCTTTCTTAGGTAAAACTTCGAAAGTGCCGTCTTCTTCCATTGCATTGATTTTTTTCAAGCGAGCAATACGTTTTTGGATTGTATCCCAGTTAGTTAACGTACCACCTAACCAACGATGGTTTACATAGTATTGACCAGCGCGGATTGCTTCATCTTTGATTGCTTCTTGTGCTTGTTTTTTAGTTCCTACGAATAAAGCAACGCCGCCTTCTTCTGCAACGTTTTTCATGTAATCGTAAGCTGCATCTACTAATTTCACTGTTTTTTGTAAGTCAATGATGTAGATACCGTTTCTTTCTGTGAAGATATATTTCTTCATTTTTGGGTTCCAGCGACGAGTTTGGTGACCAAAGTGTACGCCGGCTTCTAGTAATTGTTTCATAGAAATTACTGCCATGTTGTGTTTCCTCCAGTTTGGTTTTTATTTTCCTCTTCTTTTCGTCAACTCCTTGAAGAACTACCGTAGTAGCACCACTTCGCAGATGGAAAAGAATGTGGATTTCGTGTGTGAAAATCACACCTTTAACAGTATAAGATATTTTCAGAAAAATAGCAAGCCTTAAAACTAGAAATGTCGCTCCTACTGCGCTTGCCAAACAAGATGACATTCTTCGTTTCCCGTTTCATCGATGGTTCGCTTTTGTTGGACAAAGCCTTGTTTTTGATAAAAGGCATAAGCTGCTTGATTTTTCCTGTAAACAGCCAAAGATAAGAGGTCCTGTTCTTCTTTTGCTACTTGCAGTAATTTCTGACCGATGCCCTTCCCTTGAAACGCTTTTTTTATAAAAATTCCTGCGATATAGTTATCCATTAAGCCTAAAAACCCAATTATCTGACCCTCTTCTTCTGCTAAGATCAGTGTTGCTTTTGGTAACGCAGCGCGGACAAATGCCTTATTTTCTTGCCAATAAGTTGGTGCGACAAATGGATGAGCTTCTAGATTCGTTTGCAGCCAAATAGCCATAATGGTTTCTAATTCTTTTTCTGTTAACTGGGTTGTCTTTTTGATAGTCAGCATTTTTTGACACTCGTTTCTGTTATTGATTATTTTCAAAATAAAACATTAACACACCCGCTGCGATAGCGACATTCAATGATTCTGCTTGACCTTTCATTGGAATATAAAGATTTTTCGTGGTTTCTGCTAACAATTCTGGCGAAACCCCGCTACCTTCATTGCCTAAAATCAACGCATAATTTTCCACTGCCTCTTGTTCATAATAAGCAATCGCAGCTTCATTTAATTCTGTACCGAAAACTGGTAGTCCTTGCTTCTTGAATGCCTGAACCACTTCAGTCAACTCTCGTTGGAGAACTGGTAAATGATAGTGACTTCCCTGCATTGAGCGCAACACTTTTGTATTGTAAATATCTGCTGTGCCCTTACCTAAAATCACGCCTGCTAAACCTGCTGCATCAGCTGTGCGAATCATCGTACCAACATTGCCAGGGTCTTGGATATTATCTAAAAGTAACCAACCACCTTTAAAAGAAAGCAACTGCTCTTGTTGCGTTTCCAAGGTGACAATTGCCAAAATTCCTTGTGAAGTTGGCAGCTCCGACAAGCTATTTAAAACCTCATCACTAACAAAAATTAATTTTTCTGTTTCTTGTTCAGCTAACCAAGTTCCCCATTCTTGTTGACCTCTTTGGTTAAACAAAATCCACTGGACATCGGCATTGGCCTTCACAGCTTCTTCAATTAAATGAAATCCTTCTATTATATATTGGTTCAGTTCTTCTCGGTACTTCTTTTTGTGTAATTTTTTCCATTCTTTTAATTGGTTATTTTTCGTTGATGTAATTTCTTTCATAAGTCACCTCGCCTTTGTATTATAGCATGCTTCTAGCTTGCTTGGATACTTGCTAGAACCAAGAAAAATCGCTATCATAAAGAAAAAAGCAAAGGAAGTGTCTCTCATGGAAAAACTAAGAATGAATGTACAAGGGCGTGTCCAAGGTGTTGGCTTCCGCTACATGACAAAAATGGTGGCAGATCAATTAGGTGTCACTGGTTCGGTGAAGAACGAAGACGACGGGTCCGTTTCAATCACAGCAATTGCACCTGAAGACATAATGGAAACATTTATCAAAAAAATCAAAGATTCCCCCAGTCCAGCGGGACGTGTAACGTATGTTGATATTCAAGAAGACCCTTTGTTAGAAGAAACGGAACAATTTAAAGTGATTCAATAAACTTACTTTCTAACGATTGATTTCTTTGGGAAGAAGCCTTGAACAGCAAGTAGTTCCTGCTTTTTATTGATTTTTGTAAGAGCTTCTTTTCGATTTTGATTGAAAAAGAGCGCTGTTTCAAGTATAGTTAACCATGTAAAAATTTTTTAGAAAAGGACCGAATTACATGCGTAAATTAAACCGATGGCTTTACGGCTCTGGCTTACTATTTTTAGTAATGTTTTTATCAGGCTGTGTGAAAACAGGAGCAGATGGACAACCAACTGGTGAAGGTTTTGTCTATAACTTCCTTGTTTTACCGATGAGTAATGCAATTACTTATCTTGTCGATAACTTTAATTGGAACTATGGTTGGGCGATTATTTTTATCACCATTATTGTACGGATCATTATTTTACCGTTAGGCTTACATCAATCGAAAAAAAGCTTTATCCAAACGGAAAAAATGCAAGCAATCAAACCCCAAGTGGATGTTGCACAAGCAAAAATGAAACAAGCAAGTACGCGTGAAGAACAAATGGCCGCACAAGCAGAACTACAAAAGATTTATAAAGAAAACAATGTGAGTATGGTTGGCGGAATTGGTTGTTTGCCTTTATTAATTCAAATGCCTATTTTCTCTTCTCTGTTCTTTGCTGCTCGTTATACAAAAGGTATTGCCACGGCAAGCTTCTTAGGAATGAATTTAGGGCAACCAAATATGATTTTAGTGGCATTAGCTGGTTTAGCCTATTTAGCTCAAGGTTATATTTCAATGATTGGTATTCCTGAAGAACAAAAGAAAACAATGAAATCAATGCTGATTGTTTCACCATTAATGATTGTTTTCATGTCCTTTAGCTCACCTGCAGGCGTAGCGCTTTACTGGGTAGTTGGTGGTATTTTCACATGTATTCAATCTGCCATCACAAATATCCTCTTACGTCCAAGAATTAAAAAACAAGTACAAGAAGAATTGAAAAATAACCCACCAAAACAAGTGGTTACTCCTATCAAGGATGTGACACCAAAAGAAACAAACAAAGCAACGCAAAAAACGAACCAACCAAAAGCAAACGGCAATAAAGGTCGCAATGCTGGAAAACAAAAACGTAAATAAAAAAAGGATCGCCTCTAAACGGCGATCCTTTTTTTACTTCAATTCTTTCCCAGTCATCTCTTCAATAGTTCGAATAGACTTTGGACCAAAGCCATGCAACGAAAGTAACGCTTTTCGGCCTCGTGCGTAGAGTTCATCCACACTGTCGATTTTTTCATTCGTTAGCGCACGAACAGCTGGCTTTGATAATTGTGTTAAAATTTGTTCAAACGTTGTTTCTAGCATGCTGTCGGTTCCTCCTTAGCGGTCGAAAAACAGCGCTTTTTATTTTACAATTAATAAATCTAAGCTAGCAATTGATAACGCCATTTTAGCAATTTGCATTAATTGTTTTAATCGGTTTTGTTTGACTTTTTCATCCTCAACCATAACCATCGTTTCATTGAAGTACGCATCAATTAACGGACGTAGATTTACTAGTGCTTCATAGTTTTCTGCAATCGTGCGTGTCGCAAATGCTTCAGATAAATCGTTAACTGCTTGATACAGTTCTTTTTCTGCCTTATTTTCAAACAGACTTGGATCAATCCCTTCTTCAGTATCACCTAAAAGTTCTTGACCTTTTTTCGCTAAATTAATAACACGCGTTAAGGCTTCCATTGATGGTTTAAAATCTTGATCTTCAAAACGGCTTTTTAAAATATTCGCTGAAGCAAATAAATTCGATAAATCGGCTTGCTCAGCAGACACCACTGCATCGATAATGTCATGGCGAACATTTTTCGTCATTAATAATTGACGTAAGCGAGCTTTCACAAATTCAACGACTTCTGCTTGTCCTTCGTTTAGTAAAACGCCATATTTCTCAACATCTTGATTCACTGCTTCATCAACTTCTGTTTGTAATTGAACTAATGGGAAGGTCCAGCCTTTATCTTCAATAATTCGGATAACGCCATAGGTTTGACGACGAAGTGCATAAGGATCGTTAGAACCTGTTGGAATCATACCAACTGAGAAGAATGAAAAGACGCTGTCAAGCTTATCGGCTAAGGCCAAAACAGCCCCGATTGCTGTTTCTGGCAATTCACCTTCACTAGAAGTTGGTAAATAATGTTCTCGAATCGCCGTTGCTACGGCTGGTTTTTCGCCTTGTAATAAGGCATATTTTTCTCCCATAATTCCTTGTAATTCTGGGAATTCACCAACCATATTTGTTACTAAGTCAAATTTATAAATTTCAGAGGCACGTTTTAAATCTTCCAATTCCTCCTCAGATAAGCCAACTTTTCGACCAATGATTTGTGCAATTAAAGCAACCCGTTGCATTTTTTCATAAATTGAGCCAATCTTTTCATGGAAAGTCACATTTTTTAGTTTTTCAACACATGCTTCAATCGTTAATTTTTTATCTTCATTGTAAAAGAATTCTGCATCTTCTAAACGAGCAATTAACACTTTTTCATTTCCTTTAATCACGTTTTCAAGGTGAACATTATCCCCATTGCGAACAGCGATAAAATGCGGCATTAATAAGCCTTGGTCGTTACGAACTTCAAAGTAACGTTGGTGTTCTTTCATAGAAGTCACTAATACTTCATCTGGAACAGATAAATATTTTTCATCAAAACTGCCTACAAATGCAGTTGGATATTCCACTAAATTCGTAACTTCTTCCAATAACTCTTCATCTAAAGCTAACTGCCAATTTTTTTCTGCAGCGAGAGCGTTCGCTTGATCAACAATCATTTGTTTCCGTTCATTCGGTTGAACCACTACAAATTGTTCTTTTAATTTTGCTTCATATTCATTAGCATGTTGGAACGTCACATCGTCTCCCAAGAAACGGTGGCCACGAGAAGTTTGCCCTGTCGTCACGTCTAACACGTTGAAAGGAATTACTTCATCATCAAGTAGTGCCACAATCCAATGAATTGGACGAATATATTCGAAATCATAGTTTGCCCAGTGCATTGTTACCGGGAAAGTTAGACTTGTAATCACGTCATTTAATTTTGTTAATACTTCTTTGGCACTTTGGCCTTTGGTAAACTTCGTCACATAGACATATTCGACACCATTTAATTCTTTGAAAACAATGTCCTCAGTTGTAACTCCTTGGCCGCGTACAAAACCTTGTGCAGCTTTTGACCAATTTCCTTCAGCATCTAAAGCAATTTTTTTCGCTGGACCTTTTACTTCTTCTTCAACATCCGCTTGTTTTTCAGGAATCGCAGTTACTTTCACGGCTAAGCGACGAGGTGTGGCAAAGGATTGCACTGTTTCATAGTCTAAATGATGTTCATCTAAAAATTTGATTACTTTTTCTTCAAGTTGGATACGGCTTGGTGTGACAACATGTGCGGGCATTTCTTCTAAGCCAATTTCTAATAATAAATCTTTTGCCATGTTATTCTGCCTCCTTGGATACACTTTGATCTTTATTTAATAATGGGAACCCTAATTTTTCACGTTCAGCCACAAAAATTTTCGCTACGGAACGAGCCATATTCCGAATGCGGGCTAAATATCCTGCACGTTCCGTTACAGAGACAGCGCCGCGAGCATCCAATAAATTGAATGTATGGCTACATTTTAAAATATAATCATAGGCTGGGTGAACTAAGCTTTCTTCAATACAGCGTTTAGCTTCTTTTTCAAATTTGTCAAAGTTTTCTAAAAGCATTTCTTGGTTACTAATTTCAAAGGAATATTTTGAATGTTCATATTCAGGTTGCACAAAAATTTCACCATATTTAACGCCTTGTGTCCATTCTAAATCATAGACACTTTCGACTTCTTGGATATATGATGCCAAGCGTTCTAACCCGTAAGTAATTTCAGAAGTGACAGGATGACATTGTAAGCCGCCGACTTGTTGGAAATACGTAAATTGGGTAATTTCCATGCCATCTAACCAAACTTCCCAACCTAAACCAGCACAACCCATTGAGGGATTTTCCCAGTTATCTTCTACAAAACGAATGTCATGTTCTAATGGATCAATTCCTAATAATTTCAAACTTTCTAGATAAAGTTCTTGGATATTTTCAGGAGAAGGCTTCATTACAACTTGGAATTGATGATGTTGGTATAGACGGTTCGGATTTTCACCATAGCGCCCATCAGCTGGACGACGAGAAGGTTCTACGTAGGCAGCATTCCATGGTTCAGGTCCAATGGCACGTAAAAACGTGTAAGGACTCATGGTGCCGGCTCCCTTTTCTGTATCATAGGCTTGCATTAACATACAGCCATTAGATGACCAAAATTTTTGCAAGGTTAAAATCATTTCTTGTACGGTTAACTTGTTTTTCATTGTTTTCCTCCTTGGAATATTTTTTATAGACATAGGGATTGGCTTTGCTTCGGGAATGTAAATTTAAAAAGGGCTACAGAGAAACAATTTTGTAGAATGGGATAATTTTTATGCTGTTCATCATCTACTCTGTCGCCTTTGCGCCAATTGAGCTTTTTTGAATAAACGTTACTATTTTTTCTTTTGGTGTTAACTGTTTGCTTTTTTTATTCGGTTACAACGTTCCCTTTGGTCACCTTGTGCTGTTCCACATCTGCTCTGACACTTTGTGTCAGTCGCAGTGAGGAACATGCAAAAAGTCCCCATGCCTATTAATAGACATAGGGACGAATAATTATCGCGGTTCCACCCTACTTCCGATGTGTTCATCGGCAGCTTCGTTTGTCGTACTCCAAAGTGCCTTTCAAAAGTTCCGTGCTTCTGGCTCCCACTCTCCCAGATTCGCTTAACAGAGGGTTCTTTTTACTTCTCTTTTTCTTCGTACGTATTTAACTTCTCTATCATAATACGGTGTCTGAGGGAAGTTGTCAAATTTTTTTTAGAAAAACGTCTGCTTGTTTACGTTTATTTTTCTTCCTTCTTTCGTGGTGGAATTTTTAACGTATTTTCCCACGTTTTCATTTGATCAATAAATTTTTTGCTTTTTAAGTGCAAACCAACATATTCATCGTATAACATATCAATCGTTTCTCGAATACTCTTCTTAGTTTCTTCTTTTACTTGAATGTTTTGGACTTTTTCATAGGAGACTTGCGAAAATAAGCGAATAAAATGAATTGCTCTAGGATCTGCATGGTAGCGCTGTTCATCTAAATGCCAATGTTTTTCACAAAGCACACCGCTATACTTTGAGGAATAATCAAATTTCCCTTGTGTTTCGCCACAAGCCACACAATGATGCCATTCTGGTCGTACACCAAACCGTTCTAACAATTGAATTTCAAAAATATTTGTAATGATTTCCGGATCTTTTTGCTCATTTAAAGCGGATAATGCCATGTGGGTAAATTGAAATAAGTTCGGATCATAGTGCTGATCTTCAATTGCTGCATCGACTAAGTTTAAAATATATGTTCCATATGCGTTAATAAATATGTCTTGTTGAATGTTTCGAAAAGGTTGAACTTCTTTGCTGCTATTGAGAAAAGATAAGCCTTCTTCTCTAAAGTTTCCGATGTAGACGGCTTCTGTAAATGGCAGAATCGCTGGCAAAAGAGGATTATTTTTTCGATGCGCACCTTTCACAAAAAACATCAATTTTCCATAGGATTCTGTAAAAATTTTGACGAGTTTATCCTTCTCTTTAAAATCCTTCGTAAATAAAATAATGCCTTTGGTCTCCCCTAATGCCATTCAATTCACTTCCATTTCTTATGTAAATTAGTGTAGTGTTTGGAAAGTTCGTTTATACACTCGCTTCCCAAACACTACTTTCTTAATATTCTTCTTTGCGATAACCAAAATCTTGTAAATAGATTTTTTTGTCACGCCAGTCTTTTTGGACTTTTACCCACAGCTCCAAATACACTTTGTCATCTAATAAATATTCAATATCTTGACGCGCCTTGGTACCAATTTGTTTCAGCATTTTTCCGCCTTTGCCAATAATGATACCTTTTTGACTGTCCCGTTCCACAATAATGGTTGCTTGGACATGGACTTTATCGTTTTCATCCCGTTTCATTGAGTCCACAACAACAGCGACAGAATGAGGAATCTCATCTCTTGTTAAAAGTAACACTTTTTCACGAATTAATTCAGAAACGATAAAATATTCTGGATGATCCGTAATTTGGTCATCAGGGAAATACTGTGGTCCTTCTGGCATTTGCTCAACGAGAACATCCATTAAATGCTCAAAATTATTTCCTTCCGTGGCAGAAATGGGAATAATTTCTTTAAAGTCCATTTGTTTCGAATAGTCTTCAATAATACTCAATAAATCATCTGGATGGACTTTGTCAATTTTATTAATAATCAAGTAGACTGGACTATTATTATTTTTCAATCGTTCAATAATAAAGTCGTCACCTTTCCCGCGTTTTTGATCAGCACTTACCATAAATAGAGTAGCATCTACTTCACGCATCGCATTGTAGGCACTTTCCACCATGAAATCGCCTAAGCGGTGTTTAGGTTTGTGAATCCCTGGAGTATCGATAAAAACAATTTGTGCTTCAGGAATTGTATAAATTCCTTGAATCTTATTACGAGTTGTTTGTGCTTTGTCACTCATAATTGCAATTTTTTGGCCGACAATTCGATTTAACAATGTTGATTTCCCAACATTTGGTCTGCCGACAATGGCTACGAAACCAGATTTATGTTCAGTTGTCATTGTATTTCTCCTCTTATTTCCACATTTGAATGATTTGTAAAATTTTTGGTACAAATAGAATTAGTCCTACTAGCACTGCGAAACCGGCTGTTAATAAAACAGCTCCTGCGGCCATGTCTTTAACCTTTTTTCCGATTGGATGAAAGTGAAAATCCGTAAACATATCTACGACATTTTCAAAAATTGTGTTGATAATTTCTGCCAACCAGACAAGAAAAACAGCCAATAACAACCACAGCCATTCAGCAAGTGTTAAGGAAAACAAGAAACCAAACACAATGGCCGTGGCACCAAACGCCACATGTTTGCGCATATTACGTTCTTCTCGAAAAACTGTTTTGATTCCTTGCCAGGCAAATTCTAATGAATTAATAAAATGTTTATTCTTTCCTGTTTGCTCATCTTTTAAGGCCATACGCATCTAAAATCTCTTTCTGTAAACCAAACATTTCTTTTTCATCTTCAGGTTCCATATGATCGTACCCATTCAAATGTAAAAAGCCATGTACTGCCAAAAAGCCCATTTCTCGTTCCAATGTGTGCCCATATTCAACTGCTTGTTCTGCTGCTCGCTCTGTTGAAATAATTAAATCACCTAGATTACGTGGTAGCTCTGCCAACTCTTCATCATCAAAAATAATTGGCAATTCGT
This sequence comes from Enterococcus sp. DIV0183, assembly GCF_050541505.1. Classification (NCBI taxonomy): domain Bacteria; kingdom Bacillati; phylum Bacillota; class Bacilli; order Lactobacillales; family Enterococcaceae; genus Enterococcus; species Enterococcus sp. DIV0183. Next base: position 1,955,724 of record NZ_CP172932.1, read on the forward strand.
CTTCCCCTTCATCCTCTAAAGCAAAACTGATGACATCTGTAGGCATATCTTTGCCCCGATAGTCACGATTAATCACTTGGATACCTGCGTTATCTGTAAAAGTCACCGACATCTCCGTATCTTCGGCAATTTCTAGAAAACCCGCTGCAAATTGCAGCAAGTTTTCGATTTCTTTGATTTCTTCTGTTGGTACTTTCTCGGTTTCATCAATGAAAGTAATATCCATTAGTCATCTCTCTTTTCTTGTTCATCTTTCATTTCTTCTGCTTCAGCTTTCATTTTTGGATACTTAATCCGTGAATGGAAGGTACTGCATAATCCATTAATTAATGATTTTTCAATGATGCGAATCTCTTTCATCGTTAACCCACATTCATCTAATTGGCCATCTGAAATTCTGTCTTGAATCACATTATGCACAAAGGCTTGAATTTTTTCGTTGGTGGGATGATCCATCGCCCGCACAGCAGCCTCACAAGTATCAGCAATACTCACAATCCCTGCTTCTCGTGTTTGTGGACGTGGCCCAGGATAACGGAAGTCTGATTCTTTAATTTCAGGATTGCGTTCTTTTGCTTTCACATAGAAAAATTTCATCAATGTTGTGCCATGATGTTGACGACAAATGTCAATCACCATTTGCGGCATATTGTACTCTTCTAAAATTTTGGCGCCATCAATTACGTGGCCAAAAATAATTTGTTTACTATCTTCTGGTAATAAAAAGTTATGTGGATTTTCTGCACCAGCAGGTAAGTTTTCCACAAAGAAATTGGCGTGTTTAATTTTACCAATGTCATGGTAATAACAAGCAACTCGTGTTAATAGCGACCGCCCGCCAATCTCAGCAACAGCGTTAGCGCTCAAACTAGCCACCATCATGCTATGATGATAGGTACCTGGCGCTTCTTCTAACAGTTGTTTTAACAACGGATGGTTCGGATTACTTAATTCATTCAAGACAATCATACTATCATCGGTCACTAATAATTCGATATACGGATGCAAGCCCATTGTTGCTAAAAATGAAAGTACCGTTCCTGCACTTGCACAAATTAAAGCTGTCCACGTTTTGCCATCTGTTAAACTCATTCCTTGATAAATCATTAAGACAACCGCCATGAAAACAGGAAAGACCACTACCCACATTAAAGCTGGGAAAACTTGCTCACTCATCCGTTTCCGTTTAACAACTGTTGCTAGAAATCCTGAGAATAAGTACATAATCAGAATAACCGTCAACGAGTTTGTGCCAATAGAATTATAAAAGATAAATAACGCAAAAACGACTTGGAAAATGGCAGCGATTATCCCTGAACGACGATTTACAAAATGATTTAGAATCAGCGGCGCAAAGGCTGCCGGATAGAACAAGGGAATATACATCAACTGCTCTGTTTGGAAAATCTGGAAGAATTTCATTAAAATAACACTGATTAGCATAGCACCCGTGTAAAAGATAATAAACGAGCGTTGTCGCGAAGGCTCAGTCACTTGTTTTGTAAAGAAAATTAACACTTCAACTTGAAGTAAAATAGCTAATGCTAATGCCACCATCGGAAAAATAGAGGTATTTTGACTAGTCATTCCTAGTAACTCAAGTTTTTCGACCGCTTTTGCATCAATTTGAGTACCTTCACGAACAATAATTTCGCCTTGATAAATCATTGCGGGTTGAACAGCATTCATCGCTTTTTGGCGTAGCTCTTCTGTTCGTTTTTCATTGGCAATATCGTTTACCACAATCCCTTGGTTAACAATGTAACGAATGACTTGTTGCATTGTACTCGTAATATCTAAGTATTGAATTTTACCGTTAGCTTCTTGGCGAATTTTATCCAAATCAGATTCTCGAACGTGATTTTGCATCGCATCATCCACCAACATCAAACTTTCTGAACGAACCTTATCCAATTGCTCAGAGGTTAATGTAAAGATTGTTTGATAAAAAACATTAGGAAAACTTTGATAAAACGTAACTTCATCTTGCGGTAAAGATTCAAATAATGATTTTAAGCTAGCTACTCGTTCTTCCACGGTCGGCGCAGGAATCGTTTCTTCCTTTTTGGCCTTCGCTTGCTTGTTGCTGTACTCTTTGTCTACTTTTTCATTCGCAGAATCAATCAATTTAAATAATTTATCAATACGATTATGTTGGACAGATGCCGTATCTTCTTGATAAATATATTCGGGTGTGACAGCTTCTGCTGCCAATTTTTTTCTTTGTTCTGTTTCGTAGGTATTCTCGATATTTTTATTTGCACGAATGGTTTTCTCGGCCAGTTGACCTTCTTTAATTTCTACTCTTTTCTGATGGACACTGCCAAACATAATCATAAATAAAAGAAGAGAAAAAACGGCTAATAAAATAGGTAAATAGGCTTTACCTAAACGATCCCCTAACTTTGTAAGTACTTTTTTCAAAAGGTACTTTCACTCCTTCCCTAACTGCTTAGGAATGCTTTTGTTGTTCTTTTTCATAGGCTTGAATAATTTGTGCTACAACAGGATGACGCACAACGTCACTGGCTTCAAAATTTACAAAGGCAATTTTTTCAATGTCTTTTAACGTACGCTCGGCGTTAACTAAACCACTTGTTACACCACGTGGCAAGTCAATCTGACTAGTATCTCCATTAACAATCATTTTTGAACTAAACCCTAAACGAGTTAAAAACATTTTCATTTGGGCAACCGTGGTATTTTGTGCTTCATCTAGAATGACAAAAGCATCATCCAATGTACGACCACGCATATAAGCAAGCGGGGCAATTTCAATAACGCCGCGTTCCATTAAACGATTTGTATGATCCATACCAAAAATTTGATACAAGGCATCGTAAACTGGACGTAAATAAGGATCGACTTTTTCTTTTAAGTCACCTGGTAAAAAGCCCAAGCTTTCGCCAGCTTCCACCGCTGGACGAGTTAAAATAATTTTTTGTACTTCACCTTTTTTTAAGGCTGCTACTGCCATCACCACGGCTAAAAAGGTTTTTCCTGTCCCCGCAGGTCCCACCCCGAAAATGACGTCATGAGTTTTAACTGCATCGATATATTTTTTTTGACCAACATTCTTAATTCGGATGGCCCGACCATGATGGTCCTTCATAATTTCTTCTTCATACATGGCAATAAACGCCTCTAAATTTCCAGCTTTGGCCATTTTTAAAGCAGAAACGACATCTGGCGTATGCACTTTGATGCCTCGTTGAATTAATGTTTGTAGCGCTCTTAACACGGAAGCGACTAACTCTACCTCTGATGATTCGCCAATTAACTGAATAACTTCGCCACGACTATTAATCGTTACGTGAGTATTCTCTTCTAAAAATTTGATATGTTTATCATGTGTTCCTAAAAGCATGTGTGCATCATCAGAATCAGTAAGTATTAATTCCAAAGATTTTGACTGATTATCTGTCAAAAAACGTCCATCTCCTTTATTATATAGTCCTTTACAATGATACCACATTCTTATCTGTTTAAAAAGAAGTCGTACCTGATTTGACTTTGAAAGTCAAAAAAGAGAAAACCGTAAAAAGCTACCGGTTTTCTCTTTGCATAAAAAAAACTAGGACAGTATCCTGTCCTAGTTTCGATAACGCTCTTAGTTTTCTTGTAATAATTCTTTCACAATTGCGTTAACTTGGTTGCCATCGGCTTTGCCTTTGACTTTCGGCATCATAGCGCCCATCACTTTACCAAAATCTTTTGGTGAAGTGGCGCCAGTTTGCGTCATTACCTCTTGAACTAGTTGACGAATTTCTTCCTCCGTTAGTTGTTGAGGCATATATTTTTCAACAATTGCTATTTCAACTTTTACTTTTTCAACAAGATCGTCGCGTCCCGCCTTTTCAAACTCTGATAAAGAATCTTTTCTCTGTTTCATCTCACGAGACAATACAGTGAGTTCTTCTTCTCCGTTCAATTCACGGCCCGCTTTAATCTGATCATTTTGAATGGCAGTCTTTAACATACGAAGTACGGCTAAAGTTTCTTTGTCTTTAGCTTTCATCGCTGTTTTAATGTCGTCATTCAATGTGGTTAGCAATGACATACCACCAACTCCAATTCATTCAAAACTAGAATTTTTTACGTTTTCTAGCTGCTTCAGATTTTTTCTTACGCTTTACACTTGGTTTTTCGTAGAATTCACGTTTACGTGATTCTTGTAAAGTACCCGCTTTTGAAACGGAACGTTTGAAGCGACGAAGAGCATCATCAAGAGATTCGTTTTTACGAACGACTGTTTTTGACATGTTATTCCCTCCCTCCGAGCTTAAAAAGTAACCGTTTTTCTTATTTGTGGGAAAAACCCACAAATTAAAATACTGTCCTTGTTATATTATAGCTAAAGCATAAATAACCGTCAACCACTCTACTGATAAAATACGAAATTTTTGTTTGATTTTTCGTCTTATTCGCTATTTTTCGCAACAATCGGCACAACGACCAAGTATTTCAAAGCGATGTCCTTCAATTGAACAACCTTTTAACTGTTCTTCAAAAAAATTCATCGGACACATGTGAATTTCTTCCGTTTTGCCACAAACCGTACAAATAAAGTGATGATGATGTTCCACCTCTTGGCAACAACGGAAGCGAAACTTTTGTTCGCCATTTAATTCTGTTTTTTCCAGCAATTCTAAGCGCTCAAAGTCATGCAAGTTACGATAAACCGTATCATAACTGACTCCTTTAAAGGTTTCATTCATAAATTCATACACTTCACGTGCAGAAACATACCGATTTCGCTTAATCAAATAGCTCATCAGTAATTCTCGTTTTTTAGTATATTTTAATCCACTGGCTTTCATGGTTTCTAAGGCTTGTTCAATATTGGTTTTTACTGGTGCCATCGCCATTTCCTCCCTCACCAACCTAAATCAGAATCATTACGAAATACATTCTGGACTTATGGTATAATAAAATTATTAAAAATGCAAGAAAGGACTTACCCTCTATGACTATTTCTGAAGAAAAAAAATGTGTGACGATTTTTGTCATCTCAGATTCTGCTGGCGAGACCGCTTCAAAATTGGCGGCTGCTTCAATGGCCCAATACCCCACTGTTGATTTTACTTTGATTAGACGAACATTCGTTAAAGACGAAGATAAACTGGTGCAAGCGTTAGAAGATGCAAAAAAAGCAGAGGCCATGGTACTGCATACTATCATTAATGATCATCTCGTGGCGATTGCTAATCAATTTTTCAATGAGCATCAATTGTTCCATTTTGACATTTTGACACCACCAGTTGCGGAAATCGAACGATTAACAGGTGTCGCGCCCATGCGGGAACCAGGTGCCTTACATCATCTGAATGAAAATTATTTTAAACGAATTGAAGCAATGGAGTTTGCTGTCAAATATGACGATGGCAAGGACCCACGAGGCTTTTTAGAAGCGGATGTGTTACTTCTTGGCGTTTCCCGAACTTCTAAAACACCGCTAAGTCTCTTTTTAGCCAACAAGAACTTAAAAGTTGCTAATTTGCCACTAATTCCTGAAGCACATTTACCGAAACAATTATTCGAAATGGACCCTAAAAAAATTGTTGGCTTAACCAATGATCCCAATGTTTTAAACGGGATTCGTAAAGAACGAATGCGCGCATATGGATTGCCTGAAAATACTTCTTATTCAGATATTGAAAAAATTCGGCGAGAACTGGCTTTTGCTAATGATCTTTATCAAAAATTAGGTTGTATCGTTATTGATGTCGCTTCTCTTTCAATTGAAGAAACTGCCTCAATGATTCTTAATGCTTTGAACTTAGAAGATCATAGTTATTATTCCACGGAAACAGCCGAGGATTAAAAAAAACGAGAAAAAATCACTAGTGATTTTTTCTCGTTTTTTTAAAAGACTTGAACGCCTTCTTGATCAATATTGAAAATTTGGATGCTCGCTTTGGTAGATAATTTTTCCAAATTTTGAACAATTTCGTTGGTTCGTTCTTCTGGCGACAAGATTAGCACAGTTGGACCAGCACCGCTTAAGAAAGAGCCATAAGCACCTTTTTGCTGAGTTAAACGACGAATTTCTTTTAAATGAGGAACCAATGAACGACGATACGTTTCATGCCATTTATCTTGTTCCATCATTTTGCCTGCTAAAGGTAAATCCCCGTTTAAAATTGCGGCAATCATAACATTGGCAATTGAGCTGGCCGCGACCGCTTCTTTATAAGTCAATTTTTCGGGCAAAACAGCGCGACTTTTTTCGGTAAATAACGGTTCCTCTGGAATAAATGCAATGACATCACACATTGGAAAGTGATGTTTGACATGGTAGACTTGGTTTTCTACATGGCTAGCCACCACGAAATCTCCTAAAATAGCTGGGGCCACATTATCCGGATGTCCTTCCATCTCTGTGGCCAAACGAACTTTTTCTTTAGGGGACAAATTTAAATGTGCTAGTCGGTTAGCTAATTCAATGCCTGCTACAATCACACTTGAGCTACTGCCTAGTCCTCTTGCAAGGGGAATGTCAGAAACCATCCGAATAACTTTTGGTGTTAATTCTGGTGCAATTTTCAATGCCGTTTGAATTAATAAATTCTCTTCATTAGTAGGAATCTCTTCTCCCAAAGTATGTTGAATTTCCCAAAATTCACTTTCACCTAAAACGTTGATTGTTAAATAAGCGGATAATGCAATGCCACATGAATCAAAGCCAGGTCCTAAGTTGGCACTAGTGGCAGGTACTCTTATTTTCATAGTGTTGCGACTCCTTTTCGTAAGTGCAGACGCATTTCTTCCACGTCACTCATTTTTGAAATAGCTACTTCTGTCTCCATTGCTGTATCAGGATCTTTCAGTCCGTTACCAGTAAAGACTGCCACGACGGTTTCACCTGCTTTGATTTTACCGCTTTTAACATGTTGAATAACTCCAGCTAATGAAGCAGCCGAACCAGGTTCAATGAAAACCCCATCTTGAGCAGCAATTTTTCGGTAAGCCGTTAAAATTTCTTGATCTGTCACGGCATCAATGAAACCACCGGATTCATCCCGTGCCTGTTCTGCTAGTTGCCAACTAGCAGGATTTCCAATCCGGATCGCTGTTGCCACGGTTTCAGGTTGCTCAATCACTTGGCCTTTCACGATTGCTGCGGCACCTTCTGCTTCAAAACCATGCATTCTTGGTAAAGTTGTTCCTTGTTTTTCATGCCATTCTTTAAAGCCTTTCCAGTAAGCGGAAATATTGCCGGCATTTCCAACTGGAATCGCTAAGACATCGGGCGCTTGACCTAATTGTTCACAAACTTCAAAAGCTGCTGTCTTTTGCCCTTCTAAGCGATAAGGATTCACTGAATTAACTAGCGCAACTGCCTCAGTTTTCGCAATCTCTCGCACCGCTTTTAATGCTTCATCAAAGTTACCTGGAATTGAAATAATGTCCGCCCCATACATAATAGCTTGCGCCAATTTTCCCAGTGCGATTTTTCCTTCTGGAATCACTACATACGCTTTAATGCCTGCTCTTGTGGCATACGCAGCAGCGGCGGCACTAGTATTTCCTGTAGAAGCACAAACAATCGCTTTGGCACCTTCTTCTACCGCTTTTGCTACAGCCATCACCATCCCGCGATCTTTGAATGAGCCGGTGGGATTTAATCCTTCGTATTTTCCATATAATTGAATACCTAATTCTTTGGATAAATTAGGTAAAGGAATCAGTGGCGTATTTCCTTCGGCTAAAGAAATCATTGGTGTTTTTTCTGTTACGGGCAAATACGCTTGATACTGTTTTAACAAACCCTCATACATGTTTACTCATCTCCTATAACCTTCATTACATTCAATAACTGAAAGGCTTCCGTATTTTGAATAGCTGTCACAACTTGTTGCATTTGTGCTTTTGATATCTGGTGTGTAATGGCAACAATTCTTGCTCGCTGTCCATCTGATTTCTGTTGAACTAATTGATCAAAGCTGACTTCTGCTTTAGTCATTAATTGCGTCAACTGCAAAAATTGTCCTGGTGTATCTGGAACATCTAATGAAAAATAGTACTGCCCAAATACATTTTCGGAACTCGTCAATTGGGTTTTATGTTGATACGAATTGAACATATGGCCAGTCGTTGCCAAGCGAATGTTTTTAGCAATCGTAATTAAATCACTGACCACACTGGTTGCTGTCGGTTTAGCGCCAGCTCCTGGACCGTAATACATTGATTCCCCCACGCCTGCACTTTTTATAAATACTGCATTGTACTCATTCCGAACAGATGCAATAGGATGCTTTTGATTGACTAGCATAGGCGCCACTTCCACCGAGATACTATTCTCATTTTGTTCAGCAGAGCCAATCAATTTGATTTCATACCCCAGTTGTTTAGCCATGGCGACATCATCTAAAGACAATCCGCGAATTCCACGAATATCAACTTGTGGTAATGAAACATTCATCCCAAAAGCAAATTGACTTAAAATAACCATTTTATAGGCTGCGTCAATTCCATCGACATCATTTGTCGGATCCGCTTCAGCAAAGCCCAACGCTTGCGCTTCTGCTAAAGCTTCTTCATAACTTTTATCAGCAGAAACCATTTGCGTAAGCATATAATTCGTCGTACCGTTCACAATCCCTAAAACTTGTTGAATATTGTCTGCCGCTAAGCTATTAGCAATTGTTCTTAAAATTGGAATCCCGCCAGCAACACTTGCTTCATAATATAAATCACAATGATGTTTTTGGGCTAACGCTACTAATTCACTCCCATGTTGCGCCAGTAAATCTTTATTGGCAGTCACAATATGTTTGCCCTTTTCTAAAGCTTTCATGATATACGTTTTGGCTGGTTCAATGGTTCCCATTAATTCCACAACGATTTGAATCTCTTTATCTTCTAAAATATCATCAATTGAAGTTGTTAAAGACAGACCGTATTCTTCCGCTTGCGCTTGTTTCGTTTCAAGATTTCGGACAAATGCTTTTTCAATGACTACATTCATTCCTGTCACTTGTGAAATTTTCTCTTGATGTTCTTTCAAGAGAGTTAAAACGCCAGTGCCTACAGTCCCTAATCCTAGTAACCCGATCTTTAAGGTATCCTTCATTTTTACCTCCATCAACAGCGCTATTCTAGTTACGCTATTTTTTCCTACTTTTTATCGATGTTCAATATGCTCAAAGGTCTGATTTAAAATATCTATTACATGATGATCATCCAATGTATAAAAAATCGTTTTTCCTTCGCGACGTGCCTTGACAACCCGGCTATCTCTTAATAATTTTAGTTGATGAGAAACGGCGGACTGTTCCATTCCCAATTGTTCACTAATCGCCGTTACGTTATGCTCGCCTTCTTTTAAAAGTAGCAAAATTCTTAAACGTGTTGGATCACTTAATACTTTATATAATTGACTTACTTGTTTGATTTCTTCCATTTGTTTCATTATAGTCGCCTCACTTTGCACTCATTATAACACAGAGTTTTTTAAAATAAGAACTGCGATTGTTCTTTCCTACGAAAAATATGGCACAAAGAAAGTTGGAAAAATGACAAACTTGTCGATTTTCCAACTTTCTTCATCTATTCGTGGTTGGCTTGCTGAACTGCATCCATCACGGCATAACGGAAGCCATTTTTTTCTAGAGCTACGACACCGCGAATCGTACTTCCTCCTGGAGAAGTCACTTCATCTTTCAATGCTCCTGGGTGTTTTTTCGTGTCTAAGGCTAAGGTCGCCGTTCCTTTTATCATTTGAGCGACAATTTCATAAGATAAGTCCCTTGGTAACCCTTCTAAGACTGCTGCATCTCCCAATGCTTCCATAAAGATATCAACAAAAGCTGGACTGCAACCAGCCACAGTACCAAAAGTTTCCAGTTGCGCTTCACGAATTTCTTTGACTAACCCTAAAGTAGCAAGAAGTTCCATTACCAGGTCCTTCGTTCGGCCTTCAATTGTTGGTGCCAAGGCTACGCCAATCACGCCTTGATTCACGCTAACTGGTGTATTAGGAATGGCATGAACAACTTTGGCTTCTTTATTGCCAAGAGCCATTTGTGCTTCTTCTATGGTATGACCTGTTGCAACAGAAATCAATAGACTTTCGTTGGAAAAATGAGGGGCTAATTCCTGAAGGACAGGTAACACGACCTTTGCTCCTGTCGCAATAAAAATAACCTTACATTCTTGGAAAAGTGCATAATCTGTGACAAGTTGAAAGCCCCACTCTTTTTGAAGTGCTTCTGCTGTTCCACTTGAGCCGCCTTTCACATATAAATGTTCCTTCTTGACTGCCTCAGCTTTCAGTAACCCTTTAATCATGGCACCGCCCATACTGCCAGCACCGATAAAGCCAATTTTCATAGCATTCCCTCCTTAGTTAAATAAAGTGTTTGCGCCAAAAGTCAATTAGCTTTTGACACAAACACTAACAGTCGTACTTTTTTCCGTACAGCTTGTTTCGTTTATTTTATTTTGTTAATTCATTAACGACTGCTTCAAACGCAGCAATTTTTTCAGAAGCTTCTGAACTACTTGTTGCTTTTGTTGCTAGATAGAATTTAATTTTTGGTTCTGTTCCTGATGGTCGGATAGCAATCCAACTGCCATCTTCTAAATGATATTTCAACACATCAGAAGGAGGCGTTTGTAATTGTTCTGTTTGACCATCTGCAAAAGTGCGTGTTAATTCTTTAAAATCTTCCGTTTGAGCAACTTGAATCCCGGCAAACTCAGTTGGCGCTTGTTCACGACATTTTGCCATTAAAGCTTTGATTTTACCGCTTCCTTCAATTCCGCTCATTGTTACGGAAATAGTTTTTTCTTCAAAGTAACCAAATTCTTCAAAGATATCTTGTAAGCCATCGTATAATGTTTTTCCTTGTTTTTTATAGAAAGCCGCTACTTCTGCTAATAAAACTAACGCTTGAATTGCATCTTTATCACGAACAAAAGGTTTCACTAAGTAACCATAACTTTCTTCAAAACCAAACATAAACGTTTGACTGTGGTCTTCTTCGTATTGTTGAATTTTTTCAGCAATAAATTTGAAACCTGTTAAAACATTAAACATCTTCGTATTATATTTCTCAGCAATCGCTGTAGCAAGTTCACTAGAAACGATTGATTTTAGAACCGAAGCATTTTGAGGCAACGTGCCTGCTTGTTGATGGGCTTCTAAAATATAATGAATCATAATTGAACCTAATTGATTTCCTGTTAATACTTGGTAGTCTCCGTTTGGCATCCGCACAGCAGCACCTAAACGATCAGCATCTGGATCTGTTGCAATCAATAAATCAGCGCCTTCTTTTTCCCCTAAACGAATCGCGTATTCAAAAGCTGAATGTTCTTCAGGGTTTGGTGACTTAACTGTAGTAAAGTCAGGATCAGCAACGGCTTGCTCAGGTACTAAAACAAATTTTTCAAAACCGGCTTGTTTTAATGCCTTTTCTCCTAACATTTTCCCAGTTCCATGTAAGGGAGTGTAAACTAATTTTAATTCTTTACCCATTTCGTTAATTAATTCTTGATTAATCGTAACTGTTTTAATTTCTTTCAAATACGCGTTATCGACTTCTTCACCAACAATGTTAATTAAACCGCTGTGGGCAACTTCTTCATCTGATAAGACATCAATTTTCAAAGGATTTTCGATACTACGAACATATTTAGTTAATGCATCTGCATCAGCTGGCGGCATTTGACCACCGTCTTCACCATAGACTTTGTAGCCATTATAGGCAGCTGGATTGTGAGAAGCCGTAATCATGATTCCCGCAAAAGCTTTAAAGTAACGGACCGTAAAAGATAATTCTGGTGTTGGTCGTAAGCTTTCAAACACAAAAGAAGGAATATCATGTTTAGCTAATGTTTTAGCTGCTTCCATTGCAAATTCTGGAGACATATGACGTGAATCATAGGCAATAGCTACACCGCGACGTTTTGTTTCAGGATCTTGCGTATCCATAAAACGTGCAAGCCCTTCTGTCGCTTGACGAACTGTAAAGATATTCATCCGATTAATACCGGCGCCTAAAATCCCGCGCATCCCGGCAGTCCCAAATTCTAATGGTGCGTAAAATGCATCTTCACATTTTTCAGGGTCTGTATTTAAGTCCTTTAATTCATTTTTTAAATTTTCTGGAATATTTTCTTCATTTAACCATTGTTGGTAAACTTGTTCCCAAGACATGGAAAACACCTCATTTGTTTTTTTGTTTTTACTTTTTAAGTATAGCATTGGATATTCGTTTAGAAAAGGGAAGTTGTAGCGTTTTCTCTCAGCAAATGATTTTTATGCTTAAACAAAGTATAAATTTCTAATTATCTTTTTATATTTTCTTAAATGCTCGTAAAGCCTTATTCTATGTGCTTTCGAGTATTTTTACTGTAGGAAGATACTTCACGTTTCTTTGCATATTTCCTCATGTCTTAGCTGTCAGAAGTGGTAAATAAGTAGTAAATTCATTTGTACTACTAAGCAACAAGACGCTCCTGTTGCTTCTCTTTATTCAAGCGTTTCATTTCTGCCATTGCAGAATCGAATGTTGCATGTGCGTAATAGTTCAGCGTCATGGCTATATTAGCATGTCCCATAATGTACTGTAATGCCTTTGGATTCATTCCTGCATTTGCATAGTTGGTACAGAATGTATGTCGCAAACTATGTGGAGTGATGTGTGGCAATTTATCCTCGTTATACTTATTGTATTTCTTAACAAGACCTTTCATCATGCCGTTGTAATCACTTGCCACTTTTGGATAGTTCTTTCTATTAAGAAAGAGGAAATCACTATATCCATCAATCTCAACACGCTTATCATTCTTTCGATTCGCTAACACTCGCTTAAATGCTTGATAGGCTTCTTCAACCATAGGAACTTGACGTTCGCCACTTTTGGTCTTTGGTGTTTCAATGTAGTACCCAATTTCAGTATCTCTCAATAGCTGATGGTCTATATTGACAAGACGATTCTCAAAATCTAAATCTGGAAGTGTCAAACCACCAAACTCTGAAATACGAAGACCTGTTTTTAAGAGTATCAGAATTTCATCATAATTTTTGCTGTAGGTTTTATCAGCTTTTGCAAAGGCTAACAGTTTTTCTTCCTGTTCTTCTGTTAGTACGGTCTTAGGGACAGTATCATCATCAAGAACTGCTTTCAGTTGAAAGTCAAATGGATTCTTCCGAACACAATCATCTTGTATAGCAATATAGAATGAAGCCTTTAAAGAACGTTTGTAGTTATTGATGGTTTGATAAGCATAACCATTTTCACTCATTCTAATAGCCCATTCTTTAGCGTCTGATGGCTTAATACTGTCAATACTTCTTACACCTAACTTGTCTTTCTTCAAAATATCCATAAGATATTTGCGTCCAGTTTCAGTGTTTTTTCTAACCTTTGGTCTTTGAGCGTTCTGTTTTGCGTAAAGCTGGCAGAGTGTCATTTTCTTTCCTACAACATCAATACCATCATGAATGTCTTTCTGTAACTCTGCGATTTTCTCTCTAAGTGAGATACAATCACGCTTTCCTGCTGGTACTCGGTCTGTAGCCACAAGTTTCCACGAGTAAACAAATTGCGGTTCTCCAAATGAATCTATATATTTGTATAAGTATCTTCCGTCTTTTCGTTGGCTCTCTCCAGTCTTTAAGATTCGACCTTTATTGTCACGTCTTTTTTCTGACATGGCATTTGCTCCTTTCCTTTATGGAAAGAGCCTTGATACGACTTAATACTATTTTATCATATACAAGACCCTTTGGCGACGCTAGATTGCGTCCAATGTATCTATAATTTTTTCAAATTGTTTTCGTTTAATCTGAATACGATTGCCATTCATAATCAGCCAATTTGCATTTTTATTTTCCTCTGCCAAGCGTCGTAGCTTGTTTTCGCCAATACGAAAATATTTTGACGCTTCTTCAATGGTTAGGGTATAACGTTCCCAAATAGGAATGTCAGTCTGCTTCATAAAATCCTCCTTTCCAAATCACTTATTTGGATTTCATAAAAGTTGTTTTACCAGCAATCGAACAGCTTTAGCAAAGCTCACGGGAGTTCCACCCCTGCATGGTTCTCATGTAGCCATACTCATTGCCTGCGACGGTTTTATCACGCTCGGACTATTGACTGTATGGGAGTATCATTATCACGATAAGAATGTCGTTGCAGGCAATCCTGCTAAAGATTGCTTCTCGGATCACTAACATGAATCGCTCGCTATCTTTATAAGATAGGTCATGGCGGTTAGTTCCGTTGGCTCTTTTCTTATCGAAACGTATTCGATTACTTTTATTCAGTTTTCAAAGAACAATGGCTCGTTAGCCTATCAAAACACATTGAAAGCTCAATATGCTTTGGTGGAATAACAAACCTCCCTGTTCGGGAAGCGTGGAATGGTTTAGCACGCTTCCACGAAAGGAGAGAGGATATTACTTAATTTCAAATGACAAAATCTTTGTAATCAGTCTGGTTTCCATTCTTCCACGTAAGACTTCATCAACGACCATACTTTGATTGCCATATTCATCTTTCATAAGTCGTAGGGAACGCTTCGTTATGTACCCTCTGTAATGATGTAGAATCTGGTTAATCGCTTCGGTATCGCCATCTGTTGCCTTTACAATGAGAGGAAAGGGAATCATAGGATATTGTGTTTTCATTCTTCAAATTCCTCCATAAACTTTTTAATTAAGGCTAGTCCACTGGTTCTATGCCGATAGACAGTAGAACGGTTCAATTTCAACAGGTCTGCAATTTCTGAATCGCTCATGTCCATAAAGTAAAACAGCAGTAGAATTTCACGTTTCTTGTCTGGCAACTCACGTAATGCTTCACTCAACAAATCATTTTCAACGCCTACTGATAACCCATTGAGTGTAAAAATCTGAAAGTCAGTTGAATAGTTATCTGTTGTCGCAAACTGGCTAACAAGATAATCGCCAACATCCGAAAAGGACACCTCACGCTTTGCAATCCTTGAAAGATAAAGCATATAATTCTTTCGCTCGTCTTCCATAGCACGTTTACAGATATAGTCAAACTGATTTTCTATTGTGGTCTGAAAAGAAGATGGTTTCATGTTTCTCACCCCCTTTCTGTCTAGGAAAGGAAGTGAGCCTTGCTCGTTTATCTCCTTTCACTCTTAGTCCCAATGTGAAAGGGGGATTTGTTGCATTACTGATAAATAAACTTTGTAAAAAAGTTCTGAATAGCCAAAAAAGCATATAAACAGATTTATTTCTCTGTTTACATGCTTCTGTTATTCTATCTATATGATTTATAAAACCACATTGGTGGACGTACTTATCTATTGCAGATAGACGACTTTTTTTGACAAGAACCCAATGTAAGGAAATTTATTGTATATGATGTACTTCATGGCGACGTTGACCTCCAACAAACCGCCATTTGGAAGTAATATACAATATTTTAACAGCGTAAATAGCACTACCATATAACGGTTTTTTTTATTGGCGTTTAGTAGTGCTTTTTATTAAATATAAACCTATAAACCATATAACACGTTTTTCTATACCTGTTTTTAATTCAGTAGGAACAATAAAATGTATAGAGGTGGTCTACTATGCGTAAAAAAGAAGATAAATATGATTTTAGAGCCTTTGGTTTAGCCATTAAAGAAGCTCGATTGAAACGAGGTTTAACTCGTGAACAAGTGGGAGCATTGATTGAAATTGACCCACGGTACTTAACTAATATTGAAAATAAAGGGCAACACCCCAGCATACAAGTTCTTTATGACCTTGTATCGTTACTTCATGTTTCCGTTGATGAATTTTTCTTACCTGCTAATAACTTGGTAAAAAGCACCCGACGATTACAGATAGAGAAATACATGGATAGCTTTACAGACAAAGAACTATCCTTAATGGAATCTTTAGCCAGCGGTATCAACGAAGCAAGAAACATCGAAGACTAATTAAAAGAATCCATACATAACGGAAAGAGCCGATAAAATGAGATTGTATTAATCTCATTTTATCGGCTCTGCGTCTTTGCGTCTGGCTCTGTAATCACAGTTACTTTGAACTGCTTTATTTCAATTAAATTTTCTTGTCTGCATTTCGGACAATAGAGGGGGAATTTTTTTAATTCAGTATCTTCCCTTATCTTTAATCGTGTTTTTCTTGGAATTGTGCTGTTTTATCCTTTACCTTGTCTACAAACCCCTTAAAAACGTTTTTAAAGGCTTTTAAGCCGTCTGTACGTTCCTTAAGGAATTCCTTAGTGCTTTCATAGATTAAACTCACATCACGCTTTAAATCGCTTATTTTAGACTTTAAAGACTTGTTTTCTTCAAGCAACTCATTATAATCATTTACATTTTCATTAAATCGCTCTACAAGACCACTATATTTTTCTTTAACTTGCCCATGTTCTTTACTTAATTTTTTATATTCTCTCGCCATATCAGTACTCATGAGATTTCTAACATGCTGTTTTAACCTATCGTTATCTCTCGCAGCAGTCACTAAGTTTTTATAATCACGCTCCGATATAACAACATTTTTGGTTGGTTTCTTTTCTGTTTTCATTATTTCTTTTCCCAAACCAAACATGGACTTTTCACCCGTTGGCACTTCAACACTTTTCATGTGTCGTTTCGCTGGTACTTCTAAATCTGATTTAACTTTATCGCTATAAGCAGTCCATTCATCTTTTTTAACTGCTAAATTTTTTTCTAGAAAATCAATCTCTTTTTCCAAAGTTTGTTTTTTAAATTTAGCTGTCTCAATATGTTTACGGTCAGAGCCACGTTCACCACGCTTCAACTCAAAACCCTGTTTTTTCATATGCTCGGGGAATTTATCTTGTAGCCATAACAGTTCTTGACGATTAAACACATTTTTTCCTTGCAGTTTTCCATCACGCATAGGCACAACACCTAAATGCATGTGAGGGGTTTGCTCATCATTATGAACTGTTGCATAAGCAATATTTTGCTTGCCATATCGTTCGGAAAATAATTTATAACTTTCCTCAAAAAATCGTTTTTGTTCTCCTGGATCCAGTTGCTCAAAAAAATCTCGGTCAGATGTTACTAGCAACTCATTTACAAGAACAGCATCTTTCCTCGTTTTTCTTGTACCTGTTTTTTGTGATTCAATAATTTCTTTGACACGTTCGTTGTAATCAATATTTTTATCATTTTTCAAATCATAATTTTCACGTGTTCGCTCATGGTCAATATCATCATTCGTTCTACTTTTTCGCTCTCTTTGATTATGAAATTGCATGCCTTTTAGTCCAGCTGATTTCACTTTTTGCATTCTACAAACTGCATAACTCATATGTAAATCGCTCCTTTTTAGGTGGCACAAATGTGAGGCATTTTCGCTCTTTCCGGCAACCACTTCCAAGTAAAGTATAACACACTATACTTTATATTCATAAAGTGTGTGCTCTGCGAGGCTGTCGGCAGTGCCGACCAAAACCATAAAACCTTTAAGACCTTTCTTTTTTTTACGAGAAAAAAGAAACAAAAAAACCTGCCCTCTGCCACCTCAGCAAAGGGGGGTTTTGCTCTCGTGCTCGTTTAAAAATCAGCAAGGGACAGGTAGTATTTTTTGAGAAGATCACTCAAAAAATCTCCACCTTTAAACCCTTGCCAATTTTTATTTTGTCCGTTTTGTCTAGCTTACCGAAAGCCAGACTCAGCAAGAATAAAATTTTTATTGTCTTTCGGTTTTCTAGTGTAACGGACAAAACCACTCAAAATAAAAAAGATACAAGAGAGGTCTCTCGTATCTTTTATTCAGCAATCGCGCCCTTTAATGGAACAAAAAGATTTGAATTCCTGTTATAAAAAAAGGATCAATTTTGAACTCTCTCCCAAAGTTGATCCCTTAACGATTTAGAAATCCCTTTGAGAATGTTTATATACATTCAAGGTAACCAGCCAACTAATGACAATGATTCCTGAAAAAAGTAATAACAAATTACTATACAGATAAGTTGACTGATCAACTTCCATAGGTAACAACCTTTGATCAAGTAAGGGTATGGATAATAAACCACCTACAATTGCAATACCTGTTCCCTCTGATAAAAAGCTGGTAAAGTTAAGCAAACTCATTCCAGCACCAGCTTCCTGCTGTTTCAAGCTACTTGAAACAATTGTTGATATAACTGTTTTGGTGAACGAAAGCCCACCTAAAACAAATACGATTATAATTGTCATGAACCATGATGTTGTTTCTAAAAGAAAGGAAGCAGTTAAAAAGCTAACAGAAAGAAATGTAACTCCGATGTTTAACACGTATAAAGGACCTCTTCTATCAACAAGTATCCCACCAATGTAGCCGAAAATAATGACACTCATTGTTCCAGGGAAAATAATTACACTTCCGATTTCGGCAGTACTTAGCTGGTGAACATCTTTCATCATATAAGGAACCATAGAGACAAACCCTGCTACTGTTCCAAATATAATTCCCCCACAAAGAACTCCAATCATAAAAGGTATATTTTTCCCTAATCCGGGATCAACAAAAGGATCTGTTACTTTCCTGATATGTTTTACAAATATCAGGAATGACAGCACGCTAACGATAAGAAAAGAAATGCTATATGATGTTGTAAACAACATAAAAAATACAATGCCTACAGACATTAGTATAATTCCTTTGATATCAAAATGACCTTTTATCCTTACTTCTTTCTTTAATAATTTCATAAGAAACGGAACAGTGATAATTGTTATCATAGGAATGAGTAGAAGATAGGACCAATGAATATAATGGGCTATCATTCCACCAATCGCTGGACCGACTCCTTCTCCCATGGCTACTATCGATCCAATAAGACCAAATGCTTTACCCCTATTTTCCTTTGGAATATAGCGCGCAACTACAACCATTACGAGTGCTGGAAATGCAGCTGCACCAGCCCCTTGAATAAAACGAGCCATAATAAGTAAGGAAAAGAAAGAATGGCCAACAAACCCAATTACCGACCCGAAACAATTTATTATAATTCCAAATAGGAGTAACCTTTTGATGCCTAATTGATCAGATAGCTTTCCATATACAGCTGTTCCAATGGAAAAGGTTAACATAAAGGCTGTGTTCACCCAGTTTGTACTCGCAGGTGGTTTATTAAAATCATTTGCAATATCAGGTAATGAGACGTTCAAAACCATTTCATTTAATACGCTAAAAAAAGATAAAATGCAAAGCCAAATTAAAATTTGGTTGTGTCGTAAATTCGATTGTGAATAGGATGTATTCACATTTCACCCCTCCAATAATGAGGGCAGACGTAGTTTATAGGGTTAATGATACGCTTCCCTCTTTTAATTGAACCCTGTTACATTCATTTCACTTCATAATTAATTCCTCCTTTACACTTTAATTCAAATCTTTATTAAAAAATATTTCATCTTATTTAACAAGAAACCATATTTATATAACAACATAAAATACACTAAGTTATTTTATTGAACATATATCGTACTTTATCTATCCGACTATTTGGACGACGGGGCTGGCAAACAGGTTCACCGGTAGTAACATGGTACCCTTTTAACTCTGTTAAACAAACACTACGTCCATTTGTAAAGAAAGTTAAATCACTACGATATTCTTGAATACACCGAGCAGGGATTTCTCCACTAAGAATGACCTCATTATTTTTCAATTGAGTGTCTACGATGTTCGCACAATATTTAGGAGCATCGTTGTATGCTCGTGAAAGATATTCCTGTGGCGCATAAATTTTAAAACTAAGATATGGCTCTAACAATTCTGTTCCAGCTTTTTTTAAGACTTGTTCCAATACAATAGGAGCAAGCATCCGAAAATCTGCTGGGGTACTAACAGGGCTATAGTATAAGCCATACTTAAAACAGATTTTACAATCCGTCACATTCCAACCATATAATCCTTGTTCGCAACCATAGCGTATCCCTTCCATAACTGCATTTTGAAATGATTGATTTAAGTATCCAAGAGAAACCGAGCTCTCATACTGCATTCCACTTCCCAACGGAAGCGGTGATACAGATAAACCAATGGAAGCCCAGAAAGGATTTGGCGGCACTTCGATGTGAATGGTATATTCTGCATTTTTTAACGGTCTCTCCATATAAATGACTGTAGGCTCTTTTAGTTCTATCTCCACATGATACTTTTCTTGCAACAGTGCACTAATCACTTCCATTTGTACTTTCCCTAAGAAAGAAAGTATAATTTCATGTGTCGTAGAATCCACATAATATTGTAGAAGCGGGTCACTGTCGGAGATTTCTAAAAGTGCATCAAGTAACATTTCCCTTTGTTGAGGTTTGCTCGGTTCAACAGTTGTTTGCAGCAGAGGGAGCGGATTTTCAATTCTCTCTCTCTGTGGCAATAGCTTTGTATCTCCAAGAACACTATTTAGCTTCAAAAACTCATTTTGCAAAATAACAATTTCCCCGGAATAAGCCTTATCAATTTTACATAATTCACCATTTATTGAAGTATACATTTCTGTAATTTTTATTTTTTCCTTTTCCGATATTCTAACCGAATCCCGCAAATGCAGGATTCCGCCATAAAGGCGTACATATGCAAGACGTTGTCTTTCTTCCGAATATTCAATTTTGAAGACATTTCCGCAAAGTTCAGACTTCTTTCTGTATGTTGATGAATAAAATTTATTCGTTATCACTTCTATAAGCTGCTCAATCCCTATGTTGCTTTTTGCGCTTCCATGATAAACAGGGTACAAGGAGCAATTCTGAAATCTTCTGATTTCCTCTTGTTCGAGTTCTAATGCTTCTAATGATTTACCGGACATATATTTCTCTAAAAGGTCATCATTTCCTTCTATTACCACATCCCATTGCTCAGGTTCCGTACAGCTCATCACACACATATTAGGGTGCAGCTCTACTTTCTGTTTGATTATAATTTCCATAGAAAGTTTCTCTTTAATATCCTGATAAACCGTTGATAAATCAATTCCATTTTGGTCAATCTTATTGATAAAAAAGATTGTGGGAATCCCCATTTTCCTAAGTGCATGAAATAATATACGAGTTTGTGCTTGTACGCCATCTTTTGCAGAAATCAGTAGAATTGCCCCATCTAAAACTGATAATGAACGATATACTTCTGCTAAGAAATCCATATGTCCTGGCGTGTCTATGATGTTCACCTTCGTATTTTCCCACTGAAAAGAGGTTATTCCTGTCTGAATTGTAATTCCTCTCTGACGTTCTAAAAGCGTATTATCCGTCCTCGTTGTACCTTTGTCCACGCTTCCTAATTCTGTAATCGCTCCACTGTTATATAATAAGCTTTCTGTTAAGGTAGTTTTTCCTGCATCAACATGAGCTAAAACTCCAATATTAATAATTTTCATGTGATTTTCCTCCATTCAAAAACCCAAAAGGGCATAAAAATCCCAGTGATAAATACTTTTATCACTGGGATTTTTATGCATAACCATAGGTATACAAAGCATACAGATATTCTCTGGATACTTTAGAATCACATGATAAAGGTATTCTTAAACTGGGTACAAAAAACTAAGCCCTCCTAAAAAAGGACATCTAATTATTTGTTCCTGCTATCAAATTGACAGTTTATTTAAGAATACCTTGCCGCATATTTATTAACTCCTTTTAAATAGTCACTTAAATAATAGCACGTAAGAGCATATTTGTAAAGGAATCTCCAATTTTTTATCAAAAAGAGTACATGATTACAAAGTATCTGTAATCATGTACCAATATTTGTTATTTTACAATCTTCCAATTACTCCCGTTCTTTTCAAGTACCAAATCAAATTGAGATACCTGCGTTGCTTTGGTCTGCTGGTCGATATACTCCACTGTCAGCGATACCGTGACTTGATTATCCTTACGATTGTGAATAGGATTTACCAGTTCTTGAAAGATGTACTCTTTTCCGATTGGTTTTAATATCCCGTCATTCACATAGTAGGAAAGTTCACTGGCTGTCGCTGTAGGATAGAGCTTGAAGAACGTCGTTAAAAACTCATTGATTTCATTGGTTGTAATGGAATCAACCGTCCCCTCACTTTCAATGGCTTTTGGTTTATAACTTGATTTCTTAGGTATGTTGGTAATGGTCGGATTCTTAACCAGTACCATATTTCCAGAACCATCTACATAGACACTCACTATATAAGCAGAGTGGACGGTCTTTGTATTTTCTCCCTCTGTAATGAGCTGGTCTACACTGTAGGTTACATTAAACTCATTGTCGCCAGTTGGCTCTACCGTCCATATCTGAAATCCTCTTACAGAAGACGATACAGGAATATCTTTGCGTACTGTATCAACATTGAGAGCTTGAAGTTCATCTGTCAGATAGCCTTTTAGACTTTCCATTCGATTATCAATGGACTTATCGGATTGCTCCCATGAATAGTAGACTTTCGCAAAGTTCTCTACAAAATTTTCTACATGATGAGTATCAACGTATTCCTTTTCTATGATAGTTGTTTCGTGAATAGTATGAGTATCTATAGCTGTAAAGTGCTTGAATATCGCAAAGCTGAAACTAAGCCCTAAAAGTACCCACAAGGCAATCACAACCTTTTTATGAGGATTGACCTTATAGACACGAGGTTTCTTTTCCTTTGGTATCTGTTTTTCTTTATTCTGATTTTTTCTAAATTTCATCATTAAATCTTCCTTTCTCATTGTTTGATTCGTCCTGCTCCCACTAAATGCTGTTGCCAGTAGGGGCTTGTTAAGTCGGCATAACCGATTGGGTCGCCTGCATGAAACATACGGTTATTGCCAAGGTATATCCCAACATGAGTAATATAAGAGCCAGCGTTATAGGTAGAATGAAAGAAAACCAAATCGCCAGCTTGTGCTTCCGATAGTGGGATATGCTGGGTCACATCATATTGCTGTTGTGCGGTTCGTGGTAAGTTAATTCCAGCTTTTCCATACGTCCATTGTGTCAGTCCGCTACAATCAAAAGAAGTAGTCGGGGAAGCTCCACCGTAAACGTATCGCCAGCCCTCATATTTCAGTGCTTCGTCCATGATGGCTTGTACCGTATCATCATCAAACTCTGTTGTGACAAGATACTGCGTTACCAGTTGCACATAAAACATATTGCCATAGTTGTATCGCCAGCCCCCATTGATAGGTATGGCTATGGGATTGGGGTAAGACACTTTTTCGCCACCTGAATACTCTTTTGAGAAACTTTGAGCCAGTTCAAAGGTATATTTATTTCCACGATTAGCCACATACCCTAAGAAACCACCACCATAATTGTAGGACTGGATAACCGATTCTAAATCTACACTGAGCCTTTCGCTACTGGCTAATAATTCACTGAAATACTTCACACCTTGCTTAATGGATTCTTCTGTACTCAATGAATTAGGTGGAAGACCGAGGGATTCCGAGGACTGCATAACATCTTCCGCAGTACCGCCCGATTCCACCTGTATAATCGCAAGAAGTATGTTGACATATTCTTCAACGCCATATTCTTTGGCATATTTTTCTACCATAGGCTTATGAGCCAGCACTTCTGCGGAAACATTCACACCTCCATAATGAATATTGGAAATTCCGCTGTCCTGTTCATCTGAAAATAAAATGGCAACAAACAGAAGCAGTGAGAAGACCATCAAGAATAATCCAGAACCACCAATCACTAAAGTTTTCAACTTCATGGTTTCTTACCGACTTTCTTAATGGTGGCGGTTTTGATTGGTGGTCTACTTCTTGTATTTTGTAGTGGTACTCTTTGAACAGTAGACGGACGTTCTTTTGTGATTGGACGTTGTGAAGTTCTATCTGCTGTAGTGGTTGAAGTTGCTGGCTTTTGAACGGTTTTTTCTTGAACGGTATTGCCTTGGCGTTCCACTTTTGGACTTGAAAAATCGGACTTAACTGCTGGACGCTCTTGTTTGGCTTGTTGAGATTCCTTATATGAAGTCTGAATATTAGACTGTTTTGAGGTCTGTTCATCATGATATTGTTCTTGTCTTGTAGTCGGTCTTTCATGAACAGAAGAAGCAGGCTGTTTTTTCTGTTTGACCTGTTCCATTTCAGAGCGACGCTTCGCAATGGTTTTTCGCCTTTGTTCCTGCTGTTCCTTGCGTCCACTGGCTCTGTCCGCTTTGGTTTGAGAAATACTACTGGTTAAATCACGGACATTCTCTTTTACTTTGGATTTTCCTTGATATACTGCATATCTTGCATTGGTCGGCAAATCTTTAACCTGTTCTTTCAAACCACTAGCAGTGTCTACCATTCTGTCTTTGGTATCAGCTACTGTACCGATGGTTTGACCGATACGTTTTCCAAGTGTTGATTTTTCCTTTCCGTCTGGTCGGGAGTGATCTGCTTGTGTCCTTGCAGAACTCCCCGAACCCGACTGTCCTTTTTTACCTGTAACAATGGCAGACCCAGCCCCTAGAGTAGTCATGGAACGTCCAAGTTTCCGCTGTAGACGGTGCATGTGAGCGTGCATAAGCATACGAGGTTTTCTCATCACACGACTTCCCACACTTTGAGAATCGTTACTCTGTAGAGAAAACATACTCATTAAATCGCCCAGCTTGAAGTAGATTCCTGCAAAGGTCACAATCTGTAGAAAAGCAATCAAAAAGAACGGATAACCAGCCGATAAGGTATAGAGCATGGTTGAAATACTAAATGCTGTCGTAATAATCAATGTGATTCCAGCTCGTGTCAAAATGGTATTAAAGAGCTTTGTTATGGCTCGTTTTGACATACCATCAAATGATGGAATCATGCTTAAAATAAAGCTCACAGGCAGAAACATAGCATAGATGATAAAAAGTACCTGCGAGAAAATCATGATTCCTGTTAATAGGAATACAAATATGGAAATCCCAATATTGAAGACAAATAGGAAGAAGACTGTACCTAAACGGTTAATGGTCTTTGTAATGGTTAGATTGGTATTGCTTCTGTCTTCAATTTCTTCCGCAACAATTTTTTCTCTGTCTTCGCCATTGTTGGAATCTGGGCTGGTGGAGAGCAGGCTTTCCACACGGTCAATACCGATACTTTCAATGTCTGAACTGTTGTATTGAAGCAGTAGCCACGGTTGCTGAACCTGTATGGAAAACAGGCTATCTCTGATTAAGTCCACGCTGTCCTTGCCTTGACTATCGGAATGGGGCATGACAATCTTCGTGCCAAGTGATAAACTGGCATTACTGATGTCTGATGAAAAGTCATTGATTTTTTTAATGTAGTCGGGAGCGTAGGCAATAAAGGAAGCCGATAGGATAAACACCAGCACAAAATTCATAATGGCATGAATTGCCTTTGTGGTTTCTCTCTTTATCAGTCCCGTATAGGCAACATAAACCCCAAGAACCAAAATCAAGAGTAAGAGGAATCCAACATAGAAACCCTCTGTTGAAAATCCGTTTGCACTCACACCAGCTAAGGTCTGCATATTCTTACCAATGGAATCTGCTGTAGCGGAAATGAAGTCTAAGGAATAGGCTTCCTGTACTAAGTAACCTGTCGCATTGGAAACATACAAACTGATTGTCCAAATAAAATTGGTAATGGCATATAGTCCATACATGACCTGTTTTCCAATCCCGTCCGACCAGTTCCACGGAAGCCAGCCCCAGCTATTATCCACATAAAAATCCAGTTGATAGTTTTCAAGTGGGTATCGGCTGTATTCATTTGCCACATTGACCGTATCATCTACCAAGCCCGCAGCTTGAACCACCGTTCCCAGCATGGCTAAAAGAAAAATGGCAATCACAAGTGTGAAAGCCACTGTCATTGCCACTTTACCTAGACGTTTCAGCGTCCAGTTTGATTTTATTCTGTTTACTATTGATGGTTTCACATTTACACCTCTTTTCGCACAGGTGGTCTGGTATCAAAGGCATGGAGCAGTTCTTCAAATACAGGGTGGAACTGTATCACACCGACACGACCATATAAATCACTGATAAGGCATTGCCCGTTTTCCAAATCACGCAATCGCTTCTGATTGTTTTCGTCCTCTGGGTCTACACCAAAAAAGGCTAAGGTCTTTTTAATCTCGTTAAGGTCAGTGGAACGAAATGCAAATTTTAAGCCGAGGTTATTTTTCAGTTTTTCATCTAAGAGGTCGTCTGTATTTTGGGTCACGAAATATACCCCAGCGTTCATAGCACGACCAGCCCGAACCAGCTTCATAGATAGTGTTTTTCCTTGTGCTACCTGTAAAAAGCTCCATGCTTCGTCTAAATCTACAATCTTGAAAATGCTTCGGTCTGTATGGATAAAGTCTAAAGCAAAGGTACTAATGACAATCAGCATAGCAACGGATAAAAGCTCCATAGTGGTATATTCCTCAAAGGAAGTTTCCTTGTCGGGAAGTACCAAGTCCGCAACCTGTATAATGTTCAGTTGTTTTTCTAAGCTGATAGACTGCTCCACATAACCATTACTGAATAATAAATGTGCAAAGTCATAGTCTGTAAAACTTTCGATATGGTCGGCTATACTGGTACTTAGTGGCGTATTCTCAACCCGTAATTCCTCAATCACTTTCATCAACCCTCGTACTTCACTATTGGTTACTGCACGAATGGCTTTTCTAAGGATTGGGAAGCGTTCCCCATCACGAGAGGAAATCCCCGTAAGGAATGTCAGAATATCAATAGCCAGTGATTCAGAATCTT
Source organism: Enterococcus sp. DIV0183 (assembly GCF_050541505.1). Taxonomy (NCBI): domain Bacteria; kingdom Bacillati; phylum Bacillota; class Bacilli; order Lactobacillales; family Enterococcaceae; genus Enterococcus; species Enterococcus sp. DIV0183. The sequence goes on from NZ_CP172932.1 coordinate 1,982,375, forward strand.
TGGGATTTTTCATAATCACATAAGGGTCAAGTAAGCCTTTGTTTTTCTCATCAGAAGTCAGAGTGACGATATTGATTTCATGGGAAATCTCTGGCAAGGTTTCTTTCCATCTGCCACGTTCTGCTTTTGGGTCTACAATCACTGCTTGTGCCCCATAAAGCACCGCATAATAGACGATAAGGTTATTCGCAAAGGATTTACCACCACCCAGCGAACCAACAAAAGCCGACGCTAACGCATTGGTTACTGAACCCTTAACCCCTTGACTGGCAAGAGCAGGTTTCAGATAGACATTGCGTCCAGTATCTAAGCTGTAGCCAACATAAATCCCCTCATTTTCCCCCAGCATTTGAGTAGCACCAAAACCTAAACCAGCGAGGAAATCAGAGGTCACGTATTGAATATAATCATTCATATAACGCTTGCTGGCAGGTAAAAATTCTTCATGTAAGCCGAGCATATCCCCAAATGGTCGTACCAGTTTTACGCTTAAATCGTCATAAAAATCTTTCACTTCATTACAACGACGTTTGAGTTCGTCAAGATCATTTGCTGATACCCTTACCACATAAGACAGCTTGTACATAGATTCCTTGCTTTGGTCTAAATTGGTTTCCAGCTCATTCACACTTTCCAGAGCTTCCGCCACATTGGAGCTGGTTTCATTATCACTTTGCCAAGCGTGGTTATCCAAGTCTTTCAGTTCTTTCTTTTTATTGCGGACAGTAGATAGGGCTTTACGATTCGCTACAATTTCCACATTCATTGACGTATCAATCGGGAATGTAAATTGCTGTTGCTGGTAGTAGAAGATTTCAGAGGACGGGAAGTCCAGTTCTCCGACAATGCTGTTAATGGTAAAGTAAGCTACATAGACGGTTTCATCTTCCTGCTGGATTTTCAAATATCGCTGTTTTTCTTCCACCAAACAGCGAGTAGGCTTAATCAAGTCATAGTATTTAATCAGCGTTTCATTATCCAGCTTTTTCTTTGATAGATGGTACTCATACTCTTCATAGGCAGTGCCTGTCTGTCCGTAAAGGTGTTCAATCAGATAGCCGAAGTCGTCCTTATCTAACCTGCGGATTTTGAAACGACGAGAGATTTTATTTTCTAAGAGCTTTTCCATCTTCTGAAAACGCAGGATTTCATCATTACTCATACTAACAAAATCGCCCATCAGCTTATGGTTCACATCATAGACAAAATCAGACAAAGCATTTTTTGCTTCAACGGTAAGACTTTTCATAGAAAACTCCTGATCGTTGAGAAGCAACTTAAAGCCGATAAAGAAACGGTAGTTCACTTGATTTTCGCCAATCATGGATATTAAAGCGTCTGTCTGTTGGTCGATTTTGTCATAGGCAACCGCTTTGAGCTTGCCAGTGACTTCATTTTTGGAACGCTCTTGTGCAGAACGTATGCTGGATTCTGTACTGATTTGTAAAGCATGAATTTTGCCATCACGATTTTGTGCGATAAGCTGTCTGAAAGAATCATGCACTTGTATTTTCTGTTCTGGACTTAGAAATGAGTAATTGTAAGGAACAAGCTCATAGTAAGCATAACATTCCCCGTCTTTATTCCAGACGAGATTGTTTTCAATGTATTTAATTGGATATGCCATAAAATTCACTCCTAACTGCTGTAATGGCTTCTTGTGGCTGGTTTCTGCCAAGCGTTACTTTTTTTCCTGCATAGGTCAGCTTTGGTCGCAGTGCATAAGCAATGACAGACTTCAAAAATCCATAAGGCTTTTTACCATCAAAAGTTTTTGTAGACATAAACCATGTGAAAGCCACAGGAATCCCAAAGTATTTGAGAAATGCTCCCTCTATCATGGAAAGAGGGGGCAAGTTGCCAAGTATCATCACTGCAAAGAGTGACACGACAAACCATGTCATTTGCGTAAAGGTTATGGGAAACGGAAGTCTAAAATCATTGATAGAATACAGTACCTTTTCCACAGACCAGATACTGGTATAGCTTCGTATTTTCTTCATGTAATCAATCCTTTCATAAAAAATAGGGGTAGCTGATTGAGCCACCCCGTAAAATAGAAAATCTGCCAGTAGTAATGTACCGACAGATTTAATAGACGATTTCAAAAATCCCATGATTGGTTGAGATAAACGTTCCTGAAAGGTCTAAATCCCGACCATAGGCTTGATAATCAATATAGTTTTGAAGACTAGCTGGTACTTCGCCTAAAGCACCCGTTTCTTCAATGTAGTAGCGTGCCACGTCATACATATCATCACAATCGGAATGAATGATAATATCCTCTTGATGTTCGCTTAGTTCTTCAATGCTTGAAAAATGAGTGAGCAGAGCAGATAGCTCCGATTGTAATTCTTCGGGTAATTCCGATACCATTTCCCATAGTCGATTGAGTTCGCCAATGGAAGTGTATTCGTCAACCGTAAAGGGTAACTCGTAGTCATGAATGGCGTATTCCTCATATTCATCATTCAAGCCGATTTTCTCTTTGACTTCCTCAAAGTCAATGGGAAAGGTAAACCACGCACCGACCAATTCGCCCTCATTGTATTTGCCTAAATTCGCAATATAGACTTGCATATCGTCCATATATTCACGTCCTTTCTTTGTAGAGATTCAAAAATCCCTACCGCACTTCGTTTGGTGTACCATTCCTTTGCGGAACATAAGAAAACCACTTATATTCCACAAAAGAACGGTTTTATTTAAGCACCAATAATGCGATTGAATAGCTCTAGTAAAATGTCTTTTACTCCAGCAGCGTTGAAGACTAAGCCAACCGCAATAATCGCAATAATTAAAAAGCCAATCAGTTTGCTAAACTCACGCTTGAAGCCAAGATACAAGCCAATCACAACGATTGCTAAAAGCACCAGTGATTGAGCGTTTGATAGAAACCAGTTATATATGGATAGGTAAGTTCCTGATATTATAAATATCTCAAACTTTTCCCCCCATTCACACGGAGCGTGCGACTTTCACCGCACTCCGCGTTCCATCGTGTTTATATTGAAAAGTATTTATGTAGTAGACCTATATCAAGTTTAATTCTTGATTGCCAGCTAATACTCTATATTTATTTAGTCTTATGAGCTGGACTTTATTTAGCTTCAATAGAGCTATATATTTTTGTATTGTTTCTTCTGTTTTAGCGTGTATTAGACGGTGTACCGCCTCTTTTACCAAAATAAGATTTTTATAATCGTCATTTCCACCAGCTCCAGTTGGTACAATATGATGACAATGTATTTCATTAGCTTGTTGAAATTCTTCCAGAGTTATAGCACATTTTCCATGTTGAGCAGAAAATAGCGAAATTCGATTGTCTGCGTATTCTATTGTGCGATTTTCCAAAGATAATTTCATTAACTGGTACATCAGTAATTTATCAACACTTAGATTGGTGTGGATAAATTTTCTTCCCTCTAGAGTGTAGCAATTCGCTAAATACACCTTTGCCATTGGTTTTCTGTGTTGGATATATCCAACAGGGAAAATAGGTTCGCCCTCGCCAGCAACATACCGAAGCATTTTAGATTTACCATATCTTGTTGCCTCCTTTGTCGTAAGTTGTCTGCCTGTTTTTCTCAATCTGCCCCTTTTGTTTGTACCTAATCTGTTAGTGAAGATAGCCATTACAGCTCTATTCAGTTTCATACAATCCAGATTTACATTCGTTGCAATCTGATAATAATTTTGCATACCTAATACCATTGAATTATAAAGTCTTGTTTCTTCTAATTCCGTTTTCCCTTTTGAGGGAGAAGCAATTTTCTTTGCCTGTGATACCAGCTTGTCTTTTTGGTTTTTGAATTGTTTATCACTTATATGTGATTTAACAACTAACTTCTTTCTTCTCGGTATCATTTTAATCTTGAAACCAAGAAAGTCGGAGTATCTTTTTCTAACATTTACAATTCTTGTTTTTTCTTGTGATACTTCCAATTTTAATCGTTGTTCAATCCATTGAGTGATTGCTATTTTGGCTTTTTCAGCACTTTCCTTGTAGCGGCAGAAAACTCTAAAATCATCTGCATAACGAACCATATACATTTCCTTTAACTTTGTTTTCTTCATTTCTTTGTAAGCGTTGCTTTTACATGGGCTACCGCTTTTATTGATATGAACCACATAGTTTTTTGTAACAGGATTTTCCTGCCATTGGCTTTCTACCCAATGGTCTAACTCATTAAGAACAATGTTTGCTAGTAGTGGGGATATTATTCCCCCTTGCGGAGTTCCTTTCTCTGGATATGTTATTGTACCGTTAGTCATTTTGATTGGAGCTTTTAATATCCTTTTTAAAATGAATATCAAGTGCTTGTCCCGTATTCCCATAGCCCATATCTGTTTTATCAGCTTGGAATGGTTCACGTTGTCAAAGAAACCCTTAATATCAAATTCAATCACATAATGTAGCTGGCTGATTTGTAGGCGGTTATAGGTTGCTTTTATTGCATTTTCAACTGACCTATTAGGTCTAAAACCATAGCTGTTTTCACTAAATTTAGCTTCGCAGATTGGTTCTAATACTTGTTTTATACATTGTTGTATAAGCCTGTCCCACATACAAGGAATACCTAGAGGTCTGGTTTTACCATTTGGTTTTGGTATTTCTTTTCGCCTCACTGGCTTAGGTCGATACCCATGTGGACTGCCTGCAACAATGTATCTTACTTTTTTGACAACTGTTTCTGCTGGCAATTTGCCAATATCTTTAATTATTGTACCGTCTGTTCCTGCTGTTTTACTGCCTGCATTTGCTTTGATATTTCGATATGCCAGTAATATATTTTCTCTCGATAGGATAATATCCATAAGATGAGTGAAAATATCTCCATTCTTACTTTTGGCATATAAATCATCAAAGGTGTTTTGCATTTCGTAATATTCAGCGTGTCTTAAATCTTCTACACACAATGTTTCATTTTTATTTTTAGGCATAAGGCTTCACTCCTTTACTTGAAATTGAGTGAGCTTTTTTATCTTACTCGTAATCCTTATTGAAACAACATAATACTTTTCTAATATATACACGACTTGAGGGCATTCCTCCATTCTCATTACAAGAATTTCTTAGGTTCGCCCTCTGCTTTTCAGCATTAGTTCAACTGCTTATTGTTCTTCGTCAGTTTATTCTCTTGATGAGAACCCAATACCTTTCCTCGTTCCGATAATCTTATCTATACATATATATCCTTAGGTCACTAGCTATAAGCCTGCTGGCTTGATACCGCCTGTAACGTTATATGGCATTTCATAACCTATATTCTTACTTTGCCACACCAGCTACGATTTCTCGTACCTTTGCATTTCTACAAAGTTCAAATTTAGACCCGTACATTCGCTGTTTCGTCAGTTCCTTATAGAACATTCTAACCATAGATATTTTATAGACCCCCGACCTGTTGGATACGCTACCCACCTCTGGATAGTTTTCGATAGAAGATATATGTTCATCAACTATTACGGTATCTTTCAGCCGTCTTTACCGAGCTTCAAACATTCTGAGTTTCCTCATACAATGCTTGTCGGAGGCTCAGGGCAGGCGTTTCAGAGCGTTACTTCATCATTCCACCTGTCAGATTATCAGTTCTCCTAATAACCAAACTTTTTCGTTCTTTTATTAGTGCCTTAGCTTTTCACTAAGGAACGAGTCGCACAAAGGTTTTGTCCAAAATTCATAAAAATGTTCTCCTCTCTATATTCAATGAATTTGTATTTGAGTTATTTTTTTGTTGTTATCACGTCCTGTTCTTTTACTGACTGTTGCTTCAAAATCTGCTTGTGTCGGTCTGTCAGTTTCGCATGGTCGAGAATGTCTTTTACAACCTGCGTCTGGTTGATTTCATCAAGTTTAATCGCAACCTTTAAGGTCGGGGCAACTTGATGAGATAGCCAGTTCAGCGTCCTTTGGAAGGAGTAAGGCTCTGGTTTTGTGGTTAGTTTTAATCGTTCACGATTGTTCCCAATAAACCAAGCCCATTCTTCATTCAGTTTCCAATCAGAACGAGGTTTGGAATCGTCTTTATCTACAAAACGGATATACCGATTGATAATTTTAAAGGCGGTATGCTCTGGATTGTCATAGACGAGTAAATCACGGACTGCATAATAGGCACGCTCATTTTTCAATCGAATCTCAAAACGGTTTTTTACTTCTGCGTCTTCAATGGGAATATCATTTTTCTTGTACTGCTCGTAGTCCTTTTCATAGATACAGAAATAAACTTCACTTTGTAATGAACCGATATAGAGGGTGTTTCCCATACATTCCTTTTCCTCTTTGCGTACCAGTTCGCCACTGCGATAGCTTTTAAAACTGCGGAAGACGGAGATACATTCTTCCTGTTGGCACTTTTCAGTGAGTACAGGGATATTTAAAATCCCTGTCTTATCGTTAATGGCAAGGTCAAGGCGTTTCATCACACCGCCAGCCACCAAAACGTCCATAAAGAACTCATACCAGCTTCTTTGTTGTGCCAGAAGATAGCTTTCAAATTGTCTGCACCCACGACCTTTCAATTCCACCAGAACTCCTTTGTCCAGTTCATGGGAGCAAAGGACGAATATGTCGCCTAAAGCATAATGCTCTGAATAAGAATAGAAACCATAGTCCTCATGAAGAAAATAGGACAGTTTCAGTTGTAAGATGTTTTCGACCACCTGCTGTACGTCTGTTGTCGGAAAGCGAATTCTTACATAATCAAACAGCATTTCAAGGGGAGCGTCGGGATTGAAGCGTTCCAGAGCTTCCCAAAGGGACTGCTGTAAATCCTCTGATGGCTTGACTTTTCCTGTTTCAATATCGCTTAGATACTGCCTTGTAATACCAGTCGCAACAGCTAAACGGTTTTGAGATAGTCCATAAGCCAAGCGTTTTTCTTTTAAATGCTGTAACCAAGTTTGTTCATTCAGTAAAAATCCCTCCAATCAAAAAGGCGTATGTCAACTTTTAAAGCCCATTTGACATACGCTGAAATTTTGTAAATCCCTTGTAACCAAAGGATTTTCTAATGTTTTTTTGACTGTTTCCTGTCGATTTGTACCCCCCTGTTAGATACGGGGGGGTAAGTGCTGGCGTGGCTATTGCCACACCAGCCAGCAAGATCAGTCCACACCTGCGACTTCCGCTTCGCACGTCGCCTGCGTGGACTGTCTGCTGTTGGATAACTTTTTAATTTCCTCCAAGAAATCATATCCTTTTGGTACAAGGGGAGTATAAAACTCTGATATGACACTTGTTCCTACATCAACATAGCCACGACCTTTGATTCGCTTTAAGAAGAAATCCTTTTGTACGTCACTGCCAAACATCATGCCATAGCCCATTTCAGACATACGACCTAAAGCCACTCTGAAATTAAACTGATCACGGATTCCGTCGCCTAAATATTTTGCGTCTGGACGTTGACAAGCCAGTATTAGAAAGAAGCCAGCTTGACGACCTAACATGACAATCTGTTTCAGCTTATTCATAACTGCGGTGTTTTCTTTTGTTCCCAGCATTTCCATGAAAGCGACGTATTCATCAAAGATTAAGAAGTGTGCCGGGAGACCTAAGTAAGCATAATTTTTGCCAGTCTTATAGTTCTTCATCTGCTTCATTTCCTCACTACGTTTCATCATTTCTTCATAGAATGTTTCAATGCAAGAAAGCAAGTCTTCTTTTCTATAGTAGACATTTGCCATCACAGAACCTAAGTCCGCAAGATCAGCATTTTTCGGGTCAAGAATATACAGTTTTGAATCTGTATGAAGCAAGGCTTCAATCAGTGTCAGTATAAAGTAAGTTTTACCGCCACCTGTACCACCAGCAATCAACATATGAGGGAGCTTATCATATTCCCACCATACGTTTTTCATTAAGCGAAGTTTACCATCTTTAGCTTCTACTTCATCAATAGAAATACGACTGGCTATGGTGTCATAGAGCAAAGTATATTCCACATAGGAATCCTTTAACTCTTTATCCGTCAGCTCACAGTACAAGCCACTCTCTAATTTCTTTTCCAAGTGTAAGAGTTGGTCTTGATATTTTCCCAGCGTGATTTCCACCCGTATCTGTATCAAGCCATTTTTAAGTCGATAATACATTTTAGGGAAGTAGGTTATCTTTTCCTTTGTACGACCAGCACTATCTTTAAAGAAACCCTCTGTTTTGACCTGTTCAGATTCATACCACTTGTTTTCAAGTATCATCTTTGCCAGTTTTTGACGGTGGTAAAGTTGTTTAACCGTATCATAGCGAACCCGTTTGAATACAAACGCTACCAGCAAGCAGATAAGAATTGCGACACTGAAACTGATAATTAAATAGGGAATGTCAATCTTATCTGCTTGTGATAGGTTAAAATCCTGCCAGTTGATCTGCTGGATTGTCTTCACATGAAACAGTCCGACAACCAGCAGGAAAACAGGCAGGAGTGACGCTATCGTAAAATGAAAGACTAAATCTTTACCAGATGGGCGAATCCTTTTACCACGCTGTTTCATGCGAAAAAGTCTCCTTTCTACCTAGCGACTATTTGTCTTGTGTCGGTTCTTTCTTTGCTTGTGGTTGAGCTTTGAATGAACTAGAATCCTTTGTCAGCACAATATCGTCTGCCTTGATATACCAGTCAACATCTGCTCCTTGATAGGTGGCAGTAGCAACGGTGTCCGCAATGGGATTGATAAGTTCCACCCGTGCGTTATAATCAAACTCTTTCAAAGGCACGCTGGCAGGAATACTTACTTGAATCATGCGTCCTTGTCCTTTGGATTTTAAGTCATAGGTACGTTCCTTGATTTCATCTGAAACCGACCCGTCTTCATTTTGGATTCTCACTTCACGACGTAGAGCAGAGAATTTCAATTCTCCAAAAGTCGTGTCTTTATCTAATACAATGCCATTTGCTAATCTCATCATTTTTCCTCTCTTTCTTTATTCTTTTATCATGTCGTCAGCATGTAAAAGGTAATTTGTAAAACCACGAGTGCCGATTTTGTAGCCCTCTGCGGTAATACGTGGATTGACTAACTTCACACGTTCCTCAAAGCCGAAATGTTTTTCGCCAGCTTCAGCAGGAAGCACCACCACAATATCATCTGCTCTTTGAACATCAGAATAGAGATTATAGCTTCTTGATAAGACAGTTAGCCGTCCGTTGATTCTTCGCTGAACGACTTTATCCTCGCCAGCAAATTCTAAATTGCCGAATGTTTTTTCCATGTTGGGAATCACAAATTTAAGTTCCATATTTTTACCTATCCTTTCTTTTTTATTGGCTGAATGAATGTTTGATGGTCTTAAAGAGTGGGGAACGACCTTTTGATTCTTGATTTTTTGTTTTCATAAGTTCACTTCCTTTCAAAATCGGGTAAAAAAATAGACACCTCATTTTTTGAAGTGTCTACCTATTAAATATTCAAATTTTATTGGAAGTATCTTTATATCTTCACTTTTCAAGGATAAATCGTCGTATCAAAGCTCATTCATAAGTAGTAAATTAGTAGTAAATTGAGTGGTTTTGACCTTGATAAAGTGTGATAAGTCCAGTTTTTATGCGGATAACTAGATTTTTATGCTATTTTTATAAGAAAAATCTTACTTAGTGTTCTATTTTTGTTTGTCTATTTTCAGAAAGCTGTCGTGTAATCCGTACCATTCGCTCACAAAAAAGAGGAATTTCTTCTGGTGAAATTCGGGAACAGTTCAAGCGAATACTTCCACGTTTTTCACTAAAAGCTACACTTGGTGCTACCAAAACACCTTCTCGTAAAAACACTTGCCAATCTTCTGGCTTAAGTGCCCCTTGACACCAATGTGCCCATAAATAAAAGCCGCCTTTTACTGGCGAAACTTCCCATTCTGACAACGATTTAAATACTTGATATACAGCTGTTGCTCGTTGTTCTACTTGTTTATTTAATAACGTAATTTTTTCAGAAAAAGAAGGATCTTCAATCGCCATTTTAGCGAGCATCTGCGGAAAAATACTCAACGAAACATCCATCATTTTTCTGGCTTCTGCAATTTGTTTCGTCACGGAGGCGGGCGCACTTAACCAACCAATTTTCGTGGTCGAACCTAAAATTTTTGACAACGAACCGATATACAGGACATTGTCTGGATCTAATTTTTTTAAAGGAGGAATTTCTGTTTTTGAGATAAAACTTAGCTGCCCAAAAACATCATCTTCTAAAATAGGAACTTGATACGTTTGACAGACTTTCACGAGCTGTTCTCTTTTTCTTAAAGGCATCACTGTCCCAGTCGGATTTTGAAAGGAAGGATTAACCATAACCATTTTGATGCGATGTTGTCGGATTGTTTGTTCTAGCGCTTCAAGATCAATCCCTTCCTCTGTCATGGGCACACCAAATAAGCGCACACCAGCAGCTTGGAAAATTGGTAAGGCATAGAAGAAAGATGGATCTTCTACGGCAACACTATCTCCTTGTCTCAATAAAACTTGTAAAACTAAAAAAAGTGCTTGTTGCGCACCTGAAGTAAGCAATAAACTTTCACTTGGTAAATGAAGCTGATATTCCGTTGCTGTAATGGCTTGGATTTCTTTTCTTAACGGCAAATAACCTAATTCATCTTGTGCTTCCTCTTTTAAAAATTGTTTCCAATTTAATGCTGGAAAATCGAAACTGGGAATTAAGTCTAACGGCAACTCACCTGTATACATATCTAAGTCAGTCGGCAAATTTTGTTTAGCTCGTAACTCAATCTCTGCCACCAAGGGATGAACTTGTTTGAACACATTTTGTTCTAAATAACGATGCCAATCCGTTCGTGGCGTCATCATTACCCCCCATTTCCCTTCGTTGACAATCGTTCCGCTCCCTCTTTTTCGCACAATCCAACCCAAGTCCACCAGTTCGTCTAATGCATGAACAACGGTTGAACGATTGACAGACAAGTACTCTGCCAGTTTACGTTCCGAAGGGATTTTTTCGCCTGGTAATAATTCGCCTGTTTGAATCTTTTGAACAATCATTTCCATAATACTGCGATAAATGGGAACATTTTGTTCTTTTTTAAGTTGCCACATAGCAATCACCTCAACAATTGGATGAGTTAAAAGTAATCCAGTTTAATGCTTTTGTCAATCGAAAATACAAGAAAAGTGAGACAGCCGTTTTGACGAATGTCCCACTTTTCTGTTTTACTATTAACAGGTTTGTCTCAATGTTTGTGTAAAAATGCTTGGATGGTGTTATAAAAGATTCCTGCGAACATAAAGATTAACCAACTAAACCGCCAATCCCCTAAAACAAAACTAATAAATAGATAGAGTGCAACAACTAAGGGCCAATAAACGGATGCAATAATTGCACCGACAGGATTTCCCACAGGTCCTTCCTCTGTTTTTGTTTGTTGAGGGGCAAAATCAGGATGACCAACATGTTCTGAATAAAAATAAGTTTCATTTAACAATTTATTAAAACTTCCTTTAATTACTCCACCAAATATAAACAAGAAGACGCCAACCGATACTAAAAAGAAGAGCCAACTAATCCCCATCGTTCCATTATAATATTGTCCGCCCATCATTTGATGCATGGAACGGCGCATCATCAGATGAAGGCCACTACTAAAGACAACAACTGGGATTAAACCCAAAATACAAAAAACTACGCCCGCTGCCATACAAAAAATAAATGATCGTTGAAAACTTTGTTCTCTTTGTGCAACTTCTTTTTTTAACTTAATCGGAATCAATCGTTGCCCCAGCTGTTTGTCCATTGCAACAAACCGATTACCAGCAACAATAAATAATGGAACGCCGATTGCCACACCTATGAAAAGACAAACTAAACCAAGACCGTTAGAAAGAACACCACGCATACCAACCAGCAAGCCAACACCCACCATGATTGCAACAACACCAAGACCAATTTGAATAGCACCTTTACGTTGGACAGCTAAATAGTCAAGTCCTTCCTCCACTGAAATTTCTGGCAAACCGTTCATTGAATCGTTTGTTTCATCCACTTGTTTATTTTCTAAATTCAATTCTTCCATTAATTCATCAATAGTACCAAATTCAGAAATAATTGTACCAATTGCTTCATTTTCCGATTTTCCTTGGCTGAGCAAATCTTCATAACGATCCTCAGCATTTGCTAATAAGTCCGCCTTTAATTGTTTTGTTTCAGGTGTTTCAACAACGCCTGAAAATAAGCTATCAATAAATTCTTCTATAATTTTCATTTTCCCATCTCCTTTACAAATGCTTCGACGACGTCTTTTGTTACTTCCCATTCTAGTAACTTTTCCTCTAAATAACACTCTCCTGCATGGGTTATTTGATAATAGGTCCGCTTTTTGCCATGCGTTATTTCTCCTGGAAATGATTCAATGTAGCCATTTTTCTCTAAACGTGTAAAAGCAGAATAAAGTGTCGTTTCTTTAATCGAATATTGTTCTTTAGAAATTTCACGAATGCGTTTAGAAATCGCATAACCATATGAAGCGCCGGATTGTAAGATTGAGAGAATAAAGGTATCGTTGTATCCTCGAATTGCATCACTACCAATCACATAAATTCCTCCCTCAAGTACTTCAACTATCGTACTACGTCTGTCGTTGTAATTATCTTAACACGATTACTACGATAGGTAAAGTAAAAAAAGCACGTAATGCAGAAATCATTTTAATTTCTGCACTACGTGCTGTCTTCTTTTCAGTCTATAGTTGAATGTTAAATGGTATCACCATTAAAAATAGAATTTTTTACAATCACATAATCAACTTTACGAATCGCTTCTAAATCACGACCTCCCGCGTATGAAATGGAAGATTGTAAATCTTGTTGCATTTCGACTAAAGTATCTGCCAACTTCCCTTTATGGCGTAACCAGATTTTTTTGCCTTCAACGTTTTTCTTTTCGCCTTTTTGGAATTCAGAGGCGCTACCAAAGTATTCTTTGTAAACAACGCCATCTTCCACTTTTGTTTCACCTGGTGATTCTTCATGTCCAGCAAATAATGAACCAATCATGACCATAGTTGCCCCAAAACGCACAGATTTTGCAATGTCTCCATGGGTCCGAATTCCACCATCTGCAATAATTGGTTTCCGAGCAGCTTTGGCACACCAACGTAAAGCCGCTAACTGCCAGCCACCTGTCCCAAAGCCAGTCTTAATCTTAGTAATACAAACTTTTCCTGGTCCAATCCCCACTTTGGTGGCATCGGCTCCAGCGTTTTCTAATTCGCGAACGGCTTCTGGTGTTCCAACATTGCCCGCAATAACGAACGTTTCTGGTAAAGATTTTTTCAAGTGTTGAATCATATTAATCACCGCATTTGAATGACCATGGGCGATATCAATTGTCACATAGTCAGGAACTAAACCTTCTCGGGCTAACGTTTCAACAAAAGCGTATTCCCCTTCTTTCACACCCACACTAATTGACGTGATTAAGCCCTTTTGTTGCATTTTTTTAATAAATGGCACTCGCGCCTCTTCATCAAACCGATGCATGATATAAAAATAACCATTTTCAGCAAGGGTTTCCGCAATCGTTTCATCAATAATTGTTTGCATGTTCGCTGGAACGACAGGCATTTTAAACGAATGTTTTCCTAAAGTTACTGTAGTATCACATTCAGAACGACTATTCACGATACATTTATTGGGAATTAATTGGACATCTTCATAATCAAAAACTTTCATACTTACTGCCTCCTAGTTATTTACAAAAATAACGTAAAAACCGAACATTCGGTCATTTAACGTTCGTGTTTACAAACACCATTGTTAATTTACACTATTTACCGCCACTTGTCAAAGGCGTTTTAACGAAAATTAATCTTTTTATCCTTCTTGAACGTTTGGTAAAATGGCCTGCAATAAAATAGCAACAATTGAGGCAGTTGCCACGGGTGAACTAAATAAATATTGTAAAAATTGTGGTAGAGTTTCCAAAAACTCTTTTGGTAACAATGTCAACGCTAACGTCATAATAATCGGAACGGCAATTACATACATCTCTTTTTCATGAATTGTTACATCACTCATGACTTTCATTCCACTTACAGAAATGATGCCACAAACAACCACAAAAACACCGCCGATAACTGGTGCCGGAATGGCCGAAATCAAGGTGGAAAGTTTTCCAGATAAGCCAAATAAGACAAACCACGCACCTGCAGCCACAAAAACCTTGCGACTAGCAACTCCAGTGATTGAAATAATCCCAGCATTTGTAGAGTAACTAGTTACTGGCGTGCCGCCAATGAATGAAGAAACTAAGCAACCTAAGCCTTCACCAATTACGCCGCGATTAATTTTTTCTTCGGTCAAAGGTTCAGCGACAACATGACTCACAGCAAACCAAGTGCCTGTTGTTTCCGCCATTAAAACCAGATAAATAACTAACATCGTGGCAATAGCTGACCAATCAAATTGGAAAGAAAAGTTAACTAATGGTAACTGAGGCAAACTAAACCAAGCCGCTTCACTAACGGCTGATAAATCAAGTACCCCTAATAATTGTGCCGCGATGCTCCCAAATAATAATGCCAAAATGACAGAAGAAACGCGGAAAATCCGCCCTTTTTTCAAAGCAGAACCTAAGAGCGCAAAGAAGATCAACGTACCCGCTGCTATAAATGCTAATAAAATATTTTGTCCTAATTCCCCTTTTGCGTGGTAAATATTATCCGATAAAGCGACTGGCATTAACGAAAGCCCCACCACAAAAATAATTGTTCCTCCCACAATTGGTGGAACAAATTTAGTGATTAAACGATTAAAGATACCAGTAAATCCTAATATAATAACAACAATTGCCCCCACTAAACTAGCACCTAAAACTGCGCCCCAGCCATTTCCTTGTTGGTTATTGGCAAAATAAATTCCTGCAATTGCCCCGATTGGAATAAATGAAGGGCCTTGCGCAACTGGTAATCTCATACAAAAATGAGATTGAATAATCGTGGCAAGTCCTGCTGCTATGAATGTTGCTTGGATTAAAGAAGACGTTTGTGCTGTGCTAATCCCAATAATTGAAGCAATGATCACAGGTACGACGTACACGTCCATTGCTAAGACATGCTGAATCCCTAACATAGTGGCCTGCCCAAAAGATACTGAATCTTCTGGCCCCACTGTTAAATGAAGATTATTTTGTTTCTTTTCACTCATTTTTTATACTCCTTTAGTTGCTGACATTAAATTTTTATCATGTACTTTTTCACCTTGTACCCAGACTTCTCGAATATTTTCTGGTCGTGCTAAATATAAGATTTTTTGGAAAATATCAAGCAATGATTCCCCTGGATTTTTAGGGATTCGTGCTTGTGACAAGCTTGTATTAATAATTTGAACATCCCAAGCATACCCTTTTTCTAATTTTCCAATTGGCAAACTTAGCGCTTGACCACCACCAGCAGTAGCTAAATAAAACGCTTCATTTACGGTAATCCGTGCTGTTTTAACACCTCGTATTTCTGTTTTTTTTGTAGCATCGACGCCATCTTCTAACATTCTAGAAGAAATAACCGCTTGCTTTAAATTGTCAAAAAGACTTGGTGAAAAACCACCTGAAAGATCACTACCTAAACCAACTTCTACTTGATGTTGATGTACTAATTTTGCAATCGGTGTTACCGCATTGCCAAAATAAGCATTAGAGATTGGGCAGTGCGCCACAGCCGTCCCTGTTTCATGGAATAAATTCATATCTGTTTCTTCTAAAAAGCCTGCATGTGCCATCACTGCTTTTTCTGTCAATAAACCAAAATCATTCAATGCTTGAGCATCATTTTTTCCAAAACGTTCTTGAACAAATTGATGTTCCCAATCACTCTCACTACAATGACTTTGAACATGGACTTGATATTTCGCTGCTAATTCTCCTAATCCTTTAAGTGCTTCCTCTGTACAACTAGGAATGAAACGCGGAGTTACAACGGGATACACGCCTTGTTTTGTTTGCTGCGCTAATGTTTGAATTTCTTGAATAAACCGTTCCGTTTCTTCTAATGCTTGTTGCGTTGTTTGATCACGATAGTATTCAGGATTCTCATTAAGATCATCCATTACAACTTTACCAATTAAGCCACGCTGCCCTTTTTCCGCACAAATCTCTGCCAAACGACGGCTGGCTTCATAATGAATGGTTGCAAAATAAAGGGCTGTTGTTGTCCCATTAGCCAACAATTGGGTTACCAATTCATCATAAACTTGTTGGGCAAATGTTAAATCTGCAAATTTGGACTCCAAAGGAAACGTGTACGTATTCAGCCATTCATACAATGGAATATCCAAGGCGGTCCCAGATTGTGCCCACTGAGGTGCATGGACATGTAAATCAACAAAGCCAGGTAAAAGATAAGAATCTTGGGGCAATTCTTGAAAACGTTGTGCCTCTTTTTGTTCTGCTAGCACAGTTTCATACGCTTCAGCATCTGGTTCAATTATTTCCTGTATTACTCCGGCCTCATCTATACAAAAAAGTGTCTCTTCATAAACTTTAATCTCTTGCAAATTTTTACTAGAAAAACCTGTTCCTTTTATTACAAAATGAAACATTTAATACTCCTCCTTACTATCACATGAAGATTATACATAAACTTTCGTTTAATAACTATAAAAATGTGAGTTTTTTTAAAAAAACACGTGTTAAAACAAGCAAAAACCGAACATTCTAAGAATGATTTATTTTTTCTTTGGATAAACAAGAAAACTTTCTATTCTTAAGATTCTTCGGTATACTTGAAGAGAATCGTTAGAACTTTAGGAGGTCCTGAGATGATACAGATCGAACAAATTAGAACAGGTGTTATTCAAGAAAACTGTTATCTTGTTTATAATGAAGAAGCATTATTAATTATTGATCCAGGTGCAGAAGGAGCAAAACTAATTCAAGAAATTACCCGTTTAGGGAAGAAACCAGCCGCTATTTTATTAACACATACTCACTATGATCATATTGGTGCGGTAGAAGAATTGCGCCATCATTATCAAATCCCTGTTTATGTTAGTCCATTAGAACAAGCGTGGCTTTCCAATCCTATTTTGAATCTTTCAGGATTAGGCAGACATGATGATATAGCAAATATTATTGTTCAACCCGCCGAACATGAATTTAAACTGACCGATTATGAAATTGGCGGCATGAAATTTTCCGTAGTCCCAACACCTGGTCATTCAATTGGTAGCGTCAGCTTTGTCTTTGATGATTTTGTTGTTGTTGGGGATGCATTGTTTAAAGGTAGTATTGGTCGTACCGATTTACACACTGGTGATATGCAACAATTATTACACAGCATTACGACCTATCTATTCACTTTACCAGAAGAATTTCCTGTTTATCCAGGCCATGGTGATGCCACAACCATTCAACATGAAAAAGCCACAAACCCATTTTTTAATTAGAGATTTATTCACTATTTAAAGAAACTTAGGAGGAGTAGCAATGACTGAAGCAACGACACTTTATATTATTCGTCACGGAAAAACGATGTTTAATACGATTGGCCGTACCCAAGGCTGGTCAGATACCCCCTTAACCAAACAAGGAGAAGAAGGCATTTATCATTTAGGCTTAGGTCTTAGGGACATAGACTTTAAGGAAGCCTATAGTAGTGATAGTGGTCGTGCCATGCAAACCGCTCAGATTATTTTACAAGAACATCAAAACCACCAAAAGATTCCTTACCTAACCGATAAACGGATTCGTGAGTGGTGTTTTGGTTCTTTAGATGGTGGCTATGATGGTGAACTTTGGGGTGTGGTGCCACGCATTTTAGCTTTTAAAAGTTATGAGGACATGATGACCACGAAGATTACCTATCGTGAGCTAGCAAATGCTATTATTGAAGCCGATACGGCTGACTGGGCGGAGCCTTATGAAGTTATCCGTGATCGTGTTTGGTCTGGTTTCGAAGATATCGCTCATCATCGAGAAAAAAATGGTGGCGGCAAAGTCATGGTGGTTTCCCATGGACTAACAATTTCCTTTTTACTTTCCTTAATTGATGCAAGTTTGCCTATGCAGATGGCGCTGGAGAATGGTAGCGTGACGACCTTAACTTACGAAAAAGGAACATTTACCATTCAAGGAATTAATGATATTTCTTATATTGAAAAGGGAAAAAAGATCGCTGAAAAGCGCCGTTTATTGTAAAAAAAGAGAAGGGTATCTGTCAAAATGACAGATACCCTTCTCTTTTTATTTATTCTTTTAAACGTTCTACATTTTTTCTTGAGATTTGAATTTTTTCTAAGGTTTCCTTATAGTTTTTTGCTGCATAAGCAAAAAATAAAACATCGACTACATACAATTGTGCCACCAAGGAAACAGTAGCCGCACTTCTCAATGGCACGTCTTCCCCACTAGAGGTTTGGAGGACGATATCACTTTTTTCACCAATCACTGATTTTTCATCTTGTGTGATACTAATAATAGGAATCCCTTGCTGCTTCGCTAAATCAGCTAAAGTACTTGCTTCTTTATTCGTTCCAGAATTAGAAATAACAATAAAAACACTAGGCTTTTCTGTTGAGCCTAACATGGAAGCAAATAAATGATGATCCAATGTTGTAAATACCGTTCGGCCTAATCGCGTAAACTTTTGATAAATATCTTGAGCAACCAACGAAGAGGCGCCCAACCCATAGACAAAAATTACTTCTGTTTTTTCCAACAAATCAACGGCTTCATTCACTGCGACATCCTCTAATGTCTGACCGCTTCGCTCAACCACATGAACAAAGCGCGCTTGTAACTTTTGTTTAATATCAGCTGTTGATTCCCCTTTAGTAACTTCAGTGTACATTTGCTGCTTCATTTGGCCAAGATTTGCAGATAATAAAAGTTTCAACTCTGTGAAGCCATTCACATCCATAGAATGACAAAAGCGAATAATTGCCGCTGGACTTGATCCTGCTTGTTTTGCTAGCTCTTGCGCATTCATTGAAATAACTGTTTCTGTATTTTTTAAAATATATTCTGCGATTTTTCGTTCTGATTTTGGTAATTGTTGTAGACGATCTTGGATAGATAAGACAATATTTTGTTGCATAAACACCCCTCCTGATACACCATTTCCTACGCAATTAAATTTTAACAAAGAAAAAGGGAGAAGCCAAGTTCTCCTTTTTCTATTTATTATTTAGTTGTTTGCATATCTTTAGGAATCCCAAAGAATAACGTTGCTACAAAACCACCTGCGTAAGCAGCCAATAAACCTAATACATATGCAAGCCATTGGTTGTTGGCAATTAATGGAATTAAAGCCACCCCACTTGGTCCAATAGCAATCGCACCAACATTACCGAAGGCCCCAATCACCGCACCACCAATACCACCGCCGATACAAGCAGTAATGAATGGACGTCCTAATGGTAAAGTAACTCCGTAGATTAATGGTTCACCAATACCTAAAATCCCAACTGGCAAGGCACCTTTAATCATTTCAACTAATTTTTTATCTGATTTACAACGAATCCATAATGCTAAAGCTGCACCGACTTGTCCCGCACCAGCCATGGCCAGAATTGGTAATAACAAAGTCATCCCTGTTTGATTAATCATTTCAATGTGGATTGGCGTCAAAATTTGATGTAAACCAAACATTACCATTGGCAAGAAGGTTAAACCAAGAGTAAAGCCAGCAACCATGCCACCTTTTTCTAAGACAACATTGATAATACCAACTAAGCCATTAGAAATAGCTCCGGCTACAGGCATGATTAAGAAAATAGTTGCTAAGCCAATCACTAAAAGTGAAATGGTTGGCGTTACGATAATATCAATTGATTCTGGGACAATTTTATGCAATTGTTTTTCTAACAATGATAATAACCATACGGCAAAAATAACACCGATAATTCCGCCTTGTCCTGCAGATAATGTTCCCCCAGTGAAAATATTACTGATTGGAGCATCCGGATTCATTCCTGTTAACATTGTGACTGCCCCAATAACACCCCCCAACGCTGGCGTTGCACCAAAAACGCTGGCACTGTTAATCCCAGTGTAAAGAGCTAAATAAGCAAAAATCCCATTTTTAATGATATTTAAGACATCAATATATTGTTGCCATGAAGCTGAAATATCACCAGCAACAACTAAGTTAGACATAACAGCTGCAATCCCGCCAATAATACCAGCCCCAACAAAGGCAGGAATCATCGGAACAAAGATACTAGAAATGGCTTTTAACACTTTTTTAAATGGTGAAGTGTTATTTTGTTTCGCTTTTTGTTGTGCTTTCATTTGAGCGGCTTTTTCTTCTACTAAATCTTTTCCAGATTTGCCTGCTGAAGCATCAGTTGTGGTGCCATGATTAAATGGTTCTCCCAATTTGACACCTGCTTGATCTACCATTTCTTGTGCAACCTTGTTAACAGTCCCTGGACCAACAACTACTTGTAACGTATCATCTTCTACGACGCCCATAACGCCATCAATTTTTTTCAATCCTTCAATATCTACTTTGTCATAATCGCGGATATCCATACGAACACGAGTCATACAATGAATGACTTTGTCCACGTTTTCTTGACCACCAACTTCTTTATAAATCCCATCAGCAATGCGTTTAATTCTTTCTTCTGCCATGTTAAAACACCCTCCTAATTCCTTAATTTAATGTATTCTTGATAAATTGATTCCCGTCAATTAATTTTTGTGTTGCTTCTTCTTTAGTACTATCAGTTAAAATCATTACAATTGCTAACTTCACATTTTCTTCTGCTTCTACAAATTTTAGTTCGGCAACTTCATAACTACAACCCGTTGCTTCCATAATAATCCGTTTGGAACGCTCCACTAATTTTTCATTGGTTGGTTTTACATCAACCATTAAGTTATTGTAGACTTTCCCAATACCAATCATGGAAATAGTTGATAACATATTTAAAATTAATTTTTGAGCTGTCCCAGATTTCAAGCGAGTCGAACCTGTTAAAAATTCAGGTCCTGCATCTACTTCAATCGGCATTTGCGCATATTTACTAATTTCGGCATTTTTATTACATGCCACAGTTGCGGTAGCTGCTCCCACCGTTGTAGCATATTCTAAACCGCCAATTACATAAGGCGTCCGACCACTGGCTGCAATCCCAACAACAATGTCATTTGCTGATAATTTTAGATCAACTAAATCTTGACGACCTAGTTCTTTTGAATCTTCAGCACCTTCTACTGCGACAGTCATTGCTTTTTGACCACCAGCGATGAGGCCTTGAACCATCTCTGGCTCGACGCCAAAAGTTGGTACGCATTCGGCTGCATCTAAGACACCTAACCGACCACTCGTACCAGCGCCCATGTAGATCAAGCGGCCGCCTTGATTGAAGCTTTTGATGATGGCTTCTACCACTGGTTCAATGGCTGCTAATTCTTGACCCACTGCCATTGCAACTTTTTGGTCTTCTTGATTCATTTTTTGTAAAGCTTCTTTGACACTCATCTCATCTAAGCCCATTGTATTTTCATTTCTACGTTCAGTTGTTAAGTTTTCTAAATTCATTTTCTATCGTTCCTTCCGTGACTAGCGTAAATTGATTGCCTGCCTTGATTAACGGCAATATCGTTTGATCTTTTTCAATAATTCGTGTAATCGTATTGACTTTTTCATCTTTCGGCAAGTCCGCAAGTGTGACTTGAATTTCTCCCATATAGCGACCATATTTTTCATTATCAATCGTTACGGTTCCCACTGGACGTGCTTTAGTCTGCTCTGACTCAATCGTTGCAATTTCATCTTTTCTGAACATTTCACTCGTTCTTGATAATTCACTTCGCAAAACATCTCTTGCAGCATCTAAACGATTGGTATGAGTTCCAAGTATTCGCTTCAAATAGCGGCTCTCGCTAGGTGCTACTTCTAACAGAAATTGATTGGTTTGGTGATAATAACCAAATTGAGCCATGGTTCGCTCACTAATTGTGGGATCACCAATATAAACAGCATCGACATAAGGATCAGCCATCAAACCAACGGCAGCGGCGAAAGGATTTTGCCCCCGATGTTTTTCTAATGTTGGTAAACCAGCAAAAATTGGGCCTCTTGTTTGCCCATCTCCTGGTACAAAAGTAAAAACTTGTAAGCCTAATTCTTTAAGCCAGCGGTTCTTTTCATTAAAAAATGTTGTTCCAATGCCTGTTTCAGGTCTTGGATAATAATTATGCCAAGCTTCTAAGCGAGAAAAGTCCGCTTGGTGAGCCTTTAACTCAGCCACTTCTTCCAGTGTAATGGTACTAGCATTCAATCCTATATCAATCTTATGTGAAGCATGAGCCATTTGTTCTATCGTAATGCCGTAGTCCATCCGGAGGCCAGTTACACCCAACTCGATTAAAGGCTCTAATTCATCGAAAGAAAAACCCGCTCTTTTTAACGCTTCACCTGAAATATCTACCATAATTTTCATTTTTTCTGCCTTAGCAATTGCCCCTAAATCAGTCAAGCGTTGGCGGTAAAGGGAAGTATCATCTTCTGGAATGTGTAAAGAAGTGAAAATACCATCAAATCCAAGCGCTTTCATCTTTTTGATATAAATAATTGTATCGTTTGTAATCTCTTCACCAAGAAAAACTGAAATACCATACATCTTTTTAGCTCCTCTCTAATACGCTTTCATTATAACTTGTTTGAAATAAAATTTCAACTATTTTTCTAAATATTTTTTAATTCCAAAATAAAATTTTATTTATGTTCAAAAAAAAACAGATATTCCTTTATAGAAATATCTGTCTAATGCATTAATTGGCTGTGGCAGAGCCAACTGGTGTACTAGCTGTAACCATGCCAGTTTTCTCTAACGAAAATTGTGCTACTTTATCCATGTTGGTAATAATGACAACCATTTCAGTTCCTTTACCAGCTGCTTTAATTGCTTCTAAATCAGCAATTGCGACCACCGTATCTGCAGTCACTTGGTCGCCTTCTTTCACTTTAATAGTGAACGGTGCCCCGTTTAACTCCACCGTATCGATACCCATGTGTAATAAAATTTCAAGACCGTTTGTCATTTTTAAACCAATGGCATGTTTTGTTTGGAAAACGCTTAAAACTTCTCCTTCAATAGGTGCATAAATTTCACCATTTTCTGGAACTACTGCATAGCCATCTCCCATCATTTTTTGTGAAAAAACAGGATCATTCACTTCACTGATTGGGATAATGGTTCCATTAGCAACGGCATACATTGTATTATTTTCGACAACTTCATTCTTTTTCTTCAAAAATCCAAACATTTCTCTTCCCCCATTTTTTAAAGTATCACTAGTATAGAAAAAAGTTTCATGAATTACAAGTGGCACCTTTGTATAATTCTAAAATTTATTTTAAAATAAGAATTTGCATTGGCATTTACTTTGTCAGCGGGTATACTTATACTTGATGTATTTTGCATTTATTTCAGAAAGGAATGGTGACATGCTTTTTGCTAACCTATGGAAAGCAATTATTCTTGGTATTATCGAAGGAATTACCGAGTGGCTTCCAATTAGTAGTACCGGACATTTAATTTTAGTGGATGAGTTTATTAAACTCGATCTAAGTAAAGATTTTATGGAAATGTTCAACGTCGTTATCCAATTGGGAGCGATTATGGCGGTTGTTATTTTATACTTCCACAAATTGAATCCTTTCTCACCAAAGAAAAATGGCGAAGAGAAAAAAGATACTTGGATTCTTTGGTCTAAAGTCTTAGTCGCTTGTTTACCAGCGGCAGTTATTGGTCTAAAATTTGATGATTATTTAGATGCACATTTTTATAACTTTTTAACAGTATCGATTATGTTAATTGTTTATGGGATTGCTTTTATTATCATTGAAAAACGAAATAAAAATGTTGCACCGAAGTGTACTAATCTAAAAGACTTCACTTATAAAGCCGCTTTAATCGTTGGTGCTTTCCAAGTACTGGCATTAATTCCAGGAACTTCACGTTCAGGAGCGACCATTTTAGGGGCAATCTTAATTGGGGCCTCACGTTTTGTTGCAACAGAGTTTTCATTTTTCTTAGGAATTCCAGTAATGTTTGGAGCAAGTTTTTTAAAAATCTTTAAATTCTTGGCTAAAGGAAATACGTTTGGGTCAGAAGAAATCATTATTTTATTAACTGGCTCTATTGTTGCCTTCGTTGTTTCCATCATTGCGATTAAATTCTTATTGAATTACTTGAAGAAAAACGATTTTACAGTTTTCGGTTGGTATCGTGTAATTTTAGGTGCGATTTTAATTGGCTACTGGTTATTCTCATAAAAATAAAACCGTTGCTTTCAACAGTGAAAGCAACGGTTTTATTTTTTTAAATCGCCAAACGTTATTCGCTCAATCCCCTGTTCTTCAAACCACTGACGAACACGAGGATCACAAATCGTTGCTAATTCTTTGCAGCGTAAAGTGGTATATGAAGAATTATCTAACACAAATTGATCCAAATACCCAACATCAAAATGCATCTCAGCAATTGCCGATTCCGGCATCCGTAATAAACCAAAGTCATCTTCTAAAAAATTCTCCACTGATACGCCTTCGTGAATATAAGATAGCGCCCCAGACTCTAACAAATGTGTTACCTGGAAATAACCTTGTTGCGGTGGATATTCTTTTCCCCCACTATATTTCAGGGTTGTATGAAGTCCATACTCTTCTGCTAATTCTAAAAATACTTGATCAACCACTTCATCACCAATCGAATGGCAATCAAAATGTTCAGGATAATGTCCAGTTAGTTCCTTAAAGCGCGTCAATTGCGCAATCGTTTCAAGTCGTACTTCTTCATATACGAAGGTTACTTGCTTTTGTTGACGATAATAAGAAGAGCGATGAAAATTGCCTTGTTCATCTACCAGTGAAGGAATCATACATGGGTCCGCACAAGGTTTCCCTAATAAA
This sequence comes from Enterococcus sp. DIV0183, assembly GCF_050541505.1. Taxonomy (NCBI): domain Bacteria; kingdom Bacillati; phylum Bacillota; class Bacilli; order Lactobacillales; family Enterococcaceae; genus Enterococcus; species Enterococcus sp. DIV0183. Next base: position 2,007,240 of record NZ_CP172932.1, read on the forward strand.
AAATTCGTATGCTGACCTACAAATAAGCCTGGATAATTTTTTGCTAACGCAACGGCATGTTCTGCTGTTGGTAAATTGGGCATCAAAAGTGTCGACGTCGTTAAACCATCGACATAACTTTTGATAATGCCATGATTAATCGCTTCTGACATCCCAAAATCATCAGCATCAATAATTACTTTAACCAACAGCTCCCCCCTCTTTTCTTTACGTATTTTTGATGACAATTCCGACAATAATATTAACAGCTGATTCACAATCATTAATCGTGCGCTCAAGCTGATCATAAACATCTTTCCACTTGATAACTTTTAATAAATCTTTTTCGTTAGTCATCAAATCTTTCATGGCGCTACTGTATAATTTATCGCCTTGAGATTCAATCGTATTCACTTCATCAATCAATGAAACTAACGTTTTAGAATTTTTAAATTTTGCAAATTCCTTCGTTGCTGATTTAACGCCTTCTGTCGCTTTAACAATATAAGCAGTTAATTCTAGCGCGGGCGCAATCATTTCTTCGACAACTAAATGATCAAGTAAATAAGACAAACTATTAATGCTATCGATAATGTTATCTAAGTGATCCGTAATATCGACAATATCTTCTCGATCAATCGGCGTAATAAAGGAAATATAGAGTTCATTTAAAATTTTGCGAACAATTTCATCATTCTCTTTTTCCAATTGATGAATCGCTTCTGATTTTTTTACTAAGTTTTCTAATGAATAATTGTCTACAATTTCTTGCAAAACCTTTGCCGCTTCATAAGCATTTGTTGCTAACTGGTTTAATTCTCCAAAATAATCAAATTGTTTTTTACGTGCCATGTTTTTCTCTCCTTAAAAAATTGCAATAAATAATTTTGACATCACATAAGCGATCAGCCCACATCCTGGGAAAGTTAAAATCCATGCTATCAGCATTTCTTTCACGATACGCCAGTCAACACTTGAGATTCGCTTAGAAGCACCTACTCCCATAATCGCTGTCGTTTTTGTATGAGTAGTTGAAACTGGAATCCCAAAAGCCGATGCTAAAAATAAACAAATAGCCGTGCTTAAATCCGCAGTGAAGCCTTGATAGCGTTCGAGTTTTACCATATCCATCCCGACTGATTTAATGATTCTCATACCGCCCACAGAAGTTCCAATGCCCATTGTAATGGAACACAGAACCATAACCCATAACGGAATCACAAAACCGCCACCTGTTTTTTCGACTAAATTATTATAAAAAAGCACTAACATGAACACGCCCATAAATTTTTGCCCATCTTGCGCACCATGTAAAAAAGCATTAGCTCCTGCACCAAAGGCTTGTCCAACTGTAAAAAATTTGTTGGCTTTTCTTCTAGGCACAGCCGAGAAAGCTTTCACAACAAGTTTGGCAATCAAATAACCGCCGCCAAAGCCCATAACGGTAGAAACAACTAGACCAACAAGCACTTTGATCCATTCCGAGCCATTGACTGCACCCAAACCACCTAATGCCATTGCCGAACCAGTCAAGCCGGCAATTAACGCATGGCTTTCACTTGTGGGAATACCAAAATACCACGCAGCAACTGCCCAAACCACAATTGAAAAAAGCGAAGCAGCCAAAGCCACCTGTGAAGCGTTTCCATTTGCGTCAAAACTAACAATGTTGCTAATCGTTTCAGCTACTTGGGCATTAAAAAAGGTCATGACTAATGCACCTAAAAAGTTCATCACAACAGCCATCCAAATTGCGACATTCGGTTTTAACACCCGAGTCGAGACAGCGGTTGCAATTGCGTTCGGCGCATCCGTCCAACCGTTAACAAAAATTACACCCATTACCAAAGTAATCGTTACCAATAATGCAATACTCACAAAGACACCACCATTTTTCATTTATCTATTTTATCATAGCATGTTTTAAAAAAAATGTATGCTTTTTTCTTAAGGCTCTGGCAAATTTTCTTATTTTTTTCTTGAAATTGTCTGTTAAGGAAAAAAACTTGTCGTCTTTTATTGCAATGGAACAATGGATTAGGTATAATGATTACTGTTGAATTACATTGGCTGACCAGTGTAAAACCTAAATCATCGGAGGTGAAACAAATGCCAAATATCGAATCTGCAATCAAACGCGTACGTACAAGTGCTAACGCGAATGCGAAAAATTCATCTCAAACAAACGCAATGCGTACAGCAATCAAGAAATTTGAAGAAGCTGTAGCTGCTGGAGCTGATAACGTCGATGCTTTATACAACGAAGCTGTTAAAGCTGTTGATATGGCTGCAACTAAAGGTTTAATCCATAAAAACAAAGCTAACCGCGATAAAATTCGTTTAAGCAAATTAGCTAAATAATGTGAGATAGAAGTTAGCATTCATGTTAGCTTCTTTTTTCATCAAAAAATGTCCAAGTCTGTTTTCACAAAGACTCGGATATTTTTTTATAAAGGTGAATCAATCCACGGTAAATCCGTTGTGAGATGTTGACTAAATAATTTAGTCTCTTCTCGCAAAGCTAAACGTTGTTGTCGTCTCGTTTCATAATTGGAACAAATCAACTTTTCTTCTGCAGTTTCTGGGACGACTGCCGCTAATTGGAAGTCACTTTCAGGATTCATATGAGACGGAATGGCTACAAAAGTTGTAAAACAAGTCGCCGCTAAATAACGCTCTCCAGTTGTTAAATCTTCTCCTACAACTTTAACAAATACTTCCATCGATTTATGATGCACGCCAGAAACAAACGTTTCAACACACACTGAGTGATTTTCTTTTAAAGGTTTTAAAAAATTCAAGTTATCTAAAGATGCTGTAACTGCCCCTCTCCGACAATGCCGTGAAACGGAAATGGATGCGGCGTCATCAATTAAAGACATTAATTTCCCACCAAATAGTGCACCAAAGGGATTTAAATCAAAGGGAAATACACGATGTGTTTGAATCACTCGTGATTCTCGACAAAATTTTTCTTTCGTCATTAACGATTCCTCTACTTTCATTTATAAACTTTTCCACGCTTTACTTTAGCTTACTTTACCATTTGATGCAATCCTTACTTTTTAGGAAACATTTAAAAAATAACAAATTTGCAAGTCCCATTTATTCATTTTTAGGAAAGTTGCTGTATAATAATAACGGTTAAAGAACTTTTAAGGAGATGGATACACATGAAAATTGCAATTGCTGGTGCCGGCGCTATGGGCAGCCGTTTAGGAATTATGTTGCATCAAGGCGGAAATGATGTAACTTTAATCGATCAATGGCCCGCACACATTGAAGCCATTCGTAAAAATGGTTTAATCGCTGATTTTAACGGAGAAGAAGTTGTCGCGAACCTACCAATCTTCTCACCAGAAGAAATTGACCATCAAAATGAACAAGTAGATTTAATTATCGCTTTAACCAAAGCACAACAATTAGATGCAATGTTTAAAGCGATTCAACCAATGATTACTGAAAAAACGTATGTACTATGTTTATTAAATGGCTTAGGTCATGAAGATGTACTAGAAAAATATGTGCCAAAAGAAAACATCTTGGTTGGCATTACCATGTGGACAGCTGGTTTAGAAGGACCGGGACGTGTTAAACTTTTAGGTGATGGCGAAATTGAATTAGAAAATATTGATCCTTCTGGTAAAGAATTTGCTTTAGAAGTCGTCGATGTCTTCCAACAAGCTGGTTTAAATCCAAGCTATAGTAGCAATGTTCGCTACTCTATTTGGCGGAAAGCCTGTGTCAATGGCACGCTAAATGGTTTGTGTACAATCCTTGATTGTAATATTGCCGAATTTGGTGCACTACCTGTTAGTGAATCCCTTGTTAAAACATTAATCAGTGAATTTGCAGCAGTCGCAGAAAAAGAAGCCATTCATTTAGATCAAGCAGAAGTCTATACACATATTGCTCAAACTTATGATCCAAACGGTATTGGCTTGCACTATCCGTCTATGTATCAAGATTTAATTAAAAATCATCGTCTCACAGAAATTGATTACATCAATGGTGCTGTTTGGCGCAAAGGACAAAAATACAACGTAGCAACACCTTTCTGTGCCATGTTGACACAGCTTGTTCACGGAAAAGAAGAACTATTAGGAGCTAAATAATAAGAAAGTGCCAGAGGCAATCGTTGTATGACGATTGTCTCTGGCACTTTCTTATTTTGCTTGCGCAGTCAATTTTAAAATAAATAATTGGAATAGTAATTCTTTATCCATTTGGCCCGTTTTCATGCGGTAATCATTTTCAACTAATTCATCATAAAGTCTTTCTAATCGAGACAATTCAAATCGTCGGACTTGTTGTAACGCTAACTTGACTCGATAAGGATGAACCTTTAATGTATCAGCGATATTCGCTTGTTGATAGCCCATCTTAGCCAAAATTTTTGTTTGTAGAAAAAGGCGAATCTGATTCAGTAAGATTGCATTTAACTTAATGGTTTCTTCTCCTTGTAAAAGTAAATCTTCATACAATTGAACAGCTTTTTCACTGTTTCCAGAAAGTACTTCGTTGGTTAAATCAAAAACATTATGTTCCAAAGACTTAGGGACTAATTCTTGAACCGCACCTCGTGTAATTGTCTTCGTTTCAAGGGCATATAAATACAGCTTCTGTAATTCTCCCATAATTTTTGATAAGTTCAAGTCTGTCAATTGAAGTAATAAATCAAAAGCATCGGAGCGAATAGTGTACCCTTCGCTCTCAATCGTTTGAGAAATGTACTGACGAATAGCCTTTTCATCCATTGGATTGACGTCAACTACTGTGGCATTTTTTTTCAATGCTTTGGTAATTTTTTTGCGTTCATCTAATTTTTCATATGAGGCCATAAAAACAAGAACAGTTGTTGGTGATGGACTTTCCAAATAATTCAATAAAAGATTGACATCATGTTCCACACCGTTTGTTTTTCTTTCGGCAGTTAAAAAGTAAGGATTTTCCACAAAGACAAGGCGATAATCACCAAAAAACGGAATTGTTTCCGCTTCAGCAATCGCTGCACTTAAAGGTGTTTCCTCCATATCAAATGAGAAAAAGTTAAATTGATCATCCTCTTCCGTCAACAATTCTTTCATCAATGTTGTTTTAAATAATTCAGTTAAATAAAGTTCTGTTCCTATTAATAAATACACTGGAGCGATTTTTTGCTCTCGCACTTCTTTCAAAGCTTTTTGTAACTCCATTGGCTCGCTCCTTTTCTCGTTTCTCTTGTTTATCCTATCATGTTACTTCTGGAAATACTAGTCTTGTTCTTTAACAAATTTGGCTTTAGAAAGCCCTTGCCAAGGTAACCATTGATAATAAATCATTCCTTGAAGATCGGTCCGATAATAATTTATTATTTGCTCCTCCAGCGTCGCTAATGTCTCCTGATGAGGATGTTTAAAACGATTATTCAGTCCAGCTGAAATCAATGCTTCTCGCGGATTAAGCTGTTTGATAAATCTTTTAGTAGACGACGTTTTACTACCATGATGACCGACTTTCAAGATGTCGATTTTCAACTGGGGATAGCGAGCCAACACTTGTTCTTCTCCTTCGGCTTCCAAGTCACCAGTAAATAAAAAATGCCGTCCGCCTAATTGTGTGGAAAACACTATCGAATCATTATTGCCCCCAATACTGCTCTTATTGGGCGATAAAATTTGAAGAGAAATGGGCCCATTAATTCGCTTGGGCGCTAAAATTGGCCGACAGTCTGTTCCGCTTTTTTGGAGTTGTTTCAAGACTTGGCGAAACGAAAAATTGGCTTCAGCTGCTCCTTTAGGGAAATAAAGAACAGAAATTGGAACCTTCTGCGCAATGGCTAATAAATCGCCAAAATGGTCTTCATGTGCGTGTGTGATGATCACTTCATCTAAACGTTTGACTCCTTGACTTTTGAGAAAAGGAATCACTGAATATTCTGCTCCTGATCGACTATTTTTCCGTTGCCGCCAAGCTTCTTTGCCAAAAGACAACCGCCCCCCTGTATCGATCAGTGTATTTTTTCTGTGAAAAGGCGCTTGGATAAACAAACTATCCCCTTGGCCTACATCGATCATTGCAACAATGCCAATTGGCGAAAGGTATTTACTATTTATCAAAACAATTAGTAGTCCGATTGAGAAAAAAATTTTTTTAGACTTGTCTGCTAAATAAATCATTGAAAGTCCGATTAGTAATAACAAACTAATTTGTATCCAAGAATTTAAATAGCCGATGGTCAGCTTCGGATTTAAGTGAACTAGCACCCACTCAAATAAGCCATTCATTGTTAAAAATAGTGGTTCGAGCAAGGCTGCTAAATAACGTGCTGGCATAATAATCACTAGAAAAAAGCTCAACGTCAAAAGCGGTAACAAGAACCGTTCAAAAATTGGTAACAAGAGAAATGTTAAGAAACTTCCTAACAAGGGCCATTCATAAAATGATTGGACTAAAATAGGTAAGGAAGCCACAGCCAATAGGAAAGAGCCTAAACAATTTTTAATAAAAGGCGAAGAATAACCAACCAATGTTTGCTCTAAAAACAGCAGAACAAAGGAAAGTAAATAACTAAATTGACCGCCGACTGAAAAAAAGAGGGTTGGCTGAACAATCAAGTGCACTAAGAGAGTTAAACTCCAACAATCGAGGGCCGGAACCTGCCAATTAAACCGTCGATTGAACGTATTGAGGTTTGTTTGTAAAAGCGCCCGCATGACACTAACTGAGAATCCTGTTAAACCAGCATATATCAGTGAAAAACCGCATTGCCACAAAAAATAACTTTCTTGCGTTCGGCGAGCAATTCTTAGCATTAGTAAGCGAAATAAACGAAGGAAAAAAGAAACATGCATCCCTGACAAACTAAAAAGATGCAAAATGCCTAATGCTGAAAATTTATCGCTTATTTCAGCAAATTCTTCATTACGAAAACCTAAGAGCAACGCATTCATATACATTGCACTAGTCTCAGCAAAATTTTTCTGAATATGTACCATCGCCCACTTCCGCCAGCCGCTAATGATTTCTTTAAACCGCCAAGAAAAAAAGGAACGCGGTTGTCCTATCTCCTCAATGAATAAAATAGCTTCGATTCCTTGATTCTTTAAAAATAGTTGATAATTGAAGCCATTTTTGTTGGTTTGACCTTGGGGCGAGTCTAAAATACCTACAGCGGTTGCCTGAATGGTTGTGGTTAGTTGTTGCCATTGCTGTTTTTCTTTCACACTTTTTAATTGATAAAATGCCATCACTTTCTGCCTTTTGCCTTTTACGATCCAATTGGCAGGAAATTTTACTTGATCACCATCGACTTGTATTTCATCTGGTAATATCGTTAGCTGTCCTGACAAGCGAACTTCTTTAGGCAACAAAGAGACTGGCTTTAACCACTGGAAAATCAATATGCCCCCTACTATTAAAAAACTGCACAAAAAACCTCCCAATATAACAGGAAAACTTTTTGTACAGACAATACGGATAACAGTGATAGAAAGAAGAAGAGCTCCTAATAGACTAGGTGCGAAAAAACACCACAGCCCACAACTAGTCAGCAGAGCTATGAAGAACCAATTATTCCTCAGCTGAGGAAAGATTGTCCTCAAGTGTGGCAAATTCTTCTCCCCATTGTAATTCGGCAAAATATTTTGGTACTAAAGTCACTTTTTCAACCGTGGCTCCTACTTGTTCAATTAAATTTAGGGCATACTCATCATTACGGTAATCCTTTAAATAATAAATCTTTTTAATCCCTGCTTGTAAAATCATCTTTGTACATTGCAGGCAAGGGAAATGTGTCACATAAATTTCTGCCCCTTCTGTAGGGACGCCAAACTTCGCACATTGTAAAATTGCATTCATTTCTGCGTGGATTGTTCGAACGCAATGATTATCAACAACATAACATCCTTCATCAATACAATGCGTTCCGCCACTGACTGAACCATTGTAACCTCCTGCAATAATTCGTTTGTCGCGAACAATGGTTGCTCCGACAGTTAACCGTGTGCAAGTACTTCTTAATGATAATAAGACGCTTTGTCCCATAAAATATTGGTCCCATGGAATTCGTTCCATAATAAACCTCCTTTATTTTTAATGACTCCTGTGTTCGATTTGCCAAATCATTTAATCTTATTACAAATAGTATGTTATCCGCATCCCATAGTCAAGAATTCTCAGGAATTTTCTGTTAAAAGTTAGCCAGTCACTGTCAACATGTCTTTTAAACGTTCTACTGTTTTCTCTCCAATACCTGGAACATTTTTCAGTTCCTCGACGGTTTTAAACGGTCCTTGTTCGTCACGAAAACGAATAATCTCTTGTGCTTTTTTCGCACCGATTCCTGAAATCGTTTGTAGCTCTGCTTCTGTTGCCGTATTAAGGTTGATTTTTTCCTCCTGATTTTGCTGAGCAGGTGCTGATTCCTGCAGCGTTTCTAATGATTGTGCCACTGGTTCTCCTTTTTTGGGCACGTAAATAATCATTTGATCTTTTACTTTTTGAGCGTAATTGACCTGGGCAGTATCAGCTTCCTCGCTCACGCCTCCAGCTAAAGCTAAAGCATCCCAAATCCGCTGCTGATTTTTTAGTTGATAGATTCCTGGTACTTTCACTGCGCCTTTAATATCAACATAGATCATTGTTTCTGCCCTTTCTTTTGTGGCATCTGTGGCGACCTCTGTCGTAGTGGTCAAACTTGTTTCTTCCCACATTGTGGTGTCTACTTGTGGCTCCTTATTAACCATCAAATAAATGCCCACTAATAGAGTTATCAAAATGACCATGAACACGCCACTACCTAGCAATAGCCACTTTTTAGGTAACTGTTTCAACCAATCCATCGTTTGCCCTCCCTTCAAAATATAATTACGCATTTTTTAACAAAAAAATGCGCCTGGACCAAAAATCACTAGTAATTTTTGGTCCAGGCGTACTTTTATTTTAATTTCTCTAGATAGTTCAAGGCATCTTGAACCGTTTTTACTGGGACAATTTTCATTTTTGTCCCAATTTTTTTCGCAGCTTCTTGTGCTTCTTGATAATTCGATTTGATTTTCGGTTCAACTTTTTTCATTTCTGAAGTTATTTCATCATCGGGTGCAAAGAAAATTTCTGCACCGTTCTCACTGGCAGTTACAACTTTTTTGTCAATACCACCGATTCTACCAACGATTCCTTGACTGTTCATCGTACCTGTTCCAGCAATTTCATGACCTTTACGTAAATCTTTATGACTTAATTGTTCATAGGTCTGCAAAGTAAACATTAACCCAGCCGATGGCCCACCAATATCACCCGCTTCAATAGATACTGGGATAGAAGAATCAATTTCTGTATGATCGGTCAAACCAATACCAATCCCCGCTTTTTTATCTGTTGGCAATTCAATTAATTTGCCGGTCGCTTCTTTTGCTTTGCCATCTTGAATAAATTGAACAGTGACTTTTTGATTCACTTTTTGTGCTTTAATGTAATTCATTAATTCTTCACTGCTTTTAAAAGATTTGCCATCCACGCCTGTCACGGTATCGCCAACTTCAATTTTTCCTTTAAAACTTGAGTTGTCTTCCATCGCTAACACATAGACGCCTTTAAATTTCATCTCATATGGAACCTTCGCTAATTTTAAGGCTTGCTCAATTGCGGCGTTTTTTGAGGAATCCATATAGTATTGTTGAATTCGATTATATTCGCTATTACTACTATCTCCCATTAATTCTTTTTTGGACATGACTTCTTGAAAATCCGAAAAGTTTGCTTTTATGGCAGAAAAAATAGTGGCCGAACGAATGCCCACCGTTGTTAAATAAAAAGCACCTGACTGCGTATCTTTTTTCCCATCAACAGTTACAAACTCTTTTAAATTTTCAGTCGTTCCTGGTCCTTCAATATAATAAGGAATTGGGACGATAAACAAACCAATTAGCAGCAATGCCAATACCATTGGAATAAGTGATTTAAACGAAAATTTTTCTGTTTTTTTATTCATAATTTTAGCTCCAGTCATTCTTCTTTTGTTTTAACGCATGATAAACATTGGGAGGAAGATAGTCAGACACATCGCCCCCAAAACGTAAAACTTCTTTTAGTAAACTGGAACTTACATGTGCATATGGTTCTTCTGCTAATAGAAAAACCGTTTCAATTTCTGGCGCCAGATGTTGATTCATTTTAGCAATGTCTTTCTCGTACTCGTAGTCTTTGACGTTTCTAATGCCACGAATCAAAAAATTAGCCCCTAATGATTTTGCACTTTCCACAGTTAACTGGGTTTCTTGCATAATAACACGCACATTTGGCATTTCTTTAGTTGCTTCTTCAATTAAATATTTTTTCTCTTCTGGCGTAAATAATGTTTGCTTACTTGTATTTATAAAAACGCCAATAATGACTTCGTCAAATAACTTCGCACTGCGTTCAATCAAATTTAAATGACCATTTGTCATCGGATCAAAACTTCCGGGAAATAGAGCAATTTTACGCATCTTACGCCTCCTGACGATAAATCGTTACTTGAGTGATTCCGTAAACGGTTTCTCTTGTTTTTTCTAGTGTACCAATCGTTTCCGGTAATTTGACAGTTTTATCTGTTTCACAAACGATAACGGCTTCGTTTGTTAATAACTGCCGTTCTAACATCTTTTCTAATTGTGAAACAATTTCTTGTTTGGCATAGGGCGGATCCAATAAGACCAAATCAAATTGTAGCTTCTCTTCATAAAACTGTTCTAAGGCACGATTAGCATCCATTTTTCTAACTTCAAATTTTTCTGGTTCTTTTGTAATCGCAATATTTTCTTTAATTACTTTTAGTGCAGCAAAATTCTTTTCAATACAAATACTTTTGTCCATTCCACGAGAAACGGCTTCAATCGCTAACCCGCCACTTCCTGAATATAAATCCAGCGCCATTCCACCTTCGAAATATGGACCAATCATATTAAAAATAGATTCTTTTACTTTATCTGTTGTGGGCCTAGTATTGTCGCCATCTAACGCTTTCAGGCGCCGGCCACCATATTCTCCAGAAATAACACGCATTGTTTCGACTCCTTTATCAATCATTCTTTTATAATTCATTATAACAAAAAGAGTGAAAAATGTTTGAAATTTCTCATAACATTTCTCACTCTTTTGCATTAGACATTCTCTGCTAAGCGAATCTCTGTAGATAATTCCTCTACTACATAGCCGTCGTCTTCTTGTTCTTGATAAGCCGCTTTGGTACCAATTTTTTCAGCAAAATTCATTTCGACATCTGGTCGATACGATTTATCGACACTACGAACAAAATGTAACTGATTAATTTTTTCCATGTTACTTTCAATATTTTCTTCATTCATGTAAATCACCACATATTTCATTTTTCGTGAAACATAGTGAATCAGTCCATATCGGCGTAACTGTTTTAACGGTTTTAATGTGTATACCCAAACAATTAGGCAACGACGCTCTTGAAGCGTAAATTCTTTTTCTTCTTTAGCTTGCATGGCAGCTTCCTCCACAACCTGAATGTTTCTTTCCTCGTTCAAAGAAAGGATTTCCAGCATCTACTTTAATATCTTCAGAAATTAGTTGCGCAATCTTTAAACCAATTGTATCTAGCAACGTTTGAACGTTTGTCTCAGCAAAACGATAATTTGCAACGATTTCATTTAAATCAAGCGCCCGCTTCGCTTTACGTAGGGCTCGTTGTTTCTCCCGAAAATCGGGTGCATGAATTCCATAAGCCTCTACTCGTTCAAAGGCTGACTTAGCTTCTAAAAATGCTTTTTGTAACTGAGCAACTTCCGCCGAAGCATACATAGCTTTTTTTGTTTCTTTATAGTTTTGAACAGCATCACTTTCTAAAAGTGCTGAAATTAAGCATTCTGTTTGATCTTCAATTGCAAATAAATGTTCTGTTACAATCATAACTTTTCACTACTCTCCGTGATTTGCCTATTTTCTGGTCGTTTCTCTAATAAGACTAACACACCTTCGTTGGAAAAGGCAACGCCCAATTCTGTCATTTCTGACTCAGCAAAATAGCTATCATATTGCGGGTCCGAAAGCCATGACAAAATAGTAAAGGTACTATCATAAACAGGTTCTTGGAAAATACCTGCTGGTTCTCTCAACGAAAGTTTGCTCGTTTTAACTAATAAAGAAAATTCGTCCTTAGTCAGATGAAAGGGATGAATGGCCGTATGTTCCTCTCTCGTTTGTAACAATTCTGCTTGTCGATTTGCTGACAAAATTGTTGGTGTATGGTTAGCCAGTGTTTGATACAATGTTTGGGCATCTTTTTGGCTTTGTGTAGAAACTGAAAAAGCAGCTTGATTTTCTTGCTGTTTAACCAGATTCATGACATAAATCGCTTGGTTACTTTGAACAGGATCGAAGGTCATTGACTGCGTTATATCAACTGGCAAAGGAGAACCTTCATTTAATTGATACGGCATTTCCGTGAGCAACGTTTCTTTATTGACATAATTAACTGCCATTAAACCGCCTGTCCGCTGATTAAAAAATAACACCGCAAAACTGCCATTATCAAAAGCAACCAGTGGTCGATAGTTCATATCTTCTTCCATCAGCTCGACATCGTAAGCTTCATGATGAAAATTAAATGCAAAATTCGAATAAATCGTCATTAAATCAGACAAGTCTGCAAGCTTCATATCTATCTTAAACGGTTCTATCATTTTGTCATTGTTAAAGGCCTTAATTGCGATGACTTTATTTTCTCGAACGTTGACTTCTAAGTAATCATTCATCGTCAAACCGAACGTCCATAATTCATACGTACGACCTGTTTTAATTTTTTCTTTAGGATTGCCAAACTGGCGGATAAAGGTTTCCACATCTTTCCCTATGTATGCTGCGTAGCCAGAAGCTGGCAATTCTTCATGAGGAACAGCGGTGTGAGCGCTGGATAAGCGCCCACTTTGAGCTGTTTCGGTTGGTTTTTCAGCAGGGAAAAAAACTGGCTCTAAATATCCAATGAGTAGAACTGTTAAAAAAACAGCAGTAAAGGCCCAAAATCGCTTCATTTTTTCCCCTCTCATCTTATTTTTCTTTTACTTCTAATAACAAATCACCTGAGCTGATTGCTTCGCCTTCTTCAACATAAATGTGATCTACCGTGCCCGCAAAACGTGCTTCGATAGTCGTTTCCATTTTCATGGCTTCTGTAATCAGCAACGGCTGACCTTTTTCTACTTTATCGCCACGTTTGACCAATACTTGTAGAACAGAACCAGACATCGTTGCGCCGATTTGTTCTTTATTAGTTGGTTCTGCCTTTTGTTTTACTTGAACAGCAGACTTAATGGAGGCATCTTTAACTAAAACCTCACGACGTTGCCCATTCAAATTGAAGAACAAGACACGGTTTCCGTCAATATCAGGTTCGCCAATTTCATCTAAACGAATAATTAACGTTTTTCCTCGTTCAATTTGAACTTCCAATGTCTCTCCTTGACGAATACCATTAAAGAATGTTGGCGTATCTAATAAGGTTATATCTCCAAAGGTTTCGTATTTTTGACGATACTCTAAAAATACTTGTGGATACATTAAATAACTTAAAACTTCTTCCAATTTAGGTTGATACCCAATTTTTTCGGCTAATTCTTCTTGTACTTTCGCAAAATCAACAGGTGCTGCTAAGTCACCTGGCCGCTCTGTGAAGGCTGGTCGACCTTTTAGAATAATTCGTTGGAGCTCTTTCGGGAACCCACCAACTGGTTGACCTAAATCACCTTGGAAAAAAGTCACAACGGATTCAGGAAAACTTAGTTCTTCACCACGCGCATAAACATCTTGTTCTGTCAGATGATTTTGAACCATGAAGAGTGCCATGTCTCCCACGACTTTTGAAGATGGCGTCACTTTTACAATATCGCCAAACATCAAATTCACTGTGTGATACATTTTTTTGATTTCATCCCAACGGTGCCCTAAGCCTACCGCTTTTGCTTGCTGCTGTAGATTAGAGTATTGACCACCAGGCATTTCATGCATATAGACTTCTGTTTGCGGGGCATTTAAGCCATTTTCAAATGGTTGATAATACATGCGCACATCTTCCCAATAATGATTGATTTTCTGTGCATTATCAATGTTAATAGTTGGCGTTCGTTCACCATTGACTAAAGCATAATATAGACTGTTCATACTTGGCTGGCTAGTTGCGCCACTCATCGCACTCATTGCGACGTCAACAATATCAACGCCCGCTTTAGTAGCTGCTGAATATGTGATGATCCCATTGCCACTAGTGTCGTGAGTGTGGAGATGAATTGGTAAATCCGTGGCTGCCTTTAATTCACTAATTAAACGATAAGCAGCTTGTGGTTTCAATAAGCCAGCCATATCTTTAATCGCAATGATTTGTGCACCTAAATTTTCCAATTCTTTAGCCATATCAAGGTAATATTGAACATTATATTTTGCTCGGGCTGGATCATTGATGTCCCCAGTATAACAAATTGCTGCTTCCGCAATTTTTCCGGTATCCCGAACGACTTGAATACTTTTTTCCATTTGAGGAATCCAGTTTAAGCTATCAAAAATTCGGAAAACATCGACTCCTTGGCGAGCAGATTCTTTAATAAATTCTTCAATAACATTATCAGGGTAATTTTGATAGCCTACCGCATTAGAACCTCTGAACAGCATTTGTAAAAGTGTGTTTGGCATCAACTGACGAATTTTTCTTAAACGTTGCCATGGGTCTTCGGTTAAGAAGCGATAGGCAACATCGAACGTAGCGCCACCCCACATTTCACTAGAAAACAGCTCAGGCAGGGCTGCATCAGTTAGACCAGCAATTGCTTTAAAATCTTGTGTTCTCACACGAGTAGCTAATAAACTTTGGTGCGCATCACGGAACGTGGTATCTGTCATTAACACACTTTCTTGATTCTTAACCCAATCGATGACGGCGGTTGCTCCTTGAGCGTCTAGAATATTTTTAGCTGTGATCACTTTTTCTGGAACTTCAATATCTGTCGGCACGCGCGGGGCTTCAAAATATTTTTTCTCCGTTCGTTCAATGCCAGGGAACCCATTGACCGTTACTTCTCCAATGTATTTCATCGTTTTATTGCCACGATCGCGCATACGAGGAAATTCAAATAATTCAGGTGTATTATCAATAAAGGTTGTTTTGGCTTCGCCAGATTGAAACGCTGGATAGCTCACAACATTTTGTAAAAACGGAATATTTGTTTTCACGCCACGAATCCGAAATTCTTTTAAGCAGCGTTGCATTTTACTGATTGCCTGTTCAAAAGAGAAACCATGCGTACAGACTTTAACCAATAAAGAATCAAAGTAAGGCGTCACAGCGTAGCCAGAATAAGCATTTCCTACATCTAAACGTACACCAAACCCACCTGGTGAACGATACGTATCAATTTTCCCTGTATCTGGCATAAATTGGTTCAGGGGATCTTCAGTCGTAATCCGACATTGAATAGCCGCGCCTTTTAATGTCAATTCGTTTTGTTTTGGCAAATGCATATCTTTATGCAAATCAAGCCCTTGTGCAATTTGTAATTGAGAGATCACAATATCAATATCTGTAATCATTTCTGTGATAGTATGTTCTACCTGAACACGAGGATTCACTTCAATAAAATAAAACTGATCCCCTTCTACTAAAAACTCAACCGTTCCCGCATTCACGTAGCCGACATGCGCCATTAACTGCACAGCAGCCGAACAAATGGCTGCTCGTTGTTCTTCATTCATTGATACACATGGTGCGACTTCTACCACTTTTTGGTGGCGCCGTTGAACGGAACAATCACGTTCAAATAAATGCAAGACATTCCCATGATGATCGCCTAAAATTTGTACTTCGATATGTTTAGGATTAGAAATATACTTTTCAACATAAACCTCGTCAGAACCAAAGGCTGCTTTCGCTTCACTTTTTGCTCTTTCGTAACCTTCTCGTGCTTCCTTGGCATCGTGGGCAACACGCATCCCGCGACCGCCGCCACCTAAAGCAGCTTTAATCATGATAGGAAAGCCATGCGTTTCACCAAAATCTACGACCTCTTCCACCGTTGCTACTGGCCCATCTGAGCCTGGAATCGAAGCAATCCCCGCAGCTACAGCTGCTTCTTTCGCTTTAATTTTATCGCCAAAAATATCTAAATGGTGTGTTTTAGGTCCAACAAAAATGATTCCTTCTTCTTCACAACGTTCGGCGAAGCGTAAGTTCTCAGATAAAAAGCCATAACCAGGATGAATGGCATCTGCTCCCGATTTTTTGGCAATTTGGATAATATTTTCAATGTCTAAATAGGCTTCAATTGGTTTTTTCCCCTTACCAACTAAATACGCTTCATCTGCTTTGAAACGATGAACAGAATACTCATCTTCTGCAGCATAAATCGCTACTGTCTGGATATCTAATTCTGTACAAGCTCTAAAAATTCGAATCGCAATTTCGCCACGATTGGCAACTAATACCTTTTTCATAACGTCACTCCTACCATCAATTTCCTTCAAATTTATTGGTTCTGTTCTAAAGATAAATAGTACTCATTTTCTAATTTCTGACGTGTTTCATCTGCACTGATATTCAGGACAAAGGCCACAGCAATCGAAATAATCAGCAAACTATTCCCACCTTGACTCAAGAACGGGAAAGTAATTCCTGTTAATGGAATAATCCCAGTAATCCCACCAACATTAATAAAAACTTGAATTAATAACATTGTACCAATTCCAATACACATTAGTGAATTAAAAGGTTTCTTCGAGCGTACACCGACTAAAATAATTCGCGCAATCATAAACATCAACAATCCTAAAATCGCTAGACCGCCGATAATGCCTAACTCTTCTAAAGTAATCGCAAAGATAAAGTCCGTATGTGCTTCTGGTAAAAAGCCTTTTTTCTGAACACTATTCCCTAGACCTTTGCCAAACCAGCCGCCATTACTGATTGCATAATAAGAATTAGCTAACTGATGGCCTAAGTTCCGTTCATCTAAAAATGGATTTTTAAAAACAGCAAAACGATTATAAATATATTGGTAACGCGCTGGGAAAATTTTTCCTTTCGACATAATTAATAACTGAATAGCCGTGATACTACCTAAAATGCCCAAGCCACCAACCAAGTAGGTATACATATAATTAATCCCACTTGCTAAAACCATCACGATGGTAATTAATGTTAGAATGGCCGCATTCCCGAAGTCAGGCTGGATTGCAACTAGAGCAATTAATACAAAAACGAGCATCAACGGGCGCCCGGCAGCTTGTTTAAATTGATCCATGCCTCCATTAATTGTCTTTTGTCGCCGTGCTAAAATATAAGACAGATACCAGACAACCATAATTTTTAAATACTCAGCTGGTTGCATCGAAAATCCACCAATCTCAATCCAACCACGTGCGCCGTTAATTTCTTTCCCGATACCAGGAATCCGAACGGCTAAAACCATAACCGTAATTACTGCAATGGCAAACATGATAAAACTTCGATTCTGAAAAACGGATGTTTTCATCTTATAAATAAAAAACATTGCAACTAACCCTACTACCCAAAAGGCAACCTGGTTAATAACGAATGACGTAGGTGAAAAACCTTTCATTACTTGTAATGCGGATGTGGAACTATATACCATAATCAATCCCACGATACTTAAAATTAAATATGGAATAAAAATACTATAGTCTAGCAAATGCCGTTTCTTTACTTTGTTTGGCAAAGCTTAACCCTCCTTGCCAATCTCGTTTTTTTCTTGTGTTTCTTCATAAACATCTGTATATAATTGATTCAATTCGCGTTCTAAATCACTTAGTAAGCGATGTCCTTCATCACTAGTTAAAATCCCCAAACGGGTCGCATAGGTCACTTGTCTTGAAAAACCATACATTTGTGTATCCACCACTTCTTCAAATGCTTTACATTGAGAAATGCACAAACTGTTTTTTTGATTACGAATAAGCATTTTAATGCGTTCTGCATCGTCTTCTAATAATTGAATGGCAAATTTCTTTGAAATTCCTTCGTCCATTTGTACAGAACCTCCCTATCTTAATTAAATAATTATAACATAATTCTCAGTTAGATACATGATGATTTCAGAAAATTTCCTTTAAGAAATTTTCTAAAACCAAGCGATATATTAAGTAAGAAATCTCTTTATATAACAAGCTTATTTTATCACTACAACAACAAATACATTAAAAGACTTTTTTCTTATTTTCTGCTTTTAATTTTAAATAAAATAACAAACTATATCATTTTTTTGTCTCTTGATATTCTTTAATTACTTCTAAAAAGGCGGTACCATATTTATCTAATTTATTTTGGCCGACCCCTTTTATTTGCAATAATTGAATCGTTGTTTGCGGTAATTTTTCACACATTTCTTTAAGTGTACTATCGGAAAAGACTACATATGGCGGCATGCCTGCCTCTTGAGCCATGTCCATACGTAATTCGCGCAATCGTTCAAACAAGGCATCATCCACTGCTACTTTTCGAACTTTTTGGTCTTCTTTTCGGAAGACCTTCCGTTCCCCTAAGAGCACCTGAACACCTTCTGTCGAGACTGATAACAACGGAAATTGCCCATCAGAAGGAATTAAATAACGTTCTGCTGTTAAATAATCAATCAGCTGTGTGACTTCTTTTTGCGTGCGACCTTTCATTAGTCCATATGTTGGCAAACGATCAAAATGCCATTGATCAATTTTTTGATCTTTTGAACCAGTCAAGACTTTACCAACTAAGCCCTTACCGAAACGTTCTCCCATACGTTTTACACAAGACAAGACTTTTTGGGCATCGACCGTAATATCGACTAATTCTCGATTATCCAGACAATTCGAGCAGCGACCGCAGTCCGTCCCTTCTTCACCAAAATAGCGTAAAATATATTTTTGTAAACACATTTGTGCATTCGCATATTGTGACATTTCCCGTAATTTCAAGTACTCTTTCTGCTTATAATCAATGGTCATTTCAGATTGTTCAATAAAGTATTGTTGAATTTGCAAGTCTTGTGGAGCAAACATTAACACAGCATCACTAGGTAGACCGTCACGACCAGCTCGGCCCGCTTCTTGGTAATAAGATTCAATATTTCCTGGTACTTGTGCGTGAATGACAAAACGAACATTACTCTTATTAATCCCCATACCAAAGGCATTTGTTGCTACCATCACTTGCACTTGATCATACAAGAATGCTTCTTGATTTTCACTACGTAACTGTTCACTCATGCCCCCATGATACATCCCAGCTGCAATTTTTTTACTTTCTAATAAATGATAAATTCGTTCAACTTCCTTCCGCGTGCTTGCATAAATAATACCTGATTGTCCAGTATTCATCTTTAAATATTCCAAAAGAAAAACGTCTCTATTTTGATCTTTCACGACTTGAAAAGATAAATTTTCTCGAGTGAATCCTGTTTTGATTTCATTTTCTGATGGAATTCTTAATTGCTTGACAATATCCTCCGCTACTTGTGGCGTTGCTGTTGCTGTTAGTGCAATCACAGTTGGTTGCTGTTGAAATTGATCGATAATCTCTGCTAAACGCAAATAGCTTGGACGAAAATCATGCCCCCATTGTGAAATACAGTGTGCCTCATCTACTGCCAATAAATCAATCGGTACATGTGTCAGCATCTGTTGAAAATCATAAGATTCTAATCGCTCTGGCGCAACATACAATAGCTTGACTTCTTTGTTAACCGCTAATTGAATACGATGATTCATCTCTTGATAGGAAATGGTACTATTGATATATGTAGCTGGAATCCCCATTAAATTCAGGGCGTCTACTTGATCTTTCATTAAAGAAATTAATGGTGAAATCACCAATGTTAAATTATCCAGAAGTAAGGCTGGCAACTGATAACAAATCGATTTGCCTCCACCTGTTGGCATAATGCCTAAGACATTTTCTTGTCGCAATACATGACGAATAATCGTTTCTTGTCCTGGCCGAAAATCATCATAGCCAAATGTATCTTTTAATAATTCTTGTAATGCACTCATTTATTGCGCTCCAATCTTTGTTCTACAAGTCATTTTAACACGCTAATCTAACAGGAACAAGGTGTGTTAAAACAAGACACAATCGTGAAACACCAGTTAACGTGAAACATCAAAAAGAATGAAAAATTGTGAAAGCTTGCTATCAAAAGCTTTCAAAAATAACGACATTTGCTTGTTGTGGATAACGAGTAGTTATCCACACATAAAAAATATCCTTATCTTAAAATACGCATTAATTCGTTTTTGCCATCAAAAAAACCAACTATTTTCGTAGTAAAACGAGCATAGTTGGTTTAAATGTTTATTTGTCGAAAAATTATTCAGCTTTTTTCTTTTTCTTGCTTGCTTTTTCGCGTTCATTTTTGTTAAGAATTTGTTTTCTTAAACGGATGCTTTCTGGTGTTACTTCACAGTATTCATCTTCATTCAAGAATTCTAATGATTCTTCTAACGTTAATTTTTTCGGTTTTTTGATGACTGATGTTTGGTCTTTCGTTGCCGAACGAACGTTAGTCATTTGTTTAGCTTTTGTGATGTTCACAGTTAAATCGTTGTCGCGGTTGTTTTCCCCAACAATCATTCCTTCGTAAACTTCTGTCGTTGGTTCAACGAAAACTGTACCACGTTCTTCAATACTCATAATTGAGTAAGTCGTTGCTTTACCAGTATCGATTGAAACTAATGCACCTTGATGACGGCCACCAATCGTTCCTTGAATCATTGGTAAGTATTGATCGAAGGTGTGGTTCATAATACCATAACCACGAGTCATTGATAAGAATTCTGTTGAATAACCAATTAAGCCACGAGCTGGTGCTAAGAAGATTAAACGCATTTGTCCGTTACCGGCATTAATCATATCTTGCATTTCGCCTTTACGTAAACTTAGTGATTCAATCACGCTACCCATGTATTCTTCAGGTGTGTCAATTTGAACACGTTCAAATGGTTCACATTTAACCCCGTCAATTTCACGCTCAATAACTTCTGGACGAGAAACTTGTAATTCATAGCCTTCACGACGCATGTTTTCAATTAAAATTGATAAATGCAATTCGCCACGGCCTGATACAGTCCAAGAATCTGGGCCAATTGGATCAACACGTAAAGATACGTCTGTTTGTAATTCAGCCATTAAACGTTCTTCGATTTTACGAGCGGTGATGTATTTTCCTTCACGTCCCGCAAATGGAGAATTGTTAACTAAGAAAGTCATTTGTAAGGTTGGCTCATCAATGTGTAGAATTGGTAATGCTTCTTGATTGTGAACATCTACAACTGTTTCCCCAACGAAAATGTCTTCCATTCCAGAAACGGCAATTAAATCGCCCGCTTTTGCTTCATCAATTTCCACACGTTGTAAGCCAAAGAAACCTAAAATTTTCGTTACACGGAAATTTTTCACGCTGCCATCTAATTTCATCAACGCAACTTGGTCGCCGACTTTCATTGTGCCACGGAACACACGGCCAATCCCAATACGTCCAACGTAATCGTTGTAGTCTAGTAATGAGACTTGGAATTGAAGTGGTTCGTCTGAATTGTCAACTGGAGCTGGCACATGTTCAATAATTTTATCAAAAATTGGGGCCATTGTTGGCTCTTGATCTGCTGGATCATCTGATTCACTTGAAGTTCCATTTAAAGCAGAAGCATAAACAACTGGGAAATCTAATTGATCGTCGTCTGCGCCTAATTCGATGAATAACTCTAAAACTTCATCTACTACGTGTTCAGGACGAGCAGAAGGTTTGTCAATTTTGTTAACAACCACGATTGGTGTTACTTTTTGTTCTAATGCTTTTTTCAATACGAAACGTGTTTGAGGCATTGTTCCTTCATACGCATCGACAACTAAAACAACACCATCTACCATTTTCATGATACGTTCTACTTCACCACCGAAGTCCGCGTGTCCTGGTGTATCTAGAATGTTGATACGTGTACCGTTATAATCTACGGCTGTATTTTTTGCTAAGATAGTAATTCCACGTTCACTTTCAAGTGCATTGGAATCCATTGCACGTTCTTGTAATTGTGTGTGTCCATCTAAAGTGTCAGATTGTTTTAAAAGTTCATCTACTAAGGTTGTTTTACCATGGTCAACGTGGGCGATAATTGCCACGTTACGAATATCATCTCTGTATTTCAATTTAATTGCTCCTTATCTATATACGCTTATGTTACTTAAGTCCATAAAAGCCGACTGCTTATTATAGCAAACTTTTTTCATTAAAAAAAGGCTTTCGCCTGTAAAAATAATGAAAGTTTTAGAAATTATTCGGCTTTTTCTGAAAACAAGGACATTTTTTTACAAATCTTTCTCTTTTAAAAGAGGAAGAGCCTTACCTTTCAGCAACGCTCTTCTTTGATTATTCCGATTCATTTAAATACCGGGTAAATACTTCATCATAGGTTTCAGGAGTTGCTGCAATAAAGTATTCACGACCCGCAAAAGTTAATGGTTTTCCTGTAATACCAGAGTATTTAAACCCAAATTCTTCCAAAAGTACTAAGCCTGCTGCATAATCCCAAGGACTTAGATTAGATAAATAGCCATGATGGTTGCCTTTTAACATGGCAATAATTTCCAAACCTGCACAACCGCTAATACGCACGCCCATACTTGCTTGTCCGATTTCCGTTGCGTGATGAATATTTTTTCCATGCATGTAAGCATTCATGCCCCATAATCCATCTGCCAAGGCTTTCATAGTAGGCGCTTTTAATAATTGATTATTCCGATAAACGCCAAGCCCTTTGCCGCCCCAATAAAGTTCTTCTCGCATCACATCATAGATAAAACCTAATTTACCAATGCCGTCTTCATAAACAGCTAACATAATACAAAAATTTTCTCTTTCCATCACGAAATTCATTGTGCCATCAATCGGATCGATGATCCACACGCGACCAGCAAAACTTTTTAAAGTATTGTAGCCTTTTTCTTCCCCTAAAATTTGATCTTCGGGAAAATTTGTTTGAATTTTATTCATTAAAAATTCTTGGGTTTGTTCATCCATATTTGTCACTAAATCAGTGCGGCCATTTTTCTGTTGAACGGTTAACTCTGATTCCAAGTTCATTCGAATCACATCGGCTGCTTCAAAAAGCCAACTTTGAATTGTTTGAATAAATTTTTGCGTTTCAGTCATCTAATCATCCCCCAGCTTTAATTTACCGCTTCCCTGTTTTTTAGCTTGTTGAAGCGTACGATATAACGAATATCCTGAAGCATTTTCAAATTCACGACCTAAGCGTTTTTCTTCGCCGATACTTTTAACGACCGTTTTAAATTGTTGATAAGTTGTTAAAAATTTGTCAACAGGCAAGCCTGTTTCGTTGGCTTGCTCAACTGCTGTCCACATATTAGTGACAATCACCATTTCCTCTGTCGTCCAATCTAAATCTAATGGATATTGATAGTCTTTCATGTCTTCACCTCATCTTCTCTAGTTTAGCATATTTTCATAAAAAAACATCTTATTTACGTCGATTTTTTAATGCATTAAAGAGAGGATATTCTGCTGTTCCTTTGCGATACAAACTTTGTTGTGAAGCATAAATACCGCTATTTCCTGAACACATAAAACTGATTAAGCAGACCATGAAAAAATAGACCGCCGCTTCACTACCAAATAGTTCAATGCCCATAATGAAGCAAGCAATCGGCGTATTCGTGGCGCCAGAAAAAACACCAATAAATCCTAAACCTGCTAAAAAAGGAATTGATAGATGTAACAAAGGGGCCAAAGAACTCCCTAACGTAGCCCCAATTTCAAACAATGGCGTCACTTCTCCTCCTTGGAATCCGGCACCCAAGGATAACACCGTAAAGAATAATTTCCCAACAAAATCAAAAGGCTGCGCATTGCCTGCAAAAGCATCTTCTAATAAAGGTAAACTCAAGCCTAAATAACGCTGGTTGTTTAAGACGAGCACAAACAGAACGACAATGGACGCCCCAAGAAACGCACGAAGGTAGACATTAGCAAACCAATTTGCGTAGGTCTTTTTTAAAAAGACAATGGAACGACTAAAAACCCAACCTGCCAAACCAAAACAAATCGATGCCAAAAATAATTTTACAAATAGTTCAACCGACCAAGTCGGAATTTTGCCCATCGGATAATGCGTATGTGTTACACCAAAACTTTCAGTCACAAAATTAGCAAATAAGCCTGCAAAAAAACTTGGGAAAAGTGCCTCTGCACGAACTTTTCCAATCGCCAAAACTTCTAATCCGAAAACCGTTCCCGCTAATGGTGTGCCAAAAACAGAACTAAAACCTGCACTAATTCCGCTAATAATAATTACTTGTCGTTCCAAAGCGGACAGTTTAAAGACTTTTCCTACAGCATTCGCGATTGCGCCCCCCATTTGCACCGCCGTCCCTTCACGACCAACAGAACCACCAAATAAGTGCGTAGTAATCGTGCCAAACAATGTTAAAGGAATTAAGCGCAAGGGAATATCTTCTTCCCCGCCATTGCCTTGTTCAATCACTAAGTTATTTCCTCGGCTAGCATTTTTCCCAAAACGCGTATAGAAATACGTAAAAACAACACCGCTAATGGGGAGGATAAAGAGTAACCAAGGGTTTGCTAAACGAACATCTGTTACATAGGTAAGACTCTTTAAGAAAAAGGCGGATAACGCCCCCATAAATAAACCAATAATTGCGGTAATGAGCAACCATTTTGCCATATAACCGCCGATTGATAGTAGTTGCTTTGTTTCTTTTTTCACTTTACATGCTCCTTTACAATTTTCTTATCGCCAATCCTAGCGTACAGAAAAAGCCTACCAAAGGGTACACTTCTCCCGTTTGGTAGGCGTCATTAATTTATTCGTCCAATAAATAGTTCGTGGTGAACACCATCACCATGTTGCTATTAAACTATTAAAAATAATACCACGCAACTCTGGAAAGTGCAATAAAAAATCAATTGCGTTCCGTTTTTATCCACGTGCTATTACCTTTGATAAACCGATAATAAGCCATCACCACACTAACGAATAAAATTAAGTACATGTAGGAAATAGTAAAAGGCAAAATAATCAGCCCCAGTTTTGCAGGTACTTTTAGTTGAAAATTTTTCAACTCGCGATAATAGTTGATTGTAAAAAAAATGCCGAAAACTAACGAAATACTGACGGCCAAAACAAAACTAATGACAAGCGATAACGAAAAGCCTAACCTATACAAGTGTTGCAGTTGAAGCCCAGTTAAGACAAAAACGAGCATCCCCGCTACGAGATTAATAAAGGGTTGCGCTAAAAAATAATAGATTCCACACTTCTGCCTTAGCGTTAATGACTTTGATTTAATCACCCTGGGTAAATACGCTAGACAATCTAAATTTCCTTGAACCCAACGACTTCGTTGACGAATAAAACGTTTCACATCTCTCAGTGCTTCTTGAGCCATAAAGGCCTCGTCAATATAAGCAATCGATAACTCTTTCAGCATTAATTTAATGGTTAACTCATAGTCATCCAACAAAGCATTTCCCCAAGGCTGATAGCCTAAGTGTTCGGTAATCATTGATAACCGAAAAAACTGACCATTGCCACCAAGTCCGATGGTTTTTGTTGCTCGACGCGCCTTTTGAATAAAATTATTAATCGTAAAAAACTCAACATCTTGTGCAATAAACATAAAATTTGTGACATCTTTCATTTTGATTCTTGTTTGCGCAGCACAGACTGTTGTATCTGTGAAAACAGCAGTTAGCTCATTGACAATATTTTCACTAAAAAAACCATCTGCATCTACCACACCCACTAAAACTTGATCCCAAGAATAGTGTCCTTTTTCTGCATCTGTTAATACAATTTGGAAAGCGTGGTTCAAAGCGGCGCCTTTGCCTTGTTGCGCATTGGGAAATTGACGAGACAGAACTTGGATTGGACCAGCAATACTGTCCATCATTGCTTTGGTTTGGTCCGTTGATCCATCATCAATCGCAATTATTTTTTTCTTAATTGGTAAAGCAACCAGTTTTTTTAATGTTTCTCCGATGACTTTCTCCTCGTTTACACACGGTACAAGAAAGTAGCAGAAAAATTCTTCTGCTACTTCGACTTCTCTTCTTGTTTTTTTTCTTGTTCGAAAACTGAGAAATAAACTTGTAAATAAATAGGTTAAGAAGATGAACATAATTACTTTGTATAACTGATACAAATAAATCATGTAATTTGACCTCTTTTAAAAAAATAACGGTATAGAATGTAGGCAGTGACAATCGAAACTAGAATAACGCCAATTAAATCAACCACAAAAAAGGCGCCTGTTGAAATTACCCCAAGTTTCGGTAAAGCTGATTGGCTCATTAAATACCCCTTTCTCTCTATTTGTTTTTTACCAACACACCACCACGATGACCATCACACACCCCCTATAATAATACTTTGGAGGATTATAGTACACAGGTGGATTATAGTACGTAACTGGTGGAATATATCCTGGCCAATATGTTGGTGGTGGCGGATTATAAACCGGTATTTTTCGGTTTTCTCGAACAATTGCAATTGTTTGACCCGCATGATTTTGCGTCAGACTGACGCGTGTTGGCGTAGTATTTCGTGAATAACCAGCCGGCGCTTGAACTTCTCTAATTTCATATACCCGGTTGACAGATAGCCCACTAATAGTGACTGTACCATCCCAACCTGTTGTTACTCTTTGTGTATAGCCATTAGTTGTATCTTTCCATTCAAAAACAGCGCCCGCTAAACGTGCTTTTGTTTCAACATCTTGTTTAATAATTCTGATAGCACCATAGTTTGCTTTATTGTTTAACACTAACGTATACGTTTTTGTGCCTTGACCTCGTAAATCAATCCGATGGACCCTACTATCCAACGCATACCCAGTTGGCGCTTGTATCTCGGTGATTTCATAAATACGATCCGACGATAATCCTGGAATCAGTACTTCACCATTTCCATTTGCTGTAAATGTTGCCGTATAGTTATTGGTAGTATCGCGAAATCTGAATTTCGCTCCTGCTAAACGTTTTCTTGTATCCGTATCTTGCTTAATAATTTTGATGGCGCCTTTTTGTGCTTGATTATTTAAGACTAATGTATAGGTTTTACCACCTTGTCCACGTAAATCTACTTTATGAACACGTCTATCTATGATATAACCATTCGGCGCTTTGATTTCTGTGATCTCATAGATACGATCACCGGCTAATCCAGTAATCAGTACTTCACCGTTCCTATTCGCTGTAAACGTTGCAGTATAATTATTGGTTGTATCTCGGAATTTAAATTGTGCGCCTGCTAAACGTTGTTTCGTATATCCATCTTGCTTAACAATTTTGATGGCACCTTTTTGTGCTTGATTATTTAAGACTAATGTATAGGTTTTACCACCTTGTCCACGTAAATCAACTTTATGAACACGTCTATCTATGATATAGCCATTCGGTGCTTTGATTTCTGTGACCTCATAGATACGATCACCGGCTAATCCAGTAATCAGTACTTCACCGTTCCTATTCGCTGTAAACGTTGCAGTATAATTATTGGTTGTATCTCGGAATTTAAATTGTGCGCCTGCTAAACGTTGTTTCGTATATCCATCTTGCTTAACAATTTTGATGGCGCCTTTTTGAGCTTGATTATTTTTGGTGAACGTGTAGGTTTTGCCAGCATAATTCGCAGGTAAAAGAATTTTATGCACCGTTCTGTCAAGTATATAACCATTTGGTGCTTTTATTTCTGTAATTTCATAAATCCGGTTGACGGAAAAATTATACAAAGTTGCTTCACCATTAGCATTAGCAGTTACTACGCCTGTATTCCCATTCACTGTGTCACGCCATCTAAATTGTGCGCCTACTAAACGTTGTTTTGAGTAACCATCTTGTTTAATTAATTTTAAATTGCCACGTAGCGCAACATTTTCAATGGTATAATAACCAATCTTGTCAGCAAAATTAGTCGTTAAGATAACTCGGTAAGTCTTGTTATTTAAGATATAGCCGTTTGGTGCTTTAATTTCTGTAATTTCGTATACACGATTGACTGGCAAATTCGTTATCAGGGCTTGTCCGTTTTTGTCAGCTACAACTGTTCCTTCTTTTCCTGTCACCGTATCACGCCATTTAAACTCCGCACCTGCTAGACGTTTTCTTGAATCTTTGTCTACTTTGATTATTGCTAGACTACCTTTTTGCGCTGTATTATCAATAGTTACTGTCACTACTTTATTAGCTTGTGCAGTTGTTAGAGTGACTTTATGCACAGTTTTATCTAATACATACCCCACTGGTGCTTTCGTTTCTGTGATTTCATACGTACGATTGACTGATAAGTTGGGAATTGTGATGGTTCCATCGGTTCCAACTGTCACTATTCCTGTTTTTCCTGTCACTGTATCTTTCCACTGAAATTCTGCGCCTGTTAAACGTTTTTTACTGTCTTTGTCTTGTTTAACAATTTTGATAGACCCTTTTTGCGCTACATTTTCAATGATTACTGTCACTACTTTATTTGCTTGTGCAGTTGTTAAAGTGACTTTATGCACGGTTTTGTCTAGTACATAACCTGTGGGTGCTTTCGTTTCTGTGATTTCATACGTACGATTGACGGATAAGTTGGGAATTGTGATGGTTCCATCGGTTCCAACTGTCACTGTTCCTGTTTTTCCTGTCACTGTATCTTTCCACTGAAATTCTGCGCCTGTTAAACGTTTTTTACTGTCTTTGTCTTGTTTAACAATTTTGATGGAGCCTTTTTGCGCTGTATTTTCAATGATTACTGTCACTACTTTATTTGCCTGTGCAGTTGTTAAAGTGACTTTATGCACGGTTTTGTCTAGTACATAACCTGTGGGTGCTTTTGTTTCTGTAAGTTCATACGTACGATTAACTGCTAAATTGGGAATTGTGACCGTTCCGTCGGTTCCAACTGTCACTGTTCCTGTTTTTCCTGTCACTGTATCCTTCCACTGAAATTCTGCGCCTGTTAAACGTTTTTTGCTTTCTTTGTCTTGTTTAACAATTTTGATGGAGCCAATTTGTACTTGCTGCTTATTCTTCACCCGATATGTTAAAGTGTAGTCG
Source organism: Enterococcus sp. DIV0183 (assembly GCF_050541505.1). Taxonomy (NCBI): domain Bacteria; kingdom Bacillati; phylum Bacillota; class Bacilli; order Lactobacillales; family Enterococcaceae; genus Enterococcus; species Enterococcus sp. DIV0183. Next base: position 2,036,306 of record NZ_CP172932.1, read on the forward strand.
GCTTTTCCAGCAAATGAAACAGGATGTTTAGTTTCGTCTAATTCATAGCCATTAGGCGCCTTCGTTTCAACTAAATAATATTCTCCATCAGGTGATAAATTTGAAAATAACAGCTCGCCATTTTCATTCGTGACACCTTTTTCTATTAGATTATTTTTTTGGTCATACAACGAAAATTCAGCACCTGCTAAACGTTTCACCTCATTATTTTCATCTACTTTTTCTACTTTTAACTGGTTTTCTAAACGCGTATTTTCTTTTTTCAAGCGAATCGTCTGTGTTTGTTCTAACTTAATTTCAAATGGAACTGGTGTTGCATCTAACTTGTAACCAGTTGGTGCTTTTGTTTCAATGAATGCATACTGACCAGCTTCCAAACCAGCTAAACGAATTTGACCTGCTTGATTGGTGGTTAATGTTTCTTGAACAACTTGTTGTGTTTTTGTGTTCACGACTTTGAAAACAGCACCTTCTAAAACTTTAGCAGTTACTGCATCAATTTTTTCTAAAACGACACCCCCTCGACCTGTTCCATCATTACTCTCGTCTGCTGTGATGTAGGCAATATCATCATCTTCCCAAGCATCGAATCCCTCACTAGAAATACGCATATACGTGTAATTTGATAGCACGGCATCACTTGGAATATTTTCATTTGGAATCGTTTCTAAATAAATATAATAGGCATTTTTATTGGAAAGATAACTGCCCGTGGCTGTTGGTATTCCTTCAAATTTCTCTGCTTCATAATTAAATCCAGATTCAGAGGCATTTTTTTGGAAAAATTGACTGGCATCATAGCTATATTCGTCATGTTCCAAATTCCGAATCATTTCACCATTTGTTTCTAAAATAGGCTGCTTGGTGAGATATGCAGCAATACTGTCAATAGCTAATGTTTGGTTTGGACCTACATTATCTAAAAATTTAAAGGTTGTTTTTTCTGAACCTGAAAGACCTGCTTGATTATAGTTAAAATAAATGACCCAAGCAATTCTTCCCTCTGAGGTAAATCCTAACGGGACTTTTCGAACCAGTTCAGTTGGCGGAACTTTCTCCACGTATTGCCCGATATTAATTTTGACAATTTTTTGTGAATCCCCAAAAGTAAAAACGACTTGATCTTCAAAATCTTCTGATAAATTTTGATTATATCGTAGCTTCAGTTGCAAATCTGCTGAGTAATCTGTAAGCGTTTGTAAGGCTTTAATCGTCCAAGTACCATCATCGTTTGGAATCACTTGAAGTGCGTCTCCAATTTCAAAAGGTGTCATTGAATAGGAATATTTTTCGCTAGCCATCCTTAATGTCATCGTCTCTCCGCTTGCTAATTCAGAGATTCCTAATGACAAAGAAACTGTCGCCCAATCTTTTGTAGCAACAATTTCCGTTTTTTCCCCCGGATATTCAACAGCTATAGACCGGATTTGTGTGCCACTTTCATTATCCATTGCATAAGAAATAATACTTGTATTAGATCCTATAATAGTAAAGATAATTAAACAAATCGAAAATAACTTATTAATACTTTTTTTCATTCATCACAATCCTTTCAACACTAATGTGTGTCTTTTTAGACACTAGCTCACTAAAAAAAATAGTCATAATTTCTTCATTATTAAAATCCAACAATTGTGAAATCAATTTAATATCCGATGCTTTGAAAACAACTTCTCCTTTTAATTTTTTGTAAATCGTTGAAGCGGATATTGGTTGCCCGTATGCAGTCATTTCATTTGCCAACCACTCAACATTTTTTCCTTTCATTTTCAATTTTGAGTGAATTAAATTTGATTCCATTTTACTCTCCCCCTTTTCAGTGTCTAATAAGACACTTAAAATTATATCATTTTGTGAAAAAAACGTCAATATCATTAAAAAATGCTGATTTTTCTATTATATTCGTTACTTTCATTTTGAAAAAAACATGTTTCTTTTGCGACACTTTTTGTGCTAGAATGTTTTTACGGAGGTGGTTTTTTTGAAAGAAAATTTTTTGAAGCAAAAAAGGATGGAGAAAAATCTTACATTAGAACAAGTTGGAAATTTTGTTGGTGTTGGAAAAAGTACCGTCAGGAAATGGGAAACTGGAATGATTGAAAATATGGGGAGGGATAAAATTGTCGCCTTATCTAAAATTTTAGATGTATCACCTCTTGAAATCTTAGGTATTCCTGAAACGGAAGAAACGCCATTTGTTGTCCCAACCAATATTATGAACATTTACAAACAGTTAACAACTGAAAATCAAGAAGCAGTCTTTCGATACGCTCAAAAGAAATTAACAGAACAAAATTACTTTTAATATTTATTTTAAATAGATGAATGCTAGACTTTTTAGTCAACGTCAAACAAAAAAAGCTTATCCTTACGGATAAGCTTTTTTTAGATTGACTGTTGACCAAAATACTGACGCCATTTGGTTTTCATGGCTGTCGTCATCGGCAACGCCGCTTCTTTGACAGCACAATATTTGTCAACAAAGGTTACAATGTAACTTTCTTTGTATTTTGGTGGTGCAATAGTTGCGCCCCACATATGTTTAATAATAATGTCTCGTTCTAAATCAGACAACTCTGTAATTTTTTCAGCATTTTTGGCTGCAATTCGTGGATGAACATAGGCATGAGAGCCTTCGTCAAACTTTGTTGTGCGCCAATCATAGTAAAACAAATCATGCAATAAACCAGCACGAGCTGTTGCACGAGCATTGCCGTTCCAACGCTTTGCTAATTTATAGCTATGATAGGAAACACTAATTGAATGTTCTAAACGAGTTGAATGCATATGTTGTGTGTATTCTGCTAATTTTTGGACTTCTTCGGTTGCTAATAAATCTTCTACATAAGAAAGATATTCTTCGTCTTCACGCCATTTTTCTGTCATATAATTGGGTGCCACCTTTTCTAATCCTTTTATAACTTGACTCGAGTATAGCACCCCAGCTATTTAATTACTATGAATTTCTCAATCTGTAACTTAACTTTAATATTTGCTTAATAAGTTTAGCGTTCAACGCAGTAAAATTTTCACAAAAACTTCTACATTTCTTCTGGTGCATGTAACCCTAGTAAACGTAAATCTTCTTTTAGAACAGTAGCTACTGCATAAACTAACGCTAAGCGTGCCTCTTTTTGAGCATCTTCATCCAAAATCCGAACATGGGCATAATATTTATTGAACGCTTGTGCTAAATGAATGCTATGTTTCGCAATAACAGATGGTTCATATTTTTCAGCAGCTTGCATCACAGTTTCAGGGAATTTTTGTAACAACTTCACGACTTCCCAGCTATCCTTGTCATTTAGTGCATAACGTTGTGTGGCGTCTGGTGTAAAGTTTGCTTTACGTAAAATACTCATCGCACGAGCATGTGTATATTGAACATATGGCCCAGTTTCTCCTTCAAAACGAACAACTTCATCTAATACAAAATCGAAATTATTTAGACGATCATTTTTAAGGTCATGGAAAATAACTGCACCTACACCTACTTGTTTCGCCACTTCTTCACGATTTGCTAAGTCTGGATTTTTCTCGTTAATTTGATTTCCTGCTAAAGTAACAGCTTCATTCAATACTTCTTCTAATAAAACAATTTTCCCTTTACGTGTGGATAATTTTTTACCGCCTTGAGTAATTAAACCAAACGGAATGTGTTCCATATCATCTGACCATTCAAATCCTAGTTCTTTCAAGACTGCTTTTAATTGTTTGAAGTGATTGCTTTGTTCGTTGCCGACTACATAAAGTGATTTGGCAAAATCATACGTCCGTTTACGGTAAAGCGCAGCAGCTAAATCCCGTGTGATATATAACGTCGCACCATCTGATTTACGAATAAGTGCTGGATTTAAATTATATTCTGTCAAATCAACAATTTCTGCACCTTGATTTTCTGTTAATAAATGTTTTTCTTCTAATAAAGTAACAATTTCATCCATTTTATCATTATAAAAGGCTTCGCCATTATAAGAATCAAATTCAACTTCTAACATGGAATAGATTTTATCAAATTCTTTTAGAGACTCGCTACGGAACCATTTCCATAATTCATTAGCTTCTTGGTCTCCTTCTTCTAATTTTTTAAACCATGCACGTGCTTCGTCTTCTAATTCTGGTTTTTCTTCTGCTTCTTCATGAAATTGCACATATAAGCGCAATAATTCATTAATTGGTTGTTGGCGGACTGCTTCTTCAGAACCCCATTTTTTATAAGCTACAATTAACTTACCAAACTGTGTACCCCAGTCACCTAAGTGGTTAATCCGAATTGGCTGATACCCAATTTTTTCTAAAATAAAGGCAATTGAATTCCCGATTACCGTAGAACGTAAGTGCCCCATAGAAATTGGTTTAGCAATGTTTGGTGAAGACATATCAATAGGAACATTGCCATTATTACCAAAGGTACTGTTTCCGTAGTTGTTTTTTTCTTTGACTACTTCGCCAATAACAGCTTGACTGACTGCTTCTTTATTCATGAAGAAGTTTAAATAAGGTCCCACCACTTCAATTTTTTCAAAATTTGTGCCATCAATTTTTTCTGCTAATTCTGCTGCAATTTGTTGTGGTGCTTTACGATAAATTTTAGCTAATGAAAAGGCTGGAAAAGCAACATCTCCATGATCAACAGATTTAGGATTTTCCAATAATTGTTCGATTTGATCCATCGTTAATTCTTCATTTAAAACATCATGTAACGCTTTTGCTACGATTTCTTTGTTGTTCATAAAAACCCTCCTGATTAATTTGTAAGTATAAAAAACAAAAACGTCTCTGACAAAACAAAATAATTTGTTTTGTCAGAGACGAGAATTTACCCGCGGTACCACTCTAATTGTCTATACTACTTGGATAGACCTGCTTCATCGATAACGGTGATTGCCGTCTGCTTTCAGCAGAATTCTAAAAGTGCGCTTCCTCATTCCGATCACTCTTGGCTCCCACCTTCCCAAGATCGCTAAGCTGACGTTGAAATAAGTACTCTCTTTATCATCGAATGTCATTGTTAAACTGGCTTCATTATAGCAAATTTTTGTCTAGCTGGCTAGCCTTCTTCACTAATTGTCATAAAACTAACGCCAGGTTCTGCATTTAAGTTATACGAAGCAAAGTGATTCTTTTCAGCTTCGATAAAGGCGGCAGCGCCAATCATCGCCGCGTTATCCCCACAAAGTTTTAATGGCGGAATAAGTAATGTCACTTCTGGTAATTGTTCACTGATTGCATGTCTCATTGCTTCTCGTAATCCTTGATTCGCAGCAACGCCCCCAGCGATTAGCAATTGCTTAACAGGATATTCTTGACAAGCACGAATGGTTTTAGTCACTAATACTTCTACCACACTCGCCTGAAAACTTGCGGCTAAATCCTTTGTAGACAGTACTTCACCACGTTGCTCTGCATTATGAACCGTGTTAATAAACGCACTTTTCAAACCACTAAAGCTAAAGTCATAGTTATCCTCTTTTAGCATCGCCCGTGGAAATTGGTAGGTATCTGTGCCTTCATGGGCCAAAGCATCAATCTCTTTGCCACTAGGATAAGGCAACCCTAACACACGTCCGACTTTATCATACGCTTCACCAGCTGCATCATCACGTGTTTCACCAACAATTTTGAAAGAGCCATCTTCTTTCATGTAGACCAATTCCGTATGTCCTCCACTAACGAGTAAGGCCATCAATGGAAATTCGAGCGGTGCCACAAAACGGGCAGCATAAATGTGCCCAGCCATATGATTGACTGGAATAAGTGGTAATTGGTGCGCCCAAGCAAATGCTTTTGCTGCAGAAAGTCCTATTAATAAAGCACCGACTAACCCAGGCCCATAGGTCACAGCAACGCCACTGAGTTCTTCTGGTGTGACTTTTGCTTCTGTTAATGCTTCTTCAATACAGATCGTCACTTGTTCAACATGATGACGACTCGCAACTTCCGGAACGACTCCGCCAAAACGTTGATGGCTCTTAATTTGCGAAGCTACGATATTGGAAAGAATTTTGTCGCCATCTTCAATGACAGCCACACTTGTTTCATCACAGCTACTTTCCACAGCTAATAATAATTTACGTTCTTTTGTAAAAATTGTCATTGGGCTTCCTTCCTTAATTTCGCACACATTACAAAGGCATTTTCTTGCGGTTCTTTATAATAATTTTTTCGAACAGCTACTTTCCGAAAACCTGTTTTCTCATAAAGTTTTTGAGCTAATGTATTCGATTCTCTGACCTCTAAGAAAATTTGTGTAATGTCACGACTTTTAACATATTCTTTAAAAGCTTTCATTAACTGACAACCAATTCCTTGGTGTTGTTTCTGACCATTCACAACAACGTGACTAATTTCTGCTTCATCTAAAATAAAATGATAGGCAATATAACCTAACCACTGGCCATTTTCAACTAAAAAAAGATATTCGCTATTTTCCTGAGCAAAATCTTCCGCGAATTGTGTTTCTGTCCAAGGGGAGCCAGTTGTATAAGAAGAATTACTAAAACGCCATAATTCTTCACCAATATTTGCTACAGATATTTCTTTTTTTGTTACTAACATTTTTTCTTCACTCTTCTTTTAAATCAATTATCATTTCTAGTGCGTCTTCATTATTTTCGTCATAATAGCCTTTTTTCACCGTCTGTGAGACAAAGCCAATTTTTCGATATAAACGTTGGGCTTTAACATTACTCATTCGTACTTCTAGCGATAAGGTTTCACACCGATTTTTCTTGGCAAAAATTCGCGTTTCTTCTATTAAAGAACGACCTAAACCTAAGCCTTGGTATGCTGTGTGAACAGCGACATTCGTAATGTGTGCATCCGTTCCTTGAATCCGACAACCAATAAAGCCAACTGTTTTTCCGTTAATTGCCGCTAACAAATAGAGATGCGGCGCTTTTGAGCCAAGTTCTGCCATGAAAGCAGACATCGTCCAAGGAAGTTCCCCAGCATAAACTTCACGTTCAATTGCTAGTAAATCCTTAATATCTTGGTAGGTGATTTCACGCAATTGAAATTCTTGCTGGTTCATTGCAATGGTTTTAGTTATATACCGTTGCCGTCTTTTTGTAAAGTATTTTGTCACAAAATTAAAGTTTTTCCACATAGCTTTCTCCATTAGGCGTGTGTGTCTTCAACCAATTTTCTTCCGCTTCTACTTTTTTCAAATACGCAGGTAAGAACCCATGAACATTTTCAACAGGTTCAGCCACACTACCTAACGCAGCCAAAACTGCGGCATTAGGAATTTGCCATTGTGGAACATCACAAATTTCTCCATGAGGAATGATTTGAGCTATTTCTTCAGTGAATTTTTCAACATCTTCACCAACAAAAAAAAGATTTGGTTCATTTTTTAGTTGTTCTAATAACTCCCGCAGGGAAATATGTTGGTCCGGTAACTCATTTTGCCACACGCCATTGACAAACCGATAAGCACCAGCATAGACGTTTTTACGACGCGCATCAAAAAGAGGCACAATTAAACCAGTTTGTCCAACACAATTGGCAGCTAACGTTTGTAGACTGGAAATGCCTACTAGCTCTTTCTTTAAAGTATAGGCCAATGTTTTGGCAGTCGTCACGCCTAAACGTAAGCCAGTGTATGATCCAGGTCCTTCTGCTACGACAAAACGATCAATTGCCGTTGGCGCCAAGTTCAGTTGGCTCATCAAATAGTCAATTGCCGGCATTAATGTTAAGCTATGATTTCTTTTAACCGTTGCTGTATAACTTCCCAGAATTTTTTGATTTTCACACACAGCAATACTCAATGTTTGGTTAGATGTATCTATTGCTAAAATTCGCACACGAATCCCTTTCCTTCTACAATTTAGTCGCTTCATTGTAGCACACTTTCCTTTTTCTAAAAAGGGAAAACGAGGTTTCTTTTTACAGAAACCTCGTTTCGTTCATTTTCTCTTTTTATTTAATGGTTGCTTCTAAGTAATCAATTAATGGTTTACTGATATCTGTTGCAGAACCATTTTCTCCTGAATTTTCAACCATAATCATTGTTAAGAATTTATTGTTACTACGATCTAACGTTAGAAGGAAACTGTTTTCTTTGCCATCTGTATCTTGTTTATCTTTTATTTCAGCTGTTCCTGTTTTAGCAGCCAATGAGAAGTTCGGATTGTACATATTATAAACATAACCTGAAGGATCTTCCACACTACCTAAAAGATCTGTGGCAATTGTATTCGCTGCGTTGGCGCTGATTACATTGTCTTTTTTCTTCGTTTCTTTGTCTAAAACTAGTTTTGGATAGACTAATGTTCCATTATTTTGGAAAACACTATACATGGTAGCTTGCTGGATTGGCGAAATTAACAATTGACCTTGACCGTAGCCCGTATCTGCTAAAAGAATTTCAGAATTAAATTTATCTTCATTTGAAATTTGAGCAGGCGTCATGGCAATTGGTAAATCTAGTTCCTCACCGAAAATGAATTTATTAAGACCCGCTCTAAATTTGTCTTCTCCCATCCGTAATGTTTGTTGGGCAAAATAAATATTATCTGAATTAACTAAAGCGGTACGCAGATTGACTGGACTTGCTTCTTTTACACGTGTCGCAAAATAGCCGCCCCAAGATTTATCTTTTTGCCATTTCAAACCATTAATTTCTAGCTCTTCATCTGGCTTCAATGTCCCTGCATCTAAACCAATGGCACCGGTAATTGTTTTAAAGGTAGAGCCTGGTGCATAGCCTGTCGCAAAACGTGCTGTGAATGGTAAATCTTTGTTGTTATTGTAAGCATCATATTCTTTTTGAGAAATGCCATTGGCCATTTTATTAGGATCATACGAAGGTGAACTAACCGTTGCTAATAAATCGCCTTTTTGAGGATCGGTAATGACCGCACTACCAGGGCGTTTGTCAAATATAGCAAAAGCTTGTTGTTGTACGCCACTGTCAATCGTTAATTTAATCGTTTGACCATCTTTTTTCTCTTTGGTTTGTAAAGCTTTTTTGACATTCTCTTTGTCATCTAAAATAACTAGTGAGCCACCATCTTGCCCTCTTAATTCTTTATCAAACGCTCGTTCTAAGCCAGTTTTACCAATTACGCCCGTACTACTTAACTCTGGATTTTTTTCAATATCTTCTGCAGTAATGGTGCCCGTATACCCGATTAATTGCGCAGCTGCTTCCCCCAGCGGATAATAACGTGACTCTGTATCTTTTGTCGCAGCCCCTGTTGGTAATTCTGTCACTGGTTCAGAAGCGACTGTGATTGGTACAAAGGAGTCTGCTTGGACCCATCCTTGGCTTAACTTTTGATTGATTTCATCAACAGAAACGCCGAATTTATCACTAAAAGCTTTGATATTGGCTGTTTTTTCTGCGCCAGAACCGAGTTTGCCAGGCACTACGCCCACTTCGTCAAACACTTTGTTAATTGCTAGCCCACTACCATTACGATCGACAATTTCTCCACGTTTGGCATTATCTACTTGAATCGAAATTTTATCATTTCCTGACATATCTGGAAAAATTAAAGATGGCTTCCAAGCGATTTGGTAGGTATCGCCTTTTTTGGCGATACTTGATTGATAAGACAAATCTTTCATTTCGCCTAAAGGCGTGCTCATCGATAATTTATAGGTAAATGTGTATTGATTGTCTTTCGCCTTTTTGACTTGAACATCACTAGCTTTGACTCCTTCTGCTTGAATCCCTGAATAAATTGCTTGGTATTTTTCAACAACAGATTTAGTATCATAGCCATTTTTCTTTAAGCTAGCTTCTTGAACAACGGACGGTAACTTATCAAATTCCTGTTTTGACAATACGTTTAAAAATGTAGTAGCTGTTTTCTTCGCTTCGGCTAATTCTTGTTTGGCTTGCCATTGACTATAAGCATAATACCCGCCACCGGCAGCAGCGATTAGAACCAAGGCAGAAACACCAAGAATAAGTGGTTTTTTTGAAGATTTTTTATTACGATTGCTTCGTTCCATTCAATAATCCCCTAACTATATAATATGTCTTTTCTTCTATTATACGTAACTTTTTTTAAAATGCTTGTGTTTCACCTATACTTTTTTTAATTTCTTAATAAAGTTTGATCAATTTTTTCCATTTCATCAGGCTTTCGTTGGATTTCTCTGCATTCATTGTGTGGTATACTAGCTTTAACAATTAGTTTTTTATTAGGAGGAATGAACATGGGACTTATTAAAGCAGCAACAAGTTCAGTTGGCGGTGGCTTGGCCGATCAATGGCTAGAGGTTATTGAACCTGATAATATGGGGGACACAACCGTCATGACAAAAGGTGTTTTTGTACGTAAAGATGATAAACGTGGTTCTAATCGTAAAGGAACGGACGATGTTTTAACAGATGGTTCTGTTGTACATGTCTATCCCAACATGATGATGCTTCTTGTCGATGGTGGCAAAATCATCGATTACACTGCTGAAGAAGGCTATTATACAGTCAAAAATGATTCTGCGCCTTCAATGTTTAACGGTTCTTTAAAAGATGCGATTGCAGAGACCTTCAGTCGTTTCAAATTTGGTGGCGTAACTCCACAAAAACAACAAGTTTTTTATATTAATTTGCAAGAAATTAAAGGCATTAAATTTGGAACACCTGCGCCATTAAACTATTTTGATAATTTTTATAATGCCGAACTTTTCTTACGTGCACACGGAAATTACTCAATTAAAATTACAGATCCTTTGCTATTTTATACTAATGCGATTCCTAAAAACCAAACGCAAGTAGATATTAATGATATTAATGAACAATATTTGGCAGAGTTCATTACAGCATTGCAAGCAGCAATCAATCAAATGTCTGCTGATGGGCAACGTATTTCTTATGTTCCCTCAAAAAGTGTTGAATTAAGCAAATATATGCAAACTGCGCTTGATGAGGATTGGCGCACCAATCGCGGCATGGAAATTGTTTCTGTAGCAGTTGCGAGCATTTCTTATACAGATGATTCAACAAAATTAATCAACATGCGAAATGAAGGTGCTATGCTCAGCGATCCAGGTGTTCGCGAAGGCTATGTTCAAGGTTCCTTGGCTCGTGGTATGGAGGCTGCTGGTAAAAATGAAGGTGGCGCTATGAGCGGCTTTATGGGCGTTGGTATGGGCATGAATGCGAATGGCAACTACTTTGCGCAAGCGTCTCAAACAAACCAACAACAAATGCAAGAAAAACAAAACCAGCAAAACGCACAAGGGGCTACAGACACTTGGACTTGCCCACAATGTGGGACTGAAAACACTGGGAAGTTTTGTTCAAACTGTGGTACACCAAAACCAACAAACGAGAAACCAAAATTAGAAATGAAATGTAGTGAATGTAGCGAAATTGTTGACTTAAGTAATGGTATTCCTAAGTTCTGTCCACATTGTGGTAAACCATTCCAAGGGGTTCCTTTATAAGCAAGTAGTGAACAATTAAAGAAAAGGGTCAGGCACAAGTCTACCCTTTTTCTTTGAATCAGATTCCTGTTATTTACTCACTCTATTAGAAAGGACGGTTGCAATGGAAACAACATTTACCCATAAATGCCCCAACTGTGGCGGCCCGCTCTTATTTAATCCCAAAGATCAAAAATTTCATTGTGAATATTGTTTAAATATTTACACGGAAGAAGAAGTGACTCGTTATGAGCAACAGCAACATGAGGCGCATTTAGAGAATCCCTCAACAACGACTGCCGAGGAAAATTTGACTTTCACAGCGGAAGAAGAATCCTCCGCTACGCAACAAACAGAGACCACTGAGAATGAAACAACTGCAGATGTAGGCACAATGGAAATTTTTAATTGTCCAAGCTGTGGCGCTCAAATTGTCACCGATGCAACAACGGCTGCCACATACTGTTATTATTGCCATAATCCAGTTGTCTTGGCTGGTCGATTAAGTGGCGAATTTTCACCAGAAAATGTCTTACCCTTTACAATTGAAAAAGACGAAGCGATTGAAAAATTTCTCGCTTGGACCAAGAAAAAATGGTTCATTCCCCGAGATTTTTTCAGCAAAAATCAAATCGATAAATTAACTGGGGTTTACTTCCCCTATTGGGTCGTTGATGCAGAAGTCGACGGACAACTGCAAGCTACTGGCACAAGTATTCGCATTTGGCGCGTAGGTGATATTGAATACACCGAAACAAAACGTTTCAATGTGGGACGTTCAGGAAAATTATCGTTTAAAGAATTAGTTAAAAATGCCTTGTCAAAAAACGTCCAACAAAAAATGGTGGAAGGCGTTCAACCATTTTTAATTGATCAAGCGGTGCCTTTCAAAAGCCAATACCTAGCAGGTTTCCAAGCAGAAAAACGCGATATTGAATATGAAGCAATCAAAAAACACGTCCAACAAGAATTACAAGATTATTCGGAATCATTGTTACGGGACTCTGCTTCTGGTTATACTACGTTGACAAATGTTCGCACGGATATTTCTCTAAACCAAGAAAATAATCACTATATGCTTTTGCCAATTTGGTTAGTCACCTATCGCAGTCAGGAACAATCAAAAAAAGTTTATTATTATGCCATGAATGGACAAACAGGTAAAGTAAGCGGTGTGCTTCCAATTAGTTACACTCGTTTAGGGCTAGCAACGTTAGGCATTTTCGCTGGACTCTTAGCACTCTTTTTATTAGGAGGTTATTTCCTATGAAAAAACGACTTTTACCTATTTTTTTCCTAATACTTCTTACCTTTGGCCTTGCCCTACCCGTTTCGGCGGCTGAAAATTCAATTGATGATGGCGCACAATTACTGACACCTGATCAAATCAACCAACTAAAGCAAGAGATACAACCTTTAGAAGAAAAAACAAAAGCCTCTGTCTTTATTGTAACCACAAATAATAATACCTATGGCGATGAACAAGAATATGCAGATCATTATCTTTTAAATAAAGTTGGCAAGGACCAAAATGCGATTCTTTTTCTCATTGATATGGACTTACGGAAAATCTACATCTCTACTTCTGGAAACATGATTGATTATATGACAGATGCACGAATTGATGATACCTTAGATAAAATATGGGATAATATGAGTCAAGGAAATTATTTCGCGGCTGCTCAAACCTTTGTTCAGGAAACTCAAGCATTTGTTAATAAAGGGGTTCCTGGGGGGCACTATCGTGTGGACAGCGAAACAGGTAAAATCACTCGTTATAAAGTCATTACCCCGCTGGAAATGGTAATTGCTTTTGCTGCTGCGCTGATACTCAGTTTGGTCTTCTTAGGCATTAATATTTCTAAATATCAATTAAAATTTTCAAGTTATCAATATCCCTTTAGGGAAAAAACAACTTTAAACTTAACCTCCCGCACAGATCAGTTAACCAACTCTTTCATCACTACGCGTCGTATTCCTAAAAACAATGGCGGCAGTGGCGGAATGGGCGGTGGTGGTAGCACCACCCACTCAACTGGCGGCGGCACATTCGGTGGCGGCGGTCGAAGTTTTTAGATTTTTTATCTTTTTTAATTATTTCATAAAAATAATGGTGTTATTTTTATGAAATAATGATAAAATAAGTATACTGTGGTGTGTTATTTTTACACATGGCGGTATACTTATTTTCATTTAAACTAAGTGATTTGTAGTCCAAAGTTATTTAATTGGGGATTGTTTTCAACTATTTAGTAAGCGCTACAAATCATTAACTAAACTATGGGAGGGAAAGTGAAAATGAAAAAAAATGATTCAAATGAAGGAAAAGTAAAAAAACCATTTTATAAGAAAATTTGGTTTTGGGTTGTAGTAGTTATTGTACTGGGGATTGCTGGTAGTGGTCTTGGCAAAGAGGATAAAAAAGCAAGCAATGATACCAAAGAAGTGAAAACAGAAGCCTCTTCTTCAAAAGCTACGAATAGTTCAAAAAATGATACAAAAAAAGAAAGCTCTGAAAAGAAATCAGAAGATAAATCGAAAGATAACTCTGATTTAAAAGCAACTTACGATAAAATTAATGTCGGTGATATTATGAACAGCAGCGAAGGCGGTTCTACAGAAGATGAAGTAAAAGCAATTTTAGGTGAACCAGCCTCTTCTTCTACAACAGATATCCAAGGCATCTCTACCACTACTCTATCTTGGACAAATGTCAAGGGTGGTGATCTTCTTGCATCTATTACTGTTTCATTCTCTGATGGCAAAGCAGCGAGCAAATCTGTAAGTGGCTTGAAGGTTGCAAAACATGATAAAGTTACTGCAGACCAAGTAAATAACATTGCTACTGATGGTTCATATTCTGAAGAACAAGCTAGAAAAGATTTAGGAGACCCAACAGGGATTACTTCTACAAATATCAATGGTGAAAAAAATGATACTTTAATCTGGATGAAAAACTTAGATGGTGATTTAGGTGCTACTGTTACTGTTTCTTTTTCTAATGGAAGTGCAATTTCTAAATCAAGTTCAGGATTAAAATAAGAAAAACTTGTCATTGTAAAATATTAACAACGAAGTCAGGACAGAAGTGTTTAACTCCGAGCACCACGTAGGTAAGGATTAAGATATCCCGAACACTTGTGTGAGAAAGTCACTTTCGGCTTATTTCCGAAAGTGTTGCTTCTGTTCCCGCCGTTTATCAGTTTTTGAGCGTGGGACAAAAATCCAAAGTGATTTTTGTCCCACGCTCGTTTTCTATTTTAGTTGTAATTTTTTTCTTATTGAACAAAAATCTGTGAGCTGAAATTATAAAACCTATGAACATCATGGTATTTTATTGAAATACACTAGTATGCTTGCTTAGATACTCGAATAAAAGAAACGTTTTTCACAATACATATATCAAAAATAATAGATTTTTTTCTTCTTGGTATTTTCCCATAATTCTTGATAAGGTATTTCATGGATATCACGGAAATAGGCTACTTCAAACTTTTCAAAATCAGTTGACTGGCAGTTGCCGGTTAAAACACCAATTCCTGCTTTGCCATGACACGTTCCCATAAAAACATCCACGAGCGAATCACCTACCATAATTACTTCTGTCGCCTTCAATTGACATGACTGACAAAAGGCTTGGAGCATGTCCGCATCTGGTTTCGGTAAGTAACGATCTCCTGTCGCAATAAAATCAAACATTTCTGTTAAACCAAGATATTCCATAATCAACATAGTCGCTGGCAAAGTATCTGAAGTTGCTAATCCAATTTTATAGTTCTTCCGTTTCAGCTCAAGAAATAACTGTTTTAAATCACCAATCGGTTCGATCTTTTTCAGATTTTTTCGTAAATAATCATAAAAAAATTGCTCCAGCCATCGACTGCTGATTCCCTGTTCGACTAATTCCTCAAATTGCGCCAATTCCTGATAAAGTTCCTGATAAAGGACTTCATCAAGTAAATGTTTTTGCAAAAAACGTTGCTCCTGAATAGCTAATATCTTTTTTATTTCTGCTGAATGATGAGGGGCTAACATACTTAGTGTTTCAAAACAAGCTTGCAAACCTGCTTGCCAAAGAGTGTCAAAACGAATACACGTACCATCTTTATCAAATAAAATTCCTCGATTTTCCATGAAAGAACACCTCAAAACGTTTGCTTTGCTTCCTATTTGTTTCTTCAAGTATACTAATCATTTATTTGATTTTGATATTCTTTTTGTATCATTTGTGTAAAAAAATATAAAAAAGCAACGAATTTAGAAAAATTCGTTGCTTTTTTATTAATCAATCACTTTTTTCACTTTGAATTCTTTTGTTTCAGCAGACGGTTCTGTTTGATCAGCTAATTCAAATAAAATATGGGTACCATTTTCTTCATCTTCAACGATAATCAGTTTTCCTGGAATCTTTCGAGTATCTTTCGCAATTTGGGCTTCTTTAATTAATTCTTTTTGATCTCTTTTTGAAGCAAGGGCATTTCCTAAATTAAAAAAGACAGTTTCTTCCATAATTAACCACTCACTTTCTCTACTTTTCTTAAGTCAATTATAGCATATCCCTAGAAAAAGTGGCAGCTTGTGTCCTTTTACTTTCATTTAAGCATCAATAATCAAAGAATAAGCATAAGGACTTTCATAAATTCCTGAAGCATAATAATTGAGCCTCTTTTTAAATAGCGGGCCGTCAATTACCAACGTATGGTACTCCCCGTTTTCTCCGCAAATATCTAATTGATGCTCTTTAAGGTACGTGATAAATGTTTCATCTAACGGTTCTCCTAAAAATTTTATTGGAATACCTGCCTCTTTGCTGACCGTTTTGATAATTGCTGTGTACCCTTTTACCAAGAATTCTTTCACAAGTGCTTCGCGATTCTCCTGCCAAAGAGGTAATTGTGGCTCAAGCCCAGCACTTAATGCAACTTGGCGATCCCAAGCACCATTTTGTTCAATATCTATATCGCCAAAACAAACCGTTTCTGCACCTAATTTTTGGGTTTCCTGCAGTGCCTCAACCACTTTTTCTGTGTAATTTGTTTCATTGTTATGTGATATAACAAGTGGTAAATCTAACGCTTCGGCTGCTGCTTCTAAGACGGAGATTGGTATGCCGTGAAACCAAGAACGATTAATTTCATCACTTAATGTTGTCACTAACGCAACTGGCTGATTTCCTGCTTGTACCAATCGATCCATCGCCAATAAACAATCTTTACCAGAGCTATAACTTAAACAAAATTTTTTCATAACCGTTCCCTCTTTTCTCTATGACTATACCTCAAAACAATACATCCGTATACATATTTATTATTTAAGTATAACTAATACTGAATAGTTATTTGAATCAAAACATGGTATAAAATAGAGGTAAAGCAAGCTTTATTCACTTCTTTATATCTCTTTTCAACGGATGATCAGCTGGCGGAAACCAGCTGATCTTTTTTTCAAAAAACACAGCTATCTTTTGCAGTTTTCTTTTCCTCATGTTATAAAGAGATAGTAGGAAGCATTTATTCACTTCTTTACAAATCTATCTTAATCTTAGACAGTCGGCGGAAAACGGCTGTCTATTTATCTGGAAAAATTATGAACTCGTCAGCTAGTGGTCAGTTGACGAGTTTTATGTTATAATAATTAGAACACGAAAAATATTTTTAAACGAACCATTCAATTGTTTTGATGATTTTATTCAAAACTGGCGTGTCTAGAGAGATACAAGGATGTATTAGAGGTAGGGAATACATCGCTTAAATGAAAAATACTTGAATACTAGAAATAGTCTGATCCAACTTTAAAATAATAATATTGATTCGTTAGATAGCCTTCTCTTTAAAGAGAAGGCTATTGTCAATTAAAGAGTAAAACCACCGTATTCTTGTCAGTATACGGTGGTTTTACTTCTTCACATGTTACATATAATCAACAAATTTACTTCTGAACTTAACATGTAAATGAGCTCCTACGATAAATATTACTAATGTTGTTAGCCAAAAAACAACAAGCTGGGGCTTATCTTCAAAAAACCATCTTTTATAGAAAAATGTATCTCGAAATCCATTAATAATATATGCGTAAGGATTCAACATAAGAATTTTTGATAACCAAGACGGTAAATTCTTTGTACTCAAATCCCAAAAGACCCCTGACATATACATTAATACTTGGATAATAGAATTCAAGAAAATTTGATAATCCCTAATTAATGCAGCAATCGTTGAATTAATTAGACTAAAACTATATAAAAAGATAATCATCGCTACAATATAGTAAGGTAGCTGAATCCAATAAATAGAAATCTTTTCACCTGTCGAGATTGACACAATCGCTGTTAACGTAGTGAATGCAAAATAACTTGGTAACTCAGAAAATATTTTAACCATTGGCAATATACTTATTGGAAACTTCATTCTAGAGACCATGCCAACTTGCATATAAACAGAACTAGAAGCTTGTTTCGTTACTGTACTTAAAAAAATCCATGTACTTAATCCTACCATCAACCAAGCGATATAGGATACTCCTCCTTTTACGGTTCGAGCACCACCAAGGGCAATCCCAAAAGCAAAATAATAGACACCTAACTGAATTAAAGGACTTAAAATTTGCCATAAATTTCCTAAGATGTGGCTTTGATATAATGCTTTATTACTGTATTTAGCAATTCGTTGTGCAACGCCTAAGTATGAAAACTGTTCAGCTAAAATTAATTTTACCTCGCGCATTATTCAGTCACCTCTTTCAATTTCAACACTTGTCCAGGATAAATAGGTACCTCAATGATTTCTGGGTTCAAAGTTTGAAGTTGTTCTATAGTGAGTCCGTGATTTTCAGCAATCAAACTGACTGAATCTCCAACTTCCACAGTATACGTTGACACAGCTTGTTCACCATTATTATTTTCTGATGCGTTCGTTGAGCTAGACTGAACTTCTTCCTGCTGGCTAGATTCTTTTGTTGAAGCTGGTTTAGCTTTAGTTGTTTTCACAGCATTTGTATCCTTCCCTGCTACTTTCTCAGGAACAAATATACGTTGAATTGTTTCCGCTGGATGAATGAAAGCTGTTGTTAATGAAATACCCTTTACAAAGGTAAGACTTACATAAAAAATCATACAAAGTAGCAAAATTAACAAGCTCTTCGTACCAAGAGTCATTTTATCTCCAATTTTATTTTTAGTAGTAAATTTAATGACTTCTTTAGTCGTCCGGCGACTGCCTACTTGTTGATTGGCTTTTTCAAGAATTGTTTCTTGAAGTTGTTCCAAAGAAAAATTTCTCTGTTTGGCCTTGCCATCTCTCTGATACGATTCTTTTTGCGGTTCAGTGAAATGATTATAACGGTGCAAGAAAGCACGATATTCTTTTAAAATATGCTTAGTTTCACCAAATGCACGTAGGTCACCATAATGCATCCAAGCGACACGATCACAAATTTGCTCTACTTGTTGAATAGAATGAGAGACAAAAAAGATAGTTTTGCCTTGCTCTTTAAATGCAAGCATTTTTTTTAAGCCTTTATTATAGAAGGTTTGATCTCCTACAGATAACGCTTCATCGATTACTAAAATATCTGGATTTTGATGAACCGCAATTGAAAAACCAAGCTTAGCACGCATACCGCTAGAATAAGTTTTAACAGGCTGGTCGATAAAAACGCCTAATTCTGAGAATTCAATAATATCATCGATTTTGGCATCAATTTCTTTATTCTTTTCCCCCAACATTAAACATTTCATTCGAATATTTTCTCGTCCTGTTAAATTATTATTTAGTCCTGCACCAATCGAAATAATTGAAACTTCACCATTTATTTCAAGTTCTCCTGACGTTTGAGGGGTGATGCCTGAAATAATATTTGATAAAGTGGATTTGCCTGAACCATTTAAACCAATAATACCAATTGTTTCTCCAGAATATACGTCGAGGCTAACACCTTTTAACGCCCAAAATGTGGGAACTTTGTTTTGAAAAACACTAAAAAGTGTCTTCAATTTGTCAATACGTGTTTGCGCTAAACTGTATTCTTTGGTAAGTAATTTTGTTCTAACTTTCAGTTCTTTTTCCATTTGTTCCTCCGAGTCTAACCGTTCACTAGTTGGCCATTTCACCAAATTCTTTAGCGACTGCTTTCAAAGCTGCTCCGAAAACTTGGTCCATATCATAGTATTGATAATTGGCTAAACGTCCACCAAAAATAACTTTTTCTTGAGCGTTTGCTTTTTCTTTGTATTTTCTAAACAAAAGTGAATTTTTCTCATCATTAACAGGATAATAGGCTTCTTTTGAACGATCCCAATCTTGTGGGTATTCTTTCGTCAAAATCGTTTTGTTTTCATCGGCCTTTTGATCAAAATGTCGCCATTCCATTATCCGTGTATAGGGAGTTTCCGCATCTGTGTAATTAATTACGGCATTGCCTTGTGCATTGTTTGAATCTACTGTTTCATTTTCAAAACGTACTGAACGATATTCTAATTCGCCATAAGAATAATCAAAGAATGCATCAATCATCCCTGTATAAACAATTTTTGGAAACTCTGATAAGTAAGTTTCTTTCTCTGCCAAAAAGTCTTTATTCAATTGAATATCAATTAATTCACTCTCTAACAATTTATCAAACATAGCTGTATAACCGTCGACAGGTACGCCTTGATAGCGATGGTTAAAGTAATTATTATCAAAAGTAAAACGAGTTGGCAAACGGCGAATAATAAAACTTGGTAATTCCGTAGCCTTACGTCCCCACTGTTTTTCTGTATAGCCTTTAATTAATTTTTCATAGATATCCGTTCCTATCAAACGAATCGCTTGTTCTTCTAAATTTTTTGGAGCGCCTTTAATTCCAGCTGCCTCCCGCTGCTCTGAAATTTTTGCTTGTGCTTCAGCTGGTGTTTTTACCCCCCACATTTGGTAGAACGTGTTCATATTGAATGGTAGGTTGTAGAGCTCCCCTTTGTAATTAGCAACTACTTGATTGATGTAGCCATTGAATTCCGTCAATTGATTGACATAAGACCATACTTCTTTATTGTCAGTATGAAAAATATGGGCACCATAGTCATGGACATTAATCCCGTTTTCTTTATGTGTATACATATTGCCACCAATATGAGCACGTTTCTCAATAACTAATACTTTTTTTCCTCGTTTAGCTGCTTCACAAGCAAACGTTGCCCCAAAAGGTCCCGAACCAACAATTAAATAGTCATAATTTTTCGTATTGTATTTCATTTACTAACTTCTCCTAACAAAGTTACTTTCAATTTATTTCAAACACCAAATGCATTATTTATTTTTTCACTAGAGTAGCTAATACTTTTTTCCCAACGCCTTCTTTTGTGTAAGAATATAAGTTGATTTTTTCGTTATCTTTTTCTATTTTATAAACTACAAGTGATTTCAAATTTTTTCCCTTTAAAATCACAATATTATCATTTGTAGTGGAAACATCATAAATACGTTTGCCATCCAATGTCCACACATTATCTTTAACAACTAATGTTTTCCAATCCCAATTAGCTGTTACTTGATACTCTCCATTTGTAATCAAAGGTTGTTCTGAGTTAGTACTTTTGGAAATAGTTGTCTCTTGGTTTTCTGAATATTTTTTACTGATGTAATATCCTGACCAAAAACCACAACCGATACCAATTGCTAAAGACACAATTATTGTGATTATTTTCTTCATGTCACACACTCCCCTGTTTATTTAAAAGTTAAACTTGCTTCCCACATATTTGCACCTAAAATTCTCACTTCTGGTTTTAATAAAAATCCAGAAAATTCATAAACTTTTGCAATAATTAAATAAATTAATGCTTCATAGTCTTGAGCAGAGGCTTGTTCAACATTGATAAAGAAACCTGGATGTTTTTCAGATACTTTTACTCCGCCAATTCTAGTACCAACTAAGCCAGCTTGTTGAATTAATCGAGGCGCCCGTCCCCAAGTAAAAGTTGACCCATGATTTGGATGTGTTAGTGGGTGCATCCTTTCTCTAATTTCGACAGTTCCTACCATGTCATTTACCATATTTTCTAAATTACCTTCTGAAATCTGTAATTTAGTTTCTAGAATAATCCACTCAGGATGATCCATAAATGAACTATAGCGATGACTAAATTGAACATCTTCTTTATTTAAAACTTTAATTTCTCCATTTTCATCTACGATCGTAGCTTCAAGAAACATACTATTAATATCCTTAACTGTCCCAGCATTCATATAAACTGCGCCACCAATGGTTCCTGGAATATTATCTGCCCATTCTAAACCGCATTTCAAGTGTTCTAATAGATAATAAGATGTTTCAATTAAGCTTGCACCTGCCGAAACTGTTAAAACATTCCCCGTAATTTTACGATAATTCAAGGCAGTCATATTTAAAGTAATCCCACGGATACCACCATCACGGACTAAAATATTTGAACCTTTACCGATAACAGTTAAAGGAATCTGATTATTTTTAGCATATTTTACAATTAAAGCAACTTCTTCTATCGTTTTTGGAAAAATTAAAAGGTCTGCTGGACCACCAACAAAATTCGAAGCATATTCTTTTAATTCACGACCTACAAATAACTCTAAATCTGGTAATTCTTCTAAAAGATCTTGTTTCCACGAACGAATTCTCTCATTTTGCACAATTTTCATAATTAATTGTTTTCTTGTTAAAAGATTCTCGGGAATTGCTAATGCTTTTTTTTCTGTGCCTTGTTTCGGTTTAGGCTTAGGTTTTTGTATCGGATGCAAATACATAACATGTTCGATTTTTTCATCTTTCACATATTTACCGACGATTCTAAAAGGACTGAACGTTTCCTTTCCCTTAAACTTTTCACGATTAAATCTTGTAGTGACTTCACGATGATTATTCATAAAAATTAATTCTTTATCTGTTAGCTTCCAAAAGCTTTCATTAGGATTGGAATTTTTTATCGTACCATTTGGCGATAAAACAATTGCTGCGGAAATCGGAACAGTTGTTTTAGCTCGATAAAAATCCAAAGGTTTATTGATAATATATCGCCTAAATTCATCATATACTTCGTCTTCATCTGGGCTAAATTTACTTGTCAACGCATCGGTTAACCACTTATCTGAAATCTCTTTTTCTCTAGCAATCTTTCCAGCGGTCTTTTGATAGTCAAGTGCTAAACTAATATTTTTATTTTCTTCAATTTCTTGTTTTGTGTTTTGCTCATAGACACGTCTAGTTTCGCCAAGCTCAAACAGGTTCATCAAGCTATTAAAGCGGTCAATTCCACGTTGTTCATTATAAAAAATTGAAAACGGTTTTTGGAAAATAGTCGCAAAAACAGTGCCATGAAACGAATCAGTAATAATATATTTTGCTTCTCGATAAACAGATAAGAAATTTTCTGGTGTATCTTCAGAAACATATTCTACTGTATTAGGAAACGTTTTTTTCGCTAGTTCACGTCCTTTTAAAGGATTAGGCAGGACCACTAATTTCAGTCCCAATTTTTCTGCGATCGCTAGTGCTACACGAACTTTTTCCTTGTTAATATCCAAGAAAAAGACAGCCATATAATCTCCTGATTCTTGTCGTTTAAACGTAGCTTGATCAGCTAAAGAATCATATTCACTTCTTTCAACAAGATAGGTTGGATCCAAAGCCTGAATAACTTCTTCTTGAAAAATATCTTTCATAATTTGTACAGAAAAATCTTCTCTCATAGAAACATGATTAAACTGTGTAATATCTTTTTTGCGGTTTGCAACCCATTTAGGATCATATTTACTTGTATCTGCTTTTCCTAATGAAACAGAATAAGCAATTGTTTTATTACGAGGATAAACAAAATCTAAGAAATCATCGTCGTCTACCCAACCATTCCAGGGATTCCACATTTGATCAGAGCCTAAAATAAAGGTATCTAGATTTTCTAAATCGTTCAATGTCGGTAACGTTTCTTTTGTTAATTGTTCAGTATAGGGCATATTATTTTTCTTAAAAAAATTATACGCTAAAGGCATCCATGCTCGAAAGTTACTTCTGTTTTTATAACCTAGTGGTCCATCAATCATAACCGTCTCGTACCCTTTATTCTGTACATATTTGTTTAGAGCATAGTATGTTAAGATTGATCCATAATTTTGGTTATACCACCAGCCCATAATTGCTGCTTTTTTCATTTTTCCGCTCCTACTTTCTCTGTTACTTAATCAAATAAATAATTATTTATTAACGCTAATTGTAAATGAATACTTTCCATTATCGTAAGGCCGTGTATACCAATTGTATTTTCAGAATCAATCATTAATTCTAATTTTTTCAAGGTAAAACCATTAGATAAGGGGTAAATTTTCTCATACATTTTTTTATTTGCTTCAGAAGCAATCACCGTAATGTTTTCTAATTCATAGTTTGACTGTTCCATCTTATCTTTTATTCGGTTTGAAAAATCCATTTCTACGAAATCAAACATTAACTGGCGATCTATTCTACCATCCGCGCTGTTTACCCAAGGCTCTCGATCAATTACTGGATCTACACTAACTGTTTTGTAATTACCTGTAATACCTAATAATAACGCTCCCGTTCCGCCTCTAGAGTTTCCATAGAAGATTATATCTTGATGCTTCAGTCCAAATTCTGTTTTCTTTGCTTCAATTAAATCCAAAATTTCTTGCTCAAATAATGTGTAATAGGATCCTGACACAAAGCCAACATCAGCTATTCTAAGAATGATGGTATTTTTTCGAACAGATTGAGACAGGGTATTCCATTGTCTCAATCCAAAATATCTTTCTTTGGCGCCAGAGTGTCCCACTCCATCCGCAGGAACAAAAAGTACTACCATCTTCTTACTTAGTAATTCATTAAATTCTGGGATTTGGATACTATAATGAATATTTCCAAATTTTTCCAGACCAATAGATAGAGTATCTAGAGCAACAAAATTAAGTTGATCATTTAAAATTCCATCAACTGTATAACCTTGTAATGCTTTTGCCTTTATCAATTCTTTCTCTTCAGGATGATTATCTAAAAAATTCCATAAATCGTTCATTTTTAATCTCCTTTAAAATCTTTCTATTTCAACAACCCTTTTGCTTTTTTAAGACTTTTTGATACAGCTTTTTTAATTGTTGTAGGTTCATTTCCTTCAATTTTATTGATAGGTGTTAATTCGTTACCAATACTTGTCATTGTATCTTGGATATAGCCTTGGTTTTGTCGAACGACACTAAAATGTGTTTCCCCTTCTCGAGAAGTCAAAATTCGAACATTGTAATCAAATGCTGCATATTTTTGAGTATAGCCCGCCCAAATTGTAAA
This sequence comes from Enterococcus sp. DIV0183, assembly GCF_050541505.1. NCBI lineage: Bacteria > Bacillati > Bacillota > Bacilli > Lactobacillales > Enterococcaceae > Enterococcus > Enterococcus sp. DIV0183. The sequence goes on from NZ_CP172932.1 coordinate 2,060,999, forward strand.
AACATTGTCTACGAAAGTATAATACATATTTTCTTGTAGTAAGGTATAGCCTTTTTCCCACTCGGCTTGTAAAACAATCGATTTTAAAGTAGTACCTTCTTTTTTAATTAATAAAGATACTAATAAACTATCATGAATTATTTTTGTATTGTCACCCATATAAACGAAATCAATCACTCCGCTGGCATTGCTTGTATCGTTATCTGCAATAATAATTGAAAACATTTCAATTGCCGTCCCATTTCCCTGGGCTTTCTCTTGTCCAAAAATTACTTTACCTCCACGCTCTTGAATATGAACATTCGGAATAATGAAGGTTTTTTTCATCCCAAAATCTTTATAAATATTTTGATATATTTCTAAATTGTATTGTAAAATATTTTGGATTCGAGTGATACGTTCTACTTGTTCTGGGTCATTAGAATATTTTTCTTTTTTCACTAAGTCTAGCCCTAATTGTTGGATATATTTCTCTTTTAATTCTTGATAGAAACGTTCTTTAAATGCTTGATCAACACGATTCATATCAAAAATAAACCAGTTTAATGTATTAATAATTTTTAACCGATATGCTTCAATTCGATTTGGAGCATGTTGTTTTAAGTACTCCAACATTTTGTCATGTAAATTGAACTCATCACGATAATTCATTCCATACGTAGACATCAAGCCATCTTGTCTAACGATTCGTGTCAGCAAATATTTGTTTAGTGCAACAATTTTTTCGGTACCTAATAATGCTGTATAAGTGAAATAAGCATCCTCGCCAACAAATTGTTCTAAGTTTACCAAGTTATTTTCTTTGATGTATTCTAATAAAAATAATTTGTCATATAAATAAGGAGTTACTTCATCCAATGAAATTTCTTCACCAGACATACGTCCGCCATTAGTTAGTAATGGATTGTGAACAACGTGCACTTCTCCATTTGGTAACTTTTCTTTCATGCCAAATAACAGAATATCTGTTGCACTATCATATGCACGATAATAAGCGTCTTGTAATAAATTCGCTTCAAAATGATCATCTGCATCCAGAAATTGCAAATACCGTCCTCGTGCCATCGAAATGCCTACATTTCTTGCGTGTCCAGGATTACTTTTGCCAATAGAAATCCCCGTAATTCTCGGATCTTTTACTGCAAATTCGTTAATAATATCCATGGTATTATCTGTAGAGCCATTCTCTACTAAAATGATTTCAATCTCACGTAAAGACTGCTCACAAACAGTTTCTAATGTTTGTCTTAAATATTTTGAAGCATTGTGAATCGGCATGACAACACTAACTTTATACAGATTTTTCAAGTAGTCCTCATAATAAGCTGCTGGATCATTTGCAATTTGATAAAATTGTTTGATGTATTCAAAATCGATATCATTCAGCTGGTCTATTTCTATAGCTTGTTTAAAATCTACAGCTACCTTTTGAATCACTTCATAAACCGACTCGTCACGTAAATGTGTTAGTTTTTCAATCGCCCAAAAGTATTTTTCGAACATTTGTTTATAAAAATAACCTTTGTAGCGTTCAAATTTATTTTGTTCAATTAAATTTGAACGAATTAGTTTAAATTGTTGAAACAAGAAAGGAACCTTTGTTGCCACATTATTTACTGTCGAATTTGGGTTGTCTTGTCTATAAAAATACAAACAATCTTTAATAAAAATAACATTCTGAGATGCTGAATTGATTTTCCAAAATAGACCAGTGTCCCCATAACTTTTAATTTCCTCATCCCAAGTTACGTTTTCTTTCTCAATCATACTTTTTTTATAAATGGCATTCCATGGATAAACTTGTACAATTAAATCCGTCGTTTTTAAGTCAATCAATTGATTGTATTTATCGGGATATTGCCATAAGATATCTCGCTCAACCTCTTCTTCAGAAGAAAATTCAACCCAATTACAACGGACAACATCTGCATGATGACTTTTGGCCGTATTGTATAAACGCTCATAGGCATGCAATGCTACATAATCGTCACTTTCAAATTCAGCAATATACTCACCTTTTGCTTCTGAAACACCCAAGTTAAAGGCTTTTCCAATTCCCCCATTTTTAACATTGAAAACGCGAAAACGTGGATCATCTTGTGCAATTTCTTCAATAATTTTTTGACTATTATCAGTAGAGCCATCATTAATAATTAAGAATTCAATTTCTTTCAATGTTTGGTTTTTCAAACTCATTAATGCCTCTTCTAAATAGGTTTCTACGTTATAGACGGGTACAATGACTGACACTTTCACATTTTCCATAAAACAAATTTCCCTCACTTATCATTTATAGTTGTATACTCAAAATATCCTGATTTAAACGGACAAAATTTAAGCAAAAAACTTACTAAAATCTTTAACCCCAATTTCTAAATAATTATCAAAAACTATCGTAAATCTACTTTCTTTATTTGAAAATTTTTCTGGCAACTCTACCTGATAACTAGTTTCACTAATTTTTTTAAACGCCAGCCTCTGTCTTGTTTCAAAAGGATTTTTCAGCTCTTTTATTTCAAATCCTGTAATTTTTTGGTGTGTATACACATTTAAAGAAAGCATATTGCCTTCACGTTGCGTTGCTTCTGCATAAGCATTCATGCGAACTGCTGGGAATCGTTTCAATAATCTGGGATAATAATAACTTCTCTCTGTTTTTGAAACATAACCAAAGCGATTGACTAACACCCAACGAATGGACTGACATTGAATAAACCAATACAAACCATCAATATCGTTAGTTTGTAAAAATGTCCAAATGATTTGGCGCACATCACTTCTAAAATACGGGCTAGGATCAAAATTTAATTCGCCTAAATACTGATCCATCTGTACTTTAAAGTCTTGTAATCGCTTTTTACTGAATGGATACCCAGTATCCCTCCGAATACAAAAGTCATAAATTAGCCATTCTAAACGGCGTGCTAACATCCGTTCTTTAGACAAATCATCTGGAAACTGTTGATTGATATAACTTAACGCACGCAACCAAGAAAGCATAAATGTCCGATTAATTGATTTGCTTAAACTTTCATTATCTGCATCTCGATTTAAATAAGTCGTTAACCTTTCCCCTTGTGTAATGGTTTTTGAAAATCGCATGGCTTCATAAAAGAACAGCACATCATCAGCCACCCGTTGATTAACAAAGTGTAAATTATTATTGTGTATCAGTGAAGTTCTTAACATGATAGCTTGCGGTCCTAACCAACCATAAAATTCAGCTGGCAATTCTTGGATAGACCGATTTTTAAATGACCCATCCACATAATATGGCTTACTTTTTAACATTAAGTGGCCATCCGTACTCTGTATTAGACCAGAAACAGCAAAATCATCGTGAGAGTCATCTAGTAGGTCTGATAAATATTTCAATGCATTTAAATCATACCAATCATCTGCATCTAAGAAGACACTATACTCACCACGTGCATTTACAATCCCTACGTTTCTTGGGCCGTGAGCGCCTCCAGTGTTTTCAAGTAGCTGATAAATTTCAATATTCGGATATCTTTCAAGATATGGCTCTATTACTTTTAACGAATGATCTGTGGAACAATCATCAATAAACATCACTTGCAATTGCTCAATCCCAATGGTTTGTTGAACAAGAGAATCCATCATCTTTTTAAGATATGGTGCATTATTGTAATTAGCAATAATGATTGAGACTTTAGGATTTTTTGATATTTTTTCTGAAGAAAACAGCTTAAATTGACTTAACTCCTTTTTCCACGTTTCATTATCTAACATATATTGATACTCTTCATATTCTTTTTGGACTTCTTTTTGTTTTTCCAACCTACACCCTCCGGCTTTTTATCTCTTTAAAATTTCTGAAATCAGCTGTCTAGTGGCATCCTGATTTTCAAGGCAAAATTCACGAAAAAACTGCACATATAAACGTTGTTCCTGTTCCGTTTTAGAAAACAATACGTTTTTTACAGACGTTACTAGGCTATCCGTATCTGTCACAATTTTCCCAGGCAAAATTGCTGTTGGGTCAAAATAGAATCCCCTTGTACTATTTTTATACTTTTCCTTATCATACATAAAAAATAGCATCGGTTTTTTTGTTAATGCAAAATCAAACATAACCGATGAATAATCTGTAATTAATAAGTCAGCGATTAAATAAAGTTGATTGATATCTGGATAAGAAGAAACATCGATTACACGTGAACCAAATGCACTTATATCAAAACTTTCTGCAATTAAATAATGTAATCGTGTAAGTATTACAATAGAAGAATCAATTTCTAAAAGTTGTTCAACTGGCAAATGATTGGTAAAACGATAGGCTCCTTTTCGGATAGACTCATCATCGCGCCACGTGGGGGCATAAAGAATAATTTTTTGATTGGCTGAAAGGCCTAACTGATTGCGAACAGAAAAAGCTATTTTGTCCTTATTTTCACAAACTAACAAATCATTTCTCGGATATCCTACTTCTAATATTTTCCCTTCATAATGAAAGGCCTGTCGAAACACTCTAGTACTGTATGCATTAGGTGAGATGAGATAATCCCAACGCTTTGCTTCTTGAATAACTTCTAGTTTATAGCTCTCTGTTTCATGCTCTGGCATTTTGACTGTTTCAATATCTAAGCCCAGTTTCTTTAGAGGGGTCCCATGCCACGTCTGTATATAGATTGTTGTTTGATTCTTATACATCCAAGCTGGCATCCGCGTGTTAAAAACCCAATACTGAGCTCTTGGCATCAACCATAGCCATCTCCAACTTAATCGTTTGACGAAAGGAACATTCTCTTCCACAAAAGGCATCTCATATCCTTTTTTGACTGCCCAAATACATTGATATTCAGGACAGTTATCTCTTATGTACTCAAAAATTGCACGTGGATTATCACTATACTGTCTTCCATGAAAACTTTCAAAAATAAATAACTTCTTTTTAGGTAGTTTACCTAAAAAGAAAAAACAAGCTTTTACGGCTTGGTGCATACTATTCTCTAAAAATTTTTTCATTGAATTAATCCTTTACATTAGATTATCAAAAATATAATCCTAATCTATAATTTTGTATGAAGAACGCGTTCACAAATCTCTAAATTCTCTTCTCTTTACTTGCTTAAATTTATGAATAACTCTCACCACGATTGAACAAGCATGTAAAATACATTATTTTGCTTTTCTTCTTTTAAGTATAAATTTATCTATGCTAAACGTCAATGGCTTTATTGAAATAAACATTCCAGTGTTATTCGATTGTTATAATTTAATTTTTAACAATCGACTTTCCCTCTGAATGTTCAGATATTTAACATCCGATCACCTATTTAATTTTTAGAAACTTTAGCCGCCTTTATACAATTACTCTTATAAATTAAATAACTCACAAGGTACCTAAACTAACCCAATAAACAGCAAAAATCCAGAAGAGTCTCTCTTCTGGATTTTTGCTTATTTGACGATACTTTTTTTAAATTTTGTTAATCAATTTAAAATAATCCACATAAGTGCATAATTGGGAAAACAAATAATAAACTATCAAAACGATCTAAAATACCACCATGACCTGGCAAGATGTTACCAGAGTCTTTCACGCCATAATGACGTTTGATAGAAGATTCAACCAAATCACCGAATTGCCCTACTATAGAAAATAGAACCGTCAATACAAGCATCACCGGCATTGGATAAGGAAATAGCCCTTTATTAGCTGTGAAAACTAAAAACAACGCTGCTACAACGACGGCTGATAAAATACCACCAAGTGCACCTTCTATTGTCTTGTTGGGTGAAACATCTGGCATCAATTTATGACGACCAAATCGGCGTCCAAATAGATATGCACCAATATCCGTTGCCCAGACAATGAATAAAGCAAATAACAAGACTTCAAAACCTGCGGAACGGGCACTAATAAAGTTCTGGAACCCCATCCCTACATATAAACTGACAATAACTGGAAAGCCAGCTTCTTCAATCGTATATGTATTTTTAGAAATTACCGAAGCACCTAACAACAACATTACAGTGACATAAAATAAAATGAAATTTGTTTGCATTTCCGGCAAAAAGTTTAACCATTTAATTGTCGGGATAACTAAAAAAACGGCCCCTAATGCTGATAAAACACCTTCAAAACTTAATAACGTTAATCCTTTCATACGGAATAACTCGTACACGCCGACTACTGCCAAAGCAACAGCGGCAATCTCAATTGCAAAACCACCATACCAGATAATTGGAATAAAGATGATTAATGCGACGATAGCTGTGATGACACGTTGTCTCACTGCGGATCGCTCCCTTCTGTTTCTGTAGTTTCTTTTAGACCACCAAAACGACGATTACGATTTTGGAAAGAAGCAATCGCGGTTTCTAAAGTGTCTCCTGAAAAATCAGGCCATAATGCTTTTGTAAAAAACAACTCGCTATAAGCAATTTGCCATAGCAAGAAATTACTAATTCTCTCTTCCCCACTTGTTCGAATCAACAATTCTGGATCACGAAGTTCCGTGGGTAAAAAGCCAGTCATTAAGTGATCTGCGATCGTTTCTTCTGTAATCTCATCTGCCGTATATGTTTTTTCTGAAACCTCTGCAGCAATCTGTTTCATGGCAGTTAGTAGCTCCGCACGCGCCCCATAATTTAAAGCAAAGTTCAAAACCATGCCCGTATTGTCCTTGGTTTGCTCAATGGCGCGCTTAACAGCATCTTGCGTATGGCTTGGTAGAAACTCTTGGTAGCCCATTACATTGACTTTAACATTTTCCTTAATTAATTCAGGCACGAATGTATCAAAAAAATCAACAGGCAATTGCATTAAGAAATTGACTTCATCTGTTGGTCTCTTCCAATTTTCCGTTGAAAATGCATAAAGTGTTAAAACTTTAACGCCTAAATGACTAGCATGCTTCGTTATTTTTTTAACCGTATCCATGCCTTCTTTATGTCCAGCAATTCTCGGCAGTCTTCGATTCTGTGCCCACCGGCCATTTCCGTCCATAATAATGGCAATGTGCTGCGGAATTTGGCCTTCTTTATCAAAGGCGTACTGGCTTGCTTCTTCTACATATTTATTTTTTTGCGGAAAAAAACGTAACATCTTTTTCCCTCCATTCCAAAAAATCTATCTTAATTATTATAACAATAACTAATGCAAATGCCTATGCATAGTCCCTGAATTTTCCTGATAATTAAGAAATTCCTTGTAACTTTATCATTTATAGTCCTTTTTTAAAAGAAAAAAACTTAGACTTGGCAAGTAAATCAACATGATGTATCTGCCTAGCTTTAAAATTTTAAATAAACAACGGGACAGGAGCAGCTTCTTCGGAAATAAGCTGAACGTCCTTGAGAGACAAAAAGCATCTTTCAGAACTTTCTTCTTATTTCTTGAAGCTTAACACGCCTGTCCCGACCTCAAGTTTTTATTCTATTGTCTTTTTCTTTTTATTCATTGACTGGAACAATGGCACCGTTCCATTTTTTCGTAATCCAATCTTGGACTTCTTTGCTACGTAACACTTTGACTAATTTTTTTACATTTTCGTTGTTTTCGTCTTCTTTACGAACCGCAATAATATTAGCATAAGGTGAACTTTCTTTTTCTAAGGCAATCGCATCTTTTTTCGGATTTAATCCTTGATCCACGGCAAAGTTTGAGTTAATTAAAACCGCAGCCCCTTCTTCATTGTCATAAAGAGTGGTCATGATTGCTGGATCACTTTCATGATTGAATTTCAACTTTTTAGTATTTTTATCAATATCATCGAAAGTAGCAGTTGTCCGGTCTACCCCTTCTTTCAGCGTGATTAAACCAGCATCTTCTAAAATCGTTAAAACACGTGGCCAATCTGAAACAGAAGAGCTAACGTAAATCGTTGAACCATCAGGAATTTCTTGTAACGATTTGTATTTTTTCGAGTAAAGCCCAACTGGTTCTAAATGAATCGCACCTGCATTCACAAAGTCATAATCATTTTCTTTAACCGCTTCATTAAAGAACGGCACATGTTGGAAATAGTTGGCATCGATATCGCCACTTTCCAACGCCTTGTTAGGTAGCACGTAATCTGTATAAGTCGTCACTTCTAGTTTTACGCCTTCTTTTTCTAATAAAGGTTTTACATGTTCTAAAATCTCTGCATGTGGAACCGGTGAAGCCCCAACTTTCAAGACCGAGTCATTACTCTTTTTATTGCCGCAAGCCCCTAAAACTAAGACAGCTATTGCTACAGTAATTACTGACCATAATGTACGTTTTTTCATCTTATTCCCTCCATTTATCGTTTATCTATTTTTTTAGCGACTGTATCCCCAAGCCATTGAATCGCAAAGACAATAATTAAGATACAAATCGTTGCTACTAAGGTAACTGTATTTTGACCACGTTGGAAGCCATCTTGATACGCCAAACTTCCTAAACCGCCCGCTCCAATAGCAGCTGCCATTGCAGTGTAGCCCACTAAAGAAATGGTTGTAACGGTTAAGCCAGAAACAAGCGCTGGCAGACTTTCTGGTAATAGAACTTTCCAAATTATTTGGAAACGATTGGCCCCCATTGCTTTGGCTGCTTCAATCACGCCTTTATCGACTTCACGAAAAGCAATTTCGACCATGCGAGCATAAAAAGGTGCTGCGGAAATAATCAATGCTGGTAAGGAGCCTTTGACACCAGACATACTCCCTAAAATAATTTTTGTAAAAGGAATTAACAGAACGATTAAGATAATAAACGGAATCGAACGGAAAATATTTACAAAAATGGCCACTAGCCAATACAGTAATCGGCTCAAAATCCCTTTTCTGCCTGACGTTTCAAAAAGTAGTAGTCCTAAAATCAGCCCTAAAATGGCGACCACTATGATTGAAATCCCTGTCATATAAAGTGTTTCAATCGTTTTTTCTTGTAGTTTACTTATATCAATTTGGGAAAAATCAAAGAAACTTGCTAAGCCACGATTATTCATTTCCAATCACCTCTGTTTCTACACGAAGTTTACGTAATCCTTCAATGGCTGCTAGAATATTTTGCTCTTCGCCTAATAATTGAATATAAAGAGAACCCACTGCACCCTGCTTTGTTTGCTGAATGTTCCCTTGAATAATACTGACTTCTACTTGATATTCTTGGACAATATGCGAGATAATTGGCAATTTCGCTTGTTCGCCGTGGAAAAGTAGGCGAACAATTTTTCCATTCGGATATTGTTCCAACATTTCTTCAACAACCAGTTCCGTTTCTTCAATGTTTTTATCCGCTTCTTGTTGGATAAAGCGTTTCGCAATTTCTGTTTGAGGCTTTTTGAAAATATCGATTACTTTACCTTCTTCAACAATTTCACCATATTCCATCACGGCTACGCGATTACAGATTTTACGAATCACGTGCATTTCATGGGTAATTAATACAACCGTTAAATTTAATTCTTGGTTGATTTTTAGTAGTAATTCTAGCACTTCATCGGTTGTCTGCGGATCCAAAGCACTCGTTGCTTCATCACAAAGCAAAATATCAGGATTGTTAGCTAAGGCACGGGCAATCCCCACTCGTTGCTTTTGCCCACCAGAGAGTTGACTTGGGTAGGCGGTTTCCCGTCCTTCTAAACCAACCAACTTGATTAACTCTTCTGCGCGGCTTTTCCGATTTTGTTTTGGAACACCAGCAATTTCCAATGGGAGCATGATATTTTCTAGGACCGTCCGTGACCATAATAAATTAAAATGTTGAAAGATCATCCCAATTTTTTTACGGAAGTTTCGTAGTTCTTTATTTGGCAACAATGCAATATCTTGTCCTTGAATTTCTACTTCACCTTCTGTAGGTGTTTCAAGTCCATTCAATAAGCGAACCAACGTACTTTTTCCTGCACCTGAATAGCCAATAATGCCATAAATATCACCAGATTCAACCGTTAAATCAATATCTTTTAAAGCCGTGACTTTACCCGCTTTACCGGAAAACTCTTTTTTTACATGACGTAATTCAATTAATGCCATTTTGTTCTCCTCTTCTTTCTGTTCTACTTTCTTATTTTGAAGGTTTCGCACTTTTTATGAAACGAATTTGCTTAATAAAAACAAAAAAACTTCCATCCTTTTGCTATTACAGCAAAAAGGACGAAAGTTTGTCATTTCGTGATACCACCTTAATTCGCTATTATTTCTCAATAATAACCTCATACGGTACTTGATTCTTCGCATACCGTTGGCTGTAACGGGCGCCCCGTAGTAAGTTCACTGCTTCGCTCACTTACTCTGCTCAAAGACCATCTTCCATCTTAAATCTGTTACCCATTCTCAGCAAACAGGGCTCTCTTCAAACGTCCTTAACATGTACTCTTCTTTTCAAAGCTTTCTTTTGATTAGATTGAGAAAATTATAGCAATAATCATTGGCCTTGTCAACGTAAGACTAAAGATTTTCAAATTCTGTTGGTTCAACATCTGCTAAAACAGCAATCCAGGCATTTTCTTCATCTAATGCACTTGGCTCTTGATCAGCCGCTTCATTAATCGCAACTACCTTACCAGATAATGGACTACTGAATTCACTGACTGCTTTTTCTGCTTCTAATTCAATTAAAGAGTCACCTTTAGCTAATATTTGTCCAACTTTGGGAAATGTTGCAAAAGTAATCTTCCCTAAATCCTCTTGGGCTTCAGCGGTTAAACCAATTTTATAACCTGCTTCTGTTGGTAAGATCCATAATTGATCGATTTGTTTCATTTCACTCATTTTCCAAGCACTCCTTCGTAATCTGCTTCTTTAAAACCATTCGTTAGAAATGTATTGTCTTTTAAGAGAATTGGACGCTTAATCAACATGCCATCCGCAGCTAAACGCTGACTTGCTTCTTCAATAGAAAAACTGTCAACAAGATCTTTTAAGCCTTGTTCTCTATATAAAACCCCGCTTGTGTTAAAAAAACGACGAACAGGCAAGCCGGTCTCTTTCATCCATTTTGCTAATTGTTCACTACTAGGCGGTGTTGCTTTAATATCAATTGCTTGGTATTTAACGCCTTGTTGGTCTAACCACGCTTTCGCTTTTTTACAAGTTGAGCATTTAGGATATTCATAAAGTGTGTACATTTCTACCCCTTCTTTCTTCTTTCTTTAACGACCACTTCTGGTACGAACCGTTTCTTGTTGGTAACGCATGGACATAATTAAGCCCACCCCAATCATGTTACCTAAAATGGAAGAACCACCTTGACTAATAAACGGTAATGGAATCCCAGTTAATGGTAGTAAACCAATATTCGCTCCAATGTTTTCAAAAACATGGAACAAAATCATCATGATAATTCCTGTGGCAATGTAGGCATAGAATTCATTATTTGTATCAAAACAAACGCGAATCATGCGGTAGATTAAAATAAAATACAACAAAATAATGAAACAGCCACCAATAAAGCCAAAGTTTTCACCAACAACTGTAAAAATCATATCTGACTCACGAACAGGGACATACACATCACTCACGTTAAAGCCTTTTCCGAAAAGGCCTCCAGAACCAATTGCTGTTAATGCTAGCGCTGGTTGGAATGAGCGATCTGGATCTGTATGGAAAGGATTTAGCCATAAATCAATCCGATCAAATTTATAGGCTTCGACCCCTAACTTAGACAATAAATCTCTACCTGTTTCTGTTGTAATCAAGTAAATAGTTCCTGCCCCCACTAGAGCAGCTAAAATAAAAACTGGCACAATAATTTTCCAAGTAATGCCAGACATTAAGAAAACTCCCCCAAAAATGGCTAAGAAAACTAACATCGTCCCGAAGTCTTTTTGTAAAAGTACTAAAACAATTACCGGAATCGCGACTAATAGCATTTTAGCGATTAGCCAAAAGTCGCTTTTGAGTGTTCGGTCCACATATTTAACATTATGCATGGTCACTATATAGGCCAACATCAAAATAAACGCAATCTTCATCAATTCCGATGGTTGGAATGTGGTGCCACCAAAGCGAATCCAGTTTTTAGAACCTGTTTGCTCTGCTAGCACGGGGTCATAGAATTTCAGTAGTAATCCCATTAATACTAATCCAAGTGCATAAAAAACGGGCGTTAACCGCCAGAGTAATTTTGAGCTAAAATGCATAATAATGACAATACTTAATCCTCCGACTAAATACCACAGTCCTTGTTTCATTAACAAGCTACCAATTTTAGGTTTGCTTGGATCATTGTAAAGCGCTACGTAAAGCGATAGCATACCAATTAGTGATAAAAGAAAAACTGGTAATATCACGCCGTAATCAATTCGACTATCTAAATTTGTTTTCTCTTTTCTATTCATTCGTCATCCCTTTTCCTTTGTTCATACGTTTTTTATTATATCTTTCTCACAGAAGAAAAGAAAGGAATTCTACTATATTTGAGAAAAACTTTAGAGAATTGGTCCTTCACTAGCAATTTTTTCTTTTTCTTCAATTCTATTTGGCTTTTATTTAAAATTTTTCACATCAGTGATAATGAGAAAGTTTACTATAAACATTCAGTAACAAAAAACAGTCGCAACTAAAACACGTTGCGACTGTTTTTATTCGCTTTTTCTTTGTTTCGTTTGTTGTAGCTCTTTATTAATTCGGACAATTTCGTTGCCAAAATTTTGCCAGTCACTGGCTCGCGGGGGCGCTAACCAAATTAAACATTTTACTGAAAATAACGTTTTTGGTAAATAATCCGAAACTACTAAATCAGTATCTGGTCGAATCGCTGAATGAAAGTGAATGCTGAAAGATTCGAATATTTTGATTTGTTCTTTGATAAACTGAGTATATTTTTCTCCTTGCGTAAAATTCACATAAAGATTGATCGTGCTTTTTTCATTCCTTTGGTCATAAAGACGGGATAACACTAATAGCAAATCAAAAAATAAAGAAAGCTTACTAAACTCAAACGCCGAGCAATCCAACGCAAATAAAAACTGACGACAGCTATTAAAAACAATTGGGTAGCGTTCCTGAAAAAATTCTAAATCCATAATTCGTAAGGTGATATCGATGAACGGCGTAATAAAACGATGTTGATAAATAATCGGAACAATTTCTTGATAAAATTCTTCGTCCGAAATTGTAAACGGCATATAAGAAAAGAATAATGTTTTCGTAGCCGTAATTGCCTCATTGTGAGAACTCAGCAAATGTTCCGAAATAAGTTCACTTTGATAGACCGATAAATTGCCGATAATTCCTTGAATTTCTGCGTTTTTCTCTGCATGAGTCGCCTTCATCACTTCGTTGATCCAACTTTGAATTTCTTGATAAATCGAACTTTCTTCATCAAAAGCGAATGGATTTTCTTCTTGGGATAAAAAATAATTAGCTTTTCTTTGCGTTCGTTCTAACGCCACCAATACATAATGTTTAAATAAATGAAAATTAGTGATATTTTCATAAGAGCCTTTCAATTGAGCCAATAATTGGTTCACTGCGCGAAGATCTGTTTGATTATATAATTCTTCAGAATCTTTGTAAATTCGGTAATAGAGCATAGTAAAATATTGTCTAATCGCCATTTCATTGCCGCTAAGTTGTAAATTTTTGGATAACTTAATACCGTATTGACCTAATTCTTTCCGGATATGGTCAACAATTTTGTATACAACCGTTCGACTCATCCCGTGCTTTTCACCGTATTTTTTGATTGAGGTAAACTGATGAAAGAAAATCGTTTTTAATAGATTAAATTCTAACGAGTCTTTTAAATAATATTCTTCAATAATACTTGAAGAAATACGAAGGCTTTGAGATAACAAAATTTCATTATTTTTTTCACTGATTTCCATCTCATTAATCAGACCAAAGCGTTGCAAATCTGCATTGATTTCTGTTATGTTCCGTTCTAGCAAATAAGGAGAAATAGCTAATTGCTTACATAAACGATCTTTTCGTTCAGAAAATGAATATTGTTGCTCTAACTTTCTAATAATCGCTAATTTTAAATTTTCCCGATCATCTAATAACAAGAATTCCATTTAAACTCTCCTTGTTCCATACAAAAGTGAGCCTGACAGGAAGCTTAAAGTGGTGCCAAATTGAGAGGACCCACTTGCCGCTCCTCCAGTAATTTCCACTGGGGCTATCGTATCTATTTTTTTCAACAACTCATCATTTAACAGCACCTTTTTATTTACTCGTTCCTGTTCAATTTTATTTTTCTTTTTCTCCTGTTTTGTTTGTTGCTCCTTGTCCTGTCTCGAGGCAATAATTGGTCTTTCTGGGCCAATCATTGCTTGACTATAAGGAAGCTCTGCAAGCATATTCCCCTCTGCAGCAAAATTAGTAGGGTTGACATACACCTTCGCAATAGAAAGGTATGACTCGTAACGGAAGGTTACAAAATAAAGGCCTACTTTTTGAGTATTTACATTATTTTCTATAATTACATTTTCTAAATTTAAAGGGCGACCCTCTTTATCTTTTAGAAAAACGACATTGTCTAAGGGTGACCATGCTTGATTAACTCCTAAAAACGTGTCTTTTAATTTAAGTTCCGTTTGATTTTCTTTGACCGTAATGGTTGCTGTTTCAATTTTGCCATCCACTTCATAAGTCACGGTGTATTTGCCTGGTGTTGTCGCTTCGTTTGCATAGCTATTCACTGAAGCAATCAACATTCCTGAAGAAAGAAATAAGGCTGTGCCGATACTACCATAATAAATAGTTCGCTGGTTCATCTCGTTTATTATTCCTCCAAACTATTTCATAAAAATAACTATCTTAACAGAAAAACCTGCTAATAGGTGTTCTTAAAATAAAAGTCACTTGTAAAACTTCCTATTTTCCAAGGAAACAGCTACCCTCATTCATGCACTTATTCATCTTTTAAGCGTGGAACAAAAGTTACTTTAAACTTTTGCCCCACGCTCATTTAATTATTTTCGTTTCTTCTTGATGACTATACCACTAATAATCACAATAAGTAACACAACAAGTCCTAGCACACGATATAGACCATTAGTTTGTTCTCCCGTTTTTGGATAACGTCCTTGCTTGTCAGGTTTCACAATATGTGTGACATACTGACTACGTTTTATCGTGGTTTGATTCGTTGAGGAACTAGTCTGGTTGTTCTCATTTTTATCTGGTAGTGGTGTAGGATTACGATCAATCACATGAACAGTTGCTACTGTCGTCAATTGACGAGGTGTCTCGTTTGAAAACATTGAGAAAAGTCGTGACTGCACAGCTGGTTTGGTTTCATTAACTGGCTCAGTGGTATAGGAAATCTGGTACTCTCCTGTTTTCTTTGTATCAACTTCCCCTTTTACTTGAACCTTATCAAAGGATATAGCATGACCGTCACGATCTGTCGCTGAAACGAAATTATCTTCTGGTTTCCACGAATCACCAACATAAATCGTTGTATCTTTAACCTCTAACTTAGATTGGTCGGGTTTGACGGTCACATGGGCTGTTTCTTCTTTACCTTCGTAACTGTATACGATTGGATAAACGCCTGCTTTGCTAGTATCAACTTGACCTGAAACAGTGATTTTTTCGAATGGGACATCTTGACCTGTTTTATCTGTTGCTGAAACAAAGTTCTCTTCTGCTTCCCATGAATCTCCCACATAAATCGTTGAATCTTTGACTTGTAAGCGACTGTCATCACGAACATGAACGATTGCTTTCGCTTCTTTTGTGCCATTTTTATAGACAATTTCATAATCGCCTATTTTATCAACATTCACTGTTCCCTGAACATCAATTTTTTCAAACGGAACGTCTTGACCTGTTTTGTCTGTCGCGGAAACGAAGTTATCTTCTGCTTCCCATTTATCACCCACATAAATTGTTGTATCTTTGACCTCTAACTTAGACTGGTCGGCTTTGACGGTCACATGGGCTGTTTCTTCTTTACCTTCGTAACTGTAAATGATTGGGTAAATGCCCGCTTTGGTGTTATCAACTTGACCTGAAACAGTGATTTTTTCGAAGGGAACGTCTTGACCTGTTTTATCTGTCGCTGAAACAAAGTTCTCTTCTGCTTCCCATGAATCTCCCACATAAATCGTTGTATCTTTGACTTGTAAGCGACTGTCATCACGAACATGAACGATTGCTTTCGCTTCTTTTGTGCCATTTTTATAGACAATTTCATAATCGCCTATTTTATCGACATTCACTGTTCCCTGAACGTCAATTTTTTCAAACGGGACATCTTGACCTGTTTTGTCTGTTGCTGAAACGAAATTATCTTCAGGTTTCCATTTATCGCCGACATAAATCGTTGTATCTTTGACCTCTAACTTAGACTGGTCGGCTTTGACGGTCACATTAGCTGTTTCTTCTTTACCTTCGTAACTGTATACGATTGGATAAACGCCTGCTTTGCTAGTATCAACTTGACCTGAAACAGTGATTTTTTCGAAGGGAACGTCTTGACCTGTTTTATCTGTCGCTGAAACAAAGTTCTCTTCTGGTTTCCATGAATCACCGACATAAATCGTTGTATCTTTGACTTGTAAACGACTGTCATCACGAACATGAACGATTGCTTTCGCTTCTTTTGTGCCATTTTTATAGACAATTTCATAATCGCCTATTTTATCGACATTCACTGTTCCCTGAACGTCAATTTTTTCAAACGGGACATCTTGACCTGTTTTGTCTGTTGCTGAAACGAAATTATCTTCAGGTTTCCATTTATCGCCGACATAAATCGTTGTATCTTTGACCTCTAACTTAGACTGGTCGGCTTTGACGGTCACATTAGCTGTTTCTTCTTTACCTTCGTAACTGTATACGATTGGATAAACGCCTGCTTTGCTAGTATCAACTTGACCTGAAACAGTGATTTTTTCGAAGGGAACATCTTGACCTGTTTTATCTGTTGCTGAAACAAAGTTCTCTTCTGGTTTCCATGAATCGCCGACATAAATCGTTGTATCTTTGACTTGTAAGCGACTGTGATCAATTGTTTTAGTTAATGGAATTTTTAGTTGATTGTCTCCTTTGACCAGCTTAATGGCTTTTCCTGTCAAATACTCTTCATCCACGGAATATTCCTGCGGTACATTCGTTACTCGCAAAGTATAATCACCTGTCATGATGGCATCAAAGGAGTATTGACCTTTTTCATCTGTTGTAAATTCGGTTGCTGTATGCGTGACATTATCAATTAGTTCAAAAGAAACCTTCGCAATTGCTTGGTTTTCATCCTCTATGTTATGCGTATAGAATGTGGCAGTTGCTAAATAAACAATGCCTTCCGCATCGCCTTCTGAGAATTTCAATGTGATTGGTGCAGTGGTGACTTTTTTCTTGCTAGCAGACATCTGGTTCAATGTTTCAGAGTCGATTGTTGTTTCTGTATAGATTTGGCCAGCGTTTGCAGAGACAGTATTGTATTCAATCGTAATGTTTTCTGTCAATGTATAGTCTTTAAAAATAATTTTCGCACCGTTTGTAGTCTTCTCTAATGAATAAGCATCTTCTGGCACGCCTTTCACGGTAATAGAATTCAAATCGATTTGAGCATTGGTTGTGCCTTTTGGTGTTAATTCAATCGTTGGATTTTTCACACGATGTGTTTTATTATCAATATTTTTTGTTGTTACTGTCGTTTTTGTTACATTTTTTAATGTTGGATTCGCCGCTTGTGTTGCACTCAAAATGTCTAACGCTTCATTTTGAACAGAAACCGAAGCAGACCCTTCATTATTATTCGATTGTGGTTCTTTAGCTGTCCCTGTTATATAAAGAGTTGGCACGTCGATCCAGCCATTGGCGTTTTTATACTCAATAATGTAACGTTTGTTGGTTTTTCCAAAATCAAACGTGTAACTATTGGTATTTTCGTCAAAAGTAATCGTTGGGTATCCAGGACTGTCTGGTGACATTGGTTTATCAAAATAATAGCCACGATCCCAGTATTGTGGATAAATTGAATCTACCTGATCGTTTGAAACATCATAAATGTCAAAAAGAACATCGGCGCCAGCTGGAATTTTTGTACGGACGCTTAGTGAGTCAAAAGAATCATTTCGTGCATTGACAAGGAATTGATTTTTACTACTTTGAAGTGTTCGTTCAGAACCACGCTTGCTATTAGTAGTTACTGTCGTATCAACTGGAGTTAAACCTTCAGCACTCATTGTTATCGGTATCGTATCGACTGGGATACTTTTATCTTTTGGCAAACTATCGGGCACATAATTAAAACCAATTGGAATTTGGATTTCGTTGGTTATTGGCGTAGTGAACTTAATAACTGAACCATCTGACGTTGGCGTTACTGTATAATCCGTTCCTAACTTGTAATAAAAATAAATTTCTTTTGTAGCTCGCAATGAAAGATAATTAGGATGCTTTACTTTAATTTCTAAATTTTGAATCGGTGTCTCTTTGCTTCCCATAACTGAGACAGTTGTTCTTGATGAATAGGCACCATTTTGATCATAATTACCCCAAGCAGTTTCAGCATTCAAAGGATTAACAACACTAATTGGTTCAATATATTGATCGGATACTAATTGAATGGCTTTATTGGGACCAATTACAGGTGTACTTAATGATAGATTAATGTCCTTCTTGTCAAAATCCATTGTTAAATCAGAAATATTTATTCTTAAATAGCTATCTTTTGTGGCTGTTAAAGTGAGCTTGCCACCTTCAGTTTTAATATCAAAATAGTCTTCCAATTTTACATTTTCATATAAAGGACCATACGCCGTAAATTTAGGATTCTTAATTTCTTGACCGTTTGTACTCTCTAATACGATTTGTTGACCCACTTTTGTTTCTGTTAACGTGCCATAAATTGTTACATAATATTTCCCTTTGCTTTGAAAACTGATATAGGACATACTACGCATTTCACGATCAGCAATTACTTTACTTGTTTGACTCGTCTTAGCAGTAAAATCGGTTGTTTGTTTAGTTCCTGTCGTACTTTTCAAAGAAATTGACCCAATTTTTGTGGTTGGATACTGCTGCGAATATAAGTAGTTATAGTCCGAAGCACTCTCTAAATAAATTGTCCGATTAATCGATAAGGAATAGGCTTTTTGTTGATTCATGTTTGGAACAGTTACAGCAATCCGCCCGAGTGAATTATCGCTTAATGTATAATCTTTGCCAGGTGTTAACAGGGTTTGCGTTTCTGGTAAAATTTGACCATTAATGTCGACATCGTAACTGAAAACTTGAGGTTCCAAGTTATCTTGTTTTCCAAAGACAGCGCCTGGCGTCTCTGTTGTCAATAATTCTAATGTTTGATTGCCAGTTAACGTCCGGTCTAAATTATAAAAAATTTCGCCATCTAACCCCGTCGTTCTGGTTCGTTCATTATATTGAATTGGTTCCACTTGTTCATATAAATCAAACGAGTAGGTTTTTTTATTTTTTCCTGGAGTTTCAATTTTGATTAATGGTTCCGCCTCTGTTGTTAGATAACTTTTTAATTCTACTTTAAAGGAAGTATCTGAAACTCGTTGATTAAACGTAATACTTAATGTTTTGGTTGCCGCATCGACTGCCCAAGTTGCGCCAATGCCCGTCACATCTCCGCTAACAGTTGAATAACCTAAATGTTCTGGTAATTGAACTGTATAAACTGATCCAGGTGCATAACCTGTGTTTCCAACAGCAAATTGGAACGTAGCGGTTACCGGTGTTGTATTTAATTCGCGGTGAACCTCTGTTTGGCTGTATTCTGTTCCACCAATCGGCGCAAGACTCATACTGTCAAGTAGTTCATCTGTAATTGGCGCTTGAACATCTGGTAGGGCTTTTTCATTAAGTGAGGTGTCCTTGTCCTCCGTTGTTTGTTGTTCAGATGGTGTAGCAGCATCACTGGAAGCTGTTGTGCTCGCCTCTGTGGTTTGCGATTCAGTTGTTGCAGTTGGTTGATTCATTTCTGAAGTAGTCGTTGTTGCTAAAGGTAAAGATGGTGTTGAGTTCGATAACTCTGCCTCTTTTTTTGCTATATCAGTGGTCTCTGTTTGTGCTTCTGTCGTTGTTACAGCATAGGCATTTACGGCAAACCCGAAATTTTGTGCGAGAAGTATACTCAACATCACAAAAGAAAAAGTTTTTTTCTTCATACTAATCCCCTTTCAATAAAATTCATATAACCTAATAATAGCTTGTTAAAAATGAAACAATTGATTAATTTTTTTTGAATCTTCAAAAAAAAAAAACATCTTTTCATAAAAAAATACTTGGAAAATCAGCCACAATCACTGTTTTTCCAAGTATTTTTTTATTAATATTTGTAAATTATCGTTTCTTTTGACGAAAAACGACCACGAAATAAACTGCAATAAACAATAACACTAAGAGCGAGTTACTATTTTTAATAAAAGTTAAAAATTGACTTGTTTGCATTGAAATGCCTTTGCCGCCAGTCAATTCTAATAAAAATTGTGTCGTGCCACCTTTGCCTACTACAGTGACTAACATAAGCGCCATCAAAATAAATTGATGGAATAAACTCCCTTTTGTTTGTGTTGTGTATTTGATAAGGATGCGGCTATCTTTTGGCAAATCTGTCTCTTGATAATATCGCCTAGCTAAAAAGCTGTTCAATGTGCTTTTGAAAAAACTCAAGAGAAACAGGCCTAAAATAGTCCACGAAGTAAGAAGTAATATTCCCAAACTTCCCGCCAGACCAATCATTGGTATGTTGTTTGACCATTGTTTCGTTTTACTAGCTGCAATCATTGCAAAAATCATCCCTAAAACATAAGGTAAATAGAGATAGATGCCCATATGAGCTCTGCCGTAAACCCCTGCAACATAAATGGAACCAAATAAAAATAAATAGTTCCCCACAATCCCGTTAATCAAGATCGCAAGATTCATTTCTAATGATACTTTATATGCGCCGCGTTTGCCATAATGACTAACGAAAAGGACAGCCACCACAAAGAAACAGCAGGCGCCAACAATCGCATAATCAAATTCCACCGCATTCGTTAATAAGCGACCACTTCTTAATAAAAGTAATAACACAAAAAAGATAACAAACAGAATTAATTCTTTTCGTGAAACTTCTGCTGATTCTTCTTCTAGCTCGTTTAATGAAACAGGATAGCTCTTGATTGCTACTAAAGCAACCAGAAAATAGAGCGCGTACACCAATAACGCCAGTCCAATCTCAGTCGCTTTAAAAAATAAAGCGCCAAATAAAACAGCGGTCAATAAGACTGTCGTTAAAAGATTGCTGTGACTAATTTTTTGACCTTCTTCTTTCAAGAAAAAGCGAATTGATTGATTACTTGGTGGCAACAACGCCCCACTAAGTCCTAACAACATTCCTGAAATACTATAAAGCGGGAAAGAAAAAGCGCCGGCGATCCCAATTAAGGAGCCTGCCAAGCCTAACAATAGAGAAATCTTTAGTAGACCTAGACTAGTTAAAGACAAATTAATTCCTCGAACCAGAAAAATGCCTGTCATACGCAATGTATAAAATAAGACAAATGGTAAAATTGTTAAAAGGTTGTGTCCATCACTCAATTGAATGTAAAGTAAATAAGGCACAACAATAATCGTATTACTTAGTAAACTTAATGCTGTATTACCAAGACTTTCAATTTTTTTATTCATTTTGACCTCTTCTTTTATCTTTCATTTTCTATTATTTTTAGGGTAGCATTGTTTACTTTTTTTGTCCATAAAATAACAGATGTAGCAATTTCCTAATGTTTATTTTCCACTGTTACGTATAATAGTTAATGACGACAGCTTGGACTTTCTCTGTTCCGTCATTTATATACGTGTGTACTTGATTAGCATCAAAATACATAGCGGCGTCTTTTGGAAGAAGGTATCTCTGACCGCCCACTTCAAGAGCTAATGCTCCTTGAATAACCATGACATATTCTGTCGAACGTTTTGAATGCCCAACAGCTTGATACTTTTTCCCTGGATCTAATTCAAACTGAAAGAGTTCAAAGTTTCTTTCCTGGTTGTCTGAGTAGTAATTAAAGACTCGATAGGAGTGATCTTCAGAATGTTGTGTTACCGTCTCAGTTTTTTTAACCACGGGATTTTCTTTAACATAGTCATCTTCTAATAAATACGTATACGGAACATTGAGTCCATTACTTATTTTCCAAATTGTATTTATGGTAGGATTGGTGGTTCCTTTTTCAATCTGCGAAAGCATCCCTTTACTCACTCCGGTTATCCCAGCTAGTTCATCTAACGTAAGTTTTTTTTCTTGTCTAATTTTTTTTAAATTATTGCCAATAATTGTATTAATCTCCAAAATAGTTGCTCCTTCTGTTTCTTTTTATCATCCAAAAGTTTAATATATTGAACAAAAGTATTCTTTATTGTATTATACAATATATATCTTAGTTGTTCAAAAGGAGTGGTTAATAATGAAAACGCTCATTCGCTCGTTGTGTCTCATTATCGAAGGTCTAGATTTTCATACACACGTGTTTAAATTTTATACAGAAAGAAGGAAAAAAAGAGAATGAACCACCAATTAGATGCACGCACTGGCATTCGTGAAGCCTTGCCAACGGTTTTTGGCTATATTGGTATTGGCATTGCTTTTGGTATCGTAGGACAAGCAGCAGGTTTTTCCCCTCTGATTGTTAGTGCGATGTCGTTTTTTATTTTTGCAGGATCTGCTCAGTTTGTAACAGTTAGTATGTTGACTGGTGGCAGCCCTATTTTATCCATTGTGTTAGCGACTTTCTTAGTAAATGCACGTATGATTCTTATGGGAATGACCATTGCGCCTTACTTTAAAGCCGAATCTCTCGGTAAAAATCTCTGGTTGGGAACCTTACTGACGGATGAAAGTTTTGCACTAGGAATGAATAAATTAAACCACACCAAAGGACGTTTAAGTTTTGAGTGGTTTAATGCTGCCAATTTGATTTCCTATGCGACTTGGTTTTTTTCGACGATTATCGGTGCCTATCTAGGGCGCTTTATTGCAAACCCTCAAGCATTAGGTCTTGAGTTTGCGGTCGTGGCTATGTTCATTGGTTTACTTTATCTGCAGATAATTAGTGATCGTTCCATGAAAATCGCTTTACAACTCATCATGGTCCTGATTACTTTTGGGTTGATGTCTATTGGACTAATTTTTATTCCCAGTAATTTAATTGTCTTAGTTGTCACGTTAATCGGGTGTGGAATAGGAGTGATGATAAAACATGCCTTCTTCTGAGTATCTCTTTTTAACAATTTTAGGCTGTACCGTTGCAACCTGGCTTTCAAGAATACTGCCATTTTTACTTTTAAAAAAAATCTGTCTGCCACAGAAATTATTAGAATATCTAAGTTTTGTTCCCATTGTGATTATGTCCGCCTTATGGTTTAGTAGCTTATTTGAACAAAGAATAGGACATTTACCAAGCCTCAATCTTCCTTATTTATTCGCTTCATTTCCTACCATTTTAGCCGCAATACTTACTAAAAACTTATTGCTTATTGTACTGGTAGGCATTGCTTCATTTGCACTAATCCAATATTTTATCTAAAAAAACAGACAGGCACTACCAGATGGTAGTGCCTGTCTGTTTTTTTAGATGCCAGCTGCAGGGATCGAACCTGTGACCTACGCGTTACGAGTGCGTTGCTCTACCAACTGAGCTAAGCTGGCCTGAAACAAATCTATTATAGGACTTTCTACTTTATTTGTAAAGTCTGTTTGTTATTTATTTATGCAAAATCTCTTTAAAATAAGCCAAATAGCGACTTTACAAACTTTTTTCTGAAAATGTGGTATAATAGAGATATCAAGAAAGGATGGTTTTTTGTATGTCAAATTTTAATGGTATGGTTACTCCTGTTGTTCCATCGGATGCTGGTAAGGATTTCGCCGTTGACACCCATGTTACTTTTCTTGTTCACGGACAGCCACAAACAGGCGTTGTTACGAAACAATTAAAAAATGCCGCTGTCGTCGAAATTGACGAAACGCAAAAAAACAATCACTTAATGGTGCACAGCAATGGTGTGATTGTTATTAATTACAAACAATTGAAAAAGATTTAATTCTTCAAGCGTGGGAAATTTCCCCCGCTCTTTTTTATGTACAGAATTGGAATACTTTCCAATTCGTCGGAAACTATAATGCTGTAATAAACGCAAAAAAACCAAAAATAATTCCGGGCACATTAGCAAAAATAATGGACTTATCTCGTGTTTCTCCATCGTCTCCATATAACCCATGAATCGTCCAAAAAATACAATTAATCATTGCCACTAATGGTTGCGTCGGATTGCCTTTTTCCCCATGTAAATTTCCATAAATTTGTGGAATATATGAAACATACATCAAAACTGACATCACACTAGCAATCACAGCGATAGCGTGTAAGACTTTTTTATTCTTTTTCATAGCTCCTCCTTTGTTTTTTTATTTTTTATTATACACCTAGAAAAGTTCTTTAAGCAAAAGAAAACCGTTAGTAACCATAATCGGTTATCTAACGGTTTTTTGTTATTATTTTGTTCCAAATAAACGGTCACCAGCATCCCCTAAACCAGGAACGATATAGCCGTCTTCGTTTAAGCGCTCATCTAAAGCTGCTGTATAAATATCTACATCTGGATGCGCTTCTTGTAAAGCTTTCACACCTTCTGGAACGGCCACTAGACATACAAATTTAATGTTGCTAGCACCACGTTCTTTTAATGAATCGATGGCCATAATTGCGGAACCACCTGTTGCTAGCATTGGGTCAACAACAAATAATTGACGACTTGCAATGTCTTCAGGTAATTTCACGAAGTATTCATGTGGTTGCAATGTTTCTTCATCACGGTAAAGTCCAACGTGTCCAACTTTCGCTGCTGGAATTAATTCTAAAATCCCATCAACCATGCCAATGCCGGCACGTAAAATAGGAATAATTGCTACTTTTTTCCCTGAAAGTGTTTTTTGTGTTGATTTACCCATCGGTGTTTCGATGACAACATCCTCTAAAGGCATATCCCGTGATACTTCATAAGCCATTAACATAGCAATTTCGTTGACAACTTCGCGGAAAACCTTTGTCCCACAGTTCTTTTCGCGAATCATTGTTAGTTTGTGTTGAATTAGCGGATGATCAATTACTTGAAATTTTCCCATATCTATTCTCCTTCATTATTTTATTCTTTCTTATTGTAAAACAAAAGAGCCTAGGACACAAGTTGAATTCCTTAAATCCTAAGCTCCGACTCTTATTTGTACAGAGAATCGCGCTTCAGCTATCCCTGATGTTAGTTATATAATGGATATTTTTTAGTTAGCGCTGCTACAGCTGCTTTGACTTCATCATGAACTGCTGTATTTTCTGGATCTTTTAAAACTTGGACGATTAATTTAGCAACTTCTACCGCATCTTCTTCTTTAAAACCACGTGAAGTAATCGCAGGCGTTCCAATACGGATACCACTTGTTTTAAATGGACTTAATTGTTCAAACGGAATTGAATTTTTATTGACAGTAATATTTACACTATCTAAAATAGCTTCTGCTTCTTTTCCATTTAAACCAAAACCTGTCACTTCAATCAGTAATAAGTGGTTGTCTGTTGCCCCACTAATTAAACGAGCTTCTGGCGCTTGATTGAAAACTTTCGTCATCGCTTGTGCATTTGCAATCACTTGCTGACTATATTCAGCAAAACTTGGATCCAAAGCTTCTTTAAAAGCTGCGGCTTTTCCAGCAATCACATGTTCCAATGGGCCACCTTGAATGCCTGGGAAAATACTACTATTTACTTTTTTCGCCAATTCTTCGCTATTTGTCAAAATTAAACCGCCACGAGGACCACGCAATGTTTTATGGGTCGTACTTGTTACGATATCAGCATACGGAACTGGATTTGGGTGCAACCCTGAAGCTACCAAGCCTGCAATATGCGCCATATCAACCATTAACTTGGCATCTACTTCATCAGCGATTTCACGGAAACGTTTGAAATCAATCGTTCGTGAATACGCACTTGCGCCAGCAACAATTAATTTTGGACGATGTTCTCTTGCTAAAATTCGCACGACATCGTAATCGATTACTTCTGTTGAAGGGTCCACTCCATAACTGACAAAATTATAGGTTTTTCCACTAAAGTTAACGGGCGAACCATGTGTTAAGTGACCACCAGCTGATAAATCCATCCCCAAAATGGTATCACCTGGTTCAACCAATGAAAGGTATGCCGCTGTATTGGCTTGAGAACCTGAATGGGCTTGTACATTCGCAAATTTTGCACCAAATAATTCTTTGGCACGATCGATAGCTAAATTTTCTACGATATCGATAAATTCACAACCACCATAGTACCGTTTACCAGGGTAACCTTCTGCATATTTATTCGTTAAAATACTTCCTTGGGCAGCCATAACTGCTTTTGACACGACATTCTCAGATGCGATTAGTTCCAAGTTATTTTCTTGGCGCTCTTCTTCTCTTGCAATTGCATTCCATAAATCTGGGTCATACGTTTTGTAATCCATTCAAACAACACTCCATTTTGTTTTCTTTTGTCTGATTGTATCATACTTCTGTGTCAGCTTCGTTACAAATACCTCTTATTTTTCAAAAAATTTTTGATTGGCTGATTTTTTCAAGCGATTCATGTAAGCAGTGCCTAAACCAGTTTCTGCAAATCCTTGCGCAAAAATCGTGGTAGCTCCTTGCTCATCTAACGCTCTTAACCCTGCAAATAGTTCTTTTGTGGCATTTTCAACCGTTTCTGCACCATAAGAATAAACAAACGCATTTTCTGTATCTAGTTGTGCTGCCTGTTCATCACTTAAAAATAAGCCGATTTTTTCCTGTTGTTCTTTTGCTTGCTGAATCGCCGCTTGCCATTCTGCTGTTTGACCGCTTATAATCCAAACTTCCGCATCAGGAGAATAGTGTTTGTATTTCATCCCTGGCGCTTTGGGTGCTGCAGTTTCACTAATCAAATGTGTATCGATTTTCACTTGGGGAATAATGCTTTCCAACTGCTCTTTGGTAATTGCTCCTGGTCGTAAAATAACTGGCACACCATCTTCCGCCGTTAAATCCAAGACCGTTGATTCCACCCCAATCTGCGTTGGGCCATCATCTAATATGGCAGCAATTTTCCCCTGCAAATCATGATAAACATGCTCTGCAGATGTTGGACTAGGCTTGCCAGAAGTGTTCGCACTTGGTCCGACCAACGGAACATTGGCTTGTTCAATCAAAGCTAAGGTCGCTTGGTTATCTGGCATACGAAAAGCGACTGTCTCTAAACCACCTGTTACTGTTTTAGAAAATGTATCGCTAGGCACATTAAAAATTAAAGTTAATGGTCCCGGCCAAAAGGCAGACACCAATTTTGTAGCGACTTCTGGTAAGGTCGCCACGTATTTTTTGACCATCTCAACGTTGTTCACATGAACAATCAATGGATTATCACTGGGGCGGCCTTTTACTTGGTAAACTTTTTTTACTGCCGCTTCATTTAAGGCATCAGCACCTAAGCCATAAACAGTTTCTGTTGGAAAAGCCACTAGCTCGCCTGCTTGAATGGCTGCTGCTGCTTGGGCTATTTCTTGTTTGGTTAATTTTTTTGTTTCCATTGCAAATCGCTCCTTCTAGAAAAGTGGCGACGAAGAACCTTAGTTACTCGGCTATCGCGAGGCGATCGTTGCCAGATAAATCTTTTTCAATTTTAATTGTTTTTTGTGGATAGACGGCGCTCAATAATTCTTGGAGGGCCGCGCCTTGTTGAAACCCTATTTCAAAATAAATTTTACCGTCTGCTTTAAGCATCGTTTGACTTTCATGAATTAATTGTTGGTATAAAGCCAAACCGTTATTTTCAGCGAATAAAGCGGTTTTAGGTTCATACGTTCGGACACTTGCATCCATTAAATGCCATTCTTGTTCACTAATATAGGGCGGATTAGAAATAAGCAGATCAATTTTTTCAGAAGCAACTGGCTGTAAGCCATTCCCATGATAAAATTCGATGCCAGCACCTAATGCTTGCGCGTTTTGTTTAGCGACAGTCAACGCTTCCTCCGAAAGATCAATGGCAATAACTCGCCAGTTGGGCCGTGCCAGTTTCAAGCTAATCGCAATGGCACCTGTCCCTGTTCCGACATCCACGACCGTCAAAGGAGTATCTGGATTGGCTTTTAAGCAACGCTCGACTAATTCTTCTGTTTCTGGCCTAGGAATCAAAGTATGTTCATTAACAATAAAGGAATGTCCATAAAATTCAGCTTGTCCTAGTAAATATTGTGCTGGGTAATCTGTCAATAATTGGGCTAAATCCGTTTTTAATTGTTCCTCTTCTTCTTTGGGCATTTCTTCTTGCATATGCAGGAGCCACTGCGTTTTATCCCAACCTTTACGTTCTAAAAAAACATAGTGAATAGCATAGCCTTCTTTGCCTTGCGCCTCTAAAAAAGAAGAAGCCCAGTTAAGGACTTCAAAGTAACGTTTAGCCATTTTGCATCTCTTCTAATTTCGATGTTTGATCATATAAGACTAATGCATCAATGATTTCATCTAATTTGCCAGCAAGAATCTGGTCTAGTTTTTGGATGGTTAAACCAATACGATGATCCGTTACTCGATTTTGTGGGAAGTTATACGTTCTGATTCGTTCTGAACGATCTCCGGTCCCCACCGCCGATTTACGGTTAGCATCATATTCACTTTGTGCTTCTTGTTGAATTTGGTCATACACACGAGCACGCAAAACTTTCATTGCTTTTTCACGGTTTTTTAGCTGTGAACGTTCATCTTGCATTGCGACCACGATTCCTGTTGGTAAATGGGTTAAACGAACAGCCGAAGCGGTTTTATTGACGTGCTGTCCACCAGCGCCACTTGCATGATAAATATCGACACGGATATCTTTATCAGCTAATTCGATTTCGACTTCTTCCGCTTCCGGCATAACTACAACGGTTGCTGTCGATGTATGAATCCGTCCTTGTGATTCTGTTGAAGGAACTCGTTGCACGCGGTGAGCGCCACTTTCGTATTTTAATTTTGAAAAGACGTTATCTCCTGAAATCATCATAATTACTTCTTTATATCCACCGATTCCAGTGACGTTCGCTTCTAAAACTTCCGCTTTCCACCCTTGTGCTTCTGCATATTTTTGGTACATATTAAATAAGTCGCCAGCAAAAAGTGCGGCTTCATCGCCACCGGCTGCACCACGGATTTCCATGATGATATTTTTATCATCATTTGGGTCTTTTGGTAATAATAAAATTTTAATGCGGTCTTCTAACACTTCTTTTTCTTTTTTCAAATCAGAAAGTTCTTCTTTCGCCATTTCGGCCATTTCCGCATCTAAGTTTTCACTTAAAAGTTCTTCGGCATCGCTAATCCCTTCAACAACTTGTTTATATCGGCGATAAACCTCAACCGTCTCACGTGTATTAGCTTCTTCTTTCGATAATTCCATGAAACGTTTTGTATCGCTAATGACTGCTGGGTCACTTAATAATTCGCCCAATTCCTCATAGCGATCTTCAATAGATTGTAATTGATCGTACATAGTGTCTCTCCTTACTGTTCTTCATTCACTGTTTTTGGATGAAAATAATGTTTGCGACAAACAGGATAGTAGGCTTCATTCCCACCAATTTGGACTTGATCCCCTTCATAAACGGGTTTGCCATCAATATAGTGCAAGTTCATAGTTGCTTTTTTATGACAGAACCAGCAAATCGTTTTTAATTCTTCTAATTTGTCTGCATATAAAAGTAAATACTTTGAGCCTTCAAATAATTCATTTCTAAAATCATTCTTTAGCCCAAATGCCATTACTGGAATATCTAATTCGTCAACAATTCGTGCAAATTCAATGACATGATGCTTGTTTAAAAATTGACATTCATCGACTAATACGCAAAAAGGTTTGTAAGACAAATCATTAATCAAGTCAAAGACATTGGTTTCTTCAAAAATTGGAATAGCATCTCTGCGTAATCCGATGCGACTGGATACTTTCCCGACACCATCACGTGTATCTAGTCCACTGGTCATCAAAACAACTGGTTTGTCTTGTTCTTCGTAATTGTGTGCTACTTTTAAGATTTCAATGGTTTTACCACTGTTCATTGCGCCATACTTGAAAAATAATTGAGCCATGTTCACTACACCTTTCCGTTAGTTCCTTACGTATTTTACTATATTTTCAGCAAAAAAGCAGTATTTTTAGCTAAAATGGTCGTGCATTTTTCTGAAAAAAACAGAATCTACGCCAAAGTCATTTTAGCAGGGCTGTTTATACTCCAACTAATGATCCTGCTAGTATGCAATAAAAAAGCCCGAAATTGTAGTTATTTGACTACAATTTCAGACTTTTTAATGCTAGTTATTTTTGAGCAGAGGCAAATTCTGCTGATTGCGTACCTGCTTGACGACCATAAATGATAATATCGGCGATGGCATTGCCTCCGATACGGTTTTGACCATGTAAGCCACCTGTTAATTCACCAGCAGCATATAGACCTTTAATTGGTGTGCCATCTTCACGTAAAACTTCTGTTTTCGTGTTGATTTTCACGCCACCCATTGTGTGGTGAATCCCTGGTGCAATTTTAATTGCGTAGTAAGGCGCTGTGCTTAAGTCAGCTTCCATGCCAGTTGTCCGGCCAAATTGTTTGTCATCTTTGGCATTAACATCTTGGTTCCAAGTATCAATCGTTGCTTTCAATGTATCGGCAGGCATGCCAATTTTTTCAGCTAATTCTTCAATCGTTTCACCTTTTTCCACGAAACCTTTTTGATCATAGAAATCAATGGCTTTTGCACGGTCGCGAACGCCTTGGTCAAAGACTAAATAAGCTGATTTTTCTGGTAAGGCATTGATTGCTGCAGAAACTTTGTCACGTGTATCTAACTCATTAACAAAACGTTCTCCTTTTTGAGAAGCCAAGATTGCGCCTTCTCCACGAACTGCTTCACCAATTAAGAAAGCATCGCTTTGTTGAACAGTTGGGTGAATTTGAATTTCTTTCATATCCACTAACGCACCGCCAACTTTTTGAATCATTTGGATACCGTCACCTGTTGTGCCTTCTTGGTTCGTTGTAACATAGTTTTTCAATTCTGGTTTGTATTGTGTAATTAATTTTTCGTTGGCACCGAAACCACCTGTTGTGACAACGACTGCTTTTGCTTTAACTGTTTTTTCTTTATCATCTTTCATTTTCACTTTTACGCCATCGATTTGACCGTTTTCTTCAACTAAGTCTGTCACGTCAGCATCAACAAACAATGGAATTTTTTCTTCGCGAACGTTACGTACTAAACCGTCAACTAGATAGCCCCCAATTGCTGATCCGTCAGCAGGACGGTGTGTGCGTTTTTCGCTCATTCCACCTGTAATCGTTAAATTGCTCAATGTAATTCCTTTTGTATCTAACCAATCAATTGCTTCAGCTGAATGATCAACAAAATAACGTAGTAATTCTTGATCGTTGGTTCCTTTACCGCCTTTTAGTGTTTCTTCAAAGAATTTATCGTTGCTATCTTTAATGCCTTCTTTTTCTTGGAATTTTGTTTGTGAAGCATTCATTCCTGAAGAAGATTTAATTGTATTCCCACCTGCAACAGGCATTTTTTCTAAAATAACTGGATTCATACCAGCTTCTTTGGCTTGTAATGCAGCGGTCATCCCCGCACCACCTGAACCAACAATAACAACATCATAACTGTCTTTTAGTTCACTTGGATCTGTATAACCATTAGCAGAGGCCCCAGATGTTGCTTCTGTTTTTTCAGAAGATGCTTTTGTTTTACCAGCAGCTTTTTCTTGATCGCTTGTACAACCTGTTGCTGCACCTAATAATAACCCTAGGGAAAGAACTCCCATTAACACTTTTTTCATTGTTTTCCCACCTTATAAACTATTGATTTCTACCAACACAATTTCTTATTTTTCATTTGAATAAAAATAACAGTTTGTTACATAAAGTGAACACATTCACATATCAACCGAAATAAAAAAGCTACCACTACTTTTTAAAGTTGTATCGTTAGACAAACTGACCAATTAGCAATAAGTTGTTTGGGGAACAACCTATTTTTCTATTCTTTCATAAAATATCATGTTCTCGCTTGTTTGTGGATGTTTTCCAATTATTTCTAACGAATTTCTTATTTTTATTTGTCATTTCAAGGATTTTCTGGCAGAATTATTCGTTTGAGGCGAAAAGTTTTGGTATACTTAGTTTAATTAGAATTGGGAGGTTATCTAGTGAACCATACACGTTTGCTGTGGCTGGCACAGCGAAAAAGCGATCGATTTATTCGCAAAAATTTTTCATCTATTCAAATCATCGTCGCTTATTACATATTAATGACGGTTATTTCTTATTTATTGTTTTGCCTCCCTATTTTCAGAGAACCTGACTCGCGTGTTCCTTTTATTGATTTATTTTTCTTAGCAATCAGTACAGTCAGTGTTACTGGACTCACCACAGTCGATATTAATTCGGTTTTTAATGATCGTGGGATCGTCTTATTGGAGGTTCTTTTCCAAGTTGGTGGCTTAGGGATTATGATGATTTCAACGGTCTTTTTTATTTTATCAAAACGGCGAATCACATTAAAGCAACGTCAGTTAATTATGACTGACATGAATCAGCCGCGACTGAGCGGAATTGTTCGACTGATCCGCACCACTTTTTTGATTTTAATTTGGTTCCAAGTAATCTTCGGCTCGCTCTTTTCGCTTTATTTTTATATAAGTGGTTATTATACGAACTGGCGAGATGCGATATTTTATGGATTTTATCAAGCTATTTCTGCAGTGACTAATTCAGGCTTTGATATTTCAGGTGATTCAATTATCCCTTTTGCTCATGATTATCTCTTTTTACTGGCAATTATGTTCTTAATTTTTATCGGCGGAATTGGATTTCCCGTTTTACTGGAAATTCATGAGTGGTTACATTTTAAGAAAAAGAACTTTCGCAAGAAGAAACGAGGCTTGCCTTTCCGCTTCTCATTGTTTAGTAAAATTGCTTTGCTAGCGTTTATTGTTCTGTTTATTGGTGGGACTATTTTGATTTACTTATTAGAAAAAGATCACCTATTTTTGACAATGAATGAAAGTGGCCGTTGGGTAAGTTCGATGTTTTATTCGATGACTACACGAAACGCTGGCCTCCAAATTAATGATTTAGGGGACTTCCAAATTACAACGTTGATTATTTTTTCTGTGTTAATGTTTATTGGTTGTAGTCCTAGCTCTGTTGGTGGTGGTGTTCGAACAACGACTGTTGCGATTATTGGCTTGTATTTGTTAGCCTTTTTAAAAAGTGAAGATGATATTAGCGTCTTTAGCCGTAAAATAGATGACGATGATGTCAAAAAATCGATTGTCGTCTTCATGTTATCTTTGATTATGTGCTTTTTCGCTGTCGTCTTTTTGTCAGCCACTGAAAATCTTCCCTTGATTTCAATCATTGTGGAAGTCGCTTCTGCCTTTGGGACAACCGGTCTTTCTTTGGGCATTACAGACGATTTAACAACAGTAGGTAAATTAATGATTGCCTTATTAATGTTTATTGGACGTATTGGTATGCTTTATACCTTAATGATTTTTGTACCAAAAGAAACACGTGACTTAGGCTACGAATACCCTTCAGAAAAAATTATTATTGGATAAAAAAACAAAGCCTCTCAAGTAAGAGGCTTTGTTTTTTTATTTTTTCATGTGTGTGACTAGTTTGTTATAACTTTCAGAGCGTTCAATTGCATCTTCTTTAGTTTTATCAAGTAAATGTTCGACTACTTCTTGATTCTGTTTAATTGTATGCAACGCAGAGTAACGTGTTTGTTTTTCAAGGAAATCACGCATTTTGTCAAAATCTGTTTTCTTGTAGTCAATGACCATCGGATCTTTGCCTTTCTTAACTAACTCTGGATTATAGCGATAAAGTGGCCAATAGCCAGATTCAACGGCTTCTTTGGCTTGATCTAACGTCCGAACCATTCCACCTTTGACCCCGTGATTAATACATGGGGTATAACCAATGATAATTGATGGGCCTGGGTACCGCTCCGCTTCGTCAATTGCTTTAATCGTTTGCATTGAGTTTGCGCCTAAAGCCACTTGTGCAACATAGACATTCCCATAAGTGATTGCCATCATCCCTAAATCTTTTTTAGAGGTATGTTTCCCACCCGCTGAGAATTTGGCAATGGCTGAAGCTGGTGTAGCTTTAGATGTTTGTCCGCCTGTATTGGCATACACTTCGTTATCCATAACAAAAATATTAACATCTTCCCCACTAGCAAGAACATGATCAATGCCGCTAAACCCGATATCATAGGCCCAACCATCGCCGCCGACAATCCATTGACTCGTTTTCACTAATAAATCTTTTTGTTCGTAAATTTTTGTTAAAAGTGGATCTTCATCGGCTTCTTCACTTAATGCTGCCGCTAGTTTGGTTGCTCGCTGTTGTGTTCCTTCCCCTTCAGCCATGTGTTCCAACCAATCATTTAACAAGGCTTGAAGTGAATCTGATCCGACGTTTTTAGCAAGACTTTCTTCAACCAGACTAGCTAAATGTTGACGTTTCGTTCGATTGGCAATATACATACCATAACCATATTCCGCATTATCTTCAAACAGCGAATTACTCCAAGCTGGTCCTTGGCCACATTCGTTCGTTGTATAAGGCGTCACCGGTGACGAACCACCCCAAATTGATGAACAGCCTGTTGCGTTAGCAATCATCATTCGATCACCAAATAATTGCGTCAACAACTTAATATAAGGTGTTTCGCCACAGCCTTCACAAGCACCTGAAAATTCCATCAATGGCTGGTTAAATTGGGAACCTTTAACAGAAAGTTTTTTGACTGGGTTGGCTTTTTGTTTAAGAGTCATCGCAAAGGCCCAATTCATCGCTTGCTCTTTCTGAGTTTCATAAGGTTTCATTAAAATCGCCTTGTCTTTCACGGGACATGCCTGAACACAAAGACCACAACCTGTACAGTCTTCTAAAGAAACTTGGATACGATACATCAACCCATCTGTGCCACGCATTTCGCGCATGGCAAAACCTGCAGGTGCTTCTTTCAGTTCTTCTTCATCCGCTAAAAACGGTCGAATAGCCGCATGTGGACAAACAAAGGCACATTCATTACACATCGTACACTTATCCATTTGCCACTCAGGCACTTCTAACGCAATGCCACGTTTTTCATAAGCCGCAGTGCCCATAGGAATGGCACCGCCCTTCATTCCGTTTTCAATCAAATCTGAAACGGTCAGCTGATCCCCTTCTTGACGATTGATTGGTTCTAAAATATTTGTCACAAAAGCTGGAGCTTCCGACTCTTGATTTTCTGGTTCTAAAACAATGGTTGCCCAATCTTCTGGAACTACGATTTCTTGCAGCGATTCAAAGGTAGCATCAATCGCTTGGTAATTTTTTTCAACAATTTCCATTGATTTTTTTCCATAAGTCTTTTTCACTTCTTCTTTAAGTAACGGTAAATATTGCTCTTTCGTTAAAATATTTGTTACTTCAAAAAAGGCAGTAGACATCACTGTATTGATCCGACGGCCTAAGCCTACTTTGCGAGCTAACTCAACCGCATTGATAATATAAAATTTGATTTGGTGCTCCCCAATATATTTTTTTAACTTAGCCGGTAATAAACGGTGAACTTTTTCTTGATCCCAAATAGTATTCAGTAAAAACGTTCCGCCATCTTTTAAACCTTTTAACAGGTCGTATTTATGCAAATAGGAAGCATTATGACAAGCGATGAAATCTGCTTGTTCAATTAAATACGTGGAAGTAATTGGCTCTTTACCAAAACGCAGATGCGAAACGGTTAAACCGCCTGATTTTTTAGAATCATAACTAAAGTAAGCTTGTGCATAAAGGTCGGTATGATCTCCGATAATTTTAATCGCTTGCTTGTTTGCTCCCACAGTTCCGTCAGAACCAAAGCCCCAAAATTTTGCTTGGAAGGTAGTATCTGGCGTTAAATCTAAAGTAGGTTCTTCTGGCAATGATTGATAGGTTACATCATCAACGATCCCCACCGTAAAGCGTTGTTTTAATTCTTTAAATGGCAATAACAAATGGTCATAGATCGCTTTAATTTGATTAGGCGCTACGTCTTTAGAACCTAACCCATAACGTCCACCAATCACAATTGGACGATTTTCATGTTGATAGAGAGCGCTTTGAACATCTAGCAATAACGGTTCCCCTTCGGCTCCTGATTCTTTTGTTCGATCTAAAACCGCAACCTTTTCTACTGTAGCTGGTAATTTTTCAAGAAGGTTTTCGGTAGGAAATGGACGATATAAATGAATATTGATAAAACCAACTTTGCGTCCTTGTTGATTGAGATAGTCGACTGTTTGTTTGATTACTGGTGAAGCCGACCCCATTGAAATAATGACTTCTGTTGCATCTTCAACCCCATAATAATCGGTTAAATCATACGTTGTTCCACGAAGATTGTTAATTTTTTTCATGTATTTTTGAACAATTTTTGGCATTTCTTCGTAATTTTTATTGACTGTTTCTCTTTGTTGAAAATGAATGTCAGGATTTTGAGCGGTCCCTGAAACAGTGGGATGATTAGGATTCATGCCTCCCATTCTAAAACGAGTTACAGCTTCCTGATTCACCATTTCTTTCAGGTCATCATAATCAATCACTTCGATTTTTTGTAGTTCATGGCTCGTTCTAAAACCATCAAAAAAGTTTACAAAAGGTAAACTACCTTCTAAGCTAGCTAAATGAGCAACTGCCGACAAATCCATCACTTCTTGAACACTCGATTCTGCTAACATACAAAAACCTGTTTGGCGGGTAGCCATCACATCGCCATGATCACCAAAAATACTCAACGCACTTGTCGTTACTGCCCGAGCCGCCACATGAAACACAGAAGGCAGCAATTCTCCTGCGATTTTATACATATTGGGAATCATCAACAGTAAACCTTGTGAAGCAGTATAAGTAGTGGTTAACGCACCTGTTTTTAACGAACCATGAACTACTCCCGCTGCCCCAGCTTCTGATTGCATTTCAATAACTTGAACTTTTTGACCATAAATATTTTTTAAACCACTTTCCGCCCATTCATCTACCAACTCAGCCATTGTTGAACTTGGTGTGATAGGATAAATAGCGGCAACTTCTGTAAACGCATATGAAATATAAGCCGCTGCGGTGTTTCCATCCATTGTTTTTTTCATTTTTTCACCTTTTATCTTTCCTAAACATTGCTTGTGACTGTTGTTTTTTGTGTTTTGACATACTGATCAATTGCATTAGCTGCGATTTTCCCAGCGCCCATCGCTAAAATAACGGTGGCAGCACCTGTGACTATATCGCCCCCAGCAAAAACGCCAGGTATTGAGGTTGCTCCTGTTTTAGGATCAGCTTGAATGTAACCCCATTGGTTTAGTTCTATTTCTGGATATGTTGATAACAAGACGCGATTTGCCCCTTGGCCAATTGCCTCGATTACTGCATCAGCAGGAATGGTAAACGTGCTGTCTGGAACCGGTTCTGGCCGTCGTCTTCCAGACACATCTGGTTCACCTAAAACCATTTTGACACATTCAACACCGGCTAGATTTCCTTGTTGGTCATCTAAATAAGCAATTGGATTCGTTAACCAATAATAGTTAATTCCTTCTTCAAGGGAATGGTGGTATTCTTCAATTCTTGCTGGTAATTCTTCTAACGAACGACGATACACAATGTTCACATTTTCAGCGCCTAATCGTTTGGCTGAACGAGCGGCATCCATTGAAACATTCCCGCCGCCAATCACAACAACATTTTTAGCACGTTTAATCGGTGTATCATATTCTGGAAACTCATAGCTATGCATTAAATTGATTCGTGTTAAAAATTCACTAGAAGAATAAACCCCATTTAAACTAGTTCCTGGGATTCCCATAAAATTTGGTGCCCCTGCACCAACCGATAGATAACAGGCATCAAACTCTGACATTATTTCTTCCATCGTAATCGTTTTACCTACTACCACATTGGTTTCTATTGTTACACCTAAGGCTTCAATACTCGCAATTTCTTGTTTAACAATTTTTTTCGGTAATCGAAATTCAGGTATGCCATAGGTTAATACGCCACCAGCTTCATGAAGCGCTTCAAAAATAATTACTTCGTAGCCTAGCTTTGCCAAATCCCCCGCAACTGTTAACCCAGAAGGACCAGAACCGACCACTGCGATTTTCCCTTTTGTTGGTTCCGCTGTTTTCTTAGGAAACTTGTGATTTTCTAATGCCCAATCGGCAACTAAACGTTCTAATTTGCCAATTGCCACTGGTTCAAAGTTTTTGGCTTTCCCTAATTTACAAACTTGTTCACATTGTTTCTCTTGCGGACAAACGCGTCCACAAATAGCAGGTAAATTCGTATATTTACTTAAAATATCGGCTGCTTGTTCCATGTTTCCTTCACGAATAGCTAAAATAAATCCAGGAATATCAATCATCACGGGGCATTTAGCAATACAAGGTGCATTTTTACATTGTAAACAGCGAATCGCTTCTTCTTGCCCTTCTGCTAATGTATAGCCTAAGCAAACCTCTTCAAAATTATTCTTTCTGATAGTAGGTGCTTGTTCCGCAATCGGTGTTTTTATACGACTTTTTCTAGCCATTTTTCTCCACCTGCTCTTTCAAACGATCTGTAAAGCAAACTGCTTCTTCTTCCTGATATTGCTTCATTCGATTAATGAATTCATCCCAATTTACTTCATTGCCTTTAAACTCAGGTCCATCAACACAGGCAAATTTCATGGTGCCATCAACAGTGACCCGACAACCGCCACACATGCCTGTTCCGTCAATCATAATAGGATTCAAGGAAACATAAATTGGTAATTGATGTTTTTCAGCTGTCAAGGTACAAAATTTCATCATGATGCTGGGCCCAATCGCCCAACTGCACGCTACAGATTCACGTGCAATAACTTCTTCCATCGCTTCTGTTACTAAGCCCTTTTTACCTAATGAACCATCATCCGTTGTAATGATTAGCTCATCTGAATAACGACGGCATTCTTCTTGTAACAGAACTAACTCAGCTGTTCGTGCTCCCAAAATCGTAATCACTCGGTTGCCTGCTTCTTTTAAAGCCTTGATAATTGGATAAATAGCCGCGATACCAACCCCGCCACCGACAACCATCACCGTTCCATATTGCTTCACTTCTGTGGGCATACCTAAAGGTCCAGTGATATCCAACAAAGAGTCTGAAGTTTTAAGTTGGGAAAGTGCAGCTGTTGTCTTACCGATTACTTGGAAAATAATTCGAATACTGCCTGCTTGTGGATTTGTCTCCGCAATCGTTAAGGGGATCCGTTCTCCCTTTTCGTCAATTCTTAAAATAACAAACTGTCCAGCCTGAGCATGTGTCGCTATTCTTGGCGCTTCCAGCCAAAAATCAAATGTATTACTAGATAATTGAGTCGATTGAAGAATATTAAACATTGAAATACCTACCTTCATCGTTCCTTTTCATTCTGACTCCTACTTTCTTAAACCCTTAGGCAACGCTATCAGATAAAGTTGTGGCGACACTTTTAACAAATGTTTTTAGCATTTCGATGTCTTCTTCTTCTGCATTGTTTTCAATTTCAACTGTTTCAGCTACTTTTTTAGCACCAGCTTTTTCAAAAGCTCCTACAAAATCATGCGCTGATTTACAGAAAAATTCACCATATTCACGATCACCGGAGCCAACAACACCAAATGGCTTACCTGCTAAATCCTTCTCAGTTAATTCATCAAAGAAATCTTCAAATTCAAAAGGCAGTTCCCCATCACCATAAGTATACGTTGCGATAATACAAGCATCTGCATCATCAAAGAAGTCTACATCAACTTCTGAACATTCTTCACGTTCTACTTCAACTCCAGCTTCTTGAAACTGTTCTTCCAAAATCTCGGAAATTTCTTCTGTGTTTCCAGTCATACTTGCATAAACAATTTTTACTAGTGCCATCTTCATTCATTTCCTTTCTTTTTCCTAAATATTTCAATGCATTCAAATGCAATTGTAACCCCTTACATTAATCCTTAAAAAAATAACTTTTACAAATGATTTTATTCACAAACTAATCTAACTAAGTATGTACTCTTCCCCTTTCGAGATAGAGTATTTTTTACTACGTCTTTACTATACCACATTCCAAACCTTTTTAACAATATTTTTAAGGTAAAAAAAATATTATTTAGGTTCTTTTTTATAAAACGTTTTTCCTTCTTCCAATCATAAAAATTGCTTCTAAAACCGCTCCCCCTAATGCACGAGCTTTGTCGGAGATCGTCAAGCAATCGACTTTCTCAACTGGTCGAGGATCTACATCTGCACACTTCAACCCTTGATAACAGGTTACCTTTTCTGAAATCAATCCTCTCAAAGTCCCTGTCAGAGGCGAATAAACTGGAACCTGATCGATTAAAAATAATGCTTCCCCTTTCAACACGAGATCCCCTATGTTTTTAAGGTGGGTAACTTGTCCTGAAGCAGGGGCATGGACAACTCGTTCCGCACTTTTTCCGCCAATTTCACCTGGAATACCTGTATTAGGTAAAGCTGTTCCTTCAAAGTATAAACGTCCCAACCTATGTCCACGCATTGTCTCAATCACAACATCGACATCTTGCGGTGCTGAAAAGCCTGGTCCTAAAGCAATCGTAATCGGTGCCATTCCTCGATGCGTACCTAAATTTTTCTTAGCCAAAATCGCATCGATAACAATCAGTGGTTTCAATTGTTGAATAGCACTTGCTGTTTGATCGACAAAAACAGGCAGCTTATTTTGCTGCCAACATTTCGCGCAATCCTTTAATGAAGTAATTCGAACAGCAACCAAATCTTCCACTCTTTGTTCTTTCTGGAAAATAGCATCACAAACTGAAACAGTCCGCCGAATGGCCAAAGGACATTCTGTTTCTAATACTAGTATTTTAAAGCCAACGTGCCATAATTTTTGGATAACACCTGTCGCTAGATCGCCTCCTCCGCGAACAATCACTAATTTTTCTTGGATGTTTTGACTGATTTCTCCCATAAAATAAGTCCTTTCTCTAATTCCATATTGCAAGCAATAATCTTGTCTAATTTTTCAAAACAGCTTTTGGGTAATTGAAGACAGACATTCATCGCTTGAACGAACTCTCTTCGCGTATGGGTTTGATTTAAACATAAAATTCGTTGGCCTTGGCTCTCTTTAAACAATCCTTTTGGATGAGCAATCAGTTGAGCTAACAATGTTTCTGTGATTGGTTCTTGTAGTTGCGCATCGGTTAATTCCAAAAAAAGCGGCAACCGATGAATGGTCGTTACATCTATCTTTTGACCAATCACAGAAATCGGAAGCACACCAATTGTGGTGGTTGTTTCTTTTAATATCACGGGTTCATAAGAGGACCAGCCTTTCAAAGGTCGTTGTTTGGACCCATCCGCTTCTAAAAAAACTTTCGTGAAGTGCTGAAACAATGTTTGAAACGAGGTCATTGCAGGCATCGTTAGTTTTGTTTGGTTGTTGATAGCGGTTCCTGCTAAAGTGATTCCGCAGATATTCGGCGTTATTTTTTCAAAATGGTTTGTATAAAAATAATCATACAATTGACGTTGGGGAAACCCAATTTTTGTGGTTGTACTAACCAGAACAGCTTCCTTTCGATATGTTTTTGCTAGCGCCCACATTAAGCTTGTTTTCCCACCACTACCAACAATTGACACAATCTCCTTTCCTTGTAAATCAAAACACTTTTTTAAGGACTCCACAGTTGGTACCTCCTTTCCCCAAGGTCATTTTTCACAGAAAAAATAGAGGCTACGCGTACTTTTGCTTCTTCTAAAAAACATACACTGTGAGTTATTTCCGCTTCATTAATGAGTAAACCGATCCCACAGCCATCCGTCAATGATGGTGGCAAAGTAAAGACGCGAACAGCCACCTTTCTTGCCAACAGTACTTGTTCTGCCAGAACAGCATAATGTGTATTCGGAAAGGTTAGCAAATACTCCATCTTTTCACCTTCTTTTTTTGTTAAAGCGTAATTACTTTAGCCGCTTGATTCATTGTTTCAACAATTTCGTACATATTAGTAATAGAGCCGATAGCTAAGGTGTCTGTTAAATGATAAAAATCTAAACAGGCCCCACACGTTTGAATCGTGGTTCCCTTCTCCGCTAATTGTTGCAAATCAGCTAAGGTATTCGCTGCTTGATTCGTTAAAAACGCCCCTCGATTAAAGAATAATAGCTGTGTAGGAACAGTTTCTGCTTCTGATAATGATTGAAGATAACTTTTCATTAATAGTCGTCCTAGCTGCTCGTCTCCAGTACCTAATTGATCGGAGCCAATCGTAATTACTAAATCTGTTGCTGACTGACTTGTTTGTTGAGTCGCTTCTTCAGGTACCGTAATTTTGACAGAGAAAACCGTGGCTTCTATCTGCTTCGCAGTCAAAGTGGCCTGTTTTTTAGTAGCTAATTTTTTTAAATTTTCAATGGCTACTTCGTTATCGACTAATACCTCGATAGTGCCTCCAGCTAAACCTAACTCCGCCAAAGCTTTTTTTGTTTCAATCACAGGTATTGGGCAAGGTTTCCCCAATGCATCTACTAATTTCATATTTGGCCCTTCTCTCTATAAAAGTACTACTGCTTGTTGTTCTTTTGGCAGAACCTCGCCAATAATTTTGGCAACAGGGTCCTCTTTTTGAATAGCTGCTAAACAGGCTGCCGCTTCGTCAGCAGCGACACTAATTAACAGTCCGCCAGAAGTTTGTGGATCAAACAAAAGTTCTTGCATTTCCATAGAAATTTTTGAATAATCGATTGTCGTTCCGATTGTTTGGCGGTTTCTTTGCCCAGCTGCAGTGACTAAACATTCTGCGGCGTAGGCCAACGCTCCTGTAATGGTTGGTAATACTTCTGTATCAATCAGTAATGTTACCTGATTATCAGCCATTTCTTTTGCATGAATTAATAGACCAAACCCAGTCACATCAGTACAAGCATGTACTGCGTAGGATCGAGCATTCGCAGCGGCATATTTATTTAAACGTTCCATCGAATCTTGCGCGATTTTTTGTTCCGTCTGCTTCGCTAATTGCCCCCGAACAGCCGCTTGAATAATTCCTACACCTAATGCTTTAGTTAAAATCAAGACATCCCCCACCTGTGGCGTATTATTATGCCACAAATTTTCTGGATGAACTTCTCCAGTTACCGCTAAGCCATACTTGGGTTCATGGTCATAAATCGAATGACCTCCCGCCAGTAAAGCGCCCGCTTCCTTTAATTTTAAGCTGCCACCCAAGAGCATTTGTTCCAACCATTCTTTTGACATCTTTTGTGGAAAACAAACAAGATTTAGCGCATAAAGGACTGTTCCGCCCATGGCATAGACATCACTTAAAGCATTAGCGACCGCAATTTTTCCAAATGATAACGGATCATTGACCAT
This sequence comes from Enterococcus sp. DIV0183, assembly GCF_050541505.1. Classification (NCBI taxonomy): domain Bacteria; kingdom Bacillati; phylum Bacillota; class Bacilli; order Lactobacillales; family Enterococcaceae; genus Enterococcus; species Enterococcus sp. DIV0183. The sequence continues at coordinate 2,104,407 of NZ_CP172932.1, forward strand.
TGGTGAAAAAAAATCAACCGTTGAAATCAAAGCTTTTTCAGGCGTTATTTGGTAAACAGCGGCGTCGTCGGCATGTTCAAATCCGACGAGTAGCCGCTCATTTGCCGGTGTTTCGGGTAAGTGTTGCAACAATTGGTTCAGTACACGGGATTCAATTTTTGACCCACAGCCACCTGATGTACATTGTGATAAAAAATCCATGCTGTCCGCTCCTTCTCAAATTAGTAGTTCTTGTAAAGCGTGAATTGTCCAAGTAATTTCTTCAGGCGTTGTCTGCCAACCAAAGCTAAAACGTAAGGTGCCAGTTGCTAAAGTCCCAGCTGTTTGATGGGCTAATGGTGCACAATGCAAACCTGCGCGCGTCATAATGCCATATTGTTCTGCTAGTTGCTGTGCCACTATTGTTTCTTCCTGATTCCACAGTGTGATAGAAACAACAGGGACAGTTTGTGCCACGTCCTTGGTTCCTAAAATTGTGACAGGTAACCCTGATAAACCATTTAAAAAATTCTGCATTAAGGTTCGTTCGTGCTTTTGAATCGCTGCTAAACCAATTTTATTCAACTCTTTAACAGAACTATTTAAGCTTAGAATACCTAAACTGTTTAACGTACCAGCTTCAAATTTATCTGGTAAAAAAGAGGGTTGATCAAAGGAATTAGAATGGCTACCAGTGCCGCCCGTTATCAGTGGTTTGACCGCTTCAGCCCCTCGCTCACTAAAAGCTAACCCACCAATACCTGCTAATCCATATAAGCTTTTATGTCCAGTAAAGGCTAACACATCAATGGCCATCTGAGTCATTTTTATTGGTAAAAATCCCGCCGTTTGAGCTGCATCCAAAACGGTTAATAATCCTTTCTGTTTGGCCCATTGAAAACATTCTTCAATGGGTAAAATGGTGCCTAAGACATTGGATGCGTGTGTCATCACCAAGGCTTTTGTATTCGTTCGCCAGGCTCGCTGAATATCTTCTACATCTAACAGACCCGTTTTTTGACAAGCAACATACGTCACTGAAATGCCTCGTTCTTTCTCAAGTAAGTGAAGCGGTCTAGCTACTGCATGATGTTCTAACATGGTCGTAATCACATGGTCGCCAGGTTGTAAAATCCCCGCTAATGCAAGATTTAAGGAAGTTGTTGCGTTATTCGTAAACGTAATCTGAGCCGCACTGGGTGCCTGAAAAAAGTCTGCTAACAATTGACGTGTCTCTAAAAGAGGAAGCCCCTCTCTAAGCAAAGGGGCATTTCTTCCGTAATTCATGAACTGATTTTCTGCTAAATAGGCAGTCAAAGCCTCAATGGTTGCTGGAAATTTTTTATAGGAAGTCGCTGCATAATTTAAATAAACCAAGTCCTTCATACGTTTTTCCTCTCTAACTATTGGTTTCTTGAATTAATTTTTGGTACTCTTCTGGCGTGTCGATATCTTTTAAACGGCCAGGAGTCGCTATTCTCAACATCTGAACTGCTTCTGGAAAGCGTTCATAAATCATGCGTCCGCCTGTTTCACCAGTCAATGTTAATAGTTCTTGTCGAAATTGATTACCGAATAATACTGGACTACTAGGACAACCATCTTTTTGTAATGGCACTATAATTTTATTTCTCTGACATTTATCTAACACGGGTTGTAGCATTTTAGGTGTTAACAATGGTTGATCACTAGGTAAGTATAAATAGCCAGCTCCCCGAGCTTGTTCAGTTCCTAAACGAATACTGCTACTTTGCCCTTCTTGCCATTGATGATTGAGAATCAACTGAATGTTCTTAGGTAAAGGAAACGCTGGCTGATTCTCAGGCGAAACAACTAAAATCCGTTCTAATACGTCTAATTGATTCACTAAGGTTAACGTGTGCTCTAAAAATGTTTTTCCTTGATATTTTAAGAACAATTTATTTTGGCCCATCCGTTGTGAATTGCCCGATGCTAGAATAATGACACTAACGAGTGACATGAGTTGTCTCCTTTTATCTTTTTTTCTTTTGATAAGGGGTATTTTCTAAAGGCAGACTTGGTCGGAGCTGACCATCCAAGGCAAAATATGCGCCTGCTAAAGCTGGTGCGGTAGGGATCGTTGCTAACTCACCTACGCCTTTAATTCCATAAGCTAAACCTTCGTGAAGATTGTCAGCATGAACCAAAATTGTTTCAATTGGTGGTACTTGAGTGGCGTTCACTAATCCTAGCGTTGCATATTTTGCTTTAACATAGCCTTCTTCTAAGGCAAATTTTTCAGTTAAAGCATACCCCATGCCCATCGCAATCCCACCTTCAATTTGACCTTCAGCAGCTCGTGGATTCACCACTTGCCCCATATCATACGCAGCCACAAATTTAGCTACTTTTCCTTTGTCATCTAGAATAGCTACTTCAGCAGCATAACCATAACCAGCATGACTAACTGGACTTTTTTTATCATTAATTAACGGATCCGTTTTCGCTGAATATTCCCCATAAAATTCTTCACCTTCCAAATCACTTAAAGCACGTCCCATATCAAGCTCATACCGTAATTGCATTGCCGCTCTTCTAGTAGCTTCTCCTGTGAAGAGTGACTGCCTCGAAGCCGTTGTTGTTCCTGAATTCGGCGTTCTTCTCGTATCAGGTGCTTCCGCAACAATCATTTCTGGTGGTAAATTTAATGTTTCACAGGCAATTTGCGTCGTAACGGTTGCCATCCCTTGACCGATACAAGCAGCACTTGTGCGGACATGTATTTTTCCTTCTTCAACAGAAATAATACAACGCCCTGTATCAGGTAGCCCCACACCCACGCCACTATTTTTAAAGAAACTAGAAATTCCAGCAACTTCCGCTTGTTCATAGACGTCTTTAACCGCTAACAAGGCTTCTTTTAACGCCGCATTTTTCGAGACCAATTGTCCATTCGGTAAAGTATCTCCTGGGGCGACGGCATTTTTAAAGCGTATTTCCCATGGTGATAGTCCGACTTTTTCTGCTAACAAGTTTAAATTACTTTCAATTGCAAAAGCCGTTTGGCAAACACCAAATCCGCGAAATGCACCTGCTGGCGGATTATTAGTATATACAGCAAACCCTTCCACATCAATCGTTTGATACTTGTAGGGACCTGCCGCATGTGTACAAGCCCGTTGCAATACCGGTCCTCCTAAAGAAGCATAGGCCCCAGTATCCGCATAAATCACTGCTTTCATTGCAGTTAAATTGCCTTCTTCATCACAGCCGGTCGTAAAGTCCATTTCCATGCCATGGCGTTTGGGATGAACCATCAAACTTTCTTCACGGCTTAGCAGTACTTTTACTGGTTTCTTCAATAACCAAGCGGCTAAGGATGCATGATGCTGAACACTCATGTCTTCTTTTCCACCAAAACCACCACCAACAAGTTTTGATTGAACATGAATTTTTTCCTTGTCTAGTCCTAACATCCGAGCCACTTCCCGTTGTTCATCATAGATACTTTGACCCGCACTAAAGAGTAAAATGCCCTCACCTTCAGGCTGTGCAATCGCACACTCGGGTTCCATAAAGGCATGTTCGTTAATTGGTACGGAATAATGTTCTGACACTACAAACGCAGAATTTGCTAACACTTCCTCTGCATTGCCACGTACCAAGTGTTCATGAGACAAGATATTGCCCTTTTCATGAATAGCTGGTGCACCTTCTGCTAAAGCAGCTTCACAAGAAGTAAGCGGTATCATTTCTTCGTAATCAACTTCCACTAAATTTTTTATCTCTGGTAAGGTTTCTTTTCTTTTTGAAACAACGAGTGCCACTGCATCCCCAATGTACCGTGTTATTTCTCCTTCTGGAATCATTACATCCCAATCGGAAATAAATTCTAAATGACCAATTTTATTATTTCCTGGAACGTCTTTAGCTGTGAACACAGCCACACAGTCAGGATGCGCCAATGCTTGGGTACTATCGATTGATAGAACTTTTGCGCGAGGATAGGCACTCCGTAAAGCAGATGCATGAAGCATTCCTTCTATGTCAATGTCATCTACATAAATCCCTGTTCCTAAGGTTTTCTCCACTGCATCGACCCGTTGGAAGTCTTCCCCTAATTTACCATTTGAATGTTCTTCTGTAATGCTCGTTTCTTCACAAAACATTTTAGCTGCTAACTGAATGGCTTCTATTATTTTCACATATCCTGTACAACGACAAATGTTTCCTCGTATAGCTTTCTGAATGTCTTCTTTTGTGGGTTCGGGTTTCTTGTTCAATAATCCTTGTGCCGAAATAACCATCCCAGGGATGCAATACCCGCACTGAACTGCACCCGTTTTTGCGAACGCATAGGCATAGACATCTTTTTGCCGTTGGCTTAAACCTTCGATTGTCGTGACTTCTTTACCAGCTAATTTTTCTAGAGTAAACAAACATGCTTTGGAAGCCTTTCCATTTACTAACACCGTACATGCACCGCAAGAGCCTTGGTTACAGCCATCTTTTGTTCCAGTTAGGCCCAGATCCTCCCGCAAAAAGTCCATTAATTTTTTGTTTGTTTCACAGGTTTCACTTTGACCATTTACAATAATTGAATACATTTCTTGCACCTCGATTTCTGATATAGTTTAGTGTTCAATCACCTAGATTATACCACAAATCTTCGTTCTAAAAATTATTTTTTAGCAAAAAAACTTTTTTATTTAACTTGAAGATCCTCATTATTGATAGCGCTGTTGAATTAATTCTCCCGCGATGCTAATCGCTAACTCTTCTGGTGTTTCGGCTGCAATATCTAAGCCAATTGGCATGAAAATTCTTTCAATTTCAGTCATTGTATAACCGACCTCTTTTAACCGTCGAACTTGTGAAGCAATTTTGTGTTTGCTCCCCATCACACCAATATATTTGGCTGGTGTTTCCAATAACTGTTTGGCAACGATGAAATCAAAATTGTGTCCTCTGGTAATCACTATACCATAATCGTCCGCCGTTATTTCAATAAACGCAGCTAAATTTTCTAAAGGAATCACCCGTAGTTCTTCAGCTTGTGGAAAAGCTTGTGCCGTCAAAAATTCTGGACGATCGTCCACTACAACGCAATAAAACGATAAATAGTTTAAAATAGGTACCAATGCGCGTGCGACATGACCACTTCCAAAAATATACACTTTCCCTACTTGGAGGATCGCTTCTGTTAAAAAAATTATGTCCTCTTTTTGCTCACAATGGATACCTTTAGGTAGCAAACTTAATTCCCCCTCCCAAGAAGTGGAACCAATCAATTCGCCTGTTTCACTATAAAAGGATACTTTTCCTAAATTGTTTTGATCTAGTTCAGTCACTAACCAACCTTGTTGGTTATTTTGAAAATGCGTTTCTATGGATTCACACAACTCCTTTAAAAATGGCGTTTCCCATGAAAGATAATGGAAAAAAATCGTGACATTCCCGCCACAGACCATACCTAAATCAGCAATATTATTCGGGGCTAAAATAAATTGACGTTGTGCATTTTCTTTCTCAAGAAGTAGCTTTTTTGCCACTTGTTCAGCCTGAAATTCAACCGCCCCACCACCAACAGTTCCGGCTATTCTACCTTCGGCGGAAACCAGCATTCTAGCCCCTTGACTTCGTGGTGTGGATCCTGAACTTGTACCAATCGTTAATAACATCGTGTCTTGCTTTTCCAATATTGCCTGTTTCAAACGCTGAAATACTTCTCTCATTTCAGTTCCTCCGATACTACATCCTGTTCTTTAAAGATTTCTTCAAAACATGCCTCTACCTGTTGATACACTTTTTTCTCAAATAAAAGATATTGATCAATCAACTCTTTTCCTTGATCCGTAACAATTGACCCGCCACCATTACAACCACCAACACTTTTGATAATTAATGGAAAAGATAGCTCTTCTTCAGCTACCCGCACAATCCGCCATGCCTTATTATAAGACATTTTCATCTCTTTTGCCGCTAAGTTTAGTGACCCAGTTTGCTGAATTTTTTGTAAAACTTCGACAACGCCAGGACCAAAAAAGTTCCGATCTGTTTTTAATTTTAAGTTTAGGGAATACGTAAACATCTTCTCCTCCTTTATTCGTTCATTTTTTTATAGATAACGTAAGGGAAAAAGGATACGAAAGCTTACTCACTTTCGTATCAAAAAAAGCAATCTTCACTCAAGTGCTACGCGCTTTTTTGGTTTTAAAATGACATTTAAAAGGACTGCTACCAAAGTGGTTAAGATAACTTCCGAATTACCGAAAATCGTTGTTACCCAAGTTGGAAAACCAGCTAAGCTTCCAGTAGACAATGTGACACCAATTCCAAATGCTAGAGCTGTTCCGACAACCCCAGTATTTCGAGGAGTCATTTCCTGCGAAGCAATCATCCGAATACCTGTCATAGAAATAGAAGCAAAAACTGAAATCGTTGCGCCACCAATTACCGCGTAAGGAATCGTAGTTAATAACGCAGCTACTTTCGGAACAAAACCAGCAATTAATAATATAACTGAAGCGAAAACCAGAACATACTTATTAATCACTTTTGTTACCGTAACCAGACCAACATTTTGTCCAAAAGTTGCCACTGGGATTGATCCAAATAAACTGCCAATAAAGTTAGTGAAACCACTCCCCATAATTCCGCCAGATAATTCTTCATCCGTTGCATCCCGATCCATTGCCCCAACCGTTGTTGCTGTAAATTGGCCGATGGCTTGAACAGCATCAACAATAAACATCACCACAAGCGTAAAGATTGGTACCAATTGAAAATCCAGTCCAAAGTGAAACGGGGTAATTACCTGAACGATTTTAGCATTTTGAACTGGCTCAAAACTAACCATCCCTAAAGCTAAAGAAATCAAATAGCCAATAACCATTCCGTTTAAAATTGCTGATAACTTCAAAAATCCTTTTGCAAAATAATTGAAGTAAAAGACAATCGCAAAGGTTAATAATGCAACTAACCAATTCCGGGCTGAACCAAAATCAGCACTACCAGCTCCTCCTGCCATATACTTAATCGCAACTGGAAACAAGGATAGTCCAATGCTTAAAATAACCGTTCCTGTTACTAAAGGCGGAAACAACACACGGATTTTTTTAATGAACAAACCAACAATAATAACAAGAATACTGCCAACTAATTGGGAACCAAAAATTGCTGCAATCCCAAAATCAGCTCCGATGGCCATCAAAATCGGTACATACGCAAAACTTGCCCCCATCATAACTGGTAACCGTGAACCCACTTTTCCAAAAATAGGGAAAAGTTGAATTAACGTTGCAACTGCTGAAAAAATCAATGATGTTTGAATCAAAATAGTCGTATCACTAGGACTTAATTGACAAACTTTGGCAATCATGATTCCCGGTGTGACAATCCCTACTACTGCTGCGACAACGTGTTGCAATCCCATCGGAATTGCTTCAGAAATTGATAGTTTCGCATCATATTCAAATAATGCTTGCTCTTTTTTTTCATTCATAGGATCGTTTCCTTCTTCTTTTTATTCTAAAAGGATTGTTCCCCTTAATCAATAAAGAATGCAATCCTTTTTCCCTCAGAAACATCTTAAAAATTATCCTTTGACAGCAACTGCTTCAATTTCAAATAAACCATCTTTTGGCAACTTGGCTACTTCTACACAAGAACGTGCAGGCAAAACTTCTGAAAAGTAATTCCCATAGATTTCGTTAATTTTGCTAAAATCAGACATATGTTGTAAAAACACCGTTGTTTTCACAACATTATCATAGGTCATCTCGACCTCTTTTAAAATCGAACCTAAATTGATAAAAGCTTGTTTTGCTTGTTCTTCCACTGTAGTCTTCATTTCGCCCGATTGCGGATCTAATCCTAGTTGTCCAGAAATGTACAACGTATTTCCCGCTAAGACAGAATGTGAATAAGGTCCTACAGCAGCTGGTGCCTGTGCAGAATTAATCATTTTGTTTGTCATCGTTTTCCTCCATTCTATGATTCTTTATTTTCAATTAAAGTCCCTGTTTTTCCAGATAATCCTTCTTTGGCTTTTTCTAATAACGTAATCAATGTTTTTCGACCTGGCTTAGATTCAGCAAACTTAATCGCTGCTTCAACTTTTGGTAACATTGAACCTGGAGCAAACTGACCTTCTTGCGCATATTGTTTCATTTTTTCTGTTGAAACATTCCCTAAGGCTTCTTGATTTTCTTTACCAAAATTAATACAAACTTTTTCAACTGCTGTTAAAATCACGAGCAGATCAGCATCCACTTGTTCAGCCAGTCGTTCACTACAAAAATCTTTGTCGATGACTGCATTGACACCTTTTAGTCGGTTCCCTTCTTGAATGACTGGGATGCCACCACCGCCGCCAGCAATGACTGTTTGGCCAGCATCAACCAATGTTTGAATCGTGAGAAGTTCGACAATATTTTTTGGTTTAGGAGAAGCGACGACTTGGCGATAACCACGGCCAGCATCTTCCATCACTTGTATATTTTTTTCTTTGACTAATTGTTCTGCTTCTTCTTTTGTCATGAAGCGACCAATTGGTTTCGTTGGTTTTTTGAACGCCGGATCATTTTCATCCACGACCACTTGAGTGACTACGGTGGTGACGGCTTTACTTATATTTCGTTGACGCAACTCTTCTTGTAGCGCATTCTCTAAATCATAGCCAATGTAACTTTGACTCATGGCTACGCACATGGATAACGGAACAACTGGATATTGTGGATTATTAAAGGAAAATTCTTCCATAGCTAATTGAATCATCCCCACTTGAGGACCATTGCCATGAGATAAAATAACTTCATATCCTGCTTCAATCAAATCTGCAATCGCTTTGGAGGTCTGTTTTACGGCAGTCATCTGCTCCGTCAAATTATTTCCTAAAGCATTGCCACCTAAAGCTACTACGACGCGTTTGCCCATTGCTTCACCTCATTTTCTGTTTTATAAAAAGGACGATGCTTTTTCTTTTTCACAACGAGTTTTCGTATTAACTGTCTGTTGTCGTTGCATGAAGTCAACGCACATGACTAAGCGTTCTTGACTCGAGACAATCACACATTCATGAATAGACTTGGGAAGGTCTTATTTGTTCATGTTGAAGAGGCAACTTCTAATGATTCATTGTGTAAAGAAAAAGCATCTGTCTTCATGCCAAATTCATTATTTTACTTCTCTTGGTGTCGCTTTATCCGCTAATTCTGTTAAGGTTTTTTGCGGATTTTTTACTTTACTTAAGAAAATCATAGCCGCAATAACATACGGTTTGTAGCTAGCTTCTTTGTAAAGTTCGACCCGATAACGATCGAAAACAGAAGCTTCCACTTCACCTTCTTCACAACTTACACCAGTAATATCAGCTGGTAGACAATGCATATACAAAGCTTTGCCGTCTTTCGTTGTTTTCATCAATTCTTCTGTACATTCCCAATCTTTGTGCTTTTTATTTTGAGAAAGTAATTCTTGTTCTAATTGATCAATTCCTGCTTGGTCACCATTGCCATATAATTCAGTTCGCTTTTCCATTGCCGCAAAAGGTGCCCAGCTTTTCGGATAAACAACATCCGCATCTTTGAATGCTTCTGCCATACTATTCGTTTTAGTAAAGTTTCCACCAAATTCTGCCGCATTTTTCTTCGCAACTTCTTCTACTTCTGGCATAATTTCATAACCTTCTGGATGTGCTAAGACGACATCCATTCCTAAACGGGTCATTAGACCAACAATTCCTTGAGGAACAGATAATGGTTTTCCATAAGATGGTGAATACGCCCAAGTCATGGCAACTTTTTTCCCTTTCAGGTTTTCAATGCCACCAAATTCATGAATTAAATGCAACGCATCCGCCATTGCTTGCGTCGGATGGTCAATATCACATTGTAAATTCACTAACGTTGGGCGCTGTTCCAATACCCCATCTTTATATCCTTCTTGGACAGATTCTGATACTTCGTGCATGTAAGCATTGCCTTTACCAATGTACATGTCATCACGAATACCAATGATATCAGCCATAAAAGAAATCATGTTTGCTGTCTCACGAACAGTTTCTCCGTGAGAAATTTGACTTTTTCCTTCGTCTAAATCTTGAACTTCTAAGCCCAAAAGATTACACGCTGAAGCGAAACTAAAACGTGTTCTTGTAGAGTTGTCTCGGAATAAAGAAATCCCCAAGCCACTATCAAAGATTTTAGTTGAAATATTATTTTCTCTTAAATAGCGTAATGTATCGGCAACTGTGAAAACAGCTTCTAATTCATCTCTTGTTTTTTCCCAAGTTAGGAAAAAGTCATTTTCGTACATTTTTTCAAATTCTAATTTATCTAATTTCTCAATATATTCTTTAAACGTTTCCATTCCATCTGCTCCTTTTTTCTTGTCTAATAATCCTTTACTTAACCACAATAGACCGTTGGTAATGCCGCATAAACGGCTGCACAACGAACCAAATCATCTTTCCAAGTTTTTTCATTTGGTGCATGTGCTTGTGCTTCGGCCCCTGGCCCGAAACCAATACAAGGAATGCCATTACGTCCCATAATTGAAACGCCATTTGTTGAGAAGGTCCACTTATCTAACAATGGGCGTTCTTCACGCATTTCCACTGTTTCTACAGAGCCTTTCCGTGTTTCTCCATAGAGATTTTTATGCGTTTCCATCAAGGCTTTTGTTACATCATGATTTTCTGGAATGACCCACGTTGGGAAATAACATTCAATTTCATAAGTTAAATCAGTATAAGAAGGACGATCATAGTTGTACATTGAAACCGTCACATCATCTCCATATTTTTTAACAGCTGGTAAATTGCGAATTTCTTCCAAACAACTTTCCCAAGTTTCTCCAGCAGTCATTCGACGGTCTAGTGAAACGGTACAGCCATCCGCAACAGCACACCGACTTGGTGAAGAATGGAAAATTTGCGAAACAGTCACCGTACCACGACCTAAGAAACGGGCTTCTTGCCATTCTGGATTGTACTTAGGATCTAACATACGAACTAAACCACGAATCGCTGTGCTTTCTGTATCTCCATTGTTGTTTAAGGCACGAACATCTTGTAAGATATCCGCCATTTTGTAAATGGCATTATCTCCACGTTCTGGTGCTGAGCCATGACACGAAACGCCTTTGACATCAACTTTAATTTCCATTCGGCCTCTTTGACCACGATAAATCCCACCATCTGTTGGCTCTGTTGAAACAACAAATTCTGGACGGATACCATCTTCTTTGATAATGTACTGCCAGCATAAACCGTCACAGTCTTCTTCTTGGACAGTAACTGTTACCAAAGCAGTGTATTTTTCTGATAATAGACCTAAATCTTTCATGATTTTAGCGCCATAAATAGCCGAAACAATCCCGCCTTCTTGGTCAGATGTACCGCGACCACCGATCTCAGTTTCTGTTTCATAACCATCGTAAGGATCAAATTTCCAGTTACTCATTTCACCAATTCCGACAGTATCCATGTGCCCATCAAAAGCAATTAATTTTTCACCAGACCCCATATAACCAAGTAAATTTCCTTGAGGATCAATGTCAATTTTATCGAAACCTAATTTTTCCATTTCGGCTTTTGCTCGCGCAATTTTGTTGCCTTCTTCTGCACTTTCTCCTGGAATTTTGACAAGGTCTCTTAAAAATTTGACCATATCTTCTCTGTAACCTTCTGCTGCTGCATTTACTGCATTAAAATCCATTCCTTTTACCTCCATAAAATTTTTTTATAATTGTCTGGATCAGTGTCCCCTTCGGTAGAAAACATTAAAACGTTTGACGTCTCATCCAGTTGCAATGCCTCACGTAATTCTTGATAGTCGGGATCTTGCATCACTGTAGCTACTAAGCCCATTGCTACTGCCCCAGATTCGCCTGATACAACTTGCGGATCCCCTTTTAATGGCGCGCCCAACATACGCATTCCTTTTTCAGAAACCCAATCTGGTGCTGAAACAAAGAAGGATGTATGATTTTTTAGAATATCAAAAGAAATCGTATTAGGTTCTCCACATGCTAGGCCAGCCATAATTGTCTGTAAATCACCATCGACAAAGCGAATTTCTCCGTCTTTTTTAATTGCTGATTGATATAAACAGTCAGCCGCCTGTGCCTCAACTACGACCATAATCGGTGGGTTTTCTGGAAAAGCATTAGCAAAATAACCAATCACCGCCCCAGCTAAACTGCCGACACCAGCTTGAACAAAAACATGACTAGGTCGTTCAGAGCCAAATTTTCTTAATTGTTGAGAGGCTTCTAACGCCATCGTTCCGTATCCTTGCATAATCCAAGTCGGAATTTTTTCATATCCGTCCCAAGCGGTGTCTTGAACCATGACACCGTTTTCAGTTTCTTCGGCCATTTTATTAGCCATTCGTACACATTCATCGTAATTAACTTCTTCAATTGTGACGGTTGCGCCTTCTTTTTCAATATTTTCTTTTCTCGTCTGTGTTGAACCCTTCGGCATGAGTACAACTGATTTTTGGCCTAATTTATTCGCAGCCCAAGCGACTCCTCGTCCATGGTTACCATCAGTTGCTGTAAAAAACGTAGCTTGTCCAAAAGCTGATCGTAATTGATCAGAAGTTAATTCATCATATGTTAGTTCCGAAACATCTTTCTTTAATTTTTCGGCAATATAGTTAGCCATGGCAAAAGAACCACCTAAGACTTTAAAAGCATTTAAACCAAAGCGATAAGATTCATCTTTAACAAAGAAATCATTTAACCCCAGATAAGCGGCCATATGATTCAATTCTGCTAATGGTGTTTCTGAATACTGTGGAAAACTTTTGTGAAAAGCCAAAGCTTTCTCAATTTTTTCTTTAGACATCAGAGGTAAGTACTTATCCTCCGTCTTCGGCATTTCATTTGCTGTCCATTTAATTTTTTCCAAAAATACTTCTCCTCCTTCTATTTTTAAGTTGCTTTACGAAAAACAAATTTTCCTTGATTTGCCAAGATGACTTGCCCAGCTTCAGCAACTTTTTGACCTCTTAAATAAACCATTCGAGCCTGTCCTTGTGTTTCAAATCCTTCATACGGCGTATAGTCGACATTTTGTAACTGCGTTCTCGCAGCAATCACGCCGGTTGTTCTAGGATCCCAAACAACTAAATCGGCATCACTGCCTTCTTGCACCACACCTTTTTGTGGATACATCGAGAATTGTTTAGCAATATTTTCAGAAAGCAGAGCAACCATTTTTTCCAAGGTGATTCGGCCCTTCGCCACACCTTCCGTGTAAATTAATTCTGGTCTCGTTTCAACACCTGGCATCCCATTGGGAATTTTACTAAAATCATCTTTGCCAACTGTTTTTTGTCCGTGAAAATTAAAACTACAGTGATCTGTCGATATTGTATTGATTGCCCCCTCTTTAATCCCTTGCCACAAAGCCTGTTGATCCTCTCGTTTGCGTAGTGGCGGTGAGCAGACATATTTTGCTGCTTCAAAATTAGGCGCATCGTACAAGTGATCATCTAGTAAAAGATATTGAGGGCAAGTTTCTACATAAACTGATTGTCCTCTTTGACGAGCCCGTTCCACCGCTTCTAACGATCGTTTTGTGCTTAAATGCACAATATTAACCGGCAAATCAGCCATTTCCGCTATCATCAAATATCTTGCTACCGCTTCTGCTTCAACAGCCGCCGGTCTTGATAACGGATGATAGTGCGGGGTTAGCTTTCCTTGAGAAACATATGATTGGATTAATTCATCTACTAAATCACCATTTTCACAATGAACGCCTAACATTCCATTAACTTTTTTTATTTCCTTCATCGCTTCAAAAATTTCCGCATCTGTGGTCCGCAAATTATCATAAGCCATATACATTTTGAAGGAAGTAATACCTGCAGCAATCATTTCCTGAATTTCAGCAGCTATCGTTGGTTTCCATTCAATCATGGACATATGGTAAGTATAATCACATGAACTCTTGCCTTCAGCCAATTGATTCCAAGTAGCTAAACAGTCTTTCAATGAGCCGCCTTTATTAGGTGTAGCCATATCAATAACCGTAGTCGTACCTTTGGCCACCGCCGCTTGGCTTCCAGTGGTAAAGTTATCCGCCGTACTTAACGAACCTTTGCCATTATTTAATTCCAGATGCGTATGCGCATCAATAAAGCCTGGTAATACATAACACCCCGTAACATCCTCAATCTGAGAATTTTCTACTGGTAAATTTGCCCCCATCTCTACAATTTGCTCGCCGTCAATTCGAATATCCAATTGACGACGATTATATGCAGATACGACGGTTCCACCTTTGAGCAGAATAGACATTTATTTATCCCCCAGTCGTAAATTTCCTTTTATGCTTGCATACAATAAGCATATTCTTCAATCATAGTTACCATTAATGCGATTAAATCTTCTGGTACATCTAATCCTTGATCCGTTAATTGAATTGTTGACACCGTTCCCCATAAACGCAGTAAACAAATTTTATCCACAGGATTTTGAACATAGAAACCTGAATTAGTACTGTCATAAAAATCAGATTCACTGTTAAATAAGGTAAATTTGTCTTTGTAAGGGGCACTTGCATAAGGGCAAAATGTTTCACAGTTGCCACATTCGTTACACATCCGATCAACATGGACAATTTGTGGTTTTCCTTCGACATACACAACAATATTTGCTCGGTTTGGACAGACATCCATACAAGATTCACAAATTGTGGAGCATTCTAAGCAACGACTAGCTTGACTACAAGACATCTCGTCTGTCACAAGGATACCCCGTTTGTTTCTAACAAATGCGACATCACTATTTAAATTATCTTTTTCATAGTGATGATTGTGGACAAGACAAATATTATTGGCCGCTTTGGTTGCATCAGCGATTGCTTCAACAATTGTGGCTGGTCCTAAATTAGCGTCACCAATGACATAGACACCTGGTATATTTGTTTCCAATGTTTCTTGATTTGAAACGACTTTCCCATAGTTGTCTGTGTGAATGCCTAATGCTTGGTAAAATTCTGTATCTACTTTTTCACCAACAGCGGCAATAACTGTATCAGCAGGAATATCAATCATTTCTCCTGTACCAATTGGTCGACGGCGTCCAGAGGCATCTCGTTCACCTAGGACCATTTTTTCACAAGTTAATTGTTGATTTTCATGTTTAATTGGCGAAAGTAATTCTAAAAAGTCAACACCATCTTCTAAAGCTAAATAAAGTTCTTCTTCATCTGCTGGCATATTGCGTTTATTCCGACGATAAACCACTGAGACTTTTTTAACACCAGGTAATGTTGTGGCTGCACGAGCACAGTCCATGGCTGTATTTCCGCCACCAACGACGACAATTTGTTCTCCGTAAGGATTAATCGTTGGATTTTCTCGATTTGCTTTTAAAAATTCTAACGAGTTCAATGCTCGACCAGATTCTAAACGAAGGACCCCATGTTTCCATGCACCAATGGCATAAATAACATTCGTATAGCCTTGGTTTTTCAATTCCGCCAATGATGGCGCCTCTTGTCCTGTACGGAATTCGGCTCCCATAAATTCCGCTAACTGAACGTCTTTTTGAACAGATTCCATAGAAATTCGAAATTCTGGTACAATCTGGCTACAAACGCCCCCAATTGTCTCGGATTTTTCAAACACAGTAACAGGCATGCCTTCACGTGCTAATAAATACCCAGCAGAGATCCCTGCAGGGCCTCCACCCACAACAGCTGTTTTAGGTGCATTTTCTTTTGGCTGTGGCTTTTCTAGTGTCGTCAATAATTCATCATAAGCATGTTCAGCTGCTTCTAACTTCACTTCCCGAATATGAATAGATTCTTCATAAAATTGACGTGTACATTTAGTCATACAAGGATGTGCACAAATGGTTCCAGTAATAAAAGGCAACGGATTCTTATCGACAATTACTTGCAAGGCCTTTAAATAATTACCTTCACTGACATAACGAAGGTAAGCAGGAATATCCTGATTGATTGGACAACCACCGTCACTTCGACAAGGAGCAATATAACAATCTGTTAACGGAACTGTTTTTCTTAGTTTGGTACTTTCTGGTAATTTAATTGATTTTTGGTAACGCGCTTGTGTTTTAGCTTTCTCAACAACTTGAGCTAATTTATCCAAGTTGACATGAACCATCTGAGGATATTCTGCTGCGCTTAATACATTAGCAACTTGATTCATTCGTTGATAGCCACCAGGTTTCAACAGAGTCGTTGCCATAGTGATTGGCCAAATCCCAGCATCGAATATTTCTTTACTATTGAAAATATCTGCACCGCCAGAATAAGAAATTTGTAGTTTCCCATCAAATGCTTCTGATAATTTTTGTGCCAATGAAATACTAAGAGGAAATAGCGAACGTCCTGACATGTACATTTCATCACCAGGTAATTCATTTGCTGCAATCGTTACCGGGAAAGTGTTCGTAATTTTAACTCCGAAGCTTAGATTTTTACTATTAGCTAATAATTGCAGACGTTGTAACATCGGTACTGCTTCTTCAAATTGTAAATCTTCTTTAAAATGGTGATCGTCAAAAACCATATAATCAAACCCTAGCTCATCCATCGTTTGACGCGCATATTCATAACCTAACATGGTTGGATTACATTTAATAAAGGAATGGAGCCCTTTTTCACTTAATAAATAGGCCGCAATTCGTTCAATTTCGTCTGATGGACAACCGTGTAAAGTCGACAGCGTAATAGAATGACAGACTTTAGGACTAATTGCTTCGATATATAAGTCATCTACTTTTTTAAAATAAGATAGATATTTTTTGGCAGCTGCTTGGCATTCCGCCCAAATCGGCGTTCCTTCTGCGTTCTGCATTTCGTTAATATAACGATCAATTTTTGGTGATTGAATCCCTGCCAAATCATAGCCAACACTCATATTAAAAATGAAACCATTCGGGTCACCTAGCTCGAACTCTTTACTAAGTAACTTCAAAACGAACCATGCTTTGACGTATTCATCATAAGCTTGGGGAACGCGCAATTCTGTGGACCACTCAACGTTGTAACATTCATCTGCTGCTGCGATACATGGTTTACTCACAGGTAAATCTTCTCCATCCAGTATCTGGACTGTCTTAACTTCAAAAAAACGAGAACCTGTTAAATAGGCCGCAATAATATTTTGTGCTAATTGTGTATGAGGACCTGCTGCTGGACCACAAGGGGTTTCCATTTTTTCTCCAAATAACGAAATCGTTTTTGTAGGATCCGCATGATAAAATTTACGAATGCCAAAAATTGTGCCATCTTGTTGATACTCACTAAAAATCCAATTTAATAAAGCCTCAATTGAGATGGGATGCATAATATCACTCATTAACGTCACTCCTTTTATTTATAATGAAAGCTATTGATTTACTCGTTTCCAGAAAGATTGTGCTTGCGTTTGCGCATCATGCCAAACTTTCTCTTCATCAATTCCTTGAACTTCACGATTACGCATCCGAATTTCTCCATTAATCACCGTGTCAGTGACCATCCCACCATTCATGCCGAATAAAATGTGCATGTTATAATTCTCTTTTGTCATTGGTGTCGGGCCATGATAATCAACAATAATGACGTCTGCTGCTGCATTAGGTTCTAAAACGCCTAGCTTTGTTTTAAAATAGCGATTTGCCATTTGCGGATTATTATCAAACAGCATTGTGGGAATTTCTGCCCAAGCCGCATTTGGATCAGCTAAATGATGTTTGTGGATAACATTTCCTACCTTATAGGATTCCGTCACATCATTCGTATAACCATCTGTGCCAAGACCCATCAAAATACCATACTCATTAAACATGCGCATCGCAGGTGGGCAACCGACCGCATTCCCCATATTCGACTCTGGATTCGTGACCACCATTGTGTCTGTATCTCTTAGTAATTCCATCTCATGAGGTCCAATATGGATGCAATGGCCTGCCATTGTCTGTTTTCCTAAAATCCCTAAATCAAATAATCGGTTCACAATCGGCTTCCCATATTTTTTCAAAGAATCATGAACATCGGCTAAATCCTCTGCAATATGAATATGATAACCAATCCCATCTGGCGTATTGGCTGCACATAATTCTAAAGAAGCATCTGATAAAGTAAAGGCTGCATGCATACCCATCATCGCTTTTTGCATATCATCATTTCTTAAGGAACTGGCTTTAATAAAGGCGGCATTTTCTTGAACTGCTTCCCGCATTTTCTGCTCACCATCGCGATCAGAAACTTCATAACAAAGGCAGGTCCGAATCCCTAACTCGTCCGCTGCATTAGATAATTGGGTTAAACTCCCTGTAATTTCTCCGTAACTAGCATGATGATCAAAGACAGTTGTAACACCGTTGCGAATACTATCTAAATAAGCAACCTTACCACTTTGATAAGTGTCTTCTAATGTCAAGGCACGATCAATTCGCCACCATTGATCTACCAAAATATCCATGAAATTTTTAGGATGATAATTCGTTAAACTTAACCCACGTGCAAAGGTACTATAAATATGATTGTGCATGTTAATAAAGCCTGGCATAATCACTCCACCTTTAGCATCAATAAATGTCGCTTCTGGATAAGCTTGTTTTAATTCTTCTGTCGTTCCGACTTGTTTCACAACTTGACCATCAATCGCCACACACCCATTTTCAAAAAAATGATTCTGCGCATCCCGAGTGATTAAACGCCCATTTCCAATTAATAACATGTATTCTCCTCCTATTTTCCAACCTATTCCCCACATGTAGCAAACGCTTACAAATCAATCGCTCAATCATTCACGAATATAGCTTGTCTAGCTTTTCTAATCTATATTCCCTACGAAAAGCATTTGAAGCGCTTGTATTTTTTACTAACGAACTCATTAACTTGATTAAAGTATATCACCTTACCTTAAAAAAAACAATGCTGCCTAAAAAATATTTTTTAGAATTTTGACAGCCGTTATCTTGTATTATTATTTTTATCATGCTATCATTATTTTTCAGAACAGGTAGTACGCGACATTAAAGGATTTAGCCCTGCCTATTCCATTTAAAAATATTATGTTAAATTTGACACAATCTTATAAAAACTGTTTGTGCCAGGCACATTAGAAAGGAGCTTATTTATGTTATCCGACGAAAAACTTACTTTTTTAACACAAATTGCTAAAGGTTTAGCTGGTCAATTTGGGGAAAACTGCGAAGTCGTTATCCACCAAATCAATGAAGACAATATTAACAACTCTATTGTTTCCATTGAAAATGGTCATGTCTCTTCTCGTCATCTGGGCGATGGACCTTCTCAAGTAGTCTTAGAAGCCTTAAAAAAAGACCCTAGTGAGTTGAATGATCATATTAACTATCTAACCCGTACCCATGATGGTCGTATTTTAAAATCTAGTACAATGTATTTTAAAGATGAGAATGGTCAACTCGATGGTATTTTTGCTATTAACTACGACATCACTACATTGATTGCTGCAGAGTCAAACTTAAAATCTTTGATTTCCACTGCAGAACCTGAAGAAGATAAAGACCCTGATTACATTCCTCAGGATGTTAATGAGTTGTTAGACGATTTAATTCATGAATCAGTCAAATTAGTTGGTAAGCCGGTCCCATTAATGACGAAGGACGATAAAATCAAGTGTATTCAATTTTTAAACAATAAAGGCGCCTTCTTAGTCACTAAATCTGGGGACAAAGTTTCTAACTTCTTCAATATTTCTAAATATACGCTATACAGTTATATTGATGCGAAATAAAAATGGAAATCGATGGAGGTCGGGACAGAAGTGTTTAACTCCAAGAACCACGTAGGTACTGTTCAACATCTATTTGCTTTGCAAATAGTGTTTCTCAGCAATAAGAAGGAATTTCCGAAAATTGTCATAAAACACAACGAGGTACGAGTTGATGTTGCATGATACACTACACTCCGTTTCGTTCGCATCAATTTCTAAGCATGGAACATGCTAGAATTGAAGGACCCGGTGTTCTTTAATTTTTGGAGACCAAGTAGGTATTGTTCATCATCGAATCACTACGTTCTTCGTGATTCTCAACAATTTCGGCTTATTTCCGAAGGACCTTCACCAAGTAGGTACGATGATTTCATCTGTTCATGTTTCACAGTGAAACATCGCAACTCTTAGAGCTGTAGCTCTTTTGAAGGCTGTACTGTGACGAGACGCATGTCGAGAAAACACCTTAGAAGTTGTTGAGATCGAAGCAACGCGGAGTGTTGCTTCTGTTCCCGCCGTTTATCAGTTTTTTAAGCCTGGGACAAAAATCCAAAGTGATTTTTGTCCCAGGCCCTATTCTTTTTTCCTTCACTATTCTACTTTTTCTAAAAGACTTTTTAAATAATAGTAAGAAAAAGTAAAAGGAATTAATTTTTTATTTTAGTTATGGTATGATAGATTGAGTTTAATTTAAAATAACGAAAAATTAAAGATATAGAAATTGGGGGACAACAAATGGGGATTCGAAGTCATTTAGCAATTGCTGCAGGAAAAACTTCGCAATGGGTTTTACAAACATTTTTTAAAGGCGGCAGTAGCTACCCAGGGAAATTAGCCCTAAAAATCGATCCTAAAATTTTAGATACATTGGCAAAAGACTATGAAATTGTCGTAGTCACTGGAACGAACGGCAAAACATTGACAACTGCTTTAACTGTTAACATTTTACGCCAAGAATTTGATGAGGTATTAACAAATCCAACTGGTGCTAACATGGAGCAAGGAATTGTCTCTACTTTTTTAAATGCCAAGGCGAAAAAAGGACAAAAGAAATTTGCGGTTTTAGAAATTGATGAAGCAAGTTTAAGCCGTGTCACTAAATATATTCAACCAAAATTATTTGTTTTTACGAATATTTTCCGCGACCAAATGGATCGCTATGGCGAAATTTATACGACGTATCGCTTAATTATGGAAGGCGCCGCTGCTGCTCCTGAAGCAACTATTTTGTGCAATGGTGATTCGCCAATTTTTAATTCAAAAGAAACTGTAAATCCTCGCAAATACTATGGATTTAATCATTTACCACCGAAAGAGCAATTGGCTCATTACAATACAGATGGGGTTTTATGTCCAAAATGTAATCATATACTTCATTATAAAATGATTACGTATGCTAATTTAGGTGATTACTATTGCCCAAATTGTGGCTTCAAACGCCCTGAATTGGATGTACAGTTAACGGAAATGGTCCGGATGGATAACACATCTGCTGATTTTGTGATTGATGGCGAAGAATACGGCATTGCTGTTGGTGGGATGTATAATGTTTATAATGCGCTAGCAGCCACAGCGGTAGCAGAATATTATCAGGTGGCACCAGATAAAATCCGAGCAGGTTTAGCTTATGATGAAAAAGTTTTTGGGCGTCAAGAAACCATTAAAGTTGGCGATAAAGAATGTACGTTAGTTTTAGTAAAAAATCCCGTTGGTTTAAATCAGGTCATTGATATGATGGGCTTAGCCCCTTACTCTTTCTCGCTGGTTTCATTATTAAATGCCAATTATGCAGATGGAATTGATGTCAGTTGGATTTGGGATGGTAATCATGAAGCCTTTGCTGATATGGACATTCCAAAAGTAATTGCTGGCGGTGATCGCCATGAAGATATGGCCTTGCGTTTAAAAGTTGCGGGTATTCCTGAAGAAAAATTACTAGAAATTGCTGATTTGGAGCAAGTAATTTCAGAAATTAAAACGTTGCCGACAGATCATGTCTATATTTTGGCAACCTATACTGCTGTTTTGCAATTAAGAAAATCATTAACAGCCCAAGGGTATATTCAAGGGGGAATGAATGGTGTCTAAAGAATTAGTCGTTTGTCATTTATATGGCAACTTATTAAATACTTACGGAGATAACGGAAATTTATTGATGCTTAAATATTTAACCGAAAAAATGGGCGTTACCTTCCGATCAGAAATTATTAGTATCTACGAACCGTTTGATCCCGAAAAATATGATTTAGTCTTTGTTGGTGGCGGTCAAGACTTTGAGCAACTGATCATCTCAGAAGACATTCAGAATAAAAAAGAAGCTTTGACTTCTTATATTGAAAATGACGGCGTCTTGTTAGCTATCTGTGGTGGTTATCAACTTCTAGGACATTACTATGTCGGCGCACAAGGCGAAAAAATTAAAGGAATCGGTGCATTAGATCATTACACTTTGAGCCAAGACAACAATCGTTTCATTGGTGATATCGAAATTTATAATGAAGAATTCGATGAAACGTATTATGGTTTTGAGAATCATAATGGCATGACTTTTTTAGGCGAAGGTGAACGACCTTTAGGAACAGTCAAACAAGGCAAAGGCAATAACGGTCAAGATAATGGCGAAGGCGTTGTCTATAAAAATGTGTTTGGCTCCTACTTCCACGGTCCAATCTTAGCACGCAACAAAAATCTAGGGATTCGGTTAATTCGGACCGCTTTAGAGAAAAAATATGGTGAACCGATCGCTATTCCTGAAACGCTTTATAAATAAAAGAAGAATCTAGTTCCTACATATAGGACTAGATTCTTTTTCATTTCTCCGACAACTATTTACATCTTTACAAAATATAGTAAGATAAAGAGGTGCATTTAAAATCGAGAATTTCTCGGACTGGTTCGGAAACTTCCCAGAATAAAAAACTAAGTATCTCTCAATACTAACTCAAGTCATAGCTTTTTTAACAAGAGTTATCATTTGCAGTTAACGAAAAAGGAGGATTGGAAAAAATGCAAAAAGTAATTATTGATTGTGATCCCGGAATTGATGACACGCTTGCTCTCTTGTACGCACTTGCTTCACCAGAGCTAGATGTCCAAGCGATTACAGTTGTTTGCGGAAATGTCCCTGTGGAGATTGGCGTGGAAAATGTTTTTAAATGTTTAGAAAAAGTTAATCGCTTAGATATTCCTGTCTACCAAGGGGCTGCTAGCCCTTTAAAACGGCCATTTGTTAGTGCACAAGATACACATGGCATGGATGGTTTAGGTGAAACTTATTTCCCCAGAACTAGCAAAATCCAAGCACAAGCGCTTTCCGCTGCTGACTATTTAGCACAAACCTTTCAACAAGCTACCGATTGCTCAATCATTGCCCTTGGTCCTTTAACAAATATTGCTTTGGCTTTAAAAAAAGAACCTCTTCTTGGGCGAAATCTTCAACGTTTTGTCTCAATGGGTGGTACCTTTAAAAGCCACGGCAATTGCTCTCCTGTTGCAGAATTTAATTATTGGTGTGATCCTGATGCAGCAGCTTGGGTTTTTGAGGAATTAGGTGCAAAAATCGAGATGGTCGGCTTAGATGTCACACGAGAAATTGTTTTTACACCAACAATTCTCAATTATTGCCAACGACTCAACCCAAAAATGGGGAATTACCTCGCTGAGATTACTCAATTTTATTTTGATTTTCATTGGAAATATGAACGTATTTTAGGGTGTGTTATCAACGATCCCTTAGCGGTTGCTTATTTTATTGATCCTGCGCTCTGCCAAGGCTTTTCCAGTTACGGACAAATTGTTCCTGACGGCATTGCTATGGGGCAATCAATGATCGATCAGTATCATTTCCAGCAGCAACCAGCTAATTGTCATGTCTTGACTACGGTTGATAGTCAACAGTTTTTCGTGAAGTTTCTATCCATTCTTTTAAATGTACAAATAGATGAGATCGAAAGAGATTTCAAAAATTTAAGGATGGGACAACCATGAAAAAAATAACACCACGAATCATTACAATTATCGCTTTTAGTGTTGCTTTAAATTACCTTGGCAGTACCATTGCGTTACTCCTTCGTTTACCAATTTATCTTGATAGTGCGGGAACTATTTTTACAGGTGCGTTATTAGGCCCACTCTTTGGTGCACTGACAGGTATTTTAACAAGTCTACTAACTGGATTGACAACGGATATCTTTTCTCTGTATTATTCACCTGTCCAACTCTGCACAGGAATTTTAGCAGGTTTGCTCCTTCATCAGCAGTTAAAAGTAACCAAATTACCATTTAAAACGTTGTGGTTAACGATACCAGGAACAGTGATTTCTTCCTTAATCACAGTTTGTTTATTTGGTGGAATTACTTCTGCTGGCTCCAGCATAATTGTCCAATTTTTATATGGTTTAGGCTTAAATCAGTTAGCAAGCGTCCTGTTGGTTCAATTGATAACAGATTACGGGGATCGTCTGCTAGCAGTCATCATCGTCACAGCTGTTATCGCTGCCTTACCTAAACGTTCCTTTATAACAAAATAAACTGTTTTAATGCCAAAAAATGAGGAAATCATCTGTTGATGATCTCCTCATTTTTTTAGCGACTGCCAGGTTCTGAAGCTATAATCGTTAGATCACCTTCAAAACGCCAGCTCGGAATATCTGTCGGAAAGATGAAGCTATCGCCTTTTTTCAAATCAAAAGTAGCCACATCTGCTTTTGCAGCATCTTCTGTAATCAATCGACCCACACCTTCAATAACTGTTGCTAATGTATAAGGTGCTTGTTTTTTGACTTTTAGAATCCCACTGACACGCCACTCATAGACATTAAAGAAATCTGTTTTTACATAAGTAACAATGCTTGATTGTCCTTGATTTTCTTGTTGAATAGAGAGGTCAGGATCCTTCGCCGGAACGGTTGTCACATCAATGGATTGTTGAATATGCAATTCCCGGGTCTTTCCTTGATCATCTGTTCGATCATAATCATAAACCCGATACGTAGTATCACTGCTTTGTTGCGTTTCTAAAATTAAAATACCCGAGCCGATGGCATGAATAGTGCCGCTTGGTACATAATAAAAATCGCCTTTTTTCACTGGTACTTTTCTTAAAAGATCGTCCCAACGACCTTCTTCAATCATTTCTGCAAGTTCTTCTTTTGTTTTCGCGTGATGTCCATAAATGATTTCAGCGCCAGGTTCTGCATCAATAATGTACCAACATTCAGTTTTGCCTAGCTCGCCTTCATGTTTTTGGCCATATGCATCATCAGGATGAACTTGCACGGATAAATCATCTTCAGCATCTAAAATTTTCGTTAATAATGGAAAGACAGCACCACCTGCATGGCCGAATAACTCTTGATGGTCTGCCCACAATTCATCTAATTTTTTTCCTTTAAATTCGCCATTTAAAACAGTACTAACGCCATGTGGATGTGCACTGATTGCCCAATCTTCACCAATTTTATCGCTCGGTAAATCGAAACCAAATAGCGTGTGTAGACGATTGCCGCCCCAAATTTTTTCTTGAAAAACAGGTTGTAAAAATAATGGTTCTTGCATTGACTGTGACCTCCCAAATTGAATTCGCTCTCATTATATCACTAAAAACTAGTCATTTCATCTGAAACTGATGATTTCTCTTTTAAATAGGTTGCCAACAACTGATCTCTTTCTTCGATATAAGTATTCCGGTGGTCCTCTGGATGGACTCGATTAGATAAAAAGATAAACGCTGATTGTTGTCGCACATCAATTAGCAAAAAAGTGCCTGTATAGCCTGTATGGAATAATAATGGCCGTTGCGTAGCTACATCATATTTAAAATCCCAGCCTAGAGAACGTGGTTTATCTGCAGCTGGCACTTGGTTAACTAGTAACAAATCAATTGTCTCTTTTTTCAAGAATTGGTGATTGTGATAACTGCCTCGATTTAAATACATTCGAACAAATTTTGTTAAATCATAGACATTGCTAAACAAGCCAGCATTCCCTGCATGTTCCCGTAAAACAAATGCCTTAGGATCATGGGTTGTACCTCGAATCAACCCTCTTTGTTCATGTAATTCTGTTGGCACACAGTTTAAAGGATTCTTTGGTAGAAACGTACTTTCGTTCATCCCTAAAGGAAGCAATACTCGCTCAGATAAAATTTCTATCATTGATTGTTGGAACATTTCTTCTAACATAAAGCCTAATAAAATAGTCCCTGCATCTGTATAGACGACTTTTTTACCTATTGCTTTGCCTGCGTGAAATGAATGATTGTAGGCGTCTTTTAATTCTTGGGCATTCAGCTGATCACGATTAGGAATATAGCCTTGTAAATCTGCCGTATGTGTCAACAAATGCCGGATTGTAATATTAGAATCTTGAAAAGAGGGATAATAAGTTTGTAATGATTGATCTAGAATAATTTTTCCTTCTTCCACTAATTGCAAAATAACGGTGGTGGTGCCGACTACTTTGGTTAAAGAAGCCACATCAAACAGCATGGCCGAGGTTAATTGTTCTTTGGTGGGTTTTACTTGTGCCAGTCCCCAACAATTGCTCTCCTCTTTTTCACCTTCAATGAAACAAAAACTAGCCCCCGAAAAAACACCTTTTTTCATCATTTTTTGAATTTTCCACTTTGTTTTTTCGTACATTTTTTCACCTTCTATTTTTAATATTAAAGGAAAAGTCTAGAATAAGTTCCGAACAAAAGTAGCGTTAAACTTTTATTCCGACTTTATTCCAGACTTGCTAAAACAAGCTTATTTTGTCTGTCTAAGCGTTTATTTTAAGACAAACCACCATTCCAAGCCAATTGGATCAAACACAGTGACAATCGCTTTTTTCTGGTCAATAAAGAACTCTTGATTTTTTGCCGTTAATTGTTGCTCCATTACTAAAATATGTTCTTGATCAGAGAGCTTAATGGTAAAGAAATCTAAACCTAAGTGTGGATCAGGTAATTGATCCACTTCACTTGTTTCAGGTTTTTGGAATCCAATAGTTGCTTTGCCATCTTCTAAAACAAATTGATCTTTTTCATTGCGTTTTAAACCCAGAACTTCCTCATAGTATGCTTTTATTTCTTTTTGATTGTTTGTTTTTAATTGCACATGCGCTAAATATGACCCAGCGGCTAACCCTTGATGTGGCTCTAAGTCCTCACTGATAAGATCTTTAAGCACAATTGGTTGCTTTTCAGAAGTCGAATTTGCTGTTGCTTCATCGTGAAAAATCTCAAATTGATTGCCTTCAAGATCAGTAATGAACATGCTTTGACGTGTGCCAATTTGGAAACTTTCATCAATTGGGTAGTCTTGTTCAAGCACTCGTTGAGCAATTTGTAAAAATTCTTTTTCCGTAGGAACTTTAATTGAAAAATAAGCCATTTGTTTTTCTTCATTATGAAAATCTTCGGCTTTTCTAGTTTCTTCTAAAATTAATAATTGCGTTCCTGCTTCACGTGTACCCCAGATAGACAGGTTATTTTCTTCTGACTTTAAAACAAAACCCATTACTTTTTTATAAAAGTCGACCATTTCGCCAACTTTTTTCGCACGAATGGCAATTGTTTTTAATGTCGCAGCTTTTTCTAATTGAAATTCAGTCATTTTTTCTGTTACCTCCATTTTCTTCTCTCCCATTTTATACATCTCTTGCTATTTCATCAAGTAATATCCTGTTTTTCTCAAAAGAAAATAGAAATTTTTCAATTTCGCTAACTTTTTGTCAAAAAAATAAGGCTTTAGGAACCAGTCTTTACGACTATGGTTCTTGAAGCCTCATCATGAATTACTATTTTTTTGCTTCGCCTTTTAGGCTACTTCTTCTGAAAACTGACTGTTATATAAGTCAGCATAAAAACCGTTTTTCGCCATTAATTCATCGTGGGTTCCTGTTTCTACAATTGAACCTTCTGCCATAACGATAATCGTATCGGCGTCACGGATAGTCGACAAGCGATGAGCGACCACAAAGCTGGTCCGATTTTCCAATAAACGATTCATTGCTGCTTGAATCAGTATTTCTGTTCGAGTGTCCACACTTGAGGTGGCTTCATCCAAAATTAAAACGTCTGGATTTGCTAAGAATGCTCGAGCAATTGTAATTAATTGTCGTTGACCTTGAGAAATATTGCTGGCTTCTTCATTTAGAATCGTTTGATAGCCTTCTGGTAATTTTCTGACAAAATCATCCACATGGGCTGCTTTCGCCGCACGGATCACTTCTTCTTCACTCGCTTGCTCATTACCATAATGAATATTGTCATAGATACTTCCAGTAAACAACCAAGTATCTTGAAGAACCATTGAAAAGTGTGCTCGCAACTCTTCGCGAGATAAATCGCGCGTATCAACGCCATCATATTTGATGCTGCCGCTACTAATATCATAGAAGCGTTCCAATAAGTTAATTAGGGTTGTTTTCCCAGCACCTGTTGGGCCCACGATTGCGACCATTTCCCCAGGTTTAACATTTAAATTGAAATCTTTCATTAATAATTTCTCTGGTGAATAGCCAAAAGCAACATGTTCAAAAGAAACACGATAAGGACTATCTGTTTCCACTGGTATGCCAGAAGGTTCATCCACCATTTCTTCTTCATCTAATACTTCAAAGACACGTTCTGCCGAAGCCACCGTAGCTTGGATTGTATTCATTAAATTAGCGATTTGAGTAATCGGTTGTGAAAATTGATTGGTATATTGAAGAAATGCTTGGACATCCCCTAAATCCATCATACCATTCGCTACTTTTACGCCACCAAGGACTGCAACAAACACGTAGCCTAGATTTTTGATAAAGTTCATTAAAGGCATAATGATCGCTGAAATAAATTGTGCTTTGCGACCAGCATGATATAATTTTTCATTTTCTTTTTCAAATACTTCTTGATCACTTTCTTCGTGGTTGAAACTTTTTACTACTACGTGACCACCGTAGGTTTCTTCGACTTGGTTATTCAATAATCCTAAGCTTTTTTGTTGAGCCGCAAAATGTTTTTGTGAGCGAGGCGCCACAACCATCACAACAATTAAACTTAATGGCACTGTTGCTAAGGCAATTAGTGTTAACTGCCAGCTAATGGTCAGCATCATCCAAAGTACGCCCACAAATGTCACGATACTGGTAATTAATTGGGTTAAGTTTTGTTGTAAAGTACTCGCAATATTATCCATGTCGTTAATTGCCCGCGACATGATGTCCCCATTACTATGAATATCATAATA
Source organism: Enterococcus sp. DIV0183 (assembly GCF_050541505.1). Lineage (NCBI taxonomy): Bacteria > Bacillati > Bacillota > Bacilli > Lactobacillales > Enterococcaceae > Enterococcus > Enterococcus sp. DIV0183. Next base: position 2,133,301 of record NZ_CP172932.1, read on the forward strand.
GGAAATTGGAACTTTGTTCATTTTCGCTTCTAATTCTTGACGTAATTCATAAACTGTTCGCTGTGAAACACGTGTCATAATTACTTGCTGCAAGAAATTAAAGACAGCAGAAATAAGGTACATGGCAATAACAATTAATAAAATTTGACCGATTTTGTCAAAATCAATTGGAAAAGATGTTATTTTTAAGCCTTGTTTCATTTCAGCAGCGCCTTTCATGACGCCTTTAAAAATTTCAGTTGTTGCCTGTCCTAATACTTTTGGTGTTTGAATTTGGAAAACGACGGCTGCGATTGCTAATACTAAGACAGCAATAATTGACAGCATTCGTTTAGACATGTACCGAAATAAACGTTTCACTGTTTTCCAGAAATTTTTTGGTTTTGGCCCTTTTGCGCCAATGTTGCGTCCTGGTCCCCCGCCCATTGGTCCGCCTTTTGGTCGACTACTCATGCAAGGTCCTCCTCTCTCAATTGAGAATGTACAATTTCTTGATACGTTTGGTTATTCGCTAATAACTCTTCATGCGTTCCTTTACCAACTAATTTCCCTTCGTCTAATACTAAAATTGTCGATGCTTCCATAACCGTACTTACACGTTGGGCCACTAAAACGACAATTGCATCCGTCATCTGCTCTTTTAAGGCTTTTCTTAAATTAGCATCTGTTTTGAAATCCAATGCAGAAAAGGAATCATCAAAAACATAGACATCTGCTGGTTTTACTAAAGCACGAGCAATAGCCAACCGCTGGCGTTGTCCGCCAGAAAAATTACCGCCACCTTGTTCGACATGACTATCCAAACCTTCTGCCAATTCTGAAACAAACGCCTTCGCCTGCGCAATTTCTAAGGCTTGCCAAATTTCTTCATCGGTCGCATTTGGGGCGCCGTATTGCATATTTTCACGAATCGTTCCTGTAAATAAAACAGCCTTTTGCGGTACAAAGCCAATCATTTCTCGTAAATTATGCTGTGACGTATCTTTAATATTTTTACCATTTAGCAAAATTTTGCCAGATTCAACATCATAAAAACGTGGTAAAAGATTAACCAGCGTTGTTTTCCCAGAACCTGTCCCACCAATAATTGCGACCGTCTCCCCAGATTTTGCTGAAAAATCTATATCTTCCAGTGCTAAGTTTTCAGCATGCTGGTAACGATAATTAACATGTTCAAACGCCAATGTTGCTTTGTCGCCTTTTAGAGAGAGTAGTTCTGGATTGGGTACATCTTTGATTTCTGAATCAGTATTTAGCACCTCATTAATCCGATCAGCAGAAGCTTGCGCCCGCGGTACCATGACAAAAATCATGGATAGCATCATGAAACTCATCAAAATTTGCATGGCATAAGTCATAAAGGCGATTAAGTTCCCTACTTCTAGTTGCATTTCCGCAATATAATGACCGCCAAACCAGGTGATTGCAATATTGGTACCACTCATAATGAGTGTCATTAAAGGAATCATCAAAGCGACAATCGTATTCACTTTAATCGCCGTTTGTGTATAATCCTTATTGGCTTCATCAAAACGTTGTTCTTCATAGTTTGCTTTGCCAAAGGCCCGAATCACACGAACCCCTGTTAGTCCTTCACGAAAAACTAAATTTAAACGGTCGGTTTTCTTTTGCATGCTTTTAAATAACGGAACCGCTAAAAACATGATACCGCCCACTAAAACAGCCATAATTGGTAAAACATATAGAAAAATTTTCGTTAATTGTGGGTCCTTGTTATACGCCATGAAACTTGCACCAATTAACGTTAAAGGTGCGTTAATCATTAAACGTAAAAACATTTGCATAACCATTTGAATCTGATTGACATCATTGGTTGTTCGTGTAATTAGCGAAGCTGTCCCAAATTTGTCAAATTCATTATTAGAAAAATTTTCAACTTTTCGATAAATATCAGTCCGTAATTTTTTACCTAAACTTTGTGATTCTTTGGTGGCAAAAAAGGTATTTCCAATAGAAGCGACAATGCTAATCAAAGAAAAGCCTAACATGACAACTCCTGTACTCCAAATATAGTTAATATCTCCTTTAGCGACACCGTCATTAATGATATTAGATGTTAATGTGGGCAGATATAAATCTGCGATAATTTGCACGATCATAAATAAAACCGCTGCAAAGACCGACCATAACGACATCCGTTTGACTAGTTTAATCAACTAACTTCTCCTCCTTTTTGCTACTTATAAGCGCCATTTTTCAACCAATTTAATTTCATTTTTAATTGTTTGACTGCTTCAGTTGAATCATAGGCGGGATTTTCTCTTTGTTGACGATACCCGTCAACAATTGTTGAGAAAACGGCATGCATCGCCGTCTGCATGAACCATGTGAATTCTTTTGGCGTTTCAATGGTTAATTTCGAACGATCGATTATTTGATAAAGATGTTCTGCATAGGCAGCATGGCCTTTTCTTCCTCTATGCTTATGACAGTGCTGTTTCCTATTTTTTTCCTCTTCACCAGTCGCTAAATTATCTGTCACCCGACGTGAAGCACGATAGTCCATGTTGACAAATAAATTCCGATAGAAAGAAGCATTCTCTCCAGTTAGCACTTCGACAATCATTTTGGAGAAATAGACATCCATGGCTTCGATTAAATCACCATTTTCCGCAATAATTTGTTTCTCTAAATCTCGTTCACTATTTTTTCTTAATGTCGCAAAGTAATAAAAATACAAATCTTCTTTGTTCTCAAAATATTGATAAAAGCTACCGCGCGGAATTCCCGCTAATTTAACAATATTTGCAATTGACGCTTCTTGTAAAGAATGGCGCGAAAATTCAATTTGCGCAGCATCTAATAAGCGTTGTTGCTTTTCTTCTGGCAAATGAAAAAACGTATTCGTAGGCATATTTGTGTTCCTCCCTTTTATGACACATTGTCATATGACACCATGTCATTATAGCACTCTCTATTCAGAATGCAAGTTTTTTACAAAAAAAATCAAGCACCTAGCAAGACAAAATTGATGTTAGATTCTGTCTCACCAGTTGCTTGATTAATAATAGTGTTTGATGCATTCTTGTAACAAGCCAGCGACCTCTTTTATAGGTCCATTGGCATCTATTCGTTGATAATTAGGATATTGTTCCAATTGGTTTTTGATAAGAATTTCTTGATCATAAAGGTTTAAACGTTCTTCAATAATTTTAGGATCAGATTCTCGTTGTTTTAAACGTTGATAAATATTTTCTTTTGAAACGTCAAAAAAAACTGGAATGACGGACTCGCCGAAACGCTCAAAGACCGCTTGAAAGCCTGGAAAAGTTAACGCATTATAGGCTGGATGCTCTTTCGTTGTTTCAACGATGGCATCTACACCGACACCGTAATAGTTTCCATGGTAAAAATCATACTCCACTAACTGATTGGTTTCAATCAAGGCTTGAAAACTTGCTTTTGTTTCAAAATAGTAATCCACGCCATCCACTTCATCCAATCGTTTTTTCCTCGTAGTATGCGAGATAACTTTATAGTTTTTCGGAAAAACCTTACTTGTAATTGCGGTCTTGCCAGAACCACTCGGACCCATAATAACAAAAAATGGATGTTGTAATTGCTTAATCATTAGAAACGCTCCTCTCAGTTGTTTCTATTATAACGTATTGTGCACTATTTTGAAAAATTGACAAAAAAGAGCTTGGGCCAAAAATCACTTTAGATTTTTGGTCCAAGCTTAACAATTAATAAACGGCGGGAACAGAAGCAACAACCTACTACGCTTATCTTGTTTTGTTTAATTACAATAACTAGTCTAAGTTTTGTCCATTAGTTTCAATAACTTGTTTGTACCAATTAAACGATTTTTTTTCATAACGGTTTTTAGTACCATTTCCTTCATCGTCTAAATCAACGTAAATAAACCCATACCGTTTACTCATTTCACCTGTGGAAGCACTGACTAAATCAATACAGCCCCACGGCGTATAGCCCATTAAATCGACGCCGTCTGCAACTGCTTCTGCCATTGCTTCAATATGACGACGTAAATAATCAATCCGATAGTCGTCTGCCACATAGAAATTTTCGTCTACTTTATCAATTGCACCTAAGCCGTTTTCCACAATAAATAAAGGTTTTTGATAACGATTATATAATTCATTTAGGGCAATTCGTAACCCTTCGGGATCAATTTGCCAACCCCATTCACTTGCTTCTAAGAAGGGATTTTTAACGCCGCCTAAAAGATTCCCATTTGCTGTATCGTTGGTAGTACCAGTAACATCGACAGCAGTCGACATATAATAACTAAAGCCAATGTAATCCACTGGGTATTCTTTTAATAATTCTAAATCTCCTTCTTCAATAACTAAGTCTTTCACAGCATATTTTTGATACATGCGTTCTGCGTATGCTGGATATTCACCACGAACTTGAACATCTGTACAATAATAATTAAACTCTTGGTTTTCAATCATTGTAGCAACTTGATTGACTGGATTCGAATCAATGCCATACGTTGTTGCATAAATAATCATACATCCAATTTGTAATTCTGGATTTAATTCATGGCCAATTTTTACAGCTTTACTACTTGCAACAAATTGATTATGCCATGCTTGGAAAATGTTTTGATAATCATTGGCTCCATTGCTTTTCACCAATCCTTGACTAAGTGCTGGGAAATGGAAAGCTGAATTAATTTCATTGAATGTCATCCAATAGTTAACTTTTTGGTGGTAACGTGTTAAAACAGTTTCCGCAAAACGTTCATAAAAGTCAACTAATTGACGATTTTTCCACCCGCCGTATTCTTTCGCTAAATGCAGTGGCATTTCATAATGAGAAATCGTAATTACTGGTTCAATGTTATAGCTTAAACATTCATCGATAACCGCATCATAAAATTTCAAGCCGGCTTCATTCGGTTGTGTTTCATCTCCTTGTGGAAAAATACGCGACCACGCAATTGAAAATCGATAACATTTGAAGCCCATTTTAGCAAACAACGCAATGTCCTCTTTAAAGCGATCATAGTGATCAATTCCTGTATGATTAGGGTAGCGATATTTCGTTTCGTCAATCGTCCAATCAAACGCTTCATCTCCTAAAATAGCGAAACGTTGTTTTCCTCCCGGCATCGCATCTGCCACAGATAACCCTTTACCATCGGCTAAGTAAGCCCCTTCTAATTGATTGGCTGCGGTCGCACCGCCCCATAAAAATCCTTTTGGAAATTTTGTCGTTGTTGTCATGCTTGTTCCTCCTCCAATTGTCTTTTATTTAATAATGGCTAAAAAGTCTTCACCATGTAACACGTCTGTTTGGTTCATATCCAAAACATCTAAATAATCACTCGTATTCGTTACCACAATCGGTGTAACTACTGGATAACCAGCTTCTTTAATGGCAGCAATATCAAAAGTAACCAGCAAATCTCCTTTTTTAACAGAATCACCTTGTTTCACTGATAATTCAAATCCTTTACCATCTAATTCGACTGTATCCATGCCAATATGCATTAATAATTCAACGCCCTCTGTTGTCGTCAAGCCAACAGCATGTCCTGTCGGAAATAATGTGGTGATTTCACCATCTGCGGGTGCATACAGTTTGCCTTCAGTCGGCTCAATTGCAACACCTTTTCCTAAAGCACCTGAAGCAAAAACAGGGTCTTGTACTTTTTCTAGCGGTAAAATTTCACCTTGAAGTGGACTTGCTAAAATAATTTTGTCTTCTTGATTCGTTTTTACAGGTGCCACCATCTTATCAGTTGCTGTTTTTTCAGTTGCTGTTTCTGGATTAGGTTGATCTTCAAAACGTAAGACAAACGTTAAGACAAACGCAATGATAAAGGCAATTCCGGCACCAATTGCACCAGTAATCATCGGTGCAGTATCTTTTGTCTCTGCAGGAATAAAGCCAGGCAAGCTCAACATACTAACCAAGCCAAACGTAAAGTTTTTCACGTGATTCATAGCCACAAATGCACCACCGATACCGCCACCAATACAAGCTGCAATAAATGGTTTTTTCAATGGTAAAGTCACGCCATATACAGTTGGTTCAGTAATTCCAAAAATAGTTGTAATGCTTGAAGACAAAGCCAAACCTTTTAGTTTCACATTTTTTGTTAGGAAAAAGACAGCTAAAGCAGCCCCGCCTTGTGCAATAACGGCTGGTAATAACATTGGTACCATCGTATCGCCACCTTGTGTTAAGTTTAACATCATAATTGGTACAAAGCCCCAATGCATACCAAACATTACCAAGACTTGCCACAACGAACCCATTAATAACCCTGCGATAATTGGACTAAAAGCGTAAATTGCGTTGTATCCTTGTCCCAACCAATCGCCGATGACCGTCCCGATAGGACCAATAGCTAAGAAGGTAACAGGTGCCATAATAAGGAAAACAGCTAACGGAACGCAGATAATTTGTAGAAAACTCGGAATTACTTTTTTGAAGAAACGTTCTACATAACTTTGTGCAAAAACAGCCAAAATAATTGGTAAAACCGAAGAAGTATAGCCACTTGGCCCAATAATCACTGGAAGACCAGCAAAGCTAATTGTTTTGCCTGCTAAAGCAGTAATGCTGGGATGAACTAAGGCCATCGCCAAAGCAACCGCTAAAAAGGGATTAGTATTGAATTTTTTAGCAGCCGTAAACGCTAACATAATTGGTAAGAAAGTAAATAAACCATCTGCAATCGAAAAGAGAACAAGATATACGCCTGAAGTGTCAGCTAACCAGCCCATAGTTACAGCCAATGTTAAGAAGCCTTTTAGAACCCCAGCGCCGGCCATTGCACCTAAAAACGGTGTAAAAATAGAAGAAATAATATCAATTAAACGGTTAAAGATATTTCCGCCACTTTCTTTTTCTCTATTATCAGAATCATTACCTAGTCCACTGTTGGCCATCAAATCCTTATAGACATCACTAACGTGACTGCCAATAACCACTTGATATTGTCCTGCACTTTGAACTACCTGAATAACATCTGGGTCAGCATTCAATGCAGCAGTATCTGCTTTATTTTCATCTTTTAATTTAAAACGTAAGCGTGTAGCACAGTGAACAACACTATTAACGTTGCCTTCGCCCCCAACAGCTTTTAACACACGTGCTGCAATTTCTTGATTTTTACTCATCTCTAGATCCTCATTTCCATTAATTTTTAATATCAAAAAAACCTACATTGAAAAAGAGCCAGATCCTTCTCTTCACAGCTGCGCAGTCTGCGAAAATCGTTATCGGTTTTTTCAATCTAGGTTTTGCCTGCATTATCAGTAACAATCCGCGATTATTGGTTGTTATGCTTTTTTATCATTGACCACTCTTTGGATATGAATGGTTAAATAAATCATTTCCGCTTGATCAATTGGTCGATCATAGCTTTTTAATAAATACTCATTAATACGTTGGACCGCTTGAAACGCCTTAGGATACTTTCCTTGGACCAAAGCAAAAAGAAATTCGTCCTCCTCATCATGCGCTTCTTGTTTTAAATAACGTTGCGCAAAATATTGAAGATGTGTAACAATTCGTTGATAGTTCAATGAATCTTCATCAAACACCTGTCCAAAGTAGCGACTAATAATCGTTAAAATATCACGAACCATCTTGGTTGCTTCCATGGTAACTTCCATATTGCCATTTCCTTGTTCAGCATTCACAATATGAAAAGCAATGAAGCCCGCTTCATTTTCTGAAAATTGAACCCCTAGCTTTTCAGCAATAATCGCTAATGCTTGCTTTGCGATTTCAAATTCTTTAGGATAAAATTTGCGTGTTTCGAATACAAGAGGATTCGGAATATCAATTCCTTCTTTGGCTCGAAGTAACGCATAGTGAATATGATCCGTTAAAGTTAAATAAATATTTGATGAAAGCTCAATCGCTAGCGTTGTTTCTGCTAAATCAACGATTTGTTTGACGACTTCTACTTCTTTGGTGGGGACGTCTTCAAACAGCTGCTGGAATTGCCCTGCCATAGCGGAGTCCTTTAACACGAATTCCTTTTCAACATAATCTGGATTGATCGTGTCTCCAATCTTCTTTTGAAAGGCTAAGCCGCGTCCCATATAAACAATTTCTTCGCCTTGCTCATTTCTTGAAAGCACGACATTATTATTTAAAACTTTTTCAATCCTCATGATGAATGCAACCTCACTTTTTTATAAAAAAAGCCCAGAATCCCTCCACTGATTGTGTTAATGGAAGACTCTGGTTTTGCCTGCAAAGCAGTAACAATCCTTATTTACAAAGTAATAATAGCATGCTTTTTTTTAATATGCAAGCCTTTCCAAAAAAATATTTTTATTTATTTTTTACTCTGTTGATCCATTTTAAAAAAAAGTTTACTAAAAGTAAAAAAAAGACTTGCTTTCTCTTACTTTTTATTAGTAAAATAGAGATGTTGAATTTTTAAACTATTTATTTTAAGGAGATTACACAATGTCAAAATTATTAGTTGTTAAAGCACATCCATTAACAAAAGAAGAATCACGCTCAGTTCGTGCGTTAGAAACATTTTTAGCTTCATACCGTGAAACAAATCCATCAGACGAAATCGAAATTTTAGATGTTTATGCACCAGAAACAAACATGCCGGAAATCGATGAAGAATTATTATCTGCTTGGGGTGCACTTCGCGCTGGCGCAGCATTTGAAACATTAAGCGAAAACCAACAACAAAAAGTGGCTCGTTTTAATGAATTAACTGATCAATTTTTATCTGCAGACAAAGTAGTAATTGCTAATCCAATGTGGAACTTAAACGTACCGACACGCTTAAAAGCTTGGGTAGATACAATCAACGTTGCTGGAAAAACATTCCAATATACTGCAGAAGGACCAAAACCTCTAACAAGTGGTAAAAAAGCCTTACACATCCAATCAAATGGCGGCTTCTACGAAGGAAAAGATTTTGCTTCTCAATACATTAAAGCGATTCTAAACTTTATTGGCGTTGATCAAGTTGACGGATTATTCATCGAAGGAATCGATCATTTCCCTGATCGCGCGGAAGAACTTTTAAATACTGCCATGACCAAAGCAACTGAATACGGTAAAACATTCTAAATTTTCCGAGTGATTTACATCAAAAAGAGACAAGCAGTTCGTTCACTGCTTGTCTCTTTTGTTACGTAGATTCTTGTTGATCTGGCTTATCTTCATCATACAAACCGGAAACGATTTGATACCACTCAAAAATGTGTGTAATTATCACCTTAGCTGCGGCATAAACAGGAATTCCTAAAATCACCCCAACAATCCCAAATAGTTTACCAGACGTTAATAAAACAACCAAAATGGTGACTGGATGAATGGATAACTGACTGCCTAGGACAAGTGGTGAAATAAACCGACCTTCGACCGTTTGCTCAATGGCAAAAACAATCAAGACTTTAATTAACAAAGCTGGCCCACTGACAATTCCTAAAAAGACTGCTGGAATCATGGCTAAAAATGACCCTAAATAAGGGATTAAATTTAAAAAGCCTGCTGCAATACCTAAAGTGACTGCATAATCTAAGCCAATGACAGAAAAACCAATCATAAACATAATTGCCACTGCGAAAGCGACAGTTAACTGTCCTCTAATATAAGAAGAGACTTGATCATTGACTTCTGCAAGAACTTTTAAGGTTGGTTTACGCATCTTCACTGGTAAAAACTTCATTAAATATGGCGCTAAGTTTTTGCCATCTTTCAGTAAATAAAATAGAATAAACGGCATCGTAATGATGGCGACAAAGATCGTAGCCACCGCCCCAAAGAAATTACCAATTCCTTGTACTGTGAACGTTGAGACGTTTTTAATGATGGTACCTAACGAACTGACAACTTTATCGCCTGCCGCTTCAAGTTGTTCTCTAAATTGCGCGAAAAGTGGATCACTTAATATTTCCTGCGATTTTTGATCAATTGTATCAATATATTGAGGAAAATGATTCACAAAGCTGACAGATTGCTCACGAATTTTAGGAACGATTACAATACCACCCCAAATGAGTAGTGCCACAATTAAAATAAATAGGCCGATAATACTCCAGACACGTGAGATTTGTTTTTTCTCTAAATAATCGACAATTGGATTTAATAAATAATATAAAATCCCCGCCATAATTACTGGTAAGCCGACAACGCCGAAAAACTGCCAGACGGGCTTAAATAAATAAGAAACTTTCGTAAAAGTTAGAATAATTAACAGCACCAATAAGACAATCAGTAAGGCTGTTACTACTTGATTATTTAAAAACCAACGCCAAAACCAAGACAGGCGTTTATCAGTCGTTTGTTTTTTATCCATTGATTCACGCTCCATTTACTAAATAATCAATTGTTGTTCCAATGGTTATCTTTGGTAACTGATGAGGCGTTAAATAAACACCATTTCGGATAACATCATCCTCATCGGTTGGTGCATCAGCAAAGATTAAAGTGCTGTGAGCGATACTTTGCAAGTTACTATTGGCAAAAGAACCCACTTTTGTGATTGTATAGTTTGTATCGCCAATTTTCAGATGATCTCCTTCTGCCAAGGTAACTTGGTCTTTTTCTGGGAATGATTGAATAACTGCATGTTGCTTCAAGGTATCGGTAGCAGTTTCTCCAAAAAGAATAATCATTTTTTCTGAATCATCGATTGCATGTTTGCCTATTTCTGTTACGGTTGCTTGCATCTTCCATCCCACTCCTTCATTATCTTACTTCTATTATTATAGCATAGAATAAAATAGATATTCAGGAAAAAGAAAAGGCGGTGAACAATCGTCAATTGACTTTTGTTCACCGCCTTAAAATAAGTTTTTATTTAAAGAAGTTCATAATATGAGTCCAAATTTTTTCATCAAAGACATCCATTGGATTCCCATTTCCAATCAAACCATAACCAATCATTGTTCCCACAACAAATAAGATAATGACTAACGAAATGACCACTAGAATTTTCAATAATGTTACTAAAATATAACGAAATGAACTCATACGTTTGACTCCTTTAGATTACTGTCGTTGCTTGTTTTTCTTCAATTTTTTCATCATTGACACGTTCAACGTTCGCGCCTAATTTTTGAAGTTTTTTATGGAACTCATAATAGCCACGATCTAAATATTTCAAATTAGAGACACGTGTAATGCCATTTGCACGTAACCCTACTAAAATCAATGCGGCAGCTGCCCGTAAATCAGTGGCTTCCACTGCTGCTCCTTGTAACTCGTTGCCACCATTAATAACGGCAATGTTGCCGTCAATTTTTAAGTCAGCGTTCATTCGACGCATTTCCTCTAAGTGTTGGTAACGATTTTCAAAGACTGTTTCTGTCACGATGCTTGTTCCTTCAGCAAACATTTGGATCGCTGTCATTTGTGCTTGCATGTCTGTTGGGAAACCAGGATGCGGCATTGTCTTAACATCTGTTGGTTTTAGATGTTTTGGTCCAATTACACGGATGCCATTTTCTTCTTCTTCAATGATTGCACCCATTTCAGTTAATTTAGAAATTAGCGGACGATTATGTTCAGAAATTGCTTCTTCAATTAAAACATTGCCCTCAGTCATTGCTGCAGCTACCATGAACGTACCTGCTTCAATTCGATCTTGAACGATTGAATGCTCTACGGCATGTAATTTATCGACGCCTTCGATACGCATCGTTTCTGTTCCAGCACCGATAACATTGGCACCCATTTTGTTTAAAATGTTTGCTAAGTCAACGATTTCAGGTTCACGAGCAACGTTTTCAATGATGGTTGTTCCTTTCGCACGAACAGCAGCCATCATAATGTTTTGCGTAGCGCCGACACTTGGGAAGTCTAAGTAAATAGTGTTACCGATTAGTTCATCCGCAATTGCTTCAATATAACCATTTTTTTGGATGATTTTTGCACCTAATGCTTGGAAGCCTTTTAAGTGTAAATCAATTGGTCGTTTCCCAATGGCACAGCCACCTGGCATTGCCACTTTGGCATGACCATTACGAGCCAATAAAGGTCCCATTACAACGATAGAAGCACGCATTTTACTAACGTACTCATAGTTTGCTTCGATCCCTAAAGGTTGTGTTGCGTCTATTGTTACTTCATTCGCGTCTTCATCAAAATCAATGGCTACATTCAAATGCTTAATTACTTGATTCATTGTAAATACATCAGATAAAATTGGTACATTTTTTAAAGTAGTAACGCCTTCTTCAGCTAAAAGAGTAGCTGCTAAAATTGGTAAAACAGCGTTTTTGGCGCCTTCAATTTTTACAGTTCCTTCTAATTTTGTATTACCACCATGAACAATAATTTGTTCCATTTTGTTCCCCCCAAAAAAATGAGAATAGGTATTCCTATTCAAAATCTTTACTATTATACCATTATTCAACTAAAAATTGTACCTTTTTTTATTTTTCAATTTTTAAGGAAAATACACAATGAAAAGATTTCGACAAAGCGCAATCAATTCTAAAGCAAACGAGCTAACTGTGTATCCGATAGCGATGGCGAAAAATACCATCAACATTCTGATTTGCGGTGTAAATTGGGTTTTGAAAAATTGCTCAATACGCAATGATTGCAACGCCCAAAAACTTATGTAAATGAACATAAGATGACTAACGATTCGAACAATAGCATCTACTCCATAGTATTGCATAAGGAGCCTCCTTTTTTCTAACGTAGGAACATTTTATCACAAAATAATAAAAACCGATAATTAATCCACTTGAAATGCCAAAATTTGACACTATTTATTAAAAAATACGAAGAAATAGAGTTTAAGGCACCTGACTCAATAGCAAGCGCCTTAAACTCTACAAAAGTGACTGAATCCTTCAGCCTTTTTTACCCATGTTTCGATACGTTGATCCGGTTGATTGCACGATGCAAAGCAACAGTCGCACGACGTAGTTGATCGCGGTCGTCTTTTGCTTTGGCTTCTTCAATTAAACGTTCTGCTCGTTGTTTTGCTCGTTCAGCACGAGGTACATCGATATCTCGTTCACGTTCAGCACTATCGGCAATAATAGAAACGACATTATCACGGACTTCCATGATACCACCATTTACAGCTACCCAGTCAACATGTGTATCTGAATCGGTCCGTTTGATGCGGACTTCATCAATCGCTAGCGGAACGATGATTGGCGCATGTTTTGGTAAAATACCAATCTCACCATCTGTTGTTTTCGCCACAACGATTTTTGCATGGTGGTCATAAACTAGACCATTCGGCGTTACTACATTCACAGTAAGACTATCCATTGTGTTTGCCGCCTTTCTAGTAGTTTAATTGTTTCGCTTTTTCGATGGCATCTTCAATTTTACCGACACTACGGAAGGCTTCTTCTGGCAGATTGTCATGTTTACCTTCAAGAATTTCTTTAAAGCCACGAACTGTTTCCGCAACTGGTACATAAGAACCAGGTTGACCTGTAAATTGTTCAGCAACGTTAAAGTTTTGAGATAAGAAGAATTGAACACGGCGTGCGCGACCAACAAGTACTTTTTCGTCATCTGATAATTCGTCCATCCCTAAAATAGCGATGATATCTTGTAATTCACGGTAACGTTGTAAAATATGTTGCACTTCGGTAGCCACTTCGTAGTGTTCTTCTCCAACAATTTCAGGAGCCAAGGCACTAGAAGATGAAGCTAACGGATCTACCGCTGGATAAATCCCTTGTTCGGTTAATTTACGTTCCAAGTTAGTTGTTGCATCCAAATGGGCAAACGCTGTTGCTGGCGCTGGATCGGTATAGTCATCGGCTGGAACATAGATTGCTTGAATAGAGGTAATTGATCCTTTTTTCGTTGAAGTAATCCGTTCTTGTAATTGTCCCATTTCAGTCGCTAAAGTTGGTTGGTAACCTACGGCTGACGGCATCCGACCTAAAAGGGCAGAAACTTCTGAACCGGCTTGGGTGAAACGGAAAATGTTATCAATAAATAATAGCACGTCTTGTCCTTCCACATCACGGAAATATTCAGCAATCGTTAACCCAGTTAAGGCCACACGCATCCGTGCACCTGGTGGTTCGTTCATTTGACCAAAAACCATGGCTGTTTTTTCAATAACGCCTGAATCTTTCATTTCATAGTACAGGTCGTTCCCTTCACGTGTCCGTTCACCAACACCAGTAAAGACGGAAATCCCTCCATGTTCTTGGGCAATATTATGAATTAATTCTTGAATTAAGACGGTTTTACCAACACCGGCACCACCGAAAAGTCCGACTTTACCACCTTTTAGATAAGGCGCTAATAAGTCAATAACTTTAATCCCTGTTTCTAAAATTTCATTACTGGTACTTAATTCATCAAATGCTGGCGCTTTTTTATGAATCCCACTACGTTCAGCATCTGCAGGGAATGGCGCTTCTAAGTCAATTGTGTCTCCTAAAACGTTAAACACACGACCCAATGTATCTTTACCAACAGGAACTGAAATTGATTTTCCTGTATCGATAACTTCCATTCCACGTTGTAAACCATCTGTCGATTCCATGGCGATAGAACGAATCACTCCATCACCTAGTTCTAAAGCGACTTCAAGTACTACTTTTTGTTTTGCTTCGCCATTTTTATAAACGACTAAAGCGTTGTTAATATCGGGTAAGGATTGATCTAATGAAAATTCCACGTCAACAACGGGACCGATTACTTGAACAATCTTTCCTGAACTCATAATTTCTTTCCTCCAGTCTTCATAAAGTCACACGCTTTGAACGTTTTTATAAACGTTCAAACGTAAGACTAGATTATTCTAGTGCAGCTGCACCAGCAACAATTTCTGTAATTTCTTGGGTAATCGCCCCTTGACGAGCACGGTTATAAGAAATTGTTAAATCGCTAATAATATTTTGCGCATTGTCAGTGGCTGTTTTCATGGCGGTCATCCCAGCAGCATGTTCTGCTGTTTTCGCATCAATGATCGCCCCATAAATTAAGCTTTCTGCATATTGTGGTAATAATTGATCCAAGATTGCTTCAGGTGAAGGCTCTAAAAGATATTCTTGTTCGTAAGAGGTCGCCTCTGATGGATCTAAATCAGTAATTGGCAACATTTTTTCCACACGAAACTGACTCGTTAGTGAGTTAACGTGGTGATTATAACAAACATACAATTCATCAAACACTTCGTTTTGGTACATAGTCGTTGCCGTTGTCACAATCTTACGGACTTCTTCAAACGTTGGTTGATCCGTTAAGCCTCTTAGCTCATAGGAAACATCGATTCCGCGTGCTTTAAAGAAATCCGCCCCTGTACCACCAATGGCGATTAAGGCATATTCTTTATTAGAATCATGGTCTTCTTGAATCATACTCATGGTTTGTTTTAAGATTGAGCTATTGTAGCCACCAACTAACCCTTTGTCAGAAGTGATAACGATATAGCCTGTTTTTTTGACAGGTCGTTGTGCTAACATCACATGATAGTTCCCTTCACTAAGAGAAGATTGTTCTGTTTCACGTAATTCACTTAACTGAGCAGCTACTAAATGCGTAACGACACTACGAATTTTTGAAGAATATTCTTGAAAGCTTTTAGAGGCGCCTTCTGACTTGGTCAATTTGGCTGCAGAAACCATTTGCATCGCTTTGGTAATTTGGCTTGTCTTTTTTGTTGATGCAATGCGTTGTTTGATTTCGTTTAATGAAGCACCCAATGTCGCTCACCTCTCTTATGCGTTATCGATTTTTTCTAAAGCTTCTTTGGCTGAATCTCCGCTATTGTTTGCCGCTGCAAACATTTCAGAAAACTCTGTAATCGCTGCATCTAATGCATCAGTATCTGGTAAGTCTTTCGTTGTACGAATAGTTTCCAATAAGTCTGCATGTTTGCCATCAAAATAATCGAATAAATCTTGTTCAAAGTGTAAAATTTTATCCACGCTCACGCTATCTAAAAAGCCGTGTGTTAACGCATATAAAATTAAGACTTGTTTTTCTACAGGCAGTGGCGCATGTAGTTTTTGTTTTAAAATTTCTACCGTACGACGACCACGGTTTAATTTAGCTTGTGTTGCCGCATCTAAATCAGAGCCAAATTGTGTAAAGGCTTCTAACTCACGGTAACTAGCTAAGTCTAAACGAAGCGTTCCGGCAACTTTTTTCATTGCTTTGATTTGCGCTGATCCTCCGACACGAGAAACAGATAACCCAGCATCAACGGCTGGACGAGTGCCTGCATAGAACAAGTCGCTTTCTAAGAAAATTTGTCCATCAGTGATTGAAATAACGTTTGTTGGAATATAAGCAGAAATATCGCCTGCTTGTGTTTCAACGAATGGTAAGGCTGTCATTGAGCCGCCACCTAATTCATCACTTAATTTAGCTGCACGTTCTAATAAACGTGAGTGTAAATAGAAGACATCCCCTGGATAAGCTTCACGACCTGGTGGACGGCGTAATAGTAGAGAAAGTTCACGATAAGCCACGGCTTGTTTTGATAAGTCATCAAAAATAATTAAGACATGTTTGCCGTTATACATGAATTCTTCACCCATTGCAGTTCCTGCATACGGTGCAATGTAAAGTAATGGTGCTGGTTGTGAAGCCCCTGCAGTCACAACGATTGTATAATCTAAGGCACCAAATTTACGAAGTGTTTCTACTTGGTTACGAACAGTAGATTCTTTTTGACCAATCGCTACATAAATACAAATTACATCTTGTCCTTTTTGGTTAATAATTGTATCAATTGCAATCGATGTTTTCCCTGTTTTACGGTCTCCAATAACCAATTCCCGTTGTCCACGACCAATTGGTACTAGGGCATCAATGGCTTTTAAGCCAGTTTGCATTGGTTCAGCAACAGATTGACGTTGCATAACACCGGGAGCTGTTGCTTCCACAGGACGTGTTTTGTCTGTTTTAATTTCGCCTAAACCATCTAATGGTTGACCTAATGGATTAACAACACGGCCAATCAAAGCTTCCCCAACGGGTACTTCCATGATTTTGCCTGTGCGTTGTACTTTATCTCCTTCACGAATGGTTTCAAAATCGCCAAGGATAATAATCCCTACATCATTTGTTTCTAAGTTTTGTGCCATTCCGTATGAACCGTTTGAAAACTCAACAAGTTCTCCACTCATGGCATTTTCTAAACCGTGGGCGCGGGCAATTCCGTCACCGACGTAAGTGACTGTTCCAACTTCTTCAACAGCAAGCTGTTGTTGATAGTTTTCGATTTGTTCTTTAATCAAGGCACTGATTTCTTCTGCTTTGATAGCCATTCAATTCACCTCTTTGTAGTCCTAAAGATTATTTTAATAACTTCTGCTGCATATGTTCTAATTGTTTGCGGATGCTGCCATCGATTACTTGATGGTTTGCTTCAATAACCACTCCGCCGACAATTGACGGGTCAATTAAATTGACTAAATGCGCTTGTTCATACCCTAATAACTGGGCAGCTTTTTCTTCCATTGCTTGATGTTGTTCTTTTGATAAAGGAATGGCTGTTGTCACTGAACCCAAAATTAGTCCTTGGTGCTCATCATAACGTCGTTCATATTCATCAATCATCAAGAGCAGATCATACATGCGACGATATTCGTAAACCACTCGCAAAAAGTTTTGCATCATTTCACTAAAACTTGTTACTAGTTTTTCCATGATGCTGTCTTTTTCATAAGGTTCTAATCGATCATCACTTAAAATATCGCCAATACCAGGTACTTGGTGATAGACTTCGCGAAGCGTCAATAATTCTTGATAAATTGCTTCAGCTTGGTTCTTTTCAACTGCCAACTCAAACAAAGCCTTGCCGTAGCGTTTACCAACTGTATATTTATCTAGTTTCATTTGCTTTACCTAAACTTTCAATATAAGAATCAATCAATGCTTCATGTGCATCTGGTGTTAATTCTTTATTTAAAATTTTGGCTGCAATTTGAAGAGAAAGATCTGCCACTTCATTTTTTACTGAAGACAATGCTTCTTCACGTTCTTGAGAAATATCTGTCCGAGCTTTTTCGCGTAAGCGAGTAACTTCCGCAGTTGTTTCTTTTAATGTTTTTTGGCGAGTCTGTTCTCCACTTTCTTTCGCGTTTTTAATAATTTCAGCTGCTTCTGATCTGGAAGAAAGTAATTGTTGTTGACGTTCTTTTTCCATTTTCGCTGCTGCTACGCGAGATTGTTCTGCAGAGTCTAAATCGTTGGCAATTTTTTCTTCACGTTGTGTCAAAATATCTACGATTGCTCCCCATGCATATTTCTTTAATAAGAGCATCAAGATTAAAAATGCACCACTGACAACAATCATCGTGCCTAGTGTGGTACTAGGAGCCGTTTCACCGACTACCAATGTAGTAAGTAGCATGAAGTCTCAACTTCCTTTCCTGCAAAAATCGATTTAGCTTCTTCAACTGCTTTATCACCAGCTATTGAAAAGGCTAAAGATAGAAGAAAGCAGTGACGGTCCCGATAATAATCAGCGTCCTGCCTCCATTTTATTGCTTATCTGAATAAAAGTAATAAAGAAACAACGACACCTAAAATTGGCACAGCTTCGATTAAAGCGACCCCGATAAACATTGTTGTTCTTAATTGACCAGACATTTCTGGTTGACGAGTCATTGACTCGATTGTTTTTGAAATAACTTGTCCGTTACCGATAGCGGCTCCGATAGCTGAACCGAAAATTGCAATTGCTGCTGCGATAAAATTTAATCCTTCCATTGTGTAAAATCCTCCTAAAAGATAATTTTTGTCCTTCGTATTTCTTGATTATTCTTCTGTTTCAATTTTGTGTGACATATAAACCATTGAAAGTGTCACAAAGATAAACGCTTGGATACATCCAATAAAGATTGAGAATGCTACCCAAATCATTTCTAGCGGAATTGCTAGTGGGATAACCCATAATCCGACGCTTGCTACGGTTCCAGCAATTAAGCCCAATAGAACTTCGCCGGCAAAAATGTTTCCGTACAAACGCAAGCCTAATGTTAATAGATTCGTGAATTCTTCCATTAATTTTACCGGTAGTAAGAAACCAACGGGTCTTAAATAACTATTAACTAGATAGCCTTTAAAACCAAAGCGTTTCATACCAAAGAAGTGTGTTAAGACAATCATCATCATCGCTAACGTTAAGGTTACGATTGGATCGGCGGTTGGACTTTTCCAAACGCTGAGATCGTCGCCCACAACGATTTTTGTAACGAGACCCAAGATGTTTGAAACAAGTACAAACATGAAGAGGGTAAACGCCATTAAATGAAAATTGCTCACTTCTTTACGAGGTAAATTGTCTGTAATGATTCCACGAATAAAATCCACTAACCATTCGATGACCGTTTGTTTGCCTTTAGGTCGTAGCTTCATATTTCTCGTACAAGCATAGACAAAGGCGAAAACAATGATACACGTCAACAGCACCATCAAAACAATGGTTCCATCAAACCAAATTGGTCCGATATTGAAGAGTAATTTCTTCTCTTCCAAATCAATTCACCTCTTTTCCAACAATCTTTCAGAAGTTTCATCCTACTCCTGAGTGATAATCCCTGGCAAAGCTATCGTACCACCACTTGTTGATAATTTACAAATAGTTTACTTTTAAAATTTCATGTGTTGAAAATTGGTTGGAAAACCTTTTCCATAAACCAATCTAATGCAGGGTGGTACTGCTTTCCGAAGCGATTAAAAAATGAATCATTTACATTCATTTACTCAACACTTACCAGATTTTACACCTAATCCGAAGAAAGGCAAGCAAATATGCGAAAAAGAATAAATTTACATTTTTAACGTCGGTTATTTTTTAATGTTCGGCTGATTTGTCGGTCAACTTCCTTACGTTTCAAGTCTTCACGCTTGTCGTACTGCTTTTTCCCTTTAGCTAAACCAATCAAAACTTTGGCATAGCCGTCTTTAATATAGACCTTCAAAGGTACTAATGTGATACCTGTATTTTTGGTTTCGCCGATTAACTTATTAATTTGTTTTTTGTGTAATAATAATTTTCTGGTACGTAATGGGTCATGATTAAAAATATTGCCCTGTTCATATGGACTAATATGAACATTATACAAAAAGGCTTCTCCGTTTCGAATTCGTGCAAAACCATCTTTTAAATTGATACGACCATTTCGAATAGATTTGATTTCTGTTCCTTGTAAAACAAGCCCAGCTTCAACCGTATCGATAATTGAATAATCATGTCTAGCTTTGCGGTTTTGTGCGATTAATTTTCCTTCCCCTTTTGGCATAAGCGACCTCCTCTACTTCTTCTTTTTCCCTTTTTTATTTTTTTGTTTCATTGCTTCTTTATAAAAAGGTTGTTTTTTGCCTTTGCCTTTTTTCTTATTTTTCTTTTTCTTACCATCAAATGATTCATCTTTTTTATTTCTTCGTTGATTATTTGAACGAGTTGAAGAATTGGCTTTACCTTTTTTACGTCCTTTTGGTCCTTCGACTGGCGCGACTTCCTCAGCTGAAATCAATTCAAAATCAACTTCTCTTGTTTCTGGATCAGCTTTTTCAACACGGATTTGAACTTTCTGACCAATTTTCAAAGTCATTCCCGTCCGTTCACCAACTAACGCCATATGATTTTCAATAAAGTGGAAATAATCTTGTTTTAAGTTGTTCACGTGAATTAAGCCTTCTATTGTATTAGGCAGTTCCACAAAGATACCAAATTTTGTGACTGAGCTGATAATCCCGTCATACGTTTCTCCCACTTTATCTACCATAAATTCGGCTTTCTTCATGGCGTCCACTTCACGCTCTGCATCAACTGCGCGACGTTCCATACTTGAACTATGATTGGCAATTTCTGGTAATGCTTCGTTCCATTTTTCTTGATTTTTTTCAGATTGATCTTGGCTATAGCTGCGAATCAAACGATGCACAATTAAATCTGGATAACGACGTATTGGTGAAGTGAAATGCGTATAATATTCAGCAGCCAACCCATAGTGTCCGTAGTTGTCTTCTGAGTATTTCGCTTGTTGCATACTTCTTAGCAACATCGTATTGATAACCACTTCTTCCGGCTTATTTTCAACTTGCTCTAAAACTTTTTGTAAATCTTTCGGTGAAATGTTTTCTTTTGTTCCTTTAACAAGAATGCCAAGTACTGCAGCAAAGTCAAAGAAACGTTGCATTTTTTCTTCTTTTGGTTGTTCATGAATCCGATAAATGAATGGCAGTTTTAAGTCATGATAATGACGTGCCACAGTTTCATTTGCTGCCAACATAAAGGATTCAATTAATCGTTCACCCACGCCACGCGTGCGTAAAAGAATATCTTGGGGATGACCATTTTCATCAACTAGGACTTTGGCTTCACGATCTTCAAAAGAAATCGCACCACGGCGCATACGCATCTCTTCTAATATATGGTGCAGCTCACCCATCTCTTTAAACATGGGAACTAGCTCTTTGTAGCGTTCTAACGTTTCAGGTTTTTGCTCTTCTAAAATTTCATTGACTGCTGTATAGGTCATTCGCTCCGTTGTTTGGATTACACTTTGGAAAATTTCATGCGAAATAACCTCTCCTTCTGGTGTAATTTCCATCTCACAACTCATGGTTAAACGTGGAACATGTGGGTTTAGCGAACAAATCCCATTTGATAATCGCTGCGGAATCATTGGCACAACACGGTCTGTCAAATAGACACTTGTGCCACGTTCATACGCTTCCATATCCAATTGGCTTCCTTCAGTTACATAATAAGAAACATCTGCAATATGCACCCCTAAAAAGAAATTGCCATTTGCTAACTTTTGTACCGTTACTGCATCATCTAAATCTTTCGCATCTTCTCCATCAATCGTCACAATCAACTGATCACGTAAATCCCGACGACCGACTAAATCGCTTTCTGCAATAGTTTCTGGTACTTGGTCCGCTTCAGCCAAAACTTCGTCAGGAAATGCTGTGGGAATTCCATGAGCCACCACGATTGATAAAATATCCATTCCTGGATCATTTTTATGACCAATCACTTGTTTGACTAGTCCTTCCATACTCGTTGGATATTCTTGATCTGGATAATAGGTAATTTCAGCAATGACAATGCTACCATCTACTGGCTTAATCCCTTCAGGTGCAATTGATACAGTATACTGATTCAATTTCTTATCTTTGGGAATCATGTAGCCATACAGTCCCATTTCTGCCATTTCTTCTTCACTATATGCCACAAATTCTCCGACAACTTGGCTCACTGCTCGCTCTTTAATTTCTTTGACTTTACCTTCTGCGCCGCGATCTGAAAAAGGATCCGCATGTTGGATCACGTCAATTAAAACCGTATCTCCATCCATTGCAAAGTTCGTTGCCTCTTTCGGAATATAAACATCTGGTTCTTCAGGATCGATGGTTACAAAACCAAAGCCTCGTTCATTCGCACGAAACGTTCCTTCTATTAATAAGTCTTTCATTGGTAACAGGACTTTGCCTTTTTTGTTGAAACTAACTGACTTTTCTCGTTCCATTTGTGCAATGGTTTGCACTAAAATTTTAAAATCTGAACTTTTTTCTAAATTCAAGCCCTGTGCAATTTCTTCCATTGAAAAGCTTTTCTTTTTTTGGCTTTCCATGAAATGTAAAATTTGCTCTTTAATTGTTTGTTTTGTCATTATTTCTCCTCATTCCAAGGTAGTGTTGCTAAAAATTGCACCACATCTTGCTCTAATTGTTTGTGTTCTCCACTCACCGTAATGACATGTCCGCTGTTTGGGTACCATTGTAAGGTCACACGTGCTTGTGTTAGTGCTTGGGCCGTTTGATAGACGCCCATTGGCTCAATCATTTCATCTTTGCCAGCTTGCGCTAAGAAAAGAGGTGCGTGGATTTTGTTTAGTTTGTCAGCCGTCTGACTAGCAATCGTTTCAATCGCTCCTAATTGTTGTTTGACTCGTTGCTCAATCGATTGCAACCGGCTTTGTTGTTCCTCTGCAGGAACTTCTGCGATTTTCATCACGTTTTTTGCGTATAATACAAAATTTTCTGGGACTTTATTTGCGACAGGGTAGATCGGTGAACAGAAAAATCCACCACCAATTAATCCTGTTAATTGTTCCGTTAATGCATGCATACTGAAAATCCCGCCCATTGATAAACCAAAAATGGCAATTTCTTGATAGCCTCTTTCTCTCAAAAAAGCGACTGCTTCTTGTGTATCTTGCCACCATTGTTCCGTTGTTTGATCTAAAATATCTTCAGGAACTAGCGTGCCATGTCCTGAAAAATTAGGCGAATAGACAGTATAATTTTCTTTTTCTAAACGTCTGCTTAACATCCGTACATCATTACTGCTGCCAGAATAAGCGTGTAATAAAAGGACCGCCCGTTTTCCTTTTTCTGAAAATAACGGCTTCGGTAAATTGATTTTTTTTGCCACTTCGCTCACCTCAGCTTCATTCTATCATATTCTCAAAAGAAAACCTTCCGAAATGATAAGTTTCAAAGACTTTTTCAGAAAGAAAAAGAACAGAAAAATAAGTGTCCGCACTCATCTCTCTGTTCTAAACTTGTCATTTTAAAAGATTACGTACTTATTTTGAAGATAAGAACGCCAAAACAAATAATAAAATCATCCAAATTGCGCCAAGAACTGCTGTTGAGCGTTGCATAACAGCTTCAAAACCGCGCGCTTTTTGCTTCCCAAATAATTTATCTGCACCGCCAGTGAAGGCACTTGCTGCACTGTTTTGTTTGCTTGGTTGCATCATAACAGTAATGACGATTAAAACAGATAAAATGATGACCAACGTTAAGATTAGATTATACATGCGTTAATTCTCCTTTTTATACAAATATGCGAAATTCATCTACTTTAATGTAGCATATTTTATCTGTAAACACCAGTGAAATTTAATGTCTTTCCTTATTTGTCTCTAATAGCAACAGCCGCAAGTAGGAATCAGATTCCTACTTGCGGCTGTTGCTAGTTTCTTCTTTATTTTCTCAATACGTCTCCGTATTCAGGTTTAGTATCAAATTCTTTTTTGGCAAATGGACATAGCGGAATAATTTTTTTATGCTCTTTTCTCGCTTTTTCAACACCTGCTAAAACAAGTTTTTCAGCTAATTTTTGTCCACGATAAGTTGGATCAACAAACGTATGATCAATAATCATCATGCTTTCGCCAGCATCTGACCAAGTCATTTCACCAATTTCTTGGTTTTCATCGTTATATAGAGCAAAACGATTGTTTTCTTCTTTAATTTGCATATTCGTTCCCTGCTTTCCGAATATATTTTAGAGCACCACTTGGACATGAATCTACCACAATCATGTCATTTTCAACACTTCCGTTATCTGGAATAATCCATGGTTTCCGACCAACTTCAAAGACTTCTGGATTTCCGCGAACACAATTACCAATATGTTCACAAATATCTTTATTATAAAAGATATCAATTCCTTCCCCAGTATATTTACGGTAACCTTCTTTTAATAGTTGTTCTTCCGTGACTGGTTGCCCATCTATTTGGTTTCCTTTCATTGCACAATCTCTCCCCTGTAACTTATTAATATTAAAAACGTACCTTTATTTTACCACTAAGCTGGACATTCAGGCAATTAATTGTTCCACCTTACTTGCCAATTCGACGAGCACGCAAAGCAGATAAGATTGACACAGTGTCCACGACTTCTTGTAGCATAGCCCCGATTAGCGCCGGAATGATCCCGGTACTAGCAATTAGCATTAGTAAAACGCAGATAAAAATTCCGATTAATACAGATTGTTTGGCAATTTTCATGGTATCTTGGGCAATTTCGACCGCTTGGCTGACTTTACTTAAGTCATCTTTTAAAATAACAACATCAGCAGTTTCACTAGCCGCAGTAGCTCCATGAGCGCCCATAGCAATACCTACGTCTGCAGCAGCAAGCGAAGGTGCATCATTTACACCATCTCCTACCATGATGACTGGATGATTTTCTTTAGGCAATTCTTTTAGAATAGTTAATTTATCTTGTGGTAAACATTCCCCATGTACTTCGGTAATTCCTACTTCTGCAGCAATCGTTTCTGCGACGGATTCTTGATCCCCCGTCAGCATTAAAATTCGTTGAAGATGTAATTGGTGTAATTTTTCCATAGTCTCTTTTGCTTCTGGGCGTACAGTGTCTGTAAAAGTAATTCGGCCTAAATATGTGCCATTACGTGAAATATGAATAGTCGTTTTATCAATTTTTTCAGTTGCTTGAGACTCTTGTGTCACAAAATTCTTTTTACCTACCCGTATCTCAGCACCATCCACAAATGCCTTCACGCCAGCACCAGAAACTTCCGCTAGATCTGTAATATTTTTTAATGGGACATCTTGCTTTCTGGCATAAGCAACAATTGATCTAGCTAAAATGTGACTTGATTCTTGTTCCACGCTTGCTGCCAATCCCACTAATTCAGCAGCAGTTATTTCAGCATTGATTGGTTGGACTTGATCAACAGAAAGTTGTCCTTGCGTAATCGTGCCTGTTTTATCAAACGCAATCGTTTTTGCAGAAGCTAATTTTTCGACCATCGTTCCCGATTTAATAACGACCCCATGACGACTTGAACGACCCATCCCTGCCACTAAAGCAATTGGGGCAGATAGAATTAAAGGACACGGCGAAGCAACAACTAAGACTTCCGCAAAACGTGTCGGACTTTTTGAAACAAACCAAGCAACACCTGCAATTAGGTAGGCAACTAGTGTAAAAGGTACCGCATAGCGGTCTGCTAAACGTACAAAATGAGCTGGTCGTGCCGCAGATTCTTTCACTAAGTTCACAATTGTTTGATATTGACTGTCGGCTACAGTTTTTTCAGCAACTATTTTCAAAGAGCCATCACCATTCACGGAACCCGACATTAATTCATCCCCAGGATTTTTTTCAATTGGTTTTGATTCTCCTGTTAATGAAGATTCATCGACTGTTGATGTCCCGGTTTTTACCAAGCCATCAACTGGAACTAGTTCCCCTGGTTTTACTACTAATTCATCGCCAACATTGATTTCCTCAACAGAAACATCTTCTAAACTTTCGCCATTCAAGCGATGAGCTTTTTGTGGCGAGTTATCCAATAATGACTTCAGCTCTTGGTTAGCTTTTCCAGCGGCATAGTCTTCTAATGAATCACCACCAGTCAACATAATTAAAATCATCAAACTGGCCCAGTATTCTCCCACAGCTAAGGTTGCAACGATAGCGGTAATCGCTAAAATATCGACACCATATTTTCCTTCACGTAAGGTTTGAATCATTTCCCAGAACATCATTAACGCCATTACAGAACCTGTTATTAAAATAATGCCATACGCCCAATTCGGCTGATGTAAAATAAATTCAAATAATAATGCCAAAACTCCTGTTATAATTGTAATCCCCAATTTTGTTACATGCTTCATCTCTTTTTCTCTCCCATCATTCACTTTACATTATTGAGCGTACCTTTTCTGTTTTGAAAAAGAAAGTGAAAACGCCTAAATGAAAACGACTTTCATTATCATGGGATAGTTGCTGTAGCAACGTTTACTTTCTGAAAAGTAGTTATGTAAAAAAACACAGACCATCGTTCATTCGCCGATGGTCTGTGTTTTTATTTCCAAAAATCATCAAAAATTGTAATGGGTAAATGCCGTTTGTGTTGTCCTTTTTTATACCAGTTTTCAATTGTTTGTTGATCTGTTTCCGAGACTTTTTTGCCTTCCAAATAGTCATCAATGGCATCATACGTGACACCTAAGGCAACTTCATCTGCAACTAACGGTTTGTCATCTTCTAGATCAGCTGTTGGTATTTTTAGATACAAGGCTTCTGGTGCCCCAAGTTCTTTCAGCAAAGCTTTTCCTTGGCGCTTATTTAAACGAAATAACGGTAAAATATCCGCTCCGCCATCGCCATATTTGGTGAAGAAAGCTGTGACATTTTCGGCTGCGTGGTCTGTGCCAATTACTGCGCCAGCATTTTCGCCAGCTACTGCATATTGTGTAATCATACGTTGACGTGCTTTCATGTTCCCTTTATTAAAATCGCTAATTTGAACGCCAGCGTTTTCTAGCGAACCAACCATTGCATCCACTGCTGGTTTAATATCCACTCGTAAAGAAACATCTGGCTGGATAAAGGCTAGCGCGGCTTGTGCATCAGCTTCATCTGCTTGCTCACCGTATGGAAGGCGAATCGCAATAAATTGATACGACATATCTCCTGTTTCTTCGCGCATTTCAGTCATCGCTAATTGTGCTAAGCGCCCAGCTAATGTTGAATCTTGTCCGCCACTAATTCCCAAGACAAAGGTTTTTAAAAAAGGATGTTTAGTTAAATAAGCTTTCAGAAAATCAATACTTTTACGAACTTCTTCTTTTGGATCAATTGTCGGTAAAACACCTAACTCTTGAATGATTTTTTCTTGAAGTGTTGTCATTTCTAGGCCTCCTTATTCACCGTTTCCGTTAAATGTTTAACGTCTTTACGCACTTTTTCCAATAAATTCATTTTGTGGTTCCAACAATCTGTTGAAAGGTCCACTGGATATTTCTGCGGATTCAAGTCCCGCTTGTATTCTTCCCAAAGTGAATCTAAATTTTCTTTTGCATATTGTTTAATTTCATCTAAAGTTGGTAATTCGTACACACGTTTTCCTTCAACGAAAATATCTTGGAGTACTGGCCGTGCTTCAAAATCACGGACATACTTATTAATAAAGGTATGAACGGGATGGAACATATAAATTTCTTCTTCTTGGCGAGGATCTTCGTTCCAAAGTGTCACATAGTCCCCTTCTGACTTTTTATCAGATTTACGTGTAATGCGCCAGACTTGTTTTTTTCCTGGTGTTGTCACTTTTTCAGCATTGCTAGATAGTTTAATGGTATCTTTCATTTGACCATCTTCACCTTCAATTGAAACTAATTTAAACACCGCTCCTAAAGCCGGTTGATCATAGGCGGTAATTAGCTTGGTACCCACGCCCCATACATCAATTTTTGATTTTTGCATTTTTAGATTCAAAATCGTATTTTCATCTAAATCGTTCGATGCATAAATTTTTGCTTCAGTAAAGCCTGCTTCGTCCAGTTGTTCACGAACTCGTTTAGAAATATAAGCCATATCGCCACTATCAATCCGCACGCCTAGGAAATTAATTTTATCACCCATTTCTCGAGCTACTCGAATTGCGCTTGGCACTCCCGCTTTCAAAGTATCATACGTATCAACAAGGAAAACGCAATCCCGATGTGTTTTGGCATACGCCATGAATGCTTCATAATCATTTCCATACGACTGAA
Source organism: Enterococcus sp. DIV0183 (assembly GCF_050541505.1). Lineage (NCBI taxonomy): Bacteria > Bacillati > Bacillota > Bacilli > Lactobacillales > Enterococcaceae > Enterococcus > Enterococcus sp. DIV0183. The sequence continues at coordinate 2,161,522 of NZ_CP172932.1, forward strand.
CCAATGAATGGGCATGGGTCCCACTAACCGGAATACCAAAAATTTTACCAGCACGAACATTACTTGTCGCGTCCGCCCCACCAATATAGGCGGCTCTTGTGCCCCAAATGGCAGCATCTAATTCTTGTGCTCGGCGTGTTCCAAATTCCAATAAAGGATCATCGCCAATCACGGATTTAATTCGAGCCGCTTTTGTCGCAATTAATGTTTGGAAATTCACCATATTTAGCAAGGCAGTTTCTACCAATTGACATTGTGCCAAAGGACCTTCAATTTGAATTAACGGTTCGTTATTAAAAACCAAATCCCCTTCTAAAGCAGAGCGTACAGTACATTTAAATTCAAAATTTGCTAAATACGTCAAGAAATCTTCTGGATATTCTTCAACTTCTCTGAGATATGCAATATCAGATTCTGTGAACGTTAAATTTTCGAGATAATTGACTAAACGTTCTAAACCTGCAAAAATTGCGTAGCCATGATTAAAAGGCATCTCTCTAAAGTAACATTCAAAAACAGCATGCAAATCTGCTCTCCCTAATTCCCAGTATGTTTGCATCATATTGATTTGATACATATCTGTATGCAATGTCAAACTATCATCTGCATATGTATAGTCCATCGTTTTCTACCTCTATTCTTTGTATTAAAAACTTGTTTATATTATAACAAAAAAATTTTTTTTAGCCTAAAATCTGCTTAGACCTCTTTTTCTTTAAAAATGAAAAACTTACTGAAGAAATAATTTAAAATCACTACTACAACTTGTGTAATCATTTTCGCCCAAAACGATGAAAAATGAATGCCATCAATTAGGAGAATCATTAAACCCATATCAGCCACAAAAGATAAAATTCGGTACCAATAAAATAAGCCCATTTCTTTAAAAAAACCAGCTATGCTTTCATGCTTACTTGCGAATACCCAATATTTATTCGTGAAAAAGGCAAATAGAACAGATAAAAACCAACTAATTGCGTTACTTATCTTGTAATCCAGCCCTAACACATTTTGACAAACAAAAAACACAACTAAGTTGACGACAGTCGTTGCACCACCAAAAAATAAATAAGCCAGTACTTCTCGGTATTTACGAAATAATTCTTTCAATTTTCACGCATCCTTTCAACTAATCATTTTATCAAACTTCGGCAAGAAAACCTATCTATTTTGTGTAAAGACACAATTCTCTTGCTAATTTTACTATTTATTAAGTATTTATGAAAAACATAGTAAGAGTAGAGGAAAAGTTCATCCATGAATGAACTTTTCCTCTACTCTTCGTCTAATAATATATTGACTCTATCGACCAATAAGTTAAATCAGCATTAGTCCTTTAGCTTAGGAAGTGCTATCGTTTGTCCTTCGGTTAATACAGAATACGTTAAGTCATTTGCCTGCTTGAGGGCGGTTAAGGAATAGCCCGTTTTTTTAGCAATTTTTGCGAGTGTCTCTCCTCTTTTTACTTCATAATACTCAGTAGACTCTGTTTTTGAGTCATTCGCTGTACCATTTGATTGCTCTGCTGTTTCCAAAGCATTAGTCACCGATTTACTGATTATTAGTGATTGAAGTAACGCTTGTTCTTTCGGCTCTAGAGAAGTCGCCGCTGTATGCTGAGGAATCGTGATTTTTTGGCCAATATAAAACATTTCTTGAGTCTTTGAATTTTGCTTTAAAATGGCTGTTGCTGACACACCAAACGTCTGGCTAATGGTGGCGAGAGAATCTCCTTTGCTTACTTCATAGATGACTGCTTCTTTTTTTAGCTGTTCTTTGACTGCTTCCTTATCAAACGAAGGTTTCTTTTCTTCTGCCAAATTAGTCACTACTGGTTTCTTCTTTTCTTGATCGTATTCAGTTAATTGATAGGTTTCAATCAACGCGTTTAATTTTTTATCGTAATATGTATCCGTTGCATAACGACCTGTTAAAAATTTTGTTGCCTGCTGATAATTCGTCGTGTTTGCTTTCAAAACGCCGTGATAAAACGTTGGATTACCAGCCAGCCCATTGATGATTAATTTACTATAGTCTGTTAATGACTCTTTATAGGATGGATACTGACGAAAATCGGCATGAATGGTGGTCATCTTCCCTTTACCATCATCTTCTTGTGTGGGAAAGCTGACACTTTGACCTTGATAAGCGCCTTTAATGCCAAACAAATTATAATTAGGCGGCGCTGCTAACGCACTATTGCCCGAGCCACTTTCTAAAATAGCTTGAGCTATCATGACAGAAGCGTATAGATCATGTTGCTGACCAATAACTCGTGCTTCTTCACCGATTTTTCTAATAAACTCAGAAGTAGAAGCATTCTCTTGGACAACAAAATTTGCCTCGGCTTGTTGTTGAATTCCTGCTTGCTTTTCCTTTTCTTGACTATTGTCTATCTCTGAATGTACCAACGGCTCTTTGGTCTTTTCAGTTAATGTAGAATTTTGTGGTTCCTGATTATGAGGCGGCTTTTCAGTGAGTGCTTTACGCTCTTCAGACGCTGGTTGCTCACTTTGTAACGATTCGGTTGGTTTAGTACTAGCAATTGGCTTTTCTTGTGGCGGTAAACTATTTTCAGATTCTGAAGGTTCCACATTATTTTCTGGATGGTCACTGGTGTCATTTTGTGTTGAGCTTTCTTGTTGTTCAGACGAACTTATTATTGTTTCGTTCAGCGTTGAAGAAGTAAGGGTTCCTTGATCTTGATTGGCTTGGTCCGCTCTTTTTTCTTCCAGCGATAGCTGTCGACTTTCGTCCCTCGTTTCGGTCTCTTCTTGAGCGATTAATGGTTCCGAATTGTAGTAACTGGCGCCCGCATAAATCCCTAAAATTCCAATACATACCAACTTCAAATATCTCGCCTTTCTTTTTTTCATCGCATTTCTCCTTCATTTACCTCTTTATTTCTGCTAATAACTGCTCTATCTGTTGGTACGTTCCTGTTGATTCATTCTTGATTGTCAGCATTTGTTCACAATAAGCTTGGTACTCTCTTGCCACTTGCTTCATGCGTGTTAAAGTTGCTAAACGTTGTTCCATTTCTTCATGAACTGTTGCAACTTGTTGTTTGGCTTGACTAATTGTTTCTTTTGCTTGACGTTTGGCTTCCAATAACACTTCGCCAATTTCTTTTTGAGAAAGCGTAACGGCTGTGTCTAAATTCTCTTCACTGGTCTGTCTCTGTTGCATCTTTTCTTCAGACAATTGTTTCTGTAAAGAAGTGATAGTTGTTTCTTTATCACTTAATGTTTCTTTAACATGTTTAAGTTGAACATCTTTTTCGACTACTTGTTTTTGTAATGCTTCCACTTCATTGGTTTGCATTAATAATTGCTCCGTTAGCTTTTTAATGGATTGCTGATATAGTTGATTTTCTTCTTCTAGTTTTTCAACAAAAGAAAATGATTCTTCTGACAGTTCAGTCGGCACTTGTTGCTGGACCTGCTTAACTTTTGCAGCTTGCTCTTTTGCATAAACAACCTCGTCATCAAAGCTTGCTTCCTCTGTTACCTTTGGTTGTGCTTTCATCGATTGTTCATTTTCAAAATCCGGCATCTTCTCATACTCCTCATCTTCATTGTTTTTAGTCAAAAATTGCCACATCTTTTTCTCCCCCTTCGTACCTTTTACACCGTTAACATATAGCCTTTTGAACGAATTGTTTTGATATATTGTGGTTTGTTCACATCTTGTTCAATTTTTTTGCGCAAATGGAAAATCACATTAGCGACACGATATTTTCGTTCATTCGCAGTATCTTTCCAGACATTTTTGTAGAGTTCTTCATATGTAATTGTTTGTCCTGCGTGTTTGTATAAATACTCTATTGTGAAAAATTCCAATTTTGTTAAAAGAATTTCTTCTCCACTTCCCAAGCAAACACTCAAATTTGGCGCAATTAAATACAATCTCTCAGAAAGATTCTTAGTAACTGTTTGTTCCTCGTTTGCAATAGCTAATTTAGGATAAAAACGTCTTTTTACACGTTGCAATAAATTACTCATGCTTAACATGCATTCTTGACGATCATAAGAATGATCAAAAACGCCATCTGCACCTAATTGTAAATAAATAATTCGATTGACTTTACTAATTACTTCTGTCCGAGAAAATAACCAAATCGGTAAATCTGACTGCTTGCGAATCGCCATTAATAACTCACAACAAGTATTTACTTGCTGGTGGTCAGTAACTTCAATCACTAATCCATCAATATGGTGCAAATGAAGAAGTATATTTGTTCCTTGGATGATCTGACATTCTACTTGATTACTAACAAACCAATTTTGACAGTATTCTTTTGTTTCAATTGTCAAAGGAACGACACCAATTGTATATTTTTCCATTTTTCCACCTCAATCTTCCTAATATTCCCCTTCAAAATATAATAATTTTTATTTATATTATATTAATAAATAAAAATTACCAACTACTAGTTTTCAAAAAATGATTGTTATTACTAAATTTTATCGAATAAAAACAAGGCTGTCTAGCTAAAACGAAGCCTTTAAATTATCATCTTTTTTGTTAATTGAGTAAATATTTGAGAAAACACCATAAGCAAAGATATTATTTAGATTATTTATTCTTTATGTAAAAAAAAGCTTACGATTTTTCAATCGTAAGCTTTTAGAATACTTTTTTATTTTTACATCATACCGCCCATGCCCATTGATGGATCCATCATAGGAGCTGGTGCAGCTGGTTCTGGTTTGTCTGCAACAACTGCTTCAGTTGTTAATAATAAAGCTGACACAGAAGCTGCATTTTGTAAGGCAGAACGAGTTACTTTTGTTGGGTCAACAATACCGGCTTCAACCATGTTTACCCATTCACCGTTAGCTGCATTGAATCCGATACCTAAGTCAACATTTTTTAGTTTGTCAACAATCACTGATCCTTCATAACCAGCATTTTCAGCGATTTGACGGATTGGTTCTTCTAATGCACGAACGACAATCTTGATCCCTGTTGCCACATCGCCTTCAGCTTCTAGCGCAGCGACTTTACCAATTACATTGACAAGTGCGGTACCACCACCAGAAACCATGCCTTCTTCTACAGCGGCACGTGTTGCATTTAATGCATCTTCAATTCGTAATTTTAATTCTTTTAATTCTGTTTCAGTTGCAGCACCGACTTTAACGACAGCAACCCCGCCAGCTAATTTAGCTAAACGTTCTTGTAATTTTTCACGATCAAAATCAGACGTTGTTTCGCCGATTTGGTTTTTAATTAAATGAACGCGGGCATCAATGGCTTCTTTTGAACCAGCACCTTCGACAATTGTTGTGTTATCTTTGTCGACAACTACTTTGCTAGCATTTCCTAAGTTTTCAATAGTTGTGTCTTTTAACTCTAACCCTAAGTCGTCAGTGATTACTGTACCACCTGTTAAAATAGCAATATCTTCAAGCATCGCTTTGCGGCGGTCACCAAATCCTGGCGCTTTTACTGCGACAACATTAAATGTACCACGGATTTTGTTCAATACTAATGTTGGTAGAGCTTCCCCATCAACATCATCCGCAATGATCAATAGTGGGCGGCTTTGTTGTAGAATTTGTTCTAATAAAGGTAAGATATCTTGAATATTTGAGATTTTTTTGTCGGTAATTAAGATATATGGATTTTCTAAAACAGCTTCCATTTTATCGTTGTCAGTAACCATGTATTGAGATAAATAACCGCGGTCGAATTGCATTCCTTCAACCACATCTAATTCTGTTTCAATCCCTTTTGATTCTTCAATGGTAATTACGCCGTCGTTACCAACTTTTTCCATTGCATCAGCAATTAATTGGCCGACTTTTTCAGAACCTGATGAAACAGCAGCGACTTGTGCAATCGCTTCTTTTGAATCAACTACAGATGAAATATTGTGTAATTCTTCTACTGCTGTTTTTGTTGCTAATTCAATCCCACGGCGAATACCTAATGGGTTAGCTCCAGCAGTTACGTTTTTTAAACCTTCACGAACAATGGCTTGTGTCAAAACAGTCGCTGTTGTTGTTCCGTCACCAGCAATATCATTCGTTTTAGAAGCAACTTCTGAAACTAATTTTGCACCCATGTTTTCAAAATGATCTTCCAATTCAATTTCCTTAGCAATTGTTACCCCATCGTTAGTAATCAATGGTGAACCAAATGATTTTTCTAAAACAACGTTACGACCTTTAGGGCCTAATGTCACTTTCACTGTATCTGCTAATACATCTACTCCGCGTAGCATTGCTGCACGTGCATCTTCTGCAAATTTAATCTCTTTTGCCATGATTTCTTCACCTCATAATTTTTTTCTTCTATTATATTATTCTGTAAAAGTTGTTTATTATTCAACAGTGGCAATAATGTCTTTGGCTGATACAATTAAGTATTCTACGCCTTCGTATTTCACTTCTGTTCCTGAATATTTTTCAAACATTACTGTGTCACCAATTTTTACTTCCATCGGAACTTTTGTGCCATTTTCAAGCACACGACCTTCACCTACTGCGATAACTTCACCTGTTTGTGGTTTTTCTTTTGCAACGGATGCAAGAACAATTCCTCCAACAGTTTTTTCTTCTTCTTTCGCGACTCTAATTACGACGCGATCGCCTAATGGTTTTAACACAATAAATCCCTCCAAATAAAAAGTTTTCGCTTATTTTAGCACTCGATACATAAGAGTGCTAACTCACACTATTTATAATACTCATTTCACTCTAAAAATGCAAGTCTTTTCTCTCTTTTTCTTGTCAATTATAAGATACGCATTTTTTATTGAGTATTCTTTTTTCATGGAATGTTTTTCCAATCCTTTAATTCATGGTAAAATAAATTGACTACGATTGGAGGCGAATAAAATGAAACAACGTTTACTTACAGCACTAATAGCAACATTCGTTTATTTTGTGATAGCGAATTTAGGAAATCTTGTTTTCAGTGTCACAGAAGGAATTGTTTCGACACTTTGGGAATCTCTTTTCTTTTTCTTATTCGTTTTTCTTTTATTAGGATATCGCAATAATCGTAAAAAATAATTATAGAAAGGATTAACCATGACCTTAAGAAAATCAAGTTTATTTATTTTAGTCACATACATTATCGCTTTTTTCGGGCCGTTACTTTTTTCGGGTATTTCCCCCAATGCAGCGATTAATGTGACAACTGCTCTCTACATTATTGGCGCCCTTGTAATGATTGGCATCTTTTTAAAAACAACAGAACCTTCTCCTTTAGAGGAAACAGCAACCTTGAAATCACCTATTTTTATTTTTTTACTAGGTGTTAGTGGGATTTTCATTGCCATGCTGATTCAAGGGGTTACTTTTGCCATTGAAGTAGCCATCACAGGAGAACAAGCTACTTCTCAAAATACACAAGCTATTGTAGCGGTGATTTTGGCAAATCCTTTATTTATTTTGGCAACTACTATCGGTGGTCCGATTATGGAAGAATTCGTCTTTCGTTATGCATTTATCCATTTAATCCAGCCTTTTACAAATTTCTGGATTGCGGCTACTGTTAGTTCGGCGATTTTTTCACTCGCACATGCCGATGGTCACTTTTTTGTTTATTTCTTTATGGGATTTTTCTTTGCTCTTTTGTACAAGCAAACTGGAAAAATTTGGACCTCAGTTATTGCCCATTGCGGCATGAATTCCTTGGTAATACTGATTCAATTAACCTTAGCACAGACAACGATCAACTAAAAAAGAGCATTATTTAAAGTTAGATTTTTTGGGACTAACTTTAGATAATGTTCCAAATTAATAACTCTCATTCAACAAATAATGTTGTATAATCAAAAAGGAGAACTTAACAATGAAATTTTTTAGTAAAATAAATTTTAAAATAATACTCCTATTAGGCTTTATAATACTTTTAATTGGAACGATTTTATCAGTAAATTTTATACCAGTTAGCACTAGTAATATGACGTATGAAGAAAAGAAGATTCTATTGAATGAGTTTGCGATTAATCTAAAATTAGGAAGACAGTTACAATTTATTTCTCTTCTTTTTTTCATAGTTGGAATTTATTTAAAAATAAAAAGAAAGTAATTGAAAGCAAAAAATAAAAGATTCAGAGGAAAAAATCCTTTGAATCTTTTATTTTTCTCTCATTCATTATCTCGAGATTTCTTTCACAATCTCTATTTTGAAAGGTCTTATATATCCAGCCCGCTGCATTGCATACGCATAATTATTTCCAAAACCTACTCCAAAATTGCCATCATAACCGTTTTGTTCCCACTTGAAATCAAAAATATCTGTAACCTTTGTTTGTGTCCAATAATTTCCATTGGCTTGTTTTCTATAAGAAACTGTATAGCTCACGCCCCTTAACGCTGTAAGCAAATGACCAGAATTAAAAGTATAACTTCCAGTAAACGAACCTGAAGTTCTTCCACCTCTGAAAGCTTCGGCTTTCAATCGCGAATAATAAGCAGTCACTAATTCTTCACCATCTACTATATTTGCCCACGTATCATTTCTATTGTAATAAGTAGGAGGCCGCCAACTAGGATTCCATGTAACATTATACAAAGAAGCAATAGCGTGATTCATGTAATTTGCAGTTTGCCAATGTCCTCTACGTTGCACTAACAATATACCAGCTTTGTATGCACTAAGTGCCGTAGCATACGCGGGATTAGCAGGTGTTATTGTTCTTGTAGTAATTCTATTTTCAGGCAAAACCTGAAGTTCATTGTTTTGGACTTCTGAAGATACTTCTTTCATGTAGTTATCCAAAAGAGCACTTTGCTCTTCATCATACTTGGAAAGTTCAGTTAAAGACTCATTTAAAGATTTATTAAAACTTTCCTCTGATTCTAACTCATTAAATATTCTAATAACACCATCTAAGTAATCTTTATTCGATTCTTCTCTTGCGATAGCAGCACTAATCAAATCTTGATTTTCTGTTGATATGGCGTAATTATTCTCAGCAGCAGAAACCGGCACAACATCACACATTAAAACAACAACCCCTAAAAAAACGCTTACAATTATTTTCCTCAAAAAATCACTCCTTATTCTTTTATATATCTAACGTAACATATTTATAAAAAAAAAGACAATACATATTAAGTTTATCATTTATAAAAAAACAACAAGAACTACTTTCGTTATTTTTTTTTAATAATTTAAAAAATTAAAAATAACTTTTTTATTCATTAACACAAGTTAATCAACCTTTTATCATAGTAAAAACGAAAAGAAAGATGAATTTTACGTAAATAACAGAAAAAGCTAATCTTATTCATAAATAAGATTAGCTTTATTATTTTATTCCTTTTTTGTAAAAACAATAATATTATTTCACTCATTCAAATACGACCTTAAATCTCTTTTTTAGTCTTCTTCTTCCAATAATTCATTGTCATGATGTAAGAAATAAATTAATGTTTGTAATTCGTTGGTTAAGTCAACATTTTGAATTAATACTTCAGGTGGCGCTACTAAACGCGCAGCCGTAAAGTTTAGAATTCCTTTAACCCCTGCTTCGGCAAGTTTGTTCACAACTTCTTGCGCTTTGCGAGCTGGAATAGTTAAAATAGCTACTTCGATTTGTTGAACACGGATTTGTTCCATCATATCTTCCATTGGATAAACCGGAATACCGTCAACAATGCGTCCCACAATATCTTCATTCACATCAAATGCGCAACTTACACGAATACTGTTGCTTTGATGGAATTTGTACTTTAATAAAGCACTTCCTAAATTACCAACCCCGATTAATGCGACATTGGTTAACTCATCTTCATTCAATGTTTTTGCAAAAAAGTTCATTAAGTTTTCAACATCATAGCCGTACCCACGTTTACCTAATTCACCAAAATATGAAAAGTCACGACGAATAGTCGCACTGTCTACTTGTACCGCTTCACTTAATTCAGTTGATGAGACTTTATTTTTTCCTGTATCATGTAACATTCTTAAGTAGCGATAATATAAAGGAAGGCGTCGCGCCGTTGCTTTTGGAATAACTTGATCTTTCACAATTGGACCTCCAATACTTTCACTTAAATCTTATCCATTAACATAATAGCAGTTTTTCACAATAAAAAGCAATTCTATGGCTCAAAAATAGCATTTTTCTTCAAAAGTTTGTGATAAAAGGTATAAACCTTCACAAAGCATTTTTTGATACGTGCTATTTTAGCAGATTTTATGCTACACTAAGGGCAATGAATTTAGAAATGAGGACTACTGATGATTTTATTACAAGCAAATCAAGTTGCCCGGCATTTTGGCTCGGAAACATTGTTTGAAAACATACATTTAGAAATTGCAACAAAAAGTCGGATTGCCTTAGTTGGTCGTAATGGTGCTGGAAAATCGACTTTTTTAAAAATCATTGCAGGCATTGATGCTCCCGATAGCGGAACCATTGCCAAAAATAAAACTGCTACGTTAGGTTATTTAGCTCAAAATACCGGCTTAGAATCAGATAAAACCGTTTGGGAAGAAATGACAAAAGCCTTTGCTGACATCCTAGAAATGGAACAGCGTATGCGAGAATTAGAAACTAAAATTAGTGAAATGGATCCAACCACTTCCGTTTATGAAGGAATTTTAAAAGAGTACGATCAATTGCAACATACGTTTTCTGAAAAAAATGGCTACGGCTATGAAAATGAAATTCGTTCAGTCCTTCACGGCTTTGGCTTTGATGAATCCTTTTACACGAAAGATATTCAAACCTTATCTGGTGGTCAAAAAACCCGGCTTGCATTAGCGAGAATGCTTTTACAAAAACCAGACATTTTAATTCTGGACGAGCCTACAAACCACTTAGATATCGAGACGCTTTCTTGGCTGGAATCTTATTTGCCAAGTTATCCCGGCGCCCTATTAATTGTTTCCCACGATCGTTATTTTTTAGATAAGGTAGTTAATGAAGTTTATGAACTGAGTCGCAAAAAAATGACTCACTACAAAGGAAACTATTCCAAATACTTAGAGTTAAAAGCAGAACAATTAGCCAGTGAATGGAAAGCGTATGAAAAGCAACAAGAAGAAATCAATAAGTTAGAAGATTTCGTTGCCAAAAATCTGGTTCGTGCATCTACAACGAAACGTGCACAAAGTCGCCGAAAAGTATTAGAAAAAATGGACCGTTTAGACCGACCTCAAGGAGATGAAAAATCGGCGCATTTTCTTTTCGATAGTGAAAAAGTCTCGGGAAATGTTGTTTTACAAGTCGAAGATGCCGCCATTGGTTACGACCAAGAACATATTTTATCCGAACCTATTCACTTGGATATTCGTCGCAAAGAAGCCATTGCCTTAGTCGGACCGAACGGAATTGGTAAATCCACTCTCTTGAAATCAATTATTGACCGCATTCCTTTCATTAAAGGAAGTAAAACTTTTGGCACCAATGTTTCTGTAGGTTACTATGACCAAGAGCAAGCCAATTTACATGGCAATAAAACGGTCCTAGCGGAATTATGGGATGAACACCCAATCACACCTGAAAAAGAGATTCGAAGTATTTTAGGCGGCTTTCTCTTCAGTGGAGATGATGTTGAAAAAACGATTCCTTTATTAAGTGGTGGCGAAAAAGCCCGTGTGGCATTAGCAAAATTAGCGATGGATCGTGACAATTTCTTGATTCTCGATGAGCCAACCAACCACTTGGATATCGATAATAAAGAAGTTTTAGAAAATGCGCTGATTGATTATGAAGGAACCATCCTCTTCGTTTCCCATGACCGTTACTTTATCAATCGAATTGCAACAAAAGTTGTTGAGCTTTCTGAAAAAGGCAGCAAACTTTATTTAGGCGACTATGATTATTATTTAGAAAAGAAACAAGAGGAAGAAGAAATCGCTGCCCTCTTAGCTAATGAAGAAGCGGCGAAAAAACCCGAACCAGTTACAGCCAAAAATACCTTTTATCAAAACAAGGAGCAACAAAAATTACTCCGTACTTTGCAAAGAAAAATAACACAAGTCGAAGAAAATCTTGCTCAGTTAGATACGACAATTGCACAATTAGAAGCACAAATGAGTCAACCAGACATTCTAGAAAATCATGTTGAATTGCTGGCTTTAAACCAACAATTAGATGACGCTCGTCAGCAACAAGATGAACTACTTGAGCAATGGGAAAATTTCAGTTTAGAATTAGAAGAAATGGAAAATAACAATTAACGGAGGGATTCACTATGGCTTCCAAAAAAATCAGTTTAACGAAGCCCAAATATCAACAAATCGCCGTTGATGTTGCGGAAAAAATTGCAGAAGGCAAATTACATGTTGGAGATAAAATTCATGCCCGTTCCACCCTAGCTAACCAATACCAAGTGTCGCCAGAAACAGCTCGCAAAGCCATTATCGTTTTAGTTGATTTAGAAATCGTTAAAGCCAAACACGGCAGCGGCTTCTATGTGGCATCAAAAGAAAAAGCGCAGGACTTTGTGACACAATATCAAGACGTTCAAACGATTGCTGAAATTAAAGAAGAATTGCTAGATAGCGTAGCGAAACAAAAAGAAGAACTTACTCATTTTTCTAGCATTCTAGATACTCTTGTTGAACAAACAAAGCGTTTTGATTCTTTCAATCCAATGAATCCTTATTCATTAGTTTTAACAGAAGAAGCTGCTTATCTTGAGGCGACGATTAGCGAAATGAATTTTTGGCAAAACACTTCGGCAACGATTATCGCCATCAAACACAAAGAAGAGCTTCTGGTCTCACCTGGTCCATATGCAAAGATTTCGTTGAACGACACACTTTATTTTGTTGGACATGACGAATCAACCTTACAACGAGTGCAGAATTTCTTTTATCCTTAAACAAAAAAGTGACTACTTATCTTGCGGTAAATAGTCACTTTTTTTATTTATTATTTCTATTTTTCATAAAAAACCACTATAAAACCTAGTTAAAATACTGTTTTTCTTCATTTTCAGAAAGATTTTCATCTAATTTGACAAAGTGACAACTTTATAGTAGTCTGATGTAGTCACTTTTTTAATGAGGAGGAACAATGATTTGCCAAAAGTAAAAGTAAATCACCTTACCAAGATCTTTGGTAAGAAAACCAAACCGGCACTTGAAATGATTCGTGCCAACAAAAGCAAAACAGAAATTTTAGAAAAAACGGGTGCCACAGTCGGTGTTTATGATGTAAATTTCGAAGTTGAAGAAGGCGAAATTTTCGTTATTATGGGGTTATCAGGAAGTGGGAAATCAACATTAATTCGTTTATTAAATCGTTTGATTGAACCAACTTCAGGAAATATTTATATTGATGGACAAGATATTTCTTCTTTAGATAAAGAAGGATTACGTGAAGTACGTCGAAATAAAATGAGCATGGTTTTCCAAAACTTTGGTCTTTTCCCCCATCGAACTATCTTAGAAAATACGGAATATGGTTTAGAAATTCGTGGTGTTCCTAAAGAAGAACGCCAAGCAAAAGCTGAAAAAGCCTTAGAAAATTCTAGCTTAATTGCTTTTAAAGACCAATTACCAAGTCAATTATCTGGTGGGATGCAACAACGTGTCGGCCTTGCTCGTGCCTTGGCTAACGATCCAGAAATTTTATTAATGGACGAAGCGTTCTCTGCTCTTGATCCGTTAATTCGTCGTGAAATGCAAGACGAACTATTAGATTTACAAGAAAATGTCAAAAAAACCATTATCTTTATCACACATGATTTGAATGAAGCTTTACGAATCGGCGACCGGATTGCTTTGATGAAAGATGGTCAAATTATGCAAATTGGGACTGGAGAAGAAATTTTAACCAACCCAGCCAACGAATATGTGCGAACCTTCGTGGAAGATGTGGATCGTTCAAAAGTCTTAACTGCCCAAAATATTATGGTACCTGCTTTAACTACTAACATTGAAATTGATGGCCCAACTGTTGCTTTAAAACGGATGCGTCAAGAAGAAGTGAGTATGTTACTTGCCGTGGATAAAAAACGCCAACTAAAAGGCGTTGTACGCGCAGAAAAAGCTTTAGAAGCGCGTAAAAACGGGACTTCTCTTGTAGAATGTGTGGATCCAGAAATTCAAACAATCGACAAAGATATGTTAGTGAATGATATTTTTCCACTGATTTATGATGCACAAACGCCTCTTGCTGTGACTGATAACGGCAAACTATTAGGCGTGGTCATCCGTGGTAGCGTACTTGAAGCACTTGCAGAAACAGAGGTGAACGAACATGAATAAGTATCAATTACCTGTCGCGTCTTGGGTTGAAAGTTTTACTGATTGGTTAACTTCAACATTTGCTGGATTATTCAGCTTTTTACAAACAATTGGTCAAAGTGTAATGGACAACATTACTGCCTTACTAACAGCCGTACCACCACTTGTGCTGATCGTGCTATTAACGATTGCTGCTTTCTTTATTTCTAATAAAAAAATTGGCTTAAGTTTATTCACGTTTATCGGCTTAATGTTTATCTATAATCAAAACTTATGGAACGATTTAATGAGTACCGTTACGTTAGTTTTACTTTCTAGTGTTATTTCCATTATCATTGGTGTGCCACTAGGGATTTTAATGGCGAAAAGTGAAAAAGCCAAGAGTATTATTACACCGATTTTGGACTTCATGCAAACAATGCCTGGTTTCGTTTACTTGATTCCAGCCGTTGCATTCTTCGGAATTGGTATGGTTCCTGGGGTCTTCGCCTCTGTTATCTTCGCTTTACCACCAACCGTTCGCTTTACGAACTTAGGAATTCGACAAGTGCCAAATGAACTTGTTGAAGCAGCTGATTCTTACGGTAGTACTGGATGGCAAAAATTATTCAAATTAGAATTACCTTTAGCCAAAAACACGATTATGGCTGGTGTTAACCAAACAACCATGCTAGCTCTATCAATGGTAGTTATTGCTTCAATGATTGGTGCGCCTGGATTAGGACGTGGCGTCCTTTCCGCTTTACAACGTGCACAAGTCGGGAACGGTTTCGTAAATGGTGTGGCTTTAGTTATTTTAGCGATTATCATTGACCGTTTTACTCAACATTTAAATAATAAAAAAGTAGCCCCTAAAGCAGCTGGTGCCACCTCTAAAAAGAAAAAATATGGGATTATTGCAGCGGTTGTTGTAATTGTCGCTGGCTTAGTTGGTGCTTCAATTTTTACAACAACAAATGATAAGCAAATTTCCCTTTCTTATGTGGAATGGGATACCGAAGTAGCCTCCACACATGTGGTTGCCGAAGTCTTAAAAGATATGGGATATGATGTTAAAACGACTCCTTTAGATAACGCAATTATGTGGGAATCTGTAGCTAAAGGTGAAACAGATGCCATGGTTGGTGCGTGGCTGCCAGGAACTCACGCAGAGCAATATAAACAATATAAAGATAAATTAGACGACCTTGGTGAAAACCTTAAAGGTGCGAAGCTAGGAATTGTCGTCCCTTCTTATATGGATGTTGATACTATCGAAGATTTATCTGATCAAGCTGGGAAAAAGATTACTGGAATTGAACCTGGGGCTGGTGTTGTTGCAGCAGCAGAGAAAACTAAAGAAGCTTATCCTAATTTGAAAGATTGGTCTGTTGAAACTTCTTCATCAGGTGCCATGACTGTCGCCTTAGGACAAGCAATTAAAAACAACGAAGACATCGTTATTACTGGCTGGTCTCCTCACTGGATGTTTGCAAAATATGATTTAAAATATTTAGCTGATCCAAAAGGCACTATGGGCGGCGAAGAAGCGATTCACACAATGGCTCGCCAAGGCCTAAAAGAAGATCAACCAGAAGCTTACAAAGTGTTAGATAATTTCCATTGGACAACTAAGGATATGGAATCTGTCATGTTAGAAATTAACGAAGGCAAAGACCCACAAGAAGCTGCACGCGATTGGGTTGATTCACATAAAGACCAAGTAGCAGAATGGAAAAAATAATTCTTAACAAATGACTTCCCCATCTATTAAAAGAGGACGTTGAACAAATTGTTCAACGCCCTCTTTTTTCGCAAAAAAAACCACTCAGTTGGGTAGACTGAGTGGAAAGGAGTTATTTTTACTTGAGGAGTAAAAATGAAAAGTGTTTATGTTGGGTGTTTTGTTGGTATGCTTATATATTAACGAGAACCTGTGAATAATTTGTGACGAAAACCTTGGAAATTTGCTACGAATTACTTAAAAAAGTTTAAATGTGTCTCACCCTAGTTAATCAATACAGCGATTATTTCTTTTTAGCATTTTGGATGGCTTTAAATAATGTTGAAAATTGTCCTTTGAAAGACATCACATCATCAAAGATATCAACACCATCGTTTAACATTTTGACGGTAACCCAGCCAAGCGCTTCCGTAATTGCTACTGCAACTGAAGCATTGACCATGCCACCAGTCACAGTTCCGACAACAGGAATCACTTTTAGAATATTTCCGACTGCGCTCTTACCTAAACTAACCACTACTAATTCTTTGGTTAAACTTTTCCCTAAGCTTTCAGACCAAGACTGACCAAAAATTTTATGCAGCCGTGACATCATAGTTAATTGAACAGGTACCAGTAAAAAAGCATCCGAAAACGGAATTGGCGAAAACCCAATAATTGCTGCTGACAATGCAGCAAAATGAATCGTTTGATGACTTTTCTTTTTCACGTCAGGTGAAACACCAGCCAAAAATTCATCAAATACTTTGTCGAGTTGTGTTTGACTGTTCGTCACTAATTGTTCTGCTTTACCTTTAGAAGTTGCGAAAGCATTCATTATGGCCGTAGACGTTTTTTGTGGAAATTTTTTCAAGACATCTTGAAAAAAAGAACGAAATTCTGGGTCTTCGATTTCTTCATTCAATTGCTTAGTTTCTTGTTCTGCTAATTCTTGTTTTTCAATCTCTTCAAAAAGTTCTTGTTTCTTTTTGTTTTTATGTTTTTTTCTTCTCATCTCATTAACTCCCTTATCTATCAATATGTAGAAACAAAGTATAGCATAGCCTCTGATTGATTCTCTTTTAGATGATTTGAAAAGCCAGAACTTATCTGTTTTTTAAACAAATAGAAATGTTCTAGCTTTTCTCAAAAAATCAGCTATTTTGTTTGTTCTTCACCGCAATACACCGTCAAGTGTTTAGGTAAAATTTCCAGCGTAATTGGCAAAGCAGCTCCTTCATCACCATCCACATTAGTGGTTAATTCTTCTTGGTTTTCTAAGGAGATTGTTCCTTCTTTAAAGGTTAGGTAAACTAAATTATCAGTGGACTGGTCGACGCCTTTTAACAAATCTGGGACTGCTTTTACTGCATCCCACAATGATTGATCTTTTAAATAAACTAAATGAAGTTTGCCATCATCCACTTGGGCCTCTGGTAATAATGTTTCAAACCCACCGATTGAATTTGTTAAGCCAACTAAAACGGTACTACTTTCAATGGTTTGTTCTTTTTGATCCAATCTTAAATGAAAAGGATACGTTTGAGCATTCGCTAAATGTTTGGCACCTGAAATAAAATAAGCGAGTTTTCCTAACTTCGTTTTTTGTTCAACGTCCACGTCGTTAATTGACTCTGGAATCGTCCCAATCGCAACGACATTCATAAAGTAGTCGTCATTGATTTTCCCCACATCTAAAGCACTGGTTTTTTCTAAATCTAATTGTTGAATCGCTTCTTCAGGGTCCATCGGTAAATTCAAGGCTCGCGCTAAATCGTTCACCGTTCCTAAAGGAAAAAAGCCAAATTTTGGGCGGTAAGCTTGTTCTGCCAACCCGCTAATTCCTTCATTAACGGTTCCATCTCCCCCCATTACGAAAACACTGTCGAAGTGACTTTCCGCAGCTTCACGGGCAAATTGTTCTGCATCGCCGCCTTTTTCTGTTTGTTTCACTACAACTTCATCAAATAACTGCTTTAATTTTTCTTCTGCTAACGTTTCAAATTCTTTGGCTTTTTCACCACCAGAACTGGGGTTAACAATTAAAACTGCTTTTTTCACTGGCACCACTCCTCATTGATATCTAAATCGTTTGATTCCTTACAATTATTATAAAAGATATTTTTGATTCTGGCGAAAAATATGCTGACACTTGCTTAACAAACAAGCATTCCTGCTCCTCACTACTTTTCAAAACGTTCTTTAAAGCAATAGGCAAAATAATAGAACAATTTCCAAAAATCTTGCCAAACTTTTGGATCCATCCCCGTCAATTCATGAATTCGTTTCAAGCGGTAATTCAATGTATTTCGATGGATATGTAATACTTGTGAGGTTTCATTGATGTTTAAGTTATGATTGGCGAAAAAAATAACGGTTTCATAGTATTCATCATAAATCGTCTGGATGGTTTCAAAAAAATCCAATTCAATATGAAAAGGAAAATTAAAAATGCCTTGAATGAAAAAATCTTCTGCTTGGTAAAACTTAGCCTTTTCTAATTGAAGAAACGATAGAAGTAAATACGTGTTTTGTGCCTCTTGGACCATTTGTTGAATCGTGGCTTTTTCCGAACTTATCACAAGGTATTCTGTTACTGGCTTTGTTATCTGAGGTGGTTCAGAAGTAATCACCAGATAACAATTTTCCCATTCAAATATTTCATGGCCAGGATAATAACTGGATAATAAGCGCTTGTCCTTGGTCAGTACACAATGATTCTGGTCATCTAATTGAAGGTTATATAGTTCCAACGCTTCAAGTTTTAAGGCTTCTGAGTAAGCAGAATCAACATGCATTAAGTGCTGGATAAACTGATTTTTTTGTTTTTTCTTTTTTTCGCGTTCTTGTTGTGTATTTAATTCTTCTGTCAGTAAAAGAACAATCGAGCGCACAAGCTTGGTAAATTTGCGCACCTCGTCTGGTTCTCCTGAAATGCCTACGACACCTAAAATGTGATCATTCAAAATAATCGGTTCATTGGTGCCTTTTTTCTCTAAAGAAGTATCTTTATAAATTTCAATATTTTTTCGTTCATTGATGGCTCTTTCTGCGCCACGATGGCGCTCCCCAATTCGAGCAGAATCTCCACTCGCAATAATTTTTCCTCGTTCATCCATAATATTGATGTTATAAGGAATATCCGCCATTAACTTTTCAACAATTTTATTTGCTTGGATTTTGTCTAATTTTAACATTGCTATCGCCAACTTTCTAAAAAGCGAGTAGCGTTTGGGACATAAGCCGCAATGACTTATGTCCCAAACGCTTAATTCTTCAGATCAACGACTGAACATTTTTATTTCAGCTTTCATTACTGATGATACCATGGTTAGTTCTTAGTCACAAGGCACCAGCTGTAATGTACGAGCAATATTTTCAACGGTTCTTTCTAAGTTAACTGGTCCATTTTTCAATGCTGCTTCCAATGGTTCGGCTTTGGCCAAAATTCCAAAAATAGCCGTCATCCCTTCTTCATAGAGGACATCCACATCTTTGCCGATATAGCCAGCACAAGCGAAAACCGGTTTTTGATACTTCTTGGCCAAACGTGAGACGCCATAAGGGGCTTTGCCAAATTTTGTTTGAAAATCCATACCGCCTTCACCAGTAAAGACATAATCAGCGGCTTTTATTTTTTCTTCTAATTGATTCACTTCTACGACAATATCAATTCCTGGGCGTAACTGAGCTTTTGTGAATGCTAGTAACCCTGCACCCAAACCGCCAGCGGCTCCTGCGCCTGGCATCATCTCAACATCAATGCCGATCTCTTTTTTGATGATCGCTGCATAATGGGCTAAGTTTTTATCTAATTGAGCCACCATTTCTTCTGTCGCACCTTTTTGCGGGCCAAAGACATGAGACGCCCCTGTTGGCCCTGTTAGTGGGTTATTCACATCACTTGCTACTAGAACTTCGGTAGCAAAAATGCGTTGATCAAACTGTGTTAAATCGATCTGCGCCAGTTTATCTAATGCACCACCGCCACGTGTCAATTCTTGCCCTTCCTTGTCTAACAAACGCACACCAAGTGCCTGAATCATACCTGCACCCCCATCATTTGTCACGCTACCACCAATGCCGATAATGATTTTTTTTGCCCCATGATTGAGCGCATGTTGAATCATTTCTCCTGTACCATAAGTAGAAGTGATCAAGGGATTACGTTCTGCTGCTTTGACCAATTCAATTCCGTTGGCTTTCGCCATTTCAATGACCACCGTTTCTTGGTCACCTAATAAGCCGTAATAGGTTTCAACGATTTGATCAGGAAGCGGTCCTGCCACACGCACTGGTACTCTTGTGCCTCCTGTTGCATCCACTAAGGAATCCACCGTTCCTTCCCCACCGTCTGCCATCGGGACGTGTTGAATGTCTGCATCTTTAAATACAGCTAAAATCCCTTTTTCCATTGCCAGACAGGCTTCTTTTGCACTCATACTTTCTTTAAATGAGTCTGGAGCCAAAACAAATTTTTTCGTCATCTTTTCGCGCCTACTTTCCAACTAGTTTAAAATAAAGCCATATAAAATGGTTGCAACAATCGTCATTACCCCACCGACACACATTTCATAAGGAATCACTCGAATTCTTTCTTTAATCGTCATATTCATACTTTGTGCCGTAATATGGAAATAATTGCCTTGAGGAACACTATCAATCACAGTTGCCCCAGTATGCACCATGACTGCTGCTGAAAGTGAAGATGTGCCCATATCTAAAATCGCTGGTCCAAAAGAACCTGTCGCTAAAATAACCGCTGTGGATGTTGAACCAACTGCTAAGCCCATTAAAATACCAGAAATCGGTGCCAAGAAGGTTCCAGAAATTCCCATAACAGAAATTAAGTGGACAATTTGTGTTGATAAATCAGAAACAGAAATTAATCCAGCAATTGCACCTGCACCAATTAAAATTAAAACGGTATCGGTTACTCTCTTCAAGCCAGAAGATGCATAAAAGGCCAGTTGTTTTGTTTGCCCAATCGCAATTGTCCCAACAACTGAAGCGAACGGCAAAATATACAGAGCATCAATATTCAAACTTTTGATGAAAGAAATATTTAAAACGGCGCCAATCGGATTAAGTAATAATAAGACAATCGCTAACACTGGCGCGATTAACGCCTTTTTCAAAGGTAATAATTCTTTTGTTTGTTCCTCCACAAGATCCGTTTCTTTGACCATTGATCCTTTACTTCTCATAATATTTGCAAGAACAACAGCTGTAATTAAGCCAAATACGGCTGGAATAAAGCCAGCAATCATAACGTCACTTAGAGGTAAATCAAAGCCGTTCGCCGCTGCAATAGTATTTGGATTAGGCGAAATAATATTGCCCGCTTTGCCGCCACCTGATAAGGCAATCAATAATGATAACTTACTGATACCCGTACTTTTCCCAACAGATAGAGCAATCGGGGCAACAATCAACACTGCAACAGGAATGAATACGCCCACTGCTGTAATTACCATTGTGGATAATGCCAAAGATAAAATAGCTTTTTTCTCGCCAAGCTTTTGTACAATGGCGTTGGCAATTGATTCTGCCGCACCAGATTCCATCATCACACCCGCCAACATGCCGGCTGCTAAGACACGGATTGCGGTTCCCATAATACTTTGTGTTCCGTTTAATAGAACAGCGACTGTATCTGACAGGGAAGCGCCTCCAATAAGACAACCAACAATTGCACCAAAAAACAAGGAATACACAGGATTAAATTTTTTCAAAATTAATACTATCGCTACAACTAATCCTAAAATTGCAGCAACCCAAGATATTGTAATATCTGGCATTCAAAATCAGCTCCTTAAATTGTTTACGCTTTCATTCTATCAAAGTCCTTTCTTTTTAAAATTGTAAATTTAACAGGATTTATTGTTCAAATGCACAAAAAAACCGTTCTTAAAGAACAGTTTTTTGAAATCTTTTTCTATCTTTCTCAATAATGACCACCAATCCAACGAACAAAAGAACACTCACAATTAACAATACTGCCGTTTTATTATATCCATGAAATAGCGCTTCGCCTCCACATGCGTAAAGTATTGAGGAAGGAATTACACCAATGAATATAGCGGCTATTAAATTTTTTAATGGCAACTGCATAGTATCTGCAGCAAAATTAATCACAGAAGAAGGAATAATTGGAATCATGTAGCCCACCATAATCCCAATTTTTGGATGCTTCATCCGTCGAATGGACTGGACCCAATGATTGGTCTCCGTTTTTTTATCTAAAAATTTTATATGATGCATCAAAAAGATTGCAACCAAATTTCCCATACTATTCCCTAAAACGTTAATGAGTGTGCCGCTGAAGGGACCAAAACTCAATCCTGCAATCACACCAATTACTGAGGTCGGAATCCCTGGTACTGCACACATGATCGCGGTCAAAAAAACCAACAATAGCGCTGCTGAAAAACCATGTGAACGAATTCGCTCTAATAATTGTGTCTTACTAGCTTTAGGATTCAAAAATAATTGAATATCTGTTTGATATTCTAGATACAAACGGTAACCTACCAGCAGGATTAAAATAAGCCCGCTACTGATTAGTAGTATTCGGATTGTTTTCCTCTTCATTTTCTTTGCTCCTTTTATGCTTTATACAAAGTGTAGCACAGGATTCTTTGTGCCTCAATTAGAAGCTTGTATGAATAAAAGCCGCCCCTAAAAGTTAGACTAAAAATCTAACTTTTAGGGGCGATTCGAAAGTTACGAAGATACTTTTTTTATTTCCGATACATCTTAAACTCCAAGAACAGATCGTTATAAATTCCTAAGTATTCTTGACCTAAGTCTTGGTAAACTTCTAAATGTTTGATAGTTTCATCATCTGGATAAAATTGTTTATCTTCGGCAACTTCTTTTGGTAATAGTTTTTTAGCTTCTTTATTTGGTGTGGAATAACCAATATATTCTGCATTTTGTGCCGCATTTTCTGGTCGTAACATAAAGTTCATAAATGCATAGGCACCCTCTTTATTTTTGGCTGTCTTAGGCATCACAATGTTATCAAACCAGAGATTAGAGCCTTCACTGGGAATCACATAATGTAGATGTTCATTGTTTTCTAGCATTTCAGCAGCTTCACCAGAGAAAGTTACAGCAACTGCACTTTCTTCATTAGCCATGTACATTTTGATTTCATCGGCAACAATTGCTTTGACATTGTTCGTTAATCGGTTTAACTTATCGGTAGCCTGACGTAATTGTTGGTCGTTTTTACTGTTTAACGAATAGCCTAAACTGTTCAAAGATAATCCTAACACTTCGCGAGCGCCATCAATCAGCATGACATTATTTTTTAATTCCGGGCGCCATAAATCATCCCAATGTTGGATCTGACGGCCGTCAATAAATTTATCATTATAAATAATCCCCAACGTGCCCCAGAAGTACGGAACGGAAAACTTATTTTTGGGATCAAAGGATTGATCTAAAAAGCGTGCATCAATGTTTTCTAAGCCTTTTAATTTGCTGTGATCAAGTGGTAAAAGCATCTTCGCTTTCATCATTTTTTGAATCATATATTCAGAAGGAATGGCAATATCATAGGCTGTACCACCTTGCTGAATTTTTGTATACATAGCTTCATTAGAATCAAAGGTTTCGTAATTGACTTTATAGCCTGTTTCTTTTTCAAATTTCTTAATCAAGGCTGGATCTATATAGTCCCCCCAATTGTAAATGGTCAAGGTATCTGCTCCTGCCATGCCACTTGCTTTCTCCAATTGGCGGACGCCAAAAAACAAGATGACAATAATAGCGATAATTCCAATAAAAAGTGACTGTAATTTTTTCATTTTAACTTGGCCACCTCACTTTGTTCCCGACGCATTTTCTTTAAACGTTTTGGCGTATTGTCTTTACTGATAAAGTAATAACCGACAACTAGAATCATTGAGAATAGGAATACTAACGCACTTAAGGCATTGATTTCTAAACTAATTCCCTGACGTGCTCGTGAATAAATTTCAACAGATAATGTTGAAAAACCATTGCCTGTCACAAAGAATGTTACGGCAAAATCGTCCAACGAATAAGTAAAGGCCATAAAGTAGCCAGCAATAATTCCTGGCGCTAAAAAAGGCAAAATAATATTTTTAATCACTTGAACATTATTGGCCCCTAAATCCCGTGCCGCATCTACCATAGAATCGTTCATCTCTTGTAGTTTTGGTAAAACCATTAAAACAACAATTGGAATACTAAAGGCAATATGCGACAATAACACACTTGTAAAACCTAAACTGATAAACCCTACTGCCGTGAAGAAAATTAAGAAACTGGCTCCAATAATAACATCTGGTGAAACGAGTAAAATGTTATTAAAGCTAAGCAACGTGTTCCGGTTTTTACGACGTTTTGTATAATAAATCCCCATCGCGCCAAATGTTCCAATGATGGTTGCTATTAAAGCCGATAAGAAAGCTAGCAAAAACGTATTCAGAACAATGGTTAACAAGCGTGTGTCTTCGAAAACGTTCCGATAATTATCTAACGTAAAACCAGTAAACTGATTCATCGTTTGCGTGTCGTTAAACGAATAAAAAATCAAATAAAAGATTGGTGCGTACAGTAGCGCAAAGACAACGAATAAATACACATAAGACCATTTAAACTTTTTCTTTTGCATTATTTGCCACGCCCTTTCTTCTTCTCACCCGTCAGCAACATCACAATAAACATGGCAACAATTAAAATCACACCAATTGTTGAACCCATGCCCCAGTTTTGCGTTACTAAGAAGTGTTCCTCAATCGCCGTTCCCAACGTAATCACCCGATTGCCGCCAATTAAACGCGTTAACATAAAGAGCGAGAGCGAAGGAATAAAGACAGCTTGAACGCCACTTTTCACACCGTTTAGGGAGAGAGGAAAAATGACACGGCGGAACGTCTCCGCACTGCTAGCTCCTAAGTCCCGACTAGCACTAATCAATGAAGGATTCATCTCTTCTAAAGCATTAAAAATCGGCATAATCATAAATGGAATTTCTATATACGTTGCGACAAATAAAAAACTGAAATCTGTAAACAGAATCTGGTGCGTACCCAAACCCATAAAACTCATAAACTGATTGATACTCCCATGAATACTGAAAATCCCAATAAAGGCATAAGCTTTTAATAATAAATTCACCCACGTTGGTAAAATAACGAGCATTAACCATAACTGTTTATGCTTGAGCTTTGTCAAAAAATAAGCCGTAGGATAACTTACCAATAACGTAAAAATGGTAATCAGAAAAGCATACCACACTGAATTAATGGTCATACTTAAATACGTTCCTGATGTAAAATACGTTTGGTAATTCGCCAAAGTAAACTGGCCATTCATATCGAAAAATGATTGATAAATAATCATTAGCACTGGCGCAATGACGAATAAAAGTAACCACATTACATAGGGAATCGAATAAATTCGACGCATTGTTTTCATTTTATTTTCCCCTTTCGTTTACTCGTCGTAACTTTCTAAACGGGCATCAAAGTCTTCTTCTGATTCATTGAAGCGCATCACGTGAATATCTTCTGGCTCAAAAGAGAGACCTACTTGAGCACCTTCTTTGGCTTTTCGAGTGGAATGCACCATCCATTCGTTTCCTTGTTCATCAAAACAAATAATTTCATAATGAACGCCGCGGAATAACTGTGTATCCACCGTTACGGTTAGCTTGCCTTTTTCAAGCGTGGTAATCGTTAAGTCTTCTGGACGTAAAACGACTTCTACAGGTTCATTTTTCCGCATGCCGCCATCGACACATTCAAACTTTTTTCCCACAAATGAAACTAAATTATCTTCCAGCATCACGCCATCCACAATATTACTTTCCCCTACAAAGTCAGCAACAAAGTGATTAATCGGTTCATCATAAATATCGACTGGTGTGCCACTTTGCACGATATGACCTTTATTCATGACAAAAATTTCATCACTCATCGCTAATGCTTCTTCTTGATCATGGGTCACAAAAATAAAAGTAATTCCTAAACGTTGTTGTAAATCACGTAGTTCATATTGCATCGCTGTGCGTAATTTCAAATCTAAAGCGGATAACGGCTCATCTAAAAGCAATACTTTTGGCTCATTGACAATCGCTCGAGCAATTGCGACCCGCTGACGTTGGCCCCCAGACATTTCACTAATTTCACGTGTTTCGTAGCCCGGTAATTGAACCAAACGTAATGCCTCTTTCACTTTTTTTTCAATTTCTGCTTTGGATAGTTTTTTGATTTTTAAACCAAACGCAACATTATCAAAAACATTCATGTGAGGAAACAAAGCATAATCCTGAAACACGGTATTGACTTGGCGTTTATTGGCAGGTACATCATTTATTCTTTTACCATCAAAATAAACATCGCCAGAAGTCACGTCATTGAATCCCGCAATAATACGCAAAATCGTTGTTTTGCCACATCCTGAAGGTCCTAATAACGTATAAAATTTTCCTTCTTCAATTTCAAAGCTGACATTTTTTAATACTGGTTCATCGTCAAATTGTTTGACAACATTTTCAAATGAAATCACATGGTTTCTCACTGGATAAACTCCTCCATTTCGTCCTTTATAAATACGATTCTGTCGCCACAATTAACGCACGACTTTTTCCTCGACCATTGTTGCTAATTTGGTGAGGTTCTGTTGCTTGGTAATACATGGTTTGACCTTTTTTAGCAATATACGTGGCTTCCCCTAATGTCAAACGAATGGAGCCATCAATCACATAAATAAATGTTTCCGATAGAGAAGGTTCAAACGTTTTATATTCGCCATTTTTATCAAAAGTAATAATGACAGGTTCCATTTCTTTTTCATTTGAGGCTGGAATTAACCATTTTAGTTCATAGCCATGTTCTTCATCATAATAGAGGGTACTTTCTTCTTCATTGTAGACAATTTTCTGTTCAAGCGGTTGCTGACTAAAAAACTGCTCTGGCGTCACGCCTAGTACTTCTAAAATTGAGAAAAATGTTTCCATTGATGGTGAGCTTAAATCCCGCTCCAATTGGGAAATATAGCCTTTGGATAAATCCGTTCTTTCGCCTAATTCTTCTTGTGTTAAATTTTTCTGAATGCGTAAATTTCTCAACTTCTCACCAATTTCCATGGCACACCTCGTTTCTATTTTCAGCTAATCTTTTCAACAAAAGTTTTGTAATACTAAACTTACAGTTTAGTTTTACCTTTTTTAGTATACGAACTTTTTGAAAAATTTCAACCATTTTTCTTTATTTTTCTAGTCTAATTGTCACACAATCTTTCTTTTCTGTATAACTTACTGTTTATAAGAAGAAAAATGATACGAAAAAATCAGAATATGATAAAATAAGACGAGTTGCTTTTTTACATAATTGGAAGGAGAGTTTTTATATGAATTCATTTCAAGCATTTACGTTAAGAGAACAAGATACATCTGTTATTGGTCAACTAGAAACCATTACTTTAGACGATTTATCAGAAGGCACTGTAGTAATCAAAGCAGCCTACTCCTCAGTTAACTTTAAAGACTCTTTAGCTTCAAAAAAAGACGGCGGTGTGATTCGCAATTATCCAATGATTCCAGGAATTGATGTCAGTGGCACTGTTGTCACATCGGAAGATCCTCGTTTCAAAGAAGGCGATAAAGTGATCGTAACAGGCTATCAATTAGGGGTTAGTCATACTGGTGGTTATTCTGAATATGTGCGTGTTCCTGGCGATTGGGTAGTTCCACTTCCTGAAAAAATGAGTCTCAAAGAAGCAATGATCTTCGGAACTGCTGGCTTTACGGCCGGATTATCTGTCACAGCTTTAGAAGACGATGGCTTACGCGACGACAAAGAAGCCCCCATTATTGTAACTGGTGCGACAGGCGGTGTTGCGACATTGTCTATTGCGATGTTGCATCAATTAGGCTACACTTCAATCACTGCATTAACTAGAAAGCCAGATTCTTTTGAGCTTTTAAAAGAGTTAGGTGTTAGTGAATGCTTATTAGTAGAAGATTTCTTAGCAACTCCTGTTAAAGCATTGATGAAACAGCGTTTTGCTTTTGCAATTGATACCACTGGTGGGGAAATTACTTCTGCTGTTTTACCACAACTTCGTTATGATGGCCGTTCAGCCATTTGTGGCCGCGCTGCTGGAATTACATTAGAGACAACCGTTTTACCCTTTATTTTACGGGGCGTTCATTTATTGGGCATTGATTCGGTTAATGTTGGTATGGACAAACGAAAAATAGTTTGGCAACGTCTTGCCACTGATTTAGACATCACTGAAAAAGCTGTGTATCAAGAGATTACTTTAGAAGAACTTC
Source organism: Enterococcus sp. DIV0183 (assembly GCF_050541505.1). Lineage (NCBI taxonomy): Bacteria > Bacillati > Bacillota > Bacilli > Lactobacillales > Enterococcaceae > Enterococcus > Enterococcus sp. DIV0183. Next base: position 2,189,715 of record NZ_CP172932.1, read on the forward strand.
CCCCTGTTTTTGAAGCATTACAAGCAGGCCAACATATTGGACGGACCATTGTCCGAATTTCTTAAGGAGGCGTTTTGATTATGGATGTTTTAGTTACTGCTGGCGGAACGTCAGAACCGATTGATAATGTTCGTTCGATTACCAATCATTCTTCTGGCGGACTAGGAAAAGCAATTGCTGAAAGTTTTTTAGCTGCTGGACACACCGTAACCTACGTAACAACCAAACATGCATTACGTCCAACCCAACAATTGGACTTATCAATTAAAGAAATAGAAACAACGGTTGAATTAGCCACTACGTTAGAACAACTCTTTGCTGAAAAGCAATTTGATGCGATTGTTCACGCAATGGCAGTCAGTGATTTTACGACGGAAACTGCGCAAACGGAAGAACAATTTATTGATTCTTTTGCTCAACAATTAAGCGAACAAACATTGCCAAAGACCAAAGAAGCCTTGGTAACTATCGTTCAAAACACATTGAATCAGATTGCTGATATTCCTCAAACAGCAACAAAAATTTCATCTGATACGGACCGATTATTAATTTTTCTAAAGAAAAATCCTAAAGTCATCCAAATGATTCGTGACAAGCAACCCCAAACTGTTTTAGTGGGCTTTAAATTACTTGTCGACGTTTCACAAGAAGAACTTGTCCAGGTTGCACAAGCCGCTTTGGTTAAAAATCGGTGTGACTTTGTCTTAGCCAATGACTTGATGAACGTTCATGAAACAGAACACGAAGGATTATTAATTAACGAAACGGGCATTGTCCAAGAAGCTTGTTCAAAACAAGGGATTGGTTCAATGATCGTTAAAAATGTTGAAAAGAAATGGAGAGAACAACAATGAAAACTATTTTATTAGGCGTCTCTGGCAGCATTTCTGCATATAAAGCAGCAGATATTACAAGTCAACTAGCTAAGCTTGGCTACAATGTGGAAATTTTAATGACTAAAAGCAGCACAGCGTTCATCACTCCGCTGACGTTACAATCACTTTCTAAGAATCCAGTGCATACGGATGTCATGATGGAAATTGATCCCAGTAAAATTAATCACATTGAGTTAGCTAAAAAAGCGGATTTATTTTTAGTAGCACCTGCTTCGGCCAATACAATTGGGAAATTAGCCCATGGGATTGCCGACGACTTATTATCAACAGTTGCTTTGGCACTTTATCCTGAAACACCCAAAATTATTGCGCCCGCGATGAATACGTATATGTACCAAAACCCCATTGTCCAACGAAATATTGGCATTTTAAAAGAAGTCGGCTATCAAGAAATAATCCCACGTGAAGCTCTATTAGCTTGTGGCGATTATGGTCGTGGCGCACTTGCCACTGTTGAAGATATCCTTCAAACAGTGATGAAAATTTTAGCATCTGATAACAAGGAGTAATTTATGAATAACACGAAAAAATTTACGTTAACAGCAATGTTCTTAGCTATCTTACTTTTACTGGCTTTAACCCCGCTAGGATTTATCACATTAGGTCCTTTAAATTCGACCACGATGCATATTCCTGTAATTATTGGTTCCATTGTTTTAGGGCCAAAAATCGGTAGTATGTTGGGCGGCACGTTTGGGATCATTAGCTTAATTAAAAATACGACAGCACCAACACCTTTGTCGTTTGTTTTTTCTCCATTTATTCCTGTGATCGGTACCGATCATGGTAGTTGGAAGGCACTTTTAATTGTGCTCATTCCGCGGATTTTAATTGGGGTCGTTCCTTATTTCGCTTACAAATGGCTAAATAAATTAACGAAGGAAAAAGCGCAACCTGTCTCCTTATTTGTGGCTGGTGTTTTAGGCTCAGCAACGAATACCATTTTAGTCATGAACATGATTTATTTTCTTTTTAATTCAGCTTATGCTGAAATTATTGGTAAAGCTGGAACTGCTGTTTACCTAGCTATTATTGCGACGATTTTCAGTTCTGGTGTGCCAGAAGCTCTTGTTGCTGGTGTAGCTGCTTCAGCAATTGCTAGCGTTTTGCTTCGCTTAATGAAACGGAATGCAACACAAAAACTATAGAAAAAAACACATGGACTAAAAATCAAGTTTGATTTTTAGTCCATGTGTTTTTTATTTATTTTTTTTGTTTTCGTAATTTATAGGCATATTCACTGGCTTTAAATAATAATTTATTAACCGGTAAATCGAATTCCCCAATAAATTCATTAATCGTTGGGTTGAAGTTCGCTTTAAACTTAATTAAGCCATCATTTAAACTACCTTCTAAGCCGCCCATATTACAGCTTTCGCAGCCACGGTTAAAACATTCTTGAATGGCATCTCGCCAAGTCACATATGTTGGCATGTAGCGTTTATAACGATCATCTAAGCCAGCATAAAGGATTTCACTTGTTGGACCAAATGTCACAGCCAAAGCGCCAGCAACCGTGACGATTTCACCAGCTTCTGCGATATTTTCTTCTAATTCTTTTAGTTCCCGAGTCAAGGAAGCATCTAATTCTTCTAAATTATGGCGCTTTTTCACTTGATTTTCTTTCAAATTACTCAAGTCTTTTTGATTTTTGTCATAGCGTTGTCGCGTGCTGTCTAAGCGTTCCTTTAAATTGACTTGCGCCAGCATAATAAAGGAGTCTTCTGGGTAAATGTTCAACAGCTTCTTAAAGTAATCACTATTCCGTAAAGAAATATGTTGGCGTTCCATGGTTGATTGAATGACTTTTTCAAATTCATCAACAAAGTCAACATGCCCTTGCTGCACAACGACCCCTTTTTTTTCAGCTGTTTTAATCATTTTCTTGGTACTTTTTGACAATTGTTCCTCACTAAAATCTTCACGATAAATATTCGCTTGGAAGCGAGGCTGGATGGTGGCCCCCATATCCATTGTCAGTCCTTGATATTTGGCCCCTGCTTCTTTCAAGGTCTCAATAATAGATGTCGCTTCAGCATGCGGTTGGTGTTCTTCTCCCAAATGAAAATCTTGATAATGAACCGCTGGATCCATTTTTATAAATAAAGCTCGTTTTTTCTTGCCAAATTTTTTCAATTCAGCCATAAAGTAGCTGACCAAACGTTCATTTGTATAGTCCATTACTGGACCTCTTGGTGTATATAACATCGTAAAACCGACTGGTAATGGTTTGATTAAAACTAAACTTGATGCAACTAATGTATCCTTTTCATAAACCCCAACAATTTCAGAACCCCAGTTATCCTTGACTTTTGCCCATGAAGATGACTGTAGTAAATTACATAATGGGTGATTTTTAACAAATGTATCGTGTACTTCTGCCGGAATACCGATTTTAAATGTGTACATGTTCAAACTCCTCTGCTGTGACTTTCCAATAGTCCGTTTATCTTACACTATCATAGTGTATTCCAACAGACTAGTAAAGTTTTACATGAAAATTTTTAGAAAAAATGTAGATCTTATTCTTTATGTAAAAAAGACGAGGTAGAAACAGTTCATTCTATCACTTAGTTCACTAATAGCAACGACACTTTTCTTCACTGCCATTCAAAGGATGAATCATTTCTATCCACATCTTTTCAATTAAATACGTGTTTCAAATTTTAATGACTTGTTGATAAAATACATGATTGGTGCTGAAATCGTCATAATAATCGCTTCACTTAATGCTAACCAACCATAAGTTGTCCAAAATGCTTGACCGCCACTTGGTACTAGCATAAAGGCAATAAAAAACATACTTACAGTGAAAAATAGACTATTTAGACACATTCTAACAGGAATACTTGGTACCTTTTTTTGTAAAAAAGCTGTTAAGCTCAACGCAAATAATGTTTGCGCTCCACCAAACAGAGCATCCATTACACCGAAACCAAAAAATAAGTTAAAAAAGATAACGCCGCCTAAAACACCCCACATCAATTTGCGATTGAAAACGACTAGGTGATTCAAACTTTCTGAAATTCTAAATTGAATCATACCAGAAGAAACTGGCCGAACCAATAAAGAGAGGACAATATATAAGCCCATAATGATACCATTGGCTAAGACTGTTCTTAGCTTTCGATTGGCTTGAAACGAATTTTGCATACTTTTTCCTTCTTTCTCCGAGTTTTTTTACAAGGGATGGTTGATGAACCTTGGTTACAATTGCAACAGTTCACATTCTAATATGGAAAGTCAAAATAGTCAATGAAAGCCCTGTTTTACTTTGCACTTATTTGCAGTTTTCACCTCTCATGCATTGTTTCGTGCCTTTTTCTAGTCATTTTTTACTTTTTTAAGCAATCTTTATTCGCAGAAGTTCCTCCCTCTGGTATAATGGACAATAGCGATTCAAAGGAGGAGCTCAATGAACATTCACTACTATCTTATTATCAACGAGCAGGCAAGTAGCGGCAATGGCCGAAAAGTCGCTAGAAAAGTGATTCAACAACTCAAGCAACAAGAACTTAAATATACGGCTCTTTACACTGATTACGCTGGACATGAAAAAGAATTGACGAAGGAACTTGCAGAAACAACTTTACTTCCTTGGTCTGAAGACTTAGACGTTTCAACTTTTCCAATCCTAGTCGTGCTAGGCGGCGATGGCACACTACATAATGTCATTAATTCATTACTTCCATATGATTCAGCTATTCCTTTAAGCTATATTCCATGCGGCTCTGGAAATGATTTTGCACGAGGGGTGGGATTATCAAGAAATATTGATAAAGCATTGCATCAAATCCTGCGCACCAGACGACCAAAAGAAATTCAAACAATTCATTATGTAGAAGCCAACCAAGAAGAAATCGGCTTAGCCACCAATAATGTTGGCTTAGGATTAGATGCGGCAATCGTGGAAAAAACCAACGAATCGTCATCAAAAAAAGCCTTAAATAAATTTAAGCTTGGCTCGCTTTCCTATATTTCTTCAATCATTCATGTCTTTTTTAAACAAAAAGGCTTTCCAATTTTAGTTGAAATGAATGGTAAACAATACACATTTAATCGTGCTTTCCTATGTACGGTCACAAATCATCCTTATTTTGGCGGGGGCGTATCAATTATGCCGACGGCCAATCCTCGCAAAGCAGTCGTGGACTTAGTTGTCGTGGAACGAATCAATATTTTTAAAATTTTGTGGCTTATTTTCCTATTGCTTCGCCAAAAACAAGGGAAATCTAAACATTTTCATCATTTTCAATCAAGTAAAATTCGAATTGTTTCGACGATTCCACAAACCATTCACGCAGATGGCGAGATTTTAGGCAAACGAAGTATTGATATGGTTTATACCACACAAAAACGTTTGTTTTGGTTTTAACTGAGTCCCTTAAGGTTGAAAAAGAGTGCCATAAGTCAAAACGACTTATGGCACTCTTTCCTTTTCTCACATAAATTGATAAGGCGTCGTATCCTTCATTCCAATCATTGGATCAACAGCATTTGTTTGAATAATTTCGACTGTTAGTCGTGGTTCTTTTGGTAATGGTTCTTCGACAACTTTTGTCGCTTTCTTTGCTGTTTCTGGGGTTGACTCTTCCCCTTCATCAGCAAATAGTGAAACTTCTTGTACCGTTGTGTCAACTAATTGCTCGTCTGTTTCTTTGATCTGATCGGCTTTCGTTGATTGCTGTTCATTTTCATAAGAGACAGCTTTTGTTTCTTTTTCAGTAAATGGATGGTCTGCCGTTAAACCTTCTTCATAGGCTTCTAACTGAGTTCTAGTCGTTAAGGTCATTTGTTCTGCGTTCACGATTCGTTCTTTTAGCATCGTCATGCGACTAGCCGATTCGTTTTTGACACATGTTTCAAAAGCAGAAACCTCACCTAGTAGAATTAATAATTCTTTACTACGTGTCACTGCTGTATACAGCAAATTTCGTTGCAGCATTCGGCTATACTGATGAACCATTGGCAGTAACACCATGCGGAATTCACTACCTTGCGCTTTATGAATCGAACAACAATACGATAGCGTAATTTTATTCCATTCATTTCTTTTATACGTTACTTCATTATTATCAAACTGTAAAACCAACTCGTCCACTTTGTCCTCTGAGTCTTTGGCTAAAGTAATTCCGACGATTTCTCCCATATCTCCATTGAACACATTTAATTCTGGCGTATTGACTAGTTGCAAAACTTTGTCCCCGATCCGATAGACGGTGTCATTCCACTTGACTTCTTTTTTCTTCCCCTCATTTGGATTGAAGATTTCTTGCATCATTTTATTCAAGGCATCAATGCCAGCTGCGCCACGATACATTGGCGCTAAAACTTGAATATCTTGTGGCGTAAACCCTTTTGCTTTTGCCTTTGTGACGATTTGTCGAATGTATTCTTCAATATGACCAATATCACTTGCAAAGAACGAGCGATCCTTTTGATTTTTTTGAAAATCAGTAGGCAATTTTCCTTCTTTAATTTCATGGGCAAGAGGAATAATACTTGAACCGTCTCCTTGACGATAAATTTCGTTTAGCTCACATTTGGGAATTTCGTTAATTTGCAATAAGTCATGTAAGACTTGACCTGGACCGACAGACGGTAGCTGATCCTTATCACCAACAAAAATCACTTGCATGTTTGTCGGAATAGCTTTTAATAACGTATTGGCTAACCAAGTATCCACCATGGACATTTCATCTACAATTAGCAAACCACCTTCTAATTCTTTGGCGGTTAAACTCGGATTTTTTTCACGACCTGTCAAGCCTAACAAACGATGGATGGTACTTGCAGGTAAACCTGTCGTTTCGTTCATACGTTTCGCTGCTCGCCCAGTTGGCGCCGCTAGCAAGATTGGAAACATCTCCTGCGTATAGTCTTTGAGATCTAATGAAAGACCATTTAGTTCCGCAAACAACGAGACAATCCCATTAATAACAGTAGTTTTTCCTGTTCCGGGCCCTCCAGTTAAAATAAATAACGGCGATTTAATCGCTTCTTCAATCGCTGCTTGTTGCGAGTCGCCATACTGAATATTTAAACGTTTCTCAATCATTCGGATATTTTTTTGGACTTCTTCTTCCTCATAATGAATTTCTTTTTTACGAGAAAGTAAACGCTGAATCGAAGTACCAATGCCCCATTCAGAAAAATAGAGACTGTTCTCAAAAAGTTTAGTCTCTTCTTGTTGGATTTTTCCATGTTCGACTAACGTAATGATTTCATTGGCCACTTGATCAGGTGAGATTTCCACTGGGCGACTTGCTTCCAAGGTCCGAATCGCTTCTTCTAATAAAACATCTGCTTGAACATACGTATTGCCTGAACGAATAGAGTGTTCAAACACTTCATGTAAAATCGCTGCCCGAATTCGAACAGCAGAATCCGCCTGAATGCCGATTTGTTCAGCAATATTGTCCGCTCGTTTAAATCCGACTCCCTCAATATCTTCAACTAACTGATAGGGATTTTCTTGAATCACAGAAAGGGTTTCTTCTTGATAAGTTTGATAAATTGAAAAAGCTAACTGACTACCGAAGCCGTATCGATTTAGTCCCACAATCACTTGCTCCATCCCGTGATTCAAGCGAATTGTTTCGACGATTACTTGACGTTTTTTTTCATTTAAAACAGTAACTTCTTCCAAAACACTCGGGTCATCAATAATTCGGTCAATCGCACTTTCCCCTAATACTTCAACAATTTTTTCAGCAGTTCGTTTACCAATGCCAGGAAATTTGTCACTTGATAAATAGTTAACCACCCCACTAGCTGAAGTCGGTCTTTCTTGCTGATAACTATCCACCTGAAACTGTCTGCCATAACGAGGATGGTCCACAAAATGACCAAAGAAACGATAGGGTTCCTCTTCTTGAACTTGGCCAAAACTTCCAGTTACTACAATTTCTTTTTCTAAATAATCTGTATTTGTATCGGTCACATTTACAAGAACGACTTTATAAAAATTACTGGGATTTTCAAAAAAGATTGCTTGTACAGTCCCAACAATAAAGGCTTTTTCTTCGTCCTCACCAAAAAGTGTTACCACTACAAGCCCTCCTTTCTGTTGTGCGCTTATTGTGCTTTTTCTTTAGCTAAAAAAGACGTATCATTCCATAACGTTAAGTCGTACGGCATGTTCCTTGATGCCTCTTTGGTTTCAAGGATTGAAAGGCTATTGTTTAACAGCCCGCCCATTGTCCGTAATTCTGATAATGGTTTACCAGCCATCGCTTGGATTGCCGCCGTCAGCGCTGCTCCGTGTCCGACAAATAGAACTGGACCTTCGTGCTGCTTCGCCGCTTCAGCAACTGTTTCTGAAATCCGTTGAATCGCTTGCTCGATTGGTTCACCATCAAAAATTGTTGGATCATACAAATCTAAACGATGCCGTAAATGATCTAATTCTTCTCCATAAAAATTACGCATTTCTTCAATATATTGTCCTTCTAAACGACCTAAACCTAATTCTTTTAAGCTATCTGTATAAACAATTTCAACTGGACGATTCAATTCTTGTTGAATTCCCCGCGCAGTATTTTTGGCACGTAATAGCGGACTAGAATAAATTTTTTCAAACGGAATATCTTGTAAATATTGGCCTAATTGTTTAATTTCGTCATAACTAGTTGGTAATAACGGCGAATCTCCTGTCATTCCTTGAAATCGTTTCTGTTGATTCCATTCAGTTTTTCCATGTCGTGTAAAATATAATTTCATGTAACTTCTCCAAACTTCTTTATCTCTTCATATGTCTTTCTAGTTTATCACTTCCCTGCGAAAATATCCATGGAAGTTTCTAGTAATCCAAGCAAAATAAGCCTAGAACAAAAATCTAAATTGTTTTTTGTTCTAGGCTTGAAAATTGGGCAACAGTAAAAATAAAACCACTTTCTTCTGACATTTTTGAAAAAAGCGCTACTGTCTTAACTTTTTTTAATCCAATTTATCATTTTCATAATGATGCGTCAGTTCTAAGTTCGGAAAATTTTGCTGACGTAAGGCTTCATAAACAATTAGTGCGGCAGTGTTAGAAAGATTCAGTGAGCGCACATGTTCATCATTCATAGGAATTCGGATACACTTTTCTTCGTTTTCTCGCATAAACGTTTCTGGTAAGCCCGTTGTTTCTTTTCCAAAAAGGAAATAATGGTCCTCGCCATCATTATAATTGACCTCGCTGTATGTTTGGTGAGCAAATTTGGTTACTAAATGCAAGTGTTTGCCTGCCACATGAGCTAAAAAGGCAGCCAAATCTTTATGATACGTAATATTTACATCATTCCAATAATCTAATCCGGCACGTTTTAAGTGTTTATCATCTGTTGAAAATCCTAAAGGTTCAATTAAATGCAACGGTGTATTCGTCGCTGCACATGTCCGTGCAATATTTCCAGTATTTGCTGGAATTTGTGGTTCAAATAAAACAATATGGTTCGTCAACTATCTTCAGCTCCTCAAATATCAATCGTGTTCATTTTAGCATAAATTCAAAATAAATAGCGCCCACAATACTTATTTTCAAAAAAACCGCATGACGCGATGATGTCAGGCGGCAGCTGTTCTAACCAATAAAAAAAAACGTACCGTCTCGGTGTCTAGCACGGCGAGTCGTTACGTTAGTGAAGGTCTCTTCACTAACTTTTATCAGAACAGGACCCTGATAAAAACCAATGAAAAAACAACTTGTAAGTAATATAACACCAATGTCACTTTATTGCAAGACTTTTTTAGGATTTTCTTCACAAAAAAGTCTATCTTTTACGACCTACTAACAAGCGGACGTCAATCGTGATTTTTTCCAATGGTCGCTGTTGTAGTTTGGCTTTAACTTCTTGAGAAACTTGCCACTCTAATGGCGACATTTCTAATAAATCCAACCGTCTTTCCTCGGGAATGTCAAAGCAATAAGTTATTCGTTCATCTACTTCCACTGCTAATTCCTCGGCAAAACGTTGGACTACTTTTTGATTGGAATAACTTTGTTTCTTTTCGTCATTGGGATAAAAAGCCGCTCGTAATTCCTTTAAATAATTCTCTTCAGGAATAATTTTAATCACAGTCCCGTCAGCTTTTAGTACTCGCCGAAATTCTTGATAATGTGAAGGAGAAAAAATATTTAAAATCGTATCAAGCCCTTGATCCGCAAATGGCAAATTCGTTAAATCCGCCACACACCAAAACGCATCAATTGGCTGATTACTTGCTAAATAGATTCCTTCCTTTGATAAATCAAACCCGATTTTCAGTCCAGATAAGCCTGCTTGACTTAACTCAGCAAGAAAACTCCCTTCACCACAACCAACATCGACTACTGTTTTATTTTGAGGAAGATAGTGCATAATTTTGTTTAAAACAGGCGCGTACATGCCACTTTGAATCATTTTTCCCCGAGAAGTAAACATTTTTTTATTATATTCTGTCTGAACGCCATGATTTAGAAAGTATAGCGTGCCTTTCTTGGATAAATCAAATTGATGCCTCTGTTGACAAATCAGACCAACCCCTTCTACATGCATTGGTTCATGACAAGTTGGACAGCGAAATACGGCTGCTTCTTTTTTCAATAATTGTTGTGCTCGTTCAATTTTCTTTAACATTTAAAACTCCTTACGTTCATCAAATGAACATTTTCTCTTATAAAAAGTTGCACTCTTTTTTTCAGGGCTATGGTAGTAAGCAGAATTATGGTACAATGCCTGTGAAGAAAAAGCAAGGAGCGATAAGAAATGATTAAAGAATTCTGTGCCGAAAATTTCACTAAGATTCCCCAAGCCATTCAAAAAGGTGCGAATCGCATCGAATTATGCGATAACTTAGCCGTGGGTGGAACGACGCCAAGTACTGGTGTTATTGAAGAAGTCTTAGCATACGCTGGCGAACATTCTGTACCAGTGATGACAATCATTCGTCCTCGTGGCGGCAATTTTGTCTATAATGATATTGAATTAAAAATTATGCATACCGATTTAATCGAAGCAAAGAAATTAGGAACCGACGGCATTGTTATTGGCTGTTTAACTGAGGACGGTTGGTTAGATGAAGAAGCTTTGGACTTATTCATTGAAACAGCTGAAGGCTTGCAAATCACTTTCCATATGGCTTTTGATGCCTTGTCGAAAGAAAACCAATTTAAGGCGATCGACTGGTTAGCTGAGCGTGGTGTGACACGTATTTTAACTCATGGCGGGCCAGCTGGTACCCCTATCGAAGACAACTTTGATCATTTAAAAGAATTAATTGCCTACGCAGATCAACGGATTCTTATTTTACCAGGTGGCGGTATTTCCACAGAAAACGTTCAAACTGTGATGGACACTTTAAAAGTCACAGAAGTCCATGGCACAAAAATTGTTTAATTTCTTGTATCTAAAAAAGTGAGGTAGCCGTCGTATTATCGGCTATCTCACTTTTTTGATTTCAAGCAAACCAACGAATCCTTTTACCTCAGTCTCATGATAAATAAGTGCAATTTTTTAAACAAAATAACGCATAAACATGCTGGCAATATTGAAATAAATTAATACACTGGTTAAATCACTTAAGGTAGTAATAAACGGACCACTGGCAACTGCGGGATCAAACCCTAATTTATCCATTAACATTGGGATTAAACTCCCTGCTAAATTCGCCACAGTAATTGCACAGAGCATTGCCATCCCAATCACAAATCCAAGCGGAAGATTATGTTGCCACACGCCAACCACAATCATAATGGTTAAACCTGTCACAGCCCCCGTCACTAGTCCCGTGAGTACTTCACTTAAGATTAAGCGACCAAAATTACTATCCTTTTCATCTTTCATAGCCAAACGGCGTACCGCGACCGCCAATGATTGTGTCCCGGCATTGCCGGCTGTTCCGGTAATTAAAGAAATAAAAACGGCTAAAATACTCGCTTCGCTAACTAACGACTCATAATTACTGATTAACGAGGCCGTAGACATTCCTAAAAACAATAGCGTAATTAACCAAGGTAATCGTTTAGAAGCGGCTTTTAAAGGGTTCTCACTAACTTCTTCAACGTCGACCCCGGCTAAACCAGAGTAGTCGCTAGCGGCCTCATCATCGATAACATCAATAATATCATCAACTGTTACAATCCCCAACAAATGATCATCATAATCTGTAACTGGCACAGCTAAGAAGTCATAGTCACGAATTGTTTGCGCGACATCTTCTTGGTCATCGCCAACATGAACTGAAATAACCCGTTCATTCAAAATATCAGCAATCAAGGTATCATCATCATTAACAATTAAATCCCGCAACGAAATAACGCCGACTAAATGATTTTCTTGGTCGACTACGTAAACGTAATAGATTGTTTCCGCCATGTCCGCTTGATTCTTTAAGACGTACATCGCAGAACGCACTGTTTGATTCGCCACAATCGAAACAAATTCGGTGGTCATAATCGCCCCAGCAGTTTCATCTTCGTAATGAAGTAACTCTTTAATTTCGCCTGCTTCTTCACTACTTAACAAACTAAGATATTTCGCCTTTTGACTCTTATCTAACATATTTAGTAAATCCACCGCATTATCGGTATACATCTCAGCTAACATATCGGCTGCATAACTTGGACGCATTTCAGCTAAATAATCTTTCATATTCTCATTATCTTCTTCGATAACATCAAACATATCCGCTAGTTCTTTCGGAGATAGGTAATTGTATAAATGTTGTCGGTCTTTTTCATCTAACGATTGGTAAAATTGTCCTTGTTCATAAATGTGTAACGCTAAAAATAGCTCACGAAATTCGTTCATTTGTTGATTTTTTAGCGTTTCTAAAAGAAGGGCAAATTGCTCTTCCATTTCTTGGCCTTCATTCATCTTACACTTTCCCCTCCTGCCTCTTTATTATTATAACGTATCATCTACACTTTTCATATCCTCCGCTAGTGGGGAAATCAGATGAACCGTTTCTTTGGTAAAAGGATGAGTAAAAATTAGTTCCATGCAATGCAACGCTTGCCGCTCAATTCCTTGATCCATCTTTCCATGATACATCTCATCCCCTAACAATGAACAGCCAATTGCTTCAAAATGTACCCGAATTTGATGTGTTCGTCCTGTATGGAGCTGAATGCGCACAGCTGCTGCTTGGGCTCCTCTTTTTGCGAGCCAATATTCTGTACTAGCAAATTGACCTGTTTCGATAACTTGGCGTTTTAATAAAGAGGACAAGTCGCGCCCAATTGGCTTTTCAATCAATTGATGCTCGTTTAACTGCTCAATCGCTCCACCAACAAGGGCATAATAAATTTTTGTCACCTTTTTTTCTCGTAATTCTTGGTCAATTAAAGCATGAGCAAAGCCGTGTTTCGCAAATAACATCAGCCCAGAAGTATCTCGATCTAAACGAGTCACGACATGAATAACTTGATTCACGTAATTTTGTCGCTTGTAATACCCCTTAACACGATTCGCCATCGTTCCTGAAGGATGATACTGAGCAGGTATTGAGGCAATGCCAGCGGGCTTATTAACTACTAAAAAATGATCATCTTCAAACACAATTTCAATCGGTTCATCATCTGTTAATAATGTCTCATGTTCCGCTTCATCTGGAATCGTCATTTTAACGACATCGCCAGTTTGTAAAGGATAGATGGCATTTTGAACGGTCCCATTCACTTGAATTTTACCACCCTGAAATTTCACCTTAGCTAATAACCCTTTTGAAACGCCTTGTTCCTTTAAAAAATATTTCACTTGTTGTGTTGTTTCTTTGTCGTATGTCCATTGAAATTCCATCGTTTAATTAATCCTCACCAATAAAGGCATCTTTCACTCGATGCCAAAAATGCATGTGCCGATAAGAGGCAAAATGAATCCGTTCGTCTGCAATTCGATAGCAGACGGAAGCGATATTTTCTTGATAAATATCTAATTGGTCCACCGTGACAAAATAATCATCACTTTCCTGTAATTTAATCTCCAGCCACTCCGTATGTGCGATTACAATCGGTGACCCCAATGTTCGAAAGACACGATTGTTTAAGGAGGCGATTTCGGTTAACTGAAACGCATTAATGCTAGGATGCAAAACAGCTCCACCAATACTTTTATTATACGCAGTAGAGCCGGTTGGGGTCGAAATCGACAACCCATCACCACGAAATCGTTCAAACAGTTCGTCTTTAATAAACACATCGCCCACCATCGTCCGGTTTCCTCGTTTAATTGTTGATTCATTTAATGCTAAAAAATGTTTATCTGGTTTCCCATCTCTAAACCGAATCCGCACATCTAATAATGGATAACTCGTACTTTTTTCACGATGAATACACAAACTCTCAACTAGTTCTTTTAATTCATAATCACGCCAATCTGTATAGAAACCCAAGTGTCCGGTATGTACACCTAAGAAACTTACTTCGTTTAACAGATGATTAAATCGATGAAAAGCGGAAAGAAGCGTACCATCTCCGCCGACTGAAATCACAAGTTCAGGTTGACGATTGTCTATTTGAATTTGGTTTTGCTCTAATAGTGTTGTCAGTTGTTTTGTGACTTGTTTCGATTTTTCTTCCGAGTTATGAACAATCGCCACTTTCATAAGCAGACTCCTTTACTGATTTTCTGGTGTTTCGTTTTTAATTTGCTTATAGTATTCGTTTTCTAACAATCCACGGCCATGAGAGAAGTAATGTTGTGCTTCTTGAATTTCTTCACGAATAGATGACATTTCTTCATCTAATAAATAGGCTGCCTCTGCCGCTCGCTGAAGGCGTTCTTTCATTTCTTCAGGAAAGACACCTTGATATTTATAATTCAAAGAATGTTCAATCGTTGCCCAAAAATTCATGGAGAGTGTCCGAATTTGGATTTCGGCCAAAATAATCTTTTCCCCGGTGACTAATTGCACAGGATATTCCACCACCACATGGTACGAACGATAGCCACTTTCTTTTTTATTTTCAATGTAGTCCCGTTCTTCCACAATTTTTAAGTCTTTACGATTTCTTAAAAGTGCGACTACCTGGTAAATGTCTTCCACAAATTGGCACATAATCCGCAAACCAGCAATGTCTTGCATTTCTTCTTCAATCCGATTTAAAGGAATATGCCGAATAGCCGTCTTTGTCAAAATACTATCTACTGGTTTCACACGTCCTGTAACGAATTCAATTGGTATGTGTTTATCTTGCTCCCGAAATTGTTTACGAATACCTCGTAGTTTTACTTTTAATTCGCTGACCGCCTGTTCATATGGCGCTAAAAACAGCTCCCACTCTCGTTCCATGGTAGATCCCTCAATTTCCTTGAATTTCATTCACTGATTATTTTACCACAGTCCTCCCTAAAATAGGGTGTTATTCGCTATTTGATTTCCAAACGCCTTTCATTAGAAAAATTTTTCACAGAGAAGACCACTTTTCTTGACGGAAACCTATATAATATGTGAAAATTGGAGTGATTTAAGAAAGAGAGAGAACCCCATGAGTGAGCACTTAGAAATTGAATTTAAAACATTAGTTAGTCCGCAAGATTTCAAACGATTAATCGACCATTTTGCTATTCAAAAAACGGACTTTTTTACGCAAACAAATCATTATTTTGATACGGACGATTTTCAATTAAAAGCACAACGAATGGGCTTAAGAATTCGCGTATTAGCAGATCGTGGTGAGTTAACCTTAAAAGTTCCTGCGCCAGAAGGATTATTAGAAATCAATGACCCTTTATCGCTTGAGACGGCGAACCACTTTATCAAGAGGAATCACCTCCCTACTGAGGGGGCTGTGGCGAAGAAATTACAAGAATTAGGTATTGAAATCGCCTCGATCCATTTAATTGGTTCATTAAAAACAGCACGTGCAGAAAAACAAATTCCTCAAGGACTACTTGCGTTAGACGAAAGTTGGTATAACCAACAGCACGATTTTGAATTAGAGTTAGAAGTTACTGAAGCTGAAAGCGGCAAGCAAGCGTTTCAAACATTAATGGCTGATTTGAACATTCCCATTACGCTTGCACCTAACAAGATTCAACGTATGATGCGGACCACTGCCCCTTAGTATTCGAAGCACTGACGTTCTGGCACCTGTATTTGAAAAAGCATGGCATTGGAGGAAGTATGAATGGTTGAAATTTATTTGTTCGTCAATCCTTTAGGCGGCGTCTGTTTAGAAATTGAAAAAGAAATTATACAATTGTCTGTTAACGACAAGAAAAAAATACAATTGCGCTTTATTCCTTTATTAAACATGAAAACGATCAATGAATTTTTAAGTCGTCAACATATTCCGATTAATGACATTAAACGACGGAATCGAATTTTTGAAGATTTATACTCAGCCGCTCTTGACTATAAAGCAGCACAGTTACAAGGCCGAAAAAAAGGCCGACAATTGTTGATTGGCTTACAAAAAGCAGTAGCTGAAGACGGTCTAGCTTACTCTCCTGAGTTATCAGAAGAACTACTTCTAGCGGCCGGCGGGGATATTGATATGTATCGTAAAGACCGACAATCAGATTTTGTCAAAGAATCTTTCCAAACCGACCAAAAAGTTGCTCGAGAAATGGGGATTAAACAACACCCTACCGCAGTCGTTTACAACTATACTTGCGAGAACGATTTCGGCATTTTAGTCGAAAATTTTGAAAACATGGATGAAATTAAACAACTTTGTCGTGTCCATCCACATAACGAACCGTTGCTGGACCAAGGTGACGCAACCTTTGAATTTAAACGTCGCTCCAATTATCATTTTCCAAATGGACATTTACATTTATTATAAAAAAGAAGGACCAGTTGACTGGCCCTTCTTTTACTATTTTCACCATGTTCTATAATAATAGATAAAGTCTAATACTGCTACATTTGATGATTTGTTCTTATAAAAGACAGCTATGGAATGGGGCCATGTATATATTATGTACTTTTAAATATTAACACCGAAATTTGTATCGACCACCAATATTTATTTCAGTTCATCGACTAACCTCTTGGAACGCTATCAGACAATACTCGCCGATACTAACTCAAAAAATCGAGGAAATTTTATTCGGTTTAACACAAGCTAATTTATTTCTTCCCATTTATTTTTAGTCTGCTTATATAATATGGTTAGTTCTTTTTTATCCTTATCTAAATTTTTATTTATTAATTCCTGAATCTCATAAGAAAATTTATTTCTTTGATTTACATTGTCAAAGATGAATTCTTTATCAAAAGATAACTCTAACCCATTTAATGCTCCTGTTGTCCAGTAAATTTTTATATTCGAATCATCACCGCTATAATACATATTAAACTTTTCGTTTTCAGAGATATACGAACTCATTAATTCCAATTCTTCTGGAATTGTAAACAGATTATAATTATCAATTTTAACCACATGATATTGAATGTTATCTTCTATTAAATTATAAGTTTGACCATTTTGATTCCATTCTTTGACACCGCTATAAAAATTATTCAGACGAAGTTGTAAAATAGTAAAATATCCACCTATACATAGTACTATAATTAATAATATTAAAAATAATTTTTTGTACTTCTGTCCCTCTCTAATATCTTTCGAAAGTTTCTCCACCATCGTATTGTCCTCCTTCAATAATCGATCCAAGGTCATTTCATAAAGATTACTTAGTTCAATTAAACAATCAATATTAGGATATGATTTATTATTCTCCCAGTTAGAAATTGTTTGCCTAGTAACGTATAATTTCTCAGCAACCTCTGATTGTGTCAATCCTAATTCATTTCTTCTCATTTTTAATGAATTCCCTATGTTCAAAAAAAACCTCCTTTTATTACTCTAAAGATAATAGAAGCTTGATATAAAAGAAAGCAAAGAATCTTTGCTTTCTTTTATATAACAGCAACAATCTATTTAATTATATAACTAAACCTGGTTTTACACAGATATATTTACTATTCTGTGTAAAACCAGGTTTATATTTTATGTTTACTAAGAAGTTACGACTTATAATTTTTCAACCAAAGCTTCTAATTCCGTTAAACGTTCTTCAAAAACTTTCATTGCATCTTCGATATACGCGGCTTGTGTCATATCCACGCCCGCTTTTTTCATCACTTCAATTGGGAAGTCACTACTTCCTGCTTTCAAGTAGTTAAGGTACTTCTCTAAAGCTCCTTCTTCTCCAGCTAAAATATGTTTAGACAATGCCGAAGCGGCTGAGAAGCCAGTTGCATATTGATAAACATAGTAATTGTAATAAAAATGTGGAATTCTAGCCCATTCGTAACTGATTTCTTCGTCTCTAACTACTTCTGGTCCATAATATTTAGCATTGAGCTCGCCATAATACTCACTCAAATATTCACTTGTTAATGGCGTTCCTTTAGCATCTTCCGTGTGAATAAAATGTTCAAATTCCGCAAATTGCGTTTGACGGAAAATGGTTCCCTTAAAGCCGTCTAAATAGTGATTTAAGACATACGCACGTACTTTAGGATCTGTTTCTGTTTGTAATAAATATTCTGTTAAAATATTTTCATTTGTGGTTGAAGCAATCTCAGCTAAGAAAATTGAATAGTCGCCATAAACATACGGCTGATTATTTCTTGTATAGTAACTATGAACACTATGGCCCATCTCATGGACTAATGTAAATAGTTGATCCAAACTATCATGCCAATTCATTAAAATGTATGGGGCTGTATCATAAGCTCCTGAAGAATATGCGCCGCTTCGTTTTCCTTGATTTTCAATCACATCAATCCAACGACTTGAAAAAGCTTCTTTAACAATAGATAAATAGTCTTCACCTAGTGGTTTTAAAGCCTCAATTGCTTTTTCTTTTGCTTCTTCATAGCTGTAACGAATTGGTGCTTCACCTAGCAAAGGCGCATACAAGTCGTACATGTGTAATTCTTCTACGTTTAATAATTTTTTTCTTAATTTTACATAACGATGTAGCAAAGGTAAATGTTTATTTACTACAGCTACTAATGTTTCGTGAACACTTTCAGGGATATGATTACTTGCTAAAGAGGCTGCCCGAGCAGAATCATAATTTCTAATTTTTGCTTTATAATTATGTGTTTTAACATGTGCACCTAAAGTTGAGGCTAATGTATTTCTAAATTGTTTGTACACTTTGTACAACCCTTTAAATGCTGCTTCACGAACAGATGGATTGACACTTTCCATTAATTGACCATAAACGCCATGAGAAAGTTGAATCGTTTCGCCTTCAGCATTTTGCACAGTTGGAAATTCTAAGTCTGCATTATTTAAAATTGAAAATGTATTACTTGAGGCACCAAAAATTTCACTAGCCCCCGCCAGTAAAGCTTCTTGTTCCATCGATAAAACATGGGGACGTTCATCTAAAATATTTTGAATATAGTGACGATAAACAGCTAATTTCGGCTGCTCTTCAAAATATCCCCAAATTTGTTCATCACTTAATGTTAAAACCTCTGGATCAAACCAAGAAACAGCTTCACTAACTTGTGCATATAAAGAACTAGCTCTGGCATATAAAGCTTGGTAAGCTGTATTTGTAGTGTCTTGATCATTTTTTAAATGAGAATAGACATATAATGTTTCCACTTTTCTATAGACATCTAAAACGTATTCTAACGCAGCTAGAAAAGCTTCTGCACCATTCCCTAAGGTTCCTTTAAATGATTCTGCTTGATTTAGCTCTTCTGTCAACTGATTATACGCAACATCAAAAGCAGCATCATCTTTAAAAATTTTGGTTAAATCCCAAGTTAATGGAGTTGGAACTTCATCACGTGTTGGTAATTGTTTAATTTCGCTCATAGTTTACTCTCCTTTAAGAAACGTTTTACTCATTATACTATCATAATTTAACACGTGTGACTAAAAAAATGTTGTTTTTTCACTTTTTTTAGCCAATGAATGAGCTTTTCAGGATCTTCTCTTAGGAAAATACTAGTTATTAGGTACTTATTGTTTACTTTAATTAACACATAACATTCTTGTAACCATCTCAATAAGTTATTTCCCACAATTTTAAAAAGCTTTTTTAAGCCAATATTCGGCAGTGGCTGCCAAACAAAGTTCCCTTCTTCAAAAAAAATAGCTTCCAAGATACGCCATAGTTCCTGTTTGGTCACTAAACGCTCTTCTTCGGTTTTTAGTGCTTCCCAAACAAGCATTTTTAAATGAATATCTTCTTCAGAAGAAGGTAATAGCTTCAATCCAGGATAGTAAAACCAAGGAGGTAACTGGAGAAGGTGACAACCTTTCGTATATAAAAAGCTCTGTGTTCTAAGCAACTGAGCATTTCTGTAACCAAGTTGTTGAGTCAATTTTTGATAATAATCATGCATCAATTGACCAGTGTGCCGTCTATTTGGCAGTAAATTTAAATTAGCGGTCGGTAGTCGGAAGATTTCTAGTAATTTTTTTTCGTAAAAATCCCATGATTGTTTTCTTCTATAAAATTGTTGACATTGACTCTCTTCAATATGACAAAGTAACTCTATTCGTTCTTGTTTCTTATTGGCCGACCATAAATAAAATCCCAAGGACTCCGAAAAATAAAGGAATTGTTTCGTTAATTGCGTGAGTTTGTCTTTAGGCACTAATCGTTCACCTAAAATCCAAACAACTTGATAGCCATGAGTTTGATAAGTCTCCGTCCGTTCCACCAAACGTTTAATTGGCAATGGACTACATTGAATTTCAATGGCTATCTTCCCAATGAGTAAATCTGGGCGTTGCTTCAAGGCGGGTAAGTATGCCTCAACTTGAAAAGACAGCTTTTCACGTAAACACTTTTCCGCAAAAAGCTGCTTCAAGCGGAGGTGTTCTTCTGTTTCAGCTTCTGCTTCGTACCAACAACTATTCTTTTTACGATGAGCAAAATGGGGTATTTTAATGGGGCCTGCCTTCAAAATGACCGATTGATGACACATTGGACACACAAAAGCTTGTTCGCTTCGTATCTGTGTTAATTCATCAATCGAGCAATCGATTAAAGAAAATAATTCTTGGTTGTCTGCCGTTAAAGCTGTTAACATGATTTTCACCTCTCATAAATAAACTACGCAAAGTTTCTTAATTTTCATCAAAAAAAAAGCAAAAACTCGAAAGTTTTTGCTTTTTTGCTTAATCATTAAAGTAATAACGTGTTAATTCCAATGCACTGCGTTCCATAATACAAGTGCCATATTCGACTAAAGTATCCTGAGTGACAGTTGTTTTATGAGCAAATTCTAAAATCTGTGCAATTTCATTGTCAACATTTGTTTTTTCTAATTCATCGGTTAAGAACAAAACTTGTAAGTAATAACGATCGTTGTACGTGTATAAGTTAGTCAAAACAGATTGCATGAAGACTTCTTTGGATAATTGGATCATCGCTTCAAAATTATCTAATTCAAAGATTACATTTCTGTTTGTTTCATCTGTGGCTTCCATCTCATCAAGTTCATCGGCGGCTGCTTTGTCTGCTTCAATTTGTTTGCGAATTAATTCGCTAACATCTGCATTGACTTCGCTCAGACCTTCTAAGGAAGACAAGTCGTCCATAGCGACATTTTTACTAATAAACAGTTCTAAACCATCATTTTTAGGCAAGACTTGGAAAGTGACTGCTTCACTACCTTGGAATTCATCTTCGACATCAACTTCTTCTAAAATACTATAAAAGAAATTTTCAACATCTTTGTGGTTTCCTAGTAAGTCAAGAAAAGTAATCCCTCTATCCGCCAGGTCTTCGTTGCCAATTAACACACGAATCGTATTTTCATTAATATGTTCCATTTCCATAGCGCTACACCTCTCTTTGCTTCAATCAGGAAACTTCTTACGTTCATTGTAGCGAAAACTACACAAAAGTAAAGTGGAAAGTCTATAAATCCTCGAAAACTAGCGAACGTTTTATAAACTTTGAACTTTTTTAACGATTGGTTTTTCGCTCCTTCTACCTCTTCATCTTAACGCAGTCTCTCCAAAAAAGATACTATTTTTCCTTGACCACGTTCTGCCAAATCAAATGAATACAAGTTCTAAATATGTATTAAAAAGCCAGAGATAAAAATCCCTGGCCCTAAATTCATATGAATCGTTCTTTATTACAATTAACAAATAAAGAACAAAATTTTATATTTTTTATAAACCTGCCATTAATTGTGCTTGGCGCAATTCCAGTTGTCGAACATCTCTTGGTAAGAATCGGCGAATTTCATCTTCGTTAAAACCGACTTGTAATCTTTTCTCATCAATCATAATTGGCCGACGCAACAATCCAGGGTTTTCTTGAACCAACTCTAATAAATCTTGAAGTGGAAGCTCGTCCAAATCCATATTTAATTTTTGGAAAACTTTAGAGCGAGTAGAGATAATCTCTTCTGTTCCATCTTCTGTCATGATTAAAATTGCTTTTAATTCCTCAATATTTAAAGGTTCAGAAAAAATATTTCTTTCTTTAAAAGGAATTTCGTGCTCTTGCAACCAGGCTCTAGCCTTACGACATGACGTGCAACTTGGGGAAGTATAAAGTGTCAACATTGTGCATCACTCCTTTTCGCGAATCATCGCGTTTCTGAAACAGGGAACTGTACTGTTCCTCTATTTAAAACCAGTATACCTAATTTCTAATAAAAATACTAGGGGTTTTTAAACATTTTTTATTAACTTTGTTTATTTTTCCTTCATTACATCCGTGTAAAATTAGGGTTAATTTTTATGAAATTTTATGGATATTCGTTATGATTCTGTAAAAAAGTAATACAGTTTTCTATTTTTATGGTTGCTGTTATAATTTACTTCTCTTGGTGATTT
The DNA here is from genome assembly GCF_050541505.1 of Enterococcus sp. DIV0183. Lineage (NCBI taxonomy): Bacteria > Bacillati > Bacillota > Bacilli > Lactobacillales > Enterococcaceae > Enterococcus > Enterococcus sp. DIV0183. The sequence goes on from NZ_CP172932.1 coordinate 2,212,359, forward strand.
TTCAAGAAGTTCCCATGTATTTTTTTCTAATAAAATGTATAATAGAACTATTCACTATCTTAAGTCTAAAGTCAGGTGGTTATTTAATGAAAACAATTTTTTCTGGTATTCAGCCCAGTGGTACTCCGACAATCGGAAATTACATTGGTGCAATGAAACAATTTATCGAATTACAAAATGAATACAATTGTTATTTTTGTATTGTGGATGAACATGCCATTACCGTTCCCCAAGAACCGCAAAAGCTACGCCAGCAAATTCGTAGTTTAGCAGCTCTTTACCTAGCGGTTGGTTTAGACCCACAAAAAGCAACAATTTTCATACAGTCTGAAGTGAGTGCCCATGCAGAAGCTGGTTGGATCATTCAGTGCAATACTTCTATTGGTGAGTTAGAGCGAATGACACAATTTAAAGATAAATCGCAAAAAAATGGTCGTGCTGGCGTAAGCGCTGGTCTTTTAACATACCCTCCATTAATGGTTGGTGATATCGTGTTGTACAACGCTGACTTAGTGCCAGTCGGAGATGATCAAAAACAACACTTAGAATTAACACGTGATTTTGTGGAACGCTTCAACAAACGTTACGCCCAAAAAAATCAAGAAATTTTAACGATGCCTGAAGTCAAAATCGCTGAGCAAGGTAGTCGAATTATGAGCTTACAGGAACCAACGAAAAAGATGAGTAAGTCTGATACAAATGTGAAGGGCTTTATTTCAATGCTTGATGAGCCAGCAGTGATTCGCAAAAAAATCCGCTCTGCTGTAACTGATTCAACTGGTGTAATTGAATATAATAAAGAAGAAAAGCCTGGTATTACTAACTTACTAAATATTTATTCTGCTGCGACAGGTCAAACTGTTGAGGAACTTGTTCAAGCATACGAAGGCAAAGGCTATGGAGACTTCAAAGCAGATTTAGCAGAAGCAGTAGTTGCCTTATTAGAACCTATTCAAGTGCGCTACCAAGAGCTTCTAGCTTCAGAAGAATTAGATATGATTTTAGATGAGGGTGCAGAAAACGCTCGCCAGGTAGCCAACAAAACACTTCAACGAATGAAAAATGCTGTTGGTTTGGGAAGAAAAGTTCGGCGCTAACTAAACATAATAAAAACCCGCGAAGTTTTATTCGCGGGTTTTTTATGATCTAAATTGAGCATCGTACAAGCGACGATAGTGACCTCTTTGCGCGTACAAAGTTTCATGTGTTCCATCTTCTAAAATTCCTTGGTCACTCACTACGATTATTCGATCAGCATGTTTAATCGTTGCCAGTCTGTGGGCAATAATTAATGTTGTTCGCCCGTCAGCTAACGAGTTTAATGACTCTTGAATCACTTGCTCTGTTTCTGTATCTAATGCAGAAGTCGCTTCATCTAGAATTAAAATCGGCGGGTTCTTCAAGAACATTCGCGCAATTGCCACTCGTTGCTTTTGACCGCCCGATAATTTCACGCCACGTTCGCCAATAATTGTGTCCAAGCCATCTGGCATTAGCTGAATTACATGTTCTAAATGTGCTAATTTCACCGCTTGTTGAATGTCTATTTCTGTAGCATTTAAATTCCCATAAGCAATATTTTCTCGTAATGTTCCAGGGAATAAAAACACATCTTGTTGAACAATTCCAATTTGCTTACGTAATGAAGCCAAGGTTATTTGCTGGATATTTCTACCGTCAATCGTAATTTCACCACTACTGACTTCATAAAAACGAGGCAACAGATTGCACAAGGTCGTTTTTCCTGAACCACTTTGTCCAACGAAAGCAACGGTTTCACCAGGTTGAATTTTTAAATTGATATGGTCTAAAACTTTTGTGCCATCTTCATAAGCAAATGAAACATCTTTATAGGCAATCGTTCCCTCTAAATGCGAAACAGCAACAGCTCCTGGCAAATCTTTGATGGACGGTTGTTTGTCCATTTCTTCCGTAAAACGTTTAAAACCAGCAAATCCTTTGGGATAGCTTTCAATCATATTGTTGACTTTTTCAATCGGCCGAATAAAAATATTGGCTAATAAAATAAATCCTACAAACTGACCTTCTGTAATTTCTCCTTTAATTGTATAATACGCACCAAAAATTAATGAAAATAAATTTATCAGACGAATTAATAAGTAATTATAGGCGGAACTGACACCCATCACCTTATAAAAATATAATTTCGATTTTCGATACATTTGATTTAAATAATTAAACTGTTTTCGTTCAAACGGTTCATTTGCAAAAGATTGCGTGACACGTATCCCACTTACTGACGCTTCAATCCCAGCATTAAATTCACCTAAATTATCGTAAATATCCGTATTCGCTTTTGTCATTTTTTTATTAAAATAGCCTAGCGCAATCGTGATAAATGGCAATAAAATAAACGTAGCGATGGCTAATTTCACGTGAATGGTTAACATTAATAAAAAAGAACCTGCTAACGTCATAATCGTAATAAAGACGTCTTCTGGACCATGATGCGCCACTTCCGAAATTTCAAAAAGATCAGTGGTCAAACGGCTCATTAATTTCCCTGTTTTTTGATTATCATAATACTCAAACGGTTGTGTTTGAAGATGTTGATATAATTCTTCACGCATATCTGTTTCAATATTCACGCCTAACATATGACCAAAATAAACCACAATAAATTGTAAAAACGTATTGATTATATAAAATGCAAATAAGCCCGCACTAGCTAATGCAATGAGGCGAAAATCTCCTTTTGGCATAATCTTATCAATTACTTGGTTGACTGCTACTGGAAAAGCCAACTCTAACAGCCCCGCAAAAACGGCACACCCAAAATCCAAAATAAATAATCGACGATAAGGTCGATAATACCCAAAAAAACGCTTTAACATAACTCCCTAACTCTCCCCCTTCATTCTCATTCATTATACGGAAAAAGACTGTCTCTTGCAAAATTCTAACTTCTATCAGAACACGTGTTATTTAAGTAACTTTGACTCAAAATCATTTTCACAAACTTTTCATTATCAGAATATTTTTTCATTTATCGTTTCCATTTTTTCGGTAAAAATAACTATAATTGTCTTTTCCCGCAAGGCTTTGATTTCTGTACAAAACCTTGAAATACAGTGAAAAATACTCTATTTATTTGTGAAAATATCGGCTACAATATAACATATGAAAAGTTTTGTAAAAAAGTTAAGAGGTGCACTTGTTAAATGAGAACCATTGTTTTTGATGTTGATGACACGCTGTACGATCAGCAACAACCCTTTCGAAATGCGATGACTAAAATTTTCCCAAACGTTGCGACAGAGGATATGCATGAATTGTATCTTCGTTTTAGACACCACAGCGATGAAACGTTTCCGAAAGTTTTAGCCAATGAATGGTCCCTAGATTTCATGCGGTTTTTCCGGATGAATGAAACATTAAAGGATCTAAACTATCCAGGAATTTCACAAGAAGAAGGAAAAATTTTCCAACAAGTTTATGAAGAAGAATTGGATAATATTACGATGCATCCAGAAGTTACTAAGCTTCTTGATACTTTACAAGAGAAAGAAATTCCGATGGGGATTATTACAAATGGTCCAACAGACCATCAATTTAAAAAAGTTAAACAATTGAATCTTGAAAAATGGGTTCCAAGCCAAAATATCATTATTTCTCAAAGTACGGGTTTTCAAAAACCTGAAAAGGAAATTTTTGATTTAGCCTGTAATCAATTTTGTATGGAACCTGAACATACTTTATATGTTGGTGATAGTTATGACAATGATATTGTAGGCGCACGTAATGGTGGCTGGCATTCTCTTTGGTTTAACCACCGCTCTCGTGAACTACCAAGTTGCCAACCTGCATCACACCTTGCAGAAGTCACTTGTTTCACTGAACTTTGTCCGACTGTGGAGAAATTATTTAATCTTTAAAAAAAAGCCGCTCTTCAAATTGAAGAACGGCTTTTTTTTATTTATTTTTTTGTTTTTTCAGACGTAAAATGATGAACAGGCAGATTATCAGTAAAAGGATCAATAAACCGATTAAGAGATAAATAAGTTTAGATTCCGTTTTTTTGACGGTTACATCTTTCTCATTAAATGTTTCTGCTTCCTCTTTTGAGATCGTAAATTCTTTCGTAAATTGCCATTTTTTTCCTGAGCCTTCCACAGTCATTGCCAATACATACGTCCCAGCTTCCATTTCATTTTCTTCATAAGGAATAGGGAAATTAAAAATTGAATTGGGAGCCATTTGCATATCTTCTTGTTCTTTCTCTAAAATAACGTTATTTGTTTTCTTATTTTTAATATTTGCCGTTACTTTCATTGATTGAAGATAGGCTGCTTCATGGTTTAACAGTGTTGCAGAAATAACACTGCGCGCATTTCTTTGTGTCGGTTCAACTTTCTCTAAAGACAATTCTGGTTGTACAACTGTTTCATTTTCTCGAAGTAAAACAGCTACTGTATAGGCATAGCGATTTTCAATTGCTAAGCCGTTTGTATTTTCTTTTTGCTTGTCTTTCGTTTCATCGACTTTTTCACTAAACGTGATCCCGCCCGCTAGTTGCCCTGAAAACTCTTCTTTAGGCATCTTCACTCGCAATTCAACTACTTTTTCACTTTTAGCAGGCAATTCAACACTCTCACCGCCGTCTTTCAGTTGAATGATTTCTGATAAATCTGCTGGTGCAGATTTATCTAATGCTGTCAACGACTCGCCATATTCAATCACTCCGTTGCTGTTTGTTGTGGCCGACTTCACACTAACATCAATCACTAAATTTTCATCTGTACTATTGGCCGCTCGAACTTTCAAAATTTGTTCTTGGTCTGGTTTCATCATTAAATCAAAATATGTTTTTGTTTTATCTATTTGGTTTTCTGGAATTTCTGTTTCAACACTAAATCGTAATTCTGCTGCTGAGGTTTCAATCCCAAAAGCAAAGAAATAAAAACTTAGGATCATCAGAATAAAATATCTATTTTTCATTTCGCTCTACACTCCATTTCTATGTAAAGGAGAAAGGCTGAGTTCCCCTCTTCCTTTCTCCAAAAAGGTTCTTTTTATACTGGCGTATTAGCTAATGTCCAAGTAATTGTTGTTTTGTAGGCATCATTTAATTTAACTGATTTACCTGGCACTTTTAATTGAACATCTTTCATTACTTGACGGCCGTCAACTTCAGCAATTGAACTAGCATTGCCGTATAAGTATGACCATTTCCCAGCACCTTGATCTGTTGCAGCTACCATCACGTTATGACTTTCACCAACTGTACCAAAAGTTACGCTCGCTAAACTTGTTGGTGCAGCGCTTTGTCCTGCTGTCACAGCTGAAGCGTTTTGAAAGACAATTTCAGTTCCTTCAAGCGTCTGACCTTTTGTAGCAGAAGTAAATGCAGAATTTTGTTTTGCAGATAAAGTCCAGCCTTCTAAAGTTCCACGATTATCTGTAATTTGAGCAAATAATGGACCCGTTTTTTCAACATTATTTTTATCTTTTAAAACTTGTGCTGATGCAAAATAGATTTCATCTTTTGTGCTGATGATATTTTCACCAAAGTTTAAACTTGAAGCATAGTCCAAGGTTAAGGGGCCTGTAGAACCTTCATCAACTGGTTTGTCAGGATTTACTGGGTCGATAGGTGTCACAGGATCTTTGCCGTCTTTGTCTTCTGGATCCACTACAGGATTTTTGCTGTTGGGATCCTTTTCATCTGGTGCTTTAAATTTTACAATAGCATCTGTGTCGCGATTAGCCACTTCCTCTGCTTGAACTGGTAGTGTGCCTACCGCGATGGTTGCTAAAATTAAGCTGCTTGCGATGGTCATTTTTTTCATGTTAGTGCTCCTTCTCTTCTATTGTTATAGTTTCAATAATTATACGCTTGGTAAATCAGCGATTGTCCATGTTAAAACAGTTTTGTATTGAACAGCATCTTTTGGTGTTGCTCCTGGTACAGTTAATGTGATCGCTGTATTTTTATCTACGCTTTCACCGTCAACTTCCACTTTTTCAATCCCACCGAACGCACTAAGCCAAGTTCCAGAACCTTGACCTTCAGCGGCAGACATCACATTTGATGAATCGCCAGCTACTAAAGTTACTTCATGCGCAGTTGGTGTGACTGCTTTGGAATTAGACACTGCTTTGTTTTGACTTAATTTAATTTCTGAACCGTCTAAAACTTTATTTAATGTTTCTTTTGTCGCTGTTAATTGTGTTTCTTGTTTAACTGTTAAGGCCCAACCGGCATTCGTTCCGCGTTTGTCGGAAATTTGTACATAATTTGGTTTAGGATTAGTCAAATCAGGACCAGAACCGTCTGCCAAGAAAAAGTATTGTGGATTTGCATAATATTTTTCATCTTTATTTGAAATTTTATTTTTGCCAAAGTCTAGACTAGAAGCATAATCGATACTTAGTGGATCAGTTGTTCCTTCATTTGGCTTATTGCCTGTGTCTGGTGTCGTTGGGTCAAAGGGTTCAACAGGTTTTTCGGTATCTGGATTCACTGGATCGACTGGTTTGTTGATAGAGGTATCCGGCGTAAATTCTACGATGGCATTTGATTCATAGTTTTTTTCTTCTGCATTCACTTCTGGTGCAATAGCCACGCCTAAAGTGATAGCGGGGATTGTTGCTAAGATAATTTTTTTCATTTTATTGTTCCTTCTTTCTTTTTTTTAAAATAAAACTAGCCATAAAGATGACTATTATTCCGAGATAATTAAACATTTGTTGCTGTTTAGTACCAGTTCGAGGTAAGAAGCCTGAGCCTTTTTGATCAACCGTTTTACTTGTTGAATGCTTCAATGATTCTCCACTCACTGCTGGTATTGCTTCCGATTGCTTGGGGAAACGCTGTGGTATCTTACCATCTGGTTTTTCTTTGTTGGCTGGTGGTTCATACTCGCCATAAAAAGAAACTTCTGCATTTGTCGGATAGGCATTTGTTTCAGCAAATACATCAACTGATGAAATCAATCCTAATAGCAATACACCGCTAACTATTTTTTTGATAAGACTCACCCCCTATTTTGCACTGCCATCAGGTACGTCCATCAAGTGCCAAGTTAGTTTTGCTTCGTATTCTTCTGCTTTGGCCGTCCCTCCAGGAACAGATAATAACAACTCTTGGTCATTTTCTTTCCATTGATCAGAAATATTTGTTTCTTGATGTCCATTGACTTGGTTGTGAACAAGAATCGATTGGCCTTCTGGAATGTCCTGTAAGCGATGGTTGGTTCTAAATTTTAAAATATTCGGCAACGTAGCACCTGATTCAGATTTGAAATCAGAAGTAACGGTTAGTGCAAGCGACCAATTATTCCCTGTTTGACGAGTATCCCGTATCACTAATGGTTGATCCATGGAAACAATTGGATATTGGGTCGTGCTACTAGCGATTTGCAGCTCATTCCCAAAGGAAATCGCTGTGGGTACCGTTTTGAACCTGACAGAGCCAACCACAGTGACTGTTAGCGCTAATTCATCAATCTTGTAGCCTTTATCATAGACTTCCACGACCAACTGCTGTTTTCCATAAGTTAGTTCTGGTAATAACAAGGCTTTTTCCTTAAATGTTTTAGAATTAGTGGTTGTTTCATCTGCTAATTTCTGGATTTCTTGGCCCTCTTTTTTGACAATAAATTGTAATCTATTCCCAGTATCGACATCTTGCCAATAAAAAGGCAGGGCTGTTTTTTGAAAGTCATCAATATCGATTGTTTTTTCCATCGACTTTTCTATACGCTCTTTTGACCAAGATAGTTTCGTTTCACTTAAGAAAACTTCTTTGACAGGTTGGACGACTGTTCCAGAAAAGTTCCCTAAGTATGCTTTATCTGTTGATTCCCAGATATAAGAAACGCCTTCATGAGCTTTGGGTAAATTCCATTCAAACAGTCCTTTTGTGGCATCGTAACTTCCATAAGGGCTAATCGTCAGCGGTGGAAATAGTTGACCATCACGAGATACCACCTTATTTTTTAATTGCAGTGGTTTCCCAGCAATATAATCGACAGAAGATAAGATAATCATTTGATTAGATACATCTAGCCCTGTAATGGCCGTTAAGCCTTTTAACGGACTGATATCTGAAATTTGATTTTCTCCCACATCTAAAACTGTTAGATTGAGTGTTTTCTCTAACGGTGCCAAGGAAGAAATTTGATTGTTTCTTGCATACAGTACACGCAGATTAGGAACAGTGCTTAAAGCTTCCAGACTAGCAATCGTTTGATTCATAATACTCAACTCTTCTAGACGTGGCTTATTCGCCAAGGGCGCAATTGTTTTTAATTGATTATTTTCCACATAAAGACGGAGTAGGTTATTTGCTTCCGTAAGCCCATCTAAAGTAGCAATCTGATTATTGGCAGCCCAAATGGTTTCTAAATTACGAAGAGAACGAAGCGGGTCGAATGAAGTTACTCGATTATTCGGCGTGATTTTTGACGGATGATCTGTCGTATTTTGGATACTTAAATTTTTTAAAGCAGCCATTCCTTCAAGTCCATTTAATGTCGTTAATTGATTGTTCTCAACATACAAGCCTTCTAAATTAATTAATCCTGCTTGACCTAACGGACTAAGATCAGCTATTTTATTGTTTCTCATATATAAAAAACGTAATAGCTTAAATTCACCTTTAGCAAAAGGACTCAAATCTGTTACATTGAGTGAATCTTGAAAAGATAATTCTTCTAAGTTTCTTAGGTATTGAACTCCTTCCACATTAGAAACAACGACATTTTCTAAAATAACTTTATTCAATTTTTCCAATTCTGCTTGGGTGACAGTATTAGAGGTCCGAGATTTGCTTAACTGTTTTCTGATATTTTCCGCAAAGGCTGGATCAGGAAATAGTGTACTGATAGGCGTCGCTTTATCTAAGACAGCACCTGCGTATAATTGGGGCATCATCAGTTGTGCTTCCGTTATCGCTAGTGCTTCATTTGGCGGCTCTTCACTTGTTTCAACAGTCGTTAACTCTTCTGACTGGGGAATCTCCGAACTACTGGTTGCTGAATTTTGCTCTTCTGCCGATGAAGTTTCTGGAATCTTTTCTTCTGAAACAGATGAAACATTTTCTTCACTGGAGGATGCAATTGTTTCGGTCGTTTCGGCGAAAGTTGTTACAGGAAGTAGCAAACTATTACCCAAAAGTAAGGCACTAACTGCGGAGATGCACATTTTTTTCATAAACTTCACCTCCTGATATTTTCTTAATTATAGTGAATATCAACTGAAAATGGGTTCAATTACGACAAACTGTCCAAATTAATTTGTATAGACAAGACAAAGAGCGCCAAATAGGGTTTTCTACCCCTATTTGGCGCTCTTTGTCGCTAAACACAACCAGAATGTATTATGACAAATTCTCAATTATGCCTAGTTTTCTTTTATTTCTTTTAAACTATCCTCTATTTTTTCCAATTGCCCAGCAAAAAATTCTTGTTTGGCTTTTGGTAAAAACAATGTGATAGATAAAAGGATCTGTTCTTTAAAGATTGACCAATCTGCGAATATTTCTTCATTGGTTAAAATCATTTCTATTTTTTCTGCTATTTTTTTCCAGAGGATCATTCGCCAGTTATTTTCACCCACTTCATATTCTTTAAACATGCTTAATACATGAAGAATATGGGGAACATTTTGGCTGACAATCGCCGCAAATAAAAAATCAATAATTACTTGCTCGATAATTTCTAGTGAGCGAATATCAATAATTTCCCGCTCATTGACAGATTGTAGTACACGAAAAAGTAACGAAGTTGGAAACGGCTGCAAGCCAACGTTTTTTTGTAATGCTAAAAATTTCAAATTAAAAATAGTATACACATCGGCATTAATTAATCGTTCCAGAATCTGATTTTCTAATGCAATAATTTCCTCTTTTGTCACAACCGTTTGAGGGTTAAAAAGATATTCCAACGCCAACATCGAATACATTACTTCTTGCTTTCCTAAAGCAAAAGACGATTTCTCATAATACGCCCGATAATCTGCAACGATTCGACTACTTTCTTGAAAATTTTTACTAAAGATTGCTTGATTAAACTGCTCCTTAGCTAAAACTGTTTTGGACATTGGCGTTAATTTTTCTGTCATTTCCATCGGTGAAATAGACAAGATTTCGACAATAATGGCTAAATCCGAAATACGCAATTCACTATTTCCTTGGACAAAGCGTTGATAACTTCGACTAGAAACACCATTTTCATCAAAGACACGCAGAGGAATATTTTTCCCTTTACGAATCCGTTCAATTTCTTCACCTAGCGGCCAATATTCCATATATTCTTTTTGTTTCAAACGAATTACTCCATTTCTCTTTAAATAAGGTAGCAACTAAGTTGAACGGCTATTCTCCAATGCTTAAAATTGTGCGAATATCTTCTTCCGTCATTTTCGCTAATTGCTCTTCATTTCCTTGAATCACTTTTTGGAACAGCTCGCGTTTCTCTTGCTGTAAGGAATTCATTTTTTCTTCAACCGTTCCTTCTGCAATCATCCGCCACACTTCAACAACTTTTTTTTGTCCCATGCGGTGCGCCCGACCAGCCGCTTGTTCTTCGACTGCGGGATTCCACCATAAATCGTATAAAATAACTGTATCTGCACCAGTTAAATTTAGTCCGGTTCCCCCTGCTTTCAATGAAATTAAGAAGACATCTTTTTCTCCTTCATTGAAGGCATTCGCCATCGTTAACCGATCTTGAGGCTTCGTACTTCCTCGTAAATAGAACGTCTCTAAACCTAATTCATTCAATTCTTTTTCTAAGATAGAAAGCATGCTTGTGAACTGAGAAAATAATAGAACACGACGATTGTTTTCTTTGGCAGCCACTAAAAAGTCTTTGACTTGTTCCACTTTGCCAGAACCTCCCGTGTAATCCTCAATAAACAAACGCGGATCGCAACAGATTTGTCGTAAACGGGTCAAGCCTGCTAAAATACTCATGCGATTTTTCTTGAAGGTCGCCTGATCCATTTGACTGACATCTGCTTGCATTTGTTTTAGATAGGCCAAATAAACCGTTTTTTGTTCTTCTGTTAAGACACTGTACATATTATTTTCAATTTTTTCTGGTAAGTCTGCGAGCACCGTTTTCTTGTCTCGTCGTAAAATGAATGGTTGAATCATTTTGGCAATTTCTTCCGGCTTAATTTCTCGAAAGGCTTTTTTGCCTGGGAACAATCCCGGTAAGATCATTTGGAAAATTGACCACAGTTCATCTAAATTATTTTCAATTGGTGTGCCACTTAATGCAAAACGTTGCGGTACTTTTAAACTTTTTAAGGCTTGCGCCGTTTTAGTTCCACTATTTTTAACCATTTGGGCCTCATCTAAAATCAAATAGCCGACACGCATTTCCTGATAAAGCTGAACATCTTGTCGCATACTTGCATAAGAAGTAATCAGAATATCTTCGGTGCTATTTTGTAAAAGCGCTGCTCGTTCTTGGCGGTTGCCAGAAACCACTTGAACATTTAAGGTTGGCGCAAAACGTTTGACTTCGGCTAACCAGTTATAGGTTAAACTTGCAGGAGCGACAATCAAAGCTGTCCCTTTCAAGCGCTCTTCTTCTTTTTCCGAAAGTAAATAGGTAATGGTTTGCAGTGTCTTCCCTAAACCCATTTCATCAGCTAAAATACCGCCAAATTGATAATGGCTAAGCATTTTCAGCCATTTATACCCTGTTTCTTGGTAATGGCGTAACGTTGCTTGTAAGGTTTTGGGGACTTGCGCTTCAAAGTTTTCTGGATGTGTTAAATCCGTGACCATTTTTTTAAAGGAATCTGAAAAATGTGCCCGCTCGTTGTCTTCTAATAAACTTTCGATCATGAGACCTTGATTTTTGGGCACATGAATGACATTGTCTTCTTGATGCATATTTTTTCGCAGCTTCGTTAAAATTGCACTTGTATGGAAAAATTCCTCTGAGTCAAAAGCAAGAATTTCACCACTTTTTAACGTATAAAAAGCATCATTACGTAGCAGACTAGTCAATACTGCATCGATTTCGGTTTCATCAATGCCAGTGACATCAAACCGAATATCCAACCAAGAATCCCCTTCCGCAACTTCAATCGTTGGTTGATGATGCTGGGCATCTAAATACAATTCCCGTAATTTCCGTCCCATCCGAACTTCTCCTAATTGACGGAAAGCTGGTACTTCGGCTTTAAAGAAATAATACAAGGACTCCCCAGCAGGTAAGACTTTTTCAAAGCCTGTGGTTGTTTGCTGATAGGCAAACTGTTGAAATTGTTGCTTAATTGCTGTTTCTTTTGCTTTATCTCGAACGATTTCTTGATTGACTTCAGGTAATTGAGCATATTTCGGGTTTGTCGAGAAAATGACTTCTCCATAGTGATAGTCAATTCGAGCATTAATCCGACCTTTAATTTTCTTAAAAATAAAGACTGCTTTTAAAGGATGATGGACGACTAATTCTTCAACTGATTCTTCAACAGACACTCGACCAATTTTTTCCAATAATGGTAACACTTCACTAAATAAATCAGAAACTGTTTCTTTTTCATAAATAATTGACGGCTCTTCCAAGCGTTTCATTAATTGAAGTAACGTGGTGTAGATGGCTTCCTGCTCTTCTGTTAGTAAATAAACCGTTTGATCCGCAATCGCCCAGTGATAGTGGGCTAGAAACGTTGTAATAGGATTCTGAATAGTTAATTTGAAGCTTTGTTCCTCGGTTTTTTGCACTGTAAACGTAAGTGGCAAACTGGTTTCTTTGAACGTTAGATAGCGATACTTATGAGTTTGATTGGTCAATATAAACTGACCCGTTCGATTCATTTTTTCAACTAACGATTGACTGCGATCAATTGGTAATAATAGATAACGTTTGTCGATTTTCCCTTTAACTTGAATACCGTTTGCACCTAATAATTGGCTGGTATGATAAATTGCCGCAAGTTCTGTTAAAATTTCTTGAATCTCCATTGAAAAAGAATCATGTAGCAAGGTAAATTGGTGTTGTTTATTCACCATAAAGGTCATTTCTTTTTCATATGCTTGTAAAAAATCACCAATATTTTTCACAATATATGTTTTAGGTTTGGTGCCTTCCAAACCAATTTTTAAAGAAAGACCAATCGTTGATAATTCTGGATAGTAATTATTCGTTTCGATCACATCTAAATGAAATTCTAAACGTAAAGGCTGCAAGGGAACTTCGGCAGAAGCTTTGCTTAATTTGGCAAAGCCTTTGGTAAACATTTCAGCTGTTGATCGATTTGTTTTCTCAAAACTGACTGTTTGATTCGCTTGAATAATTCTTGACACGCCTCGTTGTTTCAGTGCCAGTTCAACTGCCACTGTATGCTTGCAATAGCCATGTTCCATCCAATATTGACATTCACAAACATCTTGTTCTTTGGCGGTACCATCCAATTCAACAAGATAAAGTTCTTCCCCTAAAACCTCAGACAACCAGATCCTTTTTTCTGGATTTTGAACGATAGATAAGACCCGGCCTTCTTGCATATATTCGCGCCCTTGTTCAACGATTCGCTCTGGAATACTCCATTTCATCGACTCACCTCCTCTTCTACTAAGCTAGCTGATAGTGAACGGTACTTTGACCATTCCCATTGCTTTTTATTTGTAATTGTTGTGGAATTCGTGCTTTTAATTCGCCAATATGACTAATAATCCCAATCATGCGGCCTTCATTTTCAATCGTTTCTAACGCCTCCATTGCCATTTCCAATGCTTCTTCATCTAAGGAACCAAAGCCTTCATCAATAAACAACGCATCAATTAAGACTCCGCCGGCTTGTTCTTGAATCACTTCTGCTAAAGAAAGTGCCAAAGCTAACGCTGCTATAAAACTTTCCCCGCCTGATAACGTGTGAGCACTGCGCACCGTCCCTGAATTGTCATCATAAATATTGATTTCTAGCCCCGTTTGATTCCGATAACTGCCTGCTTCGTGATTCAATTCAAATTGATAACGACTATTGGTCAGGCGGTCTAAACGCTGATTAGCGACTGTCAGCACTCTTTCTAAATACGTTTGTAACATATACCGTTCAAAACTAATTTTTTTAGGATTATTGCCATTCACCGTATCTGCCAACTGTTGTAGTGCAGCAACTTCCTCAAACTTGTCTTCAATTGTTGTTCTTTGCGCATTAATTTCTTGAACCAACTGTTGGTTATTCAGCATTTTTTCATGCAGTTGATAGTATTTTTTTTCTTGTTCTTCAATTTGTTGTGTTATTTGTTCAATTTCTGTGGTGATTAAAGATAATTCTGGGAACGTATCACTAGATAATTTTTTCTCAATTTCAGCGAGTTGGATAGTCAGTTGGGTTTGCTCTTGTTCAAATAAAGCAATTTGTTCTTGCTGACTTTCTAGTGTCGGTACCTCTTTCAACCACTCCGTCAATTGGTCCTCTGTCACTCCTTGTTCCGTTAAAACTGCGTTTAACTGACTCTCAAGTTGTGCGACTGTTTGTTGAAGTGTTTGTTGTTCTTTCTCCAAATGCGTCAACGTACTTTCAAGGATCATTTCTTCTTTCTTCAAGGTTTCTCCTTGTGTCGTCACGTTTTCTTTTTGACGTTCAAATGCAGAGAGTTCTTCTTGAAGCAAAGCTTGTTGTTTGGTCATTTCTTCGTATGTGACGGTTGCATCCAATAATTGGCTAGCAATCATTTGCTGCTGGATAGTGATTCTTTCCAGACTTTGTTGCATTGTTTCTACTTGTTGTCGGAGCACTTCAAAGCGTTGAGAATTTTCAGCTACTTGTTCTTCTAGTTCCGCCAGACGGTCCTTTTCGACTGAAATTTCCGTTAGTTTTTGTGCTATTTGTTGTTTTTCTTTAGCTAATTGCGACTCAACTTCCGCAATTTCTGCAGGTGTTACTTGTGAAAAAGTTAGTCCTGTTAACGGCAACTGCAAGTCAGCAAACTGCGCTGCTAATTGTTCTTGTTCCTCAGTATACGCAGCTTCCTGTTCTTGTAATTGGCTTTCTTTCTGTTGCTTTTCCGCCCCTAATGCAGAGAGCGTTTCAGTAAATCGTTGTACCGTTTTTTCAACTTCCGTTAATTCCCGTTCCGCTTGATTAATCTCTTCTAAGGAAACTTCTTGATGAGTTTGTTGTTTTGGATGTTCTAAAGAGCCACAAACTGGGCAAGGTTCCCCCTCTTCAAGTAACAAGCTTAATCGTTGGATTTGTAAAGAGGCCCATTGACTTTTCTTTGTCTGCAACTTCGCTTCTTCGACGCTTTTTTGTTGCTGTTCAACAGCAAACCGTTGTGTCAACTCGTGCAATTCCCCTTGGTTTTGACTAATTTTTTGCCAAGCTTTTTGATTTTTTTGCCAACGTTCTACAAAATTTTGCCAATGATCTGCTACACTAGAACATTCAAAATTTGCTTTTTCAAGTGTTCCTTCTTGTTCAATAAATTGTTTGGCTGTCGCCACTTTATCCGCTAATGTTGTTTTTTCCTGTTGGCAAGATTCATACTCTTTTTGAATGGCTTGATAATTGGCTTGTTCTGCTATTTTTCGTTGAGCTAACTGTTCATATTCTTGGTATTGTGGTAATTGACGTTGAATCGTTTGAAGATGTTCTTGTTTTTCAGCAATCAATGGTTGTTGTTCTTCCAACTCACTCATGATTGCTTGCCAATCTGTCAATGCTTGTTGCGTTTCCATGAGAGCTTGTTGTTTGGACTTTGTTTCTTGTTCTTTTTGTTGTTTTTCGCTTCGTTTTTCAAAGACTTTTTCAGCTAAAGATTGCTGTTTTTGGCTCCATTTTAATTGCTGAATCTGTTCCTTTAACCGCTCAATGACGGTTTCCTGTTCAGCTTGTTTTGCTTTCTTTTCCAGTAATTCTTCTTTTTGCTGTTGCAAGTTTTGTCGTTCTTCAATAGCATAACGAACTTGCTCTTTTGCTTGTTTGGCTTGTTTTAAGGTTGCAATTTGTTCTCTTTCAACTAATAGTTGTTGCTGAGCCTCTTGTTGTTGGCTTTCTAATAATTGAAGTTTTTCAAAAAGTGTCATTGTCGGTTCAGGTTCTTCTGACCAATGCAACTGTTCTGTTTTCAGTTCAATTTTTTGCTGGGTTTCTTGAATCTCTTGATTGGCAATTTTTAAGCGTTCTTTTAAATTTTCGCTGAACAACTGATACAATTCTGTTCCGAATAAATTACGCAAAACCTTTTCTTTTTCATCACTTTTAGCAATTAAAAAAGTCCGAAACTCTCCTTGTGGTAACAATACAATTTGAGCAAATTGATTGGCATTCAAATGCAATAATTCTTGAATGAGTTCGTCCACTTCACGTCTTTTAGAATAGGCTCGTAGTTCTTTCCCTTGAGCATCTTTGACAATTAAAGAAATTTTGGCACTTTGTTTACGGACTCCTGTGCCACGTTTTTTAAAAAGTTCTTGTTCGGGAAGGCGGTTCAGTTCATAGAGATACTCGTTATGTTTAAAAAGCAAAGTAACTTCAGTGGCTTCTGAGGGGTCAGCAAATGTGGAACGCATTTCTTTGCCTAAACGTAATTTTCCAGAACTTTCACCAAACAAAGCATAGCTCATTCCATCAAAAATCGTTGTTTTCCCAGACCCTGTTTTTCCACTAATTAGAAAAAGTGAAGAATCTTCAAACTTCGTAAAATCAATGGTTTCATTAATATACGGTCCGAAGTTTTTCAATGTTAAAGATAATGGTTTCATCCTGTTACTTCCCTCTTTCTAATTGATTAAGTGTACTCAGTTCTTCTTGGACCCATTGTGCTTGTTGTTCTGTCAAGGCCTCTCCTGTCACATCGTTAAAAAAGTCATGCAGATGTTCTTCTGGTGAACGTTGTTCTATTTGTACCACTTTTTTCTGATTTCCGTTGCTTGTTTCTCGACCATTCAAACGTTCCAACCCAATAATTTTGGGGTAAATTTTTCGCAATTGATTCATCATGTTGGGAATGATCGCTCGGTCGGTTAATTGGACATGTAAATAATTTTCCCGATTCACTTCTTGATAAAAAGCGGGATCCGTTAACTGCTGAAACGAGCCCGTCAATTGTTGAATGTCTCGCAATGGTTTCAAAGTACGGAATTTAAAATGAACTTCAGCTTCTGTTTCAACAAGCCAAACACCCTTTTCTTGTGTCATTTCTGATAAAGAAAATTTTACAGGCGAGCCACTGTATCGAGCATTAGGTGACTGCAACGCATTTTTTCCATGTAAGTGGCCCAACGCGACGTAATCAAAAGGCTCTAACAAAGCCGTCGGTACAACATCCAAACCACCCACTGTTAATTTTGTTTCAGAATCAGTTTTTTCACTGCCAGCGACAAAAAAATGACTAACTAACACCTGTTTTTTGTTGGGAAGAAAAGATTCCTGCATTTTCGCGACAACTTTTTCCATCGCCGCCTGAATCGTTCGAATCGTTTCATCTTCAAAATATAAGCGAGCCGCAATCGGTTCAAAATAAGGCAACAAATAAAATTGGGTATTGTCGATTTCAATTGGTTGAAAGGCTTGTTCTAAACGCGTATTCAAATGAAATTGCGTTTGGTTAAACCAAGGGCCTCCTGTTTCTAAACGAGTGCTGCTATCATGGTTTCCCGAAATAGCTAACACGGGGAAATGCTCTTTGAGATTCATTTGAATCATCATTTCATTAAAAATCTCGACTGCTTCAACTGCTGGAACAGAGCGATCATACAAATCTCCAGCGATCACAACAGCATCCACTTGCTCTTCTTTCGCAATTGCTAAGATTTGTTTAAAGGCTTCCCTTTGTTCTGCCAATAAATCAAAACCATGTAATTTTTTGCCAATATGCCAATCTGCTGTATGTAAAAATTTCATTTTTTCACCGCCTAAAAAAGTCCTTCTTATTATTATAACAAATTTCTGGTATTTTTTAAGAAAATCGGACAGAAGAATTAGATTTTTAACAAACTTTTTTCTTAACGCAAGAAAAAAGACAGGGAGCATCATCTTTTGATGAGACTACCTGCCAGTAACATTCCTATTCTATAGCGGTTTGTTTTATTCTTTTTCTGTTGATTCATATTTAAAAGTTGGATCAATTTCTTTATCTAACTGATCAAATGCTTCTTGCATCCGACGTTCCACTTCAGCTAAACCATCTTTATCCATTTTTTTAATATCGCTAATATCGATTGGCTCCCCAAAACGAACCGTTACTTTTTTACGTTTAAACAACTCTTTTAAAGTTAACGGACCTTGATAAACAGATGGCACGATAGGTACTCGCCCCATTTTAGCAATCAAGGCTACCCCACCTTTTAATTCTGAGGAATGACGCGTGCCACTAGGGAACATAATCAAACTTAAATCAGAATTTTTTAAAATTTTGACAGGTGTTTTAATCGCGCTGGGACCGGGCTTCTCACGATCCACTGGAAACGCATTCGCATGTTTTAAAATGAAACGTAAAACAGGATTTTTAAACAACTCTTTTTTTGCCATAAAACTAAACTTCTTAGGACTGCCAGCAACAGCTAAATACAGCGGTTCCCACCATGTTCGATGCGGCGCAACTAAGACATAGTTTTGGTCTTTTGGTAATTTTTCTTTATTTTCATAATGTGCATTTCCATTAATCACAAATAAAATGACGCGAACCACGCCACGCATAAATGTAAAAAACATAATTTTCTTCCTTTCTTCTCTCCGCTTTCTAGTATGCCGAAAGCTCTACCTTTTGACAAGCTTTTTTTACGTCTATCAATCAGAGAAATAACATGTCCCTACTAATCTAGGGAACAGATTTTGTCATACGGGTTTAAAAGTAGTATAATACATGAACAATCAGATGAAAAGTTGGAGGTTCTTAATCTATGTTATTATCCGGCGAACGGATTGATCAATTATATGCGGATGATATTCAAATTATTCAAAGCAAAGAAGTCTTTTCTTTTTCCATTGATGCAGTCTTATTGGCTAATTTTCCGCAACTACCAAAAAAAGGCAAGATTGTCGATTTGTGTGCTGGCAATGGCGCGGTCGGCCTCTTCGTTAGTCGGAAAACAGCTGCAAAAATCGACCAAATCGAATTACAACCTCGTTTGGCAGATATGGGTCAACGAAGTATTCTATTAAATAAATTGGAAAAACAAGTAACGATGTATGAACGTGATTTAAAACAAGCGACAGAAGTCATCAAAAAAGATTCTGTGGATTTAGTACTATGTAATCCCCCATACTTTAAAGAACGACCAACTAGCCAAAAAAATCCAAACCCGCACTTAGCGATTGCCCGTCATGAAATTCACACGTCTCTTCAAGAAGTGGTCACTGTGTCGGCGGATTTATTAAAAACAAATGGTCGCCTCGCAATGGTTCATCGTCCTGATCGTTTCCTGGATATTTTACATGCCATGGAAAACGCCAATATTGCGCCGAAAAAAGCTCGGTTTGTTTATCCGAAGCCAGGCAAAGAAGCCAATGTTTTACTAATTGAAGGCATTAAACAAGGCAAAAAAGACGGTTTTCGTGTGTTACCACCTCTTTTTACATACAATGAAAAGAACGAATACGAAGCAGAAATGAAGGCTATGCTGTATGGAGAATAAGAAATCCCATTATTTTTATGTTTTACTTTGCCAAGATGGTTCCTTTTACGGTGGCTATACAACTGAGCCAGAACGTCGATTAACCGAACATAATAGCGGAACTGGTGCAAAATATACACGGTTAGCCAAACGTCGCCCAGTCATAATGATTCATACAGAGAAATTTGAAACACGTAGCGAGGCCACCAAAGCCGAAGCCGCCTTTAAAAAATTAACGCGTAAACAAAAAGAACAGTATTTAAAAACCTTTCATTAAATGACAACAAGCAAAAAGAAACAGCCATCATTTCATTGATGAAATGATGGCTGTTTCTTTCTCTTTTTAAACTAAGTTCTCGACAAAATGAATAACCATTTCGGCTGATTTTTTCCCAGCTTCATCGATGAATTCGTCAAAGCTTTGAGTTGCTTCACCATCTGCTGTATCACTCATTGCCCGTACAACTAAGAATGGAATATTGAACTGTGAAGCCGCTTGGCCAATTGCTGCGCCTTCCATTTCGCAAGCTAAGGCTTCAGGAAACTCTTTCTTAATTTTGGCGATTTTCTCAGCGCTATCCACAAAAGTATCTCCAGTAACAATCAATCCTTTACGAATAGCTAAACCAGTTTTTTCAGCAGCTTTCGCAATTTCCATCCGCAAGTATTCACTTGTTTCAAAATACAAAGGCACACCACCAGGCAATTGTCCATAGGCATAACCAAAACCAGTGACATCAACATCAAAGTAAGCTAATTTGTCTGCAATGACTAAATCGCCGACTTTTAGTCCTTCACCGATACCACCAGCAGAACCTGTATTAATCACCATATTTACGCCATATTGATGAATCAATAAAGTCGTGGTAACAGCTGAGGCCACTTTACCAATTCCTGAACGAACCACAATCACCTCATGTCTTCCTAACGAACCAGAAACAAATAAAGCGCCTGCTCGTTCCCATGACATCGTGTCTGTCAATTTTTCTTTTAGAATTTTGACCTCTTGATCCATTGCTCCAATAATTCCAATTTTCATAGTGATTCCTCTTTTCTATAAATTCAAAACGATATACGCCACAACGGCTAATAAAATCGCTACAATAATAATTGCCTTGTTTAACCAAGTACTCCGTTCTCGACGCTTCGAGTATTCTCCTACTCGTGACTTGTTGATCGGTTTTTGTTTTTTCTTTTCTTTACGATAAAACGTCGAAATTTCTTTTTCTTTTCGCTTATACGCTTTTTCCGCCAGCTTCTGCTCTTCTTGCTGACGACGTTCCGCTTCTTTTTCTTCTGCTTCTCTGCGTTTGCGAAGCTCTGTCCGAGTGACTAACGGACCTTTGCTCATTGCGTGTCCTCCTTAAACTGTCTCTGCAGTAAATACAATTCCCAGTATTGTATAGCAAAAAGTGTTTTGGCATCACAAATCGTGCCTTTTGCCACCTCTGCTTTGGCTTCAGCTATTGTTAGCTCGTAAAGTTCCAAGATTTCATCTTCATCTTGAGGACGCGGATTTTCGACTTTCTGCAAATCCGTTGCCAAATAGAGAGCCAATTTTTCATTAGCAAATCCTGGTGACAGATACATTGAATTTATGTAGGTGAGCTGACCTGCACGATACCCAGTTTCTTCTTCCAATTCCCGCATAGCCGTCGTTTCCAGTTGATTTTCTTCTCCAGGATCAATTTTTCCCGCTGGAATTTCTAAAATCACTTGTTCCAAGGGTTTTCTAAATTGTTTAACTAAGACGATTTTTCCTTCTGCGGTTAACGGAATCATAGCTACTGCGCCTGAATGAAAAACCAATTCGCGTTTAGCAGTGCCGCCTGTCGGTAAAGCCACGTCATCCAAAAAAACATCAATAATCTTTCCTTTAAAAATTTCTCGACGTTGAAGTGTTTTTTCTTCGAAGTCCTCATAATTTAACATATCTTTCACCAACCTTTCTTGTTTATCATACCCTAAAATGATAAAAATCGCACCCCTTCTTCTCTAGTTAAACCCTTTTCAAAGAAAAAAATTTATTGCTTTAGAAAAAAATTACATTTTCGAAAAAAAATAGACATAAAAAATTCACAACTTCCTTGTATTATTTAAGCATACCAACAAACAACCCTAACAAAACACTTTTTCATTTTTAACTCCTTTCCCGTCCTACCCCCAATTAGGACGGGTCTTTTTTTGCGTTTTATACTTTTTTTCTTAGGATTTCACTAAATCATAAAATACATCTTCCGCTGTATGTCTTTTCTCTCACAGAGTATGCTAAAATAACTATTGTAACGAGAGCTGACTCTTTCGAGGATTAGATAGATAGGAGGAACTATATAAATGAACAAATTAAATACAAAATTACTGATTGGCTATATTCTTTTAGGAGCCTTAATCATTGCTGTCGCTAGAGAATATGGCTTCTTCGCTTTTGTGATTCTGGTAGGCTTTTTAGTATTCGTTCTCTATCGAAAAAAGAAAAATGCCGCCGACAAGAGCGATCAAATGCCTTACTTAACAAAAGATAAAGAAGCCCATTATCGTGAGTTGGGGTTATCTCCACAAGAAATTGATTTTTTCAGAAGTACAATGAGCACAGCCAAAAAACAAATCATACAATTACAAGAAAACATGAATCGTTCAACTAAATTACGGGCGATTGACTTACGTAATGATACAACGAAGGTTTCTAAAGCTCTGTTTAAAGAGTTAGTGAAAGAACCTAAAAAGTTACACTTAGCCAATCACTTTCTCTATACACATTTACCAAATATCGTTGACTTAACAAGTAAGCATTTAGAAATCGAACAACATGAAGTAAAAAACAAACAAACGTATGAAAAATTAGAAGAAAGCGCACAAATCATTGACCAATTGTCAAAATTAGTTAAAAATGATTATGAGGAAATCGTTTCCGATGACTTAGACGATTTAGATGTCGAAATGTCGATCGCTAAAAGCAGCTTGTCGCAAAAAGCTGCAACTGAGGAATCACCTCAAGTAAACGAAGACCAGCAATAATCATTAGGGAGGAAAAAAAATGACTGAGCAACAACCCAAAGAAACAACATCTGTAACCAATACATTGGACGATTTATTAAGTAATCCATTTTCATCAATGGATGAACTAACACCAACGCAACAAAATGAACTATCTGAGTTAAAAGAACAGCAAGCAGCTCCTCGTTTAATTGATAAATTACCACAAGAACGTCAAGCCCAAGCAAAAGAATTAGCTTCAAAAATTGATGTCCAAGATTCACAAGCAGTAATTACCTATGGTTCAAATGCCCAAATCAAACTCGGCGAATTTTCGCAAGCGATGTTAAACCACGTTCAAGCACAAGACATTGGTCCTGTTGGTGATTCACTGACCGATCTAATGTTTCGTTTAAATGAAGCCAATCCCAATGAATTACGTGCTGGCGAAGGCAACTTTATTCAAAAAATGTTAGGTAAAGTCAAACAATCCGTTTACGAAATTACCGCCAAATATCAAAAAATTGGTGCGCAAATTGACAAAATTGCTGTCAAATTAACCCATGAAAAAGATGGTCTTTTAAAAGATAATGCCATGTTAGATCAATTGTATCAAAAAAATAAAGATTATTTTGATGCCTTAAACATCTATATTGCCGCTGGGGAATTAAAAGCAGAAGAACTACGGACGCAAATTATTCCTGAAGCCATGAAAAAAGCGGAAGAATCTGGAGATCAAATGGATGTCCAAATTGTTAATGATTATAACCAATTCCTAGACCGTTTAGAAAAAAGAACCCATGATTTACGCTTGGCTCGTCAAATTACGATTCAACAAGCCCCACAAATTCGTTTAATTCAAAATACTAACCAAGCTTTGGCTGAGAAAATTCAATCATCGGTGAATACGGCGATTCCGTTATGGAAAAACCAAGTAGTCATCGCCTTAACCTTACTCCGTCAAAAAGATGCTGTGACTGCTCAACGTCAAGTCTCTGAAACCACCAATGACTTACTGAAGAAAAATTCAGAAATGCTAAAAATTTCTGCAATTGAAACAGCAAAAGAAAACGAACGTGGCCTAGTCGATATTGAAACATTACAAAAAACACAAAATGATTTAATTGAAACTATCCAAGAAACATTACGTATTCAACAAGAAGGAAAAGAAAAACGCCAAGCTGCCGAAATCGAACTTGGCCATATGGAAGAAGATTTGAAAAATAAATTATTAGAATTAACACAATAAATAACGTCTAGAACAAACTTCTTATAGTACAAGCCTGGGACAAAAATCAAAAGTGATTTTTGTCCCAGGCTTGCTTTTCTTTTTACGCTTGAATATTGTATTTCAGCCACTTAATGATACAATAAAAGAAAACCATGTTTCTTTTTGAAAGGAGGAGCAATTGTGCCACAATTTGCTTCTAAAGCCGAAGAAAAAAATTATTATGAACGCCAAGCTAGCTTAGAAGAGTTTTTAACTTGGTATCATCAACAAGAATTACCTGAATATGAAAAACCCTCTTTAACCGTTGATATGGTTCTTCTTTGTTACAACAAGGAAGCTGATCAATTAAAAGTCTTACTGATTCAACGTAAAGGTCACCCCTTTAGAAACTCATGGGCGCTTCCTGGCGGTTTTGTTAATCGTAACGAATCTACTGAAGATAGTGTTTTAAGAGAAACAAAAGAGGAAACTGGTGTGGTGATTTCTCAAGAAAATATTGAACAATTACACAGCTTTAGTCGCCCAGATCGAGATCCTCGTGGTTGGGTCGTGACAGTCAGCTATTTAGCCTTTATTGGTGAAGAACCTTTAATTGCTGGCGACGATGCCAAAGAAGTCCATTGGTTCAATCTTGAACGGCATGGTCAACACATCACGTTATCTCATGAAGATGTGGAAATTACTTTAGACTTGAAAACAGCGGCCTCTCTTGGTAAAGATACATTAGCCTTCGACCATAGTGAAATTATAATTAAGGCGTTTAATCGTGTTGTTGATAAAATGGAACATGAACCGCAAGTGCTTCAAGTCTTAGGAAAAGATTTCACCATTACGGAAGCCCGTAAAGTTTTTGCGAAGTTCCTCGGCGTTGATTATCGCAGCATTGACCATTCAAATTTTAAAAAAGCCATGACACAATATTTTGAAGAGTTAGGTGAACGTCCCGTTGGCATTGGCCGCCCTTCAAAAATTTACCAATTGAAAACAACAACAGGTTTCTAAGAGGAGGGAATATTTTTTGACTGTTTACTTAAGAAAAGCAGAACCTTCTGATTTGCCTGACATACTTGCTATCATTGAAGATGGCCGCCGCACCTTACAAAAAAGTGGCATTCCCCAATGGCAAAACGGCGATGGCCCGAATCAAGAAATTTTAGCAAAAGATATCGACCAGCAAACTTGCTATATTTTAATGGTTGAGGATGCCTTGGCAGGCGTTGGTGTTTTATGTTCGGAGATTGATCCTGCTTATGAAGCGATTTTTAATGGTTCTTGGCAACCTCATTCTCAAACTACGTATACGGCAATTCATCGTGTTGCTCTAAAAAGTTCCTTTCAAGGTCAAGGACTGGCTTTGGTGCTTTTGCGCTCACTGGTTACAGCCGCTCGTTTGCAAGGTGCTACTGATATTCGAATCGATACACATCCACAAAATCTCGCTATGCAGCACCTGATTAAAAAAGCTGGCTTTGTTTATCAAGGTGACGTGATTTTAGATGTTAACGATGGCGAACGTTATGCTTATCAGATGATATTGAAATAAAAAAGTTAGGGATAGCTGCCAGATTGACAGCTATCCCTAACTTTTTACATCTTATGAACACTATGAGCGCTTTGAATGCCCTCACAGGCTTCTTTACAAGCTTGATTAATTAATAAATAAGAGGATTCTTTTTGGCGGATTCCTAATTGATATTTCAATTCATCTGTCACTTGGCAAGATTCACTTAATGCCTCTAACCAGAAAAATACTCCTTCTTTATACGTATCTAATCCTTCTAGCAAGATTTTCGTTGCTTCTTTATCATAATACGGCTCTAAATTTTTACGAAACATCATTTCTTCTGTAAAAAAACGATTCACATTATTTCGGCAAAACATATAAGTGTCACGGCCTCTCCGATGTGCAGCCTGATTACAACCGTATTCTTGAACTTCTTTAGAGATGGCTTTGAAAATTTCGTTATATACTTCAATTCTTTGCATAATTGACAAAATGGTATCTGTATAACTAAACATAACTCCTTGCTCCCTTCCCCTTCTAAGTAACAAAAATTTGCTTGTTACTTTCATTATAAAGGGAATGTTGGGTTTATATCAAATGATACGCTGTTTCCTTGCTAAAATCCTTCGTTTTTTCCTTAGAAGAATAATAAGTAAGCGGATTATTTAATCTGTTATGTTCGGATTTTCTACACTTGGAAAATAAATTATTTTATAAAGCCATTTTCCGTTTTAACTGATGGCAACGGGCCGGTCTGTGTATTGCCAGGAACACCAATATACGTATTGCCGTTGATGGAAGTCATTTCGTTTTCCTCAGCTGCTTCATCTTGAACGGTATAATCACTTTGATATAAAAATTCACCGTTCGTATGGAAGACATAGCCGTCTTGATCTCGTTCATCTGGCTTTTCTAAATTTAAAGACACACGTAATTGATGACGGACATTTTCAATACTATCTGGATATAGTTCAACCATACTGCGCCCTTCATTACTAAAAGTGCGCCAGTCAAAAGAAAGCTGTTGTTTATCATAATTGGTCCAAGTCAAACCTTCTTTGACTAAATGAGTCAATTCATTGGAATCCACATCAGTTTGAATGTTTCCATTTAACGAATCAATAATGTCCATTATTTTCATGATTGATTGACCAGATTTCAACTTGTCTTCAACTGCTTGAATAATTTCTTGTTGTCGGAATCCACGCATAATATCGTTATCGCTATGTCTTTCACGGGCATAAGATAAAGCTTTCGTACCATCTAAATGCTGTTTCCCTGCATCAAAATGAATGGATCCTGGCCCGTCTTTGGTGACACCATCAAATGCCTGCTTGACATTGACATCTATGCCGCCAACTGCATCAATTAACTTAATAAAAGATAAAAAGTTAAACACAACGTAATGATTGATTGGAATATTCAATAATTTCTCAACTGTGTTAACAGAAGCTGTTGGTCCATCGTAGGTATAGGCGGCTTCAATTCGCTGCATCCCTTGGTAATTTTTCGCATCAATTTGCACAAAACTATCCCGTGGCAAACTTAAATAGGTTATTTTCTTCGTCTTGTTATTCACGGTAATCACCATCATAGCATCAGTCCTAGTTGTGCCTAATTTCCGTTCAATTGTATTGTCTAGCCCCATAATCAAAAACGATTGACTATCTTTATTTTGCGCTTCATTATAATCATTTTTTATGGGAACATAGCCTTTATCAATTGTTTTCTTTAAATAGCTACCCGCTACAGCAAAGTATGCTGAGCCGACTGTGACAAAAAACAAAATGATGACTAAACTAATTAAGCTGATTTTTCGCTTCCTACTCATTGGCTGTACTTCCTCTCTCTTGAAAAGTCTCCACCATCATTACTACTCCTCTAAGCAGACAAGAGACAAGTCTATCTTACCAGTCCCTTTCAAAACTAAACATAGCAGAATTTATATAGGGGTATAACCTAGAGGAAACAAAAAAGAGGGGCTTGTTTGTTTAAAAGCCTCTCTTTTTTGTTATTTATTTTTGTGTTCTTTTTTGAACAATTCCACCATTTTTTGCTGTGGTTTTGGAAAAACATAGTCCGAAAATTGTTGTGCTGCCACCCATCGCTGCGACTCTAGTGTGGCTAATTCGCCTGTATTTCGGCCATAAAAGACTAAGATATGCCATTTTAAATGACTGAAAATATGAACGACTTCGCCTAAGGCACGTTTTTGCCAGACAACTGTTTCATAGTCCGTAAAAAAGCTGACAGGTTCTTCAGCGACCAAAGGCTCTGTTACAGGCTCTAACTCTAAAGTTAATTGTTTTTCCGTTTCTGCTGGTTGCGCCAGTTTTTGCAATTGTTGAAATTGTTTTTTGCTAATTTCTTCAATCGGAAACAGCCACATATTAGCTAACAAACCGGTTTCAGGGCGTTGTTCTAATAAAAATTCTTGCTTTTTATTTTCAATAATAGTGCCGACATAATACACATCTTTCGGCTTAACTTTTTTTGATTTGACTGGATAAGCGGTCATTTTATCTGCCTGATAGGCCGCACAATATTGCTGAAGCGGACAGCTTTCACACTTAGGGGAAGTTGGGGTGCAGACGGCTGAGCCTAGATCCATTAAGGCTTGATTAAAATCCCCTGGACGCTCACGATCGATGATTTTAAGCATCGCCGCTTCAAATACTTTACGACTACTCGCTTTTGCAATATCTGCATCAATTTCAAATAAACGGCTCACTACCCGCATGACGTTACCGTCAATTGCTGGTTCGGGGAGATTAAAGGCAATACTGCCAATCGCACCAGCCGTATAGGGGCCGATTCCTTTTAAACTCCGAATATCTTCGATTGTGTCAGGCATTTTCCCACCAAATTCTGAAACAATCTGTTGCGCTGCCACTTTTAAATTACGCGCTCGTGAATAGTAACCTAACCCTTCCCAAGCTTTCAACAACTTATCATCTGGCGCTTCCGCTAAATCTTGAATCGTCGGAAACCATTCCATAAATCGATAAAAATAATCAATGACTGTATCTACGCGAGTTTGTTGTAGCATAATTTCAGAAATCCAAATACGATATGCATCTGTATTCGCTCGCCAAGGTAAATTGCGTTTTTCTCGTTCATACCAAGCTAAAAAATCTTCCTGGAATGAACTAACTTTTGCGGGACTCCACGCCTCCCAAGGCTCTTTATTCGTCATGTTCTACTTCCTTTTCGCTAATAAATTGCTGAATCAAATCATAGTCAAACCCTTTTTGGAATAAGCTTTGTTTGACTTTTTGGACTTTTTTAGAAAAATCAAATCGCTGATTAGCACGCCATAAACGTTCGCCTTCCTTGTTTAACGCTTGTTGTTCTTGTTCTTCGTCCTTTTCAAAAGCTAAAGATTCCAAAGCTAGATCAATGATTTCATTTGTAAAGCCCTTTTGCATCAGATGCAGACGCGTTTTCTGAAGTGCATCTTTAAAACTTTTAGTTCGATAGCGTTTCATGGCTTTTTCTGCAGTTGCTGTGGCAACATTAAGCTGTTCATCTAACGTATAAAAGGTCAAGCCATGCTGAATATCTTCTTCACTAATGCCTTTTTGCTTTAATTGTTGTGCCACATTTCGTGGTCCTTTATCACTGGTTCGCATAGCTGTACGTACGTAACTTTCACTAAAAATTGCATCATCCAACAACCGCAGCTCTTCTAAACGTTGAACGATTTTTACTCGATCTTCAGGTACAATTTCTTTCTCTTTTAAATAAGTAAAAATCTCTTTCTTTGAACGTAATTGATAGCTTAAATAATTCATCGCCATTTGTAACCCGACATCATAAGAACTGGCTTTTTTTATTTCTTCTATTAAAGTATCTGATAACTCTTGGCCTTTTAGCAGACGCTGCCGTACTAAAATATCTTCCGAGACACGCAGTTTTTCGCCTGAAGATAGCCAAAGTAGATAAAATTCACCTTTATCTTTACTAATTCGTGTGATTGTTGTCATCTTATTCTCCTGCCCCTCTAAATCAGAACATATATTCTACTATACCATAGAATCCTTGGAAGCCAAATAAATAAAAATGTGCTAAAATGGGAGGAAGTGAAAAATGTGAGATGACTAAAGGATGAAAGAATATGACCCAACAACTAGTAAAAAAAGGCCAACAAATTTCTTTAAAAATTAAACGATTAGGAATTAATGGCGAAGGTATCGGCTATTATAAAAAATTAATTATTTTCGTTCCTGGGGCGCTACCGAAAGAAGAAGTGACTGCCACGATCACAAATGTTACACCCAAATTTGCTGAAGGAACCCTTCAATCTGTCAAAAAAGCTGCTAAAGATCGCGTGGTCCCTCCTTGTCCTGTCTATGAAACATGTGGCGGCTGCCAACTACAACATTTAGCCTACAAAGCACAATTAGACTTTAAAAAAGATTTATTAAAGCAGGCGCTTAACAAATTTAAGCCAGTCAATTATCAAAACTATGAACTACGAAAAACAATTGGGATGGAGAATCCTTGGAATTATCGAAATAAAGCCCAATTCCAATTACGCCAAATCGATGGCCAAGTAGAAGCTGGTCTCTATCAAGCTGATTCACATCAATTAGTACCGATTGATAACTGTTTGGTCCAACAGCCTGCGACAACCAAGGTGATGAATACATTAGTTGATTTATTGAATGACTTTCAATTACCAATTTATGATGAACGTAAAAATAGTGGTATCTTTCGAACATTAATGGTTCGAGTGGGCATCCAAACTGGCGAAGTCCAAGTAGTGTTCATTACACAATCGCAGAAATTTCCACAAAAAGAAAAAATGGTTCGCGCAATTAATGAACAATTACCAGAAGTTGTTTCTATTATGCAAAATGTCCAAAATAAAAAAACCTCTCTAGTAATGGGTGATGATACCCTTCACTTATGGGGCAAAGAAAGCATTGAAGAACACATTAACGACGTTGTCTTTGATTTATCGCCGCGAGCATTTTTCCAATTGAATCCAGAACAAACGGAAGTTTTATATAATGAAGGAATCAAGGCCTTAGATTTACAACCAAACGAAACTGTTGTTGATGCTTATTGTGGCGTCGGGACCATTGGCTTAAGTTTAGCGAAACAAGCGCATCAAGTTCGTGGTATGGATACCATTCCCGCCGCAATTGACGATGCTAGATTCAATGCAAAACGACTTGGTGTTACGAACACACATTATGCTGTTGGAACAGCTGAAGACTTATTACCTAAATGGTTCAAAGAAGGCTTTAAACCTGATGCCATTGTAGTTGATCCCCCACGGACTGGTTTGGATCGTAAATTATTAACGGCCCTTTTGAAACAACCACCTAAGAAAATGGTGTATATTTCTTGTAATGTATCCACGTTAGCACGTGATTTAGTTCAATTAGCCAAAGTATATCAAGTAGACTATTTACAATCTGTTGATATGTTTCCACAAACCGCTCGTTGTGAAGTTGTCGTAAAATTAACGAGAAAATAAAAAAAGGAGCGTGGGACAAAAATCACTTTGGATTTTTGCTCCACGCTCAAAAACTGATAAACGGCGGGAACAGAACCAACACTACGCGTTGCTCCGATCTCAACAACTTCTAAGAGCTAAAGCTCTAAGAGTTGAAGGTCCTTCGGAAATAAGCCGAAATTATCCAAAAATTAAAAAGCAATTTTCGGAAATTTCTTCTTATTTCTCGGAGCTAAACGGTTCTGTCCCGACCTCCTTTAACTAATTAAACAATTATTTACTTAATTAGCTAT
Source organism: Enterococcus sp. DIV0183 (assembly GCF_050541505.1). Classification (NCBI taxonomy): domain Bacteria; kingdom Bacillati; phylum Bacillota; class Bacilli; order Lactobacillales; family Enterococcaceae; genus Enterococcus; species Enterococcus sp. DIV0183. Next base: position 2,243,374 of record NZ_CP172932.1, read on the forward strand.
TTTTTCGTCCGAAGAAGAATGAAACCACAGCAACTAAAATTACTGCCCCAATAATTGATGGCACAATTGCCATACCTGCTACGTGAGGACCCCAGCTACCTAAGATTTTTTCTCCGATAAATGAACCAACTAAACCGGCAACGATATTCGCAATCCAACCCATTGATTGACCTTTGCTTGTAAGCGCGCCAGCGATAGCACCGATAACAGCACCAACGATTAAAACCCATAAAGTATGCATAAAATAATTCCTCCTAAATGCTTTATCTAGCGAATAATTCGCTATGTTACTATTATGGACTACTTTTATTAGATAACAAAATAGTTTGCTTGTTTCCATGAAAAAAAAGCAATAATTTCTGATAATTTCATTAAAAAAACTCAGAACAGGAGACCGATGTGCACTGTTCTGAGCTTTTATTTAAGAAATTGTTGGTCGTTTTACTCGTTCATGTGCGACATCCGCTGCTTGAATCTCTTTATTATTAAAAGGTGTTAAGCGGAATGCCAATTGGAATTCTTCAAACGTAGTCCGGTATTTTTCTAATTGCCACTGGCCACAAGAGTAGCTACCTAGGGCGTTTTGTTTGTAATCGATATTTAAAACAACATACTCACTTTCTTGTACTTCATTGGTATGCTTAGCAACATCTAGCGCTTGTTCTTCAAAATAAGAAACACTAAAATTATATGAATCAGCCGCTGTTGCTACTACCCCTTGGCCGCGATCATCCGTGAATGCGGACCATTTAGTCGCCATGTGGTTACCATTGGCTTGTGGAACAACATAATTAGTGAACATTTCCGCCACTGTAGCATCATAAACGCCAAGTAAACCAGCTTCTTGTGAATCTACATAGTTTTCTCTCGGCCCTTTACCGAAATATTTTACTTCTGATAGAGACTTGTCTAAATGGAGAGTCACACCCAAACGTGGTAACATATCTGGCGCATTTTCAATTTTACCAGCAGGACTACCTTTTAAATCGAAGAAAATTTCGCCATTTGGTGCAATTAAATACTGATAGGTACATTGATAATGCCAAGCACTGTTAGTCGTTCCGTTAATTGTTTTTACGATGACTTGGATAAAATCATCAACTTTTTTCCACTCAAAAGAACGGACAATTTCATGCTCTAAATGTAAGAAATATTTCTTCTTCATTTCATCAATAATTTCCATATCATTACTGATCGGTGCCCGCCAAAATGTAAATTTCGGCCCTTTATGCAATAATTTTTTACCATCTCGTGTCACATTCGTTAAGGCACCCTTCACTTTATCAAAATTAATTGAAAAGTTTGGTCCTTCAATGTATAAATGAGGGCCAATTTCCTTTGCCATTAGCGAGCCAACTGGTGTGATCTCAATCCCTGGCGTTGCAATTGGCAACTCAAACTGTGCGGTAGCTAATTCATGACCAGCAGATGCATAGGCAGTCGTTTCTTTCAATTGATATGAAAGAGTTAAATAATAGGCGGCTCCTGCCTTTTTAGGAAAATCTAAATGATAAGGTAAGTGCAGTCTTCCTTCTGCTCTACCAGCAATTGCTGGCACTGCTACTGTCCCTGATTGAATCACTGTTTGATCTTCAGTAATTGTATAAACCAGCTTAAAGATAGCCAAGTTTTCAAAGTCAAACCGACTCAATAATGAGAATTCACCTGACAGAACGTCAATAGCGCTAGTTGTAATGGGTTCAATGACTTTTTTGTATTCATACAAGCTAGGAGATGGCGTACGGTCAGGCATCAACATCCCGTCAATACAAAAATCTTTGTTACTTGGATCATCGCCGAAATCGCCGCCATAACGATAATAAACTTCACCGTTATCTGTTACCGATTCAATGCCATGGTCAAACCATTCCCAAATAAAGCCACCTTGTAATTTATCATGAGCATAAAATAGCTCTTGGTATTCTTTTAAATTCCCAGGGCCATTCCCCATCGCATGACAATATTCACATAAAATATGCGGTTTTTTTGAATTTTCAATAATCGTATTCATCAGTAATTCTCTAGTTGGGTGTTCCAACCAAGTATACATTGTAGAATAGACATCCGTGACCTCTGCCTCAAAATCACCTTCATAATGGACCAAACGTGTTGGATCCATTTCTTTGGCAATACGGGCCATTTCAATAAAGTTATGACCAAACGCAGATTCATTTCCTAACGACCAAAAGAGAATTGATGGATGGTTTTTATCCCGTTGAATCATCCGTACCATCCGAGAAACATAAGCCGTTTCCCATTCTGGATCGTTGCTAATCCAATCATATTCTCCTGTTAATTCAAAGCCGTGACATTCCAAATCAGTTTCATCAATCACATACATTCCATATTCATCGCATAAATCATAGAAATAAGCAGATGCTGGATAATGACTGGTTCGAATGGCATTAATATTAAATTGTTTCATTAAACGAATATCTTTTTCAATTTCTTCACGACTAACCACTCGACCATTTTTCGGATTATAATCATGACGATTCATTCCTTTTAGTTTAATGGCCACACCATTGACTAAGAAAGTCTCACCAGATACATGAATATTTCTGAAACCAACTTTTTGCGGAATAACTTCGACGACTTCCCCTTCAGAAAAAACAGTTATAAATAGTTGATACAAGTATGGTTTTTCAGCTGACCAAGCAGTGACAGACGGTAAACTTACTGAAAATTCAACTGTACCTTGATTTCCTGCGACAGTCTCTTTAAGAACCGTTTTTCCCTGCTGATCCATCAACTCCAATTGAACTTGTTGTCCTTTGTCTTGCCAAAATTTACCCGTAATTGCCAAGTGGCCATTTTGATACGAATCATCTAAATCGGAAATAATAAAGAAATCTTCCAGCCCATTTTCTGGTACACCGAGTAATTCAACATCACGAAAAATACCACTTAACCACCACATATCTTGATCCTCTAAATACGTACCATCTGACCATTGATAGACTCGCACCGTTAAATCATTTTTTTCACCAATTTTAGCGTAAGGCGTAATGTCAAATTCTGCTTCATTTCGTGCACCTTTACTGTAGCCAACTTCATGGCCGTTCACCCAAACATGATAAGCTGAATCTACGCCACAAAAACGTAAAATGATTTTTTTATCGTGAAATGTTTCATCTATAGCAAATGTCCGTTTGTAAATACCTGTTGGGTTTTCCGTTGGTACATACGGCGGATTAATGGGAAAATTGTACCATAAATCAGAGTAATGCATTTTGCCATATCCTTGGACTTGCCAATTTCCAGGAACAGTGATTTGATCCATTTGGCTTGTATCAAAGTCCGTCGCAAAAAAGTTTTCTGGGCTGTATTCTGGCGCTTCTAAAAAGAGAAAATGCCAGCATCCGTTTAAATTTTTGTATGCTTGTGTATATTTATTTTCATTTAATAACGCTGTTTCTTTCGAAGGAAAGCTCGAAAAGTGTGCTCGTCCAGGCAACCGATTAATACTATCTACTTTATAATTTTCCCAAGTCTTCATAATCCATTTCTCCTTTACCAACTTCATTTTTTTCTTTTGTTTCATATCGTTTCCAACAAATCCAAGCAAAGCCCATAAAGACAATTAACCCAATGATGTTATACGCCAACATGCCCAGTGGACTAGCGGTTCCTTTCGGTAACGTGCCATTGATTTCTTCCATGATTAATTTTGGATCCGGCACAGTTGACATAAAGAATACAAAGATAAAAATGGCTAATAAGAAAATTCCCGCAATTAAGCCAAAGGTTCGATTACCAAAGCGGAAACTTCTCGGCATTGTTTCTTTTTTCCAACGAAGCCCAATATAGGCGATTAACAAGAACAAGACAGGCACTAATGACGTAGAAGCTGTCATATTAATTAACGTTTCTAAAAAGCTATCCATATTTCCAATTCCTAATGCTGGAATGGCAACTAAAATCGTCACAATAATTCCTTGAACTAACAAAGCATTGGTTGGATTTCCCTCTTCGTTCGTTTTCACTAGCCACTTACCGAAGACCCCATCAGGAATTTCTGAGAAAAATACTTTAACTGGTGCTGCCGTCCACAGAGCCAAAGAACCAAGACTTCCGACAAATAAGATAATTCCTACTAAGCGCACCATCATTGCTGCGGGAATATGGAAATACGTACCTAAAATTTTAAAAATATCAAAAATACCATTTGAAAAATTTCCTTTTAAGACGTCCGTTGGCACTACCAAACCTACAGCAACGGCACCAAGAATATACATGATACCGACCGCAATCGTTGCACCAATCATCGTGCGGACAAACGTTTTATTGCCGCCTTTAACATCCTTAATATATACACCGATACTTTCACCACCGCCAACAGCTTGTAAAATCCACGCCATCGTCATGAAAAAAGTCCAATTAAAAGTTGGCATAATTGACGTCGTGGTAAACTCTTGTGCTGGTTCATTGCCAAAACCAAACACGACGACAAAGGCTAAAACCACAAAAGCCACGCCCATAAATAAACGAGCACCACCCGCTAAGCTAGTCACTTTCGAAATCCACGAAACCCCTTTAATACAAACCCATGTCATTAACCAAAATAACAGAATAGAAATCACTGCAATTATTTTAGTACTATGGTTTCCTTGAAAAACGTTTTGACCTAAAAAAGCGTATGAACCATAAATCAATGTATTCGGTAGCAATGAACAGAAGAAAAACAAGTTGACAAAGAAATACGACCAAGCGCCTAAAAATGCCCATTTAGGTCCTAGCACAGATTCCAACCAACTGTGAACACCTGATTCATTTTCAGAATTAGCAGAAGCAAATTCTGCAATCATTAGAATAAATGGTAAAAAGTAAAAAATAGAGCCGAATAAATATCCTGGAATAGTTGCTAGGCCAATCTGAATACTGTTGTTAACAATGCTGGGAAAGGCAAAAACCGCTGAAAAAGTCATGAGCATCAATGCGACAGAACCTAATCGTTCCCGTGAATGTGTTGCCATTTTACTACATCCTCTCTTTATCAAATTAATTAGTACTCACACATTGTAAAACGCTTACAGTTTTTTAAAAATAAAAAATGTTGCCTATTTCTTGTAAAGATGTTGACTTTTAGAAAGCCTTTACATACTCTTATAAAGAGGTGATAGCATGCAAAATGTTTTTACAAATAATGTCAGCATCCTGATTAATGATCAACCTATTAGCCAAGAATTTCATCTTTATGAAGCTGGCTATGAAAAATGCCGTCCGACAAAACCAACTGAGTTTGCCCCCATTAATTATTGGGTTTTGCATTATTGTAGCGATGGTGAAGGCTATTTTTCAACACCCTTTATGGAAAAACAACACATTACCGCTGGCGATTTGTTTATGATCCCAGCCAATTGTCGCAATATTTATTATCCTAATCGGCAAAATCCTTGGACCTATCATTGGGTCGGTTTTGTTGGAGATCTTTCGTCTCAGTATTTAGAAAAAATAGGCCTGACTACCGAAAATTGTATTTTAAAAGGAACTGTTGATAAGAAATTAGAAAGTTTATTTAAAAATATTTACCAAGAAGCGAAGAAACATAATCATTTTGGCAGCTTAAGTGAAAGCTTTCAATTGTTGAATTATCTAGAGCATCATTCCGTTACACAGCACGAAAATCAAAGCCAACAATTATTTAACCAAATAAAAATGGCTATTCACGAAAATTTTTCAAACAATCTTTCAATTAGTCAATTAGCTTCTGAGTATAACATTGATCGTAGCTATTTATTTAAGCTATTTCAGCGTTATGAACAAACAAATCCTAGTATTTATGTACAAAACTTAAAATTGCAAAAAGCCTGTTCTCTATTAAGAAAAAGTTCCTTAACCATCACGGAAATCAGTTTTGAAGCAGGTTTTTCTTCACCTTCTTATTTTTCAAAATTTTTCTTCCAGAAAAAAGAGATGACACCTCGACAATATCGTCAACAGTTTTTGACTTAAAATAAATTGTCATTATTCTTAAATCTGTATTTTTATCCTTTTAAAAGATTGACGAAGTTTTCGCTATGCAGCATACTTGTCAATCTTTTATATAATGACTAATTTACTCGAAACTACCATTAAGCAAATACAGTACTTCTTTAACCAACACCTTTGAAATATTTTGACACTAATGTAATAGTCTCTACGGATCGTATTTTTGATAGATTAATAGTTTAAAATTTATATTTTTTATCACCTAGTATATATTCTTAAGCTTTTCTTAATATTTAATTGTTACAAAAATATTTCAAAAATGTTACAATAGGTAACGAAAGGAATGATTAAAATGAAAAAAATGTTTTTAGGACTCTTTTGTTTTGTTTCGATTACCACACTATCAGTTTCTAATGTATGGGCAGAAGATTCGGCTAATGAAGCTTCTGTGGAAAAGTCAACAGTTACTTCTTTAACTCAAGAAACTTCAGCAACAACAATTAATGCTTCAACTGATTCAACAGCACTTACAGCTGAAAGCGAGGAACTTCCATCGCTTCGTCAAACACTTCTTAATTACGTAGGTATGTATGGTTTAACAGAAACCTTGATAAATCGTTTATCTGATGACGAACTGGACTACGCAAAAAAAGTTTCGTTTCATTTTGTAAACCAAGACATCAGTGGAACAGCGAGAATGATTACTAAATTATATGGTGAGAAACCTATCCCGGAGGACTCCTACTCTACAGATTACTCAACATTAACGATTGATGACTTAAAAAATTATTTACCTCAAATTCGACTTTCGTTAATTTATGTATATGATTTAAATAGTGATGTTGTAAATAATTTAAGCGATCAAACACTCGTCGATTTAATTAATCAAGTCAAGGTAGACTACGCTAACCAAAATTACCCATCTGATGTCCGTGGTGATTATGGTTTAGCAGCAATGGCAGATAAAATAAAAGCAAACGATTATACGTCAATTAATCAAAGTGCTGAAAGTGTTTCTTCGGATACTACTAATACAGAATCTACATTACAAACAACTACGAGCAGTTCGAAGAAAGCTACTACATCAAGTTCAACCGAGCACAAAAAGGGGATATTTCCCAGTACTGGCGAAAAAAAATCAGTTTTATTTACTATCATTGGAATCATCTTACTATCTTTAGTTAGTATATTCATTATAAAAAATAAAAAGAAATAGACCTACTATTCAGTCACTATTTAAATAATTTGCTTTTTATCAAATAATATTGGTAACGAGAATTTATAGAAAATTATCAAATCCAGAGGTTAAGATCCTCTGGATTTTCTCTTTAGCTAGGAATGCTTATCTTTATTAAACGAAAAGATTATTTTGACAATCAATTCACTAACTTTACCACCATTTAAAAGCTTAATAAAAAAGAACCCTTGCAACACAAGGGTTCTCGAACATTCAAAAGTTGAATGAATTATTTTACTGTTACTGAAGCGCCAACTTCTTCTAAAGCAGCTTTTAAAGCTTCTGCTTCTTCTTTAGAAACAGCTTCTTTAACTGGTGCAGGAGCGCCATCAACTACAGCTTTAGCTTCTTTCAAGCCTAAGCCAGTTGCTTCACGAACTGCTTTGATAACTTTAACTTTTTGATCGCCAGCTGCTGTTAATTCAACAGTGAATTCAGTTTGTTCTTCTGCTGCTCCACCTGCTGCTGGTCCAGCTACTGCTACAGGAGCTGCTGCTGATACGTCAAATTTTTCTTCGATAGCTTTAACTAATTCGCTTAGTTCTAAGATAGTTGCTGTTTCTAACTCAGCAACGATGTTTTCAATGTTTAATGCCATTTTGAATTTCCTCCATTTAAATTAAAATTGTTTGTTTTTTATTGGTTTGAATTAGACTGCAATTAAGCAACTTCTTCGTTTTTCTCTGCCACTGCTTTGACAGCGTAAGCCACGTTGCGGACTGGCGCTTGTAATACAGATAATAGCATAGATAGTAAACCTTCGCGGTTTGGTAGTTTTGCCAACGCAGTAATTTGTTCCACTGAAGAAACTTTTCCTTCGATGACGCCACCTTTGATTTCTAATGCTTTTGCATCTTTAGCAAATTCGTCGATGATTTTAGCTGGTGCTACTACATCGTCGTTGCTGAATGCGACAGCAGTTGGGCCTGTAAAGACTTCGTCTAAGCCGTCTAAACCAACTTTTTTAGCTGCACGAGAAAGGATTGAGTTTTTGATGACTTTCATTTCTACGCCTGCATCACGTAATTGTTTACGTAAGTTAGTGACTTCTTCAACTGTTAAACCACGGTAGTCCACGATTACAACTGATGCTGCTGATTCAAATTTCTCAGCGGCTGCTTGAACTAGGGTTTCTTTTTTAGCGATTGCTGCTTCACTCATTTATTTCACCTCCTGATTTTGATGGTGGAGTTGGACTTGGTTTACGTTATGTAAAGTAGAAGAATCAAATGAAACTTCGCTCACTTCGTTCGCCAAGTATTGTTTTACATCGGCTTTTTTTCAAAAAGTCGTGTAAAACAACAAAACTCCATGCCACCGTAGACATAGAGGGACCGAATTGTATATAACTCAACAATTGTCCTCGGTAGGAAATTAAGACTTGCGTCACCTACTGTCTTCGGTACAGTTAATTATTAACCTCACTCACTTTACCATAGGGTAAGTGAGTGAGTCAAGAATTTTTTAATTATTTTCTTTCAAATTAGAAAGAAGCTTGGTCAACGTGGATTCCAGGTCCAAATGTTGTTGTTACTGAAATGTTTTTGATGTATTGACCTTTAGCAGTTGATGGTTTAGCTTTCAATAATACGTCGTTAATTGTGTTGAAGTTTTCAACCAATTTTTCGTTATCAAATGAAACTTTACCGATTGGTACGTGGATGTTACCAGCTTTGTCAACGCGGTAAGTTACTTTACCAGCTTTAACTTCTTCAACAGCTTTTGTAACGTCCATTGTTACAGTACCCGTTTTAGGGTTTGGCATTAAACCTTTTGGTCCTAAGACACGGCCTAATTTACCAACTGTAGCCATCATGTCAGGAGTCGCAACAACTACGTCAAAGTCGAACCATCCACCTTGGATTTTTGCAACCATGTCGTCGTCGCCTACGAAATCTGCACCAGCAGCTTCAGCTTCTTTAGCTTTTTCGCCTTTAGCGAATACTAAAACAGTTTGTGTTTTACCAGTTCCGTTTGGAAGCACAACTGCTCCACGGATTTGTTGGTCTGCTTTTTTAGGGTCAACGTTCAATTTGTAAGCAACTTCAACTGTTGCGTCAAATTTCGCGATGTTTGTATCTTTTGCTAAAGCTACTGCTTCTTCAACTGAGTAAGCTTTTGTAGCATCAACTTTTTTCAATGCTTCTTGCATTTTTTTGCTCTTTTTAGCCATTTTGTTTCCTCCTTGATTGTGGTTATAACGGTTGTACCTCCCACGTCTTTCATATCTTTAAATATGAAACGAACTGAGAAGCTACTTCTTTGAGTAAGTGTGGAATAAAAATTATTCTACGATGATACCCATGCTTCGTGCAGTTCCTGCAACCATGCGCATTGCTGCTTCAACGTCAGCGGCGTTTAGGTCTGCCATTTTAAGTTCAGCGATTTCTTTCACTTGATCGCTTGAAACTGTTGCAACTTTAGTTTTGTTTGGTTCACCTGAACCTTTTTCGATTTTTGCAGCTTTTTTCAATAAGACTGCAGCAGGTGGTGTTTTAGTAATGAATGTAAATGAACGATCTTCATATACAGAGATTACTACTGGAATAATTAAGCCTGCTTGGTCAGCTGTACGAGCATTGAATTCTTTAGTGAATCCCATGATGTTGATACCTGCTTGACCTAACGCTGGACCTACTGGTGGAGCTGGTGTTGCTTTCCCCGCAGGAATTTGTAATTTAACGATTTTTTCTACTTTTTTAGCCACGAAAATACCTCCTTAAGTTCTCGTGCGTGGTTAATGGGGTTGAGATTTCCCCTCCCACTCAACGTACATTTAAAACATACCCTATTACTATACAGGATTCCCTTTACTTTTTCAAGATGTTTTTATGATTTCAAGACAATTTTTTTATCCGTTATTTTCTTCATGAAATGCGCATCATGCTCAATCACTAGCATTGCAGGCTTCACAGATAAGATTAGCGCTTCTAATTGTTGATGATTAAACACATCCAAGTAATTAAGGGGTTCATCCCAAATATAAAGCTCTGCTGATTGAGACAATGATTTGGCTACTTCGACTTTTTTCCGTTGCCCCATACTCATTTGTTCAATTCGATTAGTGAAAACGGCACGCTCCATCCCAAGTTTTCGTAAGTTATTTAAAAATTGGGTGTAATCTAACTGATTTTTCTCTGCAAATTCGGATAAAGTTCCTTGATTGTCTTCATAATCTTGGCGCACATAAGAAATGGTTAATTGGTGAGCCAAAGTGGCTTCGCCTTCTGAATCCCCAGAAAAATTATCCAATAAATACTGAATCAAGCTCGATTTTCCTGAGCCATTTTTTCCTGTTATTCCGACAATTTCTCCCGCGTTTATTGAAAAAGAAATTGGCGCAAACAGCCAATTTTTCTCGTAGCCTAGACGAAGCTCTTCCACCGTCAATAATGTTTTGTGATGCGTTGGCTGATAATCCATTGACAAAGAATCAATATACTCAAGATCTTTTAATAGTTTTTCTTTTTCTGCTAATTGTGTTTCGGCGCGTTGTTGAATATGTTTCGAGTGCTTCATTACGCGCGCTGCCCGGGCACCAATGGCTCCTGTATCAAAAATCGCCCCGCTCCCTTTTTCCTTAGCGTTGCCGTACTTATCACCTTCACGGTTCATCGACCATTCCGCTTTTTTACGAGCGGTTTCTTTCAAGCGATTGACTTCTTTTTTGATTTTTTCATTTTCTGCTAGTTCAAAAGCATCTCTTAATTTTTTTTGCTCTTCATAAATAGAAAAATTCCCTTGATACAGCGTCAATTGACTTTTTTCAATCGCCAAAATATGATCAACCACTTCATCAACAAATGCCCGATCGTGGCTGACTAAAATAAACCCGTGTTTCTTTTTCTTCAAATATTCAGCCACTTGTTGTCTGCCAGCTAGATCTAAGTGATTTGTTGGCTCGTCAATTAAAGGAAAGGCATTTTCTTCAATAAAAAGAAGACCTAATAAAACTTTCGTCTTTTCGCCGCCTGATAAAGAAGAAAAGGGACGCCATAAAACTTCAGGATCAACGTTTAAAAGCGTTAATTCTCGTTCTAATTCCCACTGTTCAAAAGAAGTCACCTCTTGTAAGACATAATAAGTGAGCTGTTGTTCTTCTGCAACTGTTTGTGGAAAATAGACGAAATCGACTTGATGAAGAATCTCTCCTTGGTAATCCAACTGCTTTTGTAACAATCTTAATAAGGTTGTTTTCCCACGGCCATTGCGGCCAATCAATCCTAATTTCCAATTGGTATCCATCGTGATATTTGCCTGATCAAAAAGCAATACTTCTTGATTATCATAGGCAAAAGATAGTTGTTTTAGTTCAATTTTCGACATAAATATACCTCCATAAAGCAAAATTGATGCAGCTTTACGGAAATCAGCGGCATCAATCCAAGGTATACAAAAAGACCCGTGGCTGAATTCTTTAAGCTAATTTCCGAAAATCCGCACACTCCACCCGTTATAATCAGGCAAAGCTATACAGTTTCTCTAAAAAATTAACTTAAATTTTCAACGCACGAATCCCTCTTTTCGTCTTTTATTATCTAGAATTTAGCATCTCTTCACTGATTTGTCAACGAAGGCCCCTTGCTTTCATTCTGATAAAAATTTAAATTATTCGCTAAAACACAAGCGATTGCCTAGTTCCCCGCCATTTTTTGTGTTAGACTTCCAATGAAAACATATTCTAATGAAGAAGGTGCTGAAATGGAAGAGTTACGCTTTAATAGTGTTTTTGATATTATCGGACCTGTTATGATTGGTCCAAGCAGTTCTCATACAGCTGGAGCGGCAAGAATTGGAAAAGTGGTTCGCAGTATTTTTGGACAGCAACCTGATAGCGTTGACATTTATTTATATGAGTCTTTTGCTAAAACTTATCGTGGTCACGGAACAGATATCGCCTTAGTTGGCGGCCTTTTAGGTATGGAACCAGATGATGAGCAACTAGCCAATTCTTTGGAAATTGCTTATGAACAAGGAATGGAAGTTTGTTTTATTCCTAAAAGTGAAAAAGCAGACCACCCTAATTCCGTTAAAATTGTGGTTTCTTCTGGCGACCGAAAACTATCTGTGACAGGAATTTCAATTGGTGGTGGAAACATTCAAATTTCTGAATTAAATGGCTTCAAATTGTCTTTAAGTATGGGCACGCCAACATTTATCGTTGTTCATCAAGATGTTCCTGGCATGATTGCTAAGGTGACCAACATCCTTTCAGCTAGCGATATCAATATTAGTACAATGACCGTTACCCGAGAATCTAAAGGGGAAAAAGCGATTATGATTATTGAAGTTGATCAAGCCGAAGTCGGTGACATTGTCATGCAATTAGCTGAAATCCCTCATATATATAGCGTTAACTATTTTGACTAAATGAACGTAAAGGAGTAATACGATGTTTTATTCAATTGAAGATTTGGTAGCTCAAGCGAAAGAGTACCCTTCTGTGAGCGAATTAATGATTGCAACAGAAATGGCTCATGGCGGGTATTCTCGTGAACGAATTATTGAAACAATGGAAAAAAATCTAGCCGTTATGAAACAATCTGTCGCTGAAGGAATCGCTGGTGTTACCTCAGTAACAGGGCTAACTGGTGGCGATGCAACCCGCTTAAATGATTACATACATTCAGGCAACTTTTTAAGCGGTGAGACCATTTTACAAGCCGTGCGAAATGCGATTGCTGTTAATGAAGTTAATGCAAAAATGGGCTTGATTTGTGCTACACCAACCGCAGGAAGTGCCGGAGTAGTTTCTGGCGTCTTGTTGGCAGTTATTGATCGCTTAAAGTTAACCCATCAGCAACAATTGGATTTTCTATTTACCGCTGGGGCTTTTGGCTTAGTGATTGCCAACAATGCCTCAATCAGCGGTGCCGAAGGTGGTTGTCAAGCTGAAGTCGGTTCTGCTAGTGCAATGGCCAGTGCCGCTTTAGTTGCGGCTTCTGGCGGTACGCCTGATCAATCTGCTCAAGCTGTGGCTATTACGATAAAAAATATGATGGGCCTCATTTGTGATCCTGTTGCAGGACTTGTTGAAGTCCCTTGCGTGAAGCGAAATGCATTAGGTTCTTCTCAAGCCTTCATCTCAGCTGATATGGCTTTAGCGGGGATTCGAAGTGTCATTCCACCAGACGAAGTCATCCACGCAATGTACCAAGTGGGTCGCCAAATGCCACAAATTTTCAAGGAAACAGCTGAAGGCGGTCTTGCGGTGACACCAACTGCACAACGTTTAAGTAAAGAAATTCTAGAGAAACAAAAATAGAAATAACTATAGCAAGAAGCTTACAGAAAAAAACGTCCATTCGTTTTTTCCGTAAGCTTCTTCTTTAATAACTTGTTCCGCCTAAACCAACCACAGCGACAATTCCATTCATGACATCTTTCATCGTTTCACCTACAAATGAAACAGTTCTACCATCAATGCGTTTAATCATTGGTAACATTTCAATACGATCTGCTTGTGCTGTCGTCACACATTGCAATTTTACAGTTGCAGGTGTTTGCAAGGCATATCGGGGTAATTCAGACAACGCAAAGGAAGTTAACACCTGACTTGTAGTTGCTACGATAGCTTCCCGAACTTGTTGCATGGGTCTATTTTTGATTGCATAACGTCCCAGAGATTCTTTGGTGGAAACAAAGGGAACTTCGGGCATCATTTTTTCTTGAAAAAGTTGTTCCTCTAAGCCTGATTCACCGATAATTAAACCAACAGGGACACCTAATTCGCTAGCGTAAGCTGCATTAATTGTCGTTTCATTCATCTCTAAGTCGTTTATTTTTAAATCATAAGCAACACTAGCGCTATACCCATGATCCATATTCCCTTTTTGTTTACCAATACCGGCATGATAACCTAAGAAAAAGACTACATCATAGCTACTATCCAAGCCACTCATCATATAATCCATGCGAGGAAAACCGCTCACTAAGGAAATTCGTTCATCCATTTCTGCCAAGCGCGCATAAGCTAAATTCAATCCACGGCTATGCGAATCGGCAATAGTAATTTCTGTAATTTGTTCATTTTTGGCACTCTTTTGAATCCCTTCAATCAGCCAAGCCACATGTTGGTGATATAATTCTCGGAATAAAACGGTGTCTTCTTTTTCCATATCAAATGTCGCAATACCTGCTAATCCTTCAATATCGCATGACACATAAATCTTCATTTGTTCCACTCCTTTGACAATGGCTGAACCAGTGCTTGAATTTTGTCAGCATCTAAATTTTTGATTAATTGAATGACTAATTCTTTCGCCGCTTGGTAATCTTGAAAGTCCACATAGCAATGGTGTGTGTGTGCGTAACGGACAGGAATTCCTACAACAATCGTCGGGGCTCCTTGAACTTGTGTAATCGCCATGCCATTGGTTCCACCACCACTTCGAACAGAAACTTGAACAGGAATTTTGTGTATTTTAGCAATCTCTAGTGCATACTCTTGAAATTCCGGATTCGTAATCATAGAAACATCAAAATAACGTAACATCGGTCCTTTTCCCATTGCTGATTGAATCATCTCTGGCGTTTCTGCCGTATCATCAGCCGGGCAGCCTTCGAAAACAATAGCTAAATCAGGATTGACTTGCTTTGCGGCAATAAGTGCTCCTCTTTCGCCAACTTCTTCTTGTGCAGTTACTGTCGCAACTAACTTGAATGGAAGTGTCTCTTCTTTCAACTCCTCCATGACGTCCACTAAGCAAGCACAGCCAATACGACAATCAAAAGCTTTTCCTAAAAAAAGATCTGTCTGTTCGTTGTAACAACACGTCACATCTGGAATGACCGGTGCACCAAGATCGATTTTGTACGTTTCAATTACTTCTTCTTTTGAGGTAGCACCAATGTCGATCGTCAAATCAGCAATGGTTAATGGCCGCTGACGTTCCTCTGGTGTCATAAAATGAGGGGGCCGACTAGTAACTACGCCTGGCAGATAGGTGCCTTCCCGGTTACGAATCCGAACTTTTTGTGCAGAAATCGTATTAGGGACCCAGCCACCTAACGGAAGAAAACGCAACAAGCCGTTTTCTTTAATTGCTTGAATCATAAAACCAACTTCGTCACTATGAGCATCAAAAAGCACAACTGGACCTTCACTTAGATTATTTTTCTTCTCAAGATATAAATTTTTAATGGCATCTAGCCGTTGAATAGTAAAATCCGCAGTTGCATGTTGAAGGATTCTAACGACTTCTGTTTCAAAGCCTGAAACACCATTAGCATTTGAAAGTTCCTGAATTAATTGAACAGCTTGACTTTTTTTCATTTTTTCCCAACCTTTACTTATCACTGATAGAGACTGATTTGTAATAGC
Organism: Enterococcus sp. DIV0183; assembly: GCF_050541505.1. Taxonomy (NCBI): domain Bacteria; kingdom Bacillati; phylum Bacillota; class Bacilli; order Lactobacillales; family Enterococcaceae; genus Enterococcus; species Enterococcus sp. DIV0183. The sequence continues at coordinate 2,258,865 of NZ_CP172932.1, forward strand.
CTAAACCTAATGGACCATAGACTAAATTTTGGACAGAATCGTCCACTAAGCGTGCTTCTGTTAATTGATAAAGAGGAACTAGGGGTGCTTCTTCCGCAACCAATTGATCCGCTTTTTGTAATGTTTTCCAACGTTCTTCATATTTATTTGCATAAGTTACGTTTGCTTCTTGAAGCAACTGATCAAAGGTCTTATTAGACCATTTACCAAAATTATTGGAATTTTTTGATTGCAATAGGTTTAAGAAGTCGATTGGATCAGCATATACTGGCGTCCAGCCACCAACCACAATGTCGAAATCTCCGCTGCGACTTTTTTCTAAACGATTATTAAAAGGAACTGGCGAAACATTGACTGTTAAATTTTCTAAATTATCTGCTAAAGCTCCTTGAACATACTCACTGATTTTTTTAGCATTTTCTGTATCCGAACTTAAAATCGTTAGCTCCGCTTTTTCAATTCCTAATTCTTTTTTAGCCGTTTGCCATAACTCTTTCGCTTTTTCTGGTTCACTAGGATTTAAATCTCCTAATTCCTCTGCAAAATCTTTTTGCGTTTCTTGATTAGTGAAACCTGTTGGCACGAAGCCAAGTGCTTTTTTTGAGCCATCATTTAAAACATTTTTAGCTAAACGTTCAGAATTCAATGATAATGCTATTGCTCGACGTGCATTCTTATTTGCCAAAAGATCTTTTTGGGTATTTAATTGGATATAATACGTTCCAGGAATTTCACGAATTTTCAAAGCTGCATTGCCTTGTTCTTGTGCAACAATTTCTCCAGAAATTTTTACAACATCTAATTCTTTCCCTTCGAAAAGATTTTTCCCAGTATTGACTTCTTTAACTACTTGGACATCCACCTTATCTAGCGAAACATTCGCTTGATCCCAATAATTTTTATTCTTCACATAGGACCAAGTATTATTCGTGCCATCCCAACCTTCTAATGTGAAGGCGCCATTGTAAAGTGTTGACTCAGCTGATGTACCATAGTTTTTGCCCGTTTTTTCGACAAATGCTTCATTTAAAGGATAAAAAGCTGGTACCGCCAATAATTGTTGAAAATAACTCATAGGATAGCTTAGCTCTACTTCCAAGGTATGGTCATCAATGGCTGTTACTCCTAACTCTTCTTTAGATTTGCCACCGTCAACAATAGCACGATAATTTTTTAGCCCTTCAAAATAATACGCTTGCGGGGAAGCTGTTTTTGGGTCCACTGTGCGCTTCCAAGAATATTCAAAATCATTGGCTGTGATTGGCTCGCCGTTACTCCATTTTGCATCTTTTCGAATCGTAAAAGTATAGCTTAAACCATCATTGGAGGGCTGTACTTTTTCAGTTGCCAATGCTGGTTTAGCTTCTCCTTTTTCGTCAAAGGAGAAAAGGCCCTCTCCTACTTGACTCATTACATCTGCTGCGGTATTATCCATTGCCAACGACACGTCTGCCGTTGATAATTCCGAATCAATCCCGACCCGTAATACCTGTTGTTCTTGCTTTTTGGTTTCTTTCCCAACACTTCCACAGCCCGAGAGAAGTAGAACCATGATTGCTGCCAAAGACAGCCTTTGCTTTGTTGCCCTTTTCATAAAAACACCTCATTTTTTTATTTTTTGATACCTTTTTCCCACAAAATTATTTATAATCTGATAAAGGAGGTTTGCTCATGAACTTAGATTACTTAAAAGAAACGTATCATTTAACGAAAACAGAAAGTCAGATTTTGTATTATTTGGATCAACAAAGTACGAATGCGGCCGATTTGAGTATTCGGGAAGTTGCCAAACACTGCTTTTCTTCGCCTAGTTCCATCATTCGTTTAGCCAAAAAATTAAATTTATCAGGTTATAATGAACTTATTTACAAATTAAAAGAAGCCCATTTTTCTCAGCCAATCCCTTTTGAAACAGCGCCTTCATTTGAAACAACCAACGAGTTTTGTCGACTGCTTGCCAAACACAAGAGTCATTTATTTGTTATTTTAGGTCATGACTTTTCACGACATTTGGCGGCTTACATTAGTGAAGTTTTCAATTTTCATGGCATCCCCAGTATCACAACAGCCCATACTCATTCGATAAATAGTCAAAATAATCAGAATTTTCTTTTTATCATTCTTTCACATTCTGGTGAAGAAAAATACCTAAAAGAAACAGCTCTGCTTGCGAGAGAGAAAAAACATCCTATCATTTCTTTTGTTGGCGCCAAAAATTCAACTCTTGGTCGACTGGCAGATCTCGTTTTTTCAACTGACTCTTACAGCCCGTTTTCAACAAGTGTCGCTCAGCCACAAATGTTTTTTGGCCAAACATTAATCACCTTTGAAGCCTTGATTTGTGCTTATTTAAATCATGAGGATTACATTCCAATATCTCCTAAAAATAAATAATTTTATTTATTATAGCTGAAAAAAGCTATTTTGCTAGCCAAAGTATAGAAAAAGGCACATGTTCCATTTTTTATGGAACATGTGCCTTTTTGCTATTTTTTACTCGGCCATAGAAATTCGATTAGCAATTGATCTACTTCAGGATTTTCATGTAATTGGCTATGTTGTGCATTTTCTCCTTTAATAATCTGGCTAGTGACTTGAGTTCCTCGCTGTCTTAGCAAGGCGTTGACTGCTAAGGCACTAGATAACGGTACCGTTCCATCACTTAAATCTGTTGGACTTAATTGACCACCAATTAATAAAATGGGCAGTTTTTCTGGAACAACATTAATCATCTCTTGATAATCCAAATAGCGGCTACTTTTTTCTGTGGGGCCGTTTTCTAGTTCCGTTTCGATGGTTTGCTGTTGACTCGTATCAATAAAATCATTGAAAGGTGCTCCAATGCTGACGAATTTTTCAATTTTAGGTAACGATGCGTCTTGCCCATAGGTTCCTAAATAACGTAAACCACTAACACCACCCATAGAGTGCCCGACAATATTGGCTTTGTTCACTTGATAATTTTTTTGTAAATAGAGTAATGTGTTTTTTATCCATTCTGTTTGATTCCATTCATTGTTTTTATTATCTTCAAATAGAACTTGAACACTGGGATTCGTCGCTTTGCCACTTAAAGCTCCTCGCTCTTTAACCACGGTCCCATCAGGTTTAACGAGTAGCACTAATTCTTGAGTTGTGGCACCTTGTTTCTCCAAGCGATGCAGTAACGAGCCAAACGAATTTTTAGTTCCTGCGTAACCATGAAAAAAAAGCGTTGGTGTTGTTGTGCGGTTTAACTCAACAGTTGCTTCTTTTGTGGCGGCTTGGTTGTCATCCTTCGTAGTTGCCCCAATTTGGCAAGCACTTAATAATAGAACAAGACCCATTAGCAAAGAAAAATAACGATATTTTTGGGCATGTTTCATTTTTTTCATTCCTTTCTGCGATGAACTAAAAAAGGGCTTGGAAAAGAAGTCAGTTGACTGCTTTTCCAGACCCTACAATCTGTATCAATCAGCTGAACAATAGTTTGTCAGCTTGTTTATTAATCAATGTTATCGACTTGTTCAAAGTCTAATTCTGTACTTGTTTCACGACCAAACATATCGATGTTTACTTTTAATTTTTGTTTTTCTTCATCGATTTCTGTCACAACACCTTCAAGACCAGAAAAGGCACCTTCAATAATTTTCACTGTATCGCCTAGCGCTACTTCTAAGTCTGATTGACGGGTGCTCATGCCAATTGAACGTAAAATGTGGTTAATTTCTTCTTGTAATAAAGGAGCGGGTTTACTACCAGCACCATGTGAGCCTACAAAACCAGTTACGCCTGGCGTGTTACGAACAATATACCAAGAATCATCGGTCATAATCATTTCCACTAACACATAACCAGGGAAAGTTTTATGAACGATTTCTTTTTCTTTACCATTTTTGACTTCTTTTTCTGTTTCTTCTGGTACAACGACACGAAAAATATAATCGCCCATCCCCATGCTTTGTGCACGTGATTCAATGTTTGCTTTTACTTTATTTTCATAGCCTGAATAGGTGTGCAATACGTACCAATTTCTTTCAAAAGTTTCCATTACTGATTCGGCTCCTTTAAATGTTTTAGTTTATTTTTTTCGAGCAAATAAAAAAAGCTCAGTTTCCCGAAGCTTTTTCTCGAATACTATTATAGCACCCCTCGTCGGGAAATACTAGAATTAATTATTTTAAAATCCAGCCAAATGCCGTTTGGATAACAGTATCCATGATAAAGAACAATGCTGCAAATAAAATAGATGTTTCAATTACAACTAATGTATCTTTACGCAATTGTTTTTTTGTTGGCCAAGTTACTTGCTTCATCTCATCAGCAACGCTGCGGAAAAATTTCATGTTGATACCCTCCTCTAAATCTATTTCGTTTCTTTATGTAACGTGTATTGATTACAATATTTACAGAATTTATTGATTTCTAAGCGTTCGCCACGTTTACCTTCACTAACGGATTTAGAATAGTTGCGAGAGCCACAAACGGAACAAGCAAGAGCTGCTTTCTTTGTTGCCATGTTCTTCGACCTCCTCTATTCACAAATTTACTTCTTAACAGTACCATTATTCGAAAAAGTTGTCAAAGTTTAATTTACTTTTTAAAGAAGCACTGTGCCGATTCTTACGTAATTTTTTACCATTATCGCGAATACGTGCTTGATTTCTTTTATAAAATATCTGATTTTTCTTTATTTTCTATTTATTTTAACAAAATTGCTTTTATTCTGAGGTCTCAGCTATTGTTTTCTGCTAAGTTATGATATGATAAATTTATTAAAAATGAACCCTTAGGAGGCCTGTTTATGTTATTAAAATCTGTAGTTATTAAAAAAGATAATTTAACAACAGTCAATGAATCTTGTACTCTAGAAGAAGCTCTTTCTATTTTAGAAGACTCAGGTTACCGTTGTGTCCCAATTTTAGACGAATCTGGAAAAATTTTCCGAGGAAATATCTATAAAATGCATATTTACCGCCACAAAGCAAACGGTGGCGATATGAGTTTACCTGTTACCTATTTGTTAAAAAATGCCACAAAATTTATTTATGTCAACACTTCATTTTTCAAGGTATTTTTTACTATTAAAGAACTACCTTACATTGCTGTTTTAGATGAAAATAATTATTTTTACGGCATTTTAACACACAGCACCTTATTAAATATTTTAGCGCAATCTTGGAATGTAAAACAAGGGAGCTACGTTTTAACAATTGCTTCAGTTGGTCAACAAGGCGACTTAGCAGCCATTTCAAAAATCATTGCCAAATATAGCAGCATCGCCAGCTGTATTACATTGGATGTTGATAGTGAAGAATTTGTTCGTCGCACACTTATTACTTTACCAGCCGGCACAACTGCCGAAACGTGTACAGCCATTGTAGAACATTTAGAGCGGAAAAACTTTAAAGTTGTAGAATTGGAAAATTTAGAAGACGAGTAAAATTTACGACCTTTATCTTAGGATTTAAAGCTAGGGAGGCAAGTCAAAATGACTTGCCTCCCTAGCTTATTTTTTAGACTTCTTCACCAATAATTCGAACTTCCGTTTGCAATTCAACATCAAATTTTTCTTTAATCACTTCTTGGATATGTGCAATTAATTCCACATAATCTGTTGCGGTTGCATGATCGATGTTAACAATAAATCCCGCATGCTTTTCGGAAATTTGAGCACCGCCCCATTTTAAGCCTTGTAAGCCAGCGTCTTGGATTAATTTCCCTGTAAAATGACCAACAGGGCGTTTAAAGACACTGCCACAAGAGGGATACTCTAGCGGTTGCTTCAGTTCACGAAGTTCCGTTAATTCATCCATTTGGGCTTTAATTTCTGCATGGTTTCCTTTTTCTAAAGCAAACGTTGCTTGCAAGACAATGCAATGTAATTCTTGAATTTCACTATGACGATAACGGAAATTCAGGTCTTCTTTCGTCATTGTTTGGATAGTTCCATCTGCCAACAGCACTTCTGCAGACTGGAAAACATCTTTAATTTCCCCGCCGTATGCTCCAGCATTCATATAAACAGCACCACCGACACTTCCCGGAATGCCACAAGCAAATTCAAAACCAGTTAAATCAGCTGCTAAGGCTTCATAGGTTGTATCAATCAGCTTGGCACCAGCATCCACAATCATGGTGGTACCGGCTACTTTGATTTCTTTCATTTCTGTTAGCATAATCACGACATCGCGAATACCGCCATCACGAACAATCAAGTTGCTAGCATTGCCTAATACTAACCATGAAAGTCCTTGTTCTCGGCAATACGCCACAATCTCTTCGACTTCTTTTTTTGTTTTGGGTAAGGCCAACACATCAGCTGGGCCACCTGTTTTGGTAAAGGTTACGTTTTTTAATGGTTCATCTACTAATAAAGTAATTTCGTTTAATGTTTCTAACATAGCTTTAGTGTTCACGAAAGTTAGTCCTTTCTTTTCAAAATATCTGTCTTATTCTAGCATGATAGAAAGAAAGTTGCTAGTCCTCTTTAAAGAACATGCCGTTGTTGTTGGCGTAGCATTTCTTCACATAACGCATGACTTTCATAGACTTTTTCTTGCTTTAACTCTTGCTCTTGCGGTTTTTGAATGGCCTGAATGAAAGCAGTAACCATTTGGTAAAAACCTCTTTTTTCCAATGTTGGCGTCCAATCTCCCATCTCTTTTACTTGGTATTCTTCTTCTGTTTGGATGGTCAAATGCGTTAAATTTTCCAAGCGATAAGTACCTGTGGGGCTGGTGACTTCAAAAGTTTCTGTATTGGCTCCAGAATGTAAATCCATGGAACAAACAATCGTTGTCTGTTCGGTTTCTAATTGTAAAATTGCTCGTTTTAAATGACCGTTTTCTTCCACTAATTTTGACTGCACCACGTGGAGCGGTCCTTCCGCTAAATAAACTGCGGTATCAACGACATGTAAAAATAAATCATACATCATAAAACTTGTTTCTCTCGTTGTATTGATGCGGTTTTTTTTAATAAAAATTGTTTGTTTTTCAGGAATATTTTTCAATACTTCCGTATAAGGGGCAAAACGACGATTGAAGCCAACCATCAGGCGCAGATTTTTGGCTGCTGCCAATGCTTGTAATTCTTTGACTTCAGCAAGCTCTTCACTTAAAGGTTTGTCCACAAAGACGTGAATACCGGCCTGTAATAATTGGCGAACGACTGCACCATGCACTTTTGTGGCTACATGGACAAAGCAAGCATCAATCTTTGCTTCAATCAATTCTTCTATGGTCCCAACGGTTTCTGTAAAGCCATACTGATCAGCGATTTTTTGTCGTGTTTCTGGGTTCCTAGTCGCTAATACAAACTCTGCCAAGTGGCGGCATTCACTATAAGTTGGCAAATACGCTTTTTGTGCAATGTTTCCTAAACCAATGACTCCAATTTTCATTCGTTTGTCCTCATTTCTGCTCTTTTTACTATTTTATCATAGACTACTTCTTTCCAAAAATCAGTCATTTTCTCTTTTTCTTTTCAAGTATTTAAAACTTCTTTAAAAAGTATTAGAATAGAAGAAAGCACCAAGCGACCTTTTCTTTGGTTCTGGTTTGCACTGAAACGAGCAAAAGCGTTTCTTATTTGAAAGGAGTTTCAACAATGAAATGTATTTCTTGGAATGTCAACGGCTTACGAGCGGTTGTTAAAAAGAATTTTATGGATGTTTTTAATGAATTAGATGCAGATTTTTTCTGTTTACAAGAAACAAAATTACAAGCTGGGCAAATTGATTTAGAACTTCCTGGCTATCATCAGTATTGGAATTATGCCGAAAAAAAAGGCTATTCTGGCACAGCAATTTTCGCTAAAGAAGAAGCGTTAAGTGTTCGCTATGGCTTAGGTATCGAGTCTCACGATCAAGAAGGCCGCGTGATCACTTTAGAATATCCAGAATTTTTCATGGTCACTTGCTACACACCAAACTCACAAGCTGAACTAAAGCGTTTAGCTTATCGAATGACATGGGAAGATGCGTTTCGTGCCTATTTAAACGAATTAAATCAAGAAAAACCCGTCATTCTTTGCGGTGACTTAAACGTAGCTCATCAAAATATTGATTTAAAAAATTGGAAAACCAATCAAAAAAATGCGGGGTTCACGCCTGAAGAACGGCAAAAATTTACTGAGTTATTAGACAGTGGTTTCACTGATACATTCCGTTATTTTTATCCAGAAGCTGAGGGCATCTACTCATGGTGGAGTTATCGCTTTAATGCACGAAAAAATAACGCAGGTTGGCGGATTGACTATTTCGTTGTGTCAGAATCCTTGAATGAACGTTTAGTCAGTGCTAAAATCCATACAGATATTCTTGGTAGTGATCATTGTCCAGTGGAAGTTGTACTTGATTTTTAAGTGTTACTCAACGCGTTGAAAGGAGTTTTTTTTAATGAACTTTTACGCTTTTGACTTTGAAACAGCTAGTTATGATAAACATAGTGCCTGTTCCATTGCAATTGTTAAAGTAGAAAATAGTCGGATTGTGGATGAATTTTACACGTTAATCAAACCAGAAACACCTTTTTTCTGGCGAAATACGCAAATTCACGGCATTCATGAATCAGATGTTGTCAATGCGCCCAAATTCCCTGAAGTATGGCAACAAATTCAGCATTGTTTTCAACCAAATCGGTTAGTGGTCGCTCACAATGCAAGTTTCGATTGTAGTGTTTTGGCTGGCTGTTTAGATTACTATGGCTTAGAACAACCTAATTACCTTTCTTTATGTACAGTCAAAACGAGTCGCAAACTGTTTCCTGAATTTCCTAATCATAAATTAAATACCGTTTGTGAAAACCTCAATATCACTTTAAATAATCATCATGATGCTTTAGAAGATAGCCGTGCTTGTGCCGAAATTCTTTTACAGCAAGAACAACGATTTGGGGTTGAACCTTTAAAAAAATTAGTATTGGTGAAATAATCCAGTTCTTGTTTCCAGCGAAGGCGTTATCTCTTTCAGTGGCTAGTTGGCAGGAGATAACGTCTTTTCTTTTACATAACTTTTCCGCTAAAACAAAAATTTTTCAGAAAGGACGCGATGATGTATTCGATTCTTTACTTATTCACAGACTCTCTCAAAAATGCGTGGCGCTCAAAAAACCAATTTAGTACGTTGATTCTTATCTTTATTATTAGTTTTCTGACTTTTTCTGCTCTATTATTGACTTTGTTGTTTTCTCGATGGCTTTCACAAATGATTCTTCTTGATAATTATGCAGTGATTCCTCCCTTGACAATTTTCAGAGGTTTGGCTGGAATCAGCGCTGGAACACTCTTTTTCTTCCTGATTAGTTATATTTGCCGAACTTTCTTCCTAACTTTTTTAGAGCAAAAAAACGACTTACTGATCTTAGCTCTTTTAGGTACGAGAAAATTACAAATTTTAATTAGCTATGCCTTACAACCCATCTATTATTTGATTTTTATTTTGCCTTTAGCTGCTTTTCTAGCCAATAAGCTCATTCAACAGTTTATCCATGATTTTTTCAGCGAGGTACCTGGTTTAATGCATATCGATAGCTACATGCAAGGTATCTTTTTACCACTAACAGGAAGCCTATTGTTCATTTGCTGTTGTGTCTTTTTAATTCTTTTTAGGAAACTCAATAGCCTAATCAAAAGAGATACTTGACTAACTATGCGAAAAAAGTGAGAAATACGTCATCTCGACGTATTTCTCACTTTTTTGAATGGCTTAGGTCTTTAGGCTAATTACTTTTTTCCGCCTCTTTTAAGCCAAGGCTTCAATAATTTCGGTCATTGTTTTTGAACCAAAAATCATTTGTTCTCCATCAATTAGCATTGCTGGAACGCTCATAATTTTCTTTTCTTTTTTCAACTCTGGAAATAGACTAATGTCCACCATTTCTGCTTCCACATGAGGATTAATTGATGCAATACGTTGGCAAGCCGCCACGACATCGGGACAGAAATGACATGTTAGTGAAACAAAGATTTCTATTTTTCTTTTTGGCAATGCAAGTATGTTCTTTTGCAGACTTGCTTCTAACGGCTGCCCCTCGCTGCCGACATTATAAACCGCCAAAACCAACGAGTTTACTTCATGGCCACTAGGAATACCACTAAATTTAATTCCTGTATAGTTTCCTGCCGCATCTAAGAGCACAACGCTAGGCATTTTTTCAATCCCATACAGCAATTCTTTGGCTGGTTCAGTATCTTTCAAAATCGTTTCTAAAGTAATCTTCTGTTCCAGACTTGCAAATTCTGTTAAGAATGACTGAAGTTCCAATGATTTTTCATCACTTGCATCCAAAAACTGAAGCAATGTCACTTTTTTGGTTAGTTTAGCGAAAATACCGCTTAATTGTTGGCGCATACTTTCTGGGAACCACTGATGCTTACCAGTAACTTTCGCTGGCTGTTTTTCTTTTGGTTGCTGACTGTTTGTTTCAGGGGCAGATTGATTAGCTAATCGTTCAGTCATTCGCTTCGTTACAATCGGTTGGCCCGCCTGTGTTTTTTGTTCTGTCACGTAACGTTGCGCATGAGTGGCGGCAATTGCACCGTCTGCAACCGCCGTCACAATTTGACGTAATTCTTTTATTCGTAAATCTCCTGCTGCATAAACGCCAGGAATATTGGTTTCCATATTTTCAGTTGTTGGCACATACCCACGGTCTAAGGCAATTTTTCCTTCAAAAATTTCTGTACTTGGTTTATTTCCAGCAAAAACAAACAGACCAAATGTACTGTCTTTTGGCGCTTCATAAACCGTTTCTTCTCCCGTCTGGTTATTGACAAACACAGCTTTTCGGACAAAATCATCTCCCGTAATTTCTTTCACTTCTGTGTTATAAACAATCTTAATTTTCGGGTGATTTTTAGCCGCCTCCGCAGTTAATTTTGCACATGTAAAATCAGGTTCTCGGATAATCATCGTTACTGATTTACCGTAACGTGTCAAATAAACGGCCTCTTCCGCTGCTGCATAACCGCCGCCAATCACAAAAATATCTAGGCCTTGGAAAAACTCCCCATCACAAGTAGAACAATAGGCCACGCCGCGTCCTGTAAATTCACTTTCACCAGGGAAACCAATTTTACGAGCAGAGGCCCCTGTCGCAATCAATACTGCATATGCTTGGTAGGTTTGACTCGCCGATTGAACAGTTTTTATCGTTTGACTAAAATCAACATCAATAATCTCGTCGTTTGTAAAAGCTACACCGAAGTCTTGTGCTTGAATGCGCATTTCTTCCATTAGTTCTGGACCTGTTGTGTGACGAATCGCTGGATAGTTCACAATTTCAGAAGTCGTCGTTACTTGTCCACCAATTTTCTCTTTTTCAATAATTAAGGTATCCATCATTGCGCGACCTGCATAGATACCTGCAGATAAAGCAGCTGAGCCGCCACCAATAATAATCAAATCGTAGATTTCTTCTGTCACTTGCTTCTCCTCTTTCTTCTGTGTTTCAGAAAAAGAGCTGAACAAAACATTTTCTCTGTTTTATCCAACTCTTTGACCTCTATTTACAAAGCGAATTTAAATTTTACCAACTAAATCTAAGCTTGGCGCAATTGTTTCTTCTCCTGGTTGCCAATTGGCTGGACAAACTTTATCACCATGTTCTGCTACAAATTGAGAAGCTTCTAATTTACGAACAAGTTCTTCAGCATTACGACCAATACCCATGTCGTTGATTTCATAAGATTTGATGTCCCCTTCTGGACTCACAATAAATGAAGCACGGTAAGCCATTCCAGAAGCTTCATCTAAAACGCCAAAGAAACGAGCAAGTTGACCGTTGGGATCGGCTAACATTGGATATTTAATTTTTCCAATCGTTTCTGTAGCGTCAGCCCATGCTTTATGCACATAATGACTATCTTCTGAAACAGAGTAAACCTCACAATTTAATTCCTGTAAATGCGCATAATGCTCTTGCATATCCCCTAATTCCGTAGGACACACGAAAGAAAAATCAGCTGGATAAAAGAAGAAAATACTCCATTTTCCTAAAATATCTTCTGTTGATACTCGTGTAAATTCACCATCGTGATAGGCATCACATTCAAAGTCAAAAAGTTTTTGATTAATTAAATTCATTGTCGTTCCTCCTCTGTTTTTTTACTCTTTAAGGATAACAGTTTATAATTATTCCGTCAATAGAATAATTATAAACAAATGAGGTTTTATTAACGTATAATACTGTACTATTGAGAATTTTATGACTATCATTCTCAATTAGAAATAGCGAGATAACTTTTTAAATAACAAAAAAAAGAAAGCGAATCATTAAAAGAACTTGCTTTTTAACGATTCGCTTTCTTTTTGTGAAGACATTCTTTAACTATCTAAAATAATCGTTTCTTTCTCTTTGGTAATTAAAATAACTCCATCACCAAGAGGAACTAAAGTAGAAGTTAAATCAGGGTGCGCCATGACTACATCTAAAAATTGGTTTAATTTACGATGAATCGCTCGATTTTTTTTCGGTACTTCCTCAGCAGGGTCTAAAATTGTCCCAGCTTGAAATACATCATCCACCATCAAAACGCCGCCAACTGGTAGCAACCGTAAACATTCAGGTAAAAATTCAATGTATTTTGATTTGGCACTATCCATAAAAATAAAGTCATAAGGTCCTTCCAACGTTGGCAGAATCTCAGCTGCTTGTCCTTCTAAAAGAGTGACCTTTTCTTCTAAGTCCAGGCGTTGGTAAGTTTTCTTCGCTTTTTTTATCATTACGTCAAAACGATCAATCGTGGTCACGTGACCATCTTCACCGACAAATTGGGCCATCAAGCTTGAAGAAAAACCAATTGCTGCCCCGATTTCTAAAATATTTTTGGGCTTTAGTTGTCCTAGCAAAAATTGTAGAAAAACTACTGTTTCGTGCGGAATAATCGGCACCCCTGCTTCATTGGCTTCCGCCTCCACTGCACCTAATTCTCCGGGAAGTTTCTTTTGTTTTGTACGCATATACTCAACCAATTCTGGTTTAACGACTGGTCGATGCATCATTTCGTTTCTCATCACTTTCGCTCCTTTTCGTCCCTTTATTATACGAAGTCCTTGTTCCTCTGTAAAGGATTGAAATAGGATTCTTATTATTTGTTTGAAAATAACATGCACATTCTTAACTTCCTAGCTAAGTGCGGATTACTTCTTGTAAGCACATTTTTTCTTTGTTTCTGCTATTTTTTATTAAGTTTTAATTAGAAAACGTCAAAAAGTAGCCCTCAAGAACATACTTATTGATTTTTTCTCGTTATTTCTTATAAAAATACTTCTACATATGTTAATATTTTCCCTTAAATCACTATTAATTCTTGCTATTTCAAGCCCCAAAACAAGCCTATAACCTTGCCAAAATAAGAAACGTCAAATTTTACTACTTTGTCTGTAAAAATTTGATATCACAAAAGAAAGGAAATCTTGTATACTCTTTACAGATAGTGATTTATAGTGAAGCACATAACCAAATTCCCGGACTTGACTTGGTTCAAGTACATATGCAGGCGAGCTATTTGATATCTCCCTGATAAAAATCGTTTCGACGATTTTGCACATAGCACTACCTTTCTAAAAGCTAAAAATTATTTTTAGCTAGAAAAAAGACAACCGTTTGAAACGGCTGTCTTTTTTTTTAATAAATTAACCCAAGCAAATCTTCTTTTTCGATATTGCCAAAGTATTTTTTAACGTCAATTTGATCAATGGCTTCTTCTAAAGAAGCTTTATCATATTTCACGCCGGTTAAAATATCTTCAACATCTTTAATTTCACCAAGCCCAAAGAAGTCCCCAAAAATTTTAATTTCTTGAATGGCACCATCCGCCACATTCATTTTCATTTCAATTGAGCCAATTGGAAAACGATGGCGACGTTCTAAGTTAAATGCAGGTGATTTACCATAATTCCAATCCCAATTGCGATAGTATTGCTCTGAAATTTTGTTAATAGCCGCCCAGTCTTGATCAGTTAATTCATACGTTTTAACTTGGTCGATCGAATCTACGCCGAAAATTTTCAAAAGAATTTCTTGGCGGAATTCTTCCGTTGTCATCTCTTGTTTATCTTCAGATAAAAATGGTTTAATGTTTGTTACCCGTGAACGAACAGACTTGATACCTTTAGATTCGATTTTATCTTTCCGTACTTTCAATGTATTTACAACTTCATCAATATCACTATCAAACATTAAGGTTCCATGTGCAAACATGCGGCCGTTGGTAGCGTACATCGCATTTCCTGAAAACTTCATATCATTAATCACTAGGTCATTGCGCCCTTTTAATTCGGCACCTTCAACGCCTAAGTCGTGCAATGCTTGAATAATTGGTTGGGTAACTTTCGCAAAATCACGGAAAGAGTTGCCGTCATCTGGCATAATAAAACTAAAATTCAAATTACCATGATCATGATAAACGGCGCCGCCGCCACTTAAGCGACGAACAACATGAATGCCGTGCTCATCTACATATTCTTTGTTAATTTCTTCAATTGTATTTTGGTTACGGCCAATAATGATTGACGGCTCGTTAATGTAAAATAAAAGAATGGGCTCATCTAAAGGCATTTCTGTTAACAAATATGTTTCAATTGCTAAGTTCACTCGTGGGTCATTATTTTCATTCGGTACAAAAATCACAATCGGTTCTCTCCCTTGGTATAGTTACTTTTTTAAATCTCAACTGTTAAATCTGGTTGGGCTAATGTCACTGGAATTTCCGTTCCAGCATAGTTTTGCGCTTCTTCACGTAGTTGTTCCAATGACCCATGTTGTGGTAAATGGGTCAACATCAATTGTTTGACTTGTGCTGCTTTGGCAATTTCACCCGCTTCTCTTGACGTAAAGTGTGCATGATGTCGTTCATTACCTTCAAATAAGTACGTATCCGCTAAGAATAAATCAGCGTCTTTTGCAAAGTCTTCAAAACTTGCTAAGTAACCAGAGTCTCCTGTAAAGACAAAGACTTTGCCAGTCGCTTTTTCAACAATCCGCATCGCGTAACAAGTGACAGGATGAATCGTTTCCATGAAAGTAATTAAAAATGGTCCTACTGCCAACTCTTCTGCTTCAAAATACTCTTTCCCTTCGGAAACGTTAGGAAGCGTTAGTTCTTTGAAATGCATTTGATCTTGTGTATGGCCATATATTGGCAAAATAGGAGTCGGTTCCAGCGTTGGATAAAGCTGACGATAATATTGTAAAACACCTAAATCTGCGATATGGTCATGATGGTAATGCGACAGAATGACAGCATCTAATTTCAATGGATCTAGATAGTTTTCTAAACGCACTAATGTCGTACTGCCTGCATCAATAAGCAAATGAAAGCCTTCAGATTCTAACAAATAGGAACTCGTTCCTTCTCCTTTGTATGGATAAGCACCTAAACAGCCTAAGACAGTCAATTTCATGTGTGGACAACCTCCTTCAATACGATACTTCCATGTTACCATAAAATAACGGAAAAACGAGGTTAAAACGCTTAAATTTTCACAAAAAGACCAAAGAAAAAACCTGAACCCTTTGTCGAGATAACGAAGGATTCAAGCTTCTTTTTTATTCTTCGGCTAAACCTTTTTCTTCTAAGGCAGTTTGATAAAAACTAGCTAACGCTACATAGTTATAAGGAATCACCCATAATAGACCGATACCAATAGCTAAAAAGCCCACAATATACCAACCAATAAAAGAAAATTGTAAACATAAATATTGCCAAAAACGATTTTTCATTAAATATAACGCCTGTTTCAATGCCATCATAATTGGCAGTTCTGGATTATCAAAACGTAGCCACACAGCAAATTGAAAAACGCCACTCACAAATAAACCAATTAAAAAGATCAAGATAGTGGCAACGCCAAATGCTAGGAAAAAGGAAAAATCATTTAAGAAAAAGGCTTGGATTTCCTCTGGTGTAACTGTATTAAACATCAATTTGAAATACAAGGTTGTCCCTGCCCCAAATAAAATTGGTAACAAAAATAACAAACCAATTACACGTTCAAGTACTTTTTGAAGTAGGTTGACCACAAATAGCGGACCATAATATTTTCCTTGAAAAACACTCATTAAAATATTGACCCGCACCTTTTCACCACGTAACACCTTCAAGGCTGCGTAATATAGCGCATAACTTAACGCGAATAAAACAAAAATTTGCAGTAATACTGCGGCAAAACTACTTTGAAAAACTTGATTTTCACCAGAAAATAAATTTTGCACAATCGATGTTAAGAAGCTCTGTAAAACCACTCCTAAGAAAGTTAACCAAGCCATGATCCCCCATTGCCCATCAAGAGCTCTGCGAGCATTGGCACGATGTTGCGAATTTGTTACTAAACTTTTCATTCATTCCATCCTTTCTGAAACTAATAACTAGTCAATTTAGCGACTGTTTCTTTATCTAGACGTTTCACCACTTCTGTGACTAATTTGACTGTGTTGAAATAATCATCTTCATGAATAACTGAGGTATGTGAATGCAGATATCTAACAGGCACCGTGATGGCTAATGATGGAATCCCGTTGCGCGTTAAATGCATGCGGCCAGCATCCGTACCTCCCCCTGTAATCACTGTATATTGGAAGGGAATGTTATTTTCTTCCGCCACTTGAATAACAAAATCACGTAATTTTTTATGCGGAATCATTGATGCATCATAAATCAAAATTTGTGGCCCTTCACCTAAAACAGAGTCGGCTTCTTTAGGTGTCATTCCTGGTGTGTCACCAGCTGTTCCTGTGTCTAAAGCAAACGCTATGTCTGGATTCACAAGATGCGTACTTGTTTGCGCACCGCGTAGCCCCACTTCTTCTTGCACATCACTGCCTGCAAATAAAATATTGGGGTGCCCTTCTGTCGCTAAATTTTCTAAAACTTTTAATGAAACGGCCGTACCAATTCGGTTATCCCACGCTTTTGCCAATAAAAATTTTGTATCATTCATGCGACGATAGTCAATATATGGTGTCACCATATCCCCTGGATGAATCCCCCATTCTGCAACTTGTTGATCGCTACTTGCACCAATATCAATAAACATATCTGCAATCTCATAGGGTTTGTTACGAACTTCCGCTGTTAACACATGCGGTGGTTTAGACCCAATGACACCATGGTAAACCTTACCAGTCGTGGTTTTAATCTGAACTTGTTGGGCCAACATCACTTGCCCCCACCAACCACCAACGGTTTGAAATTTTAAAAAGCCTTTTTCTGTGATTTGGGTAACCATGAAACCGACTTCATCCATATGCCCAGAAATGTAGACTTTTGGTCCTTCTTTATCACCAACATTTTTTGCAATAATACTGCCAAGGCCATCATATAAAAATTTATCCGCATACGGTGCTGCATACTTTTTAAATAACGAACGTACTTCGTCTTCATTCCCAGCAATCCCTTTAGCACTTGTTAAATCAATTAACATTTTTTCTTCTTTTGCATCCATAAAAATAACTCCCCTCAAAAACCAATTTTATCCATTATACCACGAACTAAAAAAATACTTACAAAAAATAAATTGAGCAACGTTCTCCACTAAAAATAAACGAAAAAACAGCCTGCACGCTCGTTATTCAACGGCAGGTACAGGCTATTTTCATTGTTACGAAGCGCTTCTAGTCCGCTTCAGATAATTGGTACTTGATCCATCTTGCCTTCTTAAAATTGAGGTAAGACCAATGGATTTTGTTGTTGCCAATCTGTCTGATAAAAACGATCATCAATTTGATACGCTAACTTTTTAGGCGCAGGTTGTTTCATAAATTCATCTACTTGACGATCAACAGCGAGCCAACCACGCCAACCTAAATGAATCGTGTCCGCCATAAAGTAACGTTCATTACTACATGTTGAGAAGTCAGCAATGTTAGTAAACCCTTGCTCTTGAAGTTGATATTTCAGCTTGCGTGCTACTTGTTGCAACATATCTTGTGACAAGCCCGTATAGTCCGACCAACGTTTGTTAACAGGTGGGATTACAAATAAAACATCGACATTTTTTTCTGCTAACTGTTCTAACGCAGCTTGGAAATCACCATATTCTGGAGAAAAACGATAATCCCATTTCTTTTGTGAATGAGCTAATTTCGGTAAAACTGGTTTAATCCGTTGGCGATAAAAACCGTTACTAATTTCAAATTTATTATTATTAATGGCTTTTGCCGCAATTTTTCCAGCTAGCTGATCTAATTCATTAAAATTATAAGTAGCAGGTAATTGTTTCATATCTTTTTCAACAATTGGTTCTCTGCTAACCATGCCAATTTGGCTAAACAATTCATCTTCACGATTCAAGAAACGGAGATTCATTATAAAATAATCTCGTTGAGAGCGTTGGGGAAGTTGCCCTGCCTGCAGATTTGCCAAAGTTTCCATTAAGACTTTGTCTTTTTGAACAACTGGAAATTTGGTCAAACGTTGTGCTAGATATTGGTCACCGCTGGTTAATTCGGTTAAATTAGCTAACCATTGATAGGTTTGTAATTGTGAATAGTGTGCACCAAAACTATCATTAGGTACACCCTTTTTGACAAACCATTGCGGAGATAAAATAAAGACCGCTTTCTTATTGGCAATCGCATCGCCCATCGAATGAATGACCATTGCTTGGGTTAATGACTGTGTGCCCGCTTCTCCTAGTAAAAACGGTCGGTAGTTCCGTTGATACTTTTCAGAGAGCACACTAGGGTGGAAAGCACTAAATCGACTTAATTCAGAAGAGCCAAAAAAAGGAACATATTTACCAGAAGCCACTGCTTTGTTTTTAATCACATTGCCTTTTAAAACGTTCGGTGCCATTGACGTTGATGCTTCCTTCAACGTTTTTTCGGAAGTTAAATTGATTCTGAACGGTGCAAAAAAGAACACTGCAACCAAGACCGCTGAACAAAGCACTGGACCTAAGATTCTGATTAGTCGTTTTTTTCTAGACATTATTGTAAAGCTTCCACTTGTTGAATGATTTGTTTTGGTGTTCCCCATACTTCACGGTCAAAGTCTGATACAGGAACTTGGATTCCTAATTGTCCTTCAATTTCTACTAATAATTGAACCGTCGCTAAAGAGTCCAATAATCCTTCTTCAAATAATTGAATGTCTTGATTGTTCACAACTTCGTCTGTTCCTGTAATATCTTCTAAAATGTTTAATACTGTTTCTTGAATGTTCATTATAAATTGCCCCTTTATATTTTTATTTTTATTTATTTAAACCATAGTTTGTCTAAAAATCCTGAGAAAATCAGGAAGCTGACACAAACCGCTTGGAAAGTTAAAAAGACTGCAAATGCATGTGTAAATTTGTTTGATGGTATCTTGTCTTTATGTTTTTTCTTAAAACGTAGCCAAGCATCTGTTACACAAATTAGTGTTGCATGGTAGAGCCCATAAGCGATGTAGAACCACGTTAATCCATGCCAAATGCCCATGATTAAGAACAACGCAAAGTAACCAATATTAGAAGTCACAATCCGACTTTTAAAGACTTTCTTTTTCATTAAGAAAAACATTAAGCGCATGTAAATGTAATCACGGAACCAAAAAGATAAGGTCATGTGCCAACGATTCCAGAATTCTTTAATATTCCAACTTAGGAACGGTTTGTTAAAGTTCATTGGTGTATCATAGCCCATTAAATAACTTGTGCCAACGGCCAGTAAACTATAGCCTGCGAAATCAAAGAATAGATACAAACTGTAATTATACATATAGCCGACTGTCCACCAAGATAAACCACCTTGTGCCAAGGCCATTTTTTCCACATGTGGTAAAAAGACACCACCAAGATAATGACTGATAATAAACTTATATAAAAATCCTAGAAATAAATAAAAAATTCCTTTTTCTAAAAAGTCTAAATATTTCTCCGCACTCGGCGGTTTTTTCAAATCTTTTTCAAAGCGCCGATAACGATCGATGGGTCCTGAAGAAATAGTCGGGAAAAACAAGAGAAACTGAATGTAACGAAACGGATGATATTCTTTCATTACGCCATCCCGTAAATCCATGACCACTTGGACCGCTTTAAAGGTTAAATAAGAAATCCCTAAAAAGCCAAGTAAGGTTGTTTTGCCTGTCATGAATGGAGAAACTTTCACCCAAACAAGCGGTAATATAGCTAAAAAGACAGCCAGATAAAAGACCCAACCTGCATTTTTATTTTTTCGATAAGCCGCATAGCCCCACGTTAGTAACGTCTGATAAATAACATATACAATCAGAGCGACTCCTTGTTGCCAAAATTCGCCACCAAAACTGATATATAGAAAGACCAGTGTCACGAGTGTTTGGTACCAAGACCAACGTGTCCCTTTAATGGCTAAAGTTAAAATCATCGGCAACAAGGCCGCAATTAGCAGAACAAAGTAATACGGCGCATTATAGGGAATCATATGAGGAAAATTCATCATGTGGCATTCACCTCATTCATCAACCCTTTCCGATCAATTTTGCCATTACTTGTCAAAGGTAATTGTTCAACATATACAAATTTTTGCGGAATCATATAGTCCATTGTCAACGTGGCTAATTCTTGTTTAATTGCCTTAGTTAATTGAAAATCACTTGAAAATTCATGTGCTTGCGGAACGACATAGGCAATTAATTGTTGGACTTTATTTCCTTGATATTTCGGCACAACGACTGCTTGTTTCACGTAGGAAACATTCGTTAAGTGATGATCCACTTCTTCTAACTCAATGCGGTAGCCATGCAATTTAATTTGAAAATCTAAGCGTCCCTCATACTGCAATAGGTTATCGACTAACTTTCCAGCATCGCCTGTGCGATAAGCTGGTACGCCATCTAATTGGAAAAAAGCTTCAGCTGTTTTCGCAGGATTATTTAGATAGCCTTTGGAAACACTTGGTCCAGCAATGACGATTTCACCAATTTCACCTGCAGGTAATTTTGACATGCCTTCCATAATATAAATTTGCGTATCCTCTTTCACATACCCAATTGGTAAACGTTGGACACTTTTTAAAACTTCTTGAGTGATTTCAATGGCACTAATCGCTACAGTCGCTTCTGTCGGCCCATACGTATTATAAATATGCGCAGTTGGGAAACGAGCGGCTAATTTCTCAGCCGTTGGTTTTGGTAATTCTTCTCCGCAGAATAAAAACGTGCGCAGTGCTGGTAGATGTTCACCATCGAAGCTTGGTTCCATTAGACACAATTCAATAAAGGACGGTGTTGAAACCCAGACGTCGATTGTTAATTGTGGCAAACGCGTAAATAATTGTTTAAAATCGTTAATGATTTCATTGGGTAACGGAGTTAATGAGCCACCTAACGCCAATGCGGGATAAATAGACATCACCGATAAATCAAACGAATAAGGTGCCTGTGCTAAAAAGCGGGCCCCTTCTTCTAAACCAAAATCTTGCAACAACCAATTCGTAAAGCTAACTAAATTATCATGGCTGATTTGCACACCCTTTGGTACGCCAGTTGTCCCTGAAGTGAAAATGATATAGTAATTACTTGCTCCTGTGACAGGTATTAACGCAGGCGCATGCCGAGGTGCATGCATCATCATTTCTGTTAATTCTTCCGCCGTAATTACTGGCACTTCGGTGGCTAACTCAGGCCATTCATGCACAGCAATCACTGCGGTTGGTTTGGCTACGTTTAGAATTAGTTCAATGCGTTCTTTTGGTGTATGTGCATCAATGGGGATATAGCTAAAACCAGCTTTCGATGCGCCTAGAAAACTCACAATCATTTCAAAATCTAATTCTCCGTATACGACAATCGCTGACTTGTCCGTTTTCAGCTCAGCTAAATAAGCGGCTAGATTGTCTGACTTTTCTTTTAACTCTCCATACGTAGAGACTTTTTCTTCGGTTAAATAAACAGGACGTTGGGGTTCTTTACGTGCCCATTCATCAATCGTTTGAATCATATTAATTACTTTTTCCATGTATAGCCGCCTCCTTAAAACTCGTTATAAATGAAGGTTCCTCCATTGATATTCTTGTAATGATAAAGATAAATTAATGCAATGACAATGAAAGAATAAAATAACGTTTTACCGATGAATTTAAGACTTTCGTTATTGAGAATTTTCTGAAAAGTTGTTTTCATTATCATTCACCTCCTAAGGTTAATCGCTATCCATTATTTTATGCTATATTTCAGCAAAGTCCATTGAAATTTCTTACAATTTAATAAAAAAACTAACAATTTCGTCACTTCTTAAATTTTCATGATTTTCATAAACGGAACTCTCATAATTTTTTCGCATAAAGAAACTGTAAAAACCGCTTCACAACGGCTTTTACAGTTTTTTAAAAATGGATGTGTCGAATCATCCGCGCATAAATGGCAGATGTTAAAATATAAAAAATTAGATAAACAATTATTAAGATTCCACAAGAAAGATATACTAACAAATATCCTGGACTCTTAATAAATTGGCTTAGCAAATAAATGGCAAAGGTAGTATGCAAAATCCCAATGACCATCGGCGGAAAGAAAATCAAACTATTCTGTCGATAAATTTGCTTAGTTATCGCTTTACTAGAAACACCCATCCGTTTTAAAGTCACGTAATCTTGACGCTCACTTACAGCTGAAAAGAGTTGTCGTAACATCAAAATACTGCCCGTAATAAACAACGCTAAAATTGCCACAAACATGGAGACATATAAAGTCAAGCCGTTAATTTTTCGTTCATAGCGTAAAGAGGCGTAGCGATCATTCATATTTAGCCGCCAAGTTTCTGTGACATCATCTTGCGTATTCTTTACCTCTTCGTTAGGCATTTGTTTGGCAAAACCACTCAACTGCTGGTTATTTTTTTCATACTTATACAAAATTGGCGCTTGCCATTCTGTGGCAATCTGTTTATTTACGGCTTCATAAAGTTTTTCACGGCTTTTCGTGTCAACATTTACGGCGTTAATCTGATACTGAATGGAATTTTTTGTCACTTTCTGATAAAGGGCATCGGAAACGACAATCGTTGGTAAGGAATATTGCAATAAAAAATTGCCTAGATAGTTAGGCAGCACTTGTTGCAGTTGTGCCTTCTCTCCTTCAACAAATTGCAGTTTCGATTCATAACGAGACATACCACTTAAAATATTGGTAAAGCTATCCATATAGATAACACTTTGGTCATTTTTTAAATGTAAATCGTTTAAATAAGGATTAATTTTTTGATAGTTGCGGTAATTTGAGAAGGATAAAACATTAACTGCTTCAATCGTTTCTTGTTCCTCTTGCGCTTGACCAATTCGCAAACTTCGTTCAATTCCAGTAATTTTATAAGAAAGTGTCACTTCATTTTTTATTTTGGTGTCCTTCGCTTCATCGAGAACTTTCTTCAATTTAGTATAGCTTTCCTGTGAAACTAAAAAGTCCACGGGGCCATCACTGTTGACCGTGTGCATACTAATCGTATACACAAAAACCATCACGCCGATTCCACTCAAGGCTGTCGCAATTAATAAGGTCAAACCAGTGAGTGTTTTGCTACTTTTAAATAAGTAGCGTTTGGCATTGCCTAAAGTAATCATGCGTAAATCTTGGTAATACCATTTTTTTCTATGATTAAATAAGCGAATGATAAAATACATGGTATAACGGAAAAATAAATACGTTCCCACCACACATAGACCCAAAATGATAAAAGGCGTCAATGTAATAATCATCGGAATCGAGATATCCAATGAATCATTTAATTGTTTATACACAATACCTGTCGCTAAATTCCGAAAATCAAACGCAATAAAATAACCAGCCAGTAAACAAATAGGTCCTAAAATACCTAGAAGCTGCCGCCGTTTCGTTAAACGACTATAATTAATTTGACCAATTTTTTCTTGGTGCATAAGCTGCGACAATGGATAACGATAAATCATCCAAATACTTCTTAAGCAGACAATCAAAATCATAAATGCAAAAGCTACACCGGTTTCAATAACGGAACGCCAAGAAATATAGAAGAAACTGGGCACTTCTAAAAACATAACTTTGGCTAAAATCATTGAAAACAACTTGGTGAAAATCACTCCTAAAATAATCCCATTAATTAGTGAAACAAAGCCTAAAACTAAATTTTCTACTAAAAAAATTAGTGAAACTTGGCTCTTTCTCAAGCCAATTAATCGATACAAGCCAATTTCTTGGCTACGTTTGCCTATAAAAAAACGATTTGCTGCCAACATAAAGCCCAAAATAATAATGGTGACTAAGGTACTACCGAGTCCTAAAGATCGCTTAATTTCGATATCATGGCCTGCACCTGCGACAAGAGGCTGGTTGTAAGCGATCGCACGGAAACAATAATAAACGACCGCTGCAAAAGTCATACTAATGTAATAAACCAGATAGTTAGGTACATGAGCTTTTAAATTTTTTAATGATAGTTTAAAAATCATTTGCGCGCCCGCCTCCACCAATCGTTGCTTGCATATCTATCACACGATTAAAAAATTCCTTACGTGATCCTTGACGAACAACTTCTGAGAAAATCGCACCGTCTTTAATGAACAAGATGCGATTACAAAAACTGGCCGTGTACGGGTCATGTGTCACCATCAAAATTGTGGCATCATCATGTAGATTAATTTCAGCTAAATATTTCAACAATTCTGTTGCTGATTTTGAATCCAGCGAGCCAGTTGGTTCATCTGCAAAAATAATTTTAGGGTTCGTAATCAAAGCACGAGCAGCTGCTACCCGTTGTTTTTGTCCCACAGATATCTCTGGTGGATAAGCAGATAAAAGCTCCTGAATCCCCAAAATCGAAGTCACATGTAACAAACGTTTATCCATTTCTTCTAATGAAACTTTTTCTACAGCTAAAGGCAACAGAATATTGTCCTTCACATTTAACGTATCAATTAGGTTAAATGATTGAAAAATAAACCCCATTTCGTTTCTTCGAAAATCACTTAATTGATTATCTCGCATTTTTAAAATATCTTGTCCGGCGATGCGCACGATCCCTGCGGTTGGCAAAATAATCGAGGATAAGACATTCAACAGTGTCGATTTCCCAGCACCGCTGGGACCCATAATCCCCACAAATTCGCCTTCATCAACGGTAAACGAAATATTATCTAATACTTCTGTTTTATTATTTAAACGACCATATGTCTTGCTGACATGGTTTACTTCTACAATTTTTTTCATTTTTCTCGCTCCAACGTTTTGTTATTACTCTTATTTTACCAAGAAAAAATCTGAATGAACATCGTTTTATCTTACAATATCGTTCGGTAGTCAAAGAATAATTGGCATTTCGTGAATAAATTCGCAAATAATTATTATTTAATAATTGTTATTTTTTAGTGTTGCTTTTAGCAATTTGGCAAAAAACTCTTTGCTGTTTTTTAATTTGGACAAAGAATTTTTTTCACACAAAAAAATTTGCTCAATCCTTTTCTTCATTTGTTTTCATATTTTTTCAAAACAGCGCAAGCACAATATATAGTGTTTGTCTAGTGATATTTTACTAAAAATACTCAATATATCGATTGAATTTAGCCGACCTTTGTATTAGGATAGTTACTAACGAGATATAAGGAGCTGGATAAAATGATGAAGATTACTGATGAAAAAGCCGAGGATGTTAATCTCTCAACAATTAAAGTCGTCAAACGGGATGGTCGTTTAGTGACTTTCGATGATCAAAAAATATACGATGCTTTGATCAAAGCTGAACAAAAAATACATGACCAAGTCACTCCTTTGACACATCAAAAAGTCCAATCGATTGTTGCCGATGTCAATCGAGAAATTGCCGAACGTTTTACCAATAACGTAAAAATTTATGAAATTCAAAATATTGTGGAACATACTCTGCTATCCAACAACGAATATGCCTTAGCCGAAGAATACATTCATTACAGAACCCAACGTGATTTTGAGCGTAGTAAAGCGACTGATATTAATGTATCTATCGGCAAATTAATTAATAAAGATCAGACTGTCGTGAACGAAAATGCCAACAAAGACAGTGACGTTTTTAATACGCAACGTGATCTAACCGCTGGGATTGTTGGAAAATCAATTGGTTTAAAGATGTTGCCTTCACACGTGGCTAATGCCCATCAAAAAGGCGACATTCATTACCACGATTTAGATTATCATCCATATACTCCCATGACAAACTGCTGTTTAATTGATTTTAAAGGTATGCTAAACAATGGCTTTAAAATTGGGAACGCTGATGTCGAATCACCAAAATCAATTCAAACGGCCACTGCACAAATTTCTCAAATTATTGCCAATGTAGCTTCCAGTCAATATGGTGGTTGCTCTGCCGATCGGATTGATGAATTATTAGCGCCTTTTGCGGAACGTAATTATGAAAAACATTTAGCAGATGCGCAAGAATGGATTGAAGGAGAAGAACGCCAAAAAGCATTCGCTCAGAAGAAAACGAAAAAAGATATTTTTGATGCCATGCAAAGTCTTGAGTATGAAATTAATACTTTATTTACTTCCAATGGACAAACCCCTTTTACTTCTCTGGGATTTGGTTTAGGTACCAACTGGTTTGAGCGAGAAATTCAACGGGCGATTTTACAAATCCGAATTAATGGCTTAGGGATTGAAAAACGAACAGCTATTTTCCCAAAACTGATTTTCACAATTAAACGAGGCGTCAATGCGCAACCTACTGATCCAAACTACGATATTAAACAGCTGGCACTGGAATGCGCAACGAAACGCATGTATCCTGATGTTTTAAACTATGATAAAATCGTTGAACTAACAGGTAGTTTTAAGGTACCAATGGGCTGTCGTTCCTTTTTACAAGGCTGGAAAGACGAACAAGGTGAAGAAGTAAATGTTGGCCGAATGAATTTAGGCGTTGTGACCTTGAACTTACCAAGAATCGCTTTAGAAGCGCAAGGAAGCCAAGAAAAGTTCTGGCAAATTTTAAATGAACGTTTAGCGATCGTTAAAGATGCTTTGGTTTATCGGGTTGAACGTGTTAAAGAAGCTAAACCAGCGAATGCACCGATTTTATACATGTATGGTGCATTTGGAAAACGTTTAGCTACACAGGATGCCGTAGATGAACTGTTTAAAAACAAACGTGCCACGGTTTCACTTGGCTATATTGGCTTGTATGAAGTGGCTTCTGCCTTTTACGGCGGTGCTTGGGAGGACAATCAAGAGGCCAAAAACTTTACACTGGATATTTTAAAAGAACTGAAAAAAAATGCCGACAACTGGGGCAACGAATACGGCTATCATTTTAGTGTCTACTCTACACCGAGCGAAAGCTTGACTGACCGTTTTTGCCGTTTAGATACTGAAAAATTTGGCATCGTCGAAAATATTACAGATAAAGAATATTACACAAATAGTTTCCATTATGATGTACGCAAAAATCCAACGCCTTTTGAAAAACTTGATTTTGAAAAGGATTATCCAAAATACTGTTCTGGTGGTTTTATCCACTACTGTGAATACCCCATGTTACAGCAAAATCCCAAAGCACTTGAAGCTGTCTGGGATTACGCTTATGACAAAGTTGGCTATTTAGGAACCAATACGCCAATTGATCATTGTTATGCCTGTGGTTTTGAAGGGGACTTCCATCCAACTGAACGTGGCTTTGAATGTCCAGAATGTGGCAATCATGATCCTAAGACTTGTGATGTCGTTAAACGGACTTGTGGTTATTTAGGTAACCCGCAAGCTCGTCCAATGGTACATGGTCGTCACAAAGAAATTTCCTCTCGTGTGAAACATTTAAAAAATTAAACTCGATTATTCTATAGAAAGAAGTTTTGCTGATGCGTAATCCGAAACCACAAGAATGGAAAACCGAAGACTACAGCCAAAAAAAGATTGCCGATTACAAAGCGTTCAACTTTGTTGATGGCGAAGGTGTACGCAATAGTTTATATGTGAGTGGCTGTCTCTTTGCTTGTGAAGGTTGTTTTAACAAAGCTGTCCAAAATTTCAATTACGGTACGCCGTTTACAGAATCTTTAATGAATCAAATTATTGAAGATTTGTCCCATGACTATGTCCAAGGTTTGACTCTTTTGGGTGGTGAACCTTTTCTGAATACAGATGTTTGTCTTAGTGTGGTCAAACGTGTGCGGGAAACATTTGGCTCAGCCAAAGATATCTGGTCTTGGTCTGGGTATACCTTTGAAGAACTACTTTTAGAAACGCCTGATAAGCTTGAACTACTCCATTCAATTGACATTTTAGTTGATGGGCGCTTTGAACTGGCAAAACGTAATTTAAATTTACAATTTCGTGGCAGTAGTAATCAACGGATTATTGATGTACCCAAATCACTTGCTGCTGGCAAAGCTGTTATTTGGGAAAAATGTCATGACGCCGAAACGTCTTATGAACAAATCAAAAAATCAATTTAAAAAAGTTAGCCCTTTAGCCATCTCTTGAGGATGTGTCTAAAGGGCTAACTTTTTTCCCATAAAGGTAAAACAATGTTTTCATACGCTAGTGGATCTAAATTCGTTAAAGTAATGCCTAATAAACGGATTCCTTGTTCTAAACCTAAAATATCTTCCCAAATTAAATTCGCTTGATAGAAAAGTTCTTCTTTTTTAGAAATATATTCAGGTAATGTCACACGTTTCGTAATCGTCGTATAGTCAGTATAACGAACTTTCAGGACTACTGTTTTGCCATGTTTTTGCACTCGTTGCAATGCACGCTCAACACCTGCTGCTAATTGTCTCAATTGAGCCGTAACCTGCTCTTCCGTCGTTAAAGGGGTGCCGTAAGTATGTTCCTTGCCTACCGACTTACGATCTCTAGTCACTTGAACTGGCGCATCATGGATACCACGGACTTTACGATACAATGAATAACCCATTTTACCGAATAACCGAATCAACGTCATCTCATCTTGCTTGTATAAATCTGCTCCAGTAAAAATCCCTAGTTCATGCATTTTAGGCACTGTTTTTTTCCCGATTCCGTGGAAATCTTCAATCGGTAATGCTTTCAAAAAATCTTCGGCCTCTTCTGGTAAGACAACCGTCAGGCCCTTTGGTTTCTGAAAATCTGATGCTAACTTGGCTAAAAACTTATTGTAACTAACACCTGCCGAGCAAGTTAACTGCAATTCATGCCAAATATCATATTGGATCATTTTCGCAATTTTAATAGCCGACTTACTGTTGACCTTATTTTCAGTTACATCTAAATACGCTTCGTCAATAGATACTGGTTCAATCACATCTGTATAGCGGCGAAAAATTTCACGGATTTCTTGAGAAATTTCACTATATTTCTGATAATTACCTGGCTTAAAAATGGCACTTGGACATAGTTCATACGCCTTTTGAGCACTCATAGCCGAGTGAATACCGTACTGTCGAGCAATATAATTCGCTGTGGTCACCACTCCTTTGCCCCCAGTATCACTTGGATGGCGCGCAATAACTAACGGATGTCCTACTAGCTCTGGATGATCTCGTTCTTCAACTGAAGCAAAAAACGCATCCATATCTATATGTATAATTTTTCTCGACGTATCTTTTTTTAAGGGAAAACGTAATTCGCTCATCATTTTGATTCGCCTCCTCCCTCCATTATATACGAACGTCCGTTCTTTTTCAAATTGAAACTTCTTTATTTCAACCAGAAAAAGCTAAAAATCCGTGAAGTTATAAACACAGATTTCCAGCTTTTTAATTAAACAACCAATTGTTTTTGTTGATTATAGTAGCCTTTATAGGCAAGATAAGTTGCAATCACTGAACCAATACTTGTTGCTGATAGCAACATAAAAGTCACCATAATCTGATATTTTATCGCATGGACAGGATCAACGCCCGCAAAAATCAAGCCTGACATCATCCCAGGCAAACTAACAATTCCGACAGTTTTGGCAGAATCAATCGTCGGCGCCATCCCGGTTTTCACACTTTGTTGGATAATTGGTAAAGAGGCGAGTTTGATAGTTGCACCTAATGCTAGTTTCTCCATTACCGCTTGCCGTTGGTTTTGAAAAAGAGTATCTAAATTGCGATAGCATAAACCAATTGCCACCATCGAATTGCTGGCAATCATCCCACTGATAGGAATGATTTGAGAAGGAACAAATTTGATAGAACCAGAAAAAATCAAAATACCAATGGTAATTCCTGTACTACAACCAATTGCAATGAAAGAAATCAAAAAGCCCTTTTGTAATTGCTGGCTGCGTTTTTTTGCATTAAAGGCTGCGTTGGAAACAATCACCAAAACCATGATGAGCGTTAAAATCAGGTTATTGACTTGAAAAACATATTTTAATAAATAGCCGACTGCGACTAATTGAATGACTGCTCGAATCACACTAATAATAATATCTTTGGTAAAACCTAATTTTTCTTTAGTACTAATAATTAATGCGACCACCACTAGCATGGCTGAAAAAAATAAGGATAAATTATTAACTGCTAAATCCATCTGTCGGCGCCACCTTTCCTGCTACAATACGAAT
The DNA here is from genome assembly GCF_050541505.1 of Enterococcus sp. DIV0183. Classification (NCBI taxonomy): domain Bacteria; kingdom Bacillati; phylum Bacillota; class Bacilli; order Lactobacillales; family Enterococcaceae; genus Enterococcus; species Enterococcus sp. DIV0183. The sequence goes on from NZ_CP172932.1 coordinate 2,289,291, forward strand.
CACTTGCTGTGCTTGCTGAATTTCTTCGGTATCATGCGTGACACGAACCAGCGTGACTCCTTGCTCTTTGTTTAATTGGTTTAACAATTGATTGACAATCTGTTTGCTTTCTTCATCTAATCCCGTTGTAACTTCGTCTAATAATAAAACATCTGGTACAAAAATAATGTTTCGTAGCAAAGCAACCCGTTGTCGCTCACCACCAGAGAGTTCGGCTATTTTCTTTTCAAGATAAGCAGCGGGCAATTTCACTTGTTGGAGTAATGCCACGACTTTTTCCTGATTAAACGCTTCTTGTCTGACGGTAAATGGAAATAACAAATTATCATACACGGTTTCACCAAATAAAGTTGGCTGCTGAAAACAATAAGAAACCTTTTGGCGGTATGTTTCGATTGGCATTGTAGTAATTGGCGCTTCTTGATAAAAAATTTCGCCTTCTGTAGGACTTAATAATGAAGATAAAATTTTTAAAAATGTACTTTTCCCGCTACCTGAAGGACCAACAATTGTTGTATTGCTGCCTGTTTCAAATGACAAATCAATATCAGAAAGAATGCTACGACCATTTACTTGATAAGACACGCCTTCTGCTCGCAATAAATTACTCATGTTTCTCTCCTTTTTTAAATGGAATGATATTCTTTATATACTTCTTGTTTTTTTACATTTCTCAATTTGGCCACTTCTTTGATCGCCTCTTTGGAACTCCGTCCCTCTTCCTCCATTAAAACTTGTACATGTTCTTTGAGGGAAATAGCTGGCATTGCTGCTATTGTCTCTTTCTCACCAGTAAATCCGCTAACTAATAAACAACACTCGCCTTTTAGCGTATTTTCTGCTAAATATTCTGTTAGTTCTCCTAAGGTACCACGCAAATACTCTTCATGAAGTTTCGTTAATTCTCGACAAATCACAGCGGGGCGTTCTTGACCATAGACTTCAGCAAACGTTGCGACCGTTTTAGCAATCCGATAGGGGGACTCATAAAAAATCTGTGTCGGCCGTTCTTCTTTTAATGCTGATAACACGTCTTTCTGTTCTTTTTTCTTTCTTGGTAAAAAACCATAAAACGTAAATGGCTGTGGTAAAAGACCCGAGGCAATCAAGGCGGTCATTCCTGCCGTAGGTCCTGGCAAGGCAATCACTGCCAGTTCTTCTTCAAGACATGCTGTAACCAATTCATGACCAGGATCACTAATTGAAGGCATACCTGCATCGCTAACTTGGGCAATCGTTTCACCACTCAGCAATCGTGTAATCAGTTGAGGAATTCGCTCTTTGTAATTATGTTCGTGTAAACTAATTTGTGGTGTTGTAATCTCAAAATGATTTAGCAATTTTTGTGTGTTTCTTGTGTCCTCACTAGCAATCACCGTTGCTTCTTTCAATATGTTTAAACAACGAATACTCATATCTTCTAAATTGCCGATCGGTGTTGGGACAAGATACAATTTTCCTTTTGTTGTTTGCTTATCAAAACTTTTCTGTTTTTGCATAGCGCATCCCTCATTTCCCTTTTTCGTTCTATAAATAGATAAAGGTTTGATTTGACAATCGATTGACTGTCAAACCAAACCTTTCCTTTTTATTTGCAGTGTCCACTAGACTTAACGCGTACGTTCCCCATAAATAACATCAAGACAAAAGGCACATTCTTCATCATTTTCACGTCTTGAACCATATAAAATATTGCAGACATGGAAGCCCTCTTCATAAAGTTTTTCCAAATTCATACGTGATTTTGATAGCTCTTGTTTTTCAGTTTCAGTTGTATTTCCTGCTAACTTATTCAGTTCTTGGAGATGCTCCCGTAAGCGTTGGTTTTCGATTTCCAACGTGGTATTTTTTTCTACCAACTCATGGAGTGCTGCTTTAATTTCTCTTAATTGTGTCACTGAACTGTCTAAATCAGTTTCCAACGAATTTAATCCATCATAGAGCGAACGTTTATCCATTTTGATCACCTTTTTCAGCAGCAACTTTCGCAGTAGCTTCTTTGATTTCTTCGTAATCATAATCCGCTGCGATTTCACGACCATGCAGACGAACTTTGACAATCCGACTTAATAGATTCAACCCGACGACTTTGCCTTTGCCATCTGGTGTTATTACTTCTTTTCCATAATCTGGTAATTCTTTTTTAGCGGCTTCATATTCGTCGTTTTCGTATTTCAAACAACACATTAAGCGGCCACATAATCCCGAAATTTTGACAGGATTTAAAGATAACCCTTGATCTTTAGCCATTTTGATTGAAACTGGCATAAAATCTCCTAGAAATGTTGAGCAACATAGTTGTCTGCCACAAGGGCCAATGCCACCTAATATTTTCGCTTCATCTCGGACACCAATTTGACGTAACTCAATTCGCGTCCGGAAAATAGCCGCTAAGTCTTTGACTAATTCACGAAAATCAATTCGCCCATCTGCCGTAAAGTAAAAAATCATTTTGCTACGATCGAAGGTATATTCTACTCGCACTAATTTCATTTTTAAGTCATGAGCTCGAATTTTTTCATTGGCAATGCTTTTGGCAGCTTCTGCATCAGCCAAATTTTTTTGTTCTTTTTCTAAATCATTGGCTGTTGCTTTATTTAAAATGGGTTTTAGGTCCTCTGGTAAATCGTCTGAATCGACTGTTTTTTTAGGAATAGCAACAGTAGCTAATTGTTTTGACTGTTGAGATTCAACGAGTACTTTCTCATTATAAATATACTCAGATTTTCCAGGAGCAAAATAATAGATATGACCGGCTTCACGGAAGCGAACTCCTACTACTTCTACCATTTTATTCCTCCTAATCTAGTTCAAGTGAACGTCGCTTCAATCGGTTAAGGAACTTGCTGAAACAACTAAGTTCCTACTATATTATGAAACTGAATGCCACTTGGCACTTTTTTCCTTTATGATTTAGGGTGAATCATTTGGATAACTAATTGTTCACAAACATTTTGCCAACTAACATTGGCAGTCCATTTTTGGCGTGCTTTCAAAATTAGCGCCAACCGTTCCGCCTGCTCTTCCGTTACTTTTTTGGCTTGCTGTGTCGCAACACTTTCTTCCAATAATTGACGGTAATAAACCATGAGCAAGTCAAAGCTAAGCGCTTGTTGTTCTTTTTCCTTAAATACTTTGACCATTTTCTTCTGAACGTAGATAAATGCCTGTAAATCATTACTTTTTAGATAATTAAACCATTGCAAAATGATTTCCCTAGCTTCATTAAACCATTCATCTTGAGAGATTTCAACTGCTTTCTCAAAACTATTTGTCAGCTCAGCTAAAAGGGTTGCAGTCTTTTCACCAATCCCCTGTTTGATTAAGCGATCAATTAATGTTTTTTTGACTAATGGTTGAAAATGTAAGGTTTGGCATCGTGATTGAATCGTTGGTAAAATTCGAGAAAGCGAAGTGGTTTCTAAAATAGCTAAAATTTGTCCTTCTGGTTCTTCTAAAAATTTTAAGAGACTATTAGCTGCGCCGGTACTCATTTTATCTGCTTCTTGAATTAAGAAAACTTTTTTAGCAGTCTCGACCCCACTTTTAGAAAACTCCGCTTTTAATTCACGGATTTGGTTCACTTTGATGGTTTGCCCATCTGGCGCAATTCTTAAAACATCTGGATGTTCATTTTCATTAATCCGCACACAATTATGGCATTCGTTACAAGGCTGTTGATTTACTAAATTCGTACAAAAGACATGTTTCGCCATCCATAAGCCAAATTCTTGTTTTCCAGTTCCTGTATCTCCTTCAAAAAGATAAGCATGGGCAAGACGACCATGCTCAAAACTTTTTTGGAGTTGCTTGTACAGCAAAGGTTGCATTTGCTGTAGCTGTTGTGCTTCATTCATCTTAATATTGATGGAATCCTTCAACTGGTAAGACGAAGCAAGTAGCGCCGCCTACTTCAACTTCCACAGGATAAGGAATTTGGCCATCCATTGTGATATCTAAAGTCACAGGTGTTGAAACATATTGTTTTCTTGATTGACATGTTTCTTTAATTAAAGCTAATGTTTCGTCGACACGTTCATCATCAATCCCAATAATAAATGTGCTGTTTCCCGCTTTTAAGAACCCACCTGTTGAGGATAATTTTGTAGCACGAATATTGGCATCAATAAATTCGTTGGCTAATCGGTTACTATCTTTGTCTTGTACAATGGCTAAAATAATCTTCATGGTCTACACCTTCCTATAATTAAAAGTTTTCTGGATAACGTTCAATAATCGCCTGATACGTTGCTTCTACGACAAGTTCTAAACTCATCCGTGCATCAATCTTTTTGATACGTTGTGGATTTTCTTCTGCTAATTTCAAATATTCATGACGAACACGTTGATGAAATTCTAATCCTTCTGAATCTAAGCGATCAATTTGCTGTGTTCGATTTTCTTGAATCCGCCGTAAGCCAGTATCTGAGTCAACGTCTAAATAAATTGTAAAATCTGGTGAGACACCTTCTGTCGCAAACGCATTAATTGAAGCAATGGGGGCAATCCCAATTCTACGCCCAGCGCCTTGGTAGGCTAATGAGCTGTCAACAAAACGATCACATAGGACTAAATGACCCGCTTCCAAAGCTGGCAAGATTTTTTCCACTAAATGTTGACGACGAGCAGCTGCGTAAAGTAAAGCTTCTGTTCGCTCATCCATTCTGTCATTTCTTGGATCTAAAATAACTGTTCGAATCTTTTCGGCAATCGGTATGCCGCCTGGTTCTCTTGTAGTGATAATTTTTCGTTTTGACTCTTTAGCTAATCTTTCAGAAACTTCCTTCAAAACACTGGTTTTACCAGCGCCATCTGGACCTTCAAATGTGATAAAAATACCCTGCACGTGCGAAAACTCCAATCAATTTTTACTTGTATCTATTATACTTCATCTTGCTCTATCAGTCTAATTGAAATCCTTATGTCCTATTTAAAGTGATGCATCTGCTGAAAAAAAGAAACTGAAAAAGAAGTACGGAAAAGCTTGAACTGCGACATTTTCTCACAGAAACGACCTACTTCGATTTCAACCTCTTTTTCCAACGATGTTTCTTTTAAATTTCTCGACGTCCTTCGACTGCTTTTAGCAAGGTTATTTCGTCTGCATATTCAATATCGCTGCCGACAGACAAGCCGTGTGCCAAACGAGTAACGGTGATTCCAGCTGGTTTAATGAGCCGTGATAAATACATCGCCGTCGCTTCTCCTTCAGTGGTAGCGTTGGTTGCTATAATGACCTCTTTCACTTCATCATCGTGCAATCGTTTGATCAAAGAGGCAATATTAATATCTTCTGGTCCTGTTCCTTCCATCGGTGAAAGCACCCCGTGGAGTACGTGATACAAGCCTTGATATTCACGCATTTTTTCCATTGCCATAACGTCTTTTGGTTCTTCCACTACTAAAATAATACTACGGTCACGATTTTTATCTTGGCAAATTTCACAAGGATCTTCTTCAGTAATATTTCCGCAAATACTACAGAAATGGAGATCTCTCTTGACACTAATTAGCGCTTTTGCAAAAGCATTAGCATCTTCTTCTTTCATATCAATTGTATAAAAAGCAAGCCGTGTCGCTGTTTTTTGACCAATTCCTGGTAATTTCATATAACTTTCAATCAATTTTGCAATCGGTTCTGGATAATTCATGAGGCTTCTACAGTCCTTTCTTAGCAAGGCGTTTCTGTTATTACTGAGCGAGTTACAACAGATTTTGCGTCACTGAATATCTTATCACGCCCTGTCAAAAAAGCAACTGACAATTACTGCTTTCTAATACAAAAACAAGTCGTTAGTTACGAGCACTAAACGACTTGCTTTTGTATTAACCAATCCAGGTTTCGTGTGTATAGGCCATTTCCCAAAAAGCGTATTCCATCTCACTGCTGATAACAAAAGCGGTGATCATAGCTGCTTGTTCTTGTGGTGAACTTTCTTCATATAATTGGTCTAACAGTTGGCGTTCCTCTTGGACGTGTTGGTACGCTTCCTCCCCAGCATAGGTTTCAATCCAACGTTGGTACAGTGGCTCTGGTGAGTGTTGTTTGACTAACTGTGCACCAATTTCTTGATAGAGCCAAGAACAAGGCAACATACTTGCTGCGGCCGTCTTAGGCGTTCCTTCAATAAGTTGGCGATACATATGAGAAACATAGTGATACGCGGTTGGTGCAATCGGTGTCGCTGCAACTTCTTCTTCCGTAATCGCTAGTTCTTCAAAAAAAGTTTCACGAATAGCTAATTCGCCCAACGCGAGATTTTCCGCATTTGTTAAGAGTAATTTTTTCAATCGAGGTTGTTGCGTTTGTGCCGCAATCAAGCGATAAAGTTGACTAAAGTGTTTTAAATAGTAATGATCTTGAATTAAATAGTAGCGAAAAATCGTTGGACTCAAGGTTCCTTCATGTAATTCTGTGATAAAAGGATGCTGAAAACTCCCTTGCCAAGAAGCTTGCGCTTGATCTTTGGCTTGTTCTGTAAATGTCATAGGTTTCTCCTTTACGTTAGAAAAATAAACAAATTTGTAAAAATGATGATCAAAATAGCAAGCCCCAGACTGACTTTTGCTGACACAAAATGCTCTTTTCGACTTCTGGTGGCTCCTTCTTCATAGCCATGGGCAGACATTGCTTCAGTATATTTATCTCGCCAAGAAACAGCGACGAGCAGTGTTTTAACATAAAGCATCGGCGACCAAAAATGAAACGTTTTGCCACGGAGTAGGCTTGCTTCTTTTAAATCATTAATTTCTCTTTTCACTTCCGGTAAGGCGTGAACCACCACTAAAATTCCATAAACAAAGTTCGGTGCTAGCCCCTTTTGTTCCAATAACAACAATAATTCTTCAAAATCAACACCTACAGCAAAAGCTAGTCCTAAACCGGCAAAGGCATACGTTCGGCTAAACAAAAGCCAGGCTTGTTGACTACTCGTACCATGCAAATAAATAGACCAAAACGTCCCGATTGCTGGTAAAAGTGGCAAGAAAAATAACCAAAGCAGTAAGCGGGATTTTCGCTGGCCTATTAAAAAAATGACACAACCCATAAAAACCGCCAAATTTGCCAAAATTGACTGAGAAAAAGATAATTCAAAGGTCAAAATAAGAATCAAAGAAGCATAAATTGCTGCATTTGTTTGCTTTATTTGCATGTGGTTCCCTCCTGCCAGATAATCAGTTGTTGCTGCAGCAATTCTATTCGGTAATTGCTCACGCCAGAGAGAGGTTCTAGCCGATGCGTGACGATTAGAAAATCTTGTTGCGCACTTTTTTCTTTGATCCATTCAACAAAATAATTGCATGCTCGCTCATCTAATCCAGCAAAAGGTTCATCTAAAAGTAAACAGTCCAAATCTAAGCTCAGCAAACTAATTAATTGCACCATCTTTTTTTGCCCTTCACTTAGTTGAAAAACACTGTGCTCTAGTTTTTCTTTTAAACCTAAAAAAGTTAAGGCTTCCTCTTGTTTTCTTCTTTTTTCTGCTGTCATGTTCTGACCAAACAAAAGCTCTTCTCGTAAAGTCAACGTGACAAACTGACGATTGGCTTGTTGCACCGCTAATGTCATGTGTTGATACAATTTTTTTGAAGCCCGCAAGCGGCGGCCTGCCAAGAACATTTTCCCTTGATATTTTTGTCTCTGAACGATGGCTTTTAATAAGGTGGATTTTCCCGCCCCATTTGGCCCCGTCAACGTGGTAATTCCTTTAAACAAAAGCGCTTCTTTTTCTTCAAGTAGCACTCGTTTTTCCTGAGACAAACGAAAATTTTTCAATTGGAGCATTGGTTGTTTTACCACAGAAGTTGTAAGCTGAAATGTCTGCGGTTTTGTTTTGATAAACATCAACGGTTGTTTTTCAAACTGGCCATTTTTCAACGTGACGACTTGGTCCACAACATCAGCGTAATCGCTGAAATCGTGGTCGCACACCAAAATCGTTTTGCCAGCTTGATGGAGTCTTGCTAAAATTTGAATAAATTGTTTTCGAGAGGTTGGATCAATACTTGCAAAAGGTTCATCTAATAAAAGAATATCTGGGTTCATTGCTAGCAGAACTGTCAACGCCGCTTTTTGTTTTTCACCACCAGATAACGTCGCTAATTCTCGTGTGAATAAGGTTTGAGTCTGAACAAGTTGAAGCGCTGTTTGGATTTTTCGATTCATTTCTTCAGGCGGGATTCCTAGATTTTCTAAAGCAAAAATCAGTTCTCGTTCCAAGGTTTTCATTGTAAATTGTTGACTGGGATTTTGAAACAGCATGCCAATTTTTTGCGCCTTTTCACGAGTTGATAATTGTCGGCGTTCTATTCCTTCAATCAAAATTTCTCCTTGGTAATCAAGCGGAGCAAATCCGGCAATCAATCGTAAGAGCGTTGATTTTCCACTACCACTATCGCCAATTAATAAGGAAAACGTTCCTTGAGGAATTGCTAAATTTGTCTTTTCAAACAAGGGTTGTTCTCGTGAAAAGGACACAGCTTTTAATTGGATACTATTCATTTTGCCTTCACAGCTAACCCTTGCGCAGACTGATACATTCGTAAAATAACTTTCGTTAAGAAAATACCAAAGAAACAAATAGAAACGAACCGAACGCTAATTAAAGCAATGTTCATCCCCAGACCGTAATTGCCATAACCAAACTTAAAGTATTCATACACATAACTAAAAATAGTCGTCCCAATCGCACTATAAAATAACGTTAGTGTATCGTACCGTTTGTAGCGTGTCACAAAAAAGCCACTTTCACTACCTAGGCCTTGAATCACACCAGAAATTAATACACTAGGTCCGAAATACGAACCATAAAGCATTTCTGCCAAAGCGGCTAAAACTTCCGCCAAAACAGCACTTCCCGCTCGTGGAATCAGCATCGCTGCAATTGGTGCCACCATGGTCCACATTCCAAATAAAAGCTCATTGGCAAATGGACTCAGTCCTAATGGTAACAGCGCAGCATTCAATAACGCATAGAGGAATCCTGCCCCCATAAAAACACCGCCAAACAAAAAGGCTAAAAAAGCGAGTAAGACGACTTGTTGCAATGACCATTTTTTCAATAAAAAAACTCCTTTCTCTTAACAAAAAGCAAAAGGAGTGACTTAAATAAACCCTGATAAAAGAAAACGCACTCATCCTAGGACAGAATGAGTGCGTGAAAAATCAAAGTAAATCGGCATTTCCCTGCGACAGTACTAACTGCATCAGGTTCAATGGGTATCATCTCAGCCATAACAGCACCCCAAATGTTTTTTATTAAAATGTACTTTTACTATAGCATAGAATAATTATAAAAACTAGTCTTGACACTTTTTTCTTTCATCAAAAGCTGAAGAAATCAAACAATTTTGTAAGATAACTGTTAGGCAAATAAATGGTTGGTTTTTCTGGACTTTGTTATATTGTTCTTTATGAAAGAGAGGCGTTTATACTATGGGTAAAACATTAACTGGCTTTCATTTGAAAGTCATTGGGGTTATTTCAATGGTCTTTGACCATCTATTGCAATTTTTTAGTTTTTTAGGCGTGCCTGGTTGGTTCGGATGGATTGGACGAATTGCTGCACCTATTTTCTTATTTGAAAGTTCTGAAGGCTTCATTCACACAAGCAATCGGCGAAAATACATGTTCCGGTTATTGTTAGGCTTCTGGATTATGGGGATTCTGAACGGCATTTTAAATGCGTATTTTTCAACAGGTGGCTTAATTATCAATAATATTTTTGGGACGTTATTTTTAGGTACGGTCTACATGCAGTCTATGGACTATTTTAAACAAAAACAAATTGGTAAAGGGCTTCTTTGGTTTATTGTGCCTTTATTAATCAGTGCCCTACCTCTCGTTGTTTTTAGTTCTCCAGACATATTAAGCAACCCTGCTATCTTAATTGGTTTCCAAATTTTCAATCTGATTGTGCCATCACTAATGATGACAGAAGGTGGGTTTTTATTTGTTCTCTTGGCCGTAGCTTTTTATTTATTCCATGGCAAAAAGTGGTTACAAATTTCAGCAATTGGCGTTGTTGCGTTGATTTCAGCAGCCAGCTATAATTTCCAAGAACTATTCGGGGTGAACCACCAATGGATGATGATTTTAGCAGCGATTCCAATTGTTCTTTATAATGGTGAAAAAGGCCGTGGCATGCGGAATTTCTTTTATATTTTCTATCCAGCTCACATTGCTATTTTTGCAATTATTAGTTTCTTCATGCAACGTTAATTATTTTCTGCTTGACGATTGCCTAAAAACTGTTTACAATGCAACATGTAAACAAATCGTACAGATAACACGCAAGTTGCGTGTCGAGAGAGAGGCGGTTTCTATTCTTATAGAAACTGCTTCTATTTTTTTACGAAAAAATGAAAACTATAGAGGTGATTAAATGGAACAAAAAAACGTACGATTATTCCCTGCCGTTTTAGCGACAGGAATTATGTCTTTTGCTGGCGTATTAATTGAAACAGCAATGAATGTAACCTTTCCGACATTAACAAAGGAATTTGGTGTTTCCACCGGTACCGTGCAGTGGGTGACAACGATTTATTTATTAGTTATTTCTATCATGGTGCCCTTATCCAATTATTTATTAAAAACCTATTCGTTAAGACGCTTATTTATTGTTGCGAATCTTTTCTTTTTGATTGGTTTAGCGATTGATGTCTATTCGCCATCTTTCAGTATCTTGTTATTAGGCCGACTCTTCCAAGGGGCTAGCACTGGGATTGCTTTGCCACTGATGTTTCATATTATTTTGAACTTTACCCCGCTGGAAAAACGAGGAACGATGATGGGGGTAGGCACATTGACCACTTCAATTGCTCCAGCCATTGGTCCAACGTATGGTGGAATCTTAACATCTTCCCTATCTTGGCACGCCATCTTTTTATTCTTAATTCCTGTTTTACTACTTTCTTTGTTTATGGGATTATCTGCTATTCCAGAAATACCTGTTAAAAAAACCACCACTCTTGATTTGGTTAGTTTAATTGGTATTGCCCTGTTATTTAGTGGTTTGTTGATGTTTTTAAGTAAAATTGGCACATTGTTTGGCTGGCTTTCACTTCTGGCAGCCGTTATTGGCTTTGTTATTTTTTATAAACGAGCAACGACCGCTGAACAGCCACTAGTACGTTTGACAATTTTAAAAAATCCCTCCTTCGTTTTATTTTTATGTGGCTTTTTAGTTTGTCAATTCTTATTGTTAGGTATTTCCTTTGTCTTACCAAACTTTGTTCAAATCGTCCTTGGAAAAAATGCGTTTGTAGCTGGGCTAGTCATGCTGCCAGGTGCTACAGTTGGGGCCATTTTGGCACCACTTTCTGGACGAGTGTTGGATCAATACGGCGCTAAAAAACCTATATTATTTGGCTTAAGTTTGGCGACAATCGGTTGGCTAGCTTTAACAATTTTACTAGAGATGCCTGTTTTATTAGGATTCGTCGCTGGACATGTTACCTATATGATTGGTCTAGGTTTTGCATACAGTAATATGATGACGACTGGTATGAGCTTGTTAGAGGAGAAAGATTTTGGCGACGGCAATACGTTATTTAATACACTTCAACAATTTTCTGGCGCTATTGCGACGGCCATTGTAGCGACGATTATTAATATCGCTCAAGACCACGCAGATAATTTTGCTCAGGGGACAACGATGGGCTCCCTCATTTCTCTGATTTTCTTGTTAACCTTATTAGTAATTGTTTTAATTGCTTGCTGGAATTATTTCCGCAAAAAAGCTTAAAAAAAAGCAGCTGGTCGGTTCCATAGTGACCAGCTGCTTTTTTTAGTTTTCTAAAGATAGTTGTTTTTTTGTTCTTCTTGCTTCCGAATATAAAGTACGAACAAGACAGCAATTAGCACGATAAAACCACCAAAAATCGGTGTATATGTTACTGATAAATGATCTGTGACCACCCCACCTGTCATTGAGCCGACGGTAATCCCAATATTAAAGGCTGCAATATTAAAAGCTGAGGCCAAAGTGATATCTTTTGGAACATACTTTTCCGCTAATTCTACAACATATAGTTGTAACCCAGGTACATTCATAAAGGCAAATAGACCCAACATCAAACTTGCTAATAAGCCTAGAAGACTGTTATCCATTAAAACAGTAATGAATAAAAAGACTAAGGACAGAATTAATAAGCTAAACATTTTTACTAACGAATCTAAAGGTTTTTTATTTGCCCAGTGACCACCTACTGTATTGCCAATTGCGACCATTACGCCATAAACAACTAAAATAATCACTACCGCGTTGGCTGAAAAGCCTAAATTTTCCAATAACGGTGACAAGTACGTCTATGCAGCAAACGTTCCACCATAACCAAAAGCAGTAATTAGAAAAGAGAAAACGAGGGGTTTGTTCGTAAAAATCCGCGTGATTCCTTTTAAGTCAACCTTCCCTGGTATCGGTAAATTTTTGGGAACTAAAAAATAACTAGCAATCAGTCCCACCAAGCCAATACTGGCTATAAAAAGAAAGGACATATGCCAAGCTGTTTGTTGCCCAATAAACGTCCCTAAAGGTACGCCAGTCACTGTTGCAACCGTTAACCCCGTAAACATAATAGCAATGGCACTGGCTCGACGTGATGGCGGCACAACATCTGCGGCGATGACAGTCGAAACAGACATGAAAATGCCATGCGCCAATGCAGAAAGTATCCGCCCTACCAATAAAATAATAAACGTTGGCGCAAACGCAGCAATTAAATTCCCACTAATGAAAAGAAGCATAATCCCCAGCATTAATGAGCGACGATTCCATTTTCCTGTCAAAATTGTTAATAACGGCGCCCCAATCGTCACACCTAAAGCGTACAAAGAAACAGTCAAACCTGCTTGGGAAAGACTAATATGAAAACTTTTAACAATCATTGGTAATAAACCCACACTAATAAATTCTGTTGAACCGATTGCGAAAGCATTGATAGCTAATGCAAAGAGCGTTAAATTTGGTGAAATTTTCTTTTCCATTCTCTTCCTCCTAAAAAACATTTGAATTTCAACAAAAATTACTATATACTAAGATTGAAATTTTGATAAGTACCTACTTTTTTGTATCATAGGTACCTTTTAGTAACTTTTGGTTATTATCAACCTATTAAGGAGGAATGTTTTTTGGAAACTCGTACATATGCGATTGGTGTCGAAGCAACGATGGATGTTATTGGCGGTAAATGGAAACCAATTATTCTGTGTAATTTACGGCACGGCGCCATGCGCCCCAGCGATTTAAAACGCGGTATTACTGGCATTAGTCAAAAAATGCTGACACAACAATTACGGGAACTCGAAGAAGACAACATTATCGAGCGGAAAGTTTACAACCAAGTTCCACCAAAAGTCGAATATTATTTAAGCGATTATGGTCAAAGCCTCTCTGCTGTCTTAGATAACTTATGTAATTGGGGAGAATCCCACGTGGCTCATTTGCAAGAACAAGGCCAAGAAATTTATTTAAAATGTGAAGATTAGTGAACAAAACGTTTATAAACTATATTAAGAGGGAGCTTTAAGCTATTTAAAGCCTGGGGAAAAATCATTTTAGATTTTTCCCCAGGCTCTTCTTATGCTTTAATAACTTGAATATCTTGCGTTAATTGGGCCCAATGATTAGTAGGTCCGTGACCATGTCCAACAGAAATTGCTTGGCTAATGGCCCCTTGTATAAACTGTTTGCCAATCACAATCGCCGCTTCTAACGGCGTACCTTTTGCTAATTCGGCTGCGATACACGCTGAAAAAGTATCTCCTGTTCCATGAGTATTTTTCGTTACAATTCGTGGTGCACTTAGCCAAAAGCTCGAACCGTCTTCCATTAACACATAATCAGCCGCTTGTTGATTTGTGCTATGTCCGCCTTTCATAATAATATTTTTTGTGCCCAATTGCTGTAATTTTTTTGCTGCGGTCTGCATTTCTTGTTCTGTCTTGATGGTCGTCTCTAGTAAAACTTCCGCTTCTGGTAAATTAGGTGTCACGACCGTTGCTAATGGCAACAGTTGCTCTTTAATCGTTTGAACTGCCTCGGCTTCTAACAAATGATGTCCACCTTTAGCCACCATTACAGGATCGACAATCAACGGACCAAAATCAACTTTCTGCAAATTGCGAACAACAGCTTCGACACGCTCACTATCTGCTAACATCCCCGTTTTCGCTGCCCCAATTTTAAAATCAGCCGCCAGTGATTGGAATTGTGCATCAATAAATGAACTAGGAATCGGTAAGCTATCTTGCACGCCATACGTATTTTGTGCCGTCAATGCAATGACAATATTTAAGCCAAATGCCTGCCGTGCTTGAAATGTTTTTAAATCTGCTTGCATGCCAGCTCCCCCACCAGAATCAGAACCAGCAATCGTGACTACTTGTGGGGTCAAATTATATTCGGTCATTTTCTCGCCTCCAACATTCGCTCCGTTACACGCATCAACCCTTGAACTTTCTCGGTTATCTGTTCAGCCAGCATAATTTCACTGACCAGTGAAACACCAGCCACTCCCGTTCCCATAAGTTGTTCTATATTTTCTTCTTTGATTCCACCAATCGCTACAACAGGAATCGTGACTGCTGCGGCAATTTCAGAAAGTGTCTGCAAAGAAGTTAACGGACTGTCCTTAGTCGTTGTGGGGAAAATTGCGCCCACGCCTAAATAATCGGCGCCCTCGTTTTCCGCTTCAACTCCTCGTGCCACCGTTTTGGCTGAAACACCTACGATTTTTGTGGACCCAACCAGTTTTCGCACAAGAGCAACCGGTAATTCATCATCCCCTATATGCACACCTGCTGCATCCACTGCCAAGCAAATATCGACACGATCATTAATAATCAACGGAATCTGATACGCATCTGTTACCACTTTAACTTTCACTGCTAATTCGTAAAAGCGCCGTGTTGACACTTCCTTTTCGCGCAGTTGGACCAATGTCACTCCACTGCGACAAGCAGTTTCAATTCGTTTTAAAAATTCAGTATCACTAAAATCATACCGGCCTGTCACCAAATAAACTTTCAATTGCTCTCTCATAGCACTCGTCCTTTCACCGCCTCAAACCAATCCTTCTCCTTCATTAAAAGAGATAACTGATTTAACGTATTTTGGCGAAAATCGGCCAGCCCTTGGCTCTTAGTCTTGGCTTTTTCTCCGCAAAGATTAAAATAGCTCACTGCGGCTACTGCCGCAGTCATTGGCGCGTTGCCTTCACCTAATAAAGCGGCAACTAATGCGCCGACTAAATCGCCCGTGCCAGTGAAACAATCCAACTCAGGAACGCCATTTTGTAAGACAATCACTTGCTCTTGGCTAACCAAAACATCTTGAATCCCTGTTGCTAAAAATACCGTCTGGGGAAACTTTTGCGTTTGTTGACGTAAAGCCTGAATCAGTTCCTCAATTGCTTCTTCACTTTGATCCAAAGGGCTGCCATCCACTCCTCTGCCATGACTCACCAACTGGCAAAAAGTCCGCATTTCTGAAAGATTTCCTTTCACAACGGTTGGCTGATTGTGCACCAGCTTTTCCCCGACTTCATTTCGAATATCACTGGCGCCATAACCGACTAAATCGACTACGGTCAGTTTATTCACTTGCCGAGCATAATCACTAGCTGCTAACAAGCTTTGCTCTCGTTCTTGTGATAAATGGCCTAAATTCAAAACCAAAGCACTGGTTTGCTGAAACATCTGCGGAAATTCCCGGGGATCATCTGCCATAATGGGCTTAGCATCAATATAAAGTAATGCATTCGCCATAGACTCACACGTAATTTCATTCGTAATGCACTGAATTAATGGTGCCGTTGTCAGTGGAAAAATCGTTTCAAACTTAACGCTTGTTTTCATAAAAGTACCCTCCTAAAAATAATTCCTGTGTTTGTTTAAATACCCGAGTTTCTTTCAGTTTTACTAAGACAAGCCAAGCAATCACTGAACCAATCAGTGTGGCACCAATAAATCGTGGTGTATAAATGAACCAATAAAAATTCTGCTTACTGCCAGTAAACCAAACCATTACAGGATAGGACAATAACGAGCCAATGATGCCTGTCCCAAAAATTTCCCCTAGCATCGACCAGCCTAATTTTTGTCCCCATTGATAAAATAAACCAGCAAAAAACGCGCCAAAAACGGCACCTGTTAACGCTAATGGCGGAATACCTAAGAATGTCATACGGATTAAGCCGCAGACAAGTGCCATGAGCGTTCCGTAAAGAGGACCTAATAAAACTCCGGCAATAATGTTCATGACACTGGACATAGGGGCCATTCCCTCAATTCGCATTAACGGCGATAATACAACGTCCATCGCAATCATTAAAGCCAGTAACGTAACTCTGTGGATTCGATTTTTTTCCACGTAAAAAAACTCCTTTCTGCGAGAAGCAAAAGGAGGCGCGACTGAAAAAGACAGAAAAACCCAACCACAAATAAACGTAGTTGGGTGCAATAATCGGTCAAAATTTCAAGACATTTCCCTGCGCCAGTCCTAACTGTTTCAGGTTCCATGGGTATAATCTCAGCTAATAGCACCCCAAATGTTTCTCTTCAATTGGCTTTAGTATAGCATAGTTTTTTGGAAGCGACTACTAAAATTGCCAAAGAGTTTTCCCACAAAAACAGAAAAAACATCATGCCCAAAAAGTTCGATTTTTTGGGCATGACGTTTTTCATACTTTCGTTTGTCTTATTTTTTAGAATCCTGGCATTCCTTTGGTGTATTTGCCTAAAGTCGCTTCAGTTTCTTTTTCAATTTTTACTAACGCGTCGTTGACAGCCATAATGACTAAATCTTGTAGCATATCAACGTCTTCAGGATCAACCACGTCTTCTTTAATGATCAAATCTTTCATTGTGCGATCACCAGTAAATGTCGCTGTCACAAGTTGATTGGTGGCTTCACCGATAAATTCTTTTTCATTTAGCGCTTCTTGCGCTTTGGCCATTTCTTTTTGCATTTTTTGTACTTGTTTCATCATGCCTTGCATGTTGCCCATTCCTCGCATCATAATTCCTCTACTCCTTCGTATTAATCATCTAGTACTTCGACAAGCTCTTCACCAAACATAGCGATTGCTTCATCTACTACTGGATTTTCTTGTGAATGTTCATTTGTTACAGGCGGTTCGTCCGCTAGACGAGCCATTTCATTTTCAGGTTCAGAATGATTCAAACTGCCCTGATTTTGGTTAATAAAACTTTGTCTTAGTTTTGGCCAGCTTTCTCTAGTAATGCAGACCATTTCTGGTGTATAGTCCATCAAACGGCTTAAATTATTATTGAAAGCTAACTGCATCTCTTCATCGTCTGTTGCACGAGCACAAACAATCTCATAGTCAAATGCCACCACGATGCCCTTAGGACTCGCTGCGACAGGTTCACTAGCTTTGAGCATCGCTCGTTGAGTCACAGATAATGTTTGCAGTAAGTCTTCCCAGACATTTTTCACATTCATTAAATGTGTTCTAGTCGCTTCGTTTAAGACTTGATATACCCGTTCTGTGGGTACACGGAACGAACTTTTTGGCGCTTGTGGTCGTGCTTGTTGACGTGGCGCATCTGCTTCTTTGGCAGCTACACCGTGTTTCTTTAATTCAGCCAGTTCTTTCTTCAGTTGCCCGATTTGATTTTGTAAATCTGCTAATTCTGGATTTCCCTCTGCACTACCATCTTGATTAGCTGTTTCTGGCGTGTTGTGTTTATTGGGTTGCACCGTTTTAGCTAATTTGACAGTGGCTACTTCCAGATAGATATTCGCATTGTTGGTAAAGCGGATCTCATTTTGTGTGTCACTTAAAATTTGGATTAGTTGGTAGATTTTTTCAGCAGGTGTTTGTGTAGCTAGTTCCTTAAATGCTTCTGTCAAAGTTCCTGCTTTTTCTGCTAATAACTTCGGTGCTTGCTGATACATCAGCAAATCTCGACAATATAATAACAAATCTTCTAAGAAACGGCGCGCTTCTTTGCCTTCGCCTAAAATACTTTCCAAGCCTTCTAATGCTCGTTCAACATCACCGGCGACACAACACTGAATATAATGATCCATCATTTCATAGGTTAGGCTGCCTGTCACTTGCATTGCATCTTCCAGTGTTACTTTTTCATCACTAAAGGAAATCGTTTGATCCAAGATACTCAAGGCATCTCGCATCCCACCTTCCGCAGCACGCCCAATCACATAAAGGGCTTGTTCCTCATAATCGAGAGCCATTTCCTGCATGATATGGGCCATATGATCGACGATATCTTGCGTACTAATTCGCTTAAAATCAAAGCGTTGCGTCCGTGAGATAATCGTTAACGGAATCTTGTGTGGTTCAGTCGTTGCTAAGATAAAAATAACATTTTGTGGCGGTTCTTCCAAAGTTTTTAAAAGTGCATTGAACGCGCCTGTTGATAGCATATGAACTTCATCAATAATATAAACTTTGTACTCGGCTTGTGTCGGTGCATACTTTGCTTTATCACGAATATCACGGATTTCTTCCACGCCATTATTACTCGCCGCATCAATTTCAATGACATCATTTAAACGACCTTCCGTAATGGCTACACAGGTTTCACAAACATTACAAGGTTCACCATCTTGACTATGTTTACAGTTAATCGCTTTAGCGAAAATTTTTGCGGCACTGGTTTTACCTGTACCACGAGGGCCAGTAAATAAATAGGCATGAGATGTTTTCTTTTGCACTATCGCATTTTTCAGTGTCTGAGTAATTGCTTTTTGTCCTACTACGTCATCGAAACGTTGTGAACGCCAGACCCGATAAAGTGCTTGATAAGCCATTTTTTACCCTCCCTTATTTTTCATTCTTATCTATTATACGTGATTTTTAGTCATTCGGCATCTTTTTTCTTTTAATGAGTCACTGGCGCAACCATTGCTAAAAAAGCCGCTTTTCCTTCACTTGTTTCTGCAAACGCACTGGCTTCTTTTAATCGCTGTTGATACGCTGAAGCGACAGTTTCAAGTGCCTGCGTTTTCTGGTTGTTCCAAGTCGTTAAACCTTGGACTTCTGCTAACGTTAACGAAGGCTTTGCTTGAGGTCGACTAAAAATTAAGTCCATGACATATAAAAGTTCTTTTCGTCGGGCAACGATTTGTATCTCATCCGTTGGCAGTTTCAGCATTTGCCATTGCTCAAAAATATCATTTGCGGCTTGGGCAACTTCTGACGCATTCGGTCCCTCTAGGCGAAATGTCGCAACTGGCCAATTCACCATTCCTGCGTTGATTAAAGGATAGTTAGCTAACTCAACATATTCTGAAATGCTCGCTTCGGCTAATGGAAATTGTTGCAAACCCGTTTGATAATAGACATGCTCATTTTGTTCAAAGTCAGCATCAATCCCAGCAAAATAATGAGGAAAGACCTCAACAATTTTCAACAATTGCTGAAAAGTCTTAATTGAACGTTTCGCTGACTGATGTTTTTCAAACGCAATCACACCTTGTTGCTGATATTGTGCCTGTTTTACAAAGGAAAATCCCCAGCTTTCGCCATCTAAGTTCATTCGAATCACTCGATGGTTCGTAGTCGCAGGAAATTGCTGACTTCCCTGGTAGCCTTCTGTTGCCATGCACCATTCACAGCGGGGATAGCTTTGTGCAGAGAGCGTTGCTTTTGACGCCTCACTGTGGACCTTATTTGCTAAAAAATCACCATAGACTGTTGAAAAAACAACAGGTTCTTCCTGTTCAATGACCGTACCGTTTTTTTGACAAAGTTGGTAAAAATACTCGGTAGCCTCTTGTGGCTCTTTGGCATAATGTTGTGCAAAAAAAGCATTAACCACAGAAGGTGGCGGTGTTAACAAATCCATCAATTGCACCATGAACTGTTCTTTTTGTTGCTCTGTTTTTACAAGTTGGTTGGCACTCGCAACTTGACACAATTGTTCCGCCAAATCAGCGGCGGGTGTTGCCACAGGCCGTATGTCTACTTCGCCTAATTCTTGTTCACCAATCATTGATAATAAACGGTTCTGAAGATATAAGCGATCCAATTCCATCCAACCACCTGCTTGAATAGCAAGTGTGGTAAAATCGGCAATCATTTGACTCGTGGTCATCGATTCATTCCTCCTATTACTTTTCTTGATATCCATGTGGATGAGCTTGATGCCATTGCCAAGCGGTGGCGATAATATCCTTGACCTCAGTTACTTCTGGTTGCCAGCCTAAAACTCGTTTGGCTTTTTCACTAGAAGCAATTAACGTACTAGGATCCCCTGCTCGGCGTGGCGCGATTGTCGCAGGAATTTCTTGACCTGTCACTTCGCGTGCAGCATCTAACATTTCTTTAACAGAATAGCCGTTGTTGCTACCCAGGTTAAAGACGTCACTTTCGCCGCCATTTTTCAAATATTCTAAAGCCAAAATATGTGCTGCAATCAAGTCTTCAATATAAACATAATCTCGAATGCACGTGCCATCTGGTGTATCATAATCATCCCCAAAAATACTTAGCTCTGCTCGTTGGCCCAATGCCACTTGTAAAATAATTGGCACAATATGCGTTTCTGGCGTGTGATCCTCACCAATTGAGGCATCTTTTTTTGCTCCTGCAACATTAAAATAACGCAAAGCAACATATTTCATTCCATAAGCGTTGTCGCACCATTTCATGATTTTTTCCATCATTAATTTACTTTCCCCATACGGATTTTTAGGATTCGTTGGGGTTTCTTCTGTAATAGGCATTGCTTTTGGTTCGCCATAAGTGGCCGCTGTGGAAGAAAAAACAATGTGTTTCACTCCGAATTCTTGCATAACTTCCAAGGCAATTTGAGTGCCGTGAACATTGTTATTGAAATACATTAACGGTTGCTCCACGGATTCTCCTACTAAAGAATTGGCCGCAAAGTGCAACACCCCTTCAATTGATTCTTTTTCAAAGACACTACGTAAAAAAGCTTTATCACGAATATCGCCTTCATAGAAAGTCGCTTGTTCATGAACTGCTGAACGATGCCCCGTTAATAAATTATCAACAACCACAACGGCATAGCCTTTTGAAATTAATTGATCAACGGCATGTGAGCCAATGTAGCCTGCGCCACCTAATACTAAAATAGACATAAATACGCTCCTTTTACTCTCTAATTTCTTTTTCTATTGTACCATTAAATAAGGTTTACTTCTGAATTATTTCATTTTGTAAACAGGATTTAATTTGGCCATTTCTCCTTATTCATTTTTCCTATAAAAATACAGAAAAGACTTGGTAAATTTTAACAAATCTCTAAATTAGTCGTAGAGTTTATGAAAAATCATTGTAACTATTGGATTTTTTTGCTTTTTTCCGTCATAATAGAAACAAATACAATTTGAAAGAAGGAATGAACGATGAAAAAATTTGTATCAGGTATGTTAGTCGGTACTGCTATCACAGTTGCTGCTTTAGCCGGTGTGGCTACAACTATTAAAAAAACAGTCATTGATCCAATTGAAGAAAAAGAAGATATGATTGAAGAAAACCGTAAAAAAGCGATGCGTAAACGTATTGCACGTTAAAAAATAGCTGTGACGTTGAGATAAAAAATCTAACGCCAAGAAATCAACAGAAGCGCTTCTGGCTCTGTTGATTCTCTTAAGCATAACAAGTGGTCATCCATCAAAGCGATGGATGACCACTTGTTATGCTTTCTTTTTTTACCAAAGGAGCTGACTATTTTTCTTAACTATTAAAAATAGTGGCAGCAATCCGATCCATATCGCGCATATTCCAAGGATCCACACCAGGACGAGCTGCAGCGGCTGTTAACCAATGAATCCCTTCTGTTGGAATACCACAACTAAAAAGGCCTGTCGCCACCTGTCCATCTTTTGTGATGACTTGATTCGTGGCAGGCACAATCAAGAGTGCACCTGTTTTGACTATTTGACCATCGGCTAATGCCAGTTGATGGAGCGTAGCTAGCTTATCGGCTAACAACTGCCTCGTTAAAGGATTCAAACTTTTTTCATTATTGACTTTGGGAATGCGCGCTTCAATTAAAAAGTGACTATTATACCGATTTTCCGGAAACAAATTAGCATAAGTAATAAATTGACCCGCTTTCATTTCGACACGCATTTCTGGCCCCAGAATCGTGACTAATCCCAGTTCAACTAACGCCTGTAGCTCTTCTGTTCTTTCAACAGAAGGTCCCACTGACAAAAAGGTATTCAACGGGGTAAACCAATGCCACAACCACTTTTGACTCTCGTCATTCGTTAATAACCCTTCATCCAAAACAAAGCGAATCTGATCTCTTAAATCTTTTAAACTGTCTAAAGCAGTGGTCAAAGGACCGCTAAGATTGCCTTTCTCTGCTTCTTGAATATCCCATTTTAAATACTCTAGTAAAAACGAACGAAAACTTTCATGAGTGGTTTTCTTTGTTTCAGGATGTTCTAACGCTTGCCAATCAAACCAATCTTGTTTTTCAAAGTGGGCTAGGCTTTCCGGCGCTCCCTTGGTTTGAATAAACAGCTGTTGAAAGGCCTCTTTAGAAAGATGCGGATATTTTTCTTCGATTAAGCAAGTGTAATACACATATTCCACTTCTTTTTTTAAATACCCAAAAAACTCTGCACCTGTAACCTGTCCTTTTTTACGACATTCAGCTAAATACGTTTCGGTTAAAAAAACAGGCTGATAGGTTTCCCCGTAGCCTTTTTGATTATTCCCTCGAGGATGAGAAGGAAAACCGCGACCAGAACCAGCAATAATAATGGGCTCTCTTCCAGAAGGTTCATAACGTAAGCGGCCATTTTGACGAGAAAAAACACCCCCGCGGCCAATCGTCAAGGCAGATAAATAGTCAAAAAATGCCAAACCTAAGCCTTTTAACACAACGGGTTGTTTTGCAGGTATATTGGCAAGTGCCAATAAAGCATCCGCCGCATTTTTAGGAGAAGAATAAAACAAACGATGCTCCTTGGCGTAGTCCGCAAGCTCTTGTTCAACAGTCGTTAATTCATTTTCTTGGTGACCCAAAGCTAAAATTACTTTGTCTGCCGTAAACTCAATGGATTGAGTATACACATAATAGTTATCCTCTCCTGCCCGCACAGCAGTTACTGGCTCTTTAAAAAACGTCAGCGATGTTTGTTCGTTACACCTCGTGGCTAAATACGTATAAAACCATTTTTGGTACATGCCATAAAAAGCCCTCGAGCAGTGATCATTCGGTCCAAGGCGATGACATTCTTTCAACAACTCAAGATAATTATAGGGTTGTTGCTGTTGAATGTACTGCGCAGCTTCTGTTTGGGTCCATTCATAGAGAGTGGGGCCCTTGACAATTGGTCCTTCGCCACTAAAAGATTCATCTGTAAATAAAGTGACTTGACTAATCACGGTGTTCATTAATAAATAATTAGGTTGCTCTGCTCGCCAAATTTTCCCACCTGGACCGTATGGATCAAACAACGTGAGCTGAACATTTATTTCCGTTTTACGAGCCCATTCAATGACTCGTTCTGCAGCTGATAAGCCTCTGGGTCCAGCACCTACAATTGCAATTTTCATCCAATCACCTACTCTATTTTTCTAATAATTCTTTTAAGACAACCGCTTGATTATGCACTGTATCTTTCGCCCCATAGACCAGCGTGACTACTGGCTGATTTTTTACAATCGTCTGTAACTGCTTAAACGCTGTGGCAGTTGGCTCGTGTTTCAATTCTTCTTGGTATTTTTGTTTAAACTTGGGATATTTATTTGCTTCATGATTAAACCATTTCCGCAGCTCTGTACTTGGGGCTACTTCTTTGAGCCATTCATCTAACTTTTCAGATTCCTTAGATTTTCCTCGTGGCCAAACACGGTCAACTAAAACACGGTAGCCATCTTGCTCTGTCGGTGCTTCATATGCTCGCTTGATTTGAATCATCTGCCTTCACCTCTTCTCTTTATTGTAGCTCAAAAAGTGAGGACTGACAAAAAGCAACATCTCTGTTAAGCTTTCCTATACAAAAAGAGTTGGTCTCAATGAAGACCAACTCTTTTTGTTATTAACTATTTCTCTTTTTCACTTTCCCAGTCCAGCCATCATAGCCGCCTTTTAAAATATAAATATCAGTATAGCCATTTTTGCGTAATAAATTAGCTGCTCGGATACTTAAAGCTTTCTTCTGATCATAAAGATAAACAGGTTGATCCTTACGAAGAGAACCAATTGTTGTTTTTAACATGCTGTATGGCATGCTGCGCGCCCCTAAAATATGCCCAGCATCAAATGTATCTTTCTCACGAACGTCAATCACTTGTGCTTTACGCATTGTTTCTTTAAATTCTTCTTCCGTCAGCATTTTTGCTGAACGTTTCACCATAATTTTCAAATATAATTCATTGAATACCATCGCTAGTACAATAACTAGCAAAATGCCATTGATTACCCATAAAATACTCATTCTAAAAAGCCCTCTCTATTTCTCTTTTGAAAATTGTAATGCTAGTGAAGCGGCACCAATGACGCCGGCCTCATTACCTAGCTCTGCTAATTTGATTTTTGTACTATTTCGAACTTGTGGGAAAGTAAATTCTTGGAAATATTTTTCGACACGACTACGTAAAAATTCTCCTGCTGCAGAAACACCTCCACCGATAACCACGCTATCTGGATTTAACGTGTTACCTAAGTTTCCTGTGGCTAAGCCTAAATAGAAACAAACACGATCCACAACCATTAAAGCAAAATGATCGCCTTTTTCAGCAAATTCAAAAACATCTTTACTCGAAACATCTTGTCCATCATCAATCGCTTGTTTCAGTTCAGAGTCACCTGCAAATTCTTCTGATAAATGACGTGCAACACGAACGACACCAGTGGCACTAGAAACAGTTTCTAAACAGCCACGTTTCCCACAGGTACAGTCAAAGCCGTTAGGATCAACCGTCACATGCCCAACTTCACCAGCACAGCCAGCAACACCGTGGAGCAATTCTCCCGCTGCAACAATGCCTCCGCCGACACCTGTTCCTAAAGTAATAAAAATCACGTCGGGATTGTTTTCCCCCGCGCCTTTCCAACGCTCACCTAAAGCGGCAACATTGGCATCATTATCTAAGGCAAACGGAATTCCTAAAGCAGATTCGATTTGTTCTTTAACAGGCTGTACAGTCGTCCAGTTTAAATTATAGGCACCTACAACAGTTCCTTTTTCAATGTCGACACTTCCTGGTGTTCCCATACCAATTCCCACAAAATCTTCTTTTTTCATATTATAAAGATCTATACGGTGACGAATACTTTCAATAATTGATGGCACAATGTGCTTGCCATCTTCTAAAATATTCGTTTCAATACTCCATTTTTGTTGAACAACGCCATCGGTTGTTAAAATAGCAAATTTGATGGTCGTTCCACCTAAATCAATCCCAATAATCTTCTTATCCATTTAGTCGATTCCTTTCTGCGTCCCTCTAGATTCTTCTATTCGATGCTCTCTTTGCAAAATATGCCGGGCCTGTAAATACGTATCTCGGTCTACCAATTGACCTTCATACAATTTTTTTAATTCAATCATCATTAACTCAATATCATAAATCCGTGCACCGACATAAATATACATCCCAAACTGTTTAAAAAGTTGTTGTACATCATATAACGTTTCCATACGAAAACACTTCCTTATTATACAGGTAAACCGTATTTTTTAAAACCCAATAACAGACAAATTACGACAAGAAAAATAAAAATTAACGTGGCCATAATTCGCTCGTGCTTATTAAATGCTTCTTCACGATTTGGAACAGCAAAAGCCGTCGCGACTAATAGTCCACCGATTAGACCGCCAACATGACCCATCATATCTACAGAGCTACTAAACAAGTTAAATAACAAATTAATCACAATAAACATTGAATAGCGTTGCACCATATACATAATCGCTGGATTGTCTCTAAAATGGCGTCCTAAAATAACAAATGCGCCGAACAAACCAAAAAGCGCTGTACTAGCACCCGCTGAGACACTGTTGGGTGTCCCAAAGGCAAAACTGGCGATATTTCCAGCAATCCCACTCAATAAATAAATTCCCAAATAGCGCCAATGCCCATAAATTGCCTCAACCTGTGCGCCGATATAATAAAGAGTAACCATATTCAAAATAATATGCATAAACCCAATGTGAAGAAACATTGGCGTGATAAACCGCCAGTATTCATGATTTTGAGCTACCAGTGGACGAACCATTGCTCCCCAATTAACTAAGTTTAAAATATTTTCTGATCCTCCAGTTAATTCCAATCCAAGGAAAACAATGATTGAAATACCTAAAAGGGCATACGTAATGAACGGCTGATTTTTTAGCCGTTTCAATTTCATTTCTGTTTGATAATTCATTCCATTCCTCCTATTGTATAAATAATTGTTCGATTGGCTGATCAAACGCTTCTGGTTGCCATTGTTCATGGAGTTGTTCACTGAAAACTAAACTACATGAATGGCCCGAAAAATGTTCCAAATAACGATCATAAAAACCACCGCTGAAGCCTATTCGATAGCCAGCACGATTGAAAACAATCCCTGGCACAATCAATAAATCAATCGCTGTAGCTGTTATTTCTGCCGCTGTTAACGGAGGTTCTTCCACGCCAAATGCACTGGTATCATAAACCGTCTCTGGAAAGACTTGATAAAAGTGCATTTTGCCTCCTTTAAATGTTCGCGGCACCGCCACTTGCTTGCTCTCTTGCATGGCCCGTTCGAAAATTGGCTGTGTTGATAATTCTAGCGGTAACGACCGAATCATTCCGATCGTTTGTGCTTGTTGCCATTGCTGACTAGCAAACAACTGTTCATAGAGACTTGATTCTTTATGTTGTTTAATTTCTGGATGTTGTTTTAGCCATTCCAGGGCAGTTAAGCCCACTTTTCTCAACTTGTTTTTCTCCATGTACACCTTCAACCCCTTTTCTGTTAAGTTTATAGAAAGTGTTCTTAAAAAACAAGCTGATTCCCCTTTTCTCTTTGAAAAATCCCGTTATTTTTCTAACGTTTTTGACGCTTCTTTAAAAAAGTCAACAACCAAATCCATTGTTTCTCCTTTCACTAAATGCCGCTCACCGATTTCCGTTATAAATTGCGTATTTCTCGCATACGTTTTCCCAGACACTAATTGTTCAAAATCAGCCATGTCTTCATAAGGAATTTTTTCATCTTCCGTTCCATGCCAAAACAGCATCGGTCGTTCTTGCAGTCTTTCTGGCGTTTGTGATAAATCGTATTGATGCACCCAACTTAGCAACAGTGGCAAGTCTTTAGGTACAAAAATAGCAAATTCTTTCGCCCGTTGAATCACTCGCTGAATATAGCGCGCCGGATAGGGTGTTCCCATTAAGCAAGCAGCAGCTTGAATCTCAGGATGTTGGGTCATAAGAGCGCTAGTAGTAATACCGCCCATGGATACACCACCCACGCCAATCCAATTTTCTTTAATCAACCCTAATTTATGAAAATGATGGATAATTACTGGAAATTCAATTAAATTATATTGAATGCTACTCCAAAATGTAATCGATGGAATCGTGGAAATAGGTCCTGTTTTTCTTTCTCCATGGTTCATGGCATCTGGTAAAATGACCCGAAACCCCTCGTGTGCTAATTTTCTTGCTTGTGTTAAAGATAATTCTTTAGCTGATTGCCAACCATGATAGTAAACAATTAAAGGTAATGCTTCGTTTTTTTGCTCTTCTGTTGTCACTTCTAATGCTGGAATTTTTGCTATGTAGCGATGTCTAATACTGATTTTCATTCATGATTCCTCCATTATAAAATATCTTCTCTTATTTTACCGTTTTTTGATAAAACCTGCTCTTTATATGATTTATCAAAAAAATCACAAAATATGCGAATTCGCATTTTCCTATTTTATTACTTTCCGTTATAATCATTTTATTAAATACAAAGGGGTGTTTTTATGGTTAAAATTGAGGAAAAAGGTAAAGTAACATTTGGACAAGCTTTTAAAGATTATTTTCGTGGATATGTTGATTTTAAAGGTCGGACCACACGTGCTGGTTATTGGTGGATGACATTGGTATTAAGCATTTTAGCACTTATTTTTTATATTGCCATTGTCGGCAAAGCCGTGTCAGCAATTTTAGCAGCTGAATATTTTGAAACCTATGATTTTGGAAACTTATTACCGTTGATGCTTTTTGCACTTGTTTTATGGTTAGCTTTATTATTACCAACGTGGGCAATGTGTGTACGTCGTTATCGTGATGCTGGGATGACAGGTTGGGGCGTGCTTGTTTTATATCTACTTTCTATTGCCTGTAGCTATACACAAGTTTTCTCTGTTATGTCAACTTTTAAATATGACGTTCAAACAGATACTGTGATAACAGGTGGCAGTCCCGTCTTCTTATTTTTCACTCTTGTGATTAGTCTGTTTTTCTTCTTACTAACAGTCTTACCGACAGATAAACTAACAACAACTAGCCAAAATAGCGTCTTACGCTTCTTCTTCCGTTACAAAGAAGTGAAGTAAGGAAAAGTTTTAAGCCTTTCTTTTAAAAGAAGGGCTTTTTTCTTATTTTAAAATCTTTATGATAAAATAAGAACTAGTCTAGCTAAAAAAATGGAAGGAGAAAATATGGCTACTTTTAAACGGATTCTGAATCTAGAAAATTATATTTTTACTTTTTTTATTTTATTTGTCTTTTACGGCGCAATTAACTCTCCCTATTCTCTGGTAAAAATTCTTTGGGAAAAGCCTAAGCACTTGCTTGTTTTACTTCCTCTATTAATTATTCTATTGTTGATTATTTATAAAAACAAAAAATTTCTTTACACTAAGATTCAAGCGCTCTGGCACTTAATAAAAACCCATGATCGTGTGGTTATTATTGGTAGTTTGGTCAGTTTATTTTTACTACAACTTTTACTCCTGACGCAGATTACTGTGCCGATTGGCTGGGATGTTTTTGACAACTTTCATAGTATTACCACTGAAAATAGGGATTATTCAAAAATCGTACTTTCTTTAAACCCCAATAACGAATTTTTCTTTTTCATGATGTATTACCTGAATAAATTTTTGCGTTTCATTGATGTAACAGGGAGCTGGAGCAATACTTGGTTTAGTTGGCAAGTGGTTAATTGCTTGTTTATTAATAGCAGTTTATTTCTCTTTTATCATGCCTCTAAGCGTGTCTTTAATCCATTAACGGCCTTCGTTGCTTACAGTTTATTTTTTCTTTCTTTCGGATTGTCTCCATGGTTACTCACGCCTTATACAGATACGGCCGTCTTATTGTTCATCAACCTAGTCTTTTTTGCATATAGCCTTTTTGACCAAGTTTCCCCTCCCTTCGTAAAATATTGTTTATTACTGTTTATTGGAATTGGCCTAGCTTGGTGTTTTTTAATGAAACCTTCGTCTATTATCTTTTTTATTGCATTTAGTTGTATCAAAGTGCTGCAACTTCTTTTAGTAAATCGGAACAAACAGTCTATCGTAAAATTAACCGTGGTTGCTCTCTTTTTACTGACTGGTTTCGCCAGCGCATATTATAGTTTTCAATTTTTTGTGGAAAAACAAACGATTACGGAAATCGATAAAGAACAAGCCAAACCTTGGACACTTTTTGTAATGATGGGTTTGACTGGAACTGGCGGTTACAATGATGCAGATACACAAGCAGTAAATCAGTTGCCTACACAAGAAGCCAAAAAAGCTTATACCATAAAAATGATTCAAGACCGTTTAAAAAATAAAGGATTCTTCGGTTATCTTCGTTTTCTGGCTCAAAAAAATCGTCATAATACTGCCAATGGTGATTTTGACTGGGGTTGGGATGGCGGTGATTTAATCCCAGAAACACCTTCTAAAAATCGTTGGCAAGAACACTTGCGGTCACTGTATTATCCGCAAAATCAAAAAAGTAACTATCTACGAATTTATATGCATTTTTTCTATTTACTCACATTACTAGGTCTATTGTTCAGTATCCCTCTAAAAGATTCAAAAAATAACTACGCGATTTTAAAATTAGCTTTCATTGGAGCTATTCTGTATTTATTGCTCTTTGAAGGCGGCCGCTCTCGCTATTTAATCCAGTTTATGCCGTTTTGGTACTTGTTATCAGCGAGTGGTTGGCTGGGGTTGAGAGAGATTCGAAGATACAAAAAAATAGTAAAATAGAAAAGAGGATTGAGTTAAAAATGAAAAAAAGTTTGCTGGGGTTGATTGTTTTTTTATCCTTACTGACCCTTACTTCCTGCAGAAATAAAGTGACCACAAAAGAGCTAATGGCAAACGAGTGGGCCGTAAACTCCAACGTTGATGAAGTAGTAATGATTGTATCATTCAGCGAAGATACCGCTACTTTCAAAATCAATACAGATGAACACACATCAACTGCAAAAAATGAGTTGGAAAAAGCAGGCGAAGAATTAGGTAAACAAATTGCAAATAAAATAGAATACAAAGTCAAATACCATCTAAAAAACAATCAAATTCGTTGGGAAAATGAAGGAAAAGAAGTAGCTTACAAGATAAAAAAAGAAAAGCAAAATCTACTTTTCACTCCTACTAAGACAAACAATTCTGATAACCAAACAAAACTAGTTTTGAAACCTTACACAAAGAAAAGTATTGATTCTTCCACTCAAAAAGATAAAACGGAAGAAACCAGCTCTAATTATCAAAACGTCTCATCTGAAACAAACCAATCTACCTCTTCATCTACTACTAAAGAACCGCTGCCACAAGTTAGCTTAGCTGATTTTATAGGCGGTTGGGGTATTCCTCAAAGTGATAACTTATTTTTTATAAATGCTGACGGAACACTCACTAGCATAACTCAATCGAATGTTCCTCTTCAAAATGTAAGTTTTTCTGTGGATGAGAATGGTAATCAAACAATGACGTTTCTTTTGAATAATATGCCCCGAACAGTAACGAAAAATAATGATGGTACTTTAACTGTTAATGGACAAATATACACTTATCTAGGTAATATTACGTTGGAACAATTAATTGAAAGAAATAATCAAACTCAACAAGTTTTTGAACAATCTGAACAGCAACCACCACAAAACTCTGATTCTAGTGAACAAATACAAAATTCTAAATCAGACCAACCTATATACGATACGGTACGAAGTGGTGAAGGTGGGCGACAGTTAGCCGAAAGAAATGGTTTAACCTTGGAAGAATTATTAGCGTTAAATCCAGGCATTGAAACTTCTGTTTTTTATCCTGGTCAGTCATTACGAATTAAATAGAAATTTAGGTATACTAATAGATAATAGTCTATAAAAGTAGAACTGGACCATCTACCATTTACTTGGGATACCAGTTGATGGCAATAGTTTTGACGAAGTGGAACTAGACCTTGTACCTACTGGCTCAGCAAAAATTGCGACATTTGATATAGCAGTTGGGCATTGATTAACAGCATGCATATAATTTGATAATATGGAATATACACAAAAATGTCTAAGGAGCCTAACATTCTTTCAAGAAAGAATGTTAGGCTCCTTTTATTCAGACAATTTC
This sequence comes from Enterococcus sp. DIV0183, assembly GCF_050541505.1. Taxonomy (NCBI): domain Bacteria; kingdom Bacillati; phylum Bacillota; class Bacilli; order Lactobacillales; family Enterococcaceae; genus Enterococcus; species Enterococcus sp. DIV0183. Next base: position 2,320,811 of record NZ_CP172932.1, read on the forward strand.
AGCCACTCCTTGCGATTGCAATAGGACATAGTTTTTACAAAGACAAAATGATAAAGCAAACCGTAAGCTAGCCCTAACATATTTAACAAAATTCTTAAGTAAAGACTTGTTTCTAGCCCAAATATCATAGAAGCTGCCATGATAGCACCAACACAATTAAAAATCGTTTTACTTTTATAAGATGTGCATAAGCCTAAACAAAGTCCTCCTAAAATACCAAGTAGGTTCGTTGGTATATAAAATAACAAGATAGCCGATACTAGAGAACCAATAACGACCCCTATTATTCGTTCTTTTGCTCGTTCAGACAATTTAAACGTCTCATACCCAGAAAATAATGACGAACTAGCAAATGTTGCCCACATAAAGCGGTCAATCTGAAGGTGCGTTCCTATAAAAAGTAATAAGCTAATGCCTAAAGCGTAATAACCAAACCAAATATTTCTTTGATTAAAAAAACCATTTTCTGTAACCATCTGTATAAAAGTAATCTCTTGATCCAACTTTTTATGTTTCACATGATAAACAAAAGCTAAAAGTAAATAGGCAAACACTAATACAAAGAAAGTTTGTTCTAATTGCTGAAACGATTGATAGTGAACCGTGCCAACTAAATATAAGTAGGAGAACGTATACAAGCCCGGATTACCCATTTTAGGGTTTTTACCAGTTAAGAAAAACAATGCCAGCAAGCAGATAAAATGAAGACCCCATTGTAAAAATGATACAGAAATCAGTGAAATTAGTGGACTAACACCTAGAATTGTTAACACGATTCCTAAACTAAGCAAGGCCTGTTTTTCCCTGTAGCCATATGAGACGAAACGGATACTCAACAGCAAACAAAATAATACAATTGAAAAAGGCGCTACAGCTTTTCCAAAGAAAAAAGTAATCGTCGACACCCATAAAATCGCAAACGAAACTAATAAAATATCCCTTATTAACAAGGCGCGCCAAAAATATCTCCGCTGTTTTTTAGTGTCCGCTTGATGAATTTTTTGTTTTAAAATAAATGGATCTAACTGCAATAATTGATAAAAAGTCACCTAAAATCATCTCCTAAAAATCGACTCTTCTCAATTCATTATTCCAACTTTTCCTTCTATGAAATCATAAGAAAAGAAGTTGTGACGAACATTTTACTACAACTTTTTTTCTGAATCAATACATGCTTTATTTCTTATTCCAATACCTTTCCCGATACGATTTGCTTACTTCATAAAAAATAAGCCTAGAAAAAATCAAAACGATTAATTCTAGGCTCAAAATTAAATAACTGTTGAACAAAAGCTAGCGCTTTTTTACATAAACTTTTCCAACAGATCCATTTCTTTTTCTAATTCTTTTTCATCATACTTGTCATACTTACCAGCTTCGTGTGCAATTTTTTTAATCTCATGAATGGCTTTTTTTTCAACAATCCATTTCTTCATACTATGTTTTTTTGTATCCTCATCTAGCGAGCTCAACTCTTCTAAACTTGCATCCAATTTGTTCAAAACATCGGCAATTTTTGCTAATGCTTGCGCTTCTTTTTCTTCATAGTTTGACATAATAGACACCTCTTCTTAAGTATTTTTCTACTTTAAGTGTACGTCTCTGTCGTTTTATTTGCAACTAATAACTCAACTGCTTCTCGGTACGGAGGATAAGGGATTCGAACCCTTGCACGATGTTACTCGCCTAACGGTTTTCGAGACCGTCCCCTTCAGCCAAACTTGGGTAATCCTCCCTCTACATTCCATCTACAAATGAACATGTAATGAATCTATAGATAAAAAGCCTAGACCCTTACACAACAAGGATTCTAGGCTCTATCTAACTAAATTATTTAGTTTCACGGTGTAAAGTAACTTTTCTTTCACGTGGGCAATATTTTTGTTTTTCTAAACGATCAGGATTGTTACGTTTATTTTTATTTGTTAAGTAGTTACGTTCTTTACAAGAAGTACACTCTAAAGTGATGTTTACGCGCATGTTTTCCCCTCCTACTAATAATTAATCTTTCCAAGAGATTTCTTAGACTTGAATATCATACCATTTTTTTTGTCATTTGACTACCCTTTTGGGCAAATTTGTAAAGTAGTTCTACTTTACAAATTTTATTTTTTGTACATTTCCATATACGCTTCTAAAACTTCTTTGGCAATCGTTTGATTTGGTTTGGAAGCTTCATCATTTAAGTGTGGTAAAACAACGCTAATTGCAATTTCAGGATTTTCGTACGGCGCATAAGCCACCAAGTTACTATTAACCGTTGTATGGTTTACTCCATTAGCATCTGTTGCTTGCGTTTCGGCGGTCCCTGTTTTAGCAGCAATCGAAAACTTGTCTGATTTTAAACCACGTGCAGTTGTAAAAGGACTAGTTCCATTTACCACATTATAGAAACCTTGTTGAAGAATTCCTATCTGGTCTTCAGAAATATTCACCTTATTCAAAACTTTTGGTTCAATTTCTTTTAAAATTTTTCCTAAAGCTCCATTTTCATCATTGCCATAGATTCCTTCTACCACATGGGGTTGCACGCGGATGCCATTATTTGCGACAGTGGAAACGTACTGTGCTAATTGTAAGGCGCTATAGGTATCATATTGTCCAAAAGATAGGTCAAGAAGATTACCGCCTTGTGGCGCAGATGACGAATCCTTAAAGTCCTTGTTTTGAATTCCTGTTGTTTCTCCTGGTATATCAATTCCAGTTTTCGTTCCCATACCATATTCTGCAAAAGCTTTTCTTAATTCTTTAAAGACAGTGTCATCTCCTACTTCATAAGGGAAAATCATATTGGGATAATAATTCACACCCATCATTTTAAAGACTAATTTCATCATATAAGCATTCGAAGAATATTCTAACGCTTGCTCCGCAGTTAATTGCATGGTTGTTCCGCCAGAAGCATTCCACCAAGAAGCTTTTGGATTACTACCTGCTAGTAAAATAGCTTCATCTGTTAAAACGTCATTGCCTTTAATGACGCCTGTTTCATAACCAGCTGTTAAAGTACCTGCTTTCACAACTGATCCAGGAACTTCAGAATTCAAAATAGGTGCTAAAGGATTAGGTGTGACTTCTCCAGTTGCTAAATCATGATGAAATCCGGACATCGCTAAAATAGCTCCTGTTTGAGGGTTCATAGCAACGACATATGCATTTTCTGAGTATGGTCCAATGGTTTTGACTATTTGTGAATAGTTTCGTTGTAAAATTTCATCAACTTTGTTTTGGAAATTTGAATCAATCGTTAATTTTAAGTTGGAGCCTTTTTCCCCTTTGGAAATTGGGGTTTGTGAAACAATCTTTCCGTTATTGTCTAAAACGACTTCTGATTTTGCTTTTTTACCTTGTAGAACGTCTTCATATTGTTTTTCTAAATAGCTAGTTCCAACACGGTCATTTCGTGCATAGCCTTTTTTCAAATATTCATCGACTTCTTCGGCTGGCAATCCTTGTTTTTCAGTTGAAACGGTACCCAACAGGCTACGTAATGCACCACTTTGAGAATAATCACGCGTCCAATCAGTCCCTGTTGAAACACCTGATATTTCCGCTGTGTGTTCACCAATTGTCGCAATTTCACCTTCTGTTACCCCTTCATTCTTGATGAAGACCGTGTTCATTTGTGACGCTGCATTCATTCGTTTAAAAATCGTTACTGCTTGTAAGGTTCGGTCATCAAACGCAATTTCTTCAGGGGTGACTTTTTCAACTGCTTTGGCATATAATGTGCCTTCGTCCGTAATTTTGTTGCCTTTTTCATCTTCTTTATCTTGATCGGTTAAGCGGGCTTGGGCTGCTTTTAAATTTTCAGGATTCGCTAACCAATAATCTTTTTTGTCACGATCCGTTAAGTTTGGATCAACTGGAACGTTAATAAGTTCGTTAACTTTATTCGCAATCGGTAAAATATCTTTTCCTTCAATATTTTTTCCTCGTGTGTAAGTGATTGCTAAATTGGCTTTGTTAGAAACCAAGACTTTTCCTTGTGAATCATAAATTTGTCCTCGAGGGGATGGTGTCGTGATTTGTAGTGAAGAATTGGCAGTGATTTTTTTGTTAAACTCTTCTCCTTCTACAATCTGTAAATACCCTAAACGAACAATTAATGAAACAAATAAAGTGAATATCACAAAAAATAATAAGTTCAATCGAAAAGGAATATGTGGCTTTCTACCTCGTTGACTCTTTGCTGCGGCATCTGTTTTTTTTATTTTATCTATAAATGAGTTTTTCTTCATACCTCTAGTCCCTTCACTAAAAAGTTTCGCATTCTCATTGTAACAAAAAATAGTCAAAAAATCAGGATTATTCCCAGCTCTAAGGAAATATTTAATTATTTTGTTGTTGAAAAAAGTCAAAAGGACTTCTGAATTCAGAAGTCCTTTTGACTTTTTCTCTTTTTTTAACGGCTGTAATTGTGAACTTCAGCAGCCATGCTGTCAATGAAAATTGATAAATCTTCGACAGACGTTTCTTTGCTTCCATAACGACGGACGTTCACCGTTGCGTCTTCCATTTCTTTGTCCCCGACCACTAATTGATAAGGTACTTTTTGTGTTTGAGAGGCCCGAATTTTGTAGCCCATTTTTTCGTTACGATCATCGACTTCAACACGTAAGCCTTGTGCTTGTAAACGTTCTTTGATTTCATAAGCATACTCAGAATGCGCTTCTACAGAAACTGGGATAATAGTTGCTTGAATTGGTGCTAACCAAGTAGGGAAAGCGCCTTTGTAAACTTCTGTTAAGTAAGCCACAAATCGTTCCATTGTTGAGACAATACCACGGTGGATAACAACTGGGCGATGTGTATTTTCACCATCTTCGCCAACATAAGTTAAGTCAAAACGTTCTGGTAATAAGAAGTCTAATTGGATGGTTGATAATGTTTCTTCCATTCCTAAAGCTGTTTTTACTTGAACATCTAACTTCGGACCGTAAAAGGCAGCTTCGCCTTCTGCTTCAAAGTAATCTAATTCTAATTCATCCATGGCAGCTTTTAACATCGCTTGCGCTTTTTCCCACATCGCATCATCATCAAAATATTTGTCTGTATTATTTGGATCACGATAGCTTAAGCGGAAACGATAATCCGTAATGTTAAAGTCAGCATAGACTGCCACCATTAACTCCAAAGTACGTTTAAATTCGTCTTTAATTTGGTCAGGACGAACAAAAGTATGGCCATCGTTTAAAGTCATTTCACGAACACGTTGTAACCCTGATAATGCGCCAGATTTTTCATAGCGGTGCATCATCCCTAATTCAGCGATTCGAATTGGCAATTCGCGGTAACTATGAATGTCATTTTTATAAACCATCATATGGTGTGGACAGTTCATTGGACGTAATACCAGCATTTCGCCATCGCCCATATCCATTGGTGGGAACATATCTTCATGGTAATGATCCCAGTGACCAGATGTTTTGTATAATTCCACATCTGCCATAATTGGTGTATACACATGTTGATAACCTAAGCTAATTTCTTTGTCCACAATATAACGTTCAATTGTACGACGAATGGTTGCGCCTTTTGGTAACCAGAAAGGTAACCCTGAACCAACTTCTTGTGAAACCATAAATAAATCTAATTCTTTTCCTAATTTACGGTGGTCACGTTCTTTGGCTTCCTCGCGCATTTTGATAAATTCTTTTAAATCTTTTTTATCGAAAAAGGCAGTGCCATAAATCCGTTGCATCATGTGATTGTCAGAGTTTCCGCGCCAATAAGCACCAGCTACTGAAAGTAGTTTAAAGACTTGAATCCGTCCTGTTGAAGGGACGTGAACACCACGACATAAATCAACAAAATCGCCTTGATCATAGACAGTGATGATTTCATCTTCTGGTAAATCTGTAATTAATTCAACTTTGTAAGGATCATCAGCAAATAATTCTAACGCTTCTGCACGTGAGATTTCTTTACGAACGATTGGGTTATTTTCCTTCACAATTTTCATCATTTCGGCTTCAATTGCAGGTAAATCTTCCGCTGTCACAGGGGATTCCCCATTATCTGTATCATAGTAGAACCCAGAATCAATCGCAGGACCTACGCCAAATTTAATGTTAGGAAAAAGACGGCGTAAGGCATTAGCCATTAAATGAGCTGATGAATGACGTAAAATTCCTAAAGCATCTTCATGATCAGGTGTCACGATTTCAAGCGAACCATCTTCTACGATAGGACGATCTAAATCGATTAAAACACCATTGAATTTACCAGCTAAAGCTTTTTTGGCTAAACTGTTGCTAATACTTTTAGCAACATCAAATGTTGTAACCCCAGAATCAAACGGTTTAACAGCGCCATCTGGAAAAGTAATGTGAATAGACATAATAAAATTCTCTCCTTTTAATTTTTTTGATTTGAAGCGTTTCATTGTGTTCCTGTTTTTCACAATGAAACGAAACAGCCACCTGTTCCCCTTGTTAAAAAACAAAAAGTCCTAGTATTCTAACGAATACTAGGACGAAAATATCGTGGTTCCACCTAATTTTGAACACAAATAATCAGTGTTCCTCTAGCGTGTTAACGGTGCGACCGCCTTTGTTTCAACAAAGGTTTCGAAAGTGGTCATCCCTTGTGCCAATCTGGAAAATTTTCAGCCAAGATTTTCCTCTCTAATAGATCGCGGGCAAGTTCAGTTGTCTTTCTCATCAATCATTTATGCACTTATTTAACCACTTATTTTCAGAAAAAGCAAGTGATTCAACAGAAATTCTCTGAAAACTTATTTTTTCCATTCGCCGCCTTGTGCATAGCGGTCTTTTTTCAATTCATTGACAATCACATGGATATTCTCTTTTGGTGCACCAGCGTTTTTTGACACAGCTTCTGTAATATCTTTGACCATATTAGTTAACTGTTCTTCTGTGCGGCCTTCAATTAATTCTACATGTACAAATGGCATCTTCGTTCCCCCAATTTAAATTGCTTGTTCTGTTTGTATCATAGAGCGGGTTATGACGCTTGTCAATAAAAAATTGGAGACGTCAGTCGTTACGGTTGACATCTCCAATTTTTACTTTTCAGATACATAGCTGGACCAAAGTGCGGTCTTGCCTAATATCTCTTTTTATACTTCTTCGCCATAATCTACAGGTTTATCAAATTCACCTGGTGCATCATCATAGATATGTCCATAAATAATTACCGGCATTCCGTCATAGGATACATCAAAGATTTTTGAAACTTCTGTTCCTGGCGTATTGATACAGCCATTACTACCAGCATCGGTTTTAAAGGCTTCTTTATCGCCATACTTATCCAATTTATGGTCGGAGTCATGAATCCCAATTTGTGTGACAACGCCCCCTTGACTTACTAACGGCATCCAATATTTTACTGGCACACTGTATCGAGAACCATCAAGCATTTGACCTTCTAAATTCACATCGGTTGTCCGATATAAAATTGTATGGAATCCTGGTACTGTTGCGGTTCCTTTGTTATATCTGCCAGTAATGACATCTGTGGTGACTATTTTTTTGCCATCAATGAAACAATACATTTTTTGATCTTTTAAATCAATTTCAATGTAATTATTGGCAATTTTACTATTTTCTTTGGTATCGCCAATCAACGGAGCAGTGATTGCATTCATTTGTTCTTGGCTATTCAGCGCGTTTACTAGTAGTTCTTGCGTTTTGGCCCCATCAATCGACCAGCCATAACTTCCATTGTTTTTAAAACGACGTGTCGTGCCGTGAACATCTGTAAATAAAACTGGTTGATTAGCAGAACCATATGTTGTTTCTAATTGTGTCACCCAAGTAGTTAGTTTTTCTTTATTGATTGTGCCATCATCATTCAGCACGTTTTGAATTTGTGTTTTATCAAAGGCTACTTTTTCACCATTAATATCAACTGTAATTGTTTTATTTAACTTGTTATTGAGCGTTGTCAATGTTGCCTTTAACGTTTGATCCTCTTTTGTAATTTCAGGGGCTTTATAAAAATCTTTGGCATTGTATTGATAGTTGCCTTTTCCCGCTTCAACATCCGCAATAATTTGCTGGTTTAAGCGCTGTGTGTCCACTACTGTGCCTTGTTCTTCGGGAACAATTTCAAAAGTGCCATTGCCTCGACGGATACTCGCATTTTTGCTTGGTTTCCCCTCTGGAAAACTCAAAGTTGCTAATTTGGCTTCTAGTTCTTTTTTGAATGCCTCGTTTAACGGTAGCTTCACCTTGCTACTGTGTAAATGGTCTTTTAAAAATTTTTGATCCAATTGGTATTTTTTAGGAAGTTGAATTTTTTCTTCTTTTGTCCCAGTTTGAACCACAACTTCTTCGGTTTGATTAACTTGCGCTAATTTTTCTTCTGCAGCATTTACATTTAACCAGCCTACAGAAACTCCATTTACTTTTGTGGTTGGTAAAAAGTGACTTTGAAAATAAACATAGCTGCCCCCAGCAACCAGAGCTAGTCCAACCAAAGAAGTAATAATTATTTTCTTTTTATTATTTTTTCCTGATTTTTGACGACGTGTATTACGCATTTGCATTTCTTCTTTTTTCATTTGTTCATCCTTTATATCAATAATTTTAGGTTTATTTCTTAGAGACTAGGCAACAAACAACTGCGGTGATCTACAATCAAAAAAGGTTCCCTTTCTCTCGCAGATTAATTTTTTCAATTATACACTATTTTTACGTTGTTTTCAGCTTATTTTCCTTGTAAATCCTTTAATCTTAAAGAATTTGTATACTCTGTGACTTTTTTTGCTTCTTGTAAATGATACGTAAACTGGGCCATTTTAGCAAAATCCTGAGCGACGACGTCAAAAAAGGCTTGTGTCTTTATTAAGCTGTTCCAACAAGCTTCTTTACTAGAAAAATCCAGCAACGATGCTAATTGATCCATCGTGTCAGGAGTGACATAATTTTTCAGATACTTAAATTGTTTCCCAACAGAAATTGGCTCCGGTTCCTGCCAAGCCGCTTGCCAAGAAAGCAAGCGCAACAGTTCCTGCTGACAATATTCATAGAGATGTGTGACAGCGTAAAATAGTTCATTCCGACAAAGCCCCTTAACTACATACGTACTAACCCACCAAAATTCATTGCAACAATCGTTAAATTGCTGCTGATTCGGAACTGTTACTGTATAATTTTTATCAGATGCTACAGGTAAAGGTGGCAAATTTTCATCTTTGTCTAACAAGATAATTGCTAAAGAATCGCCTTCATGCCAATTGTCTTTTTCTGCGAGAGGACACAACGTTAAATCGATGCGTTGACCATCTTCAAATAACATTAAAAATGTTTCCCGCGTCTTCGGTTCTGTGGGAAATAAGGTCATTTCCTTGGGACGTTGCATAATTAATGGTTGTCCAAATTTTGCTATCCACGTTGCTGTTTCAAAAAACTCAGCACATGGTTCTACAATATAAACAATGTCGAAATCTTGAAAACTATCTTTTGGCGCTTTCACCTTCGTGCGAGAACCCACCATTCCCACGGCTCGAATGTGTTCTTCTTGTTTTGCTACATCCATAATAAGTTGAAACATTTCTTCTTCTGTACGCATGCATTCGCTCCCTCTCTTCAAAAGTTTCTATTAAAACATAGATTTTTTTATAAGTCTTTTGTTTTCTATCGCTTTTTCTATGGTACTTCGTATACACTAACATTACAAGGAGGGATGTTTCATGCATTGGTTAAAAATAACAAGTTTATCCATTGTCAGTTTTGGCTTTTGTATTCTTTTGATTTTAGGTCTACTTATTTTTACTGGCAAAAATACGCAACCCACCGATAAACCAGATGCTATTTTAATTTTAGGGGCCCGTGTTTTAGGGACGTCTAAAGAAACCGCACTGCCCAGCCGTGTTTTGCAAGCTCGGTTAGATGTGGCTATCCCCTATATTAAACAACACCCCGAGACACCCGTTATTGTTAGCGGAGGGCAAGGAGCAGATGAGCCGGCTACGGAAGCCGCGGTTATGAAACAATACTTGCTAAATAAAGGTGTTCCAGAAAAACAGATTCTCTTAGAAAATCGTGCCACACGCACCAAAGAAAATATTGTCAATTCACAAAAACTCCTTTCTTTTAAACGGCTAGTGATTGTTACTAGTGACTTTCACATGTACCGCTCGCAACTTTTAGCCAAGCGAGCAGGCATCTCAAATGTTTCAGGCATCACTGCGGCTTCTTCTTTTCCAAAAGATATCAAAAATTTTGGTCGAGAGCTGTTTTCTTTAGGCTATGCCTTACTCTTTGATTGGTAAAAGAGCGTCCTTCGCAAGACCATTTTGCGAAGGACGCTTTTATATTCTGTGGATTTGCTCACTTTTGTTCTCTTCTTCTTGTGTTTAAATTATAAAAATGATAACATATCTTTGTTAGCGCTTACAAATAATATTTATTTTATAGGAGGAGAAAGTTATGGGGCATCAATTGAGCACTCATTTTTTTAACAAGAAAACAGGGATTATTTCAACTTTTTTAAGTTTGATACTTTTAGTCGGTGGGTTACTGTTTGCACTACCTGCATTTGAAGTACAAGCAGCATCAACTGTTACACCTAAAACAGTCATGTATGTAGAAGTAAATAACCACGATTTTAACAATGTGGGAAAATATACTTTAGCTGGAACCAATCAACCTGCTTTTGATATGGGGATTATTTTTGCAGCCAATATTAATTATGACACGGTCAATAAAAAACCTTACTTATATCTAAATGAACGGGTCCAACAAACTTTAAACGAAGCTGAAACACAAATTCGTCCAGTTCAAGCACGCGGCACTAAAGTCCTATTGTCTATTTTAGGCAACCATGAAGGTGCTGGCTTTGCTAATTTCCCAACTTACGAAAGTGCGGATGCCTTTGCAGCTCAATTAGAACAAGTCGTTAATACGTATCATTTAGATGGTATTGATTTTGATGATGAGTATGCTGAATACGGAAAAAATGGGACGCCTCAACCAAATAATTCTTCGTTCATTTGGTTACTTCAAGCCTTAAGAAATCGCTTAGGCAATGATAAATTAATTACTTTTTATAATATTGGACCAGCGGCTGCGAACTCTTCAGCTAATCCTCAAATGAGTTCTTTAATTGATTATGCTTGGAACCCTTATTATAGTACCTGGAATCCGCCACAAATTGCGGGGATGCCTGCTTCTCGTTTAGGTGCTTCTGCCGTTGAAGTTGGTGTCAATCAAAATCTAGCTGCGCAATATGCTAAACGTACAAAAGCGGAGCAATATGGTATTTATCTAATGTATAACCTCCCAGGAAAAGATTCATCTGCGTATATCTCGGCGGCGACACAAGAACTTTATGGTCGAAAAACGAACTATTCACCAACTGTTCCAACACCTTAATTATTATCTCGTGTCTACAAGCGCCAACATGTAAAGAGTTAAAAGCCAGCTTACTACAAGCTGGCTTTTTGGTATCTTGAGCGAATAGTTTTACACAAAAAAAGACCCGCCCTTTGGGTAAGGACGGGAAAGGAGTTAAAAATGAAAAAGTGTTTTGTGTTGTTAAGGTTGTTTGTTGATATGCTTATATCTTACAAACTAAATGTGAAGATTTTGTGATCATTTCATTCTTATTTTGCTACTTTTATAGGAATTAAATAGATTGCCACGAGACTATCTTTAGTTGCCTCGTGCATCCGTTATTCTGACTGCTCCTTGTGGTGATACTCTGTAAAAACCGACAGTCCCTGTCCCTCCATTTGCAACCATCTGTTTCGATTGGGCTCTAAAAAAGAAGTCATTTCCATTCATACCCAAAAATCCAAGGTTCGTATCATTATTTTCTGCATCAGTCAATGTACTTCTGATACATGCCTCTGCTTGTTCTTGGTTCTCGATGATTTTTGCCTCTTCATTTTGGTCTTGAATTTCCTCTTCAGAAGAACGATAGTAATACTCTTCCGCAGGATAATTTCCACTATCTTGAGTAATTAACAATCGCGGTTTCGTCTTATCCGATTGGTCGCCGTTAGGATTTTCAACACCAATTTTATATAATAATAACGCAGCACCAGTAGGCCCCCACCTAATACTTAAGCTTGTAATTGGTCGCGACTCATCAGTAGGTGAATCCTTCGTAATCATTCCTCCGGTATTTGTACTACCATCAGGATGAATGATCAAACTCTCTCCTTTACCATTTTTCCATGTTCCAACTAAAGTAGTAAAATCGCCAGCATTAATCGCTGTAGTATCTAAATCAGCTACAGTTAGCTGACTATTGTTTCCATCAGCTGTCGGCTCTTCATTTTTCACTGATTCGTTAGACTCGACACTGCTGCTCGCTTGTTCGTTTGTCTTATCAATTGTTTCACTGGTTTTTTCATTCGTCTCTTCAACTTTAGAGGATGCCTCCGTTGAAGCGGTCACTTTCTTTTCTTTTGGTTCCCGACAAGCAGTTAATGATAAAACCGCTAGCCCGACAAAAAACGCTAACATTCCCTTTTTCACGCCTATTCACCCCGTTCAATGATCTATCTTACTAGACTATTGTACTATTAATTCAATTGTTTAGACAAATATTTATGGAACAGACAAAAGTTGAACCTGTCATTGAATGCTTTGTGTCACATGGACCTATCAATCAACTTTCTTTTTTCTATGTATTATATGAAAAAAAGTGAGCCATCAGTCAAAATGACCGATGGCTCACTTTCTAAATCTTAAAACAAACGAACAAATGGATTATTCAGGTAAATCTACATTATGATGAACTTTTTGAACATCTTCTAAATCTTCTAAAACGTCTAACATTTTTTCAAAGTTCGCTAAATCGTCGCCTTCTAATGTTACTTCATTTTGTGGAACCATTTCTAACTCAGTAACCGTGAATTCTTCAATGCCTTTTTCTTTTAACGCTTCTTGTGCATGGTGGAAATCTTCTGGTTCTGTGTAAACGATAATTTGACCGTCTTCTTCAACAACATCGCGAACATCAATGTCTTTTTCCATTAAGTATTCTAAAATTTCATCCGCATCGTCACCAGCAAAGCCAATGATACCTGTATTATCAAACATGTAGGAAACAGCACCGCTGACACCCATGTTTCCGCCGTTTTTACCAAATGCGGCCCGCACATCTGCTGCTGTTCGGTTCACGTTGTTTGTTAAAGCATCAACAATGACCATTGAACCATTTGGCCCAAATCCTTCATAGCGTAATTCAGAATATTGTTCATCTGCTGAACCTTTTGCTTTTTCAATAGCGCGATCAATAATATGTTTTGGTACATTGTATGTTTTGGCGCGTTCGATTACAAACCGTAATTTTTGGTTTGCATGAGGATCAGGGTCTCCTGACTTCGCTGCTACGTAAATTTCAATCCCGAATTTTGCATAAACACGGCTATTGTTTGCGTCTTTGGCAGCTTTTTTCTCTTTAATATTTGCCCATTTACGGCCCATATTCTCACTTCGCTTTCTCTGATTTGTTGTTAGTATCTTATCCCTTGTTTATTATACTGGGGAAACTGATTTTTGTTAAGTATTTTTTAGGTATCTGGCGAAAATCGTAAGGGAAACCGACCAAAATTTTGTTCTTTTAAAGAAGAATCTCCCATCTGGTATAGTTGATTGGCGCGAATATCTAACGAAAGCATTGCGCGGTTTTCTTTAGATACTTTGGAAATTACCGGCAATTGAATCTGTGCTTTGGTTTCTTTTAGATAAGCTTGTCCCTTTGGCGTAAATCCTAGCACATGGAGATAGCTGTCTTGCCAAACAGTTTCAACTTCTTCTTTGGTCATATTTAACAATATATAGGTTGCTAATCGTTGCAATCTTGTCCAAGTATAACGCTTCGTTTTCATACGTTCCATTAATTCGTGAAAAGAACCTGCTGCTTGGATTTGATCTTTTAGTCGATATTCAAGTCCTTCCGTCATTTGGTAAATGGCTTGTAACTCTTCTAACGAGGATTGAACAATTTTATACTTTAGGAAGGGCCAATAATTTTCCCATGAAATCATTGTCTGTGTTTGTAAATGTTGTGCGGTTATAGAAGGAACCGTTGGCAGCACTTGCGTTATTTCTTGTTGAAAAACACTTTGCCTAATCGCCGTGGCGCTAGCAACTTTCCCAGAAATCGTTGCATCATGAAAGCCCGCTTGTTTTCTAGCAATTGGGTAGAGCGTCATCGGGGTTGGATACGTGGCATTTTCCTTTGCATAACTCATCCCCAAAATATGATTAGGCGAAGAAAAATCGAACCTGCTTTCAGGATATACTTGACGAAAAACAGCAGTCATTTTTTGTGGATAACTCAATTGTTTGTCTGTCAATGCGTGGAACGTTTGATCAATTAAGGATTGATTTTCTTGGACAAACTGGCCGAAAGCCGCATAATCAATTGTGCTTGTACTATCTGTTCCAAAACATAAGCTCTCACATTGCAACGCCTGCAATAACTTTATACCGCCTTTGGCAAAGTAATCCGCAGACTGTACCGACCAAGCTGTCGGCAATTCAATGACTAAATCCACACCATTTTGCAAAGCTTCTTCTGCTCTGGCCCACTTATCTAGTAAGGCTGGTTCTCCTCTTTGTAAAAAATTTCCACTCATTATAGCAATCACTACTTCAGCTCCGCTTTGTTGGCGAGCTTGTTGGGCATGATAGCGATGTCCATTATGAAAGGGATTATATTCCACGATAATGCCACAGGCTTTCACTCTAGCCACCTCCGTTATAAAAAAATGGACTTATCAGCAAAGAGACAAACGTTTTTAAGCGCTGTCCCAAGCTCATAAGCCAAATCTTATTAATCTCTTTGACAAACAAAGAACCAGCGTTCACTTGTTTCAGTTGGTGCTTCATCTGTAAAGTCTGCATAAACTTTGACATTCATGAAACCAGCACTTTCTAACATTCGTAAATAGTTATCTAACGAATAGGTTCGTTCTTGATGCAATTCATCATACCGAACAAAGTGCTCATCTGTTTCCTGTTCTTTCACAAAAAATGTTAAGAAATGTTCGATGCTGTGTTCTTTTTCACCAGCGTAACTATCCCATAGAAAAGCAAATTCTTCTGTTTGATAATGATAGCTATATTCTGGAAAAACTGAATCAATTTTGTAAGTAGAATGAACATCAAAAATGAACGTTCCTTCCTCTTCTAACGCTTGATAAACTTCATCGAACACTTGTTGTACTTCTTGGCGATTAGCCATATAGCACAGTGAATCAGAAAAACAAGTGATGGCTTGGTATTGTCCCACTTCAGATAAATCTAGCATATTTCCCTGAACAAATTGAACTGGCACTTCTTCTTCAAAGGCCCGTTCACTAGCAATCATCAACATTTCTTCTGATAAGTCTAAGGCCGTCACATCGTAACCACTTTTCGCAAAATCAACTGCTAAAGCGCCTGTACCACAAGCCATTTCAAGAATTTGTTGGGTTCCTTGTGGGAGATGACGATTGGAAAAATCCAACCATTTTTGGTATAGGCTTTCGTCCATCACTTCGTCATAGACGAAAGCAAACGTTTCATAGGCCATTTTAGTCGACCCAAGCGCTTAGATCAACCATTGGGGCATCTGACCATAATTTTTCTAAATTGTAAAAGGCACGTTCTGAAGATTGGAATACATGGACAATAACATCGCCTAAATCGATTAAAATCCATTTTCCGCCTTCTTTACCTTCCACACGCTTGACTTCTACTTGATTTTTGGCTTCTTGTTCGTTAATTTCATCAACAATCGCATTGATTTGACGTTCACTATTGGCTTGGCAAATTAAAAAATAATCTGCTAATAATGAAATCTCTCTTACGTCTAATGCGACAATTTCTTCTGCTCGTTTTGAATCTGCTGCTTTGACAGCAATTTCTAAAATTTTCTGGCTATCTATGATAGTTCCCTCCTAGTAATTCTTTCTTCTTTTATTTTTGATTAACGACCCATTGATTGTAGGTCTCTAACGTTTTTGGATAAATTTTATGTTCTTGTTCAATCAAATGTAACAAGGTATGTTTCGTTTCATAAGCAACCGCTGCATCTAAGTCAACAAGGGCAATTTCACGGGCTTCTTTCACACCTGGAAAATCACGTCCTGGTTCAATGTAATCTGCGACATAAATAATTTTATCTAGCAAGCTCATCTTAGCAGCCCCAGTTGTATGCACACGAATTGCCTGCAAGATTTCTTCGTCATCAATGGCTAATTCCCGTTGAACAATATCCGCCCCAACTAAGCCATGCCAAATTTCATTGCCATAGTTTAATAAAGCCAAATCAAAACCATCTCGGCGAATAATCAACTCGAATTCATCGTTTGGACGTTCTTTGGCGTAATCATGCGTCAAAGCAGCAATACTGGCTTTGGCTTCATCGGCACCATATTTCGCTGCCAAGGCCACAGCTGTTTCCTCGACTCCTAACACATGGCGAAAGCGACGTTCACTCATTTGCATTTGAACTTTTTGCATTAATAATTCACGTTGTGCAGCATCATAATTTGTTATCCAGCTCATCTTGATACAGTCCCTTCTCTTGAATATAGTTTATCACATTCTCTGGAAGAAGATAGCGTGTTGAGCAACCACTTTTGACTTTTTGTCTAATCAAAGTGGAACTAATCGCCATCTGCGGAACATCGACCCAAATAATTGGATAGGTAGATTCCGTTGGATAATTAGGACGCCGAATGCCGACAAATTGAACTAAATGGAGTAAGTCATCAATCCGATGCCATTTGGGCAAGTATTCCACCATATCTCCACCAATTATAAAATAATAATCAGTATCTGGATTGGCTTCTTTTAAAGCTTTCATTGTATCATACGTGTAACTTTTGCCTTTGCGAATTAATTCAATTGGCTCAATATCTAAGCAGGGATTATCAGCCACCGCTAGTTCTAACATTGCTAACCGATGTTCGCTGCTAATTGTTTTCTTTTCGTCTACATGTGGTGGTAAGTACGTAGGCATTAAGTAAACTTTGTCCAAACCTAGTTGATTTTGAACTTGATCGGCCATGACAAGATGTGCTAAATGAACGGGATTAAAATTACCACCTAACAAGCCGACTTGCTTTCTTGTTTGAAAACGTAACGGTTCCTCTTGCAAGAGAACGTCCGCTCCTTGACGCGCTTGTCTTTTTTCTCCCATTGTTCATCCCTCCAATATTAAATCTCTTTGACTGCTGCTGAAATTTTTTGATATTTTTCTTTACTTGATGGCTTGAATAAGACCAACACGCGACCAATAATTTGTACCACATCGCAATGAATGGCTGCTGTTAGTTCTTCTGCAACCTCTTCTGCTACTTCATCTGTATTTTGTAATAACGTAATTTTAATCAGTTCACGTTTTTCCAACGCTTCATCAATTTGTGTAATCATTGCGTCATTCAAACCACCTTTGCCTACTTGAAAAATAGGTTGTAAATGGTGTGCCTGACTACGTAAATAACGTTTTTGTTTTCCTCTAAGTTTCAAATTGTTTGCCTTCTCTCTAAAATTTAAATTAATGCTTTTCTACGTAAAACATCGACACCTTTAGGCGCCCAACCAGCGACTACACCAGGTTCTGTGACAGTAATCCAACCTAGACCAGCAAACACAATATCCGTTTTTTCTTTCACGGAAAATTCAAAGCGCACTAATTCAGGAAACTCAGCGACTTCATCGGCACGTGGGGGCTGCAATAAGCCACCAACATGTTTTTCATAAAAAGCATCGGCGGTTGCTGTTTTTGTTCGGTGTAAATTTAAGTCATTGGAAACGTAGGCAATGAAGGAACTTTTAGCACCTTGGACATAATCAAAGCGAGCCAAGCCACCTAAAAACAAGGTTTGTTCAGCATTTAATTGGTAAACTTTCGGTTTGATTTCTTTTTGCGGTGCAATAATTTTCAAGTCTTTTTTACCTAGGTAATGTGCCATTTGATGACGGTGAATAATTCCGGGCGTATCGATTAAGAAGTGGCCATCGTCTAATGGAATTTCAATTTTATCTAGCGTTGTTCCAGGAAATTGTGATGTCGTAATCACATCTTGAACACCCACTGTTTGTTGAATGATTTGATTGATTAATGTTGATTTTCCAACATTGGTCACACCTACGACATAAACGTCTCGGCCTTCACGATATTTTTCGATCGTATCTAATAACTCTTGCATTTCTTGTGGTTTCTTGCCACTTGTTAGTAAAACATCAACAGGGCGTAATCCTGCTTCATGGGCCCGTTCTCTCATCCATTGAACCATTTTAGGTTTTTTTAATGATTTAGGCAAAATATCCACTTTATTGCCAACTAACAACACAGGATTATCTCCGATAAAACGATGTAGTCCTGGAATAAGAGAGCCATTAAAGTCAAAAATATCCACTACGTTCACAATCAGTGCATCTTCTGTTCCTAAACCATTCAATAAACGTAAAAAGTCATCATCTGTTAATTGGACATCTTGAATGTCATTATAATGTCTTAAGCGAAAACAACGTTGGCAATAAACTTCCCCTGTTTCCATTCCTTTTTCGAAAGCTGTTTTTGGTGTATAGCCTAATTCATGAGGATTTTCCGTTTGGATAATCGCACCACAGCCAATACAATGAATTGCCTCTGTCATTCTAATCCGCCTCTCCATGTCATTTCTGGATGTTTTTTTGATAAGTATTTCATAATTTTCCGTTCAAAGAACCGATTGATTCTAGTATTCCAGCCATCTGTATCGACAATCGGTTGAACTAAAACATTGCGTATACCCGCTGCGTTAGCTCCCCGAATATCTGTCATAATCTGATCGCCGACCATTAACATTTCAGATGGCTTCAAGCCTAATTTTTTTTCTGCTAATTTGAAGCCACGTGCGGTTGGTTTCAAGGCACGTGCTACATAATCTAAGTCAAACTTTTCAACAACGCGTTTAATCCGGCTGTCTTTGTTGTTTGAAACAACGAGGACAGTAATTCCTGCATTTTTCATTTCTAATAACCAAGTTTTTAATTCTTCTGTTCCATCGGGATTATTCCAAGCAATTAAAGTATTATCTAAGTCAGTTAGTACTGCCTTAATCCCCAGTTTTTTTAATTGTGCGGGGGTAATTTTATAAATCGCATCAATCATCCATGTCGGTTTATATTTTGAAAACATCGTGACTCCTCTCACTGACACTATGTAGTTTCTTCGATTTTAAGAGACTGAAACATAACTAAACAATTATGCTTCAGTCTCTACCTATTGTATTATACTGCATTTTACTGAAAATTTCTATAAAGGACGGTCGTTCCTTGTAAAAGAACAAGTAAAATAAAAGAAAAAATAAAAAAAGCCACCCATCAACCCCTGAAAAGTTCGTTGATGAGTAGTAACTTCTAATATTTGCGAAAACGTTGGTATCTTTTTTCTAGTAACGTTTCCGTACCTAATTTAGCTAATTCAGTTAATTTTGAAATGAACGCTTTTTGTAACATGCGATTAATTTTTGCTTGTTCCAGAGGCTGACCGTTCATAACTTCTGGAATTACTTTATCTACAATAGCTAATTCCTTCAGCTCTGTCGCTGTGATTTTCATCAATTCTGCTGCTTCTTTCGCACGACTGCCGTCTTTCCACAAAATAGAGGCGAAACCTTCTGGCGAAAGAACCGCATAAATCGTGTGTTCCAACATCCAAACTTCATCTGCGACTGCTAAAGCTAAAGCACCGCCACTACCGCCCTCACCAATGATGACTGAAATGATTGGCACTTTCAAATCAGACATCTCTAACAGGTTTTGCGCAATGGCTTCCCCTTCTCCCCGCTCTTCGGCACCAATCCCACAATAGGCACCAGCAGTGTTCACAAAGGTAATGACTGGGCGATTAAATTTTTCCGCTTGTTTCATTAAACGTAACGCTTTGCGATACCCTTCAGGATTAGGTGAACCAAAATTACGTTCAATATTTTCTGGTAGATTTCGGCCTTTTTGGATACCTACCACTGTAACTGGTTTACCTTGCAAAGTAGCAACACCACCGACTACAGCTAAATCATCGGCAAAGTAACGATCCCCATGAAATTCTAAAAAGTCCTCAAAAATTGCTTCTATATATTCTAAAGTTGTCAAACGATCTTGGGCTCTTGCCAAGGTAACAACATCATTGGCTGTTTTCTTTTCCATGTTAGCGCCACCCTTCCAAAGAATGTAAACGTAACAAGTCGCTCAATCGTTGACGCAAAAGATTTCTTGGCACAATCTGATCTACAAAACCATGTTCTAAAAGAAACTCGGCCTTTTGAAAATCATCTGGCAACTCTTGACGAATCGTTTGTTCAATTACACGGCGGCCAGCAAAACCGATTAAACTCTGAGGCTCTGCCAAAATAATATCGCCATCCATCGCAAAACTTGCGGTAACACCGCCAGTCGTTGGATCAGTCAATACCGTAAGATACAGCAAGCCTGCTTTGTTATGCCGTTGCAAAGCGGCCGAAATTTTCGCCATTTGCATCAATGAAAAAATTCCTTCTTGCATACGGGCACCACCAGATGCAGTGAAAATCACTACTGGTAAATGCTTTTCTGTCGCCCGCTCAAACAAGCGTGTGATTTTTTCACCAACAATCGTTCCCATACTGCCCATGATAAAATTAGCATCCATGATTCCAATTGCAACAGCTTGTCCTTCAATTGTTGCTTCTCCCGTTAAGACAGCTTCATCTAATCCAGTTTTTTCTTGCATTTTTTCAATTTTTTCAAGATAACCAGGAAAATTTAGTGGATCTTTTGTCACTAATTCACTGTCCCAATTGTGGAAACTTTTTTCATCAACGGTTATCGCTAATCGTTCCCATGCACCAATCCGAAAACTATAGCCACAATGCGGACAGATTTTTTCTGCACCCATTTCTTTTGTATACAGTGTTCGCTTACAAGAAGGGCATTTTGCCCACATATTATCTGGAACAGAAGGCTTCTTTGATGCATCATTTGCATCAGCACGATTTGGATTAATGCGAATGTAATTTTTCTTTTTAAATAATGCCATTTGCTTACTCCTCGTATTTTAGCGGCAAGAGCACAGCTCTTGCGGCGTTCTTTCTTTAATGATTGCTTTCTGGCTCCCAATTTGGTAGAAATGTTTCTTGTAAAAAGCTTGTGTCATAGTCACCTGTCAAAACATTGTCATGTGTAATTAAATCCAATTGGAATTCGGCATTCGTAATAATACCTTCTGTTACAATTTCATTTAAAGCCCTTTGCATTTTCATCAAGGCATCAAAACGATTTTCACCATGTACGATGACTTTTGCAATCATTGAATCATAATAAGGCGGAATTGAATACCCTGAATACATAGCGCTGTCTACACGCAAGCCCATTCCACCACTAGGCAACAAGAGATTTTGAATTTTACCTGGTGAGGGAGCAAAATTAAAGGCAGGATTTTCAGCGTTAATTCGGCACTCAATCGCATGCCCAGTCATGGTAACATCCTCTTGGGTATAGCCTAAAGGTTCACCTGAAGCAATTTCTAATTGTGCTTTGACTAAATCAATCCCTGTTACCATTTCCGTAACTGGATGTTCGACTTGGATGCGGGTATTCATTTCCATGAAATAAAAGTCGCCAGCTGGATCCATCAAAAATTCAATGGTTCCGGCATTTTCATAATGCACAGCTTGTGCCGCTCGAACGGCCGTTTCGCCTAACATCTGACGCTTTTCTTCAGAAATAGCAATCGATGGTGATTCTTCTAACACTTTTTGATTATTTCTTTGTAGTGAGCAATCACGTTCTCCTAAGTGAATCACATGCCCATATTGATCACCTAAAATTTGCACTTCGATATGACGTGCTGGATAAATAATTTTTTCTAAATACATATCATCATTACCAAATGCGGCTTTGGCTTCTTGCTGCGCTGAAGTAAAGTGTTTCGGTAACTCTTCTTTTGAAAGAACTTTTCGGATTCCTTTTCCGCCACCACCAGCAGCTGCCTTTAACATCACTGGGTAACCAATTTCTTCAGCAATCGTCAACGCTTCTTCGACAGAATCAATGACGCCATCACTCCCAGGAATAACAGGTACCTTGGCTTTTTGCATCAGTTGACGTGCGTTTATTTTATTGCCCATTGCATCAATCGTTTCTGCTTTAGGACCGATAAAAGTAATGTTACATTCTTCGCACATTGAAGCAAATTGACTATTTTCAGATAAGAAACCAAACCCTGGATGAATCGCTTCAGCATTGGTAACAATTGCTGCACTTAAAACAGCTTGAACATTTAAATAAGAATCAGTTGCTTTCGCCGGTCCAATACAAATGGCTTCATCTGCTAACTGTGTGTGTAACGCTTCTTGATCCGCTTCAGAGTAAACAGCAACTGTTTGAACGCCTAATTCGCGACAGGCACGAATAATACGAACAGCGATTTCTCCGCGGTTTGCGATTAATACTTTCGAAAACATTTTTCACCTATCCAATCATAAAGGTTAATTCAGCCTCGGCAACTTTTTTTCCATTAACTTTTGCCACACCTTTACCCATTCCAGCAGAAGCGCGGACTTTTAAAAGTTCAACCTCTAAAATTAATGTGTCGCCTGGTGTTACCTTTTGTCTAAATTTTGCTTTATCTAATCCACCAAAGTATGCCGTTTTCCCTTTGAATTCAGGCATTGAAAGTAATGCCACGGCGCCTGCTTGAGCCAACGATTCAATAATTAAAACTCCTGGCAAAACAGGATTCCCAGGAAAATGACCTTGAAAAACTTGCTCATTAACCGTTACATTCTTTTTCGCTACAACGCGTTCCCCGGGAATGACTTCTTCAACACTATCTAATAATAAAAAGGGATAGCGATGTGGTAAAATTTCTTGAATTTCTGTAATTGTTAATTTCATGTTTTATTCTCCTTTAGCAACTCGGAATAGCGGCTGACCAAATTCAACCACATCTTCATTGTTGACTAATATTTCAGTAATCACACCGTCAACTGTCGCCGTAATTTCATTCATTAATTTCATCGCTTCAACGATACACACAACGTCACCCGTTTTAACAGTGTCTCCTACTTTGACAAAGTTCTCTTTATCTGGTGCTGGTTGTAAATAAACGATTCCTACAATAGGTGACGTAATTTCTTCTGTCTTTTCATTGGTTGTCGGTGTATTAGTTGGCGTTTCTTCAACGACAGAAACTGTTTCAACAGGCACTGACACACCACTAGCGGCTACTGGTATTTCTTGTGGTTGCGCCACTGGTTCTACGGCACTTCGTCCAGAAACTGTATTTTTATTCATATATAATTCAAACGAGCCTTCTCGTAAATCAAATTCGGTTAAAGTTGATTGATCAAATTGTGTTAATAGTGCTTTTACTTCTTCTAACTGCATGTTAATCCTCCCAGCGTTTTAAGCAAATAACTGCATTGTGGCCACCAAAGCCTAGTGAGTTACTTAAAGCATAATCAAATTTATGCTCTTTGCTTTCGTTTAAAACAACGTTCACCGTAATTGCTTCATCTTGATTTTCCACATTAATGGTTGGCGGAATAAATTGATGTTGTAAAGCATTTAGGGTAGCAATTCCTTCAATTCCACCAGCGGCGCCTAAGAGATGTCCCGTCATACTCTTCGTACTACTTACATATGCCGTTTTTGCGGCATCACCTAAAGCCAATTCAATTGCTTTAGATTCTGCACTGTCATTGGCTTGTGTGCTTGTTCCATGGGCGTTAATATAGCCAATTTTTTCTGGAGAAATCCCAGCTTCTTCCATTGCTAGTACCATGGCTTTCGCTGCGCCGCTCCCATCTGGTGTTGGTGATGTCATATGATAGGCATCGCAATTAGCACCATAGCCAACCACTTCACCTAAAATAGTTGCGCCTCGTTCTAG
Source organism: Enterococcus sp. DIV0183 (assembly GCF_050541505.1). Classification (NCBI taxonomy): domain Bacteria; kingdom Bacillati; phylum Bacillota; class Bacilli; order Lactobacillales; family Enterococcaceae; genus Enterococcus; species Enterococcus sp. DIV0183. The sequence goes on from NZ_CP172932.1 coordinate 2,344,649, forward strand.
AGCATGATCTAATGATTCTAAAATAAAGACACCCGCTCCTTCTCCCATCACAAATCCACTACGTTCTTTATCAAAGGGAATTGAGGCTTTTTCTGGGTCAGTCGCCTTTGTTAAAGCGGTCAAGGAAGCAAATCCTGAAATACCAATTTCTGTAATAGGCGCTTCTGCTCCACCAGCAATAATGACATCAGAGTAGCCATGTTTGATATTGCGGAACGCTTCCCCAATTGAATGAGTTGCACTAGCACAAGCTGTCACTGTTGAAGTACAAATTCCTTTGGCACCAACACGTAAAGCAATATTTCCCGCCACCATGTTTCCAATCGCCATTGGAATAAATAACGGTGCCACACGTTCAGGTCCTTTGTCGTGCATCCGAATTACTTGATTTTGAATTGTTTCCAAACCACCAATCCCGGAACCCACCATGACGCCAAACCGATCCACATCTAGTTGACTGGTATCCAAGCCACTCATAGCCATTGCTTCTAAGGCCGCATAAATGCCAAATAACGAAAATTTATCCATGCGTTTGCCATCTTTTTTAACAAAATATTTTTCCATTGGAAAGTCTTTCACTTCAGCTGCTAAGGTGACACCTGTTTCACTAACATCAAATTTACTAATCGGTCCGATACCATTTTTCCCTGTTTTCAAACTTTCTAAAAAAGTCTCAGGTTCATTGCCAATCGGCGAGGTGACACCGTAACCGGTAATAACTACTCGATTCATCCTTTTGACTCCTTTCGTTTATCCGTGCATGACTAAGCCGCCATCAACATTCACGACTTGCCCAGTAATATAGGGACTTTTAGCTAAGAATATCGCTGTAGCTGCGACATCTTCGACTTGCCCAAACGTTTGTAAGGGAATTTGCGCATTCATTTGTGTTTTAACTTTTTCCGATAAAACATCCGTCATTTCGGTTTGGATAAATCCTGGTGCAATCGCATTGCAGGTAATACCACGCGGCGCAACTTCTCGCGCCACCGATTTAGTAAAACCAACAACACCCGCTTTACTCGCAGCGTAGTTTGCTTGACCAACATTTCCCATTAAACCAGAAACGCTAGCCATATTAATAATCCGGCCACTTCGTTGTTTCATCATACGTTTAACCGCTTGCTGGGTCATGTTAAAAGTTCCTACCAAGTTAATATCTAAACAGGCATTAAAATCCTCTTTTGTCATTCGTAATAATAATTTATCATTCGTAATCCCAGCGTTATTCACCAGAATATCAATCGAGCCTAATTGGTCAACGGTTGCTTGAATCATCTCACCCGCTGCATCAAAATCGGAAATATCTCCAGAAAGGCCAATACATTTTACCCCAAAGGCTTCAATTTCTTGTCGTTGTTCTGGCGTAATCTCACTCCGACCGTTTAAAACAATATTGGCGCCCTCTTTCGCAAAAGCCAATGCAACTGCTTTGCCAATCCCACGAGTGCTTCCAGTAATAAATACGTTTTTTCCTGTTAATTCCATTTTTTACCTCCCAGTAAGTGCTGTTAACGTTTCTGTTAATGTTGCAACATCTTCCACACGGTGCATTTCAATTGTTTTGTCAATTTTTTTAACAAAACCAGTTAATGTTTTCCCTGGACCAACTTCAATCATCGTTCCTACGTTCATAGCCTTCATCGTTTCGATACTGTCTTCAAAACGTACCGCAGACATGACTTGCTTTTCCAATAACGCTTGAATTGCCTCTTGGGGCATAATTTCGGCAGTCGTATTACTAATGACAGGAATTTGCATCGTTTGAAAGTTCAATTTTGCTAAATCCTGAGCCAATTTTTTTGATGCTGGTTGTAACAGCGCCGTATGGAAAGGGCCACTCACATTTAACGGAATCATTCGCTTCACACCAGCTTCTTTGAGAAGTGTCATCGCTTGATCAACAGCAGCAACCTCACCACCAATCACGATTTGTTGTGGTGTATTATAATTTGCTGGAGCCACAATTCCGAAAGCACTGGCTTCTTGACAGGCTTTTTCAATTACTTCACGCTCAGCATTCATGACAGCAACCATTTTGCCAGTTCCTTGTGGTGCTGCTTCTGTCATGTACTGACCGCGCTTTTGGACCAAGGCCACTGCTTCTGAAAAACGCAAAGCCCCGCTGGCAACCAAAGCGCTATATTCCCCTAAGCTTAAACCCGCTACGACATCAGGCGTTAGTCCTTTTTGTTGCAAAAGACGGTAAAATGCGACACTGACTGTTAAAATAGCAGGTTGCGTATATTCTGTTTCATTTAAACGTTCATTTTCAGTAAAACAAAGTTCTGCCATCTCATAACCTAAGATATGACTTGCTTCATCGAAAGTTTCCCGAACAATCGCTTCTTGGTGATATAATTCTTCACCCATCCCTTGATACTGGGCTCCTTGTCCACTAAATAAAATCGCTGTTTTCATACGACACCTCATTTTTTGTTAAAATTATTCACTTAGCCCCAACGCTGATTCATCTTATGTACAATCGCTTTGCATTCAGACATGAGTGAATCAATGATTTCTTGGGCTGTTTCTTCTTTTTTTATTAACCCGGCAATTTGTCCCGCCATGACGGAACCGTAATCCATATCCCCGTCAACGACAGCTTTGCGCAAAGCGCCCTGACCAATTTTTTCAAACATTTCTAAATCAGGCACTTCTTTTTGGAGTTCTTGCTTTTCTAATTGATTATATTGAGCGGTTAATTTATTTTTTAAAGTACGCACTGGATGGCCAAAATGTTGGCAGGTAATTACTGCATCTAAATCACGTGCCTTTAAAACTTTCTGTTTATAATCTGGATGAACGTTGCATTCTTTGGCAATTAAAAAACGTGTGCCTAACTGGACTGCTTCAGCACCTAACATAAAGGCCGCAGCCATACCACGACCATCACCAATCCCACCTGCTGCAATCACAGGAATTGACACAGCGTCAACGATTTGCGGTAAGCCACTCATAGTGGTTAACTTGCCAATATGTCCACCAGCTTCCATTCCTTCAAAAATGACAGCATCGGCACCAATTTTTTCCATTCTTTTTGCTAAAGCAACTGAAGGAACTACTGGGATTACTTTAATGTTATGTTCTTTAAAACGAGCCATGTATTTGGCTGGATTGCCTGCACCTGTCGTTACGACAGGAACCTGTTCTTCACAAACCAAATCGACAATTTCATCGGCAAAAGGTGAAAGTAACATAATATTGACACCAAAGGGTTGCTCCGTTAATTCTTTAACTTTTTTAATTTCTTTTTTTACGACTTCTTTTGGGGCATTGCCGCCAGCAATAATCCCTAATCCACCAGCGTTTGACACAGCACTTGCTAATGAAGCATCGGCTACCCAAGCCATACCGCCTTGAAAAATGGGATAATTGATTCCAAGCAACTCACATAACTGTTGATTCATTGATTTTATACGTCCTTTAGTTCTAAGATAAGTACACTTTATTCAAGTAAAAAAGGATTTTTCCGGCTTATTTACTTGTTTTTTTAGGGACTGGGTCATTTAGCAATTAAATGTCCCAGCCCCCTATTTTCATGTATTAGTTTGCTTGTTGTTTTTCTACATATGTTACTAAATCTTGAACGGTTTGGATGCCATCTTCTGTTTCAATTTTCACATCAAATTCATCTTCGATTTCGTTAATGATTTGGAATAAATCTAAGCTATCCGCATCTAATTCTTCTTGAATGTTTGTAGTTAATTGTACCTCTTCAGCATCTTTTCCTAATTCTTCTACGATAATTGCTTGAATTTTTTCAAATACCATGTGTATATTCCTCCAAAATAGTCATTTTCTTCATTTATATGTGAACAGTTTTTTACAGCGTTAGGAGCAGTGAGCCCCATGTTAAGCCGCCGCCAAATCCTGTTAGCACCACGCGTTGTTGGGAACCTAAAATTAAGGTCCCATTTTCAACTGCTTCATCCAACAAAATAGGAATGCTAGCAGCTGAGGTATTGCCATATTTATCCATATTCGTTAAAAACTTCTCGCGGGAAATCTTCGTCTTACGTGCAATTTTATCGATAATGCGCACATTTGCTTGATGTAGTAGAAGATAATCCACGGTTTCGTCCGTCACGAGTGATAAAATATTTTGTGAAACATCTTTAATCGCAAAATCAAAAATACTACGTCCTTCCATCTGTAGCGTCTTACTAGCCTGCTCATGCCCCTGATAAAAAGGACTTTCGTTGATCGTGTAGCCTGACGTTAAAGCCGCCCACCGTTGTCCATCTGCTTGTAATTTTTCATTTAGAAAATGCGGTGTCTCAGCCGCTTCAATCAAGACGCCGGCAGCCCCATCACCGAAAAGCACCGCTGTGGAGCGATCGGTCCAATCCAACATTTTGGAAAATGTTTCGCCACCAATTACTAGACCTGTTTGATAACGACCACTTAAGACTAGTTTTTCTGCCATGCTTAAGGCATAGACAAAACCAGAACACGCTGCACTGATGTCAAAAGCAAAGGCCTCAGTGGCGCCAATTGCGCCTTGCACTTGGCAAGCAACAGAAGGCATATTGAAATCTGGTGTCACTGTTGCAACTAAAATAAAGTCAATCTCACTTGCTTGCTTTCCAGATTTTTCCAATAACTGTTTTGCGACTTGATGACATAAATCAGACGTATTTTCTTGCGTAACGATGCGACGTTCACTAATGCCTGTTCGCGAATGTATCCATTCATCAGAGGTATCCATCATTTCACTCAGTTGGTGATTCGTGACACAATTCTCTGGAACATAACGGCTTGTACAACTAATTCGTGCATAATTCTTCATGGGGATCCTCACTTTTTATTTGTATTCTTGCAAGAAATCATGAAGATTTTTTAGTGCTCTTAACAGCGCTTGTTCTTCTTCTTGCTCCATGCCTTTCAAAATGTTTTTAACCATTTCACGATGAAAATGCTGATGGACTCTAAAAAGTAATTTTCCCTTTTTGGTTAAGCCAAGCTTTACTACACGTCGATCATCTTCACTACGCAAACGTTCAACATAGCCTTTTTTAACTAAGTTGTTAATCGCTACAGTAAGTGTTCCGACGGTAATTGACAGTTCCTTGGCTACTTCTGAAGACGTTTTTTTCTTGTACATACCAATTGCTTCGATTGTGTGCATCTCCGTAATGGATAAATCATTAAATTGTGATTTTTTCAATTCAGATTCTTCAATCGTTAAGATGTCATTAAAGACACTGACTAAATAATCGTTGACTGTTTCTAAATTAGGTTCCATTCTGTGCACCATCCATATACTTTGATTATCAAAACATTTGATGTTCAAACTATATCGTAAATAAGCAAAGAATGCAAGAGAATTTTCTATATTTTTAATGAAATATTCTTCAAATATTTCAAAAAAGGCGCATTTTCAAGGGACGAGGCTTTTAAAAAAAGGATCAATTACTTTGATACCCAAACTATTTTCACAGAAAAAGGAAAGAAGTGCAACTAAAAAGCATCACTGGCACTCCCCTGATTGAGAAGTGCCAGTGATTTTTGTTATATAATTCTTAAACTCCCACTAAGCTATTGCTACAACTTGACTGGATAATACGAGAAGAGAGTGAACCAGAAGCTTTGGTGCTTCTACTCCACTCCCTTATTAAAATGTAGGACGATTAATTATTGAATTAAGTCGTAAATTTCCATTGCTACAATATCGATGTTATCGAATTGATAGCTTTGGTGCGTATCAGATTCTGTTAATTCAAATGTTTCTGTTGATTTATCAAAACTTACAATACATTTCTCTACGCCTTCACGTTCAAAGCGGCGTACTTGTACTTCATTATCTGCTGCTTCGATCATTGCTTCCAGTCTCTTAATAATCGCCACAAGTTGTGAATGTTTCATCAGTGGGCCTCCTTTTGCAAACTAGTTCTGTACCATTGTAACAAAACATTGCCTAACTTGCATGATTTTTCGTCATTTTTTTTGATTTTTTTGTTGTTCTTTAATTTTTATTCGTTGGTTGCTTGCCATCTGTCCACCAAAGCTTAATTAAGGCCTGTGTGCCATCATTTTCAAACCCTTTATCTGCAAGGCTTTCATATAATTCTGTCGCTTTTTGCGTCGCTGGCAATGGAAGGTCAAGTTTTTTTGCTTCATCTAACGCAATCTTTAAATCTTTGATAAAATGTTTAACAAAAAAGCCTGGCGTATAATCTTCTTTTAAAATACGCGGTCCATAATTACTTAATGACCAGTTCGCAGCACTACCACCACCGACTGTTTCCAGAACTTTTTCTAAAGTTAATCCTGTCGCATTTGCATAAACGAGCATTTCAGTCAACCCGGTCATTGTGCCTGCAATCATTAACTGATTCGCCATCTTAGTGTGTTGCCCTTTTCCAGCTGAGCCGTGTAGCATAAACGTTTTACCAAATGTTTTGAAAATTGGTAAGACGGTGTCATAACTTTCTTGATCGCCACCAACCATAATTGTTAAAGTACCATTTTTAGCACCTAAGTCACCACCAGAAACTGGCGCATCCAACGCATGAGCACCCACTTCTGCTGCTTTTTTGGCAATCTTTTCAGCCAAGGTCGGCGTACTTGTGGTTAAATCTACTACTATTTTACCTGTAAGATCTGCTTGAAAAATCCCTGTTTCATTAAAATACACGCCTTCAACATCTGAAGGAAAGCCAACCATTGTAAAAATGATATCACTCGCTTCCGCAATTGCTTTTGGCGTATCATACCAAACTGCTCCTTCAGCAACTAAATCATCTGTTTTACTTTTTGTTCGATTGTAAACATTGACAGATAAATTGTTTTTCATCATGTTACGAATAATTGATTTTCCCATGACACCCGTTCCAATAAAGCCGATTTTAGACATAGTAGCTTCCTCCGTTCTTAAAATAAAAAACTTTCCTCCTTCAGTATAAACGAAGGAGGAAAGTTTTGCAGTTTATTTTCTTAAAGATGTAAATTTTACTTTAATTTTTTTTATTGAGTCCGCATTTTCTTTTTCCATTTGAAGTTGATCAAAGTAAATCAATGTGTCTTGATAAAATTCAATCATTTTGTTGCCAAAGTTTGTAGAAGAAATTTCAAATAATTTTTCATCTAAAATAGTTTGGTCCATTTTAATATTTGCTTGTATATAGTCAATCAATGTTGGGGCAAAATCACTGTCTGTCTTAAAAGTTTTGCCTAAGCTTTCATGATCAAATAAATTATTTAAATAGGCGTTCCCTTCTGCAACACATTGAACACCAGCAGCCATCGCTTCTGTATAAGTTAAGCCTTGTGTTTCCGACGTTGAGGCGCTGACAAAATAGTCAGCAGCTTTATAATAAATCGCGACTTCTTCATTTGGCACTTCACCCGTAAATTGAACGTATTCACTGACTTCTAGTTCTTCTGCTAATTCTTTTAAATCCTCTAGATAGGGACCATTTCCAACTATTACTAAACGAGTTTGTGGTAATTTTTCAATAATTTGTGGTAATCCTTGAATAATTGCTTGAATATTTTTTTCATAAGAAATTCGACTTAACGATAACAACATAATCTGTTGCTCTTCAATACCTAGTTGTTGACGCATTCCAGCGATCATTTCTTCAGTAATATCGGGACGTAAAAACTTATCAATTTCGATCCCTGTTGGAATAATTCTCATTGGTGCGGTCACTCCATAATCCCGTAATTTTTCAATTACACGTTCACTGGGACAAACAACACCTGTCGTATGATTTGTAAACACTCTTGAAAAGAATTTAACATGTGATGGACGGACAACTTTTCCTTTAGCAATATAATGTAAGTAATCTTCATACATTGTATGATACGTATGGATGACAGGGATTTTCATTTTTTTCCCAACCAT
>NZ_CP172932.1:2357500-2732500 GCF_050541505.1 Enterococcus sp. DIV0183
GAGCTTATTTGATTGAGAGTAGACCTCTCAAAACTGAACAAAGTAAAGACGAAATGTGTATTTCCGTAATATCCCTTAGAAAGGAGGTGATCCAGCCGCACCTTCCGATACGGCTACCTTGTTACGACTTCACCCCAATCATCTATCCCACCTTAGGCGGCTGGCTCCAAAAAGGTTACCTCACCGACTTCGGGTGTTACAAACTCTCGTGGTGTGACGGGCGGTGTGTACAAGGCCCGGGAACGTATTCACCGCGGCGTGCTGATCCGCGATTACTAGCGATTCCGGCTTCATGCAGGCGAGTTGCAGCCTGCAATCCGAACTGAGAGAAGCTTTAAGAGATTTGCATGACCTCGCGGTCTAGCGACTCGTTGTACTTCCCATTGTAGCACGTGTGTAGCCCAGGTCATAAGGGGCATGATGATTTGACGTCATCCCCACCTTCCTCCGGTTTGTCACCGGCAGTCTCGCTAGAGTGCCCAACTAAATGATGGCAACTAACAATAAGGGTTGCGCTCGTTGCGGGACTTAACCCAACATCTCACGACACGAGCTGACGACAACCATGCACCACCTGTCACTTTGTCCCCGAAGGGAAAGCTCTATCTCTAGAGTGGTCAAAGGATGTCAAGACCTGGTAAGGTTCTTCGCGTTGCTTCGAATTAAACCACATGCTCCACCGCTTGTGCGGGCCCCCGTCAATTCCTTTGAGTTTCAACCTTGCGGTCGTACTCCCCAGGCGGAGTGCTTAATGCGTTTGCTGCAGCACTGAAGGGCGGAAACCCTCCAACACTTAGCACTCATCGTTTACGGCGTGGACTACCAGGGTATCTAATCCTGTTTGCTCCCCACGCTTTCGAGCCTCAGCGTCAGTTACAGACCAGAGAGCCGCCTTCGCCACTGGTGTTCCTCCATATATCTACGCATTTCACCGCTACACATGGAATTCCACTCTCCTCTTCTGCACTCAAGTCTCCCAGTTTCCAATGACCCTCCCCGGTTGAGCCGGGGGCTTTCACATCAGACTTAAGAAACCGCCTGCGCTCGCTTTACGCCCAATAAATCCGGACAACGCTTGCCACCTACGTATTACCGCGGCTGCTGGCACGTAGTTAGCCGTGGCTTTCTGGTTAGATACCGTCAGGGGACGTTCAGTTACTAACGTCCTTGTTCTTCTCTAACAACAGAGTTTTACGATCCGAAAACCTTCTTCACTCACGCGGCGTTGCTCGGTCAGACTTTCGTCCATTGCCGAAGATTCCCTACTGCTGCCTCCCGTAGGAGTCTGGGCCGTGTCTCAGTCCCAGTGTGGCCGATCACCCTCTCAGGTCGGCTATGCATCGTGGCCTTGGTGAGCCGTTACCTCACCAACTAGCTAATGCACCGCGGGTCCATCCATCAGCGACACCCGAAAGCGCCTTTCACTCTTATGCCATGCGGCATAAACTGTTATGCGGTATTAGCACCTGTTTCCAAGTGTTATCCCCCTCTGATGGGTAGGTTACCCACGTGTTACTCACCCGTCCGCCACTCCTCTTTCCAATTGAGTGCAAGCACTCGGGAGGAAAGAAGCGTTCGACTTGCATGTATTAGGCACGCCGCCAGCGTTCGTCCTGAGCCAGGATCAAACTCTCATAATAAAAGTTAGAACAATCTTACGATTGTTAAGCTCAATTTGTTTGCTAGCATATTGCTTGCTTGTTAAAAATGTTTGTTGTCTTGAATTGAATCAAGACGCCCTACACATTTGGTTCGTCTATTCTTTGTTCAGTTTTCAAAGGTCTACGTTACCTCGCAGCAACTTTTATATCATAACAAACTTTCGTTTGAATGTCAAGAACTTTTTTAAAAAAGTTTTTTTAAGTTGTTTTGCTCGGTTGTTGTTGTCTGTTGTGACAACTTCTATATCTTATCATCTCGCTTGTTATTTGTCAACAACTTTTTTGTTGTTTTTTCAAACTTTTTTCGAGAGATTTGAAATCAAGAATTGTTATTTAATTATTGATTTCTGAATCGCTCAGCTGTGTGACTCGCCTTGCGACATGTAATAATATATCAAGATTTTGATGTTTGGTCAACACTTTTTTTCAAAAAAATTAAAAGAAGTTTTCAATCTGTTTTCATTCTTTTCAATTATTTCGTTTTTAAACTTTTTAAATCCTAATTGTCTATCAAAACAGTTTAATTCCTTACTAAAAATCGAACAATTTGAATCATATATTTGAAATAGTTCGATTAACTTTTTTACGTACAACATAAAAAAAGAAAGAATCTGTTCGATTATCGACAGATTCTTTCTTTTTTGTTTAAAACATTGGGACACCTTCAATATGATATTTTGACCAAATCGTTTTTAATTCTGCAGGTGCTACCCATGTATAGTCTTTATCCATTTCATTTTTAAGTGCTTGTTCATCCATCTCGAAGACAAACAGCGGAACATTTTCTTTATTGATATGCGCGTTAGTTAATTCTACTAAGCTAATTGAAGTAACGTCCAATTGAACCTCTTCTTTGAACCATTGTAGCATACTAGCTAAACCCGTCATCTCATCAGAAACTTTTGCCATCGCAAACTCAATCGCTTCACCTATTGGATGCATCAAAAATTTTTTACTACCATCGTTTAAGTTCAGTATGATTGTTCCAGCGACTTTTTTGTTAGACACGACATCCACCTCAATTAATTTTTAGATTCACTAACAAAAGAAATTGTAACACACTTTCTGAAAAAATACAGAATTATTTTTCAAGCAACTTATCCATTGCTTCATCAATCCATTCTGGAAGTTCTTTGTCTAAGGTTGCAAAGCCAATTTTTTTATTCTTATCCGTAAAATATTTTTTGCGTCGATGGTTCACTGAATGAACTTTGTCTTCAAGGGTTCGTAAAGATAAGCTAATCTTTTGAGAATATTCATCAACATCAATAACTTGAACGGTTACTTTTTGTCCAACGGTTAAGAGTCCATGGATATTTTTGGTAAAGCCAGCTTGTACTTCCGAAACATGAATCAGTCCTTGTGTTTCTTCGTCTAAAGAAACAAATGCGCCATATGGTTGAAGTCCGGTAATTGTGCCAGAAAGTACCATACCAATTTTGTACTTCATCAAATTTCCTCTTTTCATACGATAAATTTCTTTTTCCGTTTCTACTCATTTAAAATAATAGCATTTTTTCAACGTTTGTGCATTATTTCTTCCCTAGTTGTTAAAACTATTGTTTCATCTTTTAAGCAAAATCTACTATACTATAGGAAGTAAGACTTTATATAGAAGAAAAGGAGTTATCTTATGTTTAATTTTAATGAAACCATTGAGCGTCGCCACACGAATTGTGTTAAATGGGACACCGTTGAAACGAGTTACCACGAAAAAGATTTACTACCTTTATGGGTTGCTGATATGGATTTCAAAGTACATCAGCCTATTCTTGATGCCTTGTCACAAGTTATTGAACAGGGCATTCTAGGATATGCGGTGGCACCTAATGAACTGTATCAAGCAATTCAAGATTGGCAACGGCAACACCATCAATTGATTGTTGAAAAAGAAGAAATTTTGTTTAATAGTGGCGTGGTACCCAGTTTGGCCACAGCCGTTCAAGCGTATACAGCACCTGCTGATTCTGTCATGATTTGTGATCCAGTCTACCCCCCTTTTGCAGATGTGGTAAAACAAAATGAGCGTAGACTCGTGCGACATTCTTTACTAGAAGTTAACGGACATTATGAAGTTGATTTGGTTAAAATGGAACAACAGATAATCGAAGAAAAGGTGAAACTGTTACTTTTTTGTAATCCCCATAATCCTGGTGGACGTGTTTGGACAAAAGAAGAATTGCTAGCAATTGGCCGTTTATGCCAAAAACACCAAGTAACTGTGGTTAGCGATGAAATTCATCAGGATTTGATTTTCAAACCGCATACCTTCACTTCCTTTACTGTCGCTGATGAAGCATTTAAGGAATTCACTGTTACCTTAACCGCGGCAACGAAAACCTTTAATTTAGCGGGGATTAAAAATTCAATGCTGTTCATTCCTAATGAAAAACTACGGCAATCTTTCGTATCTTTACAAGACAAAAATCATCAAGGCGGTATCAATACTTTTGGCTACGTGGGAACGGCAGCTGCCTATCAAACAGGGGAAGAATGGCTAGCGGCGTTACTTGATTATTTAAAAGAAAATATTGATTTTGCCCTTTCTTTTTTCCGTGAAGAGCTGCCTAGCGTTCGTGTAATGGAGCCTGAAGGAACCTATCTTTTATGGTTAGACTTTAGTTCTTATTCACTAACGGATCGAGAACTTCGCGATACCTTAATTCATAAGGGGAAAGTGGTTCTAAATCCAGGAATTAGTTTTGGTCCCCAAGGTTCTCAACACATGCGTTTAAACTTAGCTTGTTCAAAAGAAACTCTCGAAGAAGGCCTTTTACGTATCAAAAAAGCCTTTAATTAAAAACAGCTGTCCTAGTTTTTAGGACAGCTGTTTTTAATTCTTTCTTTTGCGTTTAGCTAAATAAACTCTGACGAACCAGATACCTGAAAATAGAAGTAAAATTTCTCCAATTATTATTGTATAAAATCCTGGTTCATGAACGATTCCTTGCTGATCTACATACGTAAAAAACGTTCCTATAAATGGGAGTATTACTGCAAACAAAGCCAAGGCCATTGGATATCTGTATTTTTCTAACAAATTCGCTTCCTCTCCTTCTATTCTTTAACTCAGTATCCTATAAAGACTTCATTAAAAGAAGCGATTTGGATGCTTTTAAAAAAAAGTTAGTCGTTTTAAGAAAAAAATAAAGAGTACCAACGAATTTGTCCCTCGTTGGTACCCTCTTTTTCAATTGGTTAAACTTATTCACCAATGATTTCAACTGTGTCCATCACGACGTCAAATGTTGGACGGTCTTGGGCATCCCGTTGGACTCCACCAATTTCATCCACTACATCCATACCATCAACAACATGACCAAAAACAGTATGACGGAAGTCTAACCAAGGTGTTCCGCCTTGTTTGTAAGCTTCAATAATTTCTTCTGGAAAACCAGCGTCTTCTAACTGACTCATCATTTGAGCTGGAACATTTTGATTAGTAACAACAAAGAATTGGCTACCATTTGTGTTAGGACCAGCATTTGCCATTGACAATGCGCCACGCAAATTGAAAACATCCCGAGAAAATTCATCCTCAAATGCTTCTCCATAAATACTTTCGCCGCCCATTCCTGTTCCGGTTGGGTCACCGCCTTGAATCATAAAATCAGGAATCACACGATGGAAAATAACGCCATCATAGTAGCCCTTTTTCGCTAATTCAACAAAATTTTTAACCGTTTTAGGCGCTTGTTCTGGGAATAATTGAACAGTGATGTCGCCTCGGTTTGTTTTAATGACCGCTTTTGGGCCTTTAGCATTTTCTAAATCTAATTGTGGAAATTGTGACATGAGAATGTCCTCCTAGATAATTATTTTATAGTTCCATCATATCGAAAAATGCTGAAAATTGCTATGATCTTTTTCCAATGATTAAAGAATGCTTTGATTCGTTAGCCAAACTTGCTTTTTTCGAAAAGCCGTGCTATTTTGTGAAGTGTTCGCAAAACGATCAATAGTTGTCTCAACCCTAAATGAATTAGGAGGAATTTTCAAATGTCTGATGAAAAAGATATTTATGATTTAACGATTATCGGCGGCGGTCCTGTTGGATTATTTGCCGCTTTTTATGCGGGAATTCGTAAAGCGAAAACGAAAATCATTGATAGCCTGCCGCAATTAGGTGGTCAGCTAACAATGCTGTATCCCGAAAAATATATTTATGATATTCCTGGATTCCCTGCTATTAAAGCCGGTGAGTTAATTGCCAATTTGGAAAAACAGATGCAGCCATTTCAGCACGATGTTTGTTTGGAAGAAGAGCTCACACACCTTGCACAGGAAGCAGATGGACTTCTGCGCTTAGACACAACTAAAGGCACACATTATTCTAAAACGGTTATCTTTGCGATTGGTAACGGTGCTTTCCAACCTCGACGTTTAGCTATCGAAAATGTTGAAGCCTTTGAAGGTGAGTCAATCCATTATTATGTGACTGACATGAAAAAATTCGCTGGCAAAAAAGTTGCGATTGCTGGTGGCGGCGATTCCGCAATTGACTGGGCTTTAATGCTAGAAAACGTTGCAGAAGAAGTATCTATTATCCATCGTCGCCCACAATTTCGCGGCCATGAACATAGCGTGGAACAACTGGAAAAATCTAGTGTTTCTATCAGAACTCCTTATATCATTAGTGATATTTTAAAGGAAAACGAAACGTTCACAGGCATCCAATTAACGGAGACAAAAGGTGACCAAACATTGGATCTCCCTCTGGATGATTTAATTATTAATTATGGCTTCACTTCTTCTTTAACACACCTCAAAGAATGGGGATTAGACGTTTCTAGAAATGCTATTAATGTTCATTCCGATATGTCAACTAACATTCCTGGTGTATACGCTGTAGGGGATATCTGTTCCTATGAGGGAAAAGTGAAATTAATCGCTACAGGATTTGGTGAGGCACCTACTGCCGTAAATAATGCTTTACATTACTTACGGCCCGATGCTCGACGTCAACCAGTTCATAGTACAAGTTTATTTGAAAACGGCGTACCTAAATAAGGTTAGCACTGGACTTTAGCAGTTTTTAAGCCAAGGACAAAAATCTAAATCGGATTTTTGTCCTTGGCTTTCTGCTTTACTGAAAAGCCTTTCTTTTTCTCTTTTAAATTTATTTTTGATACAATAAAAAGTGCTAGGAGGAAGAAAGATGAACCAACCAATTATTTATTTAAATGAAGTATTCAACGAAGAACAACTGGAACAAGTGAAAGCTGTGGCGCCCAATTATCTAGTTAAAACATCTACCGATCATTTATCCTCTGCTGAAGAAGAGGCAATCGAAATTATGTTAGGCTGGCATAAAGAAATTGGTCCGCGTTTATTAGCCTCTGAGACTAGTCACCTAAAATGGATTCAGCTCATTTCTGCTGGTGCTGATTATATGGATTTTGATAAATTAAGAGAAAAAGGCATTCTGTTGTCTAATGGTAGCGGAATCCATAGTGTTTCTATCTCAGAACATGTTTTAGGCGTTTTATTAGCACATACCCGCGGACTGCAAGAAAGTATCCAACAACAAATGCAACACACATGGAATCAAACAGCCCCTTCCTATCAACAACTTTCTGGGCAAAAAATGTTAATCGTAGGCACCGGGCAAATCGGACAACAATTAGCTAAATTTGCTAAAGGTTTAAATCTTCAAGTTTATGGCGTGAATACCTCTGGACATGTGACGGAAGGCTTCATTGAATGCTATTCACAGAAGAATATGAGTAAAATTATCCATGAAATGTCCATTGTTGTGAACATTCTTCCTTTGACTGAAACAACAAAACATTTATACAATCAGGCACTTTTTGAAAAAATGGCTCCTGAAACAATTTTCGTAA
This sequence comes from Enterococcus sp. DIV0183, assembly GCF_050541505.1. Lineage (NCBI taxonomy): Bacteria > Bacillati > Bacillota > Bacilli > Lactobacillales > Enterococcaceae > Enterococcus > Enterococcus sp. DIV0183. The sequence goes on from NZ_CP172932.1 coordinate 2,365,005, forward strand.
ATGTTGGTCGCGGCGCCTCAGTAGCAACGAACGATTTGATAACTGCCTTAAACAATAAAACCATTGCTTTTGCTGCCTTAGATGTCTTTGAAGAAGAACCTCTTCCCGAAGATAGCCCTTTATGGGAGATGCAGAATGTTTTATTAACACCTCATATTTCTGGCATGACACCGAAGTTCAAATCAAAATTACTGGCGATTTTTATTCCAAACTTAAATCAATTTGTGACGGATCAGACCCTCGTCAAAAACCAAGTTTCCTTAAAAAAAGGCTATTAACTCAAAAAAGGCCTTCAACCATCTTTCAAGTAATTGCATGGTTGAAGGCTTTTTTTGCTATTTTTTACCAGATAACCTTGAAGTTATCATTTGTCGACGCTTGAATGATTGGATGTTTTTTTAAATATTCTGCAATCAGTTCCGTCATATCAATTTGAATTTCTCGAATAATTTTTTCAGGTTGGAACATTTGATAGTTTCCGCCACCGACTGCTCGGTATTGATTTGTCACGATTTCCAAAACATCTTCTGCTTGCACTGCTTTGCCATGATAATTAAGTTTCGTCACTCTTTCACCAAACGGTTGTCTTAAGTCAAGCGTATACTCAATGCCTTCATACATATCATAATTATAGTATTGTGGTTTTGGATCGACATATTTCGGGTTGAAAATTGGTTGGCCTTTTTCTAACACAAAATAAGTAGCGCTTTGTTCTAACGCTTCACGGAGGTCTTGTCCAGTGACACGCAATACAGCCAAAGTATTTGGATAAATGTAGTTGGTAATGATATCGCGCATCGTAATTTGATTATTAAACCCTTTGCCTTCATTGTTAAAAAGTGCAGTCCCTGAAATATCCGTTCCGCTTGAAGCCATTTGGACGTTATTAATAAATTCTATATACGGATGTTCTTTGAGGCGTACGGCATTCGGATTTTGAATCGTCATATCCCCTTCCACATTTCCCACTGGTTGATCAAGCCACTCTTCTACCTCGTCATGTAACGCTGTTGTCAAAGCTAAAACTTCTGCATCTGGTTGTTCGTTTCCAACAGGATGAATAGCTGCATCACTTCCAATAACGCGATAGCCTTTAGCCATAGGTTCAATTTCTAAAGTAATTTCTCCAACGAAAGCTCCTCGAAAACCTGGTTGAATCACAGGTATTCCATTCAGTTTTGTAGCAATTTCTCGATGTTGGTGACCAGTGACTAAGGCATCAATCCCAGGAACTTTTTCCAATAAATCGTAGCCTTCATTTTCTCCTGTTAGTAATTCCGTGGGTTCCCCTGTTTCTAAATCTTTTTCAAAACCGCCATGGTAAGCGACAACAACTAGATCCGCTTCTTCCCGCAGTTTTGGCACGTATTCCGCCGCTGTTTCAACGACACTTTTAAACGTTAAATTTTTGACTGTTGCCGGCTGTTCCCAATGAGGAATATATTGAGTCGTCACGCCAAGGATGGCTACTTTAACCCCTTGTTTTTCTATGATGACATACGGCTGACCGAAATAAGGTTGTCCATCTTTACCAAGAATATTGGCAGCTAAAACTGGCTGTTGATAACTGGCAATCGTTTCCTTTAAATAATCTAAACCGTAATTAAATTCATGGTTGCCTAAAATGCTAACATCATAATTCATTTGATTAATGATTTTAGTGATGGCTTCCACTGAATGTGTTTCTGCTTTTCTTACGTAGTAACTAAGCGGCGAACCTTGAATAAAATCCCCATTTTCAATTTGAAAAACTGGTCCTTTGGCAGACGCCCGTAACTTTTTCAGCATGGTTGCTGCTTTTGCGGTTCCAAAAGGCAAATCCATCTTTTTTTCACTATAACTTGTTGGCATAATGTACCCATGCATATCACTTGTTGCTAAAATTTTTATTTGCATTTTGTTTCTCTCCTTCTTCCGCCCAAAAGAACAGGAAGGTTAGAACACGAGCCATAACGACTCAGATCCCAACCTCCCACGTCTGTTTATTTATTGATTATTGGTTCCATGCTTGTTCAAATTGTGATGTTGCATCTTTCAATAATTTTTTCGTGTCTTTATTTGATGAAGCAAAAATACTTTCCATAATTGTCCGCATTTCATTATAGGCTGAATCAGCATTTTCTTCTACTGGGATAGCGAATAAATCTTTTACTGCGTTTTCAAGTTGTGCAGGTACTTTGGTTGTCTTAGAATTTTTGTACTCATCACTGTGTAAAACAGATTCTAAAATTGGCATATAACCTGTTTGTTGTGCCCAGTACAATTGTGAATCAGGCGTTGCTAAGAATTTCATGAATTCAAATGCCGCTGTCCGTTGTTCTGGCGTAGCACTATCGAACATATAAATATCTGTTCCTTGTTGTAAGTTGATTTTTTCAGGACGTGGTGCAACACCGTATTCATAGCCACCAGCTTCAGCATCTTTTTGAACAAAACCAGCACCAGCAATACTACCGACAAACATTGCTACCTTTTTGTTTGCAAATGGGCCAGATAAATATTTATCTGAACCAGCTGTGCGGAAGTAACCTGCTTCGATACCATCACGGTAATAGTCCACGACTTCTTGTGAATCTTTGCTTGTTAAATCTAAGTCTTTATTAAAATCAACGCCTTTGTTTTTCATTCCAATTGCGTAATAGTTATTTAACGAGTCAAAACCAGCACCAACGACTTCTTTGTTGGATTTTTCGTAAATTGTTTTAGAAGCTTCTTTTAATTCCTCTAATGTTTTCGGTACTTCAACACCATATTCTTTCAACAAATCAGCATTATAGAATAACATTTCTGTCGATTTATTAAATGGAATGCCGTATTGTTTGCCGTCGATTTTGGCGCCGTCTAACAATACTTCACGAATTGGCTCTGCATCTTTCCAGCCGATTGTGTCATCATCCATATATGGTTTTAAGTCCACTAACATTTCATCTTGTGCAGCATTCCATAACCAGCCTGGGTACGCTTGCGTAATTGTTGGTAAATCTTTTGGTGAAGTTAAAGTCGAATTGATTTTGGCTTGTAAATCAGGGTAAGCAGATTGATTTTGTAATTCCACTTTAATTTTTGGATTTTCTTTCATGAAGTCTTTCGTTAATTTTGTTAACGCTTCTTCTTGAACCCCATTCATTGCATGCCAGAAAGTGATTGTCGTATCTTCCTTCACTTCTTTCACAATATCGTTTGATTCTTTGGCCCCATTACCGTTACCACAAGCCCCCAATGCGAAAATAGCTGCGGTTGCTAACACTGTTGTTGCTAGAGTTTTGAACTTCATTTTTTTCTCTCCCTTAAAAAAATTTATAAAACAATTTGCTCGCCACGTTCTGGCAATATTCTTTCACCATACGGGTTTTCCAGTTTTTCTGGTTTTAACGTATGGATTGGAACCAATACTTGAGGTTCAATCAATGCAATAATTTTATCCAGATCTTCTGGAATTGCATGTCCTGAACAAGCTAAACGGACAAAAGTAATGTCTTTTTTAGCCAACAAATCTAAAAACACGCGATACTGTGGATCAAAGTCCCCTAACGGTTGCGCATCACTGTGAATGTATAAACTACCTTCTTGGAGGTTGTCAAACTGGTTCACAACTTGCCACAAATAGTCTGTTTTGTCCTTTAGTAACGTGTCATACGGGATTTCTAACGCTGGATTCAATTCTAGTATTTTACCAGATTCAGCATAATAATAACGAACTTCTATTCCAAATACTTCAAGTAACAACGCAGCCATATTTGCTTCTAAAACGACTGTACGTGGTGACTTTTCAATAATCTTAGCAAAACGTTCCACGTTTGCTGGATAACCATTAAAGGTAATTTGTCGATTCGGGTTTTCTAGTTCTAAACGAACCAAGTGCTGAACAAGATCTTCTTCACTTACAACCGCTATTTGGGCTGGATCTGGTTCACGTTCTGGGAAGCTAATGCTTACGCCTTCCATCATTAATAATTCAGTATGTTTAGCTTTTTCACAAAAAGCTAAAGTCTCTTCACGATTATGGCCATGTAAGCGCAAATCACCTGTGTATGTGATAAAATGGTCAGGCGTGCGAATCAGTAATGCCGAAGCACCGTACGCATCATGATCAACAGGTACGATTTCCACTGAAATTTCGCCAACTTTAATCACATCGTTTTTATTAAGACCAATCATTTCTCGGGTAAAATTCTTTTCTTCAAACGGTGATGGAATCAAAAAATCACCTTTGCGATTTAAACTATTTAGAATCATCTTCGTTTCTTTTAATGCGTACAACGGAACAGCTGGGTCTAAATAATTAATCATGCGTGAATGATCTAAATGGGCATGAGATAAGAAAACAGCGGTGTGTTGATACTCTTTGTCTTCTGCACCATGATATTCATAACCTAAACGTGGGTCATATAAGTCTTTTAATTCTGGCACTAAACGATTATTAATTAAGGTTTCAATGTGATCATCGGGCAAATCTAATTCTGGTCGAAATTCTGTACCAAAATCAAAGAAGATGTGGGCATCTTTATACGCCACTTCAATCACGGTTCCTCCAATTGTTAAAATGCCACTGTGAAAAGTCACAGTTGTTTTAGCCTTTGATTCCATTTTTTGCAACTCCTCTGATAATTTCTTTTCTGAAAATCAAGTAAATAATTAAAATTGGAATAACGGTTAATGTTGCAGCAGCCATTTGTAAATGTACGTCACTACCGCTCTCTGTCGCAAAGGCCGATAGTCCATTATTCAATAGACGGTATTTTTTCTCGTTCGTCACCAACAATGGCCACAAGAAAGAATTCCAACTAGAAATGAATGTTAAAATCCCTACTGTTACCAACGCTGGTTTTGACATTGGTACTAAAATACGCCAAATATATTCTAAATCACTAGCGCCATCAATCTTGGCAGCCTTGTAAAAAGTATCAGGAATACCTTTTAAATAACCGTTTAAATAGTAAATATAAAAAATACTAGTTAAAAATGGAATAATTAAGGCGCTGTAAGTATTTAACAAACCTAATTGCGCAATCGTTTGATAATTGGTAAAAATAATAGATTCATACGGAACCATTAACAACGAAATCATCAAAGCAATGACCACATTTTTAAAACGGAACTTCAAACTCGTTAATGCGAATGAAGCTAACACGGCGGTGACTACCGTAGCAATCGTTGTAACGCCTGAAACAAAGACTGTGTTCAAGAAATACCGAAGAAAGGGTGCTTTTTGAAAGACCTCTGTGTAGTTTTGCCATTGTGGTTGTTTTGGAAACATGGTTGGCGGCATGCTGGTCGCTTCAGAGTAACTCATTAAACCAGCTAAAATCATATAGACAAATGGAAATAACGTAATAACGGCTAAAATGCCTAAGAAAACAAATGCGATAATCGTTAAAACTTTTTTCATTGGCTTATTGCCCCACTTTCTTTAAGAGTTTATTTTGTAAGAAAGTGACCACTAAAATAATCACAAATAAAATCACTGTGGCGGCCATCGCAATTCCGGGACGCCCTGCAATGTGGAATTTGTCATAAATATAGTACACTGCGGTTGTGGCACTATTGGCAATCCCCGCACGACCACCGAATAAAGCATAAACTTGTGTATAAACTTTAAAGGCGCCAATTAAATTGACCGTTAATAAAAAGGCAATGGTCGGGACTAGCTGCGGAAACGTAATACGTCGGAAAATTTCGCCGTCTGAGGCGCCAAACATTTTTGCAATTTTAAAATGTTCTTCATCAATATTTCTCAACCCAGCCAACAAAATAATAATATTAAATGCTAAACTCGTCCAAACCCCAAAAATAATCAATGTCGGCATACTCATTTGAACATTATCTAGCCAGTTGACAGAAGGAATGCCGAAAAAGCCTAAGACGTAATTGACAATTCCATAATCGCCATTAAAGAAGTAACGGAAGACAATCCCAATGGCAATCGTACTCGTTACATAAGGCATAAAGAAAATCGTTTCAAAGAAACTCTTATGTTTAACTTTTTCAAAGATAATCCAAGCAATTGCTAGGGAAATTATCAAGGCAATCGGTACCACAGCAAATGCATAGAGCGCTGTATTTTTTAACGCTTTATAGAAGATTGGATCATTCAATACACGTTGATAATTTTCTAAACCAGCGTAGCGTTGGTTAATTAAGGAACCTTTTTGGAAGCTCATCCACAAAGAACGAAACAGTGGATAAACGCTAAACAGTAAAATGATTCCTAATGATGGCAGAAGGAAGAGCCATGCTTTTGGTTGATTTTCTGGATTGTATTTTTTCATTAGTAAACCCGGTCTCCCGCTTCGTTAAAGATAAATACTTTTTTATATGAAAAATCAAAAGATAAAGTGTCTCCTTCTTCAATCGCTTCTTCTACACTTACAATTGATTTCACTTGTTCATTTCCTAATGTAAATCGTAAAATACGTTCTCGACCAATCAATTCCACTAAATCTGTCGTTGTGGTAAAGAGACCTGTTTCAGTTGGTACCACATCTTCTGGACGAGAAGCAAACGTATATTTCCCATCAGTCATTGGCATTTTAAAGCGTGCTTGCTCAAAACGCTCAAGCGGAATTTCAAAACTTTCGTGGTACATTTTGCCGTCTTTCACTTCAACAGACAATAAATTAATAATTGGGTTACCTATGAACTGAGCAACAAATAAGTTATTTGGTTCTAAGTAAAGGTTTTGAGGTTCATCATTTTGTTGAATAACCCCTTCGTTTAATAAAATAATTTTATCACTGATTGATAGCGCTTCCTCTTGGTCGTGCGTTACAAAGATTGTTGTAATGCCTACTTCTTTCACCAAGCGGCGGATTTCTTCACGAATTTTCAAACGCAAACGTGCATCCAAGTTACTTAAAGGCTCATCTAATAATAAAACATCTGGTTTTTGAACTAACGCCCGGGTAATCGCAACACGCTGTTGTTGACCACCAGAAAGTGTGCCTGGCTTTTTATGGCTTAACTCTTCAATATTCGTTAGTTTCATATATTCTTCGGCAATAGCTTGTGCCTCTGCCTTGGGAACTTTCTTACTTCCTACCGTCAAAGGAAACATTACGTTTTCTAGAACAGTCATATGTGGATATAAGGCATAATTTTGAAAAACGAACCCGATGTTCCGATCTTTTGGTGCTGTTTTGACAACCGATTGCTGTCGAAACTGAATATCTCCATCACTTGGATGTAATAAACCTGCAATTAAGTTTAAAATTGTGGATTTCCCACACCCACTTGGTCCTAACAAACAAACCAAGTCCCCTTGCTCAATCGTAAAATTGACCGATTTTAACGCTTCAAACCCATTATCGAATACTTTTTTCAAGTCGATAACTTCTATCATGACCCAACCTCCAAAAAAACATTTAATAGCATACCTTTTGATTTTAACATTTATTTCTTGCAACCGCGAGAGCAAAGCTGTTTCATTAAGATAAAAATAGGTAAAGTTAATGTATTTTTTATGTAAAAAATGTTGTTTTTCTGAAAAGTCTATTCACACTTTTTTTAATGCACAACAAAAAAACAGAGAATTTTTCTCTGCTTTTTTGGTTATTTTTTAGAATCTTTTTCTGATTCCTTTACAATATAAATTGGTCGTTTTTTCGTTTCTAAGAAAATTTTGCCGATATATTTGCCAATAATTCCTAAACATAATAGTTGCAAACCACCTACAAAAAGTACAATACAAACCATTGAAGGCCAGCCGCTTGTTGGATCACCATTAACTAATGTTCGAAAGATAATCACTAACATTGCTAGTGCAGAACCAATACACGAAAAGGCGCCAACGTATGAAGCAATATTCAATGGTGTTTCTGAAAAATTGACAATCCCGTCAATTGAATAACTTAATAGACTCCAGAAAGACCAAGAGGTTTCTCCAGCAATTCGTTCTCGATTTTTAAATTCAATATATTCTGTTTTAAAGCCGACCCAACTAAAAATCCCTTTTGAAAAACGATTATACTCAGATAACTCTAAAATCGCATCGACCATTTGTCGGGTCATGACACGAAAGTCACGGGCACCATCCACCATTTCCGTCTCAGCAATTCGATTAATGAGTTTATAGAACATCCGTGCAAACAAGCTACGAATGGGCGGTTCGCCGTCTCTTGTTATGCGTCGTGTGCCAACACAATCTAAATCTGTACTGGTTTCAATCATCTCAATCATTTGAGGTAATAACTCAGGCGGGTCTTGTAAATCAACGTCCATGACTGTCACTAAGTCACCTGTTGCTTCTTTTAAACCAGCGTATAAGCCTGCTTCTTTCCCAAAATTTCGTGAAAAAGAAAGATAACGGACCTTCTCTGGATGTTCGCGATAAAGCTGTCTTAAAACAGCTAACGTATTATCTTTTGAGCCATCATTCACAAATATATATTCTACTGAATGAGACAGTTGCTGGCTAATTTTTTCTACTTCTTCAAAAAACAGCGGAATCGCTGCTTCCTCATTATAACAAGGGACAACAATTGATAACATTTTATTTCCTCCACACTTCAGTTAATTATCATTATACCATATAATAGCCTTATTAAATAACGATATCCAACTAAAAATAACTTAAATAGAAAGAACCTGAGAAAAAATCCAAAACGATTTTTTCTCAGGCTGACTAGCGGTTAAACGAAAGCAACAGAAATAGTCCTACGCACTACTTCATCTTTTTCTGTTTAGCACTAAATTTATTTTGTTAAATCTTCTTGGTTCGCTTCAAATTGATAACGCGGTTCATCATTCTTTTCATCATAATCAACAATCAAATCATACCCTTTAAAGAACCAATCATCTGTTTCTTCAATAAAATAGGTAATCCCATCTAGGTTCTCTTTAATCATTGGCTCATCTGGCGCTTCTACAGACATCGCAATGGAAAAACCATCATGAACAGGTGTTTTTCCGTAAATTTTTCCGAAAAAACGAATGCCTGTCTCAGGCTGAACCCCGGTTTCTTCTTTAAACCATTGTTGGGCTTTCGGTGTCACTTCTAATTTCATTCTTTGTTCCTCCTTCACATCTCTGTCGCCATTTATTGTAGCACAGCGTAGTGCTTTTAGAGAATAAAGTGCTTAGCCATTCATTTTTTCATCTAATAAATCCACGTCTGCTGTATCACCGATAACTAATAAATTGTCGTTTTCTCGAACAATTTCAGAAGCATCTGGCGAAGCAATTACTTCTGTTTTCGAGCGGCGAATCGCTACCACAGTTAAACCAAATCGCTGACGGAAATTTAATTCTGCTAAGGTTTTATTGTAAAATTTAGGATTGGTGACCCGAACCTCAGCTAATGAAAATTCGCTAGATAATTCAATATAATCTAAAATATTGCGTGAAACAAGTTTGTGAGCAATTCGAATGCCCATATCCCGCTCTGGGTGAACGACCATGTCTGCCCCAATTTTATCTAAGACACGGGCATGATATTCATTGACTGCTTTGGCTAAGACATTGGGAACCCCCATCTCTTTAACCATTAATGTTACTAAAATACTCGCTTGAATATCTTCACCAATTGCCACCACTACGTGATCAAAATTCCGAATCCCTAAAGAACGCAACGTCATTTCATCTTGGGCGTTAGCCACCACTGCATGCGTTGCAATATTCATATATTCATTGACACGGTCTTCACTGCTGTCAATGGCCAAAACTTCTTGACCAGCTTCCACCAAAGTTTGGCATATGCTGCCGCCAAAACGTCCTAAACCAATAATTGCAAAATTTTGTTTCATTTCTTCTGACCGCTCCTGTCTGTTCGTTAAAATTAGTATAACAAATCCATAAATAAATTCCTAGAAGGATTTCCTAGAATTTATTTATGGATTTATCTGATATTTATTTGGCTAAACCATGTTGAAAAGCATAAATCGCCGCTTGGGTCCGATCATCCACATCTAGTTTTGCTAAAATGTTTGAAACATGTGTTTTAACTGTTTTCAAAGTGATAAAGAGTTCATCAGCTATTTCCTGATTACTTTTACCTTGTGCAATCAACATTAAAATTTCGTGTTCCCGGTTTGTCAAATCTTCGTGCAACACCGGCTCTTGTTTTTTTGTTAACCGTTCCATCATCTTATGCGTCACTTCAGGTTCCAACACACGCTCTCCGCGATAAGTCGCCCGAATTGCATCAGCAATCTCATGTGCTGTTGATGTTTTTAATAGGTAGCCCGCTGCACCAGCTTCAATCGCCGGATACACTTTTTCATCATCAATAAAACTCGTCACAATAATAATCTTGGCTTCTGGCCAATCTTTCAAGATCGCTTTTGTTGAATCAATGCCGTCCATTTCTTCCATTACCAAATCCATCAAAATAACATCTGGACGTAGTTCCAATGCTTTTTCATAGCCAATCTTACCGTTTTCTGCTTCGCCTACGACTTCTATATCCTCTTGAATAGATAAATATGATGAAACGCCTAAACGGACCATTTCATGGTCATCCACTAACATTACTTTGATCACTTGCAGTTTCCTCCTTTATGACAGGAACTTTAATTTCAACGCTGGTTCCCTGCCCTTTAAAACTAATAATTTTAACTGTACCGCCCATGCCGACAACACGTTCTCGAATATTATTTAAGCCATAACTACCGGCTTTATTACTTTGTTCCTTCATATCAAAGCCGACACCATCATCAACAATACGCAATAACACGTTTTTATCGACTTGGTGTAAGTATACCTCTAATTCCTTTGCTTTGGCATGTCTTAAGGTATTTGAAAGTAACTCCTGCACAATTCGGAAAAGATGATCCTCAATGCTGCTATTTAAATGAACATCTTCAACATCCCAAATCAATTCAATTTTAATTTTTGTTTGTAGTTCTTTCAGTAATTGTTCAATACCTTTACGCAAACTTTTTCCTTCTAGACTGATAGGACGCAAGTGCAATAGTAGCGCGCGCATTTCCGATTGGGAGGCATTAATGATTTCTGCCACCATGGCTAGTTGTTTACGATATGGTTCCGGGGTTTCTGTTCGTTGTGCTTGTTCATTTAATGCAGACAACATCATCATGGCTGCAAAAAGTTGTTGACTGACTGAATCATGCAACTCCCGCGCCAAACGATGCCGCTCGTTCTCTAAAATTTCTTCTTTTGTTTGCCCATCCATTAATTGCGGTCGACTGTTTAATAATTGCAATTCTTTAGACATCTCTAATAATTTATTTTTAATCGACCAAATATCTTGTTCGACTTCGGTTAGATAATGGTCTTGATTTTCACTGGTCGTTGGTTTGTTTAAGACTGGACTTTCATAATTACCGTTGGCCAATAACCGAAGTTTTTCTTCAATCCGTCCATATTGCCCTTTTTGAACCAATGAAATCAGTAAAAAGGTCAATAAGCCTATTAGTAAGGATATGAGAACAATGTGCACAATTAGTGGTAGATAAAAGACTTTTCTCTGAAGAAGCTCTAATAGCCACCGGTTTTGTTTAATCGAATGAAAATATGAAAACAATGTAATTAAGATAACAATAAAGGTGCTAAGGGACGCATATAATGAAATCATGCGTCTTGAAATCCGATCGGTCATACACGGATCACCTCAACATCTCCTACTAAAGTGTTCGTCATAATTTTCAAACGACGAAGATTGGTATCATAATCATTGCTGTAAATTTTTAATGATTCGTTTTTCAATTGATATTTTTCTTCTTCAAAACGTACCGTTCCGTAAAAAGTTGAATGTTCTAACAAAATAGCTACACCTAACGGCACTAGAATTCGCGTGCGGCCAAAACCTTTACGAATAATAATAATATTGTCTTCTTTCGGTAGTAGCGTATTACCTAAATCAATAATGGTGTCCCCAGAGATTAAATCAATATTGATATCGTCCCATTCATAGATATTGTTACCAATGCGTTCGTTGGCAAACCAGCGGCGTTTAAATCGTTTGCCATTTTTAGGTTCTTTTGCCGCCGTCTCCACCATAATCATTTGTTTTTTTCGCCAAGGTGCTCGCTCAGCTATATCCACGCCTGAAATCTCAAAGCCTTTTAAGCCGATAAAGAGTACGCCAAAAATCAACATAAACCAAACAGCCGTGCTATTCATTGCACCAATGACAATAAAAACAACGCCGAGGACGAATTGAAAGTTGTTAAAATGTGTTTTAGATGCTTTCCTGGAAACGTAGGCTACAAGTAAAACGCCAATTGTTAATAAAACAGCTAATCCAGGATTATGTACAATTTGCCATAACGCCAGAATAAAAAGTAATGCTTCTGCGACGATAAAAAAGCGCCAAGGGTTATTCATAGATTTGCCTCCTCCCTCTGTCATTTATTTTACTCGTTTATTTTATTTAATCATAGTGGTTTGCGCCTCAGGTTACCATAGGACTTTAGCCCTAAATGTCTTAGATTGCGAAAGGACAGGCCTTGGAAGCTGCCTGCCCTACTCAATTATTTAGTTTGCTTCAACTTTTGTAATTTTAACTGTCATGTCGCCACCAGGTGTTGCAATAATCACTTGGTCACCTAATTGTTTACCAATTAAGGCTTGCGCAATCGGTGAATCGTTAGAAATTTTACCAGAAAATGGATCGGCTTCGGCACTTCCTACGATTGTGTATTCCTCTTCTTCTCCATCAGGCAATTCTTGGAAAGTAACTGTTTTACCGATGGAAACTTCGTCTTGGTCCACGCCATCATTATCGATGATTTCTGCAAAACGAATCATATTTTCTAACGTTGTAATACGTCCTTCAACGAAAGCTTGTTCATCTTTAGCTGATTCATACTCTGAGTTCTCTGAAAGATCCCCAAAGCTACGAGCGATTTTAATACGCTCTACGATTTCTTTACGTTTAATTGTTTTTAATTCTTCTAGCTCTTGTTCTAATTTTTCTTTTCCTTCAAGAGTCATTGGATATACTTTTTCTACCATGTTAATTCTCCTTTTTCGCTTAACGATACGTAGTTCTTGGTTGGTTATTGAAAAAAATTCCGCTTTCAATCCACAAAAGAGTACCACGCTTTTTCTAAATTGTAAATATAATTATTGAATTTTTGTGATTTTGCTAAATTTTATTTATATAAATTTCTAGTTGCTACTCTTTCCCTCTGTTAAACAGATTAATTTTTGAGTATCTAAAAGCTTGGTGAATCATACAAAATTGATTCACCAAGCTCTTTTATGTTTTCATTTTATTCACTACTTGAATTATTGACATACTGATCTACTAATACTTGATGTTCTTCATATGTTTTTGAGAAGTAGACTTTTCCTGTAGAAATATCTGCTACAAAGTATAAATAGTCACTTGGTGTCGGATTCAAGACTGCTTTAATTGACTCCTCACTTGGGCTATCTAATGGTCCTGGTCCATAACCAGTATTTTTATACAAGTTATAAGACGAGTCCACTTCCAAGTCAGCATACGTTACAGTTTCTTTGTGTTCTCCTAGAGCATACAAAATAGAAATATCTGATTGGATCGGCATATCGGCAGCCAAGCGGTTAAAGAATACTTGCGCAATTTGTTTGCGGTCTGCTTCTTTGACTCCTTCTTTTTCAACCAATGAAGCTAACGTTAAGACTTGCTGATTGGTTAAATTCTTTGCATGAATTGTCGGCGTATATTGTTCCATTACTGTGTTCATTTTAGCAATCATTTGTTCGACAAATTCAGGAAGTGTTGCTTTTTTGTAGTAATCATAAGTTGCCGGGAATAAATACCCTTCTAAGCGATAACGAACCCCTTCTGCGGTTGCAGCACTTTCAAGTAAATCAGGATACTTAGCCTTCATTTGATTGAAGAAGTCTTCGTTTTTCATTAATGCAATGAAATCTGCTTTCTTGAAATCTGTATTTTTTTCAATAGCTTCGCCAATTTTATCTATATCGTAGCCTTCAGGAATCGTTACTTTGCCATCTGCAATTTTAGTTGGTTCTGGCGTGCCTCCTTCTTTTAGCATTTCACCAATTTCATCGAGTGTCATACTTGGAGACATTTGATAATAGCCCGCTTGAAAATCTGTTAAGTTTTTAAATTTTACGTAGTAGTTAAAAACCATTCCGCTTTTAATGACGTTGCTTTCTTCTAAAACCGCAGCAATTTGCTTATTAGAAGATCCTTCTGGGATATGCACTTGAACAAGCTTCTTATTGTTCTTGTCTAGTGGCTGTAGCCCAGCATCTACATATTTATAAAAAGTAAACCCAAAGATTGCCATCATTAAAACTAATACAGAAACTACAATTAACACGATACGACCGACTAAACGATCTTCTTTTTTACGTGTTTGTTTTTTTGTATTTGTTGGCTTTTCGTCTGTTTCAATCGGGGTTGGCTCTTCGACTGTCTGTGTTGTCTTGTCTTTCCCACGTCTTCGAGCAGCTCTAGAACCTGCACGTGTTTGTGTTGTGCGGCTCGCTGTTTCTTGTGATTCATCATATGAAGGTTGGGGAGACCTATCATTTTTTTCAGAGGAATCAGGTTGATCGCCATCATTTCTACCTTTTAAAGACCCAGTTACTTGATCTCTAAGCGAAGATTTGGGATCTTGGTTATTTTGGTTATCATTAGCCAAAACTAACCCTCCTTACTATTCTATCGTTTATGACTGAAACTATTATACATGAAACCTCTTTAAAATTAAATGTTTTTAATAAAAAGACCGTCATTCCCCGATAAAAAATTCATCATTGACAACGTTTAAAGCCTATGATGGCGCTTTTCTATTGAAACGATAATAAATCTTAAAATCCTCCTAAATTTATCGAAAATCCATTTTCTATTAAGAATTTTGTAGCAAAATAGCACCTAAGTCTTTAGGCGATTGTACTAGGAATGTCGCTCCCGCCTCTTGTAATTCTGTTTCTTCACCAAATCCATACAAGACACCTATACTATCTAAGCCATTTTGTTGAGCACCAAGAATGTCATGATTACGATCACCAACCATGATAATTGCTTCTTTGGTTGGGTCTAATTGAGCTTCCGTTAATGCATACTGAATCACATCTGCTTTTTTAGAACGATGACCGTCCATGCTCGCTCCATAGATGCCTGTAAAATAACGATCTAAATCAAAATGAGTAATAATCTTTTTAGCAAATTCTTCTGGCTTGGAAGTCGCAATGTATAACTTTGCTCCCGCTTCCTTTAACCTTGTTAGTACCTCTGGGATCCCTGGATACACATGATTTTCAAACATACCTTTTCTCTGATAATACGCTCGATAATGACCCACGGCTTGTTGCGCTGCTTCAGCTGAAGGCGCCATGTGCAAAAATGACTCATATAAAGGCGGCCCTATGAAAGAACGTAACGTCTCCTCGCTAGGAGCTGGCCAGCCTAATTGTTCTGTTGCGTACAAAATAGAACGCATAATGCCGCTACCAGAATCCGTAATTGTGCCATCTAAATCAAATAAAATCGTTTGATACATCTTCACTTCACTACTTTCTAGCATTTTTTGTCTAATTGATTCTTCAAAATAAGATACGCAAAAGAAGCACATTTTTCAGCGCTTCTCTGCCTTTTTATTTATTTTGCTGTAAACGTATCTGGTTTTTTATCTGATTGCTGCATTTCATAGGCAATGGCTTCAACGATTCGACGGCTAGCTTGACCATCCCCATACGGATTTTGTGCATGCGCCATCGCGTGGTAAGCATCAGAATCAGTCAATAATGTTTTCGCCTCTTGATAGACTACTTGTTCGTCTGTACCAACCAATTTCAATGTTCCTGCCGCTACGCCTTCTGGACGTTCCGTTGTATCTCGTAAAACTAAAACTGGCACCCCTAAGGAAGGAGCTTCTTCTTGCACACCGCCAGAATCAGTTAAAATTAACGCACTTTTCGCTGCAAAATTTTGAAAATCTTTGACATCCAATGGTTCAATTAAATGCACACGAGCTAATTCACCTAAGTGTTCCGCTACTATTTCACGGACTTTGGGATTTTTGTGCATAGGGAAAATGACTTCAATTTCTGGATGTTCCATTACAAGTCGACGAACAGCTTTAAAAACATTTGCCATTGGCAGGCCTAAATTTTCACGACGATGCATTGTGATTAGTACAATGCGTTGGTCTGTAGGGATTTTTTCCAATAAATCATTTTGATAGTGGGCATCAACGGTGTACGCCATCGCGTCAATCGCTGTATTGCCAGTCACATAAATATGTTCTTCTGGATGATTTTCTTTGATTAAATTGTCCTTACTTTGAGTGGTTGGGGCAAAATAAATATCAGTTAACACGTCTACCAGTTGACGATTCATTTCTTCCGGAAACGGAGAATATTTTTGCCAGGTCCGCAATCCTGCTTCCACATGTCCCACTGGAATCTGTTGATAAAAAGCAGCCAATGCAGCCGCAAATGACGTGGTTGTATCGCCATGAACCAAGACAATATCCGGCTGTTCTGTCACAAGAACCTCAGTTAATAAATTCAAAACACGACTTGTAATATCTGTTAAGGTTTGCCCATCTTTCATGATATTTAAATCATGATTCGGTGTAATTTGAAAATCTTCTAACACTTGATCCAACATTTGGCGATGTTGCGCTGTTACGACTACTACAGAGTCAAATCCTTGACTTTGCTCTTCTAAAACTTTGATTAAAGGGGCCATTTTGATTGCTTCTGGCCGTGTTCCAAAAACCGTCATTACTTTAATTTTCTTCATCATTTTCCTCCTAATTCTATGTTAGTTTCGGGTATTTTTGTTGGCGAAATTCTTCTGCTCGTTGAATATAATGTAAGGCGTTCGTATGATTACTGGCTATTTCTGCTGCCGTTAACGGACGGATAACCTTCGCGGGTCGACCAAATGCTAAAACATTTGGCGGGATAATTTTGCCTTCTGTCACTAAAGAGCCCGCACCAATCAGGCTGTTTTCTCCAATAATGGCGTTATTTAGAATGGTTGAACCCATGCCAATCAAAGCACCATCACCGATTTTACAACCGTGTAACATGCATTGATGGCCCACCGTTACATACTTGCCTACAATTGTCGGGGCATCTTCATCAACATGAATAATCGTGCCATCTTGAATATTACTACCTTCACCAATGGTAATTGTGTTACTGTCACCTCTTAAGACCGACTGAAACCAAATATTACTATCCTTCGCTAGTTGTACGTTTCCATAGACATCTGCACTAGCAGCAATAAAATATTCTTTTTTCAAACTCTGTCACCTCTTTTCATTAAGTATAGACAAGAATTCCTCACTTTCATAGTAAAAAAGACAAGAAAAGAGCGTGGGACAAAAATCACTTTGGATTTTTGCTCCACGCTCAAAAACTGATAAACGGCGGGAACAAAAGCAACTACTTCGGAAATAAGCCGGAATTCTCCAAAAATTACAGAACAATTTTCGGAAATTCCTTCTTATTTCTCGGAGTTAAACGCTTCTGTCCCGACCTCTTTTTATTCCTCATAGTCGCCTTCTTCAGCAAATTGACTATTGTATAGTTTTTCATAGAAGCCACCTTGTTCCAGCAACTCATGATGCGTACCTTTTTCAATGATTTCTCCTTGTTTCATAACAAGAATTAAATCAGCTTCACGAATAGTTGATAGGCGGTGGGCAATAACGAAACTCGTTCGTCCTTCCATAACACGATCCATTGCTTTTTGAATTAAGGCTTCCAAGCGTGTATCGACTGAACTAGTCGCCTCATCTAAAATCAAAATTTTCGGATCAGAAATTACCGCTCGGGCAATGGTCAACAATTGTTTTTGACCAAGGGAAACGTTATCTCCCTCAGAATTGATTTCCATTTCATACCCATCTGGCATTGTCCGAATGAAGTGATCCACATTGGCCGTTTTCGCTGCATCGACAACTTCATAATCCGTGGCATCCAACTTCCCAAAACGAATGTTATCTGCAATGGTACCTTTATACAACCAAGCATCTTGCAATACCATTCCAAATACAGATCGGACATCACTACGGTTCATTTTTTTCGTGTCAATGCCATCAATTTTAATGGCGCCTTCTGTTACATCATAAAAACGCATTAGCAAATTGATTAAGGTTGTTTTCCCAGCGCCAGTTGGTCCCACAATCGCAACCATTTGGCCCGCATCAACTTTAAAGTTCAAATTACGAATTAACGGTTTTTCTGGGTCATAACTAAAGCTGACATTTTCAAATTCAACAGAGCCTAAAATAGGTTCTGTTAAAGGAACATCTTGTTCGTTAAGTTCTTCTTCTGGTTCATCTAGGATTTCAAAAATCCGCATGGTCGAAGCTGAAGCGCTTTGTAAAGCTGCAGACAACTGCGTAATATTCCCCATTGGTTGGCTAATTTGCCAAATATATTGAATAAACGCTTGTAATTGCCCCACTACGATCACACCAGCAACCACATAGTAACTACCAAGGACAGCTACCCCGATATAGGTCCCATAAGCGGTCATCTGAACCAATGGCAACATTAATCCTGAGATAAAGGATGCTTTGAAACCAAAACCATTTAAACGATGATTAACTTGTTTAAAGCCTTCAAGGGTTTCTTTTTCCCGGCCATATAGTTTTAAGACACTGAACCCAGTCATATTTTCTTGAACATAACCATTTAAGTCTCCTAAAGAATTTTGCATTCCTTGGAAATATTTCTGGGAGATTTTAACAATTGTTCTGGAAATAATCAGAGACAACGGAATCATAATCACTGAAAAAATCGCCATCAGCGGATTGATCAAGAACATCATCACTACCGCCATCACAATCCCTAAGACTGCTGAAACAATATTGATAAAACTTTGTTGCATCGCATTGCTGACAGCATCCACATCGTTCGTCACCCGTGACAAAATATTTCCTTGTTGGTTCTTATCAAAATAAGAAACTGGCAAACGATTGATTTTTTCTTCAATATCGCGACGTAAATCGCGCATGGATTGTTGAACGACATTCGTCATTAAAAAGCCTGACAAAAATTGTGCCACACAATAACCTGTTCCCACAACTAAAATCCAAATTAAACATTGGATTACATAATCAAAATTAATGGATTCGCCAGCTGCAATATTACGGCTAATTTCTGTCGTTGGTAATCCAGTCAAATAAGGCAACGCTGCATTAAAGGCAACGGTTAATATTGTAAATAAAATAACTAAATAAAACGTCACTCGGTACGGTTTAATATAGCGACCGATTCGTTTCATAGAAGAAAAGGCGTGTTTCATGCTAATTCCTCCTCTGACAATTGAGAAGCCGCAATATCATAGTAAATTGGACAAGTCTCAAGTAATTCACGATGTGTGCCAATTCCGACCACGTCGCCTTCGTTTAAAACAACAATGCGGTCCGCATGCATAATTGTTCCAACACGTTGTGCCACAATTAAAACAGTAGATTCTGTTGTTTCTTTTTTCAGACGCGCTCGTAAATTTGCATCTGTTTGATAATCTAACGCAGAAAAACTATCATCAAATATATAAATTTCCGGATTGCGAATAATCGCCCGTGCGATAGCTAAACGTTGTTTTTGACCACCAGAAAAGTTCGTGCCACCTTCTGAAAGAGGTTCATCATAGCCTTGCGGTTTTTGTGAAACAAATTCTGTAGCTTGAGCAATGTCAATTGCTCGTTCCATTTCTTCTAACGTCGCATCTTCCTTACCGTAGCGAAGGTTATCAGCAATTGTACCAGTAAAAAGTAACGCTTTTTGTGGAATATAGCCAATCTTATTGCGTAATGCACTAAGTTGGTAATCTTTTACGTTCACTCCATCGATTAAAATTTCACCTTCTGATACATCATAAAACCGTGGAATCAATTGAATTAATGTTGATTTCCCACTACCTGTGCTCCCAATGAAGGCCACTGTTTCACCAGGTGACGCCTTAAAACTTACATTGCGGATGACTGGGCTTTCCGCATGTCCAGGATAGGCAAAGGTTACATTTTTAAACTCTAGATAGCCTTTAGTAGCTGTTTCTGTTACGCCTTCTTCTTCACGAATAGCTGGTTTCATGTCTAAGGCTTCTTGAATCCGCGAAGCCGAAACCGCAGCCCGCGGATACATCATAAAGACACTGGCAAATAACATAAACGAGAACAGCGCATGGAAAATATATTCAATAAAAGCTATTAAATTCCCAACTTCTAAATCCCCATGGCTGATTTGAACAGTCCCGCTCCAAATGATTAAGACCATCACAATATTAAATAAGAAAAAGAACCCTGGTTGGGCTGCTGCCATTAAACGAAACAAACTTTTTGAACTTTTAGTGTAAGTTTCATTGACTTTATTAAAACGAGATTCTTCAAATTTTTCATTAACAAATGCGCGTATTACCCGCAATCCAGAAAGATTTTCTCTTAAAATCCCATTGATTCCATCTAAGTTCTTTTGTTGCTTTTTAGATAACGGTTCTGACAAACGAGCAATCCCGACAACTGCTAGCAGCAGAAAAGGCAAGGCACCTAAAACGTACATTCCTAACGACGGACTCGTTCGCATCACCATGTAAAGACTGGCAATAAACATCACTGGCGTCATAAAGCCAAGACGTAAAATATTTCCCATGAAGAGCATAATTTGGTATGCATCATTGGTAGTTCGCGTAATTAAGGAAGAAACCCCAATACTTTCATATTCACTGTGTGAGAAAGTTTGAATCTTTTCAAATAAATCATCACGAATATCACGAACAATATTTGTTGTAATTCTGGCACCAAAGTACCCCAGCAAAATATTCATTGCGACACCAATAATCGTAATTACAACCATCCAAATCCCTTGCTGATAAATATAGTCCATATCTTTAGGAATAATTCCTTTGTCAATCATTCTTGCTAAAATGGTCGGCAAGCCTAATTCAATTAAAATAAAACCAAACACACAAATAAAATCAGCGAAAAGTAATTTCTTATAACGCATTGTGTAACGCCACATTAACTTCAATTAATCATCTCCTTCTTATCTTACTTTAAATTTTCTAGTACTCCCACTGTATCAAAAAGAAATCGGTAATACAAGCTGTCTGGCTAGAAAAAACAGCCTTTCTCTTTCTATCCTTTCTCTTTTAGATTTTCTAAAAAATAGATAATTTTAATGATTTACTTATACGATTAAAATTGCTACTTCCTTTTGATTGTGCCATAATTGGGAAAAACTGAAAGGACCCTTTGAATGAAAAAATTATTCTTCATTTTTCTCGGTTCCTGTACGTTTGCTTTAGGCACGTTAGGAATCTTTTTGCCGCTTTTACCCACCACTGGTTTTTATTTATTAACGGCCTTTTTTTGGATGCGTAGTTCAGATAAACTTTATAACAAATTTTTAGCTTCTTCTTATTATCAAAAATATATCCAAGAAGCCTTCTTTGAGAAAAAAATTACTCGTAAAGGTAAATGGAAACTATTTATTTCCATGTTTCTTTTATTTGCCATTCCGTGTTTAATTGTCCGAAATACGTTGATGACTACGACTTTAGCGATTGTTTATTTAGCCCACGTGATCGGCTTAAGTTGGTATTGGCGTCCTAAAAAAAAGGCACTCGAACTTGATCAAGAATAAGGTGAAACAAGAAGTTTGTTTTTTTTAAAAGTCCAGTGAGTGTTTCTATACTTCCTTATCATTCTATGATAAAATAAGCTTAATTGTTGTTATTCACAACACACGGGACGGTTGAAAAAAGAACACATAAAATCAAATACCCAGAATGAAGCAAAGTCGAGGCTTCATTTCATCATTAACAGATGTTTTTGATGAGCATTCTTTTTTAGGTGATCAGCACCTCGTTTTGTTGTGTTTAATTTTCTGTCTTAAAATGAAAAAAACTATAAATTGCTACTATTAGTAGCTGAAGGAGAAATGAATCGATGATTTACAAAGTATACTATCAAGAAACAAAAATCAGAAACCCAAAAAGAGAAGACACAAAATCTCTTTACATGGAAGCCGATAGCGATGTAATCGTGCGCCAATTAGTTGAAGAAAATACCCCATACAATATTGAATACGTTCAATTATTAGACGAAAAACATCTTGCTTACGAGCAAGAACATGCGGACTTCACTCTAACGGAGTTTTAACATGAAAGTAAACATAAAAAATAACGAAACTGGCGTTTTTGCAATCGGTGGTTTAGGCGAAATTGGAAAAAACACATATGGGGTACAATTCCAAGATGAAATTATCATTATTGATGCTGGGATCAAATTCCCAGAAGATGATTTACTTGGGATTGACTACGTGATTCCAGATTATAGCTACATCGTTCAAAATTTGCATAAAGTCAAAGCACTCGTTATTACCCACGGTCATGAAGACCATATTGGTGGCGTTCCTTATCTTTTACGTCAAGCGAATATCCCAATCTATGCGGGACCACTAGCCTTGGCTTTAATTACCAACAAACTAGATGAACATGGTTTATTGCGAGAAGCGGAATTACACGAAATTAATGAAGATACGGTGATTCGTTTTAGAAAAACAGCGATTAGCTTTTTCCGGACGACTCACAGTATTCCTGATGCCTTGGGCGTTGTGGTTAAAACGCCTTCTGGTAACATTGTCGCAACAGGTGACTTTAAGTTTGACTTTACACCCGTTGGCGAGCCAGCCAACTTACACAGAATGGCAAAATTAGGTGAAGAAGGCGTTCTTTGTCTTCTTTCAGACAGTACCAATGCTGAAATACCCACCTTTACAAAATCCGAAAAAACAATTGGGACCTCTATTTTAAAAATCTTTGAAAAAATTGATGGTCGGATTATCTTTGCCAGTTTTGCTTCAAACATTTTCCGTTTACAACAAGCTGCTGATGCAGCCGTGAAAACCGGTCGCAAAATTGCTGTTTTTGGTCGTAGCATGGAAAATGCCATTGTCAATGGCGAACGCTTAGGCTACATCAAAGTGCCAAAAGGAACGTTTGTCGATGCGGCGGAACTGAATCAATTGCCAGCAAATGAAACAATGATTTTATGTACTGGCTCTCAAGGAGAACCTATGGCCGCGCTTAGTCGGATTGCTAACGGTACACATCGCCAAATTAGTATTCAACCAGGCGATACGGTTGTTTTCTCAAGTTCACCAATTCCTGGGAATACGACAAGCGTTAACCGTTTAATCAACTTATTATCTGAAGCCGGTGCAGAAGTTATCCACGGAAAAATCAATAATATCCATACTTCTGGTCACGGTGGACAAGAAGAGCAAAAATTAATGCTTCGTTTGATGAAGCCTAAATATTTCATGCCTGTTCATGGTGAATTTAGAATGTTAAAAATCCATGCTTCGCTCGCTCAAGATACAGGGGTTCCTGAAGAAAATTGCTTTATTATGGGCAACGGCGATGTCTTAGCTTTAACGGCTGATAGCGCACGTCCTGCTGGTCACTTCAATGCTAATGACGTGTACGTTGATGGAAATGGTGTCGGTGATATCGGGAATGTTGTTTTACGGGATCGTCGTATCTTATCTGAAGAAGGTTTAGTTTTAGCGGTAGCAACAGTTGATATTAAAAATAAAGAAATTATGGCTGGTCCAGACATTCTTTCCCGTGGTTTTGTCTACATGCGTGAGTCTGGTGATATGATTCATGAAGGCCAACGTCTTTTATTCAATGCTCTACGTGAAGCAATGAAAGATAAAAACTGTACCGAAGCAAAATTAGGCGAAGCCATGACGACCGCTTTACAGCCTTTCTTGTTTGAACAAACAGAACGTCATCCAATGATTCTGCCAATGATTATGACTGCCACAGTTAGTGATCAATAAAGCTCTCATTTAATAGAGAAGAAAAATGTTTGTCCATTTTTCTTCTCTATTTTTTCTAACAAAAAAACACCTAACATGCGTTAGGTGTTTTTGGATTATTTTTTATTAGTTTTTTTCTACGTTAACTGCTTGAGGGCCACGGTCTGAATCTTCAACATCGAAAGTCACTGCTTGACCTTCTTCTAAAGTTTTGAAACCATCACCTTGGATAGCTGAGAAGTGTACGAATACGTCGCTTCCGTCTTCGCGTGAGATAAACCCAAAACCTTTTTCTGCGTTAAACCATTTTACTGTTCCTTGTTCCATTCTTTTGTTCCTCCTCGTGCATTTGCACATAAATAGTCGTAACTTTGCTCGCTTCCAATAGAATATTTAAAAAAATTTAAAAAGTCTACATAATTCCAAACAAGATTACCCTTTCATTTTACACGTGATAAAATATTTTTGCAAGAATTGTCCTCATTCTGAAGCAAAAAAATTCTCTTCTCTCAAACTAATGTATCCGCTATCACCAACAATAATATGATCCAACAATTGAATCCCCATCATTTCGCCACATTCTTCCATTCGTTTGGTAAATTGAATATCTTGTGGAGACGGTGTCGGATTGCCAGATGGATGATTATGAGCTAATAGTATGCGAGCAGAAGAATATTTAACCGCTTCCCGAAAAATTTCGCGTGGATGAGCAATACTTTGATTCAGTGATCCTTTGAAAATCGTTTTCTGTTGGATAATGTCATTCTTGGTATTCAAGTAAATACAAATTAAATGTTCTTGTTGCAGCCCCTTCATCTCTTGGAGTAATCGTTGAGCGACTTGTTGACTGGACGTAACTTTGCCAAATTTGATTTGACTACTTTGATAAATTCGACACCCCAATTCAATAGCCGCACGTAATTCAATGGCTTTCACTTGGCCAATGCCTTTAATAGCCATTAACTCGTTCAACGTGGCTTGCTGCAAATAAGAAAGCTGCTTAAACTGTTTTAACAGCGTTGCGGCAACAGTCATCACGTCTGCTTCTTTTGAGCCAGTACGTAACAGAATCGCCAACAACTCTTGATTCGATAATGCTTTTTCTCCTATCGCTAAGAACCGTTCTCGTGGTAAACAATCACTCGGCATCTCACGAATAAACAGATCCGATACTTGCATAAAAAAACCTCCTTTGCTAGTCATTAATAAACTACGCAAAGGAGTGTTGTTTTTATTATTTTAAATAATGTGGCGCTTGATGTAAACTCTCCAAGACATGTAATGTTTTCTCTTGGATAACTTCAGTTGGTTGCAATAAATCAGGTACCATGATCACTGGAATGCCCGCACTATGAGCCGCACTTACCCCATGAAATGAGTCTTCGAAAATCAAGGTTTTCGGGGCTTCTGTTCCTAAAAGTTGACGAGCTTTTTGAAAAATTTCTGGGTCTGGTTTTGCTCGTTTAACGTCCTCTGCTGAAACAATTCCTACAAAACGATCCTGAATCCCAGCATGGCTTAATAACATTTCAATTGCTGGACGGACGTTACTTGAAGCAACCAATCGAGGAATTTTTTGATCATCTAAAAAGTCGAGAAATTCCACCACCCCTGGTTTTAAAGGGACGTTACCAGATCGAAACTCTTGCAAGGTATCATCATAAGAACGGCGGATAAATTCTTCCACTGTGTCGTGACCATAGGATGCATAAATACGTCGGTAATTCTCTTGTACTTCTTCATCGGAAATCCCAACATAGTCTAAATAGACTTCTTTACTATATGGTAACCCCATTGCATCTGCTACTTTTTGAGTAGATGTATAGTAAATCAACTCCGTATCAAAAAGCAACCCATCCATATCAAAAATTACGCCATCAAATTTCTTCATCATTTCCTCCTATAGTTAAAAGTAATTCTCTTACTTGAGAAACAAAATATAATGAACCTGTTACTAATAATAAATCATCTGTCGACATTTTTTCTAAAATTTCGCCTAAGCCAAATTGCCATAAAGACACAATTTCTGTTAAATCGTCTTCATATTTTTCCATTTCTGTAAGTGCAATAGCTTTAGGGTAATCAAAGCTAGTTAAGTAAAGATGCGCATTCGGTACTTGCTTTAAGTCCTGAATCATCTCATCCACATCTTTAGTTGCTAAAGCTGAAAATAAAATATGAATCGTGTGTTGTGGAAACTCTTTGCGCAAGTTTTCAACTAAGCGTTTTACTGCATGATCATTGTGGGCACCATCTAAAACAATCAACGGTTCATCACTAAGACGTTCCATTCGAGCTGGCCATTGCGCTTTAGCTAACCCTTGAGTAATGTCTCGTTCTTTAAACGGCAAATGTTGTAGTTGGCAATACTTGTCAAATAATTGAATAGCTACCGCCGCGTTTTCTACTTGGTGACGCCCCAACAAGGGAACTTTAATCTTTGTCAGTTTGCCCATTTCTCCATAGAAATTAAATACTTCCCCCCATTGTGTATCAGGATGTAGATATTCCACTTGATACTCTTTGCCAAAACGAAAAATTGGACTCTGTTTTTCTTGTGCGACTTTTTCAATGACTGCTAGCGCATCAGCACAAATGTTGCCTGTTACTACTGGGACTTTTTCTTTAATAATACCCGCTTTTTGATAGGCAATTTCAGCAATTGTTTCACCTAAAATTTCTGTGTGATCCTTCCCAATTGTCGTAATTCCCGTCAATAATGGCATCACGACATTGGTGCTATCAAGTAATCCACCTAAGCCAACTTCAACAACTGCGATATCCACTTGTTCATTCACGAAATAGTCCAAGGCCATTCCTGTCAATGTTTCGAATTCTGTAATTCCAGCCACTTCAGTGATCTGGTCTAATTCTTTAATGATTGGTTGATACTTTTCCACATAAGTAATCAATTGTTCGTCTGAAATTGGTTGACCATTTATCGCAATTCTTTCATTAAATGATTCAATATAAGGAGAGGTAAAGGTTCCGACTTTCAAGCCCATTTCTTCTAATAGACAGCGTAAATATGTCACGGTTGAGCCTTTACCATTGGTTCCTGCGATATGAATCGTTGGCACTTTGTTTTCTGGATGATCAATTTTTTCTAATAACGCATTAATCCGATCCAAACCAGGTCTTGAACCAAAGGGTAACCGGCTATGAATCCATTCAATGGCTTCTTCTATTGTTAATTGCATCTTGTCCAACTCCTTGTCTTCTTCTACATTATAACTAAGTTAGGTGACTTTTTCACTAATAACCAATTGAAACTTTTTCTTGAAAACTTTTTGCATTTTTCATAATTTTGCGTTATTAGCGGATACATTAATGAACTTATGGTAAACTAACATTCTGGATGGTTCATTCCAGCCAGCCAATTAAAAACTATTTTTAGAGCGTTCAACACGCTTATTCATGATTTTTTTATAAAGGTGGACTTATTTTGATGAAAAACAAATCGAAGCTTTTATGGTTAGGAAGTTTTTTCTTGCCGTTTTTACTTCTATTGCTTGTATGGATGACATTACAACTTGCGCCTTTTGGTGACAACAACTTATTAGTTAGTGATTTAGGCACACAATACATGCCTTTCTTGAGTTTTTTAAAACGCTCTTTTCACGAGGGAATAACTACATTCTACTCTTTTTCCAATGAGATTGGTGAGTCGATTGTTCCTTTGGCAGCCTATTACTTACTGAGCCCTTTTAATGTGTTGGCTTTCTTTTTTCCTTATGAACAATTACCTATAGCAATTTTATGGATTATTACCTTAAAACTTGCCTTGATGGGCACGACGATGTTTAGCTATTTAAAATACACCTATCAAAAAGTTGATGGCACCACGTTACTTTTTTCAACGTCCTATAGTTTCTGTGGCTTTGTCACCGTCTATAGCCAAAACTTTATGTGGTTGGATGCACTAATTCTATTCCCGCTTATCTTATTGGGACTCCAACGTTTATGGGATCAACGCAAATGGGGCTTATACAGTATAACCCTGTTTTTAGCGATTGTGACGAATTACTACATGGGTTATATGATTTGTCTCTTTGCTGTTTTGTACAGTATCTATTGGTTCTTTAAAAAGAATACCCAAGCCCATGCTATTCGGCAATTTTTTAAACAAAGTCCGTTATTCATCCTCGTTTCTTTTTTAACAGGAACTGCAACTAGCTTTTTATTATTACCTGCAGCAGAAGGGATGCTCTATACAAAAAAAGCAGATTTTGATGTCTCGACGTTCTTTTTAACGCCTAAGTTCAACACTTCGTTTTTCTCGCAATTAGGCTTAGGTTCTATTAATTATGAGTTGCGTTTAGACCATTTACCAACCGTTTTTGCTGGATTATTTGTGACACTCCTCTGTGTTGCCTATTTTCAAACGAAACAAATTGCGTTAAAAGAAAGAATAGCTTCAGCAATTCTTTTATTCATTCTCTTTTTAAGCTTTTGGTTAGAAGCCTTTAACACTGTGTGGCACATTTTTCAAAGCCCAGCTGGTTTCCCTTACCGAAATGTCTTTATTTTTAGCTTTTTATTGATTGTCTTTGCCTATGAAGTTTGGCTTAAAAAAGTGACCATTCCTTGGACCGCACCTATTATTTTTAGTCTGCTGTTAGTCATTGGCTACGGATCTTTGTATTATGGTCCACAAAAGAATCTCTTAATTTCGATCAATTATTTATGGCTAAGTTTACTTTTTATTTGGTTGATTTTCTTTTGCTTGCGTTTAGCACACAAAAAGGCCTTAAGAAACTATGTAGTCGTGGCTTTATTCTTACTGGTCAGCACAGAATTAACAACGAATTTCTGGATTTCTTTTAAACATATGCCCTTTGGTAGCCAAGCAACATTTGCCCAAGATTACCGAAAACACAGCCAATTAATCGATGAAAAAATGGCCTCAGCACCAGAACTTTATCGCATGAAACAAGTCATTCCTTCCAAAGAAACAGGGTTCCGTGAAATCAATAACGGCTACAATAATCCTTTACTTTATGGCTATGCTGGCGTTTCTAGCTATACTTCGACTTTAACTGCCACTACCCAAGACACATTAAGTGCGCTAGGTTTATATCGAAAAAATGATCGCCGGATTGCCTATGTGGATAATTCACAACTAACCAATTTACTTTTAAATGTGAAATATGACTTTTTACCAATTGAAAAACCTACGAGTGAAAAATTGCTAAAAACAGTTGGTTCCACGAAAATCATGGAAAATGATGAAGCGATTGGTATGGGCTTTTTGGCGCCAACCGCATTAACCAAGTTAAAATTAGCAAAAAATAATCCTTTAGATGCCCAAGAAGAACTCCTGCAAACGCTCGTGCCGACGGATAAACCTTACTTTAAAACAGCTTCGTTGATAAATGAACCTCATCATACCAACGAAACAATTGAAGCAACCTTTAAAGTGAATAGCACTGGTGACTTGCATCTTTATATTCCGAATTTAAAATGGAAAAAAGTTACACAATTGAAGGTAAACCAACAAGTTATCTCGACGCCGATTTATATTGCAACCAATCAACTGTTCAATTTAGGGCATTTTGAAAAAGGAACTACCGTGACCCTGTCACTAACTGCTGAACAAGTGGTTGATTTAACCAATTGGCAACTTCAAACTTTAGACCAAACAGCCTTTAATCGTGCGGTTGACAAATTACGCCAACAAGCTCTTCAAGTGAATGCAACTAAAAAAGGCCATTTAAATGGCGCACTGAATGTACCTGGAAATGACACTCAGTTACTGTATACGTCCATTCCTTATGACCAAGATTGGCAAGTCAAATCGTCGCTACAAAAAGAACCCTTAAAAACACAACGCATTCTAGGTGGCTTTTTAGCTGTTGAAGTCCCAGCTGGCAAACAGCAGTTAACCTTTGCCTATCATCCAAGAATGATTTATCTCGGTACTGCCGTCAGCGGAACGGTTTTACTGGGAACGGCTGGTTATCTTGGCTTTAAAAAATACCGTCGAAAACGTCAGGAGGCCACTCATGACTAATCAGAAAAAATTTTTAAATGGACTCATTCGGTGGTTACCCCTAGTTGGACTGGTGCTTTTCTTCGGCTTAATTTTATGGGGATATTCCAGAGGAATTTTTCATTCTGTTGCTTCCTTGCAAGCTTTTATTAAACAGTTTGGTAACTATGCGGTTCTGTGTTTCATTCTTTTACAAATCGTCCAAGTGATTATCCCTATTCTACCTGGAGGAATCTCTTCTGTTGCAGGAATGTTGATGTTTGGCAATTTGCAAGGACTTTTGTATAGCTATCTTGGGTTGATCATTGGTGAGTTTATTGGCTTTTTACTGGTTCGTTACTATGGACGTAGCTTTGTAAAAATAATCCTTTCACCCAATAAATACAAAAAATTTGAAGAGATTTTGGACAAAAATGAACACAATGTCAAAAAGCTCTTAATCTTTACTATGTTAGTCCCCTTCGCTCCAGATGATATTGTTTGTTTAGTGGCGGGAATTACAGATATTTCTTTAAAAGAATTCATGAAAATTGTTCTTTTATTGAAATTCTGGTCTGTGGCTACTTACAGCTACTTAATGTTGTATTTGTTTCAATTATTTGGCAAATTATAACAAAAAGACAACAAAACCAACGTTTGGTTTTGTTGTCTTTTCTTTTTTAGATTGAACGTAATTGGGCAATCCGTTCTTTGACAGCCTCTTGTTTTTCAAGGTAGTCCTTTTCTTTTGCACGTTCTGCTTCCACGACCTCATCTGGTGCATTTGACACAAAACGTTCATTTGAAAGTTTGCCTTGCACACGTTTGACTTCTTTTGTCCATTTGTCTAATTCTTTTTCTAAGCGAGCAATTTCTTCCTCGATATTAATCAACCCAGCTAATGGTAGGAATAGTTCTGCGCCTGTTAATACAGCGGACATGGCTAATTCTGGCGCTTCTATTTCACGACTGATGACTAATTCCTCTGGGTTACAGAAGCGTTCTAAGTAGCTAGTATTAGCTGTTAAAAATTCTTCTACTTCTGTATCGTTTGTTTTAATTAACAAGGTAATTGGTTTAGAAAGTGGTGTATTCACTTCTGCTCGAATATTCCGAACCGAACGAATAACTTCTTTCAGAACTTCCATTCCTCGAGCTGCTGCTTCATCGTTAAATTCTTCATGAACAACTGGGTACTCTGCCACAACCAATGACTCACCTTGATGCGGAATTTTTTCCCAAATTTCTTCTGTTACAAACGGCATAATTGGATGCAATAAGCGTAAGATTTGATCCAATGTGTACACCAAGATGCTCCGTGTTGTTTGTTTAGCTGCTTCATTTTCTCCGTAAAGAATTTCTTTACTCATTTCAATATACCAATCACAGAAATCATCCCAGATGAAGTTGTATAATTGGCGACCTGCTTCACCAAATTCAAAACGATCAAATAATTCTGTCACACGGGCGACTGTTTCGTTTAAGCGCGTTAAAATCCAACGATCAGCGACAGTCTTTTCACCACTAAAGTCAATATCTGCAGCAGTCATACCTTCTACATTCATGATAACGAAGCGACTTGCATTCCAGATCTTATTGATAAAGTTCCAAGAAGCATCCATTTTTTCATAACTAAAACGAACATCTTGACCTGGAGCTGAACCATTTGATAAGAACCAACGCAATGCATCTGCGCCATATTTTTCGATGACATCCATTGGATCAATCCCATTCCCCAATGATTTACTCATTTTGCGTCCTTGCTCATCACGAATTAAGCCGTGAATTAAGACATTTTGGAAGGGACGTTCACCTGTAAACTCTAAGCTTTGGAAAATCATACGACTTACCCAGAAGAAGATGATGTCATAGCCAGTAACTAATGTGCTTGTGGGGAAGTAACGTTGATAATCTTCGCTTGCTTCATCTGGCCAACCCATCGTTGAAAATGGCCATAAAGCAGAACTAAACCATGTATCTAAGACGTCACTATCTTGAACCCAGTTTTCACTGTCGGCTGGCGCTTCCATCCCAACATACATCTCGCCCGTTTCTTTGTGATACCAAGCAGGAATTTGATGGCCCCACCATAATTGTCGCGAAATAACCCAGTCATGTACATTTTCCATCCAACGTAAAAATGTTTGATTGAAGCGTGGTGGATAAAATTCAACAGCGTCTTCTGTTTCTTGATTTTCTATTGCTTTTTCAGCTAATGGTCCCATTTTTACAAACCATTGGGTCGATAAACGAGGTTCCACGACAACGCCTGTTCGTTCTGAATGGCCCACGCTGTGATTCATTGTTTCGATCTTAATTAAGCGACCTAATTCTTTCAAGTCAGAGACAATCGCTTTACGTGCAGCAAAACGATCCATTCCTTCGTATTTTCCAGCCAGTTCATTCATCGTGCCGTCTTCGTTCATAACATTTACTCGAGGTAAGTCATGACGATTACCGACTTCAAAGTCATTTGGATCATGGGCAGGTGTGATTTTTACAACCCCTGTTCCAAATTCCATATCTACATAGTCATCTGAAATAATTGGAATTTCTTTATCTACTAATGGCAAGACAACTGTCTTACCAATAAGTTCCTGATACCGTTCATCTTCTGGATGGACCGCAATCGCCGTATCTCCCAACATTGTTTCAGGACGCGTTGTCGCAATTTCAACAACGCCAGAACCATCTGATAATGGGTAGCTCATGTGGTAAAAAGCTCCTTCAATATCTTTATGGATTACTTCAATATCAGACAATGCTGTTTTCGCTTTTGGATCCCAGTTAATGATATATTCACCACGGTAAATCAAATCTTTCTCGTAAAGAGAGACAAACACTTTACGAACGGCCTCAGATAGCCCTTCATCTAAAGTAAAACGTTCACGGCTGTAATCTAAAGAAAGGCCCATTTTTGCCCACTGTTCACGAATGTGAGAAGCATATTCTTCTTTCCATTCCCACACTTGATCAACAAATTTTTCACGACCTAAGTCGTAACGTGAAATTCCTTGTTGCGCTAGTTTCTCTTCTACTTTTGCTTGCGTGGCAATTCCGGCATGGTCCATTCCTGGCAGCCATAACGTATCAAAGCCTTGCATTCTTTTTTGGCGGATAATCATATCTTGTAATGTTGTATCCCAAGCATGTCCTAAGTGTAGCTTCCCTGTTACATTAGGTGGTGGAATAACAATTGAATAGGGCTTCGCTTTTTTGTCGCCACTTGGTTTAAATAAATCTTGATCTAGCCATTTTTGATAACGGCCAGCTTCGATTTCTGTCGGTTGATATTTCGTTGGTAAGTTTTTTTCTTCTGACATTTTTTCCCCTTCTTTCTTAAAATACGCGATTTGGAGCGGTAATTATTTTACAAATGAGTTTTTTGGGCTAAACACTAAAATACGCCCTAAAATACTTTCGTATTTTAGGGCGTAGACTCATCTTATTTACGCGGTACCACCTAAATTGCATTTGAATTGAATTCATTCAAATGCCACTCATTCGTGAGATAACGTTCACGAAACGAATCGTTCTACTAACGTACTGTGTTCAAACCATTGACTCACAAGCTACCTTCTCACTGGTTGTGTAAAAGTCTTGCACCTGAACGACTTTTTCTCTAAAACGACGCCAATGATACTCCTCTTGTTCGCTGTCTTTGCTTCATTCTACAATGAAGCGCAAGCAAAGTCAATTTGTAATCTAGAGGGATTACACTTTTTTTGCAGCTTCTAACGCTTGTTGATAATCGGGTTCCGACGAAACTTCTGAGACGATTTCTTCATAAACTAACGTTCCTTCTGGGTCAATCACAAAAATAGCACGTGCTAAACGGCCCATTTCTGGAATATACAAACCATAAGCTGCACCAAATGAGTCTTCAGTATCATGAAGCATTTCCATTTCGACACCCTCAGCGGCACACCAATTTGCTTGTTCTTCAACTGTGTTATTGGAAATCGTGATAATCTGAACACCGTCTAATTTCGCCGCTTCTTGATTGAAACGTTTCGTTTGCAGTGAACAAACACGTGTGTCGATATCAGGAACCACACTAATTAAAACCGTTTTACCTTTATAATCTGCCAAGTTGATTTCTTGGTTGTTTAAATTTTTCAAAGAAAAGACGGGGGCTTTTGTGCCAACTTTAGGCTGCTCACCTGTCAATTCTAATACGTGCCCTTTTCTTGTAACATTCATTCTGAAATCCTCCTTTTCCACTTTCAATAATAAGTATAGTAGAGGATTTTTATGAAGACAATTTTATTGCTTTGGGCTATTTGCTAGTGAAAAAGTTTCATTAAAATAAATCAGTGTTTGCAGTTCCGTTGTTAAATCAATATACTGCACACTAACGTTGGCTGGCACACTGACACGGTCTGGCGCAAAATTTAAAATCGCAGTCACACCCGCTTGTACAATTTTGTCGATGGCTTTTTGAGCATGGTGACTTGGTACTGTAGAAATGGCTACCGTGACCCCTTCTTGTCGAACGAATGCTTCTAACTCAGACATATCATGAACTAATAATCCATTAATCGTGGTGCCAACTAAAGCCGAATCATTATCAAAAGCACAGACAATATTCAAATTCTCGTTGCGTCTAAAATTATTTTTTAATAATGCCTTGCCTAAATTGCCACAACCAATCAGAGCAATTCTTTTTTCTTCTTGCGTATTTAAAATATTACTAAATACCTCAATTAAATACGGCACATCGTAACCATAACCGCTTCGACCCAGTTCACCAACGTGGGAAAAATCACGCCGAATCGTTGCAGAAGGAATCTGGATCATTTCACTAAACTCTCGTGATTTAATGCGTTTAACACCAGAATCCCCTAACATTTTTAAATAACGTAAATAAACCGGCAAACGTTTTGCCGTTGCTTTAGGCATTTTTTTCTCCATCCTCTGTCCTCCTTGTTACCTACTTCACATATTCAGTTTATCACGGTTCCCCTCTCCGAGCAACTTGTTTGTGAAATAAGTACAAAATAAATACAGTGACGTCTAAGCGACCGTCACTGTATTTATTTCTTATAGGAAATCTGCAAATTCGTCTTCTTGTTTATCTTTCGCTGTTTCTGCTGAAATCTCTGTAATTTTGAGTCCTTCTAAGGCCCGAGCCATTAAACCTTCTAAGTCTAAGCGCGCTTCATAATCTTGCGCTTTATCCAAGCGAGGTCGTGTTTTCGGTTGCGGTGGCGCAAAAATTGTACAACAATCTTCGAAGGGTTGGATGGCTAATTCAAACGTGTCAATTTTTTCGGCAATTTCGATAATTTCTGTCTTATCCATTGAAACAACGGGTCGAATTATCGGTGTTGAGGTAACCTCATTAATTGCTACCATACTTTGAAGTGTTTGCGAAGCCACTTGTCCTAACGATTCACCGTTAATAATGACTAAACCTTTCCGCATTTCACGAATTGCATCTGTTAAGCGTAACATTAAACGTCGTGTAATGGTCATTAAGTAGCCTTGGGGAACGACTCGTTTAATTTCTTCTTGAATTTCTGTAAAGGGCACTTCAATAAATTGAATAGTTCCTACATAAGGGACTAATTTTTCAGCTAAATCTTTAGCCTTTTGTAACGCTTGTTCACTTGTATAAGGCGGACTAGCAAAATGGACAGCTTCCACTTCCACGCCACGTTTCATAGCTAAATAACCAGCAACTGGTGAATCAATGCCTCCTGACAACATCAACATACCACGACCACTGGTGCCCACTGGCAATCCACCCGCACCGCGAATCGTTTCATAAGATAAATACGCCGCATCTTTACGAATTTCAATTCTTAAGTTGATATCAGGCTTTTTCATTTGTACTTGAATTTCCGGAATGGCTTCAATAACAGCCCCACCTAATTCTTGATTCAAGCCATTTGAATCAAGTTCAAATGAATGGTCCGAACGTTTAGCAGTAATTTTAAACGTCTTACCTGGCGTATAAACTTCCCGAACAACCTCTTGAACCATTGCACGAATCGCTGGCATTTCTTTTTCAATACGAATACTTGGCGAAAAATTTTGAATTCCAAACACTTTACTTAGTTTTGGAATCACTTCTTCACTATCTTCCCCATTTAATAAAATATGCATTCTATCTCGATCTGCATGGATTTTCAATGCTGGAAAATCAGCTAACGCACGTTTCACATTTTGTGCTAACTGCATGATAAACGTTTTACGATTTTTTCCTTTAGTTGATAATTCGCCATAGCGAACCATAATTTCTGTATATTTCACTCAATTAATTCCTCTCTGTTCCTGTATCTTCACAGGTCAATGTCTTTGCAAATTATACATCAAATAAGGGGCGTTTTTCTAGTGCTTAGTCGAAAAAAAACAGTTGATTCATAAGTTCATTGTCTTATGAATCAACTATTTGATAACTTTCTCTCTTGCTTATTGCGCATTCAGGATCCACATGAATCCGACAAAAACAAAGAACAAGCCATACATAATTGGCGAAACTTCTTTCCCACGTTTTGCCGCAATCATTGTAATTGGATAGAAGATAAAGCCTAAGGCAATCCCATCTGAAATGCTGTATGTCAATGGCATTCCTAACAAGATTAAGAAGGAAGGAATCGCAATTTCCATCTCGTTCCATTTAATTTTGCTTAAGGATTGTGCCATCAAAACACCAACAATAATCAACGCTGGTGCTGTAACTTGCGAAGTGACAACTGCTAACAAAGGAGAAAATAGCAAACTGAAAATAAATAAAATCCCGGTTGTAATAGCTGTGATTCCTGAACGACCACCCACAGCAATCCCCGCAGATGATTCGACATATGCGCCAACTGGCGATGTCCCTAATAGAGAACCAGCTAACATCGCTGTTGAATCAGCGGCTAAAGCTTTCCCCACACGCGGCATTTTATTGTCCTTCATAAAACCTGCTTGATTGGCTAAGCCCACCAACGTACCAGCCGTATCAAAGAATGTTACTAATAGGAACGTTAAAACCACGACCCACATTTGAATCGTATTGATATCTTTCACATGTCCTAACGCCACTAAAAATGTTGGTTCTAAACTTGGCGCGCTTGAAATAATCTTATCAGGCATTGGAATAACGCCTGTCGCTAAACCAACAATCGTTGAAATCGCCATCCCAATAAAAATACCACCCGGTACTCGACGAACTAACAAAATTGCAGTTACGACTAAGCCGACAATGGTAACCCACGTTGAACCAACATTCAAAGGTCCTAAGCCAACGAGTGTCGCATCATTAGCCACAATTAAGCCACCTTGGCTTAACCCAAGAAAAGCAATAAACAACCCGATCCCACCTGAAATGGCAAATTTCAAGTCTGCAGGAATTGCATCAATAATTAGCTCGCGTAATTTAAAAATTGTAATTAAAATAAATATCAATGAAGCCACAAAAACGCCTGCTAATGTCGTTTGCCAAGGAATCCCCATACCAACAGAGACTGAATAAGCAAAGAATGCATTAATTCCTAAAGCTGGTGCTGTCGCAATCGGATATTTCGCCAACACACCCATTAAAATACAACCTAAGGCACTCGCTAAAGCGGTGGCAGTAAAAACAGCGCCTTCGTCCATGCCAGAAGCACCAAGTACGGTTGGATTAACGAACAAAATATACGCCATTGAGATAAATGTGGTGAAACCAGCTAACATTTCTCGCTTCATATTCGTATTCAATTGTTCAAGTTCAAAATATGAACTTATTTTTTCTTTCATGTTCCGTCCTCCTAAAATCTAAATATTTTACAATGTTCGTAAAATATTCAATTTATTAATGAAACAACGTGTTTAATCATATAATAAACCAACAAATAAGTAAATATCAAATTCTAAATTCTGTAAAAAACGAACAATCACGATTAAAAAAAGTATTCCTTTCTAGGAATACTTTTTAAATTAAATCGTTTGTGTGGTCGGGCGAACAACCATTTCACTGATTGACATACGATCTGGCGTGTCTATGGCAAAGACCACTGCTTGCGCAATGTCTTCCGCCTTTAAGCCCCAACTTAACTGTTCTAGATGTAACGTTTCAGCTACTACTCGATTAGAAATTGTTTGATAAAGTTCTGTTTGTACAGCACCTGGTGAAATAATCGTTGATTTAATGTTATTCTCTCTTTGTTCTTGTCGCAATCCTTCCATAATTGCTCGAACAGCAAACTTTGTTCCACAGTAGACAGCCGAATCTGGATAAACGACATGTCCTGCCACAGAATCAGTAGCAATAATCTGCCCTGATTTTTGTTCAACCATAATTGGAAGAACTGCCGCAATGCCATTTAAAACACCCATAATATTAATATCTAGCATTTGACGCCATTCTCCTTTTGGTGCTTCAATAAGAGGCGCCGTTGGCATAACTCCTGCATTGTTAAAAAGAACATCAATTCGTCCATATTTTTCCATTGTAAGCTTGATTACACGCTGAACTTCCTCTTCTTTCGTTACATCTGCTTGTTGCACGAGAATCGTTGCTTCAGGAAGTTCTTTTTTTATAGCAATTAAACGTTCTTGTCGACGTGCTGCAATGACTAACTTCGCTCCTTTTCTGGCAAGTAAACGGGCTGTTGCCTCACCGATGCCACTGGAAGCGCCCATGATAACAATAACTTTTTCTGATAATGATTTCATTATATTTCCTCCTTATCTTCCTGAATCCAACGAATAATTTTAGCTGGTGTTCCTGCAACAATAGCGTTAGCTGGCACATCTTTAGTTACAGTCGCATTAGCTGCTACGATAGCATTTTCACCAATCGTAATACCTGGTAAAACAGTGACACCCGCGCCTAACCACGCAAATTTTTTAATGGTAATTGGTGCTAGCAATACGCCTCGCCGTTTCATTGGCAGTTCCGGATGATTGACACTTAAGAGATTAACGCGCGGACCAATTAAAACATTGTCTTCAATTATAATGCCCCCTAAATCAACAAACATAGCTGCCCGATTAATAAAAATATTTTTACCAAAATGTATATTGCGTCCAAAATCTGTATAAAAAGGCAATAAAATCGTAACGGTTTCGTCAATTTTGTCTTGGATAATCGTGGCAAGAAGATTCCTTACTTCATTATGTGTATAGGCTTGTTGATTTAATTCTATTAAATAGCGACTATTTTCCTCTTGAATCTGATGAATAAGTTGAAATAGTGGTTCATCTTTATCAATGCTACCTGTTGCAATTAGTTCTTGGAGATTTTTTGTAAGCATTCCTAATCGCCTCCTTTTGCTAAATTTATCGTAATACGTGACAACTCCTCTGTCTAATACTTATAATAAATAGATAAGTATGCGTTTTAGTTATAGGAGGGAAAGTAATGGAATTACGAGTGATTCACTATTTCTTAGCAGTGGTCCAAGAAAAAACGATTAGTGGCGCAGCCAAACAATTGCATGTATCACAACCAACATTATCTAAGCAATTAAAAGAATTAGAGGAAGAATTAGGCGTGACATTATTTATACGAGGAAATCGACAAATACAATTAACACCTGAAGGAGAATATTTAGCTAAACAAGGGCAAGATATTTTAAGCTTAGCGAATAAAACAGTCACCAACTTGTCGCAAAATGAATTCATTAATGGCGAAATCACGATTGGTGGTGGCGAAACAAAAGCTATGTCTTTTTTAGCGAATGCACTACAACAAATAACAAGCCAGCACTCAGCTGATATTCACCTTCATTTATACAGCGGGAATGCAGATGATGTAATAGAACGGCTAGACAAAGGATTATTAGATTTTGGTTTAATTATTGAGCCTGCACCTAAACAAAAATATAGCTATTTAACATTACCAGTTGTAGATACATGGGGCTTAATTACTGTAAAGGACCATCCCTTAGCCACTAAAAATGTTATTACTGCAGCCGATTTAAAAGAAGAACCTTTATTTATTTCTCGACAAGCACAAGTTCCGAGCCAACTCTCTGATTGGCTCGAAGCAAGTCTAGATCAGTTCCGAATCGTTGGGACCTACAACTTACTTTACAACGCTTCACTGATGGTAGAAGCTGGGCTAGGTAGCGCCCTAAGCATTGATGGTATTCTAGAAACAAAGCAAACAAATTTACGTTTTATCCCGCTATATCCTGCTTTAACAGCCAAAATTAGTTTAATTTGGCGCAAAAATACGATTCTTTCCACAGCTGCTGCATTATTTTTAGAACAAATAAAAAAAAGTATTCAACGCCCTGAATAATAGGTCGTTGAATACTTTTTTAAATCATCACTGTGATCGTAGCTGCTGCCAAAATCAAAACTAAGCCGATAATCGTTACGGTCATTTCCTTGGCTGTTTTCTTTTGACCTAAGAACCAAATACCTGTCAACGTTGCAAGCACAACTGATGTTTGGGATAGAATAAAGCCAGTTGCCAAGCCGTTCATATCTGGCTGCGCTGAAATTAAATAAGTTAACGCTGCAAAGGCGAAGAAAAAGCCTGAAAAAATTTGTTTGTAAGAAACGGCTTCTATAAATGGGGATATTTCCCCACCCTTAATAGTGACAACCGCTGAGTAAATAACTGCGACAATTACCATGCCTATTGCTTGTGGTAAAAAGGCATGCATGCCATCAATTGCCGTTGCTTGAGGTGCTGCAGAGTACGCCCAATAGCCGATTTCACCAACGGCTAATAGAAGAACTGCTTTTTTCATAATCCCAGCACTCTCAGCGGACTCCGTTTCCGACCAGACCGTCATTTTGGCACCAATCATGATTAACACTAAGGCAAATGCGCCTAACAATTTGGCTGTCGCACCTGGCCAGTTTCCTAAGAAAAAGACACCCCAGAGAGAAGCACCTAAAAGTTGGAACGCGGTCGTTACTGGCATGGCACGTGATGAACCAATCATCGTGAAGCATTTAAACGTAATGATTTGCGCACAGGCCCAACCGACACCAGATAAAATTGAAAAGAATAAATCCATGCCCGCTGGAAAAGCTAAACCATTAATCATTGAAAAAATAGCGGCAAAAATCAATGTTCCTAAACTGGTACCGAGAATTTGATTCACTGGACGACCACCAATTTTGGAAGCGATTGTTGGGAAAAGCCCCCAACCTAGAAGCGGTCCTAAACCGATTAATAATGCAGTCGCATTCATCTCTATTTCCCCTCTCTCGTTTAAAAGACAACGTTACTTTCTAATAAAATATTTGCGTAAGGAGTCATTTCCCCTGTCCGAATAAATGCATGGCAGTTGTTTAATTCTTGTTTCATTTCTGTATGAGGAATAAAACTGATGGGAGTTTCTGGTAAACGAGTTTCAATTGCTGCCAACATGTCAGGATTTTCTGTTTTAATTTCTTCTGCTAAATAAATTCGTTGAACTGCCAATTCCTCAAGGACATTGTTTAAAACTTCCATAAAACTAGGGACGCCATTGGTAACTGCTAAATCAATTTTTTCTGTAGTCCGAGGCACTGGCATGCCTGCATCACCAATACTTAATTTATCAAAATGACCCATTTGTGCGATGACGCGGGAAATATCTGAATTAATAACTTTTGTTTTTTTCATGTCGCTCGCTCCTTTTTATTTGTCTGCCAATTCGTGTTGATAAGGAATCGAAGGTTGGGCTCCAAAACGTTGAACAGTCAACGAAGACGCCTTGTTTCCATAACGAATAGCTTCTTCCAAATTGCTAAAATCTTTTTCTAATATACTACTTAATGCGCCAATAAAAGTATCGCCAGCAGCCGTTGTATCAACCGCTTTCACTTTAAAAGCAGGCACAATACCACTTCGTCCATTGACGTCATAAAAGGCGCCTTTACTACCTACTGTAATAATTACTGCTTCAATCCCTAATTGATGAAGTGCTTCTGCGGCTTTACGCATACTCGCT
Organism: Enterococcus sp. DIV0183; assembly: GCF_050541505.1. Taxonomy (NCBI): domain Bacteria; kingdom Bacillati; phylum Bacillota; class Bacilli; order Lactobacillales; family Enterococcaceae; genus Enterococcus; species Enterococcus sp. DIV0183. The sequence goes on from NZ_CP172932.1 coordinate 2,406,558, forward strand.
TCATCTGTGATTTTAATGCCTGTTAAAATTTCGGTTTCTGTTTCATTTGGTACAATCATATCTGTCACGTTTAGTAATTCTTCAGGAACTTGTTCTAACGCAGGTGCGGGATTTAAAATCGTTTTGACGCCTGCTTTTTTAGCAATTTTAAACGCTGCAATCGTACTATCAATCGCACTTTCAAATTGGGCAATCACAAAATCACTTTTTTCAATAATTTCTTGATGTTCCTGGACTTGTTTTGGCGTAAAGGCGTTATTGGCTCCTGCGTAAATCATAATGCTATTTTCACCAGCGTTATCTACCATAATAAAGGCTTGGCCAGTAGCTGTTTTCTCTAAAGTGGTGACCCCAGTTAAATTAATTTCATCTTGACTCATTAAATCAGTCATCATAGCTCCAGCGCCATCATTTCCCACAGCACCAATAAAATATGTTTCTGCGCCTGAACGTTTCGCTGCAACTGCTTGGTTTGCTCCTTTACCACCACCTGCTGTAAAATGTTCAATGGCGTGAATTGTTTCGCCTGGTTTTGGCATTTCTTTGACTCTTAATGTTGTGTCTAAATTGATACTTCCGATAATTGTAACCGCGTTCATTTTCATCCACCTCAATAAAATTTATTTTTTCATTCTAATTAAAACGTTTTAGTAAAACGTTTTAATTCCACAACAAAAATATAGCACACCTTGAAAGCTATTTCAAGGGTGCTGTCGAAAATCGTTCAATCAGTTGGACAGGCAAGGTTTGCTCCTCCCAATCTTTTGCAGGCTGATGGATTCTTTCCAATAATAAAGTCGCCGTAGTTTGCCCCAATTGAAAAACAGGTTGAGCAATTGTTGTTAGCGGCGGCGAAACATACTCGCACATATCAACATTGTCATAACCAATAATACTATAATCCTCAGGAATTTTTTTGCCCGCTTCTGCTAATCCTCGATATAAACCAAAAGCAATTTCATCATTGATAGCAAAAATTCCGGTGCTCTCTGTTTTTAAAATTTCGGGGACAGCTTGGTAGCCGCCAGTTTTTGATAATTCTGTTTCGATCAACTGGACCTTTTCCGTATAAACAGAACAAAAACCTTTTAACCGTTGCTGAATATTGACTGGCGCATGTGGCGGCATTACCACGATGACTTGTTCATGTCGTTGCTCTTGTAAATGCTTTGCTGCTAGTTGCCCACCTCTATAATCGTCTGTCAAAACAGCGTCGCTAAAGCCTTCTGCTTTTTTTTGGTCAAGTACAATAAACGGAATCTTTTTCGCACGTAGCGTTTCATTAATCGTTTGATTGGAAATTTCAGAACTTGCAATCACAAAGCCATCGACACTACGACGAATCAACTCTGTTAAATATTCATGTTCTCTTGTAACATCTTGGTCCGCATTGCATAACATCAGTATAAAATTTTCTTTGTATAAAACACTTTCAATTCCTCGAATCAATTGCGCGAAAAATGGATTGGTAATGTCAGGTACGATTACGCCAATCGTCTTACTTTTTTTCATCACCATACGTTGCGCAAAATAGTCGGGCTGATAGTTTAATCGCTCTTTTGCAGCCAATACTTTTTCGACCGTTTTCCCACTAAACCGTGCCCCATTCCCGTTTAAAATTTGTGAAACGGTAGTAATGGAGACACCTGAGTCATTGGCAACATCTTTAATTGTAACCTTTTTATTTGTCATCCTACTTCTCTCCTTGCCGTGAACGCGCCCATTCACCGGACCTCTTAATCTCATTTAATTTACTACAATCATTTACTTTACGCAACCACAAATAAATACGTACATTCGTTTAAACCGTCCTTTCATCCCTTCAACAAATTTCGTTGTTCTACTTTTAAAATGTTATACTGTAGAAAAAATGATTTACTTTTTGCTGAATGGAGGGCCTTAATTGAAAAAGAAATCGATTGGTTTGTTGTTAGCTAGCGCATATTTATTTCACGCACGTTCTCGTCAAAAATCCTTAAAAGCCTGTCTTTTTGAAGATTCTTTACGTCTTTCCCAAATTGCTCGACTTGAACGAAATCCGAAAGTCACCAAGGCTTTTTATCATTGGCAACGATCATTAAATGAACAAGTAACTTTGCCAAAACATTTACGTCATCTTTTTCCTCTTCAAGAAATGACTCAATTTCCTACGATGTATCGCATGGCAAACTCCGTTATTGCGCCTACCAAGAAAGCTGTACTGTACCTGCATGGTGGGGGCTTTACATTGAATCTCGCCTATAGCCAATTAGACTTTAGTTATAAACTAATTGAAGATCTCTCTTTTGCAACAGATTATTTTATCCCTGTATATCCATTAGCACCAAATAAGTCTTTTGCTGATATTTATAATCATTGCTATGCTGCTTACCAAGAAATTTTACAGCATTATGATCCCGAAGATGTTATTTTATTAGGTGATTCTGCTGGTGGTACATTGGTTTTAAACGTATTGCAGAATTTAGCCATCGATTTCCCTGAACGCTTACCCAAAGCTGCTGTTTTAATTTCTCCTTGGTTAGATGGACATTTAGACATTCCTGTTGCCAAAAGTTATCAAAAAAAGGACAAAATGATTGGCATGAACTATTTACAATTAATTGCCCAAGAGATTGACGACACGGCCAATCACTCCACGCTTTCTTTAAATTGCTTGTCCTTTGATTATCAAAAATTTCCGCCACTTTTTTTCGTGGGCGGCACACATGAAGTTTTTTGCCCTTCCTATCACCAATTTTTAAAACAATTAGGGCCACGACCACAAGATACTTGCCGATTGGTGCCTGGCATGCAACACGTTTTCGCAATGAAACAGTACTTGCCAGAAGGACGACAAGCGCGGAAACAAATTGCACAATTTATCCAAGAACAATGGTAAAAGGCAAATGGGACAGAAGTCAAAACGACTTCTGTCCCACTTGCCTTTTTAGAACAAAACACTTAGTTTTCTTCGGCGACTTTTTTCTCCCGCATAGTCAAAACAGCGCTAGCCAAAAGAACAACCACTACAAAAGCAATGATTCCTCCTACTAAAAGACTCGGACCTGCCTCACCTAATTTGCCTAAAAATAGGCCTGGGATTAAATAATCCGTATCCGCGAACGTTGAGGATGCTAACTGTAGATCACCCAAGACTGGTAAAATGAATAACGGTAACCAACTAATTAATAAGCCATTAAACGCAGCCCCTAAAATCGCTCCCCGACGTCCCCCTGTGGAATTTCCAAAAACGCCTGCCGCGGCACCACAGAAAAAGTGCCCGACAACGCCTGGTATAATCACGGTGGTATTCAGACCAACCATCGCTAACATTGAAATAGTTCCCACAATAAAGCTCACAAAGAACCCAATCAAGACAGCATTTGGCGCATAAGGAAAGATAATGGGAACATCAAGTGCTGGTTTAGAATTAGGCACTAATTTTTTAGCAATTCCTTGGAAAGCTGGCACAATTTCTCCTAAAACCATCCGCACACCCTGTAAAACCACTACGAAACCAGCCGTAAAGGTTCCTGCTTGAATTAATGAAAAGATGATCGCATTTTCGCCATTGCTTAACTCATGCTCGACATAGCCTGTCCCAGCCAGCAAAGCCAAAATCACATAGACAATCGACATCAAAATCATAATTGAGATGGTTGAGTCTCTTAAAAAACCAAAACTTTTAGGAATTTTAATATCTTCCGTTGACTTTTCTTTATTCCCAAAGACTTTTCCAATAAAGCCACTTGCCGCATAACCAATATTCCCTGTATGCCCCATTGCTACTTTATCATTTCCAGTAATTTGTTTCATAAAGGGCTGACAAAGAGCAGGTGTCACTGTTAATAAAGTTCCTTCAAATAAACCACCTAAAAGAATCATTGGCAAACTAACGCTAAAACCGGCCCCCACTAAAATAACGGCTGTCAAACACGAAACGTACATCATCGCTTGACCTGTCAAAAAGATATATTTAAAACGTGTAAAACGCGCCAACAGAATATTAACAACCATGCCCACCAACATAATCAGAGCAGTTGGTGTCCCATATTGTTGCAAGGCAATCGCTACAACTGCTTCATTACTAGGCACCACGCCTTGTGTATTTAACGCGGTTTGGAACATCTCCGCAAAGGGCGTTAACGAATTCGCTAATAGCCCTGCGCCACCAATTAAAACTAAAAAGCCGACGAATGTTTTCAACGTTCCTTGAACAACATCAGAAAATTTCTTTTTCTGTAAAACTAATCCCAACAAAGCAATTAATGAAACCAGAATCGCTGGCTGGCTAACAATTGAAACAAATAAATTCAATAAAGTTTCCATGTTTTTCCTCCTTCTTATTGATGTGCAATGCCATTGTCATCTAAAACTTTCAAGACTTTCTCCTTCGTTTCATCGTAATCAATAATCGCATTTAAAGGAATGATTTTTTCAGCAGGAATTGACCCTAAAGCATCTTGCAATGTTTTTTCGACAAAGAAGTAATCAGCCATATCGCCACTGGCACTCCCGACATCTGTGTGATCAATTTGAAAATTATCTGTATCAACACCGACTTCCTCTAAAATTTGTTGGATATTCATTTGCACCATAAAACTTGTTCCTAAACCACTTTGACAAACTGTAAAAATCTTCATCTTATTTCTCTCCTTCTTGGATAATTGATAGTATTTCTGGGACGGTTTCAGCCGCCACTAAGCGATGTAATGATTCTTTTTTTGATAGAATTTTTGTCAGACTAGATAAGGCCCGTAAATGTGTTTCGTTATCTGAAGCAGCTAAACAAATAAAAAGGTGAATTTCATGCTTAGGATCTTCTAATAAATCGACACTTTTTTGGATTTTTAGTAATGACATGCCTAACTGATTAACGCCATCTTCTGGTCGCGCATGAGGCAATGCTACGTCTGGACAGATATGGATAAATGGCCCAAACGATTCGACTTTTTGAATCATTGCATCAATGTACTTTTCCGTAATACTGCCATTTTTTAATAACGGCTTGGCAGCTTCTGTAATTCCCGCTCGCCAGTCTGCAACTTCAGGCAGGACTTGGACTGTTTCTGTTGTTAATAATTCCGATAACATTGGACGCAGATCCTCCTCTTTTTCTAAAATTTTGTTCATTTTACGATGCAAGACACGATATAACTGCGCTTCTGTGACTCCTTTTTTTAAGGAAATGTAAGGTTTTAACGCATCTAAAATATCTTTAACATCTGGCATGGAAATACCTGGCAATAGCCAATCTGATTGAACTTGGTGCATCAATTGATTTTTCTCCAAAGAGCTCATAATGGGCTTGGTAAGATAAACCTTTTTGGCTGTTTCAATAGGGACCGTTGAGAAAATGATGTCATAGCTTTTTTCAGATACATTCTCTATTTCCCTCACCGCATTTGTTTCTTTAAATTCAATCATTGGAAATAGCCGACGCAATTCCGATTGCAAAATCAACGAAGAACTGATACCACTGGGACAAACAATTAGCGCTTTTAGCTTTTCTTGCCGCTGTTCATTTTTTTGCCCGAAAATTTCTCCACCAAATAATATGGTAAAAAAACCGATTTCCTCTGACGGGATTGACCGTTTCGTTAATTTTTCTAAAGGAGCTAACGCTTGTTCACAAAGATGATAAAGCGACCGATACGATTGTCGAATATCCTTGATTAAAACATTCGGCAAGTAAAAGCCATAGTTAATTCGAAAATAGGCAGGAACCAGATGATAATACACATTCATGAGCAATTCACGAGGCTGCTCAAATTGAACGACGGCCAATAATTCCATTTTCCGAATAATTTCACCAGAAATATCTAATAAAAACTCTAACTTCGTATCTCGCAATTCTCCTTGCAAGGCTGTCATTAAACAAATCGTGAAAAAAAGACTCTCAGTTTCTATATTCGCCACAGGCCCAACTAAATCACTTAAAATACGACGACTGACGGGATAAGCGCGTAAGGACTGAATTAACTGGTTCTCAGGCCAGACGACTGTTTTATATTTGCCTAATCTTTTTTGAGAAAAAGCAAGAAAGTAACTAATTTCATCCAATCTGCTGGGTACTAGTTGAAGCTGCGCTTCCTGGACGGCTAATTGAATGCCGTCACGCATTTTTGCGTATTGGCTCATTTGATGCTGACTGAGCCAGCAAAATAAAGCGAAGGTGCCCGACTTTTGTTGTAAGAGGCGGGCAAGCCAATTTTTCCCGAAACGACGAATCCGAAATTCATCTCCTTCTAGGTAAAACCCTCGTTTTCGTTCGTAGGATAAAGCAATGTTTTCAGTTGCTAGTTGGTGTCGGACTTTTTTGATGTCCGCTAAAATAGTGCCTTTCGAAACGTCTAAAAAATTTTGGTAATGATAAACTGATAGTTCTTCGATCTCTGAATAAGTGAGTAAAAAAATGAGTGCTTGTCTTTCTGCTTCGCTATAGATCACTTGACGTTGTTGAAAAAGTTGCTTCCCCCATTCATTTGCGGAAAGACTTGGAATGCTGACAGTATTCTGTTGAACTTCTCCGCCTATTGCCGAAAGTTGCGTCACTAATTCTCGTTGCGAAAGATCGGTTATTTGTTGAGCCAAAGAGAGCGCAATTTTTTGCCCTGCATACTCGTCAAGGAGATAACTTATTTTATAATTCACAGCCTGTGTCCTCCTCCTGTAATCATCATATAATGGTAGCGCTTTATTTTCTATCTAAGTTGGGTACAAATGTCTACTGTACTTTTTTGATAAATTGTACCGTTCTTTATTTTAAAGTTAACAAAAACCCGTTGCAAGTTTCTTAAAAACTTACAACGGGTTTTCTTTATGTTAATTGTGTTTGTAATGCGATATTCAGCAAAATAGCCACCGCCACCCAGCCGCCACACATCACCAGAAGCAGCCAACTAAACATTGATTGTTTTACTAAAGACTGCTTAGGCTTTGCCAGATGTACAAAATTCATGCTATTTACTAAGAATAGTAAAAATAAAGCAAAACAAAGGACGGCCAAGCCAGCACAAATCCAAATCCACATCGTAATCTCCATCTATATTCCTCCTTCTACAATTGACTCTGTTTATAAAAACAGCACATTATTTTTCCTTTTTCCTTTTTTTATTCAAATAATAGAAACTTGTTAGTACTACGAGTAAACATGCAATACCAAGGCTGTAAAGCCACGTGCTATTTCGTTCACCTGTCCTTGGTAATGACGTCTGTGCATTAGTCGGATTCGTTTTAGCAGTGGTTTTTCTGCTCACTTTGTCTTGTTGTTGTGACGTTTTTTTATCTTTATCAGTGACTGGTTGCTCTGTTGGCTTAATGACACCTTCCGTTTTTAGTGGCTCTTTCCCTCCATAGAACGTTACACCGATATTCGTTTGCCCTACTTCTTCTGCAAAACTCTCAGAAGAAACAATTAGACTCGCAATGCCAACGGTTAAAAGTATTCCCAACATCACCAGAAGTGACCCTTTACTTTTCATTGTCATCATAGCGTGCTCCTTGTCTATTTTTCAAGGCTGCCTGTTTTTCTTGTTGTAAATAGGCTTGTTGTTTCAGTGTTGCTTTCTGTTGCGTAAAACGCCAAATAGCTAGAATTAGACTCACAATTGTTGCAGCTAACAAGCCATAAAAAGCTTGATTCCACCAAGTCGGTAGGACCAATTTCACTACTGCTTCTTTATTTAATTTTTTGGCTTCTTGACTACTGATGGTAAATTCTTGCTTAAACGGCCACACTTGTTGTTCATCTTCTTTCAAGACCGCTTTTCCTTCAAAAATATAGGTTCCTGGACGAACATCTTCTTTCCCGAAATCTAAATGGAAGTTCATCGTCGAATTTGGCGCAAAACGAACACTTGGTAAAATCCGTTTGGCATATTCTTTCGTTTCGCCTTTTTTCGTTACTTTTCCTTCTAAACGCACTTCAGGAAAAATAGCGGATGTCGGATTCTGAATAACCGCTTGGACCGATTTATTTCCTAAAGCAATGGTCGGAACTAATTTAACTAATTGAAGAGTCTCTGCTAGATACATCGGTGTATCTTCTGACATTCGTAAAGCAATTGCTACATTAAATCCATATCGACTGGTTAAACCCGTTGATTTTCCTTTTTCTTCCTTTTCATCTTCTGCAAGCGAAGCATAAACACCACCCAAAACTAATCCTTGGAAACCATTCGCTGGAATTTCGACAGTCATTTTGGCTGTTACGGTTTTCTTAGCGGGAACTTTTACATGTTCCTCAGGTAATTTAATTAATGTTGTCAAGGGTACTTTTAAACTTGAATCTGGTTTTTTCTCGAAATCATTGTACACAATTAAACCATTGTCATTCGTCACAGCATTCGCCAAATTTAAATCAATCGTCAATTCTTCATCTGTTTTATTAATTAAAGATAATTCGACTTCTTGTTTCTGTCCTGGTTTTACAATGATATCGTAGTAGGATTGCGTATTTTTCGCTTGATTCTCAGGAATATTGGGTTTAACTGTAAATTTTGTATTCATGTTGTCATCCGCTTCTTCTGCTTGTACAGCAGAAGGGATGCTTAATGCCATCACACAAATAAAAACTGTGACGATTAGCCAGCGCATTGTCTTCATTATTTGTTCCTCCTATGTATCGAAAAGGAGCCGTGCACCACTGCGCAGCTCCTTTTCTAGTAATGCAGTATTCTCGTTAGTAACTTTTTATGGCGCAGCCACTAATGTCCAAGTTACGTTACCTGTATACGCACCATTTGTAATTTGTGAACTAGGTGTTGTAATGTTTAATTTTACATTTGATAATTCAGAATCCCATGTACCTTGACCTTTACCAACTGCTGCTGTAGCAATTGATACAGCTGCTCCACCTACTGGAATAGTTGTTCCAGCAAATTCAGGACTTCCTGGATCTGCTGCAAAGGCAGCTACATCACGTGAGTATGTTTTTGCTGTTTCATCGTATTTCGCTACTGCTCCTGTTTGTGCAAAGGTAATTGAGCCTTCTAAAGTAGCAGTGCCATTTTTCATTTCAGCAACGCCGGCAGTAACTGACCAACCCGCTTGTGTTCCACGAACATCCCCAACGGCATAACGTTTTGTTTGGGTACCTGTCGCATCTAACGAAATCGCTGATAAATCAGAACTAACTTCTGTCGAAGCAAATTTGAATTCTGTTGGAACATATAACAAATCAAAATTTGTATTCGAGCCTGGTTCTGGTTCTTGGGTGCTTCCATCATCTCCATCACCCGTACCGCCTGGTAATGAACCACTTGTCATCTCTACGTTTGCTGGTGTTGTACCAGTTGTTGTTGCATGTGCTGCTGCAGGAGCAATGCTTGCCCCTAAAATTGCCGTTCCTGCAAATAAAGTTACCAATGTTTTTTTCTTCATTTTACTCTCTCCTTTATATCTTGGTTAATTAATGAATAAAAAAGTGAAAAACTTTTCTATCTCAGTAGAACGTAAACTAAGTATAGCGAAAAAAAGACTGCTTGTGATTTCAAATTTTAAACACCTCATGCAAAAAAAATGAATTTACTATAACAGCAAGATTCCAACGACTTTTTGTGTCTTTGAAAACGTAATTTTCAAAAAATATATTGTTTTTTTTCATATATAAAGTAGTAATTTTATAAAAAAACAGCGAGAAAACGTCAAAACATTAGTAACAAACACTAACATTTTGACGTTTTCTCGCATTTATTAAATCAAAATTTCCTCAATATTTTTAAAAAAAATAGTGAAAACTAAAATTATATCGTTTTCATAGACAAAACGTACATTTTTTCTTACGAAAATTGATAATCACTCGCTGACTATTCTCTAATCAAAGCTTGCGTTGTACAACGGAAAGAACCACCTAACATTCTAGAAACATGGTAATCAATTGCCTCAACTTTGATACCTTTTGCTTCTATTTGAGGAATTAAGGTTGTAAACGATTGGTCCGTTATATACGTTTCTTCGTTAAGCGGTAGACCATTTGTCACTAAATACGCTGCTTCTTGCAAAGTAACGTGAATTTTTTCCCAGTTTGCTAATTGCGCAGGAAGTCCATCCAAAAAGGCCTCTTCACAAACAATCATCAAGCCTTCTCTCAACAAGCTTAACGCACAATCTAAGTGGAGAATATGCGGATGTAACCGAACCGGCACCACTTCATAACCAAAATGACCAATCATATTGGCTAACCACTGAATCCCTGCTAGGTTACTTGCCAAGCCAGAGTAGCCCACAAAAATTGTTGTTCCTAGAACTAAAACATCGCCGCCTTCAATAAAGGGACCTGCTTCACTTAAAGCCCCTTCAGAAATGTCAGGTTGTGGCGCAGCAAAATAATAGCCTTCTGCTTCTTGTGTCCACTGCTGAATAATCGGACGAATTGGTAAAATTTCTTGTCGACGGTGTTGAAATCTTAAGTTTCCTTCTATTAAGAGATTGCCAATTGTAAAAAAAGGGTCTCGTGAAAAGAAGTTACTATATCCTACGCCCAATTCCTTGCCATGTTCTTTTTCATAGGTTGTCAATAAACGTGGACGAAATACTTCTACGCCATAAGATTCTAATACTCCTTGCATGACTTCTTTTTCTTTTTCCCAACGCACTTGTTGTTCTGGTGCAAAGTCTGCTAAATCACGCCCTTCATTATTCTGTGTTAAACGGGCATTTTCCTCTGTTAAAAAAGTCGTATCCGCTTCATCAAATTTATCTGGTAAACAAAATTGCGATTGTGCTAAAACAACTGAACGCAACGGTGCAAATTCACTTTCAACATGCATTTTTTTCATTATTTGACCTCACTTTTATCTGGTTACCTTCATTATAACAGAGATAAAATTTTTATGCCTTCAATGAAGAAAAAGCAGAACTTCTATACGTTCTGCTTTTTCTTCATTTTGTTATTTACCAATACCTTTATCTTTAATCTCAGCTTTTTGCCCGGTGCCATCTACTAAGCCAAAAATAATCTTCGCTTGGTCTGTATTATCAATTTGTCCTGAAAAAGCTTCTGCTTGTGGGCCATAAGCATAGACATTTACATCTTCTCCTGTGTGTCCGCCAGTAGTCCAACCAGTATTCGAACGTTCATCAAAAATCTTTCTTAATGCCTGAGCTATTTTTTCAACATCTTTTGACTCCGCCGCTGTTTTCACTGCTTTCAATTCAGCCTCACTTAATTGAAAATCAATATACTCAGTCACTGTTTTTTCCACATTACTATTTTTAATAATTTCTTCTGCCATAAAATCAGGCGTGCGTTTTGCCGCATGTAAAGGCTCCGTCAACCAGTTGTATTGATCTCCTTTGCCTAAAGACAAGCCCCCTGTTGAATGATCTGCAGTTGTAACCACCAATGTTTCACCATCTTTTTTGGCAAAATCGATAGCCTTTTCAAACGCCGCTTCGAAGTCTTGCATTTCGCTCATCGCGCCAACAATATCATTGCTATGCCCGGCCCAATCAATTTGACTACCTTCAACCATTAAAAAGAAACCTTTTTCATTTTTATCTAACCGTTGAAGAGCCGCTTCTGTCATATCAGCTAATGAAGGGACTTCTTCCGTTCGGTCAATCATTTTAGGTAGCCCGCCTGGTGCAAACAAGCCTAAAATTTTGTCGTCTTGGTTCTCATTCAACGACTTTTTGTCTGTGACATGACCATAACCCGCTTGGGAAAATTCTTTGACTAAATCACGATCTTTCCGGGCAAATAATTCAGAGCCGCCGCCAAGTAACACATCGACTTTGTGTTGTCCGTCGATTTGATCATCAAAATAGTCATCGGCGATTTCTGCCATATTTTTGCGTGAAACATTATGTGCGCCATATGCAGCAGGGGTTGCATGTGTTATTTCAGATGTTGCTACAAGACCCGTTGATTTCCCCACTTTTTTCGCACGTTCCAGCACTGTTTCTGTTTTGGACTTGTCATTATCGAGCGCAATAGCATTATTGTAGGTTTTCACTCCAGCAGCCATCGCTGTCGCTGCGGACGCTGAATCGGTGACATTCTCTTCTTCATCTTCTGGATAAGTGGCTTGTTGCCCAACTAAATAGGTATCAAAAGCTGTTTGGGGAACACGCTTGTCTGAGTGATTGGCTTTGAAATAGCGATAGCCCGTTGTATACGGATTCCCCATGCCATCTCCAATCATAAAAATAACATTTTTTACTGGTGCTTTTTCGGATTCAGTTGCCTTCGCTTCAGCAACCTCTGTTTGTTTTTCGCCGCTTTTTTGTTCAGATAAATTTGTACAACCCGCTAATGTTGTGAATGTTAATAAGGTAACCCCTAGCAAAGCTCTTTTCTTCATTTCCTTGTTTCCTCCTTCATATCTACCCATACATTGACTATAACAAGTCTTAGTTGATTTCTGATAAATAACAAGTAAACAAAGTGTTAAGTTGTTGTATTGCTTCTGTTAAGTTCCTTATTTGTCGCGTCTTGCTGCTCTTTTTTCGGCCTCTTTGCGTAATTGTTTCTGCGCTTTTTTTGAGCCGCGTTCAATATCTTTGAGTTTCTTTCGTTCATGGAAATCTGTAAATAAACTTTCTAAATCATAGTCTTGCGGATACAGATCTTGTGCTTTCGCTTGTAATTTCAACCGTCTTCGTGGTACATTTTCAATTTTATCATTCACAAATACTTGGATTTCTTGTTCACCCTCATCTGTAAAAACCAACCCAATTTGTTGTGTTTCTGTCAATAGGACACGATCACCTTTTTGATAACGGTCTGTTTCTTCTACAAACGTGGCAAAGGTCGTTTCTTTTGCTTTCAGGGGTTTAAATAGACTTCGATTAGTAGGGTATTCTTTCCGCTGAATATAATGAGCCGCCTTTTCAATGAGCTGTGGCTCCATCTTCATTTTACGTGCAATCCAAAGAGCCTGACTATCGCCAACTTCACCAATTTTCAATTGATATTTGGGCGTTAATGTTTCACGATCGAAGGCCATTGCGGCGGGCACAAAATCGTCATGCTCTTGGGCAAAACGTTTAATTTCACCATAATGGGTCGTTGCAACTACCAAGGCTCCCTTTTGATACATCGTTTCCATGATAGCAATCGCTAAGCCAGCTCCTTCGTTCGGCTCGGTACCACTGCCAATTTCATCTAATAAAACAAGCGTGTGTCGCTTAACATTACGCAACATTTCCGCAATATTTTTCATGTGCCCAGAAAAAGTGCTTAACGCATTTTCTAGATTTTGCTGATCACCAATATCGACAAAAATTTCATCTAATACTGGAATCTCTGTGCCCGCTTGTGCTGGAATTTGCAACCCAAATTGTGTCATGACAGTCAATAAGCCAACTGTTTTCAAGACAACCGTTTTACCACCAGCATTGGCACCTGTAATGACAAGTCCTCGATACTCTGCTCCTAAAGAAAACGTCAATGGTACTGCGTGTTCTAATAAAAGAGGGTGTTTTCCTTGAACAATGCGCAAGCGTTCTTCTTTGTTTACTTTTGGCGTAATCCCACCAATTTCGCGACTATACTTTCCTCGTGCAAAAATAATATCTAAGGTGGTCATTGTATCGACGGCTTGATCGACAAGTCGTTCTTGCTCATTAATTAACCCAGTTAGTTCTGCCAAAATTTGATATTCTTCCGCTGTTTCTTCCGCTTTTAAGAGTGTCAATTGTTCATTTAATTTACTAATTGCTACAGGTTCAATAAAGACCGTTTGTCCTTTATTGGATTGCTCAATGATTGTGCCTGAAACCTTATTTTTATAGCTAGCTTTGATTGGTACTGTGTAATGTTCCCCTTTTTTCACCATCATATTTTCTTGAATATACAGTTGATTATTTTTATTACGTAAAAATTTGGTGACTTTTGTTTCAATTTCTTGTTGGCATTCATTGATTTGACGCCGGATTTTCCGAAGTTGTCGAGAAGCATCGGTGGCAACTTTTTGATTATGGATTTTCGTATAAATTTGTTCTTCAATTGCTCTGAAATCAGCTAAGTGCTGACTGTAACTAAATAGGCGTGGTGTTTGGTATTGATTTTTTTCAAAAAACTTCTGGATTCGCTGACTACTTCTTAAAAAGTCAGCGACCTCAATCAATTCGTTTGGTGTAAGGATTAAGCCTTTTTTCACTTGCTGAAGCAAGCGGGTAATTTGGCTCAAGCCCATGAAAGGGACGTGTTGTCCGCTATCAATAATTAAGCGGGCCTCGGTTGTTTCCGTTAAGCGGGACTGCACTGTTTCTAAACGTGTTGCAGGGACCATTTTCGCCAACCGTTCTTTACTATACTCGCCAATCGCACGTGTTTGAACTTCTTTAAGAATTGTTGTAAATTGTAATTTTTGAATGGTTTCATGATTCATTTGTTTTTTCTTCCTTTCTATCACGAAAAGAATACCTGGCGCCTTTAAATAAAAACCAGTTTCTATAGAAAAAAGAGGACAGCGTTCTACCGCTGTCCTCTTTATCATTGGATAAAGGTTACTAAAGAAACCTCTTCTAAAGGAGGTATTTAGTAAATGAGATGACTGACAGGTATCACTTTCTAAGCACACCAAATAAACCTTGCTTGGTTCACTGGTTATTCAACTTATCAATTAGATACCTACGACACTCACCAAAATACCCCACATTCATTTGTTGGTTTTTATTTATTCTCCACTTGAGAGTAGCAAATCTGGCGAAGAAAGTCAAATAAAGATTGGCCCTTTACTTATTCAATGTGTTTTTCATCATGGTTAGTAACGTTTTCACGTCTTCTGTTCTAGTGTCCCCTGTTTCTTGATCGATAATTGAGCTGTAAACATGAGGAATGATTTTTTTAACGCCGACATCCACCGCAATTTGAACAATTTCTTCAAAGTTTTCTAAATCAATGCCCCCTGTTGGTTCTAAATAAAAGTCATACTTGGCACAAGCTGCTGCTACTGCTTGGTATTCTTCTTTGTGAGCCAAGCCTTTCATCGGGAAATATTTAATGGAACTGCCCCCCATGTCTTTCAACAATTTGATGGTGGTTTCGATAGGCACTTCCGCCGCTGGCGCACCCGAGCTTAACGGACCTGTCGCAATGTTGACATAGCCAACTTTGCCTGTGGGTGAAACCAAGCCATTAATCACTGTTTCGTCTTGACGAAGTAAGGCCCGCGAAGCGCCGACACCTGTGAAGACTTGGTTCACGTGTTGCGGTTGTAGAACTTCTGATAAGCGAGCCACCATTTGACTTTGATTTGGATCACCAGCTCCTAAGCCGACAGATAAAGCGTTGTTGGTTGCTGCTTGGTATTTTTTCATATCGTCAATGGCTGCTTCATCGGTTTCATAGTTTTTTGAAAGGACGCCTAACACAACATGCCCTTCTGCTGCTTCATAACAGGCTTGGGCATTTTCTACTGAATTGGCTAAGACGTTTAAACAAATGCGTTCTTCTAAATAATTAGGTTTTAATGACATGACTTATTTCTCCTTTGTGTCCATAATTTCTTGTAATCGTTGCACGATTTTGTTCATTTCTTCTTGATTGACAGAACGAATGTCAAACTCAATGATGCCATTGTTGGCTTGATATTCACGCGTATAAATGGCCGGACTTTCTGCTTTTAATGCTTGGATGACTTCCTTAGCGGTTTTTCTGCCGTCCACTTTGACACTGGCGCGATAAATGTCTCGGCCAGCGCCATCTTGGACGATTTTGGCGGTTAAATCTGACAAGTTGTTGATAGCTTCAACAAACGGTTTTAAACGCTCTTGCATCGAAGCCCCTGATTCACTGCCATGCGCCAAATATTCTTCCACTGCTTGCGTAAAGCCTAGAATATTGTCTTTGCCAATTTTCATTGCTCGACCAATGCCTTTGCCTTGTAGGCGCACCCAGTCAATGTATTCTTTTTTCCCGACCACTAAACCGGCACTTGGCCCTTCAATGGCTTTGGCGCCGCTGTAAATCACCAAATCAGCGCCTGCTTCAGTGTATTTGAAAAGATCTTCTTCTGCTGCCGCGTCAACAATTAGCGGCACCTTGTGGCGTTGCGCCACTTTGGCCGCTTCGGCCACCGTCAGCATACTTTTTTGCACGGTATGATGGCTTTTGATGTATAGAATGGCCGCTGTTTTTTCAGAAATCATCATTTCCACGTGTTCTGGACTGCACATGTTGGCGTAGCCAGCTTCCACCACTTGGCCGCCACCTTGCGCTACCATAACTTCTACAGGCGTGCCGTAGTCCACGTTGTGCCCTTTAGGTAAAACAATCTCTCGCTGTTCAATTTTTTCTGTATAGGGATGATACGCGTGGTACAAGCTGCCTTTTCCAATCAATGCAGCCACCGATTGGGCAATCCCCGCCGAAGCCGAGGAAACGATTTGGGCATCTTCTACCTTCAACAAGTTGGCTAAAAAGGCCCCTATTTGCACACTAAGTTCACTCATTTCAAAGAAATGTTCGCCGCCGAATCGTTGAGCTGCTAGGACTGCCTCCGAAACTTTGGAGACACCTAGAATGGTCATTTTGCCAGAAGCATTGATGACTTCTTTTAAGTGAAATTTTTCGTAACTATTCATTATTTTCTCCTTTATAACAAACCAAAGAATGAAGTGACCAAACTAACTAAGACAATCGTGCCGATAATGATACCGTAACGTGGGCCTTTTTTTACCATGAAGAAATAAATAGCCATGACTGCTGCTAAAGGAAGTAACCCTTTCATAATTTGATCTAGAATATCTTGTAAAACAATCGTGGCACCGCCAGTAACTTTAAACGTCATCGGGCTAGCAATTTTAACATAACTCGCACTTAAAGCGCCCATCATCATCATTCCTAAAACATTTGCTGAATAAATGACTTGCTTGATTTTGCCGTCTTTTAACAAACTTAAGATTGAATTACGCCCTAATGTATAGGACTTATTCACTAACGTCCAACTGATGTATAATGTAATGGCTGTGTACAGAACCAACGGACCGATACTTCCAATCACGTTACCTCCTTTAGCCATTGGAATAAAAATGGAAATGATTAACGGCATTAATGCTGCCCAAATAATCGAATCGCCAATCCCAGCCAGCGGACCCATCAGCCCAGTTTTAATCGATGTGATCGCCGTATCAGAGATCGCTGCGCCATTGGATTTTTCTTCCTCCATAGCAATTGCAATCCCTTGAATGGAAGCCCCTACTGTTCCTTCAGTATTAAAAAAATTCAAATGACGTTTCAGAGCTTCTTTTTGTTGTTCTTCATCGTCTGCGTAAAGTTTTTTAATTGCAGGAATCATCGATGCACAAAAAACTAAACTTTGAAGACGTTCATAAGAATTTGATAATTCACAGCCTAGTTGATAAATCCAAAAGGCTTTGGATAATTCTTTTTTAGTAATTTTTTTCTGTTCCAATTGTTGTTCATTTGCTTGTGTCATTTGTTCCATTATGCTGCCTCCTCACTCAATGCCTTGTTTCTAACTAAAAAGGCAATACAGATTCCTAAAATAGCGACGGCCATAACTTCTGCGCCAAAATATACTACTGCAACAAAACCAATTAAAAAATAAGGAATCAAATTTTTCTTGCCAATTACCATAATTGTTAAGGCGAATCCTAACGCTGGTAAAATACCACCCATTACTTCAAAGCCGTGCATCAACCATGCTGGGATAACTTCTAAGACTTTATTCACCACAGATTGACCAAAAAAGTTCGCCGCAAAAACCAACGGAAAGCGAATTAAAAATCCTGCTAAAGCTGGATAAACAAACGCAGCTCGGTAAATCCCCCCATAATTTAACTCTTCCGCATATTTATCAGCCATATGCACCCACGTCGCATTGATGGTGCGCCGTAATTGATCCATAAAGACGCCTAACACACCAAAAGGAACAGCTAGTGCAACAGCCGCCTCGGCATTCATTCCCACACCTAAAGCAATCGGAATCGCGATTGCTGAAGCTAAAGCCGGATCACTAGGCACATTGCCACCCGGTGTGGAGGTGACTCCGAGATAAACAAGTTGAATCCCCGCCCCCACAACCATTGCTTCACTAAGTTTTCCTGTTGCTAAACCAACCACAAACGCTGCACCTAATGGCTGAGACAGCATGCCTGAAAATGTGTACCCAAAACGCAAACGTGCAAACCAATAATAAAGTCCCATAATAATTGAAACACCTAAAACGCCCATATGATTCTCTCCTTTTTCTCTGATTATAGTGATTGATATTTTTCAATTAATTTTTGAATTGGTAGGGGATTTTCTTCGGGAATCGCTTGGAAGAAAACATGGATGCCCTTCGTTAAAAGTTCAGTCAAAATTGCAACATCTTCTTCAGATAAATTGATATTTTTTAAAACATTTTTCCGATTTGGTCCGCCACCTAAGCCACCAACTTGAATCTCCTCTTTAATAATTTCTTGGTCCACCATCGCTTTTAAGGTCGTTAAATCTGGCACTAAAAATAACACCTTTTTCTCTTCCTTTTCTTGCGATTCCCAATATTCTTTGGCACTTTCAATCCCTTTAATTACTACAGAAACCCCTGGAGGCGCCGCCATTAAATAAATACTTTGTAAAAATTCATCTTGCTCTAGTTCATCACTCACTACCAAAATTTCATTTGCACCTGATTGTTGTAACCATTTAGTCACTACTTGTCCATGGATTAAACGGCTATCGACTCTTGTTAATACGATTTTTGACATTCTGTTCACCTGTACTTTCTTATTTTGGAATTTCTAAAATTTGACAACTGTCTACTGCTGCTTGTTGAATCATCTCTGCATCTTGTAAACGAAATCCAGGACCACTTTGTTTCATGACGGATTCTAATAATAACGATGTGCATAATCCTGACACAATCAGGAGGTCATAATCTTTTGATAAACGTAATGCAACGTTACTAGGTGTGCCGCCTTTAACATCTGTTAAAATTAGCAACTGGTTGTGCCACGTTAATTGGTCAATTTTTTCTGTGACTCGTTCTAAATAATCCCCCAGTGAATCCTCTGCTTGTAATGCTACTTCATGTACATTTGTGACTTCTCCTACAATCATCTGGACGCTTTTGACTAATTCCAAGCCCCAACCATTGTGTGTTAAAAGTAAAATTGGTTCATTTTCCATAAACAAACTCCTTTGCTAATTAATCATTTTATTAAAAGCAATAAGTGTGCCAACTTTCATTTCCGTTTGAATTAAGCCTTTTCAAAGAGCAATTCATAAATATAGCGCACTTCCAAAGGTGGAATCAACAGATTATAGGACACTTCAAGCGGTCGAAACGCCATTTTTATGACAGATACTGCTTCTGGCAACTCTCGATATGACACTTCATAAGCTGTCGGGTCATATTCTGGATTCAATAATTGCCGTTCTAACATACAGGCACAATGAATGATAAAACGAAGTAAAATCTTTTCGTCACTTTTTATTTTAGTTTGCAAGCAAATGTCTGAATAAATCTTAGCTAATTCGATTGAAATGGTTGTAGGATTCAAAACCGTTAGTAAGTCTGTAATAGCTTCGATTGATAATCCTTGAATATATTTAGCTGAAACTTTTTTTAGTAACTCTTGGTTTTGTTTTTCTTCTAAATGATGGCCTAATAATTCGAAAACTAGCTGAATACCCCGCTTCGATAGTAAATCTTGTAAAGAAATAAACGGAATATCTGGCACTTCTGTCTTTACGGTGCCAATGATACCAACGATTTTCTCTTCTTTTCGAACAAAAGAATGCAAGCGATCAATATCTTCCACTTCTCTTTTCTCTAAAGTAATGATGCGTACATTCGTTAGTAATTCATTAGGAAAAGTTTTTAGTAACAACTGTTCAATTTTAATAGCAGTCCCCATGCCAGTTAGACAGGAAATAATGAGAACTTTTGCCTCGTTGAAGCGACCTTTACTGCAAATCAAGGCGCGATGATTTTTTTCTTTTAAGACTGGTAATAGATACTCAAACGCCGTCGATTCATAAATGACTTCTCGGGCCACTTCTAGCAATGTTAATAGATTGATATTGCTAATTAGCAGCACTTCCATTTGAAACGTTTGACTGATAGCATTACCAAAGTAAACCAGGGAACCGATGTCCACCATTAAAATAATTTTTTTATACTGATTTTGCTTTACAATTGTACGGACTTTTTCTAATGTTTCTTCCACTGATTGATTAATCGGCATATCAACTGCACGCATGACCGTTGTTGAAAACAGAAGGTTGGTGTACTCAACCATGCTACTGGCCGTCGCGGCACCATGTGCAACGACGATAACGCCACAGTTTTCTTCATCTGAGTGCGCTCTTTTTTTAGCTGTGACTTTACGAATAAATAGATCGAAAAAGAGGATTTCCGTATCAGCAAAAGAAATCCCAAACAATGTTTGTAGAAAGTCCACCATGGTCTTAGCAGCTTGATACTGGGTTACTTTGCCAGAATAGATATTTTTGGTATCTGAATAAAATGTTTCATTCATTTGTGCAGAATAAAAAACAGCAGAATAAAGGTGGACAATTAAAATATTCTGGAAATCCTCTGTCAATTTTTCTTGGATTAATTGTTCAAAAAAGACAATGGCTTCTTGAATTTTTGGCTGCAATGTTTCGTCAATGGCCTCTAAGGCTAGCGGTTCTTGAGCAAAAATGTCCATATCATAAAGTTGCTCGACTTTGTTTTGCATGATTGCTAGCGCATCCTCTGTCGAAAGAGTTAATTTTTTCAAATCCGCATATTCTTTCAATAGAAAATTATAAAAACGATCATTTTTCAGACTTTCCGATTTGAGTAACTCTTGACTGCTTAAATAAAAATGGTTGTATTGAATCGTGAGGCCATCGTTAGGTATCCACTCATTAAAAGCCAGCAGACTTTCTACATCAGGTTGCTCTTTGACTGTCCCCTCGTTTGCTTCAATGCAAATAGTTTCCGTTAATTGATCGAACACTTCTAAATAGGCTTGTGCGCTCATAAATTGAATCGCCGCTTTCAATTCGCCAACGTTGGCTTCAAAATGAGTAAACGTTAATTGTTTCAACGCCTCATAACGAATATGGATATTCTTTTGAATCCGTTGACTTTCTTCTAAGAAAAAGGACAAAATCAATTGAATTTTTTCTTTCAAAGAGCGCTCGGCTAAAGCTGGAATGGCTAATGTCACAGGGATCCTTCTTAAAAACGTTTTCAAAAAATGTTGATTGACTGCTTCGGTTGTTGCAAAAATAAATTTTATCGATACATTTCTTTGTTTTTCGGCTTCGCCCATCCGTGTAAAATACCCTTTATCCAAAACTGTAAACAATTTTTCTTGGCCTTCGCTCGTTAATCGATGGACTTCATCTAAAAATAAAAAACCGCCATCTGCCAACTCCACTAAACCTTTTTGGTCATTGACGGCACCAGTGAAACTGCCTTTTTTATAGCCAAACAGATGCGAAGTTAATAATTCTGGATTGTTGAAATATTCTGCACAATTAAAATAAATAAACGGAACTTCTTGGTTCATTTTAACTTGATAAAATTGGTGTAATTGTTCTGCAATTAAGGTTTTCCCCACCCCAGATTCTCCAGTAAGTAAAATATTCAAGCCATTAGGCGGATATAAAATAGCGGCTTTCAACTTCTTGATGGCGTCTGCTAAGCTCCCATCAAAACCAATTACGTTCGCAAATGGATTCATTTTCAGTAGCTGCTTTTTCTTATGTATCTGTTCTGTCTGTTGATAAATGTCCTCTTGCAGCGAAGCGAGGGAATCGTAGCACGTGCTACTTTTAAAAAAAGGAAACTGTTCCTCTAAGTAGTCTTTATCAAAAAATAACACTGGTCTAGATTTAACTTTAACGACTTGGTCTTTTCTTACTAATTCTGAAAGCTCTTCACTAACAGCGGTTCGGGTATAGCCAGAGGTCTGACTTAATTGCGAAGCCGTTGCGGGCAACAAGATTTCTTTGCTACTTGGATTTTGTACGTGAAACTGTTTTAACGCTTGATGAATATTATCAATTCTCATAGTCTTTTCCCCATTTCTTTTTTGATCCAAAAGTTAATTTATTATACATTAAAACGGAAGCGGTTTCTTATTTACCATAAAAAAAATCAAGTCTTTAACCAAAAGATTAAAGACTTGATTTTTATTCTCCGTATTGTACAAGTTGTGTATTTTCACAATGAAAGTCCAAGAAATCTTGGATTTTTTTACCATTGAAGTAGTTATCAATGACTCGCATAACCGCATTGTGGCAAACAAATAGGTAAGTTTCCTCTGAAGCCAAGGCTTCCTCAATCAGGGGATAAATTCGACCCGCGACATCTAGGACTGATTCCCCTTCTGGAAACGGCAAGGAAATCTCAGAACGATTTTCTTGGAAAGCCGTTGTTTCAATCGGTTCACCATCATAAATGCCAAAATTCATCTCAATTAAACGAGGTTCTGTTTCAATCGTCAATTGATTTCGTTCTGCAATTTTACGTGCTGTTTCTTGCGCCCGTTTTAAAGGGGACGCCAGTAAACGGTCGATTTGAATTCCTTGTTTGGCAATTTTTTCAGCTACCAATTCCGCTTGTTGATAGCCTTTTTCGGTCAATTGCGCTTCCGCATGACCACAAATTCTACGGGCCACATTATAATCTGTTTCACCATGTCTCACTACGTACAGCATTTTTCCACCTCAGTTTTTTGTCTTGTGTCTATTTTATCTGAAATTTGGTCACAATAACACCCTATTTAGCGGTAACTTTCTGGTAATTTAAATTTACCTTTTTGCTCAAACTGTTCGCCTACTTGGAATAAGAGATCTTCACGTCCACGAGCAGCCAGCAATTGAATGCCTAAGGGTAACCCAGCTGCCGTAATATGTGTGGGCAAGCTGATAGCTGGTTGTCCTGTCAGGTTCGCTAATTGAGTATAAGGTGTTAGCTGTAAACTTTTATCAAAATAATCATAGATTAATTCAGCTAGCTCTGCTTCTGTTAATTCAGCTGCCTGTTCCATTCGTTGACGAATATGCTCACTTTGCAAATCTTCGTTAATTTTTGGTGCTGAAAAAGCCGTTGTTGGTGATAAAAACAGATCAAATTTTTGAAAAAGTTCTTCCATCGTTACTGCTGCTTGATCCCACAACTGTAATGAATGAACATAGGTGGCTGCTGGAATCTTTTGGCCGAATTGATGCATGGTCCATGAAAAAGGTTCGATTTCTTCTTTACGAATTGGGCGCCCGAGCCCCTGTTGAATGCTGTTCATCATCGCTGTAGTTTCTGCGCCGTTCATTTGATAATAGGAGCGAATCAGCGCTGCACCATCGACTGGATAAGGAATTTCAATGATTTCATGGCCAGCGGCTGCCAGAAAATCAGCCGCTTGTTTCGCCGCTAGTGTTGCTTCTGGCGAAATCATTGAGCCGATAGGCGAAGCGGTACACAGAGCAATTTTTAGCCGTTGTTTTTTAGGGTGTGTTTGCCATTCTGCCAAGGGCGCTTGGTAGGGGGCGCCACTGTGGCTACCACGTAGGCCATAGAATAACGCTTTGGTGTCTCTCATAGAAATAGTCAACGCAAAGTCAATCGAGGCACCTTGCCAGCCTCGCCAGCCTTCTGGGCCGACAGGCATGGAGCCACGGCTAGGTTTTAAGCCAATTAAGCCACTAAAAGAGGCGGGAATTCGGATGGAGCCACCGCCATCGCTAGCGCCGGCGATAGGAACAATCCCGCTAGCGACAACTGCGGCAGCGCCGCCACTGGAACCGCCTGGCGAACGTTCCAGGTTCCAAGGATTGCGGGCTGGCCCGTAAAGCGCAGGGTCCGTAATATTTTTAAAGCCAAACTCTGGAGCGTTGGTTTGTCCTAAAGGCATCAAACCAATCGTTTCTGCTTGTTTGACAAAGTTAGAGGTCGTTGTTGCAGTACTATTTTTAAAAAGTTGCGAGCCGGCCGTTGCTGACCACCCCGCTTTTTCTTGGCCTAACATTTTCAATGGAAATGGCAAACCAGCAAATAGTGTGTCCTGCTGTTTATTTTTTTGATAAGTTGCTTCTGCTTCTTGGCTATCAAAAGTTACAAAGCCATTGATCTTTGGATTTAACTTTTGGACTTTTTTCTCAATATCCTTTAAGAGTTCTGTGCGACTTACTTTCTGTTCTTTTAATTGTTGTACCCAATATAGTCCGTCTTTCATACAGACCCACCTCCTATACTATTCCGTATTAGTATAGCATGGTTTTTAGGGGTCATCCTGTGATGGTGATTTTCATTCGTCAAGAGTTTCTTTATTTTAAGTAAATAATTCGCCAATGTAAGGAAGCAACTGCGGATGCAGTTTGTAGCCTTTATACCGTGTATTTTGGATACCTTGTTTTTTAAAGCCCCCTACTTGAATTTTTTTATTTAATTTTGTCAGCTGTTTGGTCATTTTTTTTCGATTATTGGCTGTTTCTTCTGTGTCATATATTAATTTACAAAGGCGCTCCATTGGTAAGTGTTCTTTTGGCGTACTATACAAGACAGCCAGTAGTGCACGTTCTGCGGCTGTTAGCTTTATCCCCTCTACATCTAACTTTTCATCTTCTCGTTGGATGGGTTTATTTAATTCTGCCAAAAGGAGATTTTCTCTTAATGTATCCAAAGTCGCATCCAATCGTAACCAATTGAGAATGCCATATTGATAGCTAATGCTCAATTCTTCCGAGGTAGGAATGTCTTCCGAGCGAAGAAACAACGGCGTTTTAACTCTGGCTAATTCCTTTAGATATAAATATTGTTCTTTGCGAGGAATCGTTTCGCTGAGAATGATGGCATCAAATTTTCGATAAAACAAATGACTTTCCTTAATTTCACCAATCAGACACGTCGTACAAAAAACTTGATGATCTAAATGCTGTAAGCGGTTTTGAAAAGCAGTTTCTGATAAAATATTTTTTGTGATGACCATTATTTTCATTCTTGATTCCTCCTTAATTCTTTTTTAGTTCAAAATTTTCTCAATTTTCGTGTTTTGTTTTGATATATTTAGTATACTGGAATTTTTTCGAATTAAAATTTAGAAATTTACAAGCAAATCAGTCATTAACAGTCATTCCTGTAATCCCCGATTTATAAAGGATTTCCAATAGTCTTATTTAAAAAATGTTTGTTATTTAATCCTCAACGTGCTATTTTTTTAATTTTTTTCTTTTTTATTTAACTGACAAACGTCAAAAGGTTGGTAGCTAATATCAACCTTTTGACGTTTGTTAGCTACTTTCTCTTGAAATCTTTGGATTTTTTTCTACTTTCACTAAAAAAAACAGCCAAAAATGGCTGTTTCTTTGCTGTTTATATTTATTTCATAATATCGATCAAGTCTTTTTTTGAAGCTGCCGAGGCAGGGAAATAGCTAAATACAACCCCGATAAAGACAGAAATCCCAATGGCTAATGAAACGGTCATTAAATCTGGTCGAACAGAAAACGGTAGTGCCATTGAGGCTAAGTAGGCAATAATCATTCCTAAAAGATAACCAGTAATTCCGCCGATTAAGGTCAAGGCAATCCCTTCTGTTAAGAATTGCTTTTTAATATCACTGGCTGTCCCGCCCAATGCACGTCGGATACCAATTTCCTTAATCCTTTCTGAGACCGAAATGTACATCATATTCATAACGCCGACCCCAGCAATTACCAGTGAAATGGCCGCAATTGCGGAAATAAACAAGGTTAAATTATTTAATAAAGAGCCCATTTCTTTGATGGTATCTTTAACATTATATTCTTGATACGTCCCACTGTTTTTCATGGTTCCTTGTTGAGAGAGAGTTTTTATTGTTTCTTTCAATACTTGATCTGGTTGATAGCCAGGTGCTACTGTTAGTTTCAACGTAGATGTATCTTTTAGCTTGCCGAAATAATGTTCATAGGTCTTTTTGGGAAAATAAAGCAATGAGTCATCATTACCTGGACCAATGGCACCGCTGGTATTGGTTGTCACGCCAACAATGGTAAAAAGTTGCTCTTTATATGGAAAAGTTCGATTAACTGCTGCAGTTGGGTCTTGGTAGAGTTCTTTGGCAACCAGTTCATCCACCACCACTGTTTTATCCAGTTTTGCATTGTCTCCATCATTCAGTTGGCGTCCCGCCAACAATTCTTTGGTGGTTTTGTCGGCAAGTTCATAGGTTACGGAAAGATTTTTCGGTCCTGCTTGAAAATTCAGTGTACCTTTTTGGGCGCCATCAACTTCTCTTTGATCAAAATCAATTTTTTCTACGCCAGGAACCATGCGCACGACCCCTAAATCATTGTCGGTAAACATCGCTTGGTCACTAAACATATCCGAAGTGTTGTAGGCCGAAAAAGAAATCTTTTTCACATTTTCTTTTTGTTTTTCAGCAGATAATTTATCGACCATGTCTTCTTTAAAGCCGTTACCGATAGCCACGATGGTAATCACCGAAGCGATCCCGATGACAATCCCTAGCATCGTTAACAAGCTGCGTCGCTTATTTTTCAAAATGGAACGGAAGGCGGTTTTCCAAATAATTGAACGTTTCATGTCAGCACCTCCTCTAAAATCTTTCCATCACGAACTTTAATCAAACGATTGCAGTATTCAATTGTTTCTTCATCATGTGTCACTAAAATAATGGTGACACCTTCATTGTTTAATTGCTGAAAGAGCGTTAAAATTTCTTCCGATGTTTTACTATCTAAAGCCCCAGTTGGTTCATCTGCAATAATAAAACTTGGCCGATTGACAATCGCACGCGCAATGGCAACACGTTGTTGTTGTCCGCCCGAAAGTTGTTTTGGATGCTTCTTGCCTTTATCTGGCAAGCCGACTTTTGTCAGAACTTCGTGGACACGATCTTTGGCTTCTTTTGGGGTTAACCCACTATATAAAAGAGGTAATTCAATGTTTTCTTCAACTGTTAGTGTTTCAATTAAACTAAAATTCTGAAAGACAAAGCCGACTGCTTCATTTCTAATTCGGGATAGTTCCTTATCAGAAAAGTCGCCAATTTCACGGTCTTCAAATAAATACGTTCCTTCAAACTTTTTATCAATAAAGCCTAGCAAATTAATCAAAGTCGATTTCCCAGAACCAGAAGGACCCATAATCGCTAAAAATTCTCCAGCGTCTACTTGGAGGTTAATATCATCTAACACATGCAGTGTTTCTTCTTCGGAATAATAATATTTATGAATATGGGCTAGCTTAATCATTGGCAGCTACCTGAACATCTTGATTATCTTTTAATTCTTTATTGGGATTGGCAATCACTTGGTCTTTCCAATTCAAGCCACTTTTGACAACTTTACGACCTAAATTTGTTTCTGTTTCAATCGGTGTTTTTTTCGCTTTGCCCGCTTTGTAAACATAGACAAATTCTTTTTGGCCTTCTTTTTGGATTGCTGCTGTCGGTATAATCATTTGCTTTTGCGGCACAGCGATGCTAGTAGACAAGCCTTCTGCCCAAGGAAAATCACCTTCTACTGTAAATTGATAACTCACTACTGGATTGCCTTCATTTTTAGCTATTGGGGTTTGCGCAATGGAAACAATTTTGCCTGGTGCTGATTTGCCTGAACCAACGGTCGTCACTGTTACTTCTTCCCCTGTCTGTAATTTATCGTAATCATATTCGGTTACTTTTCCTTGAATATTTTTCTTTTGTGTTGCAATTTTAATGACTGGTTTGTCGGTACTACTCATGGCACTAGCATCAACAGTGACTTGGCCATCAATTGGTGCTGTAACAACTGTGTTGACTTTGCCACGTGTTTGTTCAAGCGTGTTTGCTGCTCCGACGGCATCACTGTTGGCTAATTGAAGGGCTTGGTTAGCTTGGGCGACTTCACTATTCGCAGCACTAACGGCTTCATTCAATTGCTGAATTTCCGCATTTAGTGTTTCTTTCTCTTCAGCCTCTTTTGCGGTGTTTAATTTTTGCTTGGCTGCAGCAACTTTGTTTAACGCTTCATTGTATTTTTGAGTGGCTAAGTTAACGTTCTCTTGTGCTTGTTGAACTTGAAGATTGTTCCGATTAACGGCATTCGCTTGTTCTGTTTCTGTGGCTTGGATGTCTGAGTTATTGTACGTTAACAATGGACTATCTTTCTTGACTTCTTTACCATTTTCAACATTTATTTCGGCAATTTTTCCTAGAGAAGGATCAAAGAAAATATCCCGAGTATCTAGAAAACTCACTTGACCATCTAATTTTAATGAGGCCATTTCTGTAATGGTATACGTTGTGTATTCAGGTTCAACTTCTTTTGAAGAAAAAACTGTTTTTGCTCCGATAAATCCGACGACGACCACTGCGGCACCAATACCGAACCACACTTTTTTATTTCGCTTCTTCTGGCCTGACTTTTTCATTTATTTGTTCCTCCTTGATTTCTGTTGACGAGTTTGTCATTTTATTTAGTATATAATGAATAAAAAAACTGGTCCCTTCATCTTCCTATCATTCCTCTTACAGTTTTGACACATCTTTATCTAACAAAAAAACGTTTATCCTGTGTAAAAGGATAAACGTTTTTTGTTATTTTATTGTTCTAATTGACCCAACCAGCCAGATGTACCGCCTAGAACATTGGTTACTTGATACCCTTGTTGACTGAGAAACGCACACGCTTGTGCGGAGCGCGATCCCATTTGACAAATCAGATAATAGGGTTGGTTTTTATCTAATTGCTGATAATTTTCGGTTAAAGTACTTAAAGGTAAGTTGATGGCCTGGGGGACATGCCCCAGTTGGTATTCCATTTCTTCTCGTACATCAATAATCGGTAATTTTTTTCGTTTTGCTTCCTGATAAAATTCAGGCATGCCAATCGTGTTATACATTTTCTAGTTCCTCCGGTTTTACCATTCGATATAGCGCAAAAGCACCATCTAAATTTTTGGCTGAGATGCCCGCTTGTTTTAGCATCCGTTCTGCAATATAACTACGCAAACCGCTGTGACAACTAACAATGTACTCCGTTGACTTGTCTAATTCCTCCAAACGTTCTCTTAACCCATTTAAAGGAATAGAGACAGCATTTTTAAATTGACCATTGGCTTGTTCAGCGGGATTACGGACATCTAATAAAACAGCCCCATTAGCTAATTCGTTGGATAACTCATACCATTGAACGTTTTCACTCAATCCTTCTGCAAGGTTCATCGCTGCATAGCCTAACATGTTCACAGGATCTTTCGCTGAACCAAACGGCGGCGCATAGGTAAACTCTAATTCAGGCAAATCAAAAATAGTTAACTGTCCTTTAATAGCGGTCGCAAGAATATCAATCCGCTTATCTACGCCCTTTGCCCCAATTCCTTGTGCACCATAAATTTCCCCTGTCGTAGGATGGAAAACTAATTTTAACTGAAGATCTGTTGCGCCAGGATAATACCCCGCATGGTCTTTTCCACTGATATGCACAACAGCTGTTGTTAGTCCAGCAACTTTAGCAGCCCGTTCGCTTAAACCAGTTGAAGCAGCGGTTAAATCAAAGACTCGCACAATGGCGGTCCCAATGCTTCCTTGATTTTTTCTCTCTAACCCAGCAATCACATCCGCTACTTGACGTCCTTGGCGATTGGCGGGAGAAGCTAAAGAAATCAGCGCATCTTCTTGAGTGATTTGTTGTTTCACTACAATAGCATCCCCAACCGCATAAATATCGGGTTGATTCGTTTGATAGTGTTCATCAACAACAATACCGCCACGTAAACCAGTTGCTACACCTGCTTCAACTGCTAAGGTATTTTCTGGTTGGACACCCACCGACAAAATGGTTAAATCAGAAGCTAATGTTTGACCGTCTTCTAAGCGAATCACTTGCCCTTCTTCTTCAAAAGCAACCGCAGATTGTCCCGTAATTACTTGAACATTGTTTTTACTTAATTCAGCTTTGACAAAAGCGGCCATTTCTTCGTCTAATGGCGGTAAAACATGAGGCGCTTTTTCCACGAGAGTGACTTCTAATCCGCGTTTTTGTAAGTTTTCTGCCATTTCCAAGCCAATGAAGCCTGCGCCAATCACGACGGCTCGTTTTGTTTCTGGTGTCAAGGCTGTCATAATTTGATCTAAATCAGGAACATTTCTTAATGAAAAAACATTTTTGGCTTCTGCCAATCCTGTAATTGGTGGCACAAAAGGTTTCGCCCCTGGTGATAAAATTAATTTGTCATAGTGTTCTGTTAAAATTTCTGTTTCATGTTTCACTGTGATCACTTTTTCTATTGGATCAATCGCAACGACTTCATGGTGAGGACGAACATCTAAATTAAACCGTGCCTTTAACGCTTCGGGTGTTTGAACAAGCAGTTGCTCTCTTTCTGCGATTTCGCCAGAAACGTAGTAAGGCAAACCACAGTTTGCAAATGAAACAAAAGGGCCTTTTTCCATGACAACAATTTCAGCATCTTCCATTAAGCGACGTAAACGTGTCGCTGCTGACATACCACCAGCCACGCCTCCGATAATTACAATTTTCATTTATTTTCCTCCTTTAATTTGACCAGACCATTGGGACATCCCGCCACGAACGTTAATCACGTGATAGTTTTTTCTCGCTAAAATTTTGGCCGCATTTTTGCTGCGCATGCCGGACTGGCAAATCACATAGACTTCGTTAGCGGATTTGTTGTAGGCGGGAATTTTGTTAAGTGGGACATTAATCGCTTGTGGAATATGCCCTGCGCGGTATTCGCTAGGTGTCCGGACATCTAATAACGTTATCTCTTTAGATAAACGTGACTGCAATTCCTTTGTTGAAATACTTAGCGTTTTTTTAAACAATTGAAATAACATCTTTTTCTCCTTCTCTTATATACCTTATGGGGTATATTTAACATGAAAAAGATAGACTTGTCAACTGAAGAGATTTCTGCCATTTTTAGATTCAAAGAAAAGATAGTTGACAAAAATACCTCGTGTAGGTATATTTTAAACCAATCACTACTCTTAAGGAGGGGCAAAATGACTGAAGAAAAAAAGAAAGTGCTGAATCGTTTACGCCGCACAGAAGGTCAAATTCGCGGAATTCAAAAAATGATTGATGAAGAAAAAGAGTGTATCGATGTTATCACTCAGTTGAGTGCGGTCCGTTCTAGTATTGATCGCGTAATGGGGATGATTGTTGCGGAAAATTTAAAGCATTGCTTTGAAAATCCTGAAAAAGATCCTAAAGAACAAGAAGAGCGATTAGCACAAGCGATTAATATGATTGTTAAAAAGTAAAACAACGCAAACTTATTCAGCGAAAGATAAGTTTGCGTTGTTTTTTTATTTATTAGACGAATCTGCCCCGCGTTTTTTTAAATTAACAAGCATAAAAAGAATCGTGCCAATTAGTAAAATCACGACGGCGATATAAAAGCCCATGACTTTCGAACCCGTTGTGTCTGAAATTTTCCCAGTTAAAGCTGGGGCAATCACAGATGACATCATGCCGAAAAAGTTAAAAACACCCAAAGTAGTGCCAATTCCAATTTTTGGTGCATTTTCACCTAGCCAAGAAATAATAATCGGTTCTACAGCTAATTTCCCTAAGAACCCATACATAATTAAAGCAATTAATAACAACGTTGCATTACTTACTTGTACAGTTAACAAAAGCATGGCTGTTGCTAAAAATTCTAAAACAACGATGAATTGAACTTTTTTATGCATGTACTTATCCGCCAACCGACTAAAAAATAACGCTCCTGGAATAGAGGCAAATGCGACCAGCGAAGAGGACAATCCAATTGCTGCTCCTTGGAAACCACGTTCGGTACTTAAAAAATTAGGTAACCAAGTCACAATCATATAATATGCATAACAAGTGCCAAAATATAAAATATACGCAAATAGCATATGTGGCGCAAACAGTTTTTTAAAGGGCACTTTTTCTTTTACCGCTCCGTTATCTTTTTCATCAACAACGGTTGGCTGAATCAAGGCCATGTCTTCTTTATGATTGCGAATAATCACTTGAAAAGCCACTAACATACAAATAATCATAAAGGCGGAAATGTACATCATCACTTGCCAAGGCAATCCTTTTTGGGCAACTAAATAACTAGATAAAATCATCCCTAAACCTGAACCAACGGCTGAACCACTGTTGACAATAGCTGTTGCAAAACTTTTTTTGGCTTGAGGAATGTTTTGCGACGTCAACGAGTAAGCCGAGCCATAGAAAGAACCACATCCTAAACCTGCCAATAAGCTACCTAAGTAAATTGTTCCAATCGTTTGGGCTTGGGCAATCAGTAATGCTGCCAGCGCAAACAAGATAAAGCCTGGAATTAATACACGTTTTTTCCCAATTTTGTCTACCAAGAAGCCTGCAGGAATCTGCATGACTACGTAACCGAGAAAATAAAAGCTAGAAATGGACCCTAGGGCCGTATCGGAAGCGTTACCATTTAGAGACGCACGAATTTGTGGATAAACAGGAGAAAGCGCGGAACGATAAATCCAGATTGTTACCCAGCCCATACATAGTAAAATAACGATTTTTTTCCAATAAGCCAACGAACTTTTTGTCTTGTCTGTCATTTTCTTTTCCTCCACCAATCATTTTTTTGGTTAACGTTTCACAAGGAACAAAAGCACTACGCTTTTTTACGTAGTGACCTTTGTCCTACCTTCTTTTTTAGTTTAAATACTCAGCCAATGCATGAGTACTACCGCTACCGCCTTCAAATTGATAACCTTGGTGTTTCAATACAGTCTCAAAGGCACTTAAGAAATGCAACACATTGTCTTCGCGACTGCTGTAACCCATATTACCGACCCGCCAAATTTTTCCTTTTAAATCACCGAAGGAAGAGGCAATTTCAACTTTAAAATGATCCAATAATAAGCTCCGCACTTTTTCACCATCAATTCCTTCTGGAATGACCACAGGAATGACTGTTGGTGTTTTTGTGTCTAACTTCCCGAAAATTTCTAAGCCCATTTTTTGCAGACTTTCAACTAAAATACGATCGTTTTTCCGATGGCGTGCGTAGACATTTTCCATGCCTTCTTGAAGTAACAAGCGCAGCCCTTCATGTAGCCCATAAATCATTGTAGTCGCTTCTGTATGGTGATTTAAGCGCTCTGGTCCCCAATATTTTTCTAATTGCGATAAATCCAAGTAGTTACTTTGAATGAACCGTTCATTCCGCGCATCCGCGCCAAGCCCTAACTCTTTTTGGTAACGGCCCGCCAGATAGTCGGCCACACGTTGGTTGTAAGTAATCAAAGAAAGGCCTGAAGGTACACTGACACATTTTTGAGTGCCTGCTACCGCAATATCAATCTTCCAATCATCGACCTTTGTTTCGACACCGCCGTAAGTCGCCACCATATCTACTACGAAGAAAATTTCATTTTCCCGACAAAAGGCGCCAATTTGATCCAGCGGTTGCATTTGTGCATTCGCCGTTTCGCCGTGGACCATCGCAACAATTTTTGGTTGATGTTCTTTAATCGCTTCAATCACCGTTGTTTGTTCAAACGGTGCGAGCCAGTCCTTTTCTAAATAAATGACTTCGGCCCGGGCGCGTTCGCAAATTTCACCTAATAAATAAGCAAACCGGCCATACGCAGGCACAAGCACTTTGTCGCCTGGCTCAATCAACGCAAATAACCCCGCTTCCAAGCCTGAACGTGACGTGCCATCAATGGCAAAGGCTTGTTGATTCTTTGTGGCAAAAGGTACTTTAATCATTTCCCGAACTTCGTCCATAATCTGTAGAAATTCTGGATCAAATTGCCCTAAAATTGGTTGACCCATTTGACGAAGTACCGATGGATGGGCTTCGACTGGTCCCGGCGTCATGATTGTTCGCCGTACAAAATTTGGTTGTTGATACATAGTAATCCCTCACTTCATTTTTAATTCTTCTCTTTTATTATCTTTGGAAAAACCCAGAAATTCATTGTTCAATTTGCACTATTTTGACTTTGTTTTTTAGACATATTCAATAACTATCTTTTGTACTCCTTTTTATTCTTCGCTATACTATAAAAAAAGGAGGTTGTTGTGATGAAAATATTAGCTGAGGTCTTGGCTTTACCAAGATTTTCTGACTTACAATTATTATCGTCTCACTCAAACTTAACACAGCCCTTGGAAAGTGTAGAAATCACGGAAACACCTGATGTGGCTGATTTTATCCCTAAAAATGTCATGATTTTAACAACGGCAATGATTTATAAAGATGATCAAGAAAAATTGAAACCTTTTATTGACTCGCTAAAACAAGCAGAGTGTACGGCTTTAGGAATCAAAGTTGGGCGGTTCCTTGACGAAATTTCACCAGAAATTGTTGCCTATGCCAGTGCCGTTGATTTGCCCCTGATTAAAATTCCTAGCACACAGCCACTAGGCGGGTTGTTGCATGAAATTGTAGGCTATCTTCGTGATAGCAAAACCGAACAGATGTCTGTAGCATTTGACATACAAAAGCGTTTTTCAACATTATTAATGCAAGATGTTGATGCTACGCGCTTCATCGCTGAATTTGCGAAAATTTTAAATGCGCCAATTATTTTATTAAGTCCTTGGCAACAGGTGATTGCCCACTCGAATTATTTTTATGGCAATCAAAAATCGGCGGAGTTTTTCATCGAACAATTATCAAAAGACCACTTTCAACAATTGGCACAAGAAAAGAAAATCTTTCGTTTACAGGATGAGCGACAAGAAAACATTCAAGTAGCTGGCTTTCCAATTCGTGTGAACGATTATTTTCCCTATTATTTATTGGTCTTATCTCCTGAACAGATTCCTTATCCTATTTCTGAATTTGCCATTGATCAGGCCATTTTAGTTTTGACTTTTATGTTATTTAAAAACCAGAAAATTGCTGAATCTTTTGAGCATCTCAAAACAGACTTTTTGGACCGCTTGCTTGATACACATCAAGAAGCGCTGAGTAAACATCAAAATTGGTTGGAACTTTGGAAAAATTATCGTTTAATCAACAGTGATTATTATCAATTAGCGATTGTCTACGGCGTGACTAAACCAGAAAATGAAACCCATATTCGTTATCAGCAAGCGGAAGGGCAACTAATTTTCCAATGGCTCAAAGAACAATTGCCGGAAATCCTGCCAGATGTCGCCTTGTTTAAATTAAAAAATCAAAATAAAAGTATCTTGATTTTTCAATCTAAAAAAAATGACCATTTGATGATTTTGCAAAACCTCGCTGAACGTTTGCAACAGGCTTTGCCTATTACCATTCGCTTTGCTTTAGGCAATGCTTATGAAAACCTAGAAGATTTGCCTAATTCTTATATTGAAGCTTCCTCGACATTAGAGGCTTCTTTACACGCTCAAAAACCAGCGACTGTGCAATTGTTCCATCCCAAAGGCCTAGCTGGACTTTTTGAAAAGATTGGCACTGAAGATGTTGAATACTTTTGCCAGCAACAATTGAAAGAGTTGGCCTATCCGACGGAACCGACGTTACAAGAATTACGAAAAACCTTGAAAGTTTTTTTAGATTTCAATTGCGAAATTACTAAAACGGCCAACGCTCTTTACCTACACAGAAACACCATTAAATATCGCATGAATCAATGTGAAAAATTATTAGGCACCTCTATCCAAGAGCCTGAGACGAGTTTACTCTTACGGGTAGCGCTAGAACTTTCAGGAAAATAATTAACAGGAAAATAGCCGAATAAAAGTAACGTCTACCAAGAAGAAGGACTCTACCGTTCACCACTGCGTGTTCAAATCCTATTGTTCCGAGGTCATTACTTTACATTCGGCTTTTCTTTATAATTCTGGTTCACGATTGGCATCTTTGGAATAAACGTACATTAGCGGTTCTTCACGACCAACCGCATAGGCTGCTTGTGGCACATAGGCACTCATGAAAATATAGTCCCCTTTTTCCACTGGATACCATTCATTGTCCAAATTGTACATCCCTTGACCACTAATTAAATACGCACCATGCTCTTGGACATGCGTTTCAATATAGGCATGACTAGCGCCTGGTTCAAAAGATAAGATATGCATATTCATATCAAAGTCAAACTCTTTCGGCAATAAACTCCAAAGTAAAACGTCTGTCATTCCTTCATATTCTTCGGGTTGTTGGTCATGAATTGACCCAACCACTTTATAAGGTTGATGGCCTGCCAACGGCTGATAGCGTTTTTTATATAAGAAAACTTCTGTGTCCGCTTCCTGTGCGTTCGCTAAATACATTTTCATTTCAGGCGTAAAGTAGGCGTAGCCCCCGGCTTCAAGTTCATGAGTTTCTTGACCATCTGAAACGCGCAAACGACCGTCAATGACATAAACCAACGTTTGAATCCCGTCGCCACCAAAACCAGTTGTTTGTTGACCATTTTTATGAAACGTAGCAATGTAATCCACAAATGTCGCACCTAATTTAGGCGATCCCAAAATGGAAATATCGACATTTTCAAAACCAGGTACTGCATTTTGCACCAAACCATCATGGGGAATAATGGCGTAATTGTCTTTTTTTATCACAGCTCTTGATGTTAACAATTCTTTTTGGTAACCAACTCGATTATTTTTATAACCCATCACAATTCTTCCTTTTCTATCTTATTTATACGCTAATTCATATAAGGTATCTGCTAAAAGCTTGACGCCTTCAACCAAATCTGGAAATGCCGTTGCTTCTGCTGGATTATGACTAATCCCACCAATACTTGGCACAAATATCATCGCTGTCGGGTAATGGGGCGCAATAATTTGCGAATCATGCCCAGCACCACTATGCATCATACGATACTGATACTTGCCTTCTTTGGCTTTTTGTTCAATAACTTCTACAATTGCTTGATTCATCGGTACAGGGGCTTCATCCATCCAGCGGTCAATCGCAATCGTTAAGCCTAATTCTTGAGCAATTGTCTTCATCCGTTCTTCTAATTCACCTGTAAAATGTCGTAAAAAAGCAGCGTCGGTATGACGGCAGTCAATTGTAAATTCCACTTCTCCAGGCACCACGTTGACTGTATTGGGTTTCGGAATGACTTTGCCGAATGTTAAAACTAACGGATCCCCAATTTCGTTCGCACGATCAATGGCTTCTGCACAAATTTTAGCAAAGCCGTACACCGCATCATGACGGTAACTCATTGGCGTAGTGCCTGCATGATTGGCTTGTCCTTTTAAGTTAACCGTGTAGCGACGTTGCCCTACAATACTATGAACAACACCGACTTGGAGCTTTTCGTTCTCTAAAATATTGCCTTGTTCAATATGAATTTCGACAAATGCTTCAATGTCCTCACGTCTAGTTTGCTCCTGCCGAAAATCAAAGCCTTGGCGATGCATCTCATCAACAAACTTTTTACCTTCGTTGTCAGAGATATCGACTACTTCTTCACGTTTGGCTTCACCAACGACATTTTTGCTTCCCCAGAAAACCGTTGGAAAACGACTCCCTTCTTCTTCAGCCATGGAAAGCACTTCTAAAGAACGCCGTGGTTTCCCATATTTGTCTAATAAATATTGAACAGCCGTCATGGAAGCAATAACACCATATTGACCATCTAAGGTCCCACCATTTACTACTGTGTCGATATGTGACCCAGTTAAAATCGTTTCCTGAGGAAATTCCGTTCCTGCCACTCGACAAAACAGATTCCCGACTTCGTCAAATTGCGTTTCCAGTCCAAACGCCTCAGTTTGGCTTTGCACATACTTTTGTGCTGCCAACCACGAATCTGTATAAAGTAAGCGTGTCATCCCTCCTGCAGGATCACTCCCAATTGCTGACAACTCTTCGATTCTTTGTTTTAAAACTTTTTCCAAGTCCATCACAAAACCTCCTGACTGATTACACTCTGATTGTAAACGTTTCCCTAGTCATCTTCATTGTACTTATCAAACAAAATTAAGCCTTTTTTTGTGCAAAACAACCAACGAACATCCTCTAACTCATGGACAGAGGCGCTAATTCAATCACACTTCTGTCCCTTTTCATTTCTAAAATAGGTGTTTAATTTTTGATAAATACGCCGTTAAACGCCTCGGTTACCCCAGTTTCTTGTGCGTAAATTGTTTCGCCTCTTAAAATTGTTTGAATCACTTGGGCCCCAATTTCACGACCAATGTAAGGACTAATTTTATTTCGGTATTCTAAATCTTCTGCTTTTAAGATATACGGCGCATTAGGTTTAATTAGTACAAAATCGGCATCCTTACCAATGCTGATGCGGCCCTTTTGTGCTAAGTGATAACGGTCAGCTGGGTTTGCTGCAATCATATCCGCGAATTGTTTCAAGGATAAACCACGTTTTTGGACGGCTTCATCGAATAACACATCGACGTTATTTTGAACACCAGAAATGCCGCCCCAAGCTTCAAAAGCATTGGTTGTATCTTTTAAGTCTGGCGTACAAGGAGAATGGTCAGAGGTTACAAACGCGATGCCGCCTGTTTGCACGTGGTTCCATAATGCGGCTTGTTGGTCCGCGTCACGAATCGGCGGCGAACATTTGACAACTGGACCAATGGCATCAAGTTCATCCGTGGTAAAATATAAATAATGCGTACATGTTTCACAAGTCACATCTACCCCTTCTGCTTGGGCTTTTAAAACTTCTTCCACACCTTCTTGACAAGCCACATGACAAATATGAATCCGACAACCTGTTTCTTTGGCAAATAAAATGGCTTTTTGAATCGCTTCAACTTCGGTAAACACAGGACGTGTAGCTACATATGCCGCTAAAGTCGTTTCACCATTTTGATAAGCTAACGCGCCTAATTTATCCGTAATTGGCGCATTTTCTGCATGGATTGCTAGCACTTTGCCAGTCTTGGCGACTTGTTTCATTCCTTCATATAGCGAATAATCGTCGACATTTTGAAAATCTCCTTCAATTGAACGATCGCCGCACGTTCCTAAAAAGCATTTATAGCCGGAAACGCCTCCTTCATCAAGTTCCTGAATCCCACCAGCCAAGTTGGTCGGGACCACGCCGCCAAATGACCCTACATCTACTTTTAGTTTATTTTCTCCTGCCTTGTATTTGATCTCAAGAGAGGTCTTATCCACAGTTGCTGGAATCTGATTTAAAGGCATTTCCATAAAGGTCGTCACGCCCCCTTTGGCACAAGCGGCTGTTCCTGTGACATACCCTTCCCATTCATCGCGGTAACCACCACCAGGATCGGTAATATGAACATGAGCATCCACCATCCCAGGACTAACGACTAAACCCGTCGCATCAATCACACGTTCTCCTGATAAGTCTTGCCCAATCGCTACGATTTTTCCTCCTTGAACGGCGACATCCGTAATGACTTCTCCAGTTTCTAAAATAACTAACCCGTTTTTAATCACTAACTCTACTTGCATTTATTTTCCCTCCTGATAAGCTGTTTCTTTCACTTTTTTTGAATCCCAAGTCCATTTTTTTAACACTAAGTACAGCACAAAACCTGTGGCAAAGCCCACAAACCACGAAATATCAGCAATGATTTTAACCTGTGGAATAAATTGACCACTTAAGGAAAGAGCCAACGCTAGAATAGTAGCGACATATGCCGGCTTGTTTAATCCGTAAAAAGGATTGGCTTCCTCTTTTTTGTATTTATCTACGTATAAAGCATTTAAATCAATTTGTTGCTTTTGAACAAAATAATAATTCGCAATCATCACACCAGCGACTGGTCCTAAAACAGCCCCAATTGCGTTCAGAAAAATAAAAATACTATCGGCGTTTTCCATCAGTTTCCAAGGCATAATGAGAAAGCTAATAACACTGGCAATCATGACGCCTTTTTTATACGTCATTTTTTTAGGAAACAGCGCCGCCAATTGATAACCTGCCGGAATGATGTTCCCCGTTGCATTCGTTGAAATAGTCGTTAATAAGAAAACCGACATGGCTAAGACCACCACCGCCACATTATCTAAACGATCAATAATGTTTAAAATATTCCATTCTTGAATCCCAAAATACAGCGAACCACCTAACAGAATAACCACACTGGAAAAAGCGAAAATCCCATAACCAACAACTAAACCTGCTGTTTGCCCCACAACCTGAGCACGTGTCGAGCGCGCATTCTTAGTAAA
The DNA here is from genome assembly GCF_050541505.1 of Enterococcus sp. DIV0183. Classification (NCBI taxonomy): domain Bacteria; kingdom Bacillati; phylum Bacillota; class Bacilli; order Lactobacillales; family Enterococcaceae; genus Enterococcus; species Enterococcus sp. DIV0183. The sequence continues at coordinate 2,446,535 of NZ_CP172932.1, forward strand.
ATCCGCCACACTCGCACCAGGCGCTGACCAAACGGCCACAACCGAGTTAAAAATAATCAGATACGCCACAAGTGGATTGACTGAACGAATCGCACCAGAAACTTGATAGGACAAAATTGGTGTTAAACCGCCCCCAGCTCGAATGGCCCAAATCGTTAATCCAATAATAACGACATAAATCAACGGACTTAAAATGGCGGTAAAACGGTTCAAAATTTTGCTACCACCGAAACCTATTGCCACATTTAAGAGCCAGAAAAGAGTAAACGCCATTAATTCAGGTAGCCTGAGACCAAAAAACTGGAATGATCCACCAATTTCTAAAAAGTTCGGCCAAAATTTCCCGAGAATAATTAATAAAGCGAGCGATCCTGTAAATGTTTGCAGACCAAACCAAGCAATTGCGGCCACACATCCTCTTAAGAACCCTGGCAGTTTTGCCCCGAGACTGCCGTAAGTAGACTGTAAGTGCATCGCAAAAGGAATGCCATATTTAGAGCCAGCCACGCCATTCAAATTCATGAAAGTTGCTACAATGAACGAGCTTAACACAACTGCCAACATAACTTGCAGCGGCGATAAACCTAAGAAAATAAAGCCGCCCACTGCTGCATAATTCGGGATATTATGAATCGAACCCATCCATAATGTAAAAAAATTGCGCGCGCCCATTGTCCGTTGTTTCGGGCTACTTGGCAACAAATCCTCATTGTAGCCACGTGCTTTCATCGCTGTTTCTTCTTGAGCTGTTACTTGAGACACATTTTTCTCCACGACAAACTCTCCTTTTTATTAAAAATTTTTTTCTATTAAAACACCCTGCCTTCTCTTTTTTGTCACTTTTGCACAAACATGCGTACTACTCTCATCACACGAATTGTAAGCGCTTTTTATAACAACAATCATTAGTTACCCCAACTAAATAACAAACGATTCTTTGTTCACTTTGAACGAAAAAATAGCAACCTTTTTTATATCGTCCTCTCACTCTAGAAAGTAAGAAACAAATCTTTTTATTCACATATTATGTACAACTTCTCTTTTCAAATGCTAAAATACGCTTATTGTTAAAAATGACATAAACAAATTATACAGTTAAATGAAATCCAACACAACATTTTTTAATCAAACACACACAAATCAGATAAACTGAAGTGGATTTTCAGGAATAGACCCATCCTGAAAAAAGACACTGACAAAAGAGTTTTCTCACAAGATCGACAATTTTTCACAGATTCAAAATCTTCTTTTTCAATTTTTACGTTTTAAAAAATAACATTTTGAAAATAAAAAAATGCTTAATTTTAGTCAAAAAAATAAACAAAGATTTCTGATTTTATCAGAAATCTTTGTTTCTAAATTTTCTTGCTATAATTCCTTTAACAAAATAAAATCCGTCTGTTCATCGTCTCCCATAAAAAATGAATGTTGACTGTAATAGCGGTAGCCAATCGTTTTATAAAATGCCCGCGCCGCATCATTGTGTTCCCAGACACCTAGCCACAGTGCGTTTTTACCAAATTCACGAGCTTTCTCTTCCGCCAGTTCTAACAATTGTGTCCCCAGCTTCTTTCCTTTAAACGCAGGCAAAATATACAATCGCTCAACCTCGAGCTTTTCTGGCCCCATCGGTTCCGTTTGTGCCGTCTCACGATTTAATTTCATGTAGCCAGCTAATTGATTATCGACAAAGATAAAATAAAAGTCAGAGTGGGGATTAGCCAATTCCTTTTGTAATTTTTCTAAATTGTAGGCTTCTACTAAATAGGCTTGCATATTTTCTGGGGTATTATATGGTCCGAAAGTATCTGTATAAGTTTCAATGCTGATTTCTTGTAACGCTGGTGCATCTTCTATTGTTAATTGTTTTATTTCTCCCATCAATCAGTCGTCCTTTCCTTAATAATTTCGAGTGTTCCCTTTTTTGACAAATTCCCAATCTTCGCTGACATTTTTACGCATCCGGACTAAGTAATCTGCCAATTGTGAAATTTCCACTTCTGACAAGCCTTGCAAAGCAACTTGATTCGAGTGTTGATTTTCGCGCACAATGATTGGATAAACGTTTTTCCCTTTTTCTGTGGCATAAATCCGCTTAATTTTTTTGTTACTTGCATCTTCTTGACGATAAATAAAGCCTTGTTCTTCCAAACGCTTAATCGCCCGCGCCGCTGTGGTTCGATCAACTTTAATCAGTTCGGCGATCTTTTCTTGGATAATTCCAGGATTTTCACAGACCCTGACCAAATAAAGATATTGTCCTCGTGTTAAAGATAATTCCTTAAATTCAATATTACTGATTGAATCTAAGGCCCGCGCAATCATGCCAATTTCTCTTAAAATATCTGTCACTAGGACACTTCCTTTCGCTAATATTTTATGATTGTCATTACTTTAACTTATTTTTGTTGCAAATGCAACAAAAATAAGTATAAAAACTACAGATTTAAACAATTTGAGCATTCGTGAAAATAAAATAATTATTTCTTTTGTTATATTAACAAGTAAGATAAAATTAGTTATAGCGTCTATAGGAGGAATAGTATGAAAAAATTATTTTGTGTTATTTTAGTTATTTTTTTAACAGGTTGTAGTTCTCAAAAAGCGAATGAACCTAAAAAACAAGAAAATCCTACCAATCATACAACATCAATAAAAAGCAGTACTAATCATTACAGTTCTAGCACAGAAACAAGCTCTAGTAATAAACTAAAAGAAGCTTCAGAAAGTGCCAGTACCACTCAGGCTTCGTCAAAGTCTAAAAATGAAGTATCCACAAATGTCGAAGAAACAAATTCTTTAGAAGCAACACCTTATGCTGTCGATCTTAGTAGCTTAAACAATCCACTCGTATTTAATTTTAAAGGAATGAATGTGCCAACTTCAATTACGTTAGAAAACTTAAATTCAACACCAACTGCTACCTTCCGAACTAAATTGTTTGGGGCTGAAAATGATCAAGCGAAAGAAGCCATTAATAAATATGAGCTATCTATAAATACAATTCCTACAAAAGAGATTAGAATATTTTCAGCGGCCGATAACAGTATTCGCACCGTTAAAGTAAATACAGAATTAATTTTAGGAACTAATATTTCTTCAAACGATGAACAAAATAGATCGGGTACTTTATACTTATTCAACAATAAAAATGGTTCGATATCTTTAATCACTCCTAACTACGCAGGCAATGTTACGGATGATCAAAAAGACGTTATGCTAGAAGTAATTCAATAAATAACCAAAAAAATAATAAAGAGAAAACTTCATACTTAGAAGTTTTCTCTTTATTATTTTTTAGGAACTCCTCTAGAAACTCGTTTTAGTCCCCACTTATTTTTCTTATTTCTTCATCCATTAAGCACGCAATAGAAGATAGAACATTTCATTTGAAAATGGATTATTGTTCTGCAACATGCACCGTTTGTAAAAATTCTGCGACTGAGAAATGGTATTCTTTCTCTTGATTTCCTTGAATGGTTCGAATCATTTTTTCAACTTCTGGTTGCAGAGCGGCAAATTGAACTTGTTGTCCGCGACCTTCTGCTGCGAGACAAAATTCTTCTAAAATATCTAACGCCGTGCTATCAATGCTAGGAACTCCTCGCATTGAAAATACTACACCACTTTTTGTTTCCAATTGCAGTAACGTTTGTTTCAATCGTTCAGAAGACATGAAAAATAACGGGCCACTCAAATAAACCACCACCCAATTTTCCGTACAATCGGTCGGTACTAGCCCCATTCTTGACCAATCAACTTCCTCGACATTAATCGTAATCACGGCACTTTTCGCAATGAAAAACAGGCAACCCGCTAAGACCCCTAAAACAATCGCTAAACTCAAGTCAAAAATAACGGTCGCTACCATCGTTAAAAAGAATAAACATAAGGCTGTGTGGAAACGTTTCTGGAAGAATTCTTTAATCACCGACCATTCATTCATTCGCCACGCTGTCACCACTAAAACACCAGCTAACGCAGGCATGGGAATTTTAGACATGACTGGCGATAAAAGCAACATCGATAACAATAAAAAGACCGCATGAAAAATACCCGCTAAACGTGTTTGCGCACCAGATTTAATCACTACGCTCGTGCGGGCAATCGCTGCCGTTGCAGGTACGCCACCGAAAAATGGCAAAATTAAGTTGCCAATTCCTTGTGCCACTAGTTCCTGATTACTGTCTAATGGTTTCCCTGTCATGCGACCAGCCGAAGCGCCACAAAGCAAACTTTCAATCATACCTAACATAGCAATGCTAATCGAAGGCACCAAAATATCCTGAAACGCACTTAATTGAAGCGAACCAAGTTCCAAACGTGTATCACTAAAAATACTTGTCGGAATTTTCCCTACAGTGGCCACTGGCAGTTGAAAAACCACTGTTGCTAAAGTAGCTAAAATAATCATCACCAATGAAGCTGGTATCATCGCATTCCACTTTTTCGGAAAGAACACTAATCCAAGCACCACTAAAATCGACATAACCGTCGTTGGTATACTTAAATCAAAGCCCAATGAACGATAACTGCTGATTTTCTCAATTAAATTGTGGCCTTCTGAACGAACCCCAAAGAAATTATCAAGTTGCCCCAACGCAATAATAATAGCAATTCCTGAAGTAAACCCGGTAATGACCGGTGACGGAATAAAAGAAGTCAAGCTCCCTAAACGCAAAATCCCTGCCAAAAGCAAGAAAATTCCCGCCAAAAAGGTGGCCAACAAAATCCCTTGCATGCCATGCACTGCCGCAATTGACATTAAAATAGCTGCCATCGCACCTGTTGGTCCTGAAATTTGATAAAACCCACCCGAAAGGCTCCCAATCACAATTCCAGCGATAATCGCCGTGATCATGCCAGCTGCTGCAGTAGCACCGCTAGAGACCCCAAACGCTAACGCTAATGGCAACGCGACGGCTGCGACAGTCAAACCTGCCAAGAAATCTTTTTTCAATTTTTTTTGATCATACCCTTTAAATTCATCCCTTATCATTTGTGTGTACTTTTTAAACATTCGCATCCTCTTTTCATGAAATTTCCATTCTAAAGATATCATATTTTCGGAAAGATAATAAGGTGTTTTGTGAAGGAAATCGCTAAAAAATTTTTTTCACCTCATTTAGACAAAATTGTCTAATATTTTAAGAATTTAGCCACCGCTGTTTCCTAGAGTATGATATGCTTAACTAGTAAACAGGCTTCACAAACTTACATTAATTGGGGGAAACTATTATGTGTACAGGCATCAAGATTATTTCCAAAACAAATGATATTTTTTATGGACGTACGATGGATTTTACGTTTGACTTTTTTGGCAACGAAGATCCAATTGCACCAAAAATCCCTACTCTAATTGCTCAATTTCCAAAAGGTACAGTTCTAAATAGCCAACTAAATCCTTGGACGGCAAAATATTCCTTTATGGGACTAGCAATGTCAGGCACAGATCAACCAGCGAACGATGGTAAAACCGTCAGCCTTGCTATCACAGATGGTATCAATGAAGCCGGCTTATCTGGTGATATTCAATATTTAATGGAATCTTCAACAGCACCTGCTGAAAGTTTAGCAGATCGTGGTTTAACACCTCATATTGCAGAAGAAGTTCTCGCTTATATTTTGAGTAATTTTGAAAGCGTTGACGAAGTAAAAGTAGCTTTTGAAAAAATCGGCCTGTTAGATCAAAAATTCCAACTTGATTCATTGGGGGAAGTTCATTTTACCTTACACTGGACCATTAATGATAAAAATAATAATAGTATTGTTTTGCAACCAACAGATAACGGAGCGTTCGTCATTTATGATTCGATTGGCGTAGTCACAAACAGCCCAGAATACAATTATCATTTAACCAATGCACGAAACTATATCGGGATGCGCAACTATGCTATTAAGGAACCTTACACTTTAAAATCAGGCGCAACACTTGACCCAATTGAAGGTGGGACTTCTTACGGACTATTAGGAATCCCAGGAGACTTCACTTCGCCGTCACGCTTCATTCGTGCGTTATACTATTCTGACAATCTCCAAGAATTTGATAGCTCTGAAGGGATTATGCAACTCTATCGCGCCTTCCAAACAGTGATGATTCCTCGGGGAATTGGCCATTTAGGTCAAAGTAATTCTCTGTCTGATTTCACACATTATTGGTCAGGATATGATGTGACTAATCTAACCATGTATGTCCAACCAGAAAGTACTACCTCATTTACAAAATACACTTTGGATCCAGCTTTAACAGAAGTTACTACTTTTGCTGTTTCTAACGAGCTACTACTGACAGATTTAAATCAATAAAAACACAAACAACGTCTCTGACCAGGTAATTGGTCAGAGACGTTGTTTCGTTCATGCGTTTAGTTGTTCAGTTATTTTATCATACCACTCCGGAAAATAGAGCTTACAACTCTGCACCATTGGACTCAATGATCTTTTGATACCAATAAAAAGAGGCTTTCTTTTTTCGAGCCAGCGTCCCCTGACCTTCATCATCTAAATCTACATAAATCAAACCATACCTTTTACCAATTTCTCCAGTTGAAGCACTAATTGAGTCGATGGCACTCCAGACGGTAAAACCAATTACTGGCACACCATCTAAGACAATCGCTTGTTTCACTGCCAGCAAATGTTGTTGTAAATAATCAATGCGATAATCGTCATAAATTTCACCATTTTCTGAACAATGATCAACTGCTCCTAAGCCATTTTCAACAATCATAATTTCTTTCTCATATCGTTGATACAAACGATTTAAACTAATCCGCAGTCCCAGTGGATCCACTTGCCAGCCCCATTCAGATTGCTCTAAAAAGGGATTTTTCCCTCCTGTTGCCATATTTCCTGCTGCTGTTTCTGGTGCAGTAGTCCAACTCATATAATAACTTATACTAACAAAGTCCACTACACCTTCTCGTAAGTCTTGTTCATCTTCTTCTGTAATAGCTAGTTGGACACCCAGTTGCTCCAACATTTTTTTAGCCCACGGAGAATAATATCCTCGAATCTGAATATCACCAAAATAATAGGTTTCCTCATCATCCATCATTGCTTGAAAAACAGATTCAGGGTGACAATTGTGCGGATAAGTCGGGCCATACATAAGCATTGTTGCAAAACGATAGTTACTTGAATATTTCCGACCTAATTGAACCGCTTTTGCACTTGCTACTAACTGATGATGCGCCATTTGGAAAATTTCTTGATAATTTTCTGTATGAATCCCAGTAGAAAAATAAGGCATATACGTAATAACATTAATCTCATTAAACGGAATCCAATAGCGGACACGATCACTGAATCGTTGAAATAGCGCTTCACAAAAGCGTAAATAGAACGTAATGACTTGGCGATTTTTCCACGAACCATATTTTGTCACTAAATTTTCTGGTAAATCAAAATGTGAAATCGTTATAATTGGTTCGATTCGATGACGCTCTAACTCGTCCAAAATTTTTTCATAAAATAATAAACCTGCTTCATTAGGCCGTTCCTCTTCTCCAGTTGGAAAAATGCGTGACCATTGGATTGAAAATCGAAGACTTTTAAATCCCATATCAGCGAACAGTTGGATATCTTTTTGATAACTTTCATAAAAGCCAATCGCTCGATGAGAAGGATAGTATTGATTTACATCCACTTGTTGAGTTATTTGACGTTTCTCCCCTTTTTTACAACGCAAAGCTAAATCTAAATTACTCAAGCCTTTTCCGTCACGGTTATAGGCACCTTCTACTTGAGTAGCAGAAATTGCACCACCCCACAAAAAATCATTTGGCATACTGCTCAATTGTTTTTTTTCGCTGCTACTCATTTTCTTGTTCTCCTGTCGCTAAGGTCTGCTCTTCTTTCACTGCTCGTTCATCAGCCATACGGAAAAACGGATAATATAACAACGTCAGAGCAATTACCACAGCAATCATTGCCAACCCAAAGCGAATGCCGCCATAGAAAGTTTCTGCAACAACTGGTGGTGTCACCCAAGGTAATTCAACCGTTGGATTATAGTAATTTAAGAAACCAACTTTATAGAATAAATGTAACACCAAACCACCGACAGCTGTTGAACTTACCAACGGAATAAAGAAAATAGGGTTCAGCATAATCGGAACACCGAAAATCAATGGCTCATTAATATTGAAAATACTTGGTACAACACCTAATTTACCAAGGGATTTGTATCGTTCTGATTTTGCTCTTAACATACAAAAGGCTAAACCAATCGTATTCCCAGTTCCGCCAACCATAATAATACTAGAGAAAAACATAATTTCTGGATAAGGCAACGCTTGACCAGCAATAAATGCATTAATATTAGCTAAAAAGACTGGCGCCATCACAGCAAAGAAAATATTAATAATTGGACTTGGATGAATACCAAAAAACCATAATAGATTTGCTAGTGTAAAGACTACAATAACCGTCATTGGTGATTGACCTAATGATGCAATTGGTTTACTCACTAACTCGGTTAAAAAGCTCATCGCATCCCCCGAACCAGTATATGTGAAAATAGCTTTGACTAATAAAGCTACCACAAAAATTATCATGGCTACAAAGGTTGGACTTAACGAATCTGTCACCATCGTAGGAACGGAATCAGGTAATTTAATTCGTAAAAATTCTTTTTTCATTAAATAACTATATAACATAGTTACACCTAAACCGACTAGAATAGCTACAAAAATCCCGTCAGTCCCAATTGATGCTGTTTTAATGACAATTGTTTCTTCTCCACCTAATTTAACGGCAAACTGTGGTACCAAGATCAAGAAAAATGCCAAAGATAATATAACACTAGTGATGGGATTTTGTTTTTCCATCTTCGCAGTTTCATACGCAATAGTACAAACAATGTAAACAGCGTACAAGCCGCTGGTCATAGCAATGACTTCTTGAATGATTGGAGCTAACCCAATGGATGTTAAAAATTCTTGCCAAATTGGAATAGGAAAATTCCCCACAATTGCGATAAAAGCAACCCCTAAAGAAACGGGTAAAACAGCCATCATCCCATTAGTTAGTGCTTGAATGACCTTACTTTTTTGCATTCTTTCAGCGATTGGACCAATAAACTTTTCTAAAAAACGTTGAAACTTATCAAACATACAATTCTCTCCTCTTTCTAATTTACGTTGAGTATACACCTTAAAGTTACTTCAAGGTAAAGCGGTTTTATAAACTAATTTTGTGTTATACTAAAATTGAGGTGAATGCTGATGAACCAAGACCATCTTTACTCGCTAGAAACGATTGCTTCCTTGTTGAAAATTCCTAAGTCCACATTGCGCTATTGGGAAAAAGAACGGTTGATTCATTCTGTTCGAGGCGATACAAATGATTATCGACAATACACAACAGAACAGCTGATTGCTATCTGTGAAATCAAGTTTTATCGCGACTTAAATTTTTCCATTAAAGAAATTAAAAACTTATATACCAACCCATTATCAGATACCCAGAAATTACTAGAAAATGCACGTCAAGATTTAGAAGAACGCATTACACAGTTAAAACAAATTCACAGAAACTTAATCACTTATCAACAAAAATATGAAGAAGTCAGCCAACTACAAGAGGAAGTCTTGAAAGAAGAAATACCGCCGTTTAAAACTCTTTACTATTTCCACCCTGCAAAAGCAGAAAATCTTTTGCTTTACTTGAATGATCCAAGTATTTTAGGCTTTGTTTTATCACCAGATGAACAAACTATTGAACATTTTTCAACGACTAATAAAGACAGCGCCGCTTTCCCTTTAGTCTTACACTGGGAATTCGATGCTTCTAAAAGCTACTATAGTCAACTGATTCGTATAGAAGAAAGTAGCAATCAGTTGCAGCCACAACAAATTCAGAAAAATCTAATTTACTTAAAAGAACAAGGCTATCAAGTCCATCAACTATTGGGCCGCTATCTGCTTTCAAAAAAACATCAAGATTACTATCAACTATGGTTTGAGTGTTCTAATTAAAAAAACGTCAAATCGGCTTAATCCCCTAAGTCGATTTGACGTTTTTCTAGTTACTCTTAATAATTTTATTTTTCAATAGCCATTGTAAAAATAACACAAGGACTACAACTGGCCAAAGCGTGATTGGGAAAAAGAGCCCCACAAAAATGCCTGGTACAAGAATCGTCCCTAAAATCTGGGTTGTTAAACTCGTAGCAAAAATTGCGACAACAAAAAGCGAGTCAATTGTTGGGAAAAATTGTGCGACCGCAAACCCGATTAAAATAGCTGAAAAAACGACGGGAAAAATATCGCCACCTATCCAACCTGTCTGTAAACAAACTTGTAAAAATACTAGTTTCATTATCGCAGCGATCACCAAGATATACCAGGCTTGTTGACTACCAAAACTAGGAACTAAATGCATAAAAGATTGTCCTGAAAATAGTAATCTTGGCATTAAAATAACAAAAAGAAAAATACAGGCTGCACCAAAGCTTACCAGTATGCTTTGCTTTTCTTCAAAAGGTTGGCATAGTTTAGCCAGAGCAGCTTGCAACCATTGATAGGCGTTACCAATCACAAAAGCAGTTAATAAAGCGGGTAAAATCAGCCATAACGAAGCCATTTCAATTTTTCCAGTTCCTAACTTCGTAATAAACGATGGGTGTCCCACCAATTTCATTAAAAAGGTAAACACCACCAACCCGTTCACAATAAATAACCCGTTCATCACTTGTTTCAGTTTCTTTTTATCCGCAGGAGCGAGCCTTGTATCGTAGCGCTGAACAAACTGTTGCGGATGCAGCAAGCGCTGAATTTTTGTCCAAAATACTTGCTGTTCTTGCTCGTCATAATGAAAATAAAGGTACCGTAACTTATCAGATTGCCAGACTGACAACGAAATAATTGCTCCCAACAATGCGGCTTCAGGACCGACACCAGCCCCGAAAATTAAAATTACCAAGGCGGCCAATAAATTTCTAAACACACCTGAATAATCGACCGATTGTTTCGCCTTCAATTCTGTCAGCGCCTCATGCGCCGTTTGTGGTACTTGTCCGAAGCGTTTCTTCAGATAACTCAATACCAACGCTCCTAGCACACACAAGACAAAATAATAGAGGATTGGCCACTTCATTTGCGCTGGCAACACCTCCCAGAGCAGAGTCGTTAGCTCTCCTTCAATGATTAAAAACGCTCCTGAAATTCCCGCGATGATACTACTTAAAAATAACCCACTGACGATAATTGTCCACATTTTTCTGTTACGCATACTTCCTCCAAATGATAGTTGTTTCTTTTATAGTAGCAGATAGTTAGTGGTTTGTGTTTGAAGATTTTGGGAAGGATTTATTTTTTTGAAAAATTGAGGTTATGAAAAGATTCCATTTTTTATTGATCAAATTATCCTTCTTGTATAATCGTTTCTTTTAGCTATATATATTCCATTAAATTAAAAACCGCCACTTATATTGCTTCTTAAGTTCCCACAAACAACGCCACTTCCAGCGCCAACAAGTCCACTTCCTTATCAAAGTCCAACAGCACTAGCTGTTCAATTTTCTCCAATCGCTGTAATAAAGTATTACGATGAATAAAGAGTTTTTTGGCTGTTTGAGACAAGTTTCGTTTTGATTGAAAATAGACATTCAGTGTATGGACAAAGTCGGTATGTTGCTGTTGATCACTTTTCTGCAATGGTTGAAGATATTTTTTTCTGAGGGTTGCTTGTCCTTCTTCTAAAAAATAACGTTGCAATGTCTGTCTAAAATGAAAATTCGAGTAGGAAGCAATCCTCATTTCAGGTTTTTCTGCAACGAATTGGCGTTGAAAGGCTAAAACGTCAATCGCTTGTTGATAAGATTCATGAATCTGGGTCAGACCTTGAATCTTAGGTCCTATTGTTAGGAAAAGTTCCACATCTTCTTGTACTTTCATTAACTGATTTATGCTACTTTGTGCTAGGCGTTGCATCATTTTCAGATAATCGCCTTCTTTTTCAGGTGGATTTTCAACTAATAAGACAAAGGAACTGTCAATTTCAATACAAACAATTTTTTGTTTGTCCCCTAAAATAACTTGGTTTAACTGGTTACCTAAAATAGACATTCTTTCTTGCCTTTGGCGTTCATTTAAGGTTAATGAAATTAGCAAAATCGCATAGGGATTATCTATTGCCAAGCGATAATATTGTTGAAATTGTTGGAAAACAGCTTGGTCCCTCTTTTCATGCGCAATCAGCTTAAAAAATAATTCGTTTCGTTGTTGGTATTCTTCAAATTTCCGTGAGTATTCCAATTGCAATTGTAAAAGTAAGTAATGAGCTGTGATTTTAAAATGAGCCACATCGACTGGCCGTAATGGGGCCAAGGTGTTCCAGACGAGTAAATAATATAAAATAACATTTTTCTTTTTAATTGGATAAATTTCAATTGGCACCACTTGGTTCTGGAGTTTCAACTGTAAATGAATCGGTTCTTGATAAAAGCGTAATAATGGATGACTTTGTTCCAGCAATTGTTTTTGGAACTCTGAGGTTTCTTGTCTATCTTCTAAAATGCTAGAAATACGAATTGGATTTTTAGGCAAGTCAAAAAAATTAACTCCTTCAAAGTGGTCATTCAATAACAAGACAGGATTTTGAATGGTTTCTGCTAGATCCTGCAGCAAATGAAAACTGCTACTTCCCGTTTCTAAGATTTGGTAAATTTTATTATGCAATGCGGTTTCTTGCGCATTCATGTCAAATTGTTCTAACGTGACACGACTTTTCAACACGTCAGCAATTTGCGAAAAGGTGTAATTGTAAGGAATTGCTAAAATAGGAACGTTCATTTCATCTGCTAATTTGATTAGGTCTGGTGGAACTTCTTCAAAATAACGTTGGGTTTTAAATCCCAAGGCAGCACAATGGTGTTTGGCTAGTTCTTTCAAAAAATTTTTCTGTAATTTCCGATCATCTTTAAATATGTACCCTGTCGTTAACAGCAGCTCACCTGCTGTTAGCCAATCTAAAATATCAGGATTTTCTAAAATATTGACTTTTAAAATCGGTTGGTCCTGATTTTTATGTCCTGCCACTAAGGTAATGCCAGGTAATTCTTCTAACGTTAATAAATCACTCACTTTTAACATCATTTATCCTCCCAATGTACAAATTGTCCATTCAAACTTGTAAATCAATGTCATTTTTAGCAATTGTTTAGCGTGCTGGATTCTTTTATTATGAGGTCGTGAAAGCGCTATTAAAAAGGAGGTCGTTGGAATGACAAAAATTTTAGCTTATGACCAAACGATTTTATCGAAACTCCCTCATCAAACATTGACTAGTTTGCAATGTTTTACGCACGCTATTAATTATGGTCATGTAGACACCCAAGAAATTCTCTTGACCATTTCAACGCATCCCGAACATATAGCACCTAACACGATTATACTCGATGAAAAAAAACTTAGCCATTTCGCTGATTTACCTGTCCAAATTGAGCCCCTGTTTATCCGGTTAGGCCGACGACAATTAACCCTAGCCGATGCCCAAATTTGGCAACCAACGCCACTTTATTTAACACCCAGTAAAACAAAAATAGCTATTTTTTTAACGTATATTCAGCAAACTCGTTTCAATCCTTGGCAAGCGCTTTTTCCTGCTTCGCCGTCAACCTTTCTTTTTGATTCTTATAGTCGGACCCAGATTCAAAAAGAAATGATTCATTTTCAACAGGCTTGGGAGCAAAAATCTTTTAAAATAGCTCTTGATTGTTTAACGAAGATTTTGGGATTGGGGATTGGTTTAACCCCCACTGGCGATGATTTTATCACAGGATTACTTGCTAGTTTTTCTGCATTACAGCAGCTTCCCTCGAATTTCCAACAGCTGGCTGTGCTAGCCAAGGAACGAACGAATGCGGTCAGTTATGCGGAAATCCATGAAGCAGTGAACGAGCGGTTTTCTCAGCTAGTTCAGCGTGTTTTTTTATCAATTGAAAGTGGAAATACAAACGAAATGGCTCAAGCGGTTTCAGCTTTAGAGGAGGTGGGCTCAACTTCAGGAAGCGACATACTTTGCGGCATTATTTTTGGTTTAAAACTATTTTGTGAGGAGAATAATCATGACAATTCAAACAGTAATTAAAGAGAACGCCTATTTTGATTCAGTTACTTTAATGACCATTTCAACACGAGCCAATGAACTGGCTGGAGTTAAAACTGCAATGATTGGGATGGGAACCGACATGAATCTTGAAGTGATTCGGAATGTTGGTTTATATACACCCGCCTTGGATCATGTTACAACAGGTGATTTATTAATTGTTTTAGATCTTGATGACCAAGCGAACTCAGAAGAAATTTTACAGCAAGTCGACGAGTTATTTACGAAGAAAAAGAAAACCGCTTCTTCTGAAGTAACCTATAAGACGTTAGATTCAGCCCTTCATGAAGAGCCTGATGCCAACTTAGTTGTAATTTCTGTCAATGGAAAATTTGCTGCACGAGAAGCGCATAAAGCTTTAGATCAGCAAAAACACGTCATGCTCTTTAGTGATAACGTGACGGTTGACGAGGAATTAGCGTTAAAACAAAAAGCACACGAAAAAGAACTGTTTGTGATGGGCCCTGATTGTGGAACAGCGATTATTAATGGCGTCGGGTTATGTTTTGCTAACGAAGTACGTTCAGGAGATATTGGAATTGTCGGCGCTTCTGGTACAGGCAGCCAAGAAGTTAGTGTCCAAATCCATAAATATGGTTATGGGATTTCACAATTAATTGGTACTGGTGGCCGTGATTTGTCTGCTGAAATTGGTGGGCTGATGATGCTTGACGGGCTGGATGCTTTAATGGCTGACGAACAAACTAAGGCAATTTTGCTTATTTCTAAACCGCCTGCTCCAGAAGTAACAGAGAAAATTTTAAAAAAATTAGCTGTTTCAACTAAACCAGTTGTTATTTATTTTATCGGCAGTGAACAAACGGAACGAAAAATAGACAACGTCACTTTTGCTACTTCTTCTCTGGATGCAGTTCAAAAAGTGATTCAATTTAGTCAAACACAGGAAGCGGAAACCAGCCTCTATCAAAATCCGACAGGCGCAATGTTAACAGCTATCCAACAGCAACAAGCCCCTTCTCAAAAATTTGTTCGTGGGTTGTTCTGTGGTGGCACTCTTTGTGATGAACTTTTGTATGCTTTAACAGAAGTCTCTGATGATGTTTATAGTAATATTCATAAAATTCCTGAACGACAATTAGCAAATCCTGACCACAGCCAAGCACATACATTGATTGATTTCGGTGATGATCGTTTCACAGAAGGCCGCCCACATCCAATGATCGATCCGACTTCTCGGATTACTCGCATTCTTCAAGAAGCCAAAGATCCTGAAGTGGCAGTTTTAGCGTTAGATTTTGAATTAGGTTATGGTTCTCACGAAAATCCTGTTGGCGTGTTAGCGGAGGCGTTAAAGGAAGCCAAAGCAATAGCAAAAGCAGATGGGCGTGAGTTAGCCATTATTGGCTATGTTTTAGGGACCGAAGAAGATCCACAAGATATTCATGAACAGCGGAAAATTTTAGAAGATTTAGAGGTTCTCGTTGTCGACAGCAGTCATCAACTTTGCGAAGCCACCAAAACTTTTGTAAAAGGAGCGAACGAACATGAGCAGAAATGATCTTTTTAACCAGCCTTTAGATACGATCAATGTAGGCATTGACTTTATTCATGAAGATATGAAAAAACAAGGGATTCCTTCACATCAAGTAAATTGGGCACCGCCAGCCAATGGTGACCCAGAGCTATTAAAATTATTGGATCAATTAAAAAATCCAACACTTTATGAAAAAATCCAACAAGCCAACGAAGAAGCGGTTACCCGCATTATTCAATCAAAACCTATTTTAGTAGGATTTGATAAAGCAATTAATGTCATGCCCGATATGACTGAAACGACCATTTTACATGCTGGGCCACCCATTACTTATGAAAATATGTGCGGACCGATGAAAGGTGCCGTTCAAGGAGCGCTTGTTTTTGAAGGATTAGCAAAAGATCTAGCTGATGCCGATCGGGTTGCTCGTTCTGGCGCGATTACGTTTTCTCCTTGTCATGAACATGATGCCGTTGGTTCCATGGCTGGCGTGACTTCTCCGAATATGTACGTTCATATTATCAAAAATGAAACGTACGGCAACACGGCTTTTACTAATTTAAGTGAACAATTGGCGAAAGTTTTACGATTTGGTGCAAATGATCAATCCGTCGTGGATCGCCTGATTTGGATGCGCGATGTTTTAGGTCCATTACTTCATGATGCCATGACTTTTTGTCCAGAAGGCATTGATTTACGCTTAATGCTTTCGCAAGCCTTGCATATGGGCGATGAGTGCCATAATCGCAATGTAGCCGGAAGTACGTTGTTAGTCCAAGCATTAACACCTTACATGGTTCAAACTGATTTTTCTCGTGAACAATTAAAAGAAGTATTTGAATTTCTTGGCAGTTCTGACTATTTTTCTGGTCCGACTTGGATGGGTGCCGCTAAATGTGCGTTAGATGCTGGTCATAATGTGGAGAATAGTACAATTGTCACCACCATGTGTCGCAATGGGGTCGAATTTGGAATTCGTGTCAGTGGGATTGGTGGAAATCACTGGTTTACGGGGCCTGCCCAACGGGTGATTGGTCCGATGTTTGCTGGTTACACACAAGAAGATGCTGGTTTGGATATGGGCGATAGTGCTATTACAGAAACGTATGGTGTTGGCGGATTTGCTATGGCAGCTGCACCAGCAATTGTCCCATTAGTTGGCGGAACAGTGGCAGAAGCATTGAATTATTCAAAAGAAATGCTGGAAATTACTACGAAAGAAAATCCCAATGTCACGATTCCTGTTTTAGATTTTATGGGGATTCCTTCAGGCATCGATGTCTTAAAAGTCTTAGAAACAGGGATGCTGCCTGTCATTAATACTGCTATTGCTCATAAAGAACCGGGGATTGGTATGATTGGCGCTGGATTGACTAATCCGCCAGCAAATGTCTTTAACGAGGCACTAAAAGCTTTAGTAGCTAAAATAAACTAATTTCAAAAACTTAGTAAAATGTCATTTTTTTTGGAGCGATCATATGAAAAATAAATCGATCAATTACGAAGCCGTTTTAGCTCTTGTTGTAAAAATTTTTTTGGGAATATTCCTGTATTGGATCATGAATGGCTTTCGACATGTGTCTAACTTTTTTCCTTACAATGACGTAGTTACCAAAGTGAATCAGCAGGGATTTTACAAATTTATCTATTTTGTTATGAACTTCACGGAAGGGGAATTTTACGGTGGACTTTTTACAACGCTTTTCTTACTAATCGGCGGTCTGATTGCTTGGCAACTTTATCGGAAAAATTCAAAATGGCAGGGATTTGCAATTGCTGGTGGCTCTGGTGCTTGGCCTTGGGTACTTGCTTCTCAGCTACTTTCCCTCTTTTTAACTATTTATGTTTTTGATTTTACACGCTTTTTTACAAAAGAAGTGTTGTGGTTACCAACGTTTATTGTGGTTGTCGGCACGCCGCCAGCTTTAACGCTCGTTTATGGTCCTGGCTGGAAAAAATTAGGAACGATTTCTCTGTTGAGTGCGCTTTTCACCTTTCCGTTTGCCAATTGGCTGAATGCGCAATTGATGCCCCTTTTAAATGTACCTGGGACAGTTTCCAACGTTACCACAATGGCTTTTGTTGGCTGGATTGTTTCAGCCATCTGTCATCAACTTCCTTGGATGGTTCCTTCTGTTGCACCAATCGCTCAGAAGCGGCAAAAACAACCTAAAATTGAAAATACGCAAACCTTTCAATGGTCAATACGACGCACTTTTGCTGACTTCTCCGAAGCTTGGTTTTATGGAAATGAGTTAGTTGGAGGTTTGGTAATTCTAGGCGTTTTAACAGATTGGTTTGTCAATATTAATCATATTACAAATGGTTCTGGCTTGGTTCCTGACATTTTAATGGGACAAATGATTGCTTCGGCTGTTGGTGTTTTTCTTTATCGAAAACATTTCGCTGAAGAAGGTTGGTATCCAACGTTTATGCCACTGGTCAGCATTGTTCCTGGTGTGATTTTAATGATGGGTGGTGGCTTTTGGCTTTCCCTGACCATCGCCGTTTTAGCAGGAATTAGTGCGGCCCCTGTCGGTAGCTATATTGCTAAACGATTACCTCCGTTTGTTCCTGGTGCTGTCGGCTTTGTATCAGGAATGGCTGTTGTAACCATTTTATTGTCAGCCGTTTTGCATACATTTGATATTTTTGTATAGTGAATAAAAAGAAGCGAATGACGATTCGCTTCTTTTTTTAATTGACCAATCCCCTTTTTATCCGTATTCTTAAGCAAAAGGAGGTTTTGCCATGTACTCCATGTTAAAACGTGTGATAACGGAAAAAGATTTGCTTCGGCAAATTCGTTTGTTGGAACAGTTGTTAAATGTTCCTCAGCTGACAGCCAAGCGTTTAGCCACGCAAATCCAGACGACAGAGCGAACCGTTTTTTCGGATTTACAGTATATTCGCAGTCAATTACCCGCCGACTGGTCCATTGAAACCGATAGCAGTGGTATTCGGTTACGCAATCAGGGGAATGCGCAAACCAATGAGCTTTGGTCATTATTTTTACCTCAATCCATTAGTATTCAGCTATTAAAAGAGCTACTATTTACGAAAGAGTTGGTGACAACTTCTTTTTTGAGCACTAGTGGTGTTTCTTATGAAACTTTGAAGCGACATATCAAAAAGATGAATCTGGCCTTACGTGATTTTCATTTAACGATTCAGCTAACCACAGCCACCATTCAGTTAATCGGGGCAGAAAGCAATATTCGGATTTTTTATCATCGCTTGTTGGTGCCTTTTACTCATAATAATTATTTTTTTGACGATTATTCTATTCATGAGGAGCATTATTTTCAATTTTTGAAACAAGTTTACAGTAGTGAGTTGACGGTGGAAACGGAAGAAATTTTTGGCGCTTGTTGGTTTTTTATTAACACGATTCGCAACAAAGCCAATTGCCGAGTGAGTCAATTTTCTTTTGATTCAAAAGATGTCTTGTTTCAACTTTATCAACCGTCCTTGGCAAAGCTTTATGCTTCTGAAGGCATCTATTTGCAAGGAGAGGAAAGTTTTTTCGCCTTCTTTTGTTTCTTAGAAAGCTGGAATTACGATAATGTCTATGGCGAAACGTTGGCTTCTGCGCTCCACACTCATTACAGTCAGCTGCGAAAGTCGTTACAGCAGTTTGTCACTAATTTGTCCACTGAAGAAGCCCGGCCTGATTTAATCCAAACAAATTTATTGGATAATCTGTTATTGTTATTCATTAAATATACCGAGTCCCCAACACTTTCTGAGCAATTTCAATTGGAATATCAAGAATTAATGACTGAACAAGCCGCGGAGGACCTTGCGTTATCAAAGAGCAACCAAGAACTTTTGGAGATTTTATCTCGCTACACCACGATTGAAGAACCAACTTATTTTCTTAGTTTGGCTTCTTTGTTAGAAAAACAAGCCAGTTATTCTATTCAGGCGCAAACGATGACTGCCTATTTCCTCTTTCAAGGGGAACCTGCTTGGAAAGCTTTTTTACAACAAGAATTAGCTGCTTATTTAGGTACTCGTGTGAAATTACAAGCTATTGAATATGTGGAACTAAGCCAGTTGACGTTAAATGAAGCCGACATAATTATTTCCAATTTCCCCTTGGATCATCTTGATCTTCCTGTCTTTTATCTCTCTTTAATTCCAACAAAAAATGAACTCCGCCGACTAGCAGAGCTCACTCTTCATTCTTATTTTTAAAGGAACTAGCGAGGACATTCGCTAGTTTTTTGGCTTTCTTTCGTCATGAATCGTTTGGTTATATATTTTTCCCCTTCAACAAGGAAAAACAGACTCACAACATGGACGAAAATCATTGCTAATTGAAGGCCATTTAAAGAAGTTGTGCCAATTAATTGCTGCGCTACTGGCCAGTAAACTACTAGCGCTTGTAGTAAAAAGAGGATTCCTAATGAAGCAAACAACACTTTATTTTGGAAAAATCCTGTGCTTAACGACGGATCAACCAACTTACGACAGTTGATCATATACGCTGCTTGCGCTAAGACGATACTTTGTAAGAGGAACGTTTGCTGTAAGGCTTGGCCCTCAAATTGTAATGCCATAAGGTAACCTGGTACCATAATGAGTACCGACACATAGACGATTCTAAAAATACTGTACTTTGTTAAAATGCCTTCGTTGACATCTCTTGGTGGTCGTTTCATGGTATCAGCACTCGCTTTTTCAAAACCTAATGCATAAGACAAAGTAATCGTAGTTACCATGTTTACCCATAATATCTGGACAGGTGTCAACGGTAGAGGATGATTCATTAAAAGCGCCCAGACAACAATTAAACCTTGTGCTAAAGAGGTTGGCAAGAAGAAGGTAATCGTCTTTTTCAAGTTATCAAAAATGCGGCGTCCTTCTTTCACGGCTTTAGCAATCGTATGGAAATTATCATCTGCCAAAACCATATCTGCGGCTTGTTTGGTTACTTCACTTCCTTTAATTCCCATGGCAATTCCGACATCGGCTTTCTTTAGTGCTGGCGCATCGTTCACACCATCGCCGGTCATGCCGACAATTTCGCCATTGTTTTGTAACGCCGTGACAATTCGTAATTTATGTTCTGGCGTCGTTCGTGCAAATACATCGACTTTTTGAACGTGCTGAGCTAATTCTTCATCTGACATAGCATCAATTTCTAATCCTTCAAGGACTTTTTTCGTATGCTTTAAACCAACCTGCTCGCCAATGGCTTGCGCTGTATCTTTATGGTCTCCGGTAATCATTTTGACGGAAATACCTGCTTCTTGAGATTCTTTGACGGCTTGAATGGCACTTTCTTTTGGCGGATCGATGATGCCTGCCAGTCCAGCAAACGTCAATCCTGACAATGTTTCATGTGTCAGTTCCTGTTGTGACGTAACTGTCTTATAAGCGAAACCTAATACCCGTTGTCCTTTTTGCGCTAATTGCGCAGCTTGTGCTTGCCAAGCACCTTTTTGATTATCAGATAACGTAGAAAGTTGTAACAATACTTCTGGCGCACCTTTGACATAAATAATTGAACCTTCTGCTTGCGGATGGCGAGTGGCCATGTATTTATAACTTGAACTAAACGGAATTTTCTTTTCTACAGGGCGTAAAGACAGTTGATCCTGATCGACATATTGTAGTAAAGCTAACTCGGTAGGATTCCCCTGCAAGTCGGCGATTTTTTGTTGGTCTTGTAATTTCAATTCTTGACAGTTGGCCATAATCTCTTTGACAATGGTCATTTCTTCAGTCACTACATCCATTACCGTCATTTCGTTTTTAGTTAGCGTTCCTGTCTTGTCTGAACAGATAACTGTCATTGAGCCTAATGTTTCAACGGAAGGCATACCTTTAATAATCGCATTTTCTCTAGCCATCTCATGAACACCCATCGATAAAATCATCGTTAACACAGCAGGTAAGCCTTCTGGGATCATTGCTACAATTAATGCAATCATCGCAGAAAATAAGAGGCTCCATTCCATGCCATGACGAAAAGTGGTAAAGAAAATCAGAAACACGATCAAGACCATAATCCCTTGGAAAATTTGCTTGTTTAATTGGTGCATTTTCCGTACGAGCGGCGTTGTTTTTTGATCTACTGACTGCAACGCGTGATTAATTTTTCCAACTTCAGTGGAATCTCCTGTTTCTACTACAACGCCTAAGGCTGAGCCCGCTTGGACAAGTGTTCCTGAAAAAGCCAAATTCTTTTGATCGCCTGTTGGCAATTCCTCATTCAAGGAACCGGTAATTTTCTCCACGGCTTCTGATTCGCCTGTCAAAATTGATTCTTCAATCATCAGATTATGAACATCAAATAAGCGCAAATCTGCTGGGACTACATCTCCAGCTTGTAACGTGACTACATCTCCCAGAACCAATGTTTCAGAAGAAACGGTTGTTTTTTGTCCATCAATTAGAACGACTGCCTCTTGGCCCATCATCTGTTTCAGGCCGTCTAATGATTCTTCTGCTTTACGCTCTTGCCAATAACCGACAAAGCCATTGACAAGTACCACTAGAAAAATGATACTTCCTTCGACCACTTCGCCTGTGGCAAATTTTAGAATTGCGGCAGCGAGTAAGACCACCATTAGTAAATCTGTAAAATGTTTGGCTAGCTTTTGCCACGTTTTCAGTTGTTGTTTTTCTTCAATTTTATTTGGACCATTCGTTTGTAAACGTTGCTGACGTTCTTCGCTAGAAAGACCCGTTTGCTTCGTCTTAGTCTGCTCGATTACTTTTGTTGAGGAAAGTTGATACCATTTCATTTCGTGTACCTCCTATTTACTTGATACCTTTATTATAGAGAGGATTTTCTTCACAAAATGGTCGATAATTTCAGTGGCCCCTGAAAAAAATGGGGCCGAGATTATTAAAGAAAGGAACAACCCGCATTTTAGCGGGTTGTTCCTTTCTTTTAAATATTTTCTTGTTCGACCACCAATTGACTTTTGCCAATTAACGCTTTGACA
Organism: Enterococcus sp. DIV0183; assembly: GCF_050541505.1. Classification (NCBI taxonomy): domain Bacteria; kingdom Bacillati; phylum Bacillota; class Bacilli; order Lactobacillales; family Enterococcaceae; genus Enterococcus; species Enterococcus sp. DIV0183. The sequence goes on from NZ_CP172932.1 coordinate 2,469,104, forward strand.
TCAATACTTTCACCATTTTTACGTCGGTCTGCTAACTCAACTGAGGTGGTAAACAACAAGTCACTAGAAGAGTTCAACGCTGTTTCAATGGAATCTTGGACTACGCCGACGATAAAGCCAACGCCGACGACTTGCATGGCAATGTCATTGGAAATGCCAAACAAACTACATGCAAGCGGAATTAACAACAAGGAACCACCAGCAATTCCTGAAGCCCCACAAGCAGAAACAGCGGCGATGATACTCAACAATAATGCTAAATAGATTGGCACGGACATGCCTAATGTGTGGACTGCCGCCAATGTCATAATGGTAATCGTAATGGCTGCGCCGCCCATATTAATCGTTGCGCCCAGCGGAATAGAGACCGCATAAGATTCTTCATTTAAATCCATTGCTTTCGCCAATTCCATATTAATGGGAATATTGGCCGCAGAACTGCGTGTAAAGAATGCGGGAATCGCACTTTCCTTTAATACAAAAAAGACTAACGGATACGGATTTTGCCGAATATTCCAAAAAACAATCGCTGGATAAACGACTAAAGCAACCACGGCCATCGTACCAATTAACAATAATAGTAACTGACCATACTTGGCTAACCCTGCAATGCCTGTGGTTGCCACCGAATGAAACACCAAACCTAGAATTCCAATTGGTGCAATGCCGATAATCATTTGAACGACCGTGGTAATCCCTGTTGAAAGATTGGCAATCACATCCTTGGTAGCGACCGAACTTTGACGTAGCCCAATACCGATTAATGAGGACCAAAATAAAACAGATAAATAATTGCCTTCAATCATCGCTTGAATCGGATTTTGGACAACGCTTGTTAACACATTGCTTAAAACATCACTAAGTTGCGTTGGGGCTGCTTGCGCTTCCTGCGCCGCCTCCAAGACAATCTTAACGGGAAACAGATAGCTTGCCGTCACGGCAACAACAGCTGCCAAAAATGTCGCTAACAGATACACAACTAAAATTGATCCAACATATGTTTTCGCCCCAGCCTTTTGTTGGGCTAGCGACGCAATAATTAAGACAAAAACTAAAATCGGCGCAATTGCTTTTAAGGCGCCCACAAACAATTCACCAAGAACGCTGATGAAGGTCCATTCTGGCACCAAGAAACCCAAGGTGGTTCCAATCACAATCCCTATCATGATTTTTTGAATTAACGATAATTTCCGAATCGCTTTGACCATTCACTTTACGCTCCTTTAAAATAAAATACAGTTTGGGACATACTACCATAATTATTAAGATAAAAAAAGAGTGTTTCTCAAAAAACTTTCATTTTTCGAGAAACACTTGGTCAACTCATCAATTTCGTCTATTTTTCTGAAGACTTTTCCGCTGAATGTTCTTTGTTTTTATGGTGATGGTGGTGATGACTTTGTTTAGAATACAAGTAGGATTTTGCTACGACCGAAATAAACATAGCCATAATCCCCAAGCCTACTGTAGCATAAACCATGGTGAAAATTTTTCCCAAGTCAGTAACTGGATGAACATCTCCATAACCAATCGTGGTTAACGTCATGAAACTTAAATATAACGAATCTAATGGCGACAATTTTTCCACTGTTGAATAAAAAATAGTCCCACTCAACAACGTGGTTGCCAGTAAAAAGAACAAGGCACGAGTGTCTTCTTTTTTTAAGATACCTAAAAAAGATGAAAATAATTTTTTGACAGAAATAAGTAAAGATAGCAAAAAAATGACCTCTTTCTATTGTTAATCTCTTCTTAACGTTAGCACTTTTTAGATGAAGTTCAACTTTTTAATTGGTGTGGTTAAAGAAAATTTATTTTTTTGTTATTTATAATAAGCTAAAGCTCATCTTCAAAGTAATCATTATCAATTCTAAATAGCTTGTACGTCTTGGCTATTTCTACACCAACACCAAACTCTAACATGAGCTCTGTTAATTTAATACCATCTATTAAAACTATCCCTTGATTTTTGGCAAATTCGTGCGCATTAGCACTAAAACTAGAAGTTGTTATAAAAACTCCTCTATCTGCATTTACAGCAGCTAAAGCGCCATAAAATCCTTGTATAGCAGGGCGACCAATGGTATTAGTTTCATGATATCGCTTTGCTTGAACATAAACAGTACTAGTTCCTAATGGATCCTGATTGATGATGCCATCTATTCCACCATCATTTGATTTGGATGTAACAACTGCCGTTCCGTGTTTTCCACTATATCCCATTGTCTCCAATAAATGTATAACTAACTTTTCAAAAAATACTGGCTCCACTTGTCGAACTTTGTTTAATAGTTCAATCGCAATTTGATTATTTTGATTGTTGATCATATCCTCAATGTCTATTTTAGCACTTTCAATTGGTGCGCTTGCTTCGATAGTAGTCGTTCCAACACGATTATTCCGTTCGACTAATTCTTGCATATATTTTTGATATGCAGGTTGTTGTTCCAAAAGTTTTCTATTGATTTTTTCACCATAATTATTTAATAAATCCAAACCTAGTTCTGTTATTTGATACATACCTCGTTTAATCCGTTCAACAGCTCTAGCTTTATACAAATCACTGATAGCAAAGCTGAAACGATTTGCTAAAATCCCATCTCCTTGAGGGTAGTTTGGATACATCATTGAGGCAATTTCATCCGGAATATCTAAGAACTGAATAATACGCTTTAAAATGATCTTTCTGTTCAGTACATCTCCATCTTTCAAAACTTCTAAAGTATATGGCATTAATGATTCAAATGTTGGAATACCTTCATTAGACGCTTTTAGTTTTTTCCAATCTTTATTCACTTTTCCCCCACCTCTAAAGTTGTTTATTTATAATACACTTCATCTAAAAATAACCCTTGTGCAGGAGCCGTTTCACCTGCGCCTTCTCGGACTTTTGTTGCGAACAATTCATCAATTATCGCTAATTCTTTGGTGCCTGCACCAATTTCTAAAAGTGTCCCAACGAGGATGCGGACCATTTTATGCAAGAACCCATTGCCCACAAAAGTGAACTGTAACATTTCGCCGTTTCTTTCAATCGTAATCTTTTCAATCGTTCGAGTAGTCGATTTTTTGTTTTTTTTCAATGCTGAAAAGCCAATAAAATCATGGGTCCCTATTAATTTTTGGCAAGCTTGTTCCATTTTTTCTTGATCCAACGCTTTGGGAAAGTGAAAACTATGATACCGTTCAAAGGCATTAGGAATTGGGCTATTCCAAACATAGTAGCTGTATTGTTTGCCTGTGGCATTATACCGTGCATGAAAACGTTCAGGCATTTCTGTAACTTCTTTAACAACAATATCGCCAGGTAAATATCGATTTAAAAAGGATAACATTTCGGTTGTTGTTAGTGAACTAGTCGTTTTAAAATTCGCTACTTGACCACGTGCATGTGTGCCGGCATCCGTTCTGCCTGAGCCAATAATTTCAATCGGTTCACCCGTCATTTGTGTTAAAATACTTTCAATTTTCCCTTGAATCGTTTTCTCTGAATTGCCTAGTCGTTGCCAACCTGAGTATCTTTTACCATCGTATTCAATGGTTAATTTTATGTTGCGCATGGGCGAAGCTCCTTCGTATTCTTTTTCTCTCTTATCATAGCAGAAATAAGTGGATTTTTCTTCTTTTCCAAGAATAAAACACCTCTTTTCTATAGAAAAGAGGTGTTTTATTTAGTTTAATCCTGCAATTTTCAATTCTTCAACATTCGCTGCTTTAGCATTTTCAGTCACTACGGCTTTAAATGTCACTTGGTCGCCCTCTTTTAAGAATAGCGCCAGCGGACTGTTATTAGTTGTTACGCTAAAAATGGTTTTTTCATCTTCTAGTAAAAATGAAACTACCGTTTGCGCTTCCCCAGCTACTACTGAGACACGAGCTACTTTACCTTGCATCGTTTTCAAGTTGGCTTTGTCTGTATTTTCATTGTTACTTCCTTTGGTTACTAACTCAATTCGATAAGCGTCTAATGCGCCTTGTGCCGTGTCTGCATCAATCACAATATCATTATCTACGGCGTTTATATAGACATATTTTTTGAAAATCCCTTTACTGTCCATTAACGAAACAATCCACGTTGGCACGCCATCAATGTTATAAAGGACTGGCATACTAGCTTTCCATTTCTTTTCTGGATAAATTTTTGAAGCGATAGAAATGGCGCCATCACTATCCATAATGCCGACTTTAGTATCACGATAATACGTAACTTGGCCTGTTCGGGCATTGATTAAGGAATAACCTAAAGCGGAATCTTGGTCTTTTTCACTACTTGTAAAGTCCGTAAAATAAAGCAACTGGTTCCCTTCCTTGTTCATCATCGGCGTAATTTGTCCTGATGCATAAATACCATTTTCAGTTGGAATTTTAACATCTTTTTTGGCACCAAACATTGTCTGGTTCCACCAGCCTTGACTGTAACGACCAAAGAATTCATTTAAGCTATTCGCCGCTGAACTAGTAATCGGCGCATCAACGAAACTTGGGGCTTTTTGACTGTCATAAACGTTAACTTCTCCTGTTGTAGCATTTAATACCGCCGTTTTAAATTCATTATAGTGCATGCGACCAGAAACCCCATACTCTTTGTAAAGCGTTTGAATATAGTAAGGATTCCCTTGGTCGTCCAGCTCTAAATTGATTGTGCCAGTTGCTGCATAACCTGGATAAGCGGAATAAATTTTTCGTGCAGCATCTTTGCCAAAGTAAGCTGAAGGAGTATAAACAATTGGTTTTTCTACAAATTCTGGCTGTGCGTTGATATCTGTCGCACTAATGATGAAATAGCCAGGTACTTCCCCCAGTTTTAGCCATTTAAAGAAGCCATTAAATTCGACTGTTGCTACATAAACATACTCGCCATTGACAACTTGTGCCGTTATACCATCCAAAGTAAACATATTGGAATTGGGAATGACAGAAAATTTCTGTAACATTTTTCGTTTCGCCGTTTGTGGTGCAATCGCAATGGGTGTTTCTTTCGCCGAAGTTAAAACTTCAGCTTTTTCTTCCGTTTTTAAAGGAATCGTTTGATAAATTTCATCAATAGAAGAGATTCTGGTAATACTACTGACAATAGTCAACAAAATCATTGCCAAAACGGCAACACCCAAAATTTTGCCAGACCAGTCTTTGTTAGCCGTTTTGTTGGTATTCTTTCCTACTTCTTTGCGGCCCTTTTGGATACCAGGAACTTCGACTTTACTAGCTAAGCGTGTACTTAATAACACCCCACTAGCAATCACTGCGCCAATCAGATTAATCCATAACACGGTTGAAAGATTTTTACTTGGCAAAGTCACAAATAAAAAGATACCTAACAAGAGCAATTCAATCGCCATTAATAGAATGGTCCCCTTACTCTTTTTCCCTTTATTCGCTACAATTTTGGCGCCATTCGCAACTAAGATCCCGATACCAAAAAATAACGTTAACCCAATAAAATTAAAAAACATTCACTTGCCCTCCTCATAGATAAGTAAAAAAAGTGCTCCCACGCATTGTAGAAGCACTTCCTGTGATCCATTCTATTATAACGTTTTCTATTTTTACTGACAATATCGTTGAAGCAAAATCAGTCGGAAGGCTTAGAGTTCTGAAAAACGTTTATTTCTCTGGCTGAATATAAGGAACGATAGGTGCGGTCACGCCAATTGAAGCCCCACGAACAAAAGGTTCATTTTGTAAGGCTTTGAAATTTTTAGTTTGTCCGGTGAGCATGACTCCCCAAATAGGTAATTTTTCGACTTTTTTATTTTTATTTTGTTGGATAAACTTTTGGCCTTCTTGGTTGTCAGCAAACAACGGGGATTTTTCTAAGGTTTCAAAAAAGTGTTGCTTGTTATTTTCAGGATCAAATATTTCGTTGTGATCGTCCATGCTTAATTGAAAACCATAAGGCAGCGTACCAGAAGGACCTTCTGCTTCATTAACCGTTTCGGAGTAAACATAGAGCCAAACTAAGTTGACATTGCTCGGTAACATTTTGCGGACTTCTTCATATGGATAAGGTTTATCAAAAGAAATCGCCACTTCCGCTACTTGGTTTTCCATTTTATCTAATTCACTTAATTCGTTTTTGATACCACCATAGTAATTGGTAATCGCTGGGTTATAAAAAGATGCTACTTTCTGCTTGGTTTGTCGGTTGTATTCATAAAAATTCTTAGAAGAATAATAGCTACCAGGATAGACTTCATTCCAGTCAATCGAATTTCTGAAAAAGCTATATCTGCTACGTAAATTACTCCACTCCACCGTGTAACCATCAATATTTTTTGAACGATTGGTCACAACTTCGCCCCCAAAAGGCGAACTATTAGCAATTACTTGGGAATCTAATTGAGTGTTTGGTGAAGCAATCATTTCTTGATCATTAATTACTTCTAGTAGGGTATGATAGTTTTTCGTCGAAAGTTTATCCATTCCCACAAAAAAACCGACAAACAATACGGCAAAACTAACAACGGTTATGGCACCAATCACGATAAATTGTTTTCTTTTCGCTTTACGAATACTTTTTTTTAAATCCACTTCTATTCCTCCAGTTCTTTTTTTAATTTTTGACGTGTGCGATACAATTTTTTGCGAACATTTTCAACAGATAATTCTAAAATCAACGCAATCTCGGCATACGATAATTGATAATAATATTTCAAAAGTATTAGTTCTTGTTCCTCATCTTTTAAGGAATCAATCAATAATAATAACTCTTGCCCTTCCATTTTTTCTATTGATTGCACAGGATGGCTGTTTGCCACAAAAGTGCGTTCTCGTTTCTTTTTTCGATACATCGTAATGTAGTAATTAAATGTTACTCGGAAAAACCACGGGCGTAGATTTTCTGATGTAATTTCAGGTAATATTGAAAAAATCGTTGTATACGTTTGCGACACTGCATCTTGTGCATCTTCAAGACTTGCTCCTCGGCGAATCAAGACTTGGATGACTTCTTGCCCCAAAGAAAATAGTACTTCGTCAAAATTTGCCTCCTTTTTCATCTGATTTCTCCTTTCACTTATACAACGTTTCAACTAGGGAAAAAGTGGACAGTTCTTCGTTCATTATTTTTATGTATTTTTTCTCTCAATAAAAAATACTCCTGCTTAGGCAGAAGCATTTTTTGTTTTTGCTTATTTATCATTTTCCAATGACTAATCTTCGTGTATAAACGGCTTGCCCAGAATGCATCACTGCATCATCAATCGCTGAAACTAAACGCACTTGTCTAGTCACCGGCGGGGTCCAATTTTTATCAATCACGTCTGACAATTGTTCTTCTTTGATTTGGTCTAAATAGCTTTTGGTAAGTGCCACACTGGCAGCCAAATAGTCACTAAGCAATTGCTTTTCTGCCACCACGACTTTCGCCGCTTCTTCTGGTGTGTGATGCCAGTCTTCTGTCTCATCTGGCAAATCCAAGGCAAATTTTTCTGTCCAGTGTTGGCTAAGCCATAACGGTTCACTATGATTAAGTGCGGAAATTTGTAGGTCTAATTCTCTGGCTGTGTGCCACATCAGCCAAGTAACAGACTTGATTAATGGAGCGGGCATCGTGTTTGCTTCGGCAACGGTCATTTGCGCAAGTGTTTCTTCAAAACGTTCGTGCGCTCGGTCAAGGGTTTCACTAGAAAGTTGAGTGACTTTCATAAAAATACCTCCTTTGTGTTGGTGCCTGTTCTTTCGTTTCTATTTTCTATTATACTGCAAAAGAATCCGTTGTAGTTCTTTTTTGGCTGCGGTATCTGCGGAAATGGTAAAGATCACTTTCTTTCTTCAAAAATAACCCCCCCCCTAAGTAAAAAAGAATTGACAATTCTCGTAGTTTCCCTTAGTATGTGGAAAAGTACCTTTAAGATAGTCCGAGAGGCTAACAAGGCAAAGTTCTGTAAAATTCTGTATTTTTGTATAGTGAATGATACGAGATGTCTTGCCCTTTTTTTGTGTGCAAGGCTTTTTTTGCGCGGTGCTTAATCAATTTATTTGGGAGGCAACAAAGTGGAAAAGAAAAAACGTGAAGTGAAAGGTATCTCATTTACCAAAAAAATGGTGATTTCATTGGTGGGAGGTTTAATCGTTGGGCTCGGCTTTTTATTTTTAAGAGAGCACCTTATTCGCAGCAATCAAGGCGCTGTGTGGCAGACAATCAATCAGATTCTTTTCCAAGATATTTCAGATCCTGAAAAAGGACAATCTGCGATTGGGCTTTTCTATATTATTGGTCAACTATTTATCAACGGCCTACAATTAGTGATTGTGCCGATGGTCTTTACTTCAATTACTTTAGCCATTTGTCATATTACCGATACGCAAAAATTAGGACGAATTTCTTATAAAACGATTTTTGGCTTTTTGTCGATGTCACTGATTGCGCTATTAACGGCTGGAATTGTGGGCTATAGCGTATATTTAACTGGTGCTTTTAATGTGTCGTTATCTGAAACGCTAGCTCCTGTCGAAGTAAGTACGAGCGGCAACCCATTAATGGTGATTGTCAATGCTGTCACGAAAAATATCGGTTCTGCATTTAGCGACAATGGTGCAATTTTAGCCGTTGTTGTGTTGGCAGTGATTACTGGTTTATGTATTAATGCATTAGGGGATAAAATTCGTGTTTTCAAAAAATTAATTGAAGAAGTCAATGCGATGGTCACGTTATTTTTAACCTTTGTAATTACTAAATTTGCTCCTATCGCCGTCTTTATGTTGTTAGTTCGGACGTTTGCTTCTTACGGGATTGATTATTTAAAACCAGCGTTAGTCTACGTCGTAACAACGACAGCGACGCTCTTAGCCTTTTTGATGATCGGTTACCCATTATTTATCTTATTTGCGACAAAATTAAATCCTGTTCCTTTTATTAAAAAGATTATGAAAGTTGTGGTCTTTGGATTTTCTACTTCTTCTTCGGCAGCCACTTTACCGTTAAATACAAAAACAACGGTTGAAGAGTTAGGTGTCGACAGCGATGTTGCCGCCTTTGTCTTGCCGTTAGGAATGACTATTAATATGAACGGCACAGCGATTATGCAAGTAATTGCGGCTATTTTTGTAGCGGGCGTAGCTGGTTATGAAGTGACACCAGCTAATATTGCCTTGATTGCCATTTTAGCTTTAATGTCATCCATTGGTACACCGGCGGCACCTGGCGCTGGCGGGATTATCCTTTTCACTATTTTAACTGGTTTAAACTATAACAATGAGATTGCGATTGCGACGTATTCATTGATTTTAGCCATTAATCGTCCAATCGAAATGCTCGTTACTAGCCTAAACGTGGTTGGTGATAGCGCCACTGCGATTTATGTTGCACATTCGGAAGATTTATTGGATGAAGCCACTTATCTGACTGATGTCGCTGACTTGCAAAATGCGGAAGCGGAGTAATTAATGAAAAAGCAGACTTCTTGTATGGAAGTCTGCTTTTTTATTATGTTTTTAGTGAATCCGTAATTTTTTACTTCTTCGATTTACTTTTACGAAAAACTAAAAGACACCCACTGGCGATAACTAGAAGACCAATAATCACAAGCGAGATCGATTTCTTTTCTCCTGTGCTCGGTAAAAATTGGCTAGCTTTTCTGAAACCACCTTGGCTTGATGGCTTAACTTGTTTCGTACCAGTTTGATCAACTCCTGTACTAGTATTTAAGTGTCCATTATTCCCCCCATTTTTTTGCTCCTTTTTATTTTCCCCACTATTTTTCAATGTTAATTGCTTCACCGCCGAACGTAGCTCTGCTTCTGCTTGGTCTACTTCTGCTTGTGTCGCTGTTGTTTGATCTGCCACAGTTTGTGCTTGTTTCAATGCTTCACTGTAGACTTTCCAGCTACTTGCGGTGTAGTCTTTTTCTTGGTGTTTCTCGTTTTCTTTGATGATTTTCAACAAGTTGGTTTTATCTACTTCTTTAGTTGGCACTTTTACCAATTGCTTCACTGCCGAGCGTAGCTCTGCTTCTGCTTGGTCTACTTCTGCTTGTGTCGCTGTTGTTTGATCTGCCACAGTTTGTGCTTGTTTCAATGCTTCACTGTAGACTTTCCAACTGCTTGCGGTGTAGTCTTTTTCTTGGTGTTTCTCGTTTTCTTTGATGATTTTCAACAAGTTGGTTTTATCTACTTCTTTAGTTGGCACTTTTGCCAATTGCTTCACCGCCGAACGTAGCTCTGCTTCTGCTTGGTCTACTTCTGCTTGTGTCGCTGTTGTTTGATCTGCCACAGTTTGTGCTTGCTTCAATGCTTCACTGTAGACTTTCCAACTGCTTGCGGTGTAGTCTTTTTCTTGGTGTTTCTCGTTTTCTTTGATGATTTTCAACAAGTTGGTTTTATCTACTTCTTTGGTTGGTACTTTTGCCAATTGCTTCACTGCCGAGCGTAGCTCTGCTTCTGCTTGGTCTACTTCTGCTTGTGTTGCTGTTGCTTGATCTGCCACAGTTTGCGCTTGTTTCAATGCTTCGCTGTAGGCTTTCCAGCTACTTGCGGTGTAGTCTTTTTCTTGGTGTTCTTTTTGTTCCTGAATTAATTTTTCTAACGCTTCTTTCGTTACTTCAGGAGTTGTTTTAACAGTGATTGAACGCGAGCTGCCATTTAACCCCGCACTATTTAAAGTGATAATATTTTGGTCAACAGAAATTTCTGGGTCCGCTGCGACTACTTCAAGAATGCCCTTATCAAATTCAATAGAAACGGATGCATTATTTTGTAAAGGATTCGCAAGAGTTAAGCGATAAACACCGTTATCAATTTTTTCTGAAATAACCGACATTGGATCATACGCATACAGTCCTGCAATTTCTTGGTCATTATTCCATGTATTCATCATGACATAATTACCTGCTTCAATGGCTTGTAAGTTTGCTGTATTTTCTAGAACAGTATAGCCTTTGTTTTTAGAAAGAGCTGCGATTTCTTCATTCGTTTTCCCAACCACTGTTAAATATTCGTAAGTACCATTTTCAACAGTCTTGCCATAATTTTTACTAATTTTAGCAAATGTATTTGTATAGGTTTTATCATTAACAAAGTATTCGTTAATATCTCCGTAGCGACCAGAGCGTTCTTCTATTTGAACATCAAGCGTATTCATTGAATTAGGAAAAACATAGCCAATGTTATTCAATGGATTCGCTGCGCTTAAACTAATCCAAGAATTATCTTTGTCTGAACCTTGGTTAAGCTTCACTTCCTGTGGATGAATCATCCGATTATCGAGGATTGTTTCAATCGAAGCATCTGTCGTACCAGTAATGCCACTTCCCAAATTAATGATTTGACCATCTAATAAGAACCAAGATTTTTTAGCAACTAAGTTCATTCCTTCATTACTTTTATCTAAAAACATTCCTATAGAGGCAACCTGTCCATTATTTGAGCCACCTACCCATGACTGGGGACTGCGTTTCCCTGTATAAGCACCATTTGCCAATTCTCTTGTATCAACTGTCGTTCCTGGTAATCGATATGGATCAACCGTTGCCCAATATCCTTCATCAAACTGAGCAAAGTCTTGATTGTATAAATAAAGCATGCCGTCTGCTGTATGCCAGCCTTTTTTATTTTCCGTATTCCCAAATTCATAGTTTCCGACACGTTGTGAATACATACTGATACCCACCGCATATTCGTTATTTTTCTGTAGGACTCGATCCATCGAACCATATACATTTAAAGATTGCATTGGTGTCGCTTGGGCAGGTGACGCACTATTCACCATATTTTTCAAGTCAATTAACGCTTCAAAATCTCTTGGTTTTTTAAAGAAATGATAGTATGACCCACTTTGTTGAAGCCATGTTTGGATAGATGTATAAATGTCATTTCTTAAATTTTCTGGTGCAAATTTTGCAATTAAGGTTAAATTAGCTATTGTTTCTTTACCCGATTCAAACTCTGTAGTAAAAGGATTCGTTTCTGGCGCTCTGGAAATACTTCTACCAGAAACCATCGATGGCATTTTTCCATTTACCATCAATTGTAAGTAACCTTTATCAACAACATTAAATAAATTACTAATGTTAGGGTCATTCATCTCCCAGTCGGAACCTTGTAAAATAGTCTGAATTCGTCCAAACCCTTTTAGCAACTCATTCCCGTAACTGCCGTTGTACGGAAAATAACCATGTTGAATCAAGGAACCATCAGGATATAAGCCATCACCAGAGGAAACACTTTTTAAAACGGACGGAACAGCTTCTTGTACTTGTACTAGGCGTTGATTATCTTCTAACAAAAGTCCAGTACCTAAAACGGTGATTGAAATATCTGTTAAGTTAGCCCCTGTTGCACGATAAATTGGCCATTGTATGTTTGGATCTTTTGCATACAGCATCAGCGGAGCAGTAAATTTATTTAATTTTTCTGCATCTGTATTCAATAGGTCATCATGTAATAAAATCAATGTATCTGTTAGCGGCTGCGCGGAACCAATTTGCCAATCCCACCAGTTACCTGTGTAATACGTTCCATTGTATTTTTTTGTATCAATCATAAATTCAATGCCTTTAACAATCGCATCATAAACTTCCGATTTTTCAAAAAGCTCACTTGATGGTTCATAGTAGCCTAACGCTAATTTTTTAATATTGGTAAATTGAGTCGTGTAATCAGCAGACACTGTATCCGATGGTTTTCGTTCCCACAGATACCCACGATCTGCTGCTTGATTAAGCGTTTGCCACAATGCTAAACTCTCCGTAGCAATCTGGGCACGATACTGTTGCACATCTGCATCGTTATCATACTGCGTAGTACCCAACAATCGCATTTTCCATTTTGCTCGCATTTCCGCATATTGTTTATTTTCTGCTACAACAGTCACAGGAATTGTATCACTAATTTCTGTTCCTTTAATTTTGACTGTTACCTTCGCTTCACCACTCTTAACTGCTGTTAAATTACCCGTTTGGTCAACCGTCACAATAGTAGGATCACTACTTGACCACTCAATCTGATCTTCTGTAATATCTACTCCAGCTGGTGACACTTCAAAGGCTAGCTGTTGCTTTCTTTTTTCACTAATAGTCAGGTTCTCTGTTAAAAGTTTAATCGCTTCTGGCAGTCGTTTTTTTTCATATGCTTCAAACGAAATAATACTTGAACTGTAAAATTGCTTATTTGTGTGTTGCCACATTTTCATCTGCTGATATTTTACAAAACGTGCTTGTACATTATTGCCATCAATATATTTTTTAGTAGGTTGGCCACCTTGCCCATTCTCTTCTTTAAAGATAGATTGATAGCTTTCACCATCTGTTGAAACTAAGATTTCATACACAGGACTTTCTGCATGCAACTGTAAAACGAGTTCGCCAATGTTTTTTACTTCACCCAAATCAACAATTAACCATTGTTCATCTTGCTTATCAGCGGACCAGCGTGTTGTTTCATCGCCATCAACAGCTTTTTCGCCAACAAATTGAGGGTATTTCCAATTCTCTCCAATTTTTCCTCCTTCCACACCAGAATATGTCACTTCTTTTTGTAAAAATAAATCAGTTATTTCTTCTGCAGAGGCACTCATCGCAGTTAGCGAGAAGCCTGTAAGCATGAAAGCAACAACGACTATTATTTTTTTAATCATATTTTTCCCCATATCTTTCTATTTTTAAGCAACCAATCCGACTTTTCCAAACACTTTTTTCTGATAATTTAATCAACTTCCTCCTCTACTAAGTATTCTATATAAAAATTAGGCATGAAAAGACAACCTAAAGTAATTACTTCAGACAGACTTTTCATGCCTAGTTTTCCCTAGTCACATGAAATATTATACATATTTACGCTTTCGCTTTAAGGTAATTTTTGGTTACTGTCAATAGCGTTTTCTTCATTCAAGAGCTTATTCAACTTTTCTCGTTAAAAATATTGATTTTTATGATAATCCCTTAATTTTTTCTCATTTTAAAATAATAATCATGGGTGCTGAACCTGTTTCTGAGGCACAACAATCGGACAATTTTAAAAAAAACGAGAGGAATGACCATTGTTTTTTGCCATTCCTCTCATTTTTATTTATTGTTTGAACGGTAACGTTTCTCTCAATCCAGTTTGATTGAATTTTTTTATTTTCTATCAAACAAACAGACTAAAGATATTTTACTTCATATGTTTTTCAAGCAATGACTTGATTCATAGAACTTACTGAGCAACCAGCCTACTTCCTATTTATGATACGGTTCCCCTTTCATAATCCGAAAACCGCGATAAATTTGTTCAACTAATACCAAACGCATTAACTGATGTGGATAAGTTAAGCGGCCAAAAGAAATTTGTTGGTTACTTCGCTGAAGGACTGAATCACTGAGACCTAAGGAGCCACCAATGACAAAGGTTAGATTACTTTTGCCACTAATCCCTAATTGTTCAATTTCTTTTGAAAATTCTTCACTAGATAATTGTTTGCCATTAATGGCTAAAACAAAGACGTATTCGTTGTCATTAATTTTCCCCAAAATACGTTGGCCTTCTTTTTCTTTGACTTGAAGCATTTCAGCGTCACTGAGTTTTTCTGGGGCTTTTTCATCTGGTACTTCAATGATTTCCATCTTGGCATAGCTATTTAAACGTTTCAGATATTCATTAATGCCTTGAATCAGGTATTTTTCTTTCAGTTTTCCGACTGTTACTAGTTTAATTTTCACCTATTCCACTACTTTCTCGTTTTCTCTTCTTTCTTATTTTAGCACGAAGTTTGGCTACTTTCCACAACGTTTCCACATACTTATACACATATACACAGAGTTATCCACAGAACAAACTAAAAAATTACTTTATTTAACAGCTTTTTCAATACAAACACATATTCGCCACTGATTTGTCCACATTATCCACATTCTGTGGATAACTTTCTTAAAAACTATACACAGAGTTATTCCCGATTTGTTCACATTTTTCTGTGTATAACTTTTTCATTCGTATTTTTTCTGTAATTTTTCCCTAAGTTGTTCATAAAAAATTCAAAGCTATTCGATAGACTAAAGGAGTAGGAAACAGATATACTTAATATAGAAAATTCAGATGCACTTATTGGGAGGTTATTTTATGCAACGAAAAGATGTTACACCTAATTCAGATAAAAAAAGTTTATTGCAAAAATTTGAGATTGGTTTAGCTGGCGGCTTACTTGGTGGCGCTCTTATTCTAGGAGGCGCTTATTCTGGGATTATTCCCACACCCAACGGCGGAAATAATGCGGCGACGACGACGTCCACTAATCACGGCGACACAAAAGTCAGCAATGTGAGTTACAATGTTTCTAGCGATGTCACAAAAGCCGTGAAAAAAGTTCAAAATTCTGTGGTTTCTGTCATTAATATGCAAAGTGCTAGCAACAATTCTTCGGCAGATGATCCTTTTGGGGGATTGTTCGGTGGGAATGAAGGTACTCAAGACTCTTCCGGCAACAATGGTAACGATTTAGAAGCAGCCAGTGAAGGTAGCGGGGTTATTTATAAGAAAGATGGTAAAACGGCTTATGTCGTGACAAATAACCACGTCGTAGATAAAGCGCAAGGATTGGAAGTTGTTTTATCTGATGGTACCAAAGTGAAAGGCGAATTAGTCGGAACCGATGCTTACACGGATTTAGCCGTGATTAAAATTTCTTCCGACAAAGTTGATCAAGTCGCTGAGTTTGGGAATTCTAGTAAAATCACAGTCGGTGAGCCTGCTATTGCGATTGGTTCCCCTCTAGGTTCTGATTATGCTAACTCTGTCACACAAGGAATCATCTCTTCTGTGAATAGAAATATTACCAATAAAAACGAGTCTGGTGAAACCATCAATATTAATGCCATTCAAACCGATGCTGCCATCAATCCAGGAAACTCCGGTGGTCCACTAATCAATATTGAAGGACAAGTCATTGGAATTAACTCAGTAAAAATTGTGCAATCAACTAGTCAAGTGAGCGTTGAAGGGATGGGCTTTGCCATTCCAAGTAATGACGTAGTCAACATTATCAACCAATTAGAAAAAGATGGTAAAGTGACGCGGCCAGCTCTCGGGATTACGATGTCTGATTTAACAGGTATCTCTTCACAACAACAAGAACAAATTTTAAAAATTCCAGCTTCTGTAAAAACTGGCGTAGTGGTTCGTGGCGTTGAAGCAGCGACCCCTGCTGAAAAGGCTGGATTGGAAAAATACGATGTTATCACGAAAGTTGACGGCCAAGACGTAAGCTCTACTACAGATTTACAAAGCGCGCTTTACAAGAAAAAAGTTGGCGACAAAATGGAAGTGACTTATTATCGTGGTTCTAAAGAAATGAAAGCAACCATCGATTTAACCATTGATAAATCAGCTTTAACACAACAAAATAATCGCAGCAATCAATAAAAGAAAGAAACGACCTGTTGTTCAAACAACAGGTCGTTTCTTTCTTTTATTCTCCTACCGCAAATGCAGAACCAACTTCTGCATCAAAAGGCAATTCTAAGATTCCTTTTTTAGCAGGTGCATTTGGTAAACGTAATTCTTTTGCTGAACAAATCATTCCAAAACTTTCTTCCCCACGTAAAACCCCTGGCCAAATCATTAAACCATCAGGCATCATTGCGCCTGGTTTGGCCACAACTACTTTTTGTCCTGCTTTGATGTTCGGTGCGCCACAAACAATTTGTAAGATTTCGCCGTTGTCTACTTCTGTTTGTGTGATAGATAAATGATCTGAATCTGGGTGTTTTTTACATGATTTGACAAAGCCAACCACAATTTTAGGGGTGTCGTCTTTTTCAAGGGTTTCTGAAAATCCCGCATCTTTAATCGCTGTATTGACTTTTTCGATTTGTTCGTCTGTTAAAGTCACTTGGCCGGTGCCATTAATGTCACCTAGAAGCGCTGAAGCATTGAAAATATTCCAAGCTACCACTGTTTCTGGCGCCTCAACTAAACTTACACGTGCCACATCGCCGACACGTTTTACTTGGTTTTCCGCACCTTGATCGTCCGCAACGATGACAAGTAAGACATCGCCAACGTGTTCTTTGTTATATGCAAAAATCATTTCTGTTCCTCCTCTGTCGTTTTCCTGTCTTATCTTATCAAAAATTGACCCCTTGTGCATACTTTTTTGTCGAAAAACTAAAAGACTTGGAAAATATGTCGCTACGACTTATTCTCCAAGTCCTCAATTTTGAGTGACAAGCCGCTGATCCTTTGAAAAAACAAAAGAAACGTAGGGTCAACTCTCTATTCAATCAATAACTTTTTTTGCTTATTTTTCTTCAGAGTGAACAATTAAGACATCGCAAGGGGCTTGACGAATAATGTAGCTACTGACGCTTCCCATGACCACACGTTCGACTGCGTTTAATCCTGATTGTCCCACCATAATTAAATCAACATTGTATTTTTCAGGTAATTCATGACTCATGACTTCTTTGGGTGAACCAAACATGGTAACTGTTTCAACATTATGAAAATCAACGCTTTCAGCATACTTTTTACAATCGGCCATTAATTCTTCCGCAGCGGCTGTTTCTTGATCAATTAATTGATCATTTAACGTCGAATACCCCATCATTGTATACACTTGATTTTCTAAAATATTTGCAACAATGACTCGGCTTCCGTTTCGACGAGCAACCTCAATTGCACGTTCATAAGCTAAATTGGCTTGATCACTACCGTCTACGCCGACAAGAATATTTTTATACATTTGTTCTTCCATTTTCGTCACCTTCCCGATGGAGGCTGATCTAAAAGGCTTCTTTGACTAAGAATCTAGAGTTAAAAATGAATTTAGGACCCTTGCGCAGAACGCCCTTTTGTCCAGCTGATTCTCTCTTAATTTAATGGTTCCTCTGGTTCATGAAAATTAGCCTAAGCTAGTTAAAAATGCACTGATTTCTTCTTTTGTTTTTCGGTCTTTGTTTACTAAGCGTCCTAACTCTTGACCGTTTTCAATTACGACAAAACTCGGAATACCAAAAATATTCCACTCGGCAGCCACGTCAATAAACTGATCACGGTCGACTTCGATAAATTGAAACGCTGGAAATGCTTCTTCAATTTCAGGCATGACTGGTTTAATGAAACGACAGTCTCCGCACCAATCAGCCGTAAAGAAGAAAACATTTTTACCTTTTTCAACATAAGTTGCTAGTTCTTCTAATGAATTGGGATAAATCATTTAAACATCCTCTACTTTCCGTAAACAATTGTATTAACTGTTGATTTATCCAAGCCACGTAATGCTTGTAACAACATTTCCCGCGCTGCTTCATAATCCGCAATACTAAACATTGTTTGATGCGTATGGATGTAACGACCACAAACGCCGATGACTGTACTTGGTACACCATTATTAGTTGTGTGCGCTGCCCCAGCATCCGTTCCGCCTTTAGAAACAAAATATTGATACGGAATATTGTGTGTCGCTGCTGTATCTAATAAATATTCACGTAAGCGAGGCAATGTGATCAAACCTGGGTCGAAAATCCGTAATAACGTTCCTTCACCTAAATGACCATACGTCCCTTTTTTCGTGTGAATATCATCTGCCGCTGAACAATCCACCGCAAAGAAGATATCTGGATTAAATTTATGAACAGATGGTTTAGAACCACGTAAACCAACTTCTTCTTGTACGTTTGCTCCAGCAATTAATGTGTGGCCTAATTCTTCATTTTGTAACGTTTCCAATGCATCTAATACCAACGTACAACCATAGCGGTTATCCCATGATTTACTGATAATATTTTTGCCATTGGCTGTTTTAATCGTTTCTGTTTGTGGAACAATGGAATCCCCTGGACGAACACCAAAGCTTTCAGCTTCTTCTTTTGAAGAGAATCCTGCATCAAATAACACATCAGAGACTTCTAATTGTTTTTGACCACTCGTACCACGCAACAAGTGTGGCGGAATAGATGAAGAAATACATGGATAGTTCCCTTTACTTGTTTTTAACGTAAAACGTTGTGCTGAAACAACATAGGGATTCCAGCCACCTAAAGGAACCACTTGGAATAAACCATTATCGTTAATTTGAGTTAACATGAAGCCAACTTCGTCCATGTGAGCTGCTACCATTACGCGTGGCGCTGCTTCCACTTTTGAACGTTTAATCCCAAAAATACCACCTAAACCATCATATTGGACATCGTCCACTAATGGGGTGATATGTTCTTTCATGTACGCGCGAATGTCGTCTTCAAATCCGCTGGTTCCTTGTAATTCAGTTAATTCCTTGATTCGTTGAAATGTTTTTTCTTCCATAGATGTATGTCCTATTGCTTTTGATTTGTTGGAAATTACGCCAACCAAGCGTCACTTTTTCTCTAAAAAGTCACTTTATCCTGTCGATAAAAATAGGTACTCCTTTCATATGATTTCACTCTTATTATAACGCAAATACTAGAAAATGCACATCGCTTTCTCTTTTTAAACGTGACAATGAGAATGTCCTAAAAGAATGATTGAAAAACTTTTTTTATTTCTCAGCGGCCCCTTCTCTATGGTAAAATAAGAGTGATACTGACAAAAGTAATAGTAAGCAGAAACCGACCAAGGGAGGTCATACAAATGAACGAAGAAAATGAGTTGACATACTTTAAAGGCGGCTTAGCGCTAGGCGTTGGTCTTGGTTTAGTAGGCGGCATTGCCTCAACCTTGTTCTACCATAAGAAAAAAACAATCTCCGCTGATCTCGTCTTAGAAAATGTAAAAGCTGCTTTTTTAAAAGAAGGACCGATTGAAGGTTCGTGGATTGAGTTTGAGAAAAAGCCCTTGCGGAAATTCGCCATCCACTCCAAAACATATACTGGAGGAATTTGCCGCATTGAAGACGACGGCATTGTTCAATACGAATTCACTGCAGATGCCTACACAGGAACTGTCATTGACATCCAACGATTAAAAGATTAAAAAGATTGTTACAAAAGCACTTATTTGCTTTTGTAACAATCTTTTTTTTTTCTCATTTGTTTTTTGTAAAAGGGATGTTTATTTTATGTCAAAAAAATCAAATCAATGATGAATAAATACTCAAAAATCGAATGTTTTCTGCATGGAAATCAGCTTAAATCTTTACTTATCAACGTTTGTCCACTTTTTTCATAAAAAAGATTAGACATTTTTTAAAAATTGATAAAAGAATAATCATTTCTAACGATTTTTTAATTTCTCCTTTTCATTTTTACATTATACTGAGAGTATTGCTAAAAATGAAAAGGAGCGTGTCAAATGAAGAAATCTGTTTTATTTACTTCATTACTTGTATTATCAAGCTTAGCTTTAGCGGCCTGCGGCGGTGGCAGTGACGATAAAGGAGCAAGCAACGGCGGCAGCGACAACCAAGTATACACAATGGTTGAATCCCAAGAAATGCCTAGTGCCGATCCGTCCCTTGCGACAGATGAAGTGAGTTTTACCACTTTAAATAATGTCTACGAAGGAATCTATCGTTTAGATAAAGACAACAAACCCGCGCCTGCTGGTGCAGCCGAAAAAGCGACTGTTTCAGAAGACGGTTTAGTTTACAAAGTTAAATTACGTGAAGAATCAAAATGGTCTGATGGCAAACCAGTTACTGCTGCAGATTACGTTTACGGTTGGCAACGAACAGTGGATCCTGCTACTGCTTCAGAATATGCCTACATGTTTGAACCAGTAAAAAATGCTGAAAAAATTTCTAAAGGGGAACTACCTAAAGAAGAATTGGGCATTAAAGCAATCAATGATCATGAATTGGAAATCACTTTAGAAACAGCAACACCATATTTTGACGATTTATTGGCTTTCCCTTCTTTCTTGCCACAACGTCAAGATATCGTTGAACGTTTTGGTAAAGATTATACAAAGAGTAGCGATAAAGCAGTCTACAATGGTCCGTTTACGCTAACTGAGTTTGATGGTCCCGGAACAGATACTAAATGGTCTCTAACTAAAAATGAAGAATATTGGGACAAAGAGACTGTCAAGTTAGATAAAGTCGCTATCAACGTGGTGAAAGAAGCCCCAACTGCCTTAAATCTTTATGAAACTGGTGAAGTGGATGATACGTATTTATCTGGCGAACTGGCCCAACAAATGCAAAACTCGCCTGACTTGGTCCAATTAAAAGCCGCTTCTTCTTTCTATTTAGAAATGAATCAAGCAGATGAAAAATCACCATTGACCAACGCAAACTTACGTCGTGCTATGTCTTATGCCATCGATCGCGATTCATTAGCTAAAAACATTTTAGCCAATGGCTCTCTTCCTTCACAAGGCTTCGTTCCTGTGGATGTCGCGAAATCACCAAAAACGGGTGAAGACTTTGTTAAAGAAGCCGGCAGCGACAAATTAGTCAAATACGACAAGAAAAAAGCTGTGGAATACTGGAATAAAGCGAAACAAGAACTTGGTGTTTCCAACTTAACGGTTGATTTAATGGTAGACGACTCTGAAGGCGCTAAAAAAATGGGCGAATATCTTCAAGGATCACTGTCTGATACTTTGGAAGGCTTAAAAGTAACTGTGACGCCTGTCCCTATGGCTGTTCGCTTAGATCGTACCTTAAAAGGGGATTTCCAAATCGCTGTTCGTGGTTGGAGTGCCGACTATTCAGACCCAATTAACTTCTTAGATTTATTAGAAAGCTCAACTTCTAATAACCGTGGACGTTACAGCAATCCTGAATACGATAAATTCATTGCTGCGTCCAAAACCACAGATGTTAACGATCCTGAAAAACGCTGGGAAGATCTAATCAACGCTGAAAAAACAGTAATTGCTGATATGGGTGTTGTGCCAATTTACCAAAAAGCAGAATCACACTTACGTGCACCAAACGTGAAAGAAATTATTTATCATCCAACAGGTGCTAAATACGACTTCAAGTGGGCGTATAAAGAATAGAGTAAAGGTCTCCTTCAATTTTGAAAGGAGACCTTTATTATTTATACTGACATGTTTCTAAATGATCATTTACCAAACCCGCCGCCTGTAAAAAGGAATAGACTGTCGTGGCACCTAAAAATTTAAATCCTCGTTTTTTTAACGCTCGACTAATCTGTTGCGATAATTCCGTGGAGGCTGGAACCTCTTCTGGGTGCTGCCAGTGATTAACGATTGGTTGCTGATCAACAAAGTTCCAGAGATAGCGATCAAAGGAGCCAAATTCTGCCTGAACTTCTTGAAAAACTTGCGCATTCGTAATGGTCGCTTGAATTTTTAAACGATGACGAATCACACCAGGATTTGCTAGTAAAGCTAAAATTTTTTTCTCATCATATTGCGCAATTTTCCGATAATCAAACGCATCATAAGCTGCTCTGAGCGTTTCTCGTTTATTCAAAATAATCGCCCAGCTTAAGCCCGCTTGCATACTTTCCAAGGTCAATAACTCAAATAACTGTTGCTCTTCATGAACTGGACGTCCCCATTCATCATCATGATAGGCTTGCATCTCTTCAGTTGTATTCGTTGCCCAAGTACATCGCTCCATTGTCCTGCCTCCTTTTATTTGCTAAAAAAGATGCGAACAAAGGGTACTGCCTGTTGTTCCACACCTTTTCTTATTCCTAATAAAATGCCCAGAAGTTTAACGCTTCATTCATCACTTCTTCGGCTGTAAATGTCCGTTTTGAATGGCACTTTTCTTCTGAATCGTTTGGATCATTAATCCAGAAATCGCCTTTTTCATCCACACCACTCATCACCATAATGTGACCAGTTGTAGTGAAATAGCCCGGTTTTACAGAAATAATGACTGGATGACCTTCCTTCAAGAAAGCTGCCACTGTTTCAATATCCCCAATTTCTTGACAGTTATAGCCTTTCATTTCAGCATATGCACTAAAAATAGACCACGCCGTCCCTTGTCCTTCCATAAAGAAGTCATTTTTTGCCCAAGCTAACACATCCAGAGGGGTAACTTCTTGGTGATCCATGTATGAACCAACCATTGCAAGCGACACAATCGCACAGCCATTAATTTCGATTGTATTCGGCTTATCCACATTGCCAAATCCGTATGCGGTGTCTTTCCATTTAGCATCTGTCTGCAATTCTAACGGCAAATCCAGATGTCCATTATATTGCTTCTTTTCAATTTCTTGATTGACCTGTTGTCCATAGCTTAAAGGTTTGACTTTTTTCTCAATTTTAACTGGTGCTGGTTCTTTTGTTTTACTTGATTCAGCACTAGCTTTGACATATGAATCATCAAACCAACTTGAAAACCCACCTGATTTCATCGGCGAAAACTGCGCTAACAACCCGCCAAAGCCAAACGATACCAACAACACCGTGAGAACTTTTTTTTGGTAACCTGATGGTTTTTTTGACATACTATTCATCCTTTTCTATCTATTGACTACATCCGATAATCTTATGTATTTCTTATATGCTCACACATTATACTACTTTCTTTTTCGAAAAACAGAAACGTTGGTAAATTCTCATAATTATTGAAGGCGAACATATTTTCTTGAATTTTATCACAAAATTAGGTAAAATACAGGTAATTAGTCATTTGAGTTTTATTCTATTTTATTCGTAAAGGAGGCAGAAGAATGGATCAACATAAAGCTACCATCAAGAGCATTTCTAAACTGATTACGCTCTCTTCCCAACATTTCTTTTCGGCATTTTTAGAAGATTCTCAAGATCAAAAGAATAAAGAAAAGGAACGCAGTGCGCTTTTACAAGAGCTCCAAGTCGCTGCCGCCCAAAAATCCTTAGTGGTCTTACAATTGAAAGAAGTCCCTACAGCGCATAAATTCGAAACGGTGATCGGCTGGATTGTCTCAAAAAATATTTCGGACAATATCGTTGTTCGTTTACAAACGGATGAACAACAGTTGCGCATGATTCCTGTTGCTTCTGTCATGAAAGTCAGCACGTTAGCCAATCGTCACCAACGTCAAATTCACTAGAATATTGAAGTCTTTATAAAATAAATGGAAACCACCAACCCTGGCGATTGCAGGTTGGTGGTTTCTTTTATTTATGACTTTAGTCAAAATCCCATGAAACTTCTGACTTAGGACTCAACTTATTTCTTAGGAACAAATAATTGCGGTGCTACTTTTGCCAATAAGCCTAGAACTAGACTTACATACAAACAATTGACGACGGTACTTGTACCGTTTAGAACAAAGGAATAGAGATATGGGCTCATTCCTTCTGGTGCATACATGCCCCAAACCAATACACCCGCCCAAAAATGCCAAAACCAGCGGGCGAAGACTGCGACAACACTTCCTAAAATAATCGTACGAATGGCTGATTTTAAACGATTCGCTTGAAAATACAGTTGAATTTTTCTAGCGAATACGCCACCCATTCCTCCAAACGCAAAAGCAAAGGGATATTCAAAAATAATCTGTGGAACGGACAAGAAATTTTTCATGGCTGTACCGAGAATAATATTTAACATGCCCCAAACAAAGCCTGCTGCAACTCCAGGAAGCAACCCACGACGAAACGAATAAAGAACTAATGGGACCATTCCCAACGATAGGTCCAAGCCACTATTGGCAAATTCAATCGGTAAAAAAGAGAGGGCCATTGCCATTGCTGCGACGACTGTTCCTTCTACCCAAATACGTAAATCCATTTTTCTAGCCAAACAAATTTCCTCCTATGTTCTGACGCTCTCAACCACTAATACATCGTTATTTTACCATAGGGACTTTAGAAAAACACGTTTGTCGAACAAGCAAAAAAATAGCTGATCAGCATTTAAGGGAATCAACTCCTACTCAAACGCATGCCAGCTACTTTTTATCCATTAATCGTCCCGCTCAGTTGTCAAAATTTTACCAGAATGAGCATCGATTTTTACCTCTATTTTTTGTTGGCCCTCTTTCACTTTCACTTCCCAATAGGTGATTCCTAATTCTTTCTCTAACTTCCAATCTGTTGCCTGGCCGACTTTCGCTTCTTTTTCAGCCAAGGTTGTGGCTTGTTCTCTGGAAATGATATTTGTTAAATCAAGTGCCTCTTCTTGCATTTTAACGCCATTTTGTTCATCGGCATCCAAGGTTTCAACTTTTTCTTTTGTGAATTCGCCTGTTTCTGCGTTCACTTCAACTTGATATTCTTTTTGCTGATCCACGCCTTCTATTTCATAAAAATAACGGCCAAAATCTGTATCTAACTGCAGACTTGTTATTTTAGCTTCTGGATATTTTTTCTCAAATGCTGTCGTTACTTTTTCTAAAGAGACAGCTACCGCACTTGTCTTCTCTGATGTCGTCGTTGCTTCTTGTTGTACGGATGAACTTGTTTCAGTAGTTGATATTACTGTTTCTTTTTGTTCATTTGTTGATGAAACAGCTGTAGGTGTTTTGGATGTACAGCCAGCTACCAAAAAGAGTGCCAAGCCAGTCATAGAGCCATAGAGTATTTTTTTCATTAAACAACCTTCTTTCCTTTTTATCATTTTATTATACTTGATTTCTCATCCAAATCATAGCTACAAAAAAAAGCCCTACTTTAGTTGATAAAGTTAGAGCTCTCTCAGCCTTCATGGGCCAACATAAAAATTTCACCGAAATCATTCTCTTGTTCAATGTGCCAAATGCGTTTTTCACTATTATAGACAAGCGTTGCCAAAATTTCTTCTTTTTGGTAAGAGGTATTTTTCATCTTGCTAAGTGAATCTTCCACCAAGTAAATAGGAATCCGATATTCTTCTTTATCCACTTCCGTTTGTTGGAAGCAAAAAATAACACCTTCTTGCAAGATACCTTTCATATTTTTAAGTAATTCAGGACTTAATTTTTCGACAGGCGTATTTCGTTTAAAGAAGGCCTTTTTCTGGTTGACTTTCTCTAAAACAACACGTGTAATTTTATCAGCAAAGATTCGATAAAATTCATCAATATAACGATAATAGACACGCGTCATCTGATCTGCAAATTCAAAAAAGACAAAATCATTTTGTAGCTTATAAAAGAAAGGCGAATGCAAACTATTCTTCATGTGTCCAAAATAAAGAAGTTCCGAAATTTCTAATGGCGTTAGCTCTTTTAGCATCGTCACATCGGAAAAGTCAATCCATTTAATCTCTTCAGTCATCCAACGACGTTGTAGCGATTGAAAATAGCGATTGACGCTTTCTTCTCCGCGAATAATTTTCAAGCCTGAATGCATATCGTATTCGCCAGCTTCGGCAGAAGGATCTAATAATAGTAAGTTCTGTGGATGATGCACAATTGAACGAACAAAATCGGAATGGGTAATTCCTTTAGATAAAACCGCGTTGCTGGTTACATCTATATGTACATAAATTAAATCAAGCAAATTCCCATCTCCCCTCTACTAGCCTCCTTACCATTTTACAATATTTTCAAAAGAAAAGCTTGTTTCTTTTACTTTAAAATTCCATTACAAAATGAGGATTTTTTTGAAAAATCAATCGGCTCAGTTGTTTTTTATTAAATTAAGGTCCGGCCAGCTTACCTATTCCCCAAAGAAAATAAATAGGTTTTTCAAATAAATTGTGGTAAACTTGATACATTAAAAGGAGGGAGAATATGCGCCCAAAAGAGAAAAAAAGAGGAAAAAATTGGTTAATCAACAGTTTATTAGTTTTACTATTTATCATTGGCTTGGCCTTAATTTTTAACAATCAGATACGCAGTTGGGTGGTTCAACAAAATAGCCGCTCGTACGCCGTTAGCAAGTTGAAACCAGCCGATGTGAAGAAAAATATGGCTCGTGAAACAACGTTTGACTTTGATTCAGTTGAGTCCTTGAGCACAGAAGCGGTGATGAAAGCCCAATTTGAAAACAAAAACTTACCTGTGATTGGTGCCATTGCGATACCAAGTGTCGAAATTAATTTGCCCATTTTTAAAGGATTGTCAAATGTCGCTTTATTAACTGGTGCCGGGACCATGAAAGAAGATCAAGTCATGGGGAAAAACAATTATGCCTTGGCTAGTCATCGAACGGAAGATGGCGTTTCCTTATTTTCACCTTTAGAAAGAACCAAAAAAGACGAACTCATTTATATCACTGATTTATCTACTGTTTATACATACAAAATAACTTCTGTAGAAAAAATCGAACCAACCCGTGTTGAGTTAATTGATGACGTTCCTGGTCAAAATATGATTACCTTAATTACCTGTGGCGATTTACAAGCAACGACGCGAATTGCTGTTCAAGGAACATTAGCAGCAACGACGCCTATTAAAGACGCCAACGACGATATGTTAAAGGCTTTCCAATTGGAGCAAAAAACCTTAGCCGATTGGGTGGCTTAATAAAAAAATCCTTGAAAAGTTTTGACACTTTTCAAGGATTTTTTGCTTTATTTCATCGCTTGACGTTCTTGCTGTTTCAAACGAGCAAAACCATAACGAATACCTGCAAATAATAAAACTAACGGAGATAAGAAAACAGAGATCATTAACCATTCACTTGTATACATACTACTAAAAGATAAATGATACGTGACAGCATACACTAGCGGCAGACTCATTATCAACAATAAATAATACAAACTCAATTCAAAAACATAGGATAAATAACTACTGTTCATCTTACTTCCCTCCTGTCTCTTTTTCCCTGAACAATTTGTTAACACTATTGTACCAAGGGGAAACAGAAAGTACTATCGGACTATAGTCCTAATCTTTCAGCTGTGCTTTTATTTTTTTCAACCATTCTGAGGTACCTGCTTCCACTAAGCGGTAAGTTTCCTCAAAATCACCAGTATAATAAGGATCAGGTACGTCCATGGTTTCTTTACCAACCACAACTTCCATAAATAAATGAATCCGCCGTTGCTCTTCTTGAGGAGCTAATGCTTTTAGATCTGCCACATTATTCGCATCCATCCCAATGATATAGTCATATTTTTTAAAATCACTTGGCTGGATTTGTGTCGCCCGCATTCCTTGATAGGAAATTCCTTGTTGCTCCAAAATTTTTCTGGTTCCCTTATGTGGCTGACTGCCAACTTCCCAGTGACTAGTAGCTGCTGAAAATACTTGAATAGTCGATTCTAAACCAGCTTGTTGGACTTTCTGACGAAAAATCGCTTCTGCCATTGGCGAGCGACAAATATTGCCTAAACAAACAAATAACACAGTTACCACAACGTTTCACTCCTTCATAAAACTTTTTATCCTTCACACATTACTCATTGGCTTCTTGTTCATACAAATGATAAGCCATAAATTCTGTATCTTTCGCTAAACGGAATAATTGCGTCGCCATTTCCAAAGGAGTCTGAGGATATTCCTCAAGAATCCATTTCGTTAAGACGCCGCTACATCCATAGGAAAAGAAATTCGCATAAAATTGTTTGTCTTTATCTGTTAAATGGTTCTCAACATCGACTTGTTCAAATAATGATATAAATAAGCGATTGGTCGAAGCGGAAAAAACATTAAGAAGAACTTCTGAATCTGAGGTCACCGTTGTATAGTAAAAATGACTCTTCTCTTTAATCGCTTTTAATAACTTCAGGGCTTGTTCCTCCCAGTTTTCCAAACAAATATCTGTTTCTAAGTAAATCAATGCATCGTGACGATAAATCCAACGTAATAAATCATATTTATCTGTAAAGTGATAATAAAATGTTTGGCGATTCAAGCCCACTTTTTTGGTAATATCTTGGACACTTATTTTACGAAAATCCTTTTGTTCACATAATTCTATTAAAGCTGAAGCGATTGCTTGTTTTGTATCGTGCGTTCCGCTCATGCTGATTCCTCCGCTCCTAATATGTATATACCTCTATAATTGCAAAAAAACGGCCAGATTACAATATTTTCAGATACATTTTATGCATATATTTAAAATTAAATGAATAAAAAAAGCGGCAACTAACGATTTTTGTTAGTTACCACTCCTTGTTATCAATTATTAATAGATGACTATTTAGCCTGGAAAACGCCATACAACAGCGCGGAATCCTGCTGGTGGTGCTGGTGACCAGTTAGAGTTAGAAGAAACATAACCAGAACCTCCTGGGTTGTTCGCTTCAACGATTTGGACACTTCCACCACTTACACCTGTAACTAAGACAGTATGCACGCCACCAATCCAGCTATCTGGACTATAGGCACTTTCATATTGAACAACATCGCCTGGTTGCACGTTACTCCAGCTAACTTGTGTTGCGCCAGAAGCAACATAGCCACTGTTTGGACCACCATAACCGAAGTTAATACCGCCTGCCGCTAGCCAGCGACGAACAGATACTAAACATTCGCCTGGTTGATTCCAACCTGTTGCATAAGAATTACCAACATCTGCTAAAGCTGCATTAATTGCGGCTTGTTTTCCTGAAGTCACGCCACCATTCCCTGGTTTTGCTTCATTACCTTTTTCAGGAGTCGTTGGGTTAGTTACAGGAACTTCTTTTTCTTTTTCAGGTGCTGCTGCCACAGGTGTTGTTACAACACTTTCTGTTTCAGTACTTGAAGTTGTTGTTTCTTGCGTTGTGGTACTTTCAGTAGTTGTTGATGATTCTACTGCTGGTGTTGCGGCTTTTTCTTCAGCGGCTGATGCTGCTGCCTCATTGGCTGCTTTTGTTGCTTGCGCTTGCTCTGCTGCCGCTTTTTGTGCTGCGGCTTGTGCTTGCGCTGCCGCTTGTTCTTCTGCTTTTTTAGCAGCTGCACGTTGGCGTGCTTGTTCTTCTGCTAAACGTTTTTCCGCTTCTTTTTTCTGTTTAATGAAGCCGTCTTTTTTCCCTTGTTCTTCAGAACGTTGCGCTTCTAAATCATTTTTAGCCACTTCTTGTTGAATCTTCAATGTTTTTAATGATTCTGTTTTGTCATTTAGTTCTTTTGTTGCTGCTTCTAATTCAGCAATTTGTTTTTCAACATTCTTTGTTTTCTTTTCAACAGTCGCTTTGTCTTCTTTTTGTTGTTCTAGTAATTCATTGTTGGCGCTCATCATTGTTGAGACCGCTTGAACGCGACCAATTGCATCTGCTACTGAATCTGCATCTAAGACAGCATCAATAATTGAATCACTTTGACCATTCACTTGGACATCGCGTGCTTGTTTTGTCATTTGTACTTCACGTTTTTGAATACGGACATTCAAATCAGAAATTTCACTATATAATTTAGATACTTCTGATGATAGCTTGTTCTTTTTAGCTGTTAATGTATCGATTTGTTTGGCCGTTTCAACCATATCATTTTCAATCGCGGCAACTTTTGCTTCTGCATCTGACATTTGGCTAGTTAACGCATTAATTTTTTGATCTTGTTGTTGAATCTTTGTATCGTATTCATCTGCAAATGCTGCGGATGGCAACGCTACGCTTGTTAATGTAATGGAACATACCATTAGAGCCGATAATACACTTTTCTTCAATCTGTTGTCCTCCGAAAATCCTTTTTTGTTAAGCTTTTTTATTATTTATTAAAATTTGAATAAATTTCTCTTTTTCAACGATAGAGCAATTGTAGCATAGCTGTATGTCACTGAGATAATATGGATGTTACAGTAATATTTCAATTTTCTTCTTGTAAATGACAAAAAAAAGCTTCACTTTTTTCACAACTTTCTTCAAGGCTCCAGGGTAAGCTTCTCATCGTTTTGTTATTTAAAGAAAATAAAAAAAGCGAAAAATGCTAACAAATGAGCATTTTTCGCAAACGAACAAAATTTCCAATTTTTATTTTACGGAAAACAGTTTTTTCAGCGGATAAGATAAAATAACATACCACACCATGTTCAATAGCAGTGTAGGGCCCAACACACGTGTAATAAATAAAATCGGGCTGACATCCGCTAAATGAAAGGCCACTTGAATCAGTACCGCAATCAGTTCATACAACGTGGTAAAAATAACGATCCCAAAAAAACCAGTTAGTAAATTTGTTTGAATTACTTCTTTAAATGTATACATCAACATAACCGAAAGTGTCAGTGCGACTGTATAAATCCCGATAATGCCAATGTAGTAGCTATCGCAAATAAAGCCTAAAATTAACGAAGTAATTAATAAATAACGTTTAGAAAAATTAGGAACGGCAAACATAAACGCAAGTAATAACAGATGAGAACTGGCGAAGTAAACATTACTTGTCCACGTTTCAAAAGACTTTGTTAAATGAGCATCAATTAACATTAAGAAAAACAAGAGAATAGGCGTGACGTATTTTAAATACTCTTTCCGAATCATTCGCTTTCCCCTGCCGATCTTTTCACGACCGTCACAACGGAGATCCCATAGACATCCGCATAAGGTTTCACATACACTTCACGATCTAAACCAAAACTATCTGGTTTCACTTTAATAACTGTCCCTACCGCTAAATCGGCTGGGGAATTACCACCTAAGCCAGAAGTCTGAACGACATCGCCTTCTTTCAGAGTGGCATCGCCAGTTAATTGTGACACAATTAATGCATTCGTCTTATTGTCGTAATTTTTAAGTAAACCAAATGATTCGCCATTTGCGGAAGTTACTCGCACAGGGAAATGGTTCGAGTTAACATTTTTAGACGTTAGTAGTTCCACTTTTGCAGTCGTTGCATTGACTTCAATAACACGCCCCACTAACCCTTTTTGCGCCATGACCGCCATGCCCGCTTCAATGCCGTCATTGGTTCCTTTATCGATAATTAATAAGTCTTGCCAAGTATCCGGCGAACGCGTAATGACATTCGCAGTTACTTTTTCATAGTTGGCTAACGTTTCGTTCAGATTCAATTCTTGTTTTAAACTATCAATTTCGCGTTTATAGTTATTGTTTTGGACAGCTAATTCATTATAGCTATCAATTTTTTCTTTTAGACGTTCGTTTTCTTTAAACGTGTTAATTAAATTGCCCATTGAAGACAAGCCATTTTCCACCACACGAGCTGGAAAAGAAATCACACGGTCCACCATACTAACGCTATTATTGACGCCACCTTGAACGACATTGGTTTTGCCTTTTTCAGAACGTTGCGCAGCAGTTAAACTAATAATGGTTACTAAAATAATGACTAAAATTAAGGTAATGATTATATTTTTATTTGGATTAAATTTTTTCACAAAGACACCCCAGATATTCTTCAGACTGATAGTATTAATTTTACCACTAATTGACTATAAACAAAAGAGTTGGCGATCGTCTTTAGCTTTTTTTATCATTTCTTTTTTAGGGCTTGTTTTCAACGAAAAAACCAACGAAAAGAAAGGAAGCTTCCTTGGTTTTCGTTGGTTTAAAAAGAAATTATTTTTCTTTGTTTTCTTCGTTTAATAATGCTTTTCTTGACACGTTGACACGGCCTTGTTTGTCAATTTCAGTTACTTTGACAAGGACTTCGTCGCCTAATTTCACGACATCTTCAACGTTGTTCACACGTTCGTTTGCTAATTGAGAAATATGGATCAAGCCATCTTTGCCTTTAATTAGGTTAACAAACGCACCAAATTTTTCAATGCGGACAACTTTTGCTAAGTAAACTTGACCGACTTCAACTTCTTTGGTTAATTCTTCAATAATCTTGATGGCTTTTTTAATCATTTCAGCATCTGATGAAGCAATACTTACGTTACCGTCTTGATCGATATCAATCTTAACGCCAGTTTCATCAATGATGCTGTTGATTGTTTCGCCACCTTTACCAATGACATCTTTAATTTTCGCTGGTTTAATTTGAATCATTTCAATTTTCGGTGCATATTGACTTAATTCTTCACGAGGAGCAGCAATCGTTGTTGTTAATTCTTCTAGAATTTCCATCCGTGCTTTCTTCGCTTGGTCTAATGCTTCCGTTAAAATTTGTTCTGTAATTCCTTGGATTTTGATGTCCATTTGTAAAGCAGTGATTCCGTCTTTCGTTCCTGCTACTTTAAAGTCCATATCGCCAAGGTGGTCTTCTAAACCTTGAATATCTGTTAAGATTGTATAGTTTTCGCCATCACTAACAAGACCCATTGCAATACCTGCAACTGGCGCTTTAATTGGCACACCCGCATCCATTAATGCTAATGTTCCCGCGCAAATACTTGCTTGTGAAGAAGAACCATTTGATTCTAACACTTCTGCTACTAAGCGGATTGTGTAAGGGAAGTCTTCTTCTGATGGAATAATTTGTGCTAAGGCACGTTCACCTAACGCACCGTGACCGATTTCACGACGACCTGGTGAGCCCGCGCGTCCTGTTGAACCAACAGAGAATTGTGGGAAGTTATAATGATGGATGAAACGTTTGCTATCTTGGACACCCAACCCATCGATAATTTGATGTTCCCCTAAAGGCGCTAATGTACAAACGGACAAAGCTTGTGTTTGACCCCGAGTAAATAAGCCAGAACCATGCACACGTGGTAAAATACTTACTTCTGATGATAAATGACGAATTTCGTCTAATTTACGGCCATCCGGGCGAATCTTATCGATCGTAATTAACTCACGTACGACATCTTTTTCAAGATCTTCCGCAATTTGTTTCACTTCTTTTAGTAATTGCGCTTCTTCTTCGTGTTCCGCAAATTTTTCAGCGTAAACTTCTTTGACTGTATCTTTTACTTTGTCAATTTCAACTTCACGTGCTAATTTTTCTTCCGTCATTACGGCTGTTTTCATTGTATTGTAGTATGCATCAAAAATTTCTTTTTTAAGATCAGCGTCCACTTGTAATAAGTCCACGTCCATTTTTGGTTTACCTACAGCGGCAACGATTTCTTCTTGGAACGCTACTAGTTCTTTGATGGCATCAAAACCGAAAAGTAAGGCACCTAACATATCTTCTTCTGATACTTCTTTGGCACCACTTTCAACCATATTGATGGCTTCTTTTGTTCCAGCAACAGTTAATTCAATATCTGTTTGTTCTGCTTGTTCTACCGTTGGATTTAAAACATATTCGCCATTAATACGGCCAACGTCAACACCAGCAATTGGTCCATCAAACGGAATATCTGAAATTGCTAACGCTAAGGAAGACCCAAACATTGCAGCCATTTCTGGTGTACAGTCTTGCTCCACACTCATAACGATGTTCGTGATTTGGACTTCGTTACGGAAGCCTTCTGAGAACATTGGACGAATAGGACGGTCGATTAAACGAGCGGTTAATGTCGCACGTTCACTTGGACGACCTTCACGTTTAATGAAGCCGCCAGGAATTTTTCCTACCGCATACATTTTTTCTTCATAGTTTACAGTTAATGGGAAAAAGTCTACATCTTTTGCTTCTTTAGAGGCAACAGCAGCACTTAAAACGACCGTATCGCCGTAACGTACTAAGACAGCTCCATTGGCTTGTTTGGCTAATTGGCCGATTTCTACTTCTAGTGGGCGGCCGCCCCAAGTTGTTTTAAAGACTTGTTTTTCTGTCATAATTCTTCTCCTTTACTCTTGCTCTTTGGAAAAGTCAGACGGCTACTAAACAAATGAAAAAGTAACAAGTCGTTGCTGCTCTTTCATTTGGTTAGTAGTTCCTAAAAACTTTCCAAAGAGGACCTTCAATAGTGACAATAAGATAAAAAGCGAGATTCTGATTGAACCTCGCTTTATACGTAATGATTAACGACGTAATCCTAAACGTTGGATCAATTCGCGGTAACGTTGGATGTCAGTTTTACGTAAGTAAGCTAACAAGTTACGACGGTGACCGATTTTTTTCATTAAACCACGGTAAGAATGGTGATCTTTTTTGTGTGTACGCGCATGTTCGTTCAATTGGTTAATGTCTTCAGTTAAGACAGCAATTTGTACTTCTGGAGAACCAGTATCTCCTTCATGACGTGCGTATTCTTTAATGATTTCGTTTTTTCTTTCTTGTGAAATTGCCATTTGTTCCACCTCTTTCTCTATTATTCGTCTGATCACTGAGTGAAGCGTTGGTGACTCGCTAAACCAAGTGATAGATGGTGTGTTTCCACACAAGCTTACTTTACAGGAAACACCGCTAAAATGCAAGCTTAATCTCTATTATTCGATAGTTTTTTTAAACAATCTAGCCCCTTTTTTAGTGATTTTGTGATACACTAAATGGTGGTAAACAACTGATTATTTCAGCGCATGAATAAATAAAAGAAGAATTTTTTTATGTTTCAAAGGAGGAACCATTGAATGATTACAATGAAAGATATTATTCGCGAAGGGAATCCCACACTTCGTGCTGTGGCAGAAGAAGTGCCTGTCCCTATCACTGAGGAAGACCGACAATTAGGCGAAGACATGTTGACTTTCTTAAAAAATAGTCAAGATCCAGTCAAAGCCGAAGAATTACAATTACGTGGTGGCGTTGGTTTAGCTGCACCACAATTAGATATTTCTAAACGAATTATTGCTGTCCATGTTCCTAGTAACGACCTAGAAAACGAAACGCCTTCATTAAGTACGGTAATGTACAACCCTAAAATTTTGAGCCATTCTGTGCAAGATGTATGTTTAGGTGAAGGGGAAGGCTGTTTATCTGTCGATCGGGATGTGCCTGGGTATGTTGTTCGTCATAACAAAATTACCGTCAGTTATTTTGACATGGCTGGCGAAAAACACAAAGTTCGTTTAAAAAACTACGAAGCGATTGTGGTTCAACATGAAATTGATCATATTAATGGCATTATGTTCTACGATCATATTAACAAAGAAAATCCATTTGCTTTAAAAGAGGGCGTTTTAGTCATCGAATAAAAAAAACTGGGCCGTTTGTTTTCAGACAAACGGCCCAGTTTTTTTAAATGGCCTTCATTTCTTTTAAGGCTTTCCAAATCCCATCATTATCATTTGTATCTGTGACCATTGTGGCCACTTTTTGAATGGAAGGACTCGCGTTGCCCATTGCGACGCCAATCCCTGCATGGCTTAACATTTCTCGGTCATTTTCGCCGTCCCCAAAGGCAATGATATTTTTTGCATCAATGCCCACACGTTTAGCTAAATACGTTAACGTAGCTGATTTTGAGCCATCTTTAGGCACAACATCTACGCTATGTTGATGCCAGCGAATAAAGCGAAATTCTGGGTATTCTTCTTCAAACGTACACTGATCTTCTGCGTCATAAAAAGCCAGCGCTTGGTAAATATCATTTTGACGATAAAAGTGTTCATCATAAGCAGGTGAATGAAAATGAAAAGAGTTCATCGCAATTTCCATTTTTTCAGCACGGTGCTGGTTGCTCTTCTTAATATCATCTAAGCCCACACAAGCAAATCCTAAGCCGCGTTGATCACTGTCTTGTGCCAAACGTTCCAACGCTTCAGCGTGCAATAAATTTTGATAATATTGCTCATGATCCACAAAAGCCGCGGCGCCATTACATAATACGTAATTAGTAAAATCTAAATCCCAAATCACCTCTTGCGCCATATAACGACTTCTGCCAGTTGCCAGCGTAACTAAGTGTCCTTGCTCCCGCAATTTTGCTAGCGCTTCTCTCGTGCTATCCAATGCTTTCTTCTCCGAATTTAACAACGTCCCATCAATATCAAATGCAAAAAGTTTTCTTTCCATCATTTCTCCTTATTCGCTCGCTTTCGCTAAATATTTACTGCCTTCTCGTTGTGCTAAAGGACTCAACACTAATTCTTTCATCAATTCCTCGACCCATTGCGGATTCGTTTTACTATATTGGCGTAATGACCAGCCAATCGCTTTTTGAATGAAGAACTCCTCTGTAGTTCTATCATAAATAATCGCCTTTTTCAACAGGTCCTGATTGGTCTTTTCTTTCAACATCAACTGTAAATTCAGCGCAACACGCCGATTCCAGAAATTTTCAGCGCCATAAAAAAGGGCAAAAATCGTTGGCAATTCAGTCAGATGCAACGCCACCCACGACCCAAAAAATTTTCGCCAAGCATCCACACTGTCCCACCACGCTTTTTGTGGAACATAGGCTTTAAACGCTACGACCTCTTCTAATGAAAATCTCCGAACATTTTGAAGGGCTAAATCAATAGCGACATACTGATATTCTCGTTCTGTTTTTTGATAGTAAGCCTCAATCTCTTGGCATAATTTTTCCTTTGGCCACGTATGACTTTCTTTTAAAAGTTGTTTACTTAACGCTTGACGTTCTGGGGCGGGGATGCCTGCAAAAACAAATTGATGTTTCATATAAGCAGACATTTTTGCTGCTGTTTCTGGGTTCTTCTGAAATTGAAGTGTGTCCATTCCTTCGCTCCTTATAATAAAAAAACTATAATAAAACAGTGTACCATGTTTTAGTATAGTTGGTTGGTCAATTAATCAAAATACGTTAAGTTTTTGTTGTCTTTATCTAACCAGGCATAGCCGAGACCCATAATTAAGCCACCACCGATAAAGTTACCGATAAAGGCCCAGAACAGATTATGAACAACATTACCAGCTGTGAAAGCTTCAATTGCGCCGTTTGAAGCAAAGTAAGCTAAACTGAAGGCTGGGAAGTTGGCAATCACGTGTTCAAAACCAAGGAAAGCAAAGATAAAGATAATGAAAATAATGGCCGCGACTTTGCCGGCATCATCTTTCATTCGCATACTCACTAATACGGCTGTATTAACTACAATATTGGCGAACATAGCTTCAACTAAAATTTGCAGGGTGGTTTTTTCTAATTTTCCAGCAATCGATGTAAAGAAGAAACTATCTTTTGGTAAATCTTGGAACGGCACCGTAAGTGATACCAAGAAACCAAATAAGACACCACCAATTAAATTGAATAAGATACAGGTAAATAAAATTTTTGCAGCTAAGGAAAAGTTGACTTTTTTACGATAGACCCCAACAGTCATGTACAACATATTCGAGGTACCAAGTTCGGCATTCATATATAAAATCATTACAAGTGACCAACTGAACATGAAGGCGTAAAGCATTTTCCCTAAACCATGAGAAATTCCTTCTCCTTTAATTGCGATTGCAAAAGCAACGGCTGTTCCCAACGTTAAAAATAGACAAGCAAGCATTGCACGAACAGCGTAGCGGGAAAAGCTGTTTGAGAATAAATTCACTTTCTTGTCGATGGATTTATCAATTTGTTCAAACAATGGTGAACCAGACTTCATTGTAAACTCCCTTTCATTCCGTTTTCAACTTATATTTTCAAAACATCTCCCCTTATTCTAATGAGGAAAAGTGTTTTTGTCTACCTTTTTTTCATATTTCACTTTAAAACCTTGACGTTTCCTATCCTATTAAGTATACTAGATTTTGTGTAAAATAATTGCAGCAGAAGAATAATAACTCGTCAACAGTTCATTGCCAAACTTGGTTCAACTGCGTAACCGCGGCTGCAAAGGCGAAGGTTGAAGAATGAACTGAACGAATATGAATTTTTCATCTAATTATTTTACTCCAAAAAAACATTTATTTATTGGAGGAATTTTTAATGTCTCGTTATACTGGACCATCATGGAAAGTATCTCGTCGTCTAGGTATCTCTTTATCAGGTACTGGTAAAGAACTAGCTCGTCGCCCTTACAAACCAGGACAACACGGACCTAACAGCCGTGGTAAAGTTTCTGAATACGGAATGCAATTAACTGAAAAACAAAAATTACGTCATATGTATGGCATGAACGAACGTCAATTCCGTACGTTGTTCATTAAAGCAAGCAAAATCAAAGAAGGTAAACACGGTGTTAACTTCATGGTTTTACTAGAACAACGCTTAGATAACGTTGTTTACCGTTTAGGTCTTGCAACTACTCGTCGTCAAGCACGTCAATTAGTTAACCATGGCCACATCACTGTAGACGGCAAACGTGTTGATATTCCATCATACCACGTTGAAGTTGGTCAAGTGATCGGTGTTCGTGAAAAATCTCAAAACATCTCAACAATTAAAGAAGCGGTTGAAGCAACTGTTGGACGTCCAGCATTCGTAAGCTTTGACACTGAAAAATTAGAAGGTAGCTTCACTCGTTTACCAGAACGTGATGAACTTTACCCAGAAATCGACGAAGCACTTGTCGTTGAATACTACAACCAAAAACTTTAAGATTTCAAAAGGTCGAACTACGGTTCTTACCTTCTTTCAAAACCTTGCCTTTCTTGGGCAAGGTTTTTTTCTTTGCCCTCTTTACAAAATTGTTTACTTCCGCTAAACTATTGTTAACCAAATAAAAATAATTGGTTAACAATAGAAAGTGAGGCTTCTTATGAATAAAGCATCGTTACGCTCTTTAATTTTAGCAGCAGAATTCGCTGTGATTATTGCTGTACTTTCACAATTTACAATTCCATTGGGGATTGTCCCCTTAACTGGACAAACATTTGCCATCGGCTTAACCGCTACCGTTTTGGGCAAGCGAACGGGGACCTACGCTATTTTAATTTACTTCTTATTAGGATTAATTGGTTTACCCGTTTACGCGGGGATGTCTAGCGGGTTCGGTGTACTCTTTGGACCAACTGGCGGCTATTTAATCGGCTTTATCTTTAACGGCTTATTAACTGGTTATATTTTAGAAAAAACAACCTTTAACTATACTTGGGCCATTATCGCAAATATTGCCGGCGCCTTAGTTACCTTAGTTTTCGGTATGATTTGGTTGAAATATTCCGCAAATCTGCCGTGGCCAAACGCTTTCGCTGGCGGGTTTGCTCCGTTTATTATTCCTGGTATCATCAAGGCTGTCGCAGCTGCTTATGTTGGTATTTTAATTCGCCAACGCTTTATGAAACGTTTTTTAGCACACCTTTCTTAAGGGGAAAACTTTTTTCTTTTCCTTGTCTGTAGTACACTAAAAGGACAAAGGAGTGAAGTCCATGTCCTCATTATTAAAACGATTGGTTCAGTTGGTTTTGTTAGTCGTCGCTGTCTTGCTGATTCGACACTATGTTTTCTCCCCTGCTGCGGTGAACGGCTCTTCAATGGAACCAACACTTCATAACAACGACCGTTTATGGGTGACCTCGATTAAAAAGCCACAGCGCTTTGATATTATCGCTTTTCCCAGTCCTCGCAACGGCCAACGAGTAGCCAAACGTTTAATTGGTTTACCTGGCGAAACAGTCGAGTATCGCGATGATACCCTTTATATTAATGGTGTATCACTCAGTGAAGATTACTTAGCAAGTGCTAAACGAAATGTCTCTAAAAATGAAAATTATACCCAAGATTTTACGCTAGAGACCTTAGAAGCCACCCAATCCCTGACCGTTCCAGAAGGCATGTATTTTGTCTTGGGGGATAATCGCCCGCGCTCAGATGACAGTCGTTACTTTGGCTTTGTTAAACAAGCGAGCGTGGAAGGTGTTTTGACTTTTCGTTATTATCCATTAGATAAAATTGGCTTTCCATAAAATAG
The DNA here is from genome assembly GCF_050541505.1 of Enterococcus sp. DIV0183. Taxonomy (NCBI): domain Bacteria; kingdom Bacillati; phylum Bacillota; class Bacilli; order Lactobacillales; family Enterococcaceae; genus Enterococcus; species Enterococcus sp. DIV0183. The sequence continues at coordinate 2,509,248 of NZ_CP172932.1, forward strand.
TAAACCGCCCTCAAAAAGTTAGACTTTTTGAGGGCGGTTTACTATTTTTTTAAGGTCCAGTGACTAAGTTCCACGTCACCGTTCCTTGATATTTCTCATTTATTTTCCCTTGATTGGCAGGGACTTCTAATTTCACATTGGCAAAATCAAAATCTAATTGATAGACATCATTACCTGTAAATTGGTTATTAAGAATTACTGGTGTAGATGTACCGTCACTCGTCAAAGTTAAGGCTTTCGTAACCCCAACTTTATTTGTTAACTCTGTGACTTGATTATAGTTTTCGATTGCTATAACATCCGCACTTCCTAATAATAAACGCGTACTAGTTGGCAAACTATCAGCTGATGCTGTTAACTGTGACAATTGTGCTGTTAACTGCCAATTAGGTTGGCTTGTCTTTATTCGTAGATATGGATTACGTGTGCCGTTGCCATAGTAATCAGCTGCTTTTTTCAGTCCGTACTGCTTAGTGCTACTGTTAATCGTAATTTTCCCAAAATCAAATGTTGGTGTACTAATGAAACCTTCTTCTACTGGTGTTGGCGTAATCGTTTGATCTTCTCCTTGAATACGTACAAAGTTACTAGCTGTCACTGCAGAAAAGTTTCCACTAGCTGTCATTTCTGCGGTTAAAAGTTGTCTTGGTTCTCCCGTAATTTTCGCTGTGTTCACTGTCACTAAGGCTTCGCCGTTCACAGGAATCTCTATATCTAAGTTAACTCCTGCTTGCCATTGTTCTGCCGTCACTGTAATAATTTTATTTGGTGTATTACCAATGCGAACAGCTAATTGTGTTGGTGGTGAAATACCTGCCGCCCATTTGGCCGTTGGTGCTAGTTTAACGTTGGTCAATGGAACTTCACTGGTATTTTTTAGTTTAACTATCCACATCATAGAAGCTTCATTTGGGATCACTTCTAGTAACCGACTAACCGTCATTTCTGCTGTTGGTTGGACTTCCTCATAGACCGCTGTCATGTCATCTTTATCGTCGTAAGTCACGGCGTAACTTGGTGTTTTAGTCGTTGTCAAGGTGCCTGGTTTGGTTTTACCTTTGTACCAGCCTTTGAACTTATAGGATTTATCTCCTGTTGTATAAGTGTCTGGTAAGGCTTTCGTACTAGCGTAAGTGAAATTATCACTGTCAATCACCGTTTGTTTTCCTTGCGTGAAGCCTGTTGGCGGTGTAATTTTAGCGCCGCTTGGATCCACAAAGTTTTCAGTGACACGACGGTTTTCTAAATAATAGTAGATTGTTCCCTCTGGAGAAGCTAAGTTATAGTTTTTTCCGACTGTCCCTGAATAAATTCCCATAGCATACAACGTGTTATTCGGGTCCCATGTCCAAAAAGCTCGTCTGGTTCTAAAAAAAGTTCCAGCGTTAGTTAATTTGAAGGCTTCTACTCCGTCAGCTTGAGAAACAACCGTATATGGCGCTTCTATATTTTTCCGGATCTCTTTGGTCATAGGATACTTTGTTTTATCTCCCGTATAAGTAGCTAGCGGTGTAATCGACATTGTCTTATATTGTTTAGGAATTGTATGATTAACAGACCTTGCACCGTATGTCTTAAGCTTATCTATCGGGAAATCATATGACTTGCCAGGAATCGATAATTTTTTTAATTTACTCATCACTTCATCAGTTCCTTGGATTTTCCCTAATACTGTTGATTCAGTTTCGTCACTTTCACCTAATTCGGCTTCTACAGAAAAGCCTGCTGTATTCAATAGGTTACCTGCCTCATCAACATAACCAAAGTACACATCTTTGGCTGGTAAATTATACGTTTTCATCACGACTTCTTCATAGACTACCGTCAAATCATCATCATCATTATAAGTGACTGGATAACTGGGAGCTTTAGTCGTCGTCAAGGTGTCTGGTTTGTTTTTACCTTTGTACCAGCCTTTGAACTGATAGGTTTTCGTGCCGACTTTATAGGTATCTGGCAAATCTCCGCTTTGTTTAAAGGTGTACGAATCACTAGTAATTACTGTTTTTTTCCCTTGGGCGAAACCCGATGGTGCGGTGATTTTAGTACCATTGGTATCTACGAAGTTTTCCGTAACACGACGATTTTCTAGGTAAAGATACATACGTGCATTTTCATCTAGTGTATAGACACTCGGTTCTACTCCTTTACCAGTAATAGTCGCACTTAATAGTGTTGCAAGTCTAACATTTGTAGGCATTGATGACCAGTATATACCGCTCATCGTAAACTTTTGTGGATCTGTTGTCGGGTCAAGACCAATTCGCCATCCAGTTGTATCGATGTCACTTTTGACACCACTTCTTAAACTAAGACGATACGTTTCTGGAATAGAGTAGGCTGTACCTGTATAATTTGGGCCAGGTTGATACGTTACGGTTTTATACATTTTGGGCAACGTAAAGGTTGCATTGCGAACTCCATATTGCAACGGCGTAGGTCTTTCTGTATCGAAAACCCGACCTGGTATAGTGATTTCTTTTACTGCGCTATTATTGTTAGTCGGGACTGGGCCAATTGGCGTCACTTTGCCATCCGCAACCTCAACTAATTCTCCAGTAAAGCCATAACGATCAGCAAATGTCAGCCCCCCTGTTTCATTGATAAATAGGACACGATACATGCGATCAGGCAAAGTCACTGGATTCTGAATCGCCTTATTCATCACCTGAACAGATGACATTCCTTTTCCTTCTTGAATCGCCTCATACACCACCGTCAAATCGTCATTCCCATCATAGGTCACCGCATAGCTTGGCGCTTTGGTCGTGGTCAAGGTATTTGGCTTGGTTTTGCCTTTGTACCAGCCTTTGAATTTGTAGGTTTTGCCGTCTGCTTGATAGGTGTCTGGCAAAGTACTGGCTTGTTTGAAGGTGAAGTCATTGCTAGTCATTGGTGTTTTCTTGTTTTGGGTAAAACCTGTTGGCGGCGTGATAGCTACGCCGTTAGCATCTACGAACTTCTCGGTGACTTGTTTCCGAGTGACTACGTAATTAAGTGTTTCTCGGTACGTTGCAGTGCCATCAAATCCGTGTAATACTGGTTCTACTGGAGTGCCAATGGGGGCGACACTCAGGATTCTTAAAAATTCATTACCATCCGTGTTTAGAGAGAAAACATTTTCACTGCTTTTAGAAAACACGCTATCTCTTGTGCGTAATACAAAAGGAGTCATATGATTTCCAAACTGCGGTAACTCAGTTGTTTGTTGTGCACTATATCTGGTCATCCTCAGTGTAGAATTGGGCACAGCAACAATACTGTCGACATACTTTAGCGTGTTATCAATCTTTAATTGTTCAACCGCGTATATATTCATCCTGTAATTTGCTGGTAAATTTGTGAAAAAATCGTATGGTAAAGGAACCGTTGCATTGACAGCTACTCGATATTGACCACTACCTGCATTAGAAGAAGTAATTGGATAATTAACCGCATATGGTCGCCATAAACTAGTTGCGTTTTCATATCCAAATTTAGTATACATCCCTGATAACGTTAAGTTTTCATCAGTAAAAGCTTGCCCTGATTCATTAGTGAAAGCCAAGGTTATTCTCGGATAAATCACTTGATTATTCGGCACCCAACGTGGCGAAATACTCGTTTGTCGGTCATTTTCACTACTATTTTCTGCAGGTTGTTCTGTTGTGTTTGTTTTTATCTCTGGTGTTTCCAGTGGCGCTTTTGTCTCTGCTTGTTTCGCTGTTTCCTGTGTTACTTCTTCCTGACTCGTTTCAGTCGTTTCTTGACTGCTTTCCGTACTTTCTTGCGTTGTGCTACTTGCTGGTGTTGCTTCCTTAATACTATTTGCCACTGTCGGGCTACTTTCACTCGTGACTGTTTCCGCAATGGCTGTTACGCCAGAAAAGGCGTTAATCACTAAAGAACTACACAAGCCAATGGTTGCTAAGCGTTGCCAGTTAATTCTCTTCATGTCGTCCCTTCTTTCTATGTACCATTCCCGCCAAGCCGATGAAGGCTAAGCTGGGAATGCTAAAATTTGCTTGCCCCTTGTCCCTTCGTACAGGGCGCAAGGGTCAGTCGTGATAGCTTGTGCTGAACCACCTCTTAGGTGAGTTCCTTGTTGGAAGTAACTTTTGCCATTTTTGATTCATGCTATTCTCCTTTTTATGTATTGATTTATTGTTCATTGGTATATGTACAGCTTTTAATTTTCTCCATTATTCTATCAAAAAAAAGGCGGCCCTGAAATTTTAAATTTTGCTACAGCTAAGCTACTTTTCTGATGATTCCTATTATACCAAGGCGGAAGAGCACTTTTTCACTGGAAAAACACTCGAAAATTAAGAGAATCTGCCATTTTGCTACTGATTTTCAGCCAAATTCCTTAATTTACATAAACAAAAGCTCAAAATGTTAGTGTTTGATACTAACATTTTGAGCTTTCCTCATGATAACTTAACTATTTTAAGGACCTGTAACTAAGTTCCACGTAACTGCGGCTTGGTATTGTTGCCCTTTGACTCCTTGGTTGGCTGGCACTTCAAGTTTGACATTGTTGAAGGTGAAGTCCAACTGACAAATATTACTCCCAGTGAATTGCTGGTTGGCAATAATCCTAGTGGCCGTGTTGTTGGCATTCAAACTAATGGCACTCGTAGTACCGACCGCATTTTTCAACTCGGTAGGTTGGTTGTAATTTGAGAAACTCGAAACAGGAGCCGCCCCTAACAATAAGCGGGTCGCTGTAGGCAAGCTGTCTGTCGCTGATTTTGGTTGTGACAGCTGCGCCGTTAAGCTCCAATTCGGTTGGGTTTTCTTGATTCGCAGATAGGGATTGCGTGTGCCATTGCCATAATAATCAGCGGCTTTTTTCAGGCCATGTTGCTTTGTAGCGCTAGCAACGTCAACTTGACCAAAATTGAAGGTTGGAACACTGATGAAGCCTTCAGCCGTTGGTGTTACAATTGCTTGATCATTGTCTTTCACACGTACGGTGGCCGAAGTAGAAACACCACTGTAATTCCCACTGGTGGTAATCCCAGCGCGCAAGACTTGCCCCGCTGTCCCCGTCGCTTTCGTAGTGAACTGAACCGTGGCAGATTTTCCTACGGGAATGTCAGTGCCTAAGCTAACACCATTGGTCCACGTAGTCGCTGTGACGGGAACTGTTTTTGCGGTTCCGCCAGCTGGCGTGACAATCATGGCGGTTGGTGCTGCTAAGCCGGTTGTCCAAGCGGTTGATTTCTTGATGGTCGCCGTGGTTAGTGGCGCTTGGCTTGTATTGGTAATTGTGGCACGCCAGGTGACATTGCCGCCGCTAGTCACGGTTTCAGCGGTAGTGCGAGTTAAAGCGACACTTGCTTTCGGCACTTCTTCCTTATACATCGCCGTCATGTCGTCATTGCCATCAAAGGTTGTATTGTATGTTGGCGTAGTGCTGGTTGTTAAAGTAGTAGGCTTGGTTTTACCTTTGTACCAGCCTTGGAAAGTATAGGTCTTGCCACCTGCGGTATAAGTTGCTGGCAAGGCTTTTTCGGCTGTATACTTGAAGGTGTTGCTAGTCATGGGAATCTGGTTCCCCTGCGTGAATCCTGTTGGTGGCGTGATTTTAGTGCCGTTGGTGTCCACGAAGTTTTCGGTGACTTGTTTACGAGTGACTTTGTAGTTTACGGTTTGCTTGTAGTCTGGAGTACCATCAAACCCGAATAATCTTGAAAAACTGCCACTTTCTGCTAACAATAACATTTTGGGAACTATATGCGAAAACGTTCCATTTCCCCAAATTGATTTTATCGCAAAAGTGTTATCTGTTTGCTTAACAAATGTTTTATCAATAGGATTTAATTCTGTCTGAGAAGTATTGTTTGGTTTGCCCCCAATGTCCGAAACTCCAGTATAATCGTACATTGTAGTGTGCGTGTCAGTAGTTTCTATCTTGTCAACATATTTCATTTGATTGGTAATATCCAAGTTATTTAATGCGTACCCTCTATTAGCAATGTCAGCAGGCATGGCTGTCCAATAATTATTTGGTACTGCAACACTACTCGTTGTTTCAATCTTATACTTATTTGTCACTGTTGTATCGCGCTTACCTACCATTGGGTAAAAGGCGCCCTTCGTTTCAAAAACAGTAGTGCCTGTCTTTCTGAGAAACTCAGTATAATTTCCAGAAAGAGTTAGCGAATTAGTAAAAGCTTTGCCTTGTTCATCAACAAATTGCGCATAGAACCCTGGATAAACAGCTGTTACTTCTTCATACACCACATTCAAATCATCATTATCATTATAGGTTACCCCATAACTTGGTGCTTTCGTCGTGGTTAAAGGCTCGGTTTTGGTTTTCCCTTTGTACCAGCCTTTGAACTTGTAGGTCTTACCGCCTGTTGTGTAGGTATCAGGTAAGGTACCTGCTTGTTTGAAGGTGTATGGGTCACTGGTAATCGCTGTTTGTTTTCCTTGGGTGAAACCTGTTGGTGGTGTAATTTTGGCACCGCTTGTGTCTACGAAGTTTTCGGTGACTTTGCGGTTGGTTAAATAGTAGTAGACAGGTTTATCTATTACATAATAGACGGCTGTATTTGATATCAGATCGGGATTATAGACAATCTCTCGCAAGTAAGCAGGCACCTGAACATCGATTGGTGCTGCTGGAATCGGTTTGTTAAAAACAAACGATTGGTTCCCACTTTTCTTTAGTTCAAACCAGCTAGAAAGATTTTTGTGTAAGCCTTCAACAGATGGTTCTGAACTATTATTATTTTGGATATTTGGAAACAGGTAGCCTGCATCAAAAGTACCACTCTTGTTATAAACACTGATTTTCCCATAGTATTTGGGCAGTGTAAAGGTTAAATTAGCCGCACTATATTGTGTACTTCGATCACTCAGTATTTCAAGAGATTGCGCAGGATAAGCAATTTCCTTCAAATTGTTTTTGGTTGGTGCAACTTGACCTTTTTCAAGACTGACTGTTTTCCAGTCATTGACATTATTTGTTAACAACTCCCCACGCCATTTGTCATAAGTCAACCCAATTGTTGAAGCATCTACTCGTTTGCCAGACTCGTCCACGAACCCGAATTGATAGGTCAGCGCTGGGAAGTCAAAAAACTCAATCGCCTCATACACCACCGTCAAATCATCATCATTGTTATAAGTCACCGCATAGCTTGGTGCTTTGGTGGTGGTCAAGGTGTTTGGCTTGGTTTTGCCTTTGTACCAACCTTTGAACTTATAGGTTTTGCCGTCTGCTTGATAGGTATCTGGCAAGGTGCCACTTTGTTTAAAAGTGTACGCTTCACTATTAATAACCGTTCGCTTTCCTTGTGTGAATCCTGATGGTGGTGTAATTTTTTGTCCGTTACTATTAACAAAATTCTCATAAAGCTTTTTGTAATAAATATAATAATTAATAGTAGCACCAGAATTCCCTTTATTGAACTGTCCTGTTGTTCCTACAAGATTGTCACTAAACATAATATTGGTGCTTACTCCGCTATTAGAACTACGATTCGTTATACGCCATGTCTTACCAGTCGCTTTAGTAAAGTTATATGTTGAAATATCATAGTTACTTCTCGTATAAGTTGTTGATGTGTACGCTCTGGAAGTCATCACACCTGTTCGGCTGTCTGGAAGTGTTGCTTTAGGTGGTGCTAACACAATTTTATCAATTCTATTGGTGGTAGCTGTAGCAAAATTAATCGCAATATCGTTACTAAAGAAAAACCACGAACCCCCGTTACTAGTACCTATATTTTTTAGTCCTGTATCAAACCTATAAAGCCCACTACCAGCATTTGTCATAGTTAAAGGATATCTTAACAGCGTCCCTTCTACTCTCGAATTGGTTGATTTAAATAATACTGGGTTTATGGAAAGACTCATTTGTTCCTTACTAGCCACTCCATCCTCATCGTAAAATTTTAAATTCCCTTTCAAACCTAAGTTACCAGAAAATCTATCCACATACGTCATTTCATTTCGTCTATTCACTGCGCCAAATCCATTAAATCGAATCGTGGAATCGATATATTTTTTTTCGTTGTGTGTACCCGAAGTAATTCTTGTCTGAAAATACAATGTTTTGATATACCCAGTATTTCCAGAAGTTCGCCCGTGTAGACGATTGATAAATGCAGTGACCGTCCTAGTCGACTCTGTCCAAACAAAATATTCGCCACCACTATTGGCATTATGAGAGCCTTCTCCTATAACTACATTTTGTTCCTCGGGGCCAACTTTGATAATAACTGACGTTGGTCTAGTCATTCCAGCTGCCAATTTTGATTCAATTCGAATCGGACCAACAATATCTGAATTTGTATCATCTGTTGTAATATTTTCCAGTTTCATTCGATAATCAACTACATCGTTAAGACGAACCGTGGTTCTATTCGTGGTTCCTGTAGCTGCCCAGACAAATGCTCTAGGCATAATTTTCGCTTGAATACCAGATGGTTCCAGCAGATTTTCTTCTTGAGCTATTTCCGTTGTATCTTCTTGTTCCACTGTTTCCTGTGTCACTTCTTCCCGACTCGTTTCAGTCGTTTCTTGACTGCTTTCCGTACTTTCTGGCGTTGCGCTACTTGCTGATGTTGCTTCCTTAGCGCTACTTGCTACTGTCGGACTACTTTCTTCCGCAACTGCGGTCACGCCAGAAAAAGCGTTAATCACTAAAGAACTACACAAGCCAATGGTTGCTAATCGTTGCCACTTAGTTTGCTTCATGTCGTCCCTTCTTTCTCTGGACCATTCCGACAAGACCAATCAAGACAAGACCAAGAATGCTAAGATTTGCCTGACTCTTGCTCCCTGTACGAGGGAGCTGCGAGCCAGTTGTGGTGGTCTGTGTCGAACCACCACTTCGTTGATCTCCTTGCGGAGGACCAGCTGGTTCCTTGGGATCAGCAGCTGGCTCATCTGTTTTCGGTGGGGCATCTTTAGGAGCGGGTGTTGCCGGATTTTGGTAAAATTCAATTCCCACCGAACTAGAACCACCCTCAGATGCTTCAACATTTATAAAAAAACTAGGGGAAAATAGTAAACACGCAATTATTAAATAACGCTTTTTTTTCATTTAAAAACCTCCTTTTAACTCATTCACATTCTTCTATACAAAGAATGCGTAAACAACCTTTTTCATACCTTTATAATAGCAAAGAACTCTTTGTTCAAAACATCATTTTTTTCATTTGACAACATCTATTCGCGAAAATCCCTTATTAAGCAAGGGTTACTACTCTTGTTATTTAAGTAAAAAGGCTATCAAAACGTACTTTTTCATAGAAATCAGCCAGTCATCCCTTAATTTTTTTCAAAAAAACTACAGAAAAGCTCACAATGTTAGTAATTAAAACTAACATTGTGAGCTTTTCTCATTTTTGACGATTGGATAATTCGATAAAATAACACTAAAACACAAAATAACTGTCTGTTTCTCTTATTGGGCAACAGCTAATTGATACAATGGCAGGAGTTGTTGATAGGTTGCCAACATATAAGCGCGTGCTTTTTCAGGGTTTTGCCACAAGTCACTATCTTTGGGAATGATGCGCCCAATTTCAAACTCACCTTTTTTTACATCTCTAAAACGAGTTAAGGCTTTTTCTAAATCCGTTTCTGGCAGCGGAGTAATTTGAGGAACCGTATGATCCAAGGAAACATACGTATCTTCTGGTAATGCTTGGAATAATTGCTGATTCTCTAAAAAGGCTTGCGCAATCTGCTTTTCATTTTTAGGATTATCAATGAATGACAACCACATAAACACATAGTCGCCCCAAATGCCTAATTGAAAATGCGGCTGCATTTTATACCCGCGCTTATTCGGACTAAGTGCTGACCAAGTATTTTCTGGCGGATACACGGTGCGACGGCGATGTTGCGCAATATGGACAAACAACTCCGTTCCTAGTTCAGGCGCTAGTTGTTCGGCAAAATACGTGTCTAATTCTTGAAAAATAGGTTGAATTTGCGCACGGATAACCGCCATTCGTTCATCTAATCCAGCAACTTCAAAGGCTGCGAATTCTTTTTCTGTAAACATCAACATTTCTCTAATTCCTCTCTTAACTTGTCTTCCGCTTCTATTTTTGTCGATTTTGCCATGTTTCCAGTGTCATCCCACGATAAACATCTGTGACAATTTTCCCTTTACTAATTCGAGCATTGGGTAGTGTTCCTTCGTAGGTAAAACCAATTTTCTCCATGACACGACCAGAAGCTGGATTGTCTTGATCATGTAAAGCAAAGATTCTCATGAGTTTCATTTTTGCAAAACCCAGTTCAACTAACGCCGTCGCGGCTTCAGGCATGTAGCCATTGCCCCAAAAGGCACGGTTCAAGACATAGCCTAATTCTCCAATATTATTGGTTTCATTGACCCGCAAATCAATCGTGCCAATCATTTTGCCCGTTTCTTTCACTTCAATCCCATATTTTCCTAAAGGTTGCCCCATAAAAAATTTAGCAATGTTTTGTCTTGTTTCAGCGATTGTTTGGTTTTTCAAAAACACATAGCGGACCGTTTCCTCATCTGAAGCATATTCGTACATATCCTCTGCATCGGCTAATGTGACGGACCTTAAAATCAAGCGTTCGGTTTCGATTCGTTGGTTTTCTGCAAAAATCAATGGATAATTCATGAGCAAAACTCCCTACTTTTCTACATACTTTACCGAAAAACAGCGAAACACGCAAGGAAAATCGGCATTTCCCTTGCGTGTTTCTTTAATTAGCGTTTAAGCGAATGATGGCAATGATCGTCTGAACAGCTTTGGCCATTGATTCAACGGTAATGAATTCATATTGCCCATGAAAATTCTCGCCACCTGTAAATAGATTAGGCGTGGGAATGCCCATGAAAGAAATCTTAGAACCATCTGTCCCGCCACGAAATGGTGTGATGATTGGTTCAATGTCACAACTTTCCATTGCTTGGACGGCCAATTCTACAGGAGTCCAATCTTTTTCGATGATTTCCTTCATATTATAGTATTGGTCTTGGAAAGTAATTGTTAGTCTGGGTTTATCCGCCAGCGCATTTAAACGTTGGACTTGTTTTTCCAAAAATTGCTTTCTCGCTTGAAAGTTTTCTTGATCATGATCCCGAATGATATAGACAAGTTCTGCTTTTTCAATACTTCCTGTAAATTTATTGAGTAAATAAAATCCTTCATTTCCACGTGTTTGTTCTGGCACTTCCTTTTGCGGTAGTGATTGATCAAGTTGTTCGCCTAATTTAATGGCATTTATTAACGAACCATAGGCCGTTCCCGGATGGACACTGGTTCCCTCAATTGTTATCACAGCTTGAGCAGCGTTAAACGTTTCATACTCGAAATGCCCCACGCGGCCACTGTCAATCGTATACGCAAAAGCGACTGGGAAGTTCGGCGCATCAAATTGATCGGCCCCGCGTCCAATCTCTTCATCTGGACCGAAGGCGAGCCAAACATCCCCCCGCGCTACTTCTGGATGTGCCAAAAAATACTCAATAGCAGCTAATATCTCGACAATTCCCGCTTTGTCATCTGCTCCTAAAAGTGTGGTTCCGTCTGTAGTAATCAACGTTTCCCCTTGATACTCTTTTAAATTGGGAAATTCAGCAACCGATAAAACGATGCCTTGTTCTTGATTCAAGAGGACATCTTGGCCATCATAATTAGTGATGACTTGGGGACGAATATTTTCTGCTGAAAAATCCGCCGTATCCAGATGTGCAATCAACCCAATACTCTTCGCTGCAGGTTGGTTACCCGGCAACCGTGCCGTTAAAAAGCCGTTTTTTTCGTTATAATGCACATCGGCCAAGCCTAATTCATGAAGTTCTGTTTCAATCATTTTGGCTAAAACCACTTGACCGACCGTCGTCGGTGTGGTTTGACTGTTGGCATCTGAACGGGTGTTAACTTTCACGTAAGTTAAAAATCGTTCGACTAATTTTTCCATTTTTTGCTCCTTCTTCCTGAATCATTCTGTTAAATAGGCATTGCGCAAGTGGAAATAATCCCCATACAAGTGATAACTAATGCCTTTCAATTTAGGATTGATTAGATAATTTGAGGCACTTTGATACAGCGGTACTTGGGCAGCATCTTGGTTCAACAAGATGTCTTCCGCTTCTTTGTATTCTGCAAACTGTTTCTCTGGATTATTGGCATTAATCGTTCGTGCATCTTCTACCAATTGGTCGTATTTGGCATTATGATAATTGCCATAATTGTAACTTGATTCTCCTGCATATAAGTTAAAGTAAGAGTCTAATTCACTACTGCCGGCAATCCATCCTGAAAGAGACAACTCATAATTTTTTTCACGTCGCGATTGGTTCACATTATTACTTGGTTGCGATGAAATGGTAATTTCTAAACCTGGCAGATTTTCTTGCAACTGACTTTGAACATATTCAGCAATTCGTTTTCCTTGATCTGTATCTGCCGCCAGCAAGGAAAGTTTCACTTTTTTACCGACATCCGCTTGGGCTTTCGTCCATTCAGCTTGGGCTTTTTTGACATCATTTTTCAAATACTCGCCACTGTAAGCTCGGAAATCTTCATCTGTTTCTGGATTCGCATAAAGTTTACTTGGAATCAATCCGTTGAGGGGTTTTGACCCATCGTTTAAGACACTTTGTGTTAAGGCTTCTTTATCAATTGCTTGGCCAATCGCTTTTCGTAAATGAACATTCGCTAATGGCGTTCCTTCTTTTTTGTTGAAATCTAAGAAGTAGTTGGCCACATCTGGATGACTGACATAGCCTGGATCCTCTTGATATTGTTGAACATATTGTCCATTAATGCGAACTAAGTCTAGTTCATTCGCTTGATATAAATTAATCCCAGTATTATCTTCTTTGATTGTGCTAACCGCAACTTCTTCCAGTTTCACTTGATCCGCATCATAGTATTCTGGATTTTTTTTCAATGTCCAAGTATCTGAAGTCGCATCCCAATTGGCTAGCGTAAATGGCCCGCTATAAAGTAAATGTTCACTATCCAAGGCGTAATCTTTGCCTTGCGCTTCGACAAATTTTTGACTTTGTGGCGCTAACCAAGCAATCGAAACGACTGCTAAGAAGGAAGGTTGGGCCTGTTTTAATTCAACAATGAATTCTTTGTCATTAGGGGCTGAAATCCCTAATTCATCGACTGACTTTTCACCGTTGCGTATTTCAAAACTATTTTTAACACTGTCTAGTAAATAGGCATTCGGTCCAATCGTCGCTGGTGTCACCAGTTTTTTCCAAGAATAAACAAAATCTTGGGCCGTGATTGGCTCGCCGTTGCTCCACTTAATCCCCTCCCGCAAGGTAAAGTGGTACTTGCGTCCATCGTCACTAATCTTGACATCTTTAGCTAGAGCTGGCACCGTGGCACTATCATCATCAAACCGATAAAGGCCTTCAAATAAATGTTGTGCCATTGTAAAGGTATTTTTATCTGTTGTTTGTGTTGTATCCAATGTTGAGATTGGTGCAGGTGAACTAATACTGATTTTTTGTTCAGCTGCTAAATTTCCCGAATCTACTTTCTCTGCCGCTTCTTTGGTTCCGCCACATGCGGCTAAAAGAAACCCTGTTGCAATCAAACCTACTACTTTTTTCCCCAATTTCATGTTGTTGCCCCCTCATATTTTTTAAACAAATAAAAAAAGCATTCGTCCTAAAAAGGACGAATGCTTATGCAATCGCGGTACCACCTTTGTTGATCTCTTCGCTAAAAAAGATCCGCTCGTTTCCAGTACAATCATACTGTAGCGCTATAACAGGCGCACCTGAATTGGTTTAAGCAAACGGCTTCAACCAACCTGTTCAAAGGCCATTTTCCCCTTTAACGTCACTACCTCTTCTCACCAAACGAGGCTCTCTGCAAGCTATTTTAAAAAGTACTTTCCTTCTCATCACATTTTGTTCTTTTATTTGTTTCATCAATCATACTGATTTACGGATAGTTTAGCAAACATTTTCGAGGCCGTCAACCACATTTTTAATTTAAAACTTTTTTGATTTTCATCAAAAAAAGAAAAGAGGTTTCAATCCCTCTTTTCTAAAACAATTTTACTCTAATCCTTTTTTAACATCTTCTATCATCAAATGCATTGATTCTAATCCACCACCGCTTAGATACCAAACATCTGGTTGAAGCATAATGACTTTATCATTTTTACCAGCATCGGTTTTTTGAATCAATTCGTTTGCAGCGACGTTATCTTTTGAATCGTCGCCACCAATTGCTTTGGTGCGATCTACCACAAAGAGAATCCCAGGATTTTTTTCTAAAACATATTCGTAAGAAACACTTTGCCCATGAGTGGAAGCTTCAATCTTATCGTCTGCTGCTTTGAAGCCAAATGTATCATGAATTAAACCGAAACGAGAGCCTTTTCCGTAAGCGGAAAGTTGTCCTTCGTTAACTAACACAACAAGCGCATTATTCGCGCTAGCTTCTGCTTGTTTTTTCACGTCAGCAATTTCTTTTTCTAAGCCAGTTATTTTTTCTTTAGCTACCTCTTCTTTATCAAAAATAGTGCCCAACGTTTCGATATTTTGTTTCGTTGATGCCCAAGGATTTTTGGCATCTACAGCTAAGTAAATGGTTGGCGCAATGGCTTTTAATTGTTCTTGATAATCTTGTTGACGACCAGAAATAATAATTAAGTCTGGTTTTAGTTGATTGATTTTTTCTAAATCTGGTTCTTTAATGCCGCCTGCTGATTCAACTTTTTGGTATTTTTCCAAATACGCAGGGATATTTTTAGTTGGCGCACCTACCACGCGGTCACCGACACCTAGTGCATCCATTGTATCCAAGGAACCATTATCAAAAACAACGACTTTCTTAGGATTTTTGGGAACGGTTAATTGACCATTGGTGTCTTTGACTGTGACTTCCGTTTTAGCTGTTGTTTCTGTTGTTGCAGAATCTGCTGTTTTTTTATTTGTTTGACAAGCACTTAACATCAACAGTCCCATCATTGAAACTGCCATCATTGCTAAAAATTTCTTTTTCATTCTTTTCCTCCAAAAACGTTATTTTTAAATTGCCCGATTTAGTGATAAAGACAAAAGCGTTTTCCTTCAATTTCACAAATCCGGATATTCATTTCATAAAGATCATTTAAAATACTTGTTTGAATAACTTCTTCTGTTGCGCCATGCGCATAGAGCTTTCCGCCTTTCATGGCGACAATTTCATCTGCATAGCTTGCGGCAAAATTAATATCATGTAGAACAATCAGAATCGTTTTTCCTAGTTCATCTACTAAGCGTTTAAGAATCTGCATCATTTGAACCGCATAATTCATGTCGAGGTTATTTAAGGGCTCATCCAATAAAATATAATCGGTATCTTGGGCTAAAATCATGGCAATATACGCCCGTTGTAATTGCCCTCCAGAAAGGGTATCAATGTATTCTTCCGCCATTTCAGTTAAGCCCAATTGTTCCAGTGCTTCTGTTACTTTTTCATGGTCAGCGCTTTTTAAGCGACCTTTGGAATAAGGAAAGCGGCCAAAATTGACTAGTTCTCGCACAGTTAATTTAAGTTGTACACCGTTGGCTTGTTTTAAAAGGGCAATTTTTTGTGAAAAAGCTGATTGCTTCCAGGTTTTTACTTCTTGCTTGTCCAGATAAATTTCCCCGGTATCTTTGGGAATTAAACGACTCATCATGGCTAGCAGCGTGCTTTTCCCAGCGCCATTTGGCCCAATAAAGGCCGTTAATTTGCCTTCAGAAATAGGTAAATCAATGTCTGAAACGACAAATTTATCGCCATATTTTTTTGATACATCACTCATCTGGATCATGTGCGTTGCTTCCTTTCTGCAATAATTTTCCATATAAAATAAACGCCCCCAACAAATTGAATCACGACACTGAGCGGGGTATTCAAATGAAAGACCTGTTCAACCATCAATTGGCCGAACACCAGTAAAAAGACTGCTATTAAACTCCCTGCCACAAACAGTTCTCGGTGGCGATAGGTTTTCATGAATTGATAACTCATATTGGCCACGATAAAACCTAAAAATGTAATCGGTCCCACTAATGCTGTTGATAAGCCGACCAGACTACTGATCAAACACAACAACACTAATTGAAACTGATTCACAGCAATCCCCAAATTCTGGGCTTGATGGTTCCCTAAATGTAAAACGTCTAAACGGTAACTTTCCCGCCAAAGTATCCCACAAATTATGAGTACCGCCACACCAACGAAAACGAGATACTGACTATTGACGTTACCAAAACTGGCAAACAACTTTCCTTGGAGTAAGTCGTATTCGTTAGGATCCATAATCACTTGTAAAAACGTACTAATACTACTGAAAAAAGTACCTAAAATCATGCCAATCATCAATAATAAAAATAAATCGGATTGATTTTTGCGTAATAGAAAATACGATAAACTAGTACTTAAAAACACCATTAAAAAGACGTTCATCAAAAACGACCCAAGACTTACTTGACCTAACGCTTGTGCGCCTCCTAAAAGAAAAAATAACACCGTCTGCACAAAGACATACAAGGAATCCATCCCTAAAATGTTTGGCGTTAGGAAATGATTTTGCGTGACTGTTTGAAAACTAATAGTTGAAAAAGCCGCAGCGATTCCAACAAAAATAAAAGCCAATAACTTTTTCCCTCGTAACGCCAAAGCAAAGGACCAATTGCCATACGTGTTATAAGTTAAATAACAAAGGCTCACAATTACTACGGCAGCTAAAAGCAAAAGTAATGAAAGCCATTTTTTTAAAGGCCGTTTCATTGTTTGCGCCCCCTTAGTAATAATAAAATGAACAAAATGCTCCCTAATGTTCCGACAACCACGCTGACAGGAATTTCATAGGGGGCAATCAATACTCGTGCTAAAATATCACAGATTAACAAGAACAAACTCCCGCAAATCCCAGTTAACCACAAGGTATTTTTCATATGATCGCCATAACGTAAAGACACGAGATTAGGAATCACAACCCCTAAAAACGGAATATTCCCCACCATCAATAAAACGATGGCACTTGCTAAAGCAACCAGCGTCAAACCTAAAAACTGAATTCGCTGGTAATGGACGCCAAGACTATTTGCAAATGCTTCACCCATACCAACGACAGTGAAATGATAAGCAAATAAATAAATAACAAACCACAAAGGAATCATTAAGAATAACCATTCATAATTCCCTTTCATAACTGTGGAAAAATTTCCTTGTAACCAAGCAGACATATTTTGAACCAATTGGTATTGATAGGCAAAAAATGTGGCAATTGAGCCTAGAATGTTACCAAACATCACGCCCACCAAAGGGACCATCACTTGATTCTTACTTGGTAATAATCGAATGAGCGCTAAGAATAACAAGGTCCCGCTTAGCGCAAAAATAAAAGCAATTGCCGTTCGATAGAGAAACGGAGCTGTTGGGAAAAATAACATTGCGACTAAAATACCCAACCTTGCACTATCGGTTGTTCCAGCGACACTAGGAGCGACAAATTTATTTTGTGTGAGTTGCTGCATAATCAATCCAGAAATACTCATCGTACTACCAGCAATGATTAAACTCAACGTGCGGGGAACACGGGTGGTAAATAAAACAAATTGTTGCTGCGCATCTAATTGAAACAACTGAGAAAGTGCAATGTCCTTCACCCCTATCACTAATGACAATAAACTGAAAAGTAATAGTAGAACAAACAAACCAATCTTTTTCATGAGAAAACTCCATTTTTATTTAATTGAGAATGATTCTCATTCTTAGTTACAGTGTATGAGAAAACCATCACAAATGCAACCACTTTTTTTCCTTTATTAAAAACTTCTTCTCAAGCCGACTGACCAACGACTTATCTAAGATATGCTATAATGGAGGGAAACGTTAGGAAAGGAGTGTTACTGAATGGCGAATGATGACTTACAACAACGTCTGGATAAAGGAATGTACGGTACGCCCCTCGTTAATCCTGAAGAACAACACAAATACATGGGCACATTTCGTGAACGCTGCCGTCTCTCCATGACCGTCGCTGAAATGAAAGATGCACAGAACCAAAAACATTTATTAGAAGAATTAGCGAAGCATCCTGAAGTTACAGTACTTTTAAATGGCGAAATCTCTTCTGACCTGCAAAGTACCTATATTAAATTATTAAATCAGCATGGCGCAACCTTTAAGATTGTTAACAATTTTGTGGAGAACAACCCTGACTCTCTCGGCTTACTGTTAGCTGAAAAACATGCAGTCGATGAACCTGTGATTGACGTTACAGAAAAATATCCTCAAGCAACCGAAACGCCAAAAGAAGAGCCAACAGCTAAAAAAGGCTTTTGGCAAAAACTATTTCACTCATAAAAAGCTCAAGGAAAGTTATGAGCGCTTCCATTTATAATAGAATTATGCTATTATGAAAATGAAAAAGAGAGGTATGCGGGTACATACCTCTCTTTTATACCAGCGCCAGTTATAAGAACTGGTGGCTTACTGAGTTAAGTTTTTATTACTGTTTAACCGTTCGGCCTGTCAAGCTTATGAACGGTTATTTTTTATCGTTTTTCGTTGCTTCAAGGATACCGAAAATCAGTAACGCAACAAGGGTTGCAAAACTAATCATCAATTCCAATGTCGCTTCGATTGACAAAAAAAATGCTCCTTTCGTTAAAGTGCATCGGATACACATAGGCATCACCTGCCTCTCTAACTCAGAGCCACCGTCATACAACTTTCATTGGTAATAGTTTTAGTATAACCTATTGGGTTCACCAAGAAAACGTTTTTATAAAGAATACCGCCAAAAAATCTATTATGAATTTTTTGGCGGTATTCTTTTTTATTGAACCACTTCTGGGTATAAAAGTTTTAAAACGTCCATTGTTAAACGGCGTCCTTTTCCAGCGTAAGGATACACATGCATGTGCATGGCTGGATTAAAGTTTGCTTCGATAATCCCGTACGTTAAGCTATCACGTGTGCCTTTTACGTCTTTGTCAGGAATGATTAAATCAATGCCACAAATTTTGGCTCCTAAAGCAGCTACGGCCTCAATGGCGATTTGTTTATAACTATCATCAATGACATCGGTCATATCAATCGAATCCCCGCCCGTGCTAACATTAGAATTTTCTCGCAAGTACACGATTTGCTCTTTTTCTGGCACAGAATAGATAGTTAAACCTTGTTCTTTCAACATTAGTTTTTCTAAATCATTTAACTGGATTAATTCTAGTGGTGCACGGTGATTGGTTCCCCGCAATGGATCACTATTTTTAGCGGCCACCAATTCTTCTACAGTATGTTTGCCATCTCCGGTAACATTGGCTGGCACGCGCAACATGATGGCTTTTACATCATTATCTAACACAAAGAACCGATATTCTGTTCCAGGTAAAAATTCTTCAATTAAAACCGCTGTGTCCTCTTTAAAAGCAATCCGTAACGCTTCCGTAAAGTCTTCCAACGAAGCGCCTTCTTTAAAAATGGTAATTCCTAAACCGTAATTCGTTGATTTTGGTTTCACGACAAACGCTTTATTGGCATAGCGCAAATGTGCTTCTTGTGCCTCAATAAAAGATGAAAATTCTTCACCGCCAGGCACATGGAAACCTGCTGCAGACAAAATTTTCTTTGTCACGGTTTTGTTTTCCATAATCAATGGTACCACGTAGTTATCTTTGCTAGTCATGTTGGCATTTTTGACGTATTCAATGTGCTCGCCATGTTGCAGTTTCAAAAATTGCTCTTGTTCATCTAAAATTTCGATTTCCAGACCTTTTTGAATCGCATCAAATAAGAAAATTTGTGTGGATAATTCCATCTCACGGAAACCAGCTAATTGATAAGGGCGTTCAAAGGCCATACTTTGATATTGGTTTCCAAAAATATTACCCAATTCACTGTTGGAGTTTTCTTGAATAATCGTCCACATTTTGCCAGAAACGGTGTCTTGTGGATTCCGCAGTTGTTGATAATACTTACCGACAACTTCTTTGCCTTTGCGAATGCCTAGAGCATCTAACATATCAATCATTTCTGAAAAAATCCGATCGCCTTCTGCAATTAACTTAATCGTTTCATGAGGATGACCAAGAGCCACTTGTTCATTAAAAATATCCCCAGTTTTCACCCATTCATCCGCTTCTTCTTTTTCATCTGTCCACAATAAATACAACATGAAATAATGTAAGAAATCCACGGTATCTTCCACAATGCCTAAACGTGAAAAAGGATTTAAGTCTAAATTACGCAACTCGATATAGCGAATACCTGTTTTAGGCAGATCAGACATTTGTTTCCCGCCACGTAAGCGCACAGGCGCATAAAATTCTTTTTCTTCAGAAAGTAAACCATTTTCCACCATGCGATGAATATCTTCTAAATAGCGTTCCAATGAGGCATACGATACTTTCACATTGTCATGATTTCTGTAGCCATACGTACTATTCCGAATACTGCGAATAGGTTCTTGCGGTTGGTCGTCGTAGACCCTAAAGTAGCCGTCTTCACTAACTGGCGAAGCCCCAAAAAGATACGTAATTAACCAACGATAACGTAAAAAGTTACGGGCAACTTTCATGTACACTTTCGTTTTAAATTGTTTGCAATCTGTCACTTCGGATTGTTCATCATATAATTGCTGAATCAGGGCTTGGTCATATTCAAAATTAAAATGAATTCCGCTGACCATTTGTTTTCGTTTGCCATACTCTTTTGCCAAATAACGACGATATAACACCGCATCATATTGATCTAATTTAGCAATTTTAATCTCTTCATCTTTTGTTGGTAATTGTGGCGGCATACTTAATGGCCACAGCATTTCATCTTCTGGAATCGAACGACGAGCCACATCGTGAATGGCATCTAAAAAACGAAGCATTTCTGTGCCGCTATTTGCTACAGGCGTGATTAGTTCTAATTGTGTTTCACTAAAATCTGTTTGAATATATGGATGATAAGAACGGTTACCAAAAACCGTGGGATGATCAGTTGTCGCTAAAAGCCCTTCTCGTGTACTACGTTGGTTTTCTTTTTCTAAACCAAAACGAGCCATCAATACGTAAGGACGAACATTTTTCTTTTGCATTAATTCTCTATAATTCATCTTGTCGCCTTTCTTTCTACAAACTATCTGTTTCTCTTACTATTATATAGGAAAACGAGTAAATATGCTGTTTTTTTGAACGTTCGCTTGGGAATTTTCGAGACACTTTTAGAGAGCGCCTTTTTCCGTTATACTGAAAACAACTAGTTTATAGAAAGTGGGGATTGCTCATGAAAAATCGTGCATTACTTTTAATTGACTTTCAAAAAGGCATCGAAAGTCCGACGCAGCAATTGTACCGTCTACCAGCAGTGTTGGATAAAGTCAATCAGCGTATTGCTGTCTACCGCCAACACCATGCGCCCATTATTTTTGTTCAACATGAAGAAACCGAATTACCTTTTGGCTCAGACTCTTGGCAACTTTTTGAAAAACTGGATGCACAACCTACAGATTTTTTCATCCGCAAAACACATGCGAATGCCTTTTACCAAACAAATTTAAATGATTTATTGACGGAACAAGCCATTCAAACGTTAGAAATTGCTGGTGTCCAAACCGAGTTTTGTGTGGACACTACAATTCGGATGGCTCATGGTTTAGGCTATACGTGTTTGATGACACCGAAAACCACTTCCACCTTGGATAATGGGCATTTAACCGCGGCACAAATTATCCAACATCATGAAGCTATTTGGGCTGGCCGCTTTTTGACTTTTTTGAGCCTGTGACAAAAATCACTTTGGATTTTTGTTCCGGGCTCAAAACCTGATAAACGGCGGGAACAGAACCAACACTACGCGTTGCTTCGATCTCAACAACTTCTAAGAGCTAAAGCTCTAAGAGTTGAAGGTCCTTCGGAAATAAGCCGAAATTGTTGAGAATCACGAAGAACGTAGTGATTCGATGATGAACAATACCTACTTGGTCTCCAAAAATTAAAGAGCAATTTTCGGAAATTTCTTCTTATTGCTGATTAACATCTATTTGCAAAGCAAATAGATGTTAATCAGTACCTACTTGGTTCTCGGAGCTAAACGGTTCTGTCCCGACCTCTTTTCCAAAAAATTGTTTGTTCACTATGTTTTCTTGTCGTATTTCATGTTAGTATAAGGAAAAAGTGTTCAGTTGATTAGTTGAAGATTTAGAGTGTGGGACATAAGTCGATTAGGCTTGTCTCTCATGTTCTGTCTTTTTTTATGTCATCATTCACTAAACTAATAAATAATTGGAGGTATTTTATGAACAAATTTTTTACAGCCCAACGTTTAAAAGACACCGCCTATGTAACAGTCGGTGCATTCATTTTGGCCATTTCAATCAATGCGGTCTTATTGCCAAATAAACTTGTCGCAGGCGGAGCCAATGGCATTAGTATTGTTATTAATTATGTTTTCGGGATTAGTCCCGCCATTGTTCTTTACGCCATCAATATTCCTCTTTTAGTGCTTTGTTTCTTACTTCTTGGGAAAGAGGTCGGTGTCAAAACCATTTATGGCAGTCTTATTTATCCATTTTTTGTAGGAATTACTTCAGGGATGCCTGTTTTAACACATAATATTTTTCTAGCAGCATTATTTGGCGGTATTATTACAGGTGCTGGCCTAGGCTTGGTTTTCCGTGGCAATGCTTCAACTGGTGGGACAGCAATCATTTCACAAATTGTCAATAAATACTTCAAAGTTTCCTTAGGTATTGCTATTTTATTCGTCGATGGTTTAGTCATTTTATCAGCAATGTATGCTTTTAATGCAGATATTGTGCTATTCTCTTTAATTTGTTTATTTACAATTGGTCGTGTCGTTGACATGATTCAAGTTGGTCTGGTTCGCTCGAAGAATGTGATGATTATTTCACCAAAATATGTCGCTATTCAAGAACGCTTATTACGTGAACTAGATAAAGGTGTGACCTTGGTGCCAATCGAAGGCGGTTATCGAAGCGCGAAAGGCATGCTCTTAATGACTGTCATTCGTGAAAAAGATTTTCCCCGCTTAAAAGAAGCCATTCTTGATATTGATGAAGAAGCTTTTTTGATTTCAATGAGTGCGAGTGAAGTCTACGGAAAAGGATTTAGCTTGAAAAAAGTAGCTGATTCTTATGGCGTTGAAGCTACTAATGCCAATAATTTACAATAGTTTTTTGTAGGAAAAGAGCCGCAAAATCTGTAGAGATTTTGCGGCTCTTTTTACATCTTCATCCAGACAGGTTCTAAGCTATTGCCATCCAAATCTTGCACCTCTAAGCCATACATTTGCTCTTCTGGTATTCCCATATCAACTCGGTAACAGTTGCCTCCGTTAGCTTTGGCGGTTTCGCCAAACTGTTTTACGGCTTCGGCACTCTCTAAACTAAAGGAAATTAATGCTCCACTGGTTGTTTGCGCATCAATAATTTGCTTTTCTTGGATAAATTTTCCATAAAAGTCATGGTTCAACAACATAATCCAAAATTGATCATCCCACATCATCGAACTAGCTTCCTCTGTTGAAAATTCCTCGTTCTTTTTGAATCCAAGTTTTTCATAAAAGGCTGTAGAACGTTGGACATCCGCTACTGGGAAGTTAACAAAAACCATTGTGCCCATGTGATTCATCCCTCTCTTTTAATCATCTACGACAGCTAACTGTGCGTTGCGACAAAATCAACAAGCTTGTTTGATTTATACTAGCATATTCATAAAAGAAATGTTACTAAAACGTTTTCTTAAGGTAATTCTCGATAAGCCAAGTGCTGAATGATTTCACTATGTTGTGGATAATCGTTTAACAATTCCGCTTGAGTAAATAACTCGAAGTCTTCAAACTCAAAGCCTGGTGTAACTACACAACTGACTAACGCAAATCCTGTCGCTACTGTAGAACCAAAGATTGTACCGGCAGGAACTGAGAACGAAAGCTGTTGTCCTTGAACTAAGTCTTTCCCTAACTGAACAGCTTGATACGTTCCATCAGGAAAAATACAGTGAACGGTTAACGGCTGACCATCGTGAAAAAACCATAATTCATCCGCTTTTAAACGATGAAAATGTGACGGACTTTCTGTATTTAATAGAAACAAAATCGCTGTATGCAACGCCCGTTCGCCTCGTTTGGTCGGAATCAATTGTTCACTTTTATTGGTTTGTTTAAAATAACCGCCCTCAGGATGCGCTTCTAATCCTAACTTCTCAATCCACATTTGTTCTGTCATCTTCTCCCTCACTCCTTCATTTTTTTCAGAAACAATTTAGAAAGAACTTAGAACATCCGTCCTAATCCTAAAATAAACGGCGGGACAGGAGTAGCTTCTTCATTCTTGAAGCTAAATACTCCTGTCCCACGTTCTTCCCAAACCTGTTATTTTCTACAACTAAACATCTTTTAATAAGCCTTTAAATAAGCCCATTGCGAAATCGTTGGCATTAAATGGTTCTAAATCGTTAATGCCTTCACCTAGACCAACTAATTTCACTGGCAAGTGTAATTCATTCCGAATAGCAATGACAATACCACCTTTGGCTGTTCCGTCTAGTTTGGTTAAAACTAAGCCAGTGACATCGGTTGTTTCTTTGAACTGTTTGGCTTGTGTCATCGCATTTTGCCCAGTAGTTGCGTCCACGACTAAGAGAACTTCGTGAGGCGCATCTGGAATTTCTCGTTGGATGACTCGTTTGATTTTTTCTAATTCTTTCATTAAGTTGACTTTATTTTGTAAACGACCTGCTGTATCCACTAGCAAAACATCGGCCTGTTCTGCTTTGGCACGTTCCACTGCATCGAAAACGACCGCTGCTGGATCGCCGCCAGCATTCCCACGCACAACTTCAACGCCAGCCCGTTCACCCCAAACAACTAATTGATCGATGGCGCCCGCTCGGAACGTATCGGCAGCGGCCATTAAAACTTTCTTTCCTTCCAACTTGTATTGATGGGCTAATTTACCAATGCTGGTTGTTTTACCAACTCCATTAACACCAACAAATAAAATCACGGTTAAGCCATTTGGCTGTAAGTTAATCGCATTATTTTCATTAATTCCTGCTTCTTCATACAAATCAACCATTTTTTCAATGATGGTATTTTGAACTTGAGCTGGTTTTTTCACGTTTCGCAGTTTCACTTCTTGTCGCAAGGCTTCTGTAATTTTTAAGGATGTATCAAAGCCTACGTCTGCACCAATTAACGTTTCTTCTAATTCTTCAAAGAAATCTTCATCAACGCTCCGGAAATTAGCAAACAATTCGTTCAACCGTTGACCAAATGTCTTACGTGTTTTTTCCAAACCTTTTTCATATTTTTCTTGGACTTGTTCTTCTTTCGACTCTTCAATTTCTTCTGAAACCTGCGTGTCTGTTGGTTCTGCCAACGGAGTTACGACACTACTTTCTTCCTCAGGCGCTTCCACAACAACTTCTTGTGTTTCCTCTGTCAAGATTTCTTCTGGCTCTTCTTCTAACGCTTCTTCTACGCCAGCTAATTTTTCCATTTCAGCGTTGTCTGTTAAATCGGCTGTTTCTGTGACTTCTTCCGCTGTCGTTTCTGGCGTTGTTTGCGCCTCTTCTGCTGCGGTTTCTTTTGATTCAGCAGGCGCTGATTCATCACTAGGTGTTTCGTCTACTGTTTCTTCAATTATCTCTTGTTTTTCTTCTTCCTTTTTTTCAGCGGAAAAAGCTTTTTTAATTTTATCAAAAAATCCCATTCTTATTGGCCTCCTTCCAACGGCGTTAAAATATATTTTTCGACCGCTTTGGCAACGCCATCTTGGTCATTCGTGTCTGTAACGACATCTGCGGCTTCTTTAACTAATGGAATCGCATTTGCCATGGCGACACCTAAGCCAGCGTATTCGATCATCGGTAAATCATTTTCTTCGTCCCCTAGGGTCATGATTTCTTCTGCACGGATTCCTAAATCTTTGGCTAACAAGGAAATACCATAGGCTTTCGTAATCCCTTTTGGCATAAATTCTAATAAGTTATTTCGCGTTTTAATAATTTCAAAACGCTCATAAAAAGAGGCTGGAATTTCCTTGATGCGTTCATTTAAATACGCTTCATCAATCGCAACAACAACTTTATTATAAATTCGATTCGGGGTTAACTCTTCTAATTTGTAGGACTCAAAGGTTAATAATTTGTTTAGAGAACTATAAATTGAAGGATAATTAGGTGCAGAAGGCAATTGCATCACGACCTCATCGGATAAGACATCAAACGGCATGTTGAGTGTGGTTGCTAATTGGTACAGCTCATGAATCGCTTCCAAGGGCATCAATGTTTTCTCAATAATGGCCCCTGTATCATTTTTTTGAACCAATCCGCCGTTAAAAGTAATGCTATAATCGCCTTCCTCTTGTAAACCTAATTCTTCTAAGTAAGGACCAATAGCTGCCAAAGGTCGACCTGTGCAGATAACAACTTTCACGCCTGCTTGTTTCGCAGCCATCAGTGCTTGTTTATTCCGTAAAGAAATCTCTTTTTGGCTATTTAATAATGTTCCATCTAAATCAATAGCAACTAATTTTATCAAACGTTCGCTCCTCCTTGCTTCTGGCTAATTGCTTTTTTCAATTGCGCCACCTTCTTTGACCTCTTCCAAGCGAACTGAAACGATTTTTGAAACCCCAGATTCTTGCATAGTCACGCCATATAAAACATCTGCGGCTTCCATTGTCCCTTTACGATGCGTCACCACGATAAACTGTGTACCATCTTCAAATTCGCTTAAATAATGGCCAAAACGAGCAACGTTGGCTTCATCTAAAGCTGCTTCTACTTCATCTAAAATACAGAACGGAACTGGTCGAACACGAATAATTGAAAAGAGTAACGCAATCGCCGTTAATGCCCGTTCGCCTCCAGACAACAAGCTTAAATGTTGTAATTTTTTCCCTGGTGGTTGCGCCTCAATCTCAATCCCTGTATTCAAGAGATCCTCTGGGTTGGTTAGCACCAGTTCTGCCCGTCCGCCACCAAACATATTAGGAAATACCACTTTGAACTGGCCACGAATTGCTTCAAAGACTTCTTTAAACCGTTCTTTCACTTCTTGGTCCATTTCATCCATGGTTTCAAATAATTGTTCTTTCGCATTTAATAAATCATCACGTTGACTGACTAGAAATTGATGGCGTTCATCGACTTGTTCAAATTGCTCGATGGCACTTAAGTTAACAGGTCCTAACCGCTCAATTTCTTGTTTTAGGCGTTTCACTGTTTGCTGCGCTTGCGCTAAATCATCGATTGGGAAATACGCTTCATAGGCAGCTTCAAAGGTTAAGCTGTATTCTTCCTGTAAGTAACTTAACGAGCTATCTAATTGCATTTCTGCACGATTTTTTAGGACTTCAATTTGTGTTTTATCTGCTAAATACTGTTGTTGGCGTTTGTTTTCTTCCGCTAATTTTGTATCTAACTCGTCTACTTCCTCTTGCAACGCTTGTCGTTGACTGCGTGCCGTTTGTAAAGACGTTTGCAACGCTGTTTGTTTCTCCGCTAATTGCGCGACTTGTGCCGCTAAGCCTTCTTCGGTTAACTGGTGATCGCTAGAATGGCTACTTAATTGTTGTAGCTGTTGACGGATGGCCGTTTCTCGAATCAACAATTCGTCCAATTGTTCTTGTTTGTCTTGTTTTTGACGAGCAAAATGGGCACATTGTTCCGCCGCTACTGCTTGTTCTGCTTGAACTGTCGTCAAGCGTTCTTGCGCTTGGGCTTTAAAGGTTTCCATTTGGCTAGCTTCTTGTTCCACTTGTTTCATTTCAGCATCTAAACGTTCTTTCGTTGCCGTTAAGTTTGCTTGTTGCTCTGTCAATGTGGCTTTTTTCGTTTGATATTCGGTTAAGAATTGATGCAATTCACGTGATTCATATTCAAACAAGCGTTTTTCTTTTGTTAAACGAGTAATCGTTTCTGTTTGATTGGCTAATTTATTGTCAATTTCTTGTTGTTTTAAGCGATTTTGTTCACCAGCAGAGCGCAACATTTCTGCACGTTCCGTGGCTGTTTTCACTTCTTGCGAGAGCGCTTGGACTTCTTGTTCCACACTTCTTAGTTGTGTTTCTAATTGAGTCATTTGTTCAGTAATTGTTTGAAGTTCTTGCGCTTGTGAAAATAGGCTTCCTTGGTTGCCACGTTTATTGGCTCCCCCAGTCATCGAACCGCCAGGATTCATCACATCGCCTTCCAATGAGACAACGCGATATTGGTAATTGACTAATTTTGCTAACTGGTTGGCACTCGTTAAATCTGCCGCTAAAATCGTGACGCCTAAGAGATTTTGAATAACGGTTTGTACTTGTTCTGGATAACGAACTAATTCACTGGCAATCCCCACGAAGCCCGGTGCACCAGCCAAACGATTCTGAACCATCGCCGATACAGAGCGTGGCTTAATGGTAGTCAATGGTAAAAAGGTTGCTCGGCCACTGTGTTGTTGTTTTAAGAAGGTGATGCCTGCTCGACCATCTTTCTCATTTTCCACAACAATATGTTGCGCCGCACCACCTAAGGCCGTTTCAATCGCCAACGTATATTCTTTAGGCACTTCAATTAACTCAGCCACTGCGCCAACAATCCCAGTTAGTTGGTTTTTGTGACGCAATACAGCTTTCACGCCTTGATAGAAGCCAGCGTAATTTTCTTGAATTTCTTGCAAACTTTTTTGGCGTGCCTTCGCTTGTTGCACTTGATTCATCGCTTGGTACATATCGTTTTGACGCTGTGCTAATCGTTCACGTTTGGCTTCAAGCGTTACTTTCAACGCAGTGTATTCTTCCAACTGTTCTTGTAAGCCTTGTTTTGCAACTTTTTGCTCTTTTTCTAGCGTCTCTTTCATTGCGAGAGCTTCAACCATCTGTTCTTCTAGCGCTTCGTGTTTTGCTAGCGATTGTTGATTTTTAGCTGTTTCTTGTTGATATTGTCGTTCTAAATATTTTAAGTCATTGGCTGTATTGGCTTGTTCTTGCATGACTTCCACATACTGACTGCGCAATTCTTCCATTAATTCTTTAGAAGACTTACTATATTTTTCCACATCTTTCGTTGCCAAAGCCAATGCTTCTTTTAACGTCTGACGTTGTGCCGTTTTTTCTGCGATTGCTGTTTCCAGCGTCTGCAATTCTTCTCGATAACGAACAATTTTTTCGGCCGTTTCTGCCAATGTCTCTTCGTATTCGCTTGCCGTTTGGGAGGTGTGTTTGGAACGTTCAATTAAAACATTTTTTTGTCCTTCTGCTTGTTTCAACGCTTCTGTCACTTGTAATAATTGTTGTTGTTCCGTTTCAATTTGTTCATCTAAACGATTGCGCTTGCTTCGTAAACGTACCAATTTTCCTTCTAAGTCATGGACTTGCTTACTTGCGCCAGCTAACTTTTCTTCAATGGCTGTTAATTCTTGCGTTTTCGTTTCCCAAATAGCTTTTGCTTCTTGAATTTCGGTCACAGTTAAATTGACATCAATTTCGGTAAGTTCTTCTTTCAAAGCTAAATACTTTTTAGCCGCATCTGCTTGGGCGGCTAGAGGAACTAATTGGTCTTCCAACTCGTAAATGATATCTTGGACACGGCTTAAGTTGTCCTCAGTTTCGAAAAGCTTTTGTTCAGCCTTTTTCTTCCGTTGTTTGTATTTTAAAACGCCCGCTGCTTCTTCAAAGATCCCACGACGGTCTTCAGGTTTACTATTAAAAATCGCTTCAACTTTCCCTTGCGAAATAATTGAAAAAGATTCTTTGCCTAACCCTGAATCCATAAATAAATCTTGAATATCTTTTAAACGGCACGCTTGTTTATTAATAAAAAAGTCACTTTCGCCCGTTCTTTTTAAACGACGGGTGACACTAATCTCACTATAATCCAATGCTAAATAATGGTCGCTGTTGTCTAACGTCACGGTAACTTCCGCAATATTTAGCGGTTTACGACCTTCCGAACCGGCAAAGATAATGTCGTTCATTTTGCCACCGCGAAGGTTTTTCGCAGATTGTTCACCTAATACCCAACGAACGGCTTCCGTGATATTACTTTTCCCACTTCCATTCGGACCAACCACTGCTGTCACATCATCTTCAAATTCAATAATGGTTTTATCTGCAAATGATTTAAATCCTGTAATTTCAATTCGTTTTAAATACACGAATATTGCTCCTTCCAGCCTTACTGAGGAATACTTTTCAGTGCCCGCTCAGCGGCATCCTGTTCAGCTAACTTCTTCGATTTTCCTTGGCCTAACCCAATGAGTTCACCATTCATGTAAACTTCAGTGAAAAAGGTGCGGTCATGAGCAGGGCCTTCTTCTTTAATTAAGCGATATTCAATTGAAACATCGCCTTTGCGTTGTAAAACTTCTTGTAATTGTGTTTTGTGATCCATCTCATGTGAAAAAGCACCGGCATCAATTTTCGGAAAAATAACGTCTTCAATAAATTTCTTGGCTGCGCCAACTTTTTGGTCTAAGTAGAGGGCACCTAAAAAGGCTTCAAATAAGTCACATAATAATGATGCACGTGTTCGTCCGCCCGATGCTTCTTCTCCTTTACCTAATAAAATGTAGTTGTCGAAGTGACATTCTTTCGCAAATTTGGCTAAACTATCTTCCCGAACGATGGCTGCGCGCATCTTCGTTAATTTTCCTTCTGGAAGTTCTGGGAATTTTAAATACAAATATTGTGAAACAATTAATTCTAAAACTGCATCTCCTAAAAATTCAAGACGTTCATTATCGGATAATTTTAAATAGCGATGCTCATTCACATAGGATGAATGAGTAAAAGCTTGCTCTAATAGATTGACATCATGGAAAACAATGCCGTAACGTTCTTTTAACTCTGTTGTTAACTGATTGTCCATTCTCCACATTCCTTTACATTTATTTACACCTTGTTTCATTATACTTTTTTTTTCACTTTTTTTAAATGGTTCTATTCAGAAAAAGCCTGTTATTCACTGTGTTCTCATTATTTTTTAGAAAAAAATAAATAAATCACCTCTCCAGCTATCAAATCAGCCACTGCTACCCCATAAAAAAAGAGAAAACGTAGCAACGTTTTCTCGGAATTTTTTGAATAAACGTACCAGCAAGAGACAATAAAAAAAGCATTCAGTTATTCACTTTCACTAAATATTAACATCTCATTTAAAGATTGGGATAATTCTTCTTTTTGTCGTCTTTTTAATTTTGTTTTAGTCGCATCATGATTCTTTACTGTGCCTATATGAACCTGCACCTCTTTCTTATTATTTATAGCAACAATAAAAGGTACAGAAAGCGACTCATCCCCAGTATATTTTTGATAAAATTTTTGTAATAATTCATCATCATTTTCTGTATAGTCATCACCACGAGTATTTACAGCATAAGCATTCATACTTTCCTTATCTAATTCTTTATCTAGTATTGGTAATAATTCTAGACACCAAGGACAAGTCGGAAAGCCAAAATAATAAATTCCTTGTTGTCTGTTCACCAGATTTTCCATTATTTTTGAAGTATCAGTATGTACAAACTGTTTTGTCTCGTCATTATATGATACATACTTATTTTGATTAAACGCTAAGTAATAACCAAAAACAAATATAATCAAACTAACAAGAAAAATAATGAACACTTTTCTTTTTTTCATTTATTTCTCCTCCTAAAAATTTGAAAAATTGAAAGCAAAATTATTTCTCCATCTGCAGTAAACGGTAAGAGATTAAAAATATTACTAATACAAGATACTTTTAAAATCACAGTATAATAATTTAATGGCAAAATTATTCCTACTATAACCAAGAAAAGCGGAGATATCGCTGAAATCAATAAATTATCTAGAGGATTATTTCTGTTCGTATACACCACTTTAAATGGGTATAGACCAACTCTCTTTATATAAGCATTGTATTTGAAGAATTTGGCTAAAATAAAATGTAACCACTCATGTACAAGTAACACGACATATATTGACAACACATACAATATTGATAACTTAATAATCATATTTTCTTTTTTCCAAATAACCCAGTCAAAATATAGACAACTAACAATAACAACAAATAGAGTACTAATACCTTAATTGTCAAACCAAAAGTAGTTGAAATTTCATGTTTACTTATACGATTATCAATCGTAATTCCTAATAAGGTAGTGACTTTCGTTGATTCTGTGCGACTGGTATGGAATAGCTCCCATAATGTTTCGATCACAAGAACTAACAAATAGATAACTGTTATACTTCCTAAATATTTACTATTCTTTTTCATTTCTCACCTTCTTAATTACTAACAAATGCAAGAGTACTAAAACAATTAGAATCAACCAACCAAAAGAGCGATTTGTCAATAAACTAACTAGAACAAATACAATAAATAATAACAATAATGAAGTCGTTTCATTTAAACTTCCTTGTGATTTTGGAAATACATATCCCAAAATTATAGCTACTAATGATAACGA
This sequence comes from Enterococcus sp. DIV0183, assembly GCF_050541505.1. Classification (NCBI taxonomy): domain Bacteria; kingdom Bacillati; phylum Bacillota; class Bacilli; order Lactobacillales; family Enterococcaceae; genus Enterococcus; species Enterococcus sp. DIV0183. The sequence goes on from NZ_CP172932.1 coordinate 2,541,662, forward strand.
CAACGCTGTAATTAGTTGAGCTAACTCCCCAAATCCCCAAAAACAAAGTAGTAACAATGGCATTGCCAACATTATCACTAGCAATAGTTGACTCAACCATTCATTTCTAATTTTTATTCTCAATAAATCATATTGTTTTCTGAAATCAGCAGTAATATCTCCATAGCTTAATAATAAAACGCCTGAAAAGGCCATAACAGTTGTCAAAATGAATAACATTGTTCTTAAACCACTTTGGAAAAAAATAACCAACATAACAACTGTAGTAAAACTAATAAAATACCAATTCGCTTTATAACGAAATATAACTTTATTTAAGAATGGAATGTATATATATTTTGAATGTTGAGACATTTGATTTTCAAGAATACTAATTAGTCTTAATAGGCCTATACTAATAAGCATTAAACATACCACTATTAGAAAAAAAGTGATAGGAATCATATAGGAGATACTCCACAATTGGTTTGCTAGAAATAATTCTAAACCATAACGAAAATCAAAAAAATAAAAAGTAGCAAAAATCATTAATAAACTATCACCTATCACTTTGAGACTATTAATTTGTTTCACTCTTCGTTTCAAAAAGAATGTAAACAAACAATGTATAAACTCAATCACCCCAATTACCACTAGATAAAAAAGATGCTGAACAATAAAAAAAATGACATATTCAATAGGAACAGTCGTCACAAGTTTAATAGCTGGCGTAGAAATGATCATAACTAATTCATAAAGCAATATCATAATTACAAATTTGAATAGCATAAAAGATAAGCTGATGTCTTTCTTTCTAAAAGGCAATGTTTTCACAAAAAATAAGGAGTTTTTATCTAATGCAACAGTATTATCAACTAAAATATATGCTATTATACCTAAAACAAATGTATTACTAAAATAACTATAAAAAGTTATTTTTCGACCTTGTTCTATCAAAATATGACTAATTTTTTCTGAATCTGGTACAATTCTAGCTAGTTCACTCATATTATAAAAAAAGTATGCAAAATAGATAAAAAATACACACACCTATTACGATGCGAGTACTCTTTTTTGACAAAATAGAGTGCTTGAGCAAACCTCGTAAAGCATTATCAATAAATAACTCGATTAATAGGATGATATCCTTTGATGTATTTAATTTTTTCATGAATTTTCTCCGTACTTATCACTTCTTTTTCTAAATTCTCTGACGCCCCTAAAAATGGAGTTAAATTGCCATTGGACATCAATAAAATATTCTCTGAAAACCTTTCAATAATTAATTTATTATGAGAAATAATCACTATCCCTACTTCTCTAGATAAATTTTCAAACAGCTCTAACGTAAGCAATGTTGTCTCAAAGTCAAGTCCATTAAATATTTCATCACCTAATATATAATCAGTGTTAGCTAGTGCTGCTGCAACTATTTGTATTTTTTTCTTCATACCAAATGAGTACGATTCTATTAAATTAGTTCCAGCAAATTTTAAATCAAATAGTTCTAAAAAATCATCTATCCGTTCTATATCACTACAGCGATATCTTGATAAAACAAAGTTTAAGTACTCTTTACCCGTCATATAATTAGGTAGATAAAATTCCGATGGTATATAGAATATACATTCTTTAAACTTTTCAGAATCATTAGAATAGCTCTCAATAAATACCTTTCCAGACGTTGCATCTTTCAATCCTACAATACAATCTAATAAAGTAGTTTTCCCACTTCCATTTATACCTACAATCACACTAACTCGGTTTTTAGGCAATGAGATAGTTATATTATCTAAAACTTTCCTATCAAATTTTTTTGTTAAATTTTCAATTCTTATCATAAGTTTCTTAACAAGAAGCCTCCATAAAATAGAGGCTCCTTCCTTCTTAAATATCAACGTTTACAATTGAAGGTAACGTGTACCAAGTCGGGAACACCAATTTTAATACTCCCAGCAAATGTTCCACCTACCCAACTACAGTAAACTGCATAACCAATACAGCCAATCACTGAAAGTAATATTACAACTGCCCAAACCCATTTTACAGTTATTTCTTGTGAATATTTTGATTGCAATGCAAGCAAATAATTCTCCATATAAAGTGGCATATCCATTCACTCCTTTCTTTAAATATAAGTTTTAGTTATAAACAATACCAAACACACCTTCAAAAACTAACTAAAACTTAATCTAATTGTAACTTATCGTTCTTTATACGTAAAGGAAGTATTATATATATAATAAAAAAAATAACATTTCATAACAAATATGTAGATATACACACTAAATAAAATAAAAAAACAGAACCTCCCATCAAAAACCATACTGCATAAAAAACAATTCATCTATAACAAAAAAATAACGCATACATATAAATTGTAATTGCTTAAAGTAACAAAAATTTTCACATAAAATAAGATGGCCTAAGAAACTATCCTATCCAAAAAAACAGATTCTAGAAGAGCTTTATGTCTTCTAGAATCTGTTTTTTTATTTCCGTGAGTCTGCTGTGACACCCACCGTTGCCCATGGATTATCTTTCGTATCAACTGCCCAAGTAAAGTCAACTACACGGTCGTTGACAGGCAAGACTTCATTTCTGTAAAGCGTTGGGATTACAAACGCTTCATCAATGGCATACTCTTGCCAATCGTAGAAGGCTTTTTTACGTTTTTCTTCATCAAATGATGCTTTTGAATCAATCGCATCAAGTAATTTAGTATTTTCTTCTGACTCAAAACGTGTATAGTTAAAGGCTGAGTTTGGACCATATAAGCCGGTTGGTGAAGGATCTGAACCTGTGCCCCACGCGCCTTGATAGATATCTACTTCTGGGTCATCATTTTTCAATTTATCATAGAATGCTTGGAAATCAATTAAGCGTCCTGTTGTATACGTTACGTTTAAGCCAATTTCTTTCCATTGTTGGACATAGTAATCAGCAAGTGGTTGTGCAGTTTCGCCGCCTGACATTGAAGCAAACTTGATTTCTAGTGGTTTGCCTTCTTTGTCTTCGCGAATGCCATCGCCGTCTACGTCTTTATAACCAGCATCGTCTAATAATTTTTTCGCTTTGTCTAAATCAAGCGTATAGCCTTTCGCTTCGCTATCATGCAAGCTCTTGAAGACTGGTGGGATTAACGTTGTTGCCCCTGTTCGTAAGCCGTTGTAGAATTTTTGGCCGACTGCATCATTGTCAATTGCATAGCCCATGGCTTGACGTAAGCTTTTATCTGCCATTTTAGCTTTTGGATTGTATTTCACTGTATTGGTTTCTTTGTCAAACGTACCCATTTTAAAGCCAATATACGTGTAGGCTTGTTCGGGACGTCCTAAGATTTGATACCCTTCAGTATCTTTGTATGTTGGATACGTATCTGTTGGCATTGATAATGCAATATCGTATTGTTTCGCTTTCATCGCTTCTACAATACTCGCAGAAGGAACAGATTTGAACACTAATTTATCTAATTTAGGTTTGCCACCGTAGTAATGCTCATTTGGTAGGTATTCAACAGATTCACCTGTCACAATATTACTCATGTAGTATGGTCCAATAGTTACAGGGTTTTTACGAACTGCATCGCTTGATTCCATGTCTTTAACAGCAATTCCTTCAAAGGCATGTTTTGGTAAAACAGAACCCCAAACACCGCCACCTAATTGTTGCATTCCTGGGTGAACTTCTTTATAAGTGATTTTAACTTCTTTATCATTGACTTTTTCTATGCCAGAAATGGTTGGTGATTTACCAGCATGGTAGTCTTCCATGCCAACAATATTCGTAAAGTTATCATCATAACGAATCCCTGTATAGTCTTTATGACCAATGACTTCATAAGAGAAAATCACGTCATCTGCCGTCACATCTTTACCGTCAGACCATTTCAAATTGTCACGTAATTTAATGGTTGCTGTATTGGCATCTTCATCTAATTTCAGATCCGCAGGACCCCCATCGACAATCTTAAAGTCTGCATCATTGTTAAATAATGGCTGTACTGTTGGAAGCATGTATTGTGCATCATAGTTGTCTTGATAAAATTCTTGCTGGAAAAGTCCTTGGAATTGTGTATCCATAACTACAGCGACATCTAATGTCCCGCCATCAATTGCTTTTTTATCATTTTTAACAGCGATTGGCATTTTTGAAATGTCTTCTGTTTCCGTTGCTTTATTGCCCCCGCCTTTATTGCCGCCACCACATGCAGCTAACCCGAATACTAACACAGAAGCTAACGTGATTGCACCTAAAATCCGTTTCTTGTTCATCTCTTTTCCTCCCTCATTTTTTGGCTAATTAGCCTAATCGTTGTCGTGCATCTGCTGAGCGCTTAAATGCTTGTCCAACATAGTTTATACTTAACATCAAGACTAAAATTAGAATTGATGCAGGTAACCAAACCCATTGTTTATTGACTAATACATCCCCACTGCTGGCGTAGCCAATTAAGGTTCCTAAACTTGGGACACTTTGTGGTAACCCGAAGCCTAAGAAAGTTAACGTTGTTTCGATCCCGATATTGGCCGCGAAATTAATCGTTAAGTTCGTAATAATTAATGAACTTAAATTCGGCATAATTTCTCGAAACATAATTTTAAAATCGCTTGTTCCCATTGTCTTAGAGGCACTAACGTAATCTCGGCGCCCTTCAGATAACGTTTTACTGCGGAACAACCGCGCTTTTCCAACCCAATAAAACGCACACATAATCCAAATAAAGGACCAGATACTATATTTAGGAATCACGGAAACGAACACAATAATAATTAACATAATTGGCAAAATCATAATAAAATCCACGATACGCATCAAAATATTATCAATCATACCTCCATAATAACCGGAAATAATCCCTAAACCGACCCCGATAATAGACGTAATAATCGTAATGGCAAAACCGATTAAAATCGAGTTCCTAGCCCCGATAATCAATTGTCCTAAAACATCACGACCACCTTCATCGGCACCTAAAATGAACTTGGTGCCATTCATTGTAACGGTACCTGGTTCCGCATATTTATCTAAAATACTTACATGCATAACGGCACTTTGGTCTAACACTAACGAACCGATAAAAACGGCTAATAAGATAATGACCAAAAGGATTAAAGAAAACATCGCCATTTTTTCTTTGACGAATTCTCGCGCAATCATCCGAAAGCCCATTGGTGGAATACTTTCTTGTAAGACTTCTTCTCTTTTTTCTTCTGTCAATTCCATTTTTATCACCCTTTCTTCGTGTTTTTTCTACTGAATTCGAATTCTTGGATCAACAATACTCATTACAATATCAGAAATTAAGGTTCCGATAAGGGTTGCCAATCCCAAAATCAACACGAGAGCGGTAATAACGGAATAGTCACGTTGAATGATACTATCAATAAATAATTTTCCAATTCCTGGGAAAGCAAAAATCTTTTCAATAACGACTGATCCGGCAATCAAAGCAGTAATTTCATAACCTAATTGAGAGGCAATTGGTAATGCTGCATTTCTAAAAATGTGTCGATTAAAAATTTTATTCGTTGGCACTCCTTTTGAACGAGCAGTACGAACAAAGTCCATGTTTTTAACATCAATCACTTCACTGCGCAAATATTGAATAGTGACCGCTGTCCCTAGCAACGCTTGAGTGACCCCTGGTAAAATTAAATGCTTCAGTTTATCTAAATAATACGGCCATGTTCCCTCAGCCAAACCAACAGTCACGGTTCCACTCGTTGGGAACCAGTCTAAGCGATACCCAAAAATAAAGAGCATAATCAAGGCAAAGATGAATAATGGCACGGCAAAACTGAAGAAGTTGTAGATAACCACCATTTTGTCAAACCATGAATTTTGGTAACGGCCAGCAATTAAACCGAAAGGAATGGCGATTAAATAAGTGATTATGACTGATACAGCGGCCAATGCAATCGTATTCCCCACCCGACCAGCAATGAGCGTGGACACAGGTAATTTAAAGATAAAACTATGCCCAAAATCTCCATGTAAGGCATTGCCAATCCAACGGAAATATTGTTCGTACCAAGGATCATTTAACCCGGCAGCTTCGCGCATGGCTTCAATCACTTTCGGGTCTTGGTTCGGATTAATCAATCCTGTAAACGGATCACCTGGCATCATTTTAGCCAATAGGAAAATCAAGACACTTAAAATAATCACTTGCGGAATCATCAATAACAAACGGCGTAAAATTGTTTTCCACATTATTCAGCACCTCCATTTTTTAACGCTACTTGGTGGGTTGGACTAATCGCATGTAAGTTATAAACCCGCCCATTTTCATCATAATAGTCTTTATGATTTTCCCGATACTCTTGCTCAACTCTTCTTCGTTCTTCTTTGTGAGCTTCTCGGTTCGCTACGTCAATTTTAGGAATTGCTGAAAGTAAGCGTTTGGTATAAATGTGTTGTGGATTAGTGTAAATATCTTGGCGTGTACCGATTTCTACAAAACGGCCTTTGTACATAATGGCAATGTTGTCACACATATGTTTAACTACGCCCAAATCATGGGAAATAAATAAGTAACTTAACCCATATTCCTGTTGAATGTTCTTCATAAAATTCAATACCTGTGCTTGCACAGATAAGTCCAGTGCTGAAACAGGTTCATCTGCAATAATTAATTTGGGGCTAGTAGCCACCGCTCGGGCGACGCCTAAACGTTGGCGTTGTCCACCAGAAAATTCATGAGGATATTTGTACAACGCATCTTCTGGCATCCCCACAATATCCAACAAACTTTTGACTTTTTTCTTTTCTTCTTGGTCACTTAACCGTTCAAAATTTCGAATTGGTTCGGCGATAATATCTAGTACTCGTTTTTTAGGGTTTAAACTTGACATCGAATCTTGGAAAATCATTTGGACATCTTTGTTGTATCCAATCGCTTTTCGACTTCGCGGCTTGGTTACATCTTGTCCTTGATAAATAATTTCACCATTTGTAATTTTTTCTAAACCAATAATTGCTTTTCCTGTCGTTGATTTTCCAGAACCCGATTCACCAACTAACCCATACGTTTTACCTTGTTCAATCATGAAATCCACACCATCAACCGCCAAAACATGATCAGTGATTCGATTGAAGAAGCCGCTGCGAATTGGATAATGAACTTTTAAATCTTTAATTTGAATAATTTCTGTCATTACGCTTCCCCTTCCCCGTCTCTAAAATGAAAATGTTTATAACATGTACAACGAACAAAATGATTCGGTGCAACTTCATGTAATGTTGGATTTTCTTCATGTTCCGATGCATCAATCCAAGGAATTCGTGGAGCAAACCGACAACCTTTTCTAGGTAATTTGGTTAACGAAGGAACAATCCCTTCAATCACATGAAGTTCTTCTTCATCTGAATTCTCTTGGGGAATGGACTGAAGTAAGGAACGTGTATATGGATGTTTCGGATGACTAAACAATTCTTCAGCAGTGGCTACTTCTACAAACTGACCCGCATACATAACCGCTACACGATCAGCCATTTCCGCAACTACACCTAAGTCATGGGTAATTAAAATAATGCCGCTCCCTGTTTCTTCTTGCAAATCTTTTAACAAATCGAGAATTTGTGCCTGAATGGTAACGTCTAAGGCCGTTGTGGGTTCATCTGCAATTAAAATCGGTGGTTTACACGCGATTGCAATGGCAATAATCACCCGTTGGCGCATGCCGCCAGACAATTCATGAGGATACTGTTTCCCGACACGCTCTGGGTTGGGAATCCCCACTTGATCTAACAGTTCAATGGCCCGTGCTTGTTTTTGTTGTGCGGTCATTTTGGTATGATACGTGAGACTTTCTTTAATTTGGTCTTCAATTCGCATGAGCGGATTCAGTGCAGACAACGGATCTTGGAAAATCATCCCAATATCGTTTCCTCTGACTTTGTTGTACAATGTTTCATTAAACGTAGTTAAGTTTAAATTGTTGTATAAAATTTCCCCAGTAATTTTGGTATGATTGGGATCATGTAAGCCCATAATCGTTGTTGCTAAGGTACTTTTTCCACAACCAGATTCTCCGACGATTGCCAGAATCTCATTTTTCTTCAATTCAAATGAAACATCATCGACGGCATTATAATAATCATCTTTGATTCTAAATGCTGTTTCTAATCCTGAAACCTCTAGTAATTGTTCATTTCCTTGCATCCATACGCACCCCTTACGTCCTTTCAAAAACATTATATAAATTAACTAATATTTAATGATAGCACTTTCTAATTTTTATCAATGTTAATTTACAGCTCATTGTTTTTTCATAATTTTATAGAATTATTCCATAAAAAGCAAGATAAAATAACTTTTTTCGCAGTTATTTTTTTACATGTATGATTTTTTTTACAAAAATATGTGTAAAAATAGCCTTATTGCTTAATAAAATAACCATTATGTACGCAAAAAAAGTCGATTAACAGGAATGTTAATCGACTTTGTCTTATTATTTTTTATGAATTACTCACAATATAATCTACAGCGGCACCAACTGTTTCAATTTTTTCTGCATCTTCATCTGAAATCTCTGTTCCAAATTCATCTTCAAGTTCTAAAACAAACTCCATTACGCTAATTGAGTCAGCGTTCAAATCATCTTTAATGTTTAATTGATCTGTTACTTGATCCGCTTCAATATCAAAGTGGTTTGAGATAATCTTCGCTACTTTTTGAAGTACTTCTTCACGAGTCAACTGTATTCACCTCCACTGCTTTTGAAAAAAGGTTCTTTCTTTTACTAAAACGCTAAGATACATTGTACTCACAATTTGGGTATTTGTCCATCTTTTTTTCATTTGAGTAACAAACTGATGTCAAGACAATTGCAAATTACTCTGCTTTGCCTTCATAATATTCCACTAATTGTGGGACAACTTGGGTTTCTAACATTGTATGAATTTGACGAATGGTGTAGCGGACGGCATCAGGACCCGTGGCCCCATGCGTTTTAATGACTGGCGCTTTTAAGCCAAATAAAACCGCTCCCCCATGTTTTGAGTAGTCCATTTCGTCTTTCATGCCACGCAACGCATTCTTTAATAATAAGGCACCCATTTTTCCTTTGACACCTTCAGAAAGAATCGCTGTTTTCAGCAAGCTCATCATGTTCATAGCTGTGCCTTCGATGGATTTTAAAACGGCATTTCCTGTGAAGCCATCTGTCACCACCACGTCAGCTACGCCATTTAATAATTCTCGTGCTTCAACGTTTCCGACAAAATTAATCGTTTCATCTGCTGCTAACAATTCGAAGGCTTTTTTCGTTAATTCACTGCCCTTTGTTTCCTCAGTTCCGTTATTTAATAGACCGACACGAGGATTCTGAACGTTCCGAACTTTTTCAGCATAGAATGAACCTAAAACGGCATACTGAACCAAATGTTCTGGTTTATTGTCTGCATTGGCTCCTAAATCTAACATGTCAAACCCTTTGTCTGGTTCTCCCATGACAGGTAAAGTTGACATCAAACCGGGACGTTCCACATTTTTGATGCGGCCGACAATGAACAGACCCGCTGCTAATAGCGCTCCGGTGTTGCCTGCAGAAAAAATCGCATCGGCTTCCCCATTTTTAACTGCTTGCGCTGCTAAAACCATGGAAGCAGTTTTCTTACGACGGATTGCTTTAACTGGCTCATCGTCACTAGCAATTTTTTCATCGGTATGAATAATCGTAATGTTTTTTTCATCGGTGATGTATTTTTTTATTTCGGCTTCTTTTCCATATAATTGAAATTCAATGTCTGGGAAGTCTTGTTTGGCTAGCATAACCCCTTCAACAATTGCTTGTGGGGCGTTATCTCCACCCATTGCATCTACAGCAATTTTCATGAGTGATTCCCTCCTACTTTTTTGTTTCCTAACAAGTATAACATATTTTTTTCAAAGAAATACGCATTGGCTTTTACTTTCTGGCTTCAAAAATTACCTCTTCTAATCGAAAAATTGGGCCGCCTCATCTTGGGGTTTCACTCGATTGGCTAAGCCTTGATAAGCAGGATATTGCCACCACTCTTTCACTTTCCATAGGGCACTTGCTTCTTGGCGCGCAACTTCTAAAATGTTAAAGTCCGTCACGATATCTCCTACCGCAAATTGAGGCACCCCTGATTGCCGTGCACCGAACAATTCCCCAGGTCCGCGAAGTTCCAAATCACGCTCACTCAAGACAAAACCATTGGTGGTTTCTGTCATGATTTTCATACGCTCAACGCCCATTTCATTTTTCGGATTGGCTACTAAAATACAATAAGAAGCACTGGAGCCACGCCCCACACGGCCCCGTAACTGATGTAACTGTGCTAACCCAAACCGGTCCGCATCCATAATTAACATCACCGTGGCATTTGGTACATTCACGCCAACTTCAATAACTGTGGTAGAAACCAATAATTGTAGCTGATTGTCTTTGAACTCCTGCATAATGTCATCTTTTTCTTGGTTTTTCATTTTACCGTGTAGCAATCCCACTTGATATCTTGGGGAATAAAAGCTTTGCATATGTTCAAAAATTTCTGTTGCGTTTTTCACATCTAAGGCTTCTGATTCTTCAATCAAGGGACAAATAATATAGGCTTGATGTCCTCGAGCTAGCTCTTTTTCCATCCATTCTAAAACAGTATCTAACTGCGGCGGCCGAATCCAACGTGTTTCGATTGGAATCCGTCCAGCTGGCATTTCATCGATGATTGATACATCCATTTCGCCATAGGCTGTAATGGCCAGCGTTCGAGGAATCGGAGTGGCCGTCATGAATAAAACATCTGGTTTTAAGCCTTTTTCTCTTAATATTTTTCTCTGATTCACACCAAAACGATGTTGCTCATCGGTGATTACCAAACCTAATTGATGGAAACTGACATCTTGTTGTATCAAAGCATGGGTCCCTACCACAATGTCAATCTCGCCATTGGCCAGTTCTTCGAGAATTAGACGACGTTCTTTCGTTTTGGTGGAACCTGTTAATAAGGCCGTTCGCACTTCTAATGGATCAAACAACTGCTGTAAGCTTTCCATGTGTTGCTGCGCTAAAATTTCAGTCGGAACCATTAACGCCCCTTGAAAGCCAGCGGTCATGGTGGCGTATAGCGCAATCGCAGCCACTACCGTTTTCCCACTCCCCACGTCACCTTGAAGCAATCGTTGCATATGCTTTGGACTTCGCAAGTCTCGACAAATTTCATTGGTCACTTTTTTTTGGGCGCCTGTCAATTCAAACGGCAGTCCTTGGGTGAACGTTTTTAAGCGATCCACGTCATATTGAATAGCTAAACCATTTTTTTCCGCTTTTTCTTGTTTCTTCAGTCCTTGCATTTTAAGTTGGAAAAGGAAAAACTCTTCAAAGACTACTCGTCGTTTAGCTTGATGGCTTTCTTCTGGATTACTGGGAAAATGCATCGCCCACATTGCTTCTTTTCTAGGCATCAAGCGGTACTTTTCTAATAAATCATTCGGTAAAATCTCTTCAATCAGTGAACCATACTCTTCAAAAGCAGTGCGGATTAACTGAACCAACGTGCTTTGGCGGACTTTTTTATTCACATGATAAATGGGGGCGAAATCTTCATTGTCTCCTTTAGAAGCTAAGATTTTCATGCCATTTAATGATTTTCTCTTGGCGTCCCACTTGCCATAAACAGCAATTTCTTCGGAAAGAACTACTTTGTCTTTTAAAAAAGGTTGGTTGAAGAAGGAAACATTAATGACCGCATGTTCCTGCATCATTCGAAACGTTAACCGGCTCTTCTTATAACCGTACCGACTAACGACTGCTTCCGAAACCACTAGCCCTTTTAGCGTAACTTTTTCCTGATCCTGAATCTCGCTTAAATCCTTTTCTTGGATATCATCGTAGCGGAAGGGATAATACGTCAATAAGTCTTCAATTGTAGCAATCCCCAGTTCTTGTAAATTTTCAGCACGTTTTGGGCCAACACCGGGCAATACGCTGACTAAATCTGTGATGTCCATAAAATCCCCTCCTCATTAATATACGCAAAAAAATGGATCATTCATTAAATAGGCTGGTTCATTAGCCCTAACTAATGAACCAGCCTATTCGTTTTTATTTTTTCATCACGAAAACCTATTCTGCTGAGAATAAGTATGGATACACAGGTTGTCCACCTTCATGAAGTTCTGTTTCTAGTTCATCGTTTTCAGAAACTAAAATAGCGATTAGCTTTTCAGCTTCTTCAACCGAACCATCTTCGCCGACAATAATTGTCACGATTTCAGTGTCTTCATCAATCATGCGGTTCAACGTGTCTAATGATGCATTAAAACGATCTGCTTCAGAAACGACGATTTTACCATCAATCATTCCTAAGAAGTCATCTTTTTTAATTTCAACGTCATCAATGGTTGTGTCACGAACAGCTGTGGTTACTTGACCACTCACAACGCTGTCTAACATTTCCGTCATACTTGCTTTGTTTTCTTCTAATGATTGTTGATCATTGAAAGCTAACATTGCTGTCATTCCTTGAGAAATGGTTTTAGATGGAACAACCGCTACTGGTACATCGGCAACTTCTGCTGCTTGATCAGCTGCCATAAAGATGTTTTTGTTATTTGGTAAGATAATGACTTGCTCTGCATTCACTTCTTTGACTGCTTTTAAAATATCTTCCGTACTTGGGTTCATTGTTTGGCCACCACTAATAATGTAGCTTGCACCTAAACTTCGGAATAATTCTTGAACGCCTTCACCGGCTGCAATAGCAATCACAGCAAACGGTACGCGAACTTTTTCAGTCAACGCTTCTTGCTGAGCATCGCGTTCAACTAACGTTTCATGTTGTAAACGCATATTGTCTACTTTTATTTTTACTAACGAACCAAATTTTTGGCCGTAGTTCATCACTTCACCTGGATGCTCAGTGTGTACGTGAACTTTGATAATTTCGTCATCGTTAACGACTAATAGAGAATCGCCTAGTTCATTTAAGTAGTTTCTGAATGTTTCATAATCAAAAGCGCTGTCCACGGTTGGGCCTTCGCCGATACGAACCATAATTTCTGTACAATAGCCAAATTTAATGTCTTCTGTCGCAACGTGGCCACTAACACCACGGTGATGTTCAGCATTAACCATTTCGTCCATTTCGGCAGGACTTGGTTCATAGGTTTCAGTTGGTAAAAATTCACCACTAAGCGCTTCTAAAAATCCTTCATAGATAAATAGTAGTCCTTGACCCCCACTATCTACAACGCCGACTTCTTTTAGGACAGGTAATAAATCAGGTGTTTTCGCTAAGGCACGTTTAGCACCTGCTACAACAGCTGTCATAACTTCGATACAGTCATCTGTTTCTTTCGCTTTACGTTCACCAGAACGCGCCGCTTCACGAGAAACAGTTAAGATTGTTCCTTCAACGGGTTTCATCACTGCTTTATACGCTGTTTCTACACCATGTGTAAATGCAGCGGCCAAGTCTTTGGCATTTAATGTTGTAACCTCAGGAATTTGTTTTGAGAAGCCGCGGAATAATTGAGATAAAATAACCCCAGAATTTCCACGAGCACCCATTAATAACCCTTTGGATAACGCACCTGCTAATTCTCCTACTTTTTCAGAGCGAGAATCGGCCACAGCCTTTGCACCACTGGTCATTGATAAGTTCATATTTGTTCCTGTATCACCATCGGGTACAGGGAAAACGTTTAATGAGTTGACATATTCTGCATTTGTGTGCAGACGAGTCGCACCTGCCTGGACCATTTCCTGGAACTGACCTGCGCTGATTTCTGTTACATTCACCTAAAAAATCCTCCTTCAGATTTACCGCTAACGGCAACACACGACTTCCTTGTGCAATTGCATCGTTGACAGTACACTACCTCTAATCCGGTAATACACGAACTCCTTGAACAAAAACGTTAACTGAATTCGCAGTGACACCTAATAATGTTTCAAGATTATATTTTACTTTTTCTTGGACGTTACGAGAAACTTCAGAAATTTTTGTACCATAACTAACAATCGTGTAGACATCCACTGCGATTCCGTTGTCTTCTTGACGAACAACGACACCACGTGAGTAATTCTCACGACGTAAAATATCGTTTAAGTTATCTTTAATTTGATTTTTGCTTGCCATTCCGACAATTCCGTAAATATCTGTCGCAGCTCCGCCAACTACTGTAGCGATCACATCATTGGTAATCTCAATGGTACCTGCGGGTGTTTGAATTTTTACAGCCATTGATGAAAGCCTCCTTATAAGAGCACATTCGCCCTATTTTCTTCCATAACATTTTATCATATCCAGCCTTTAATTAAAAGGAAGTTCGTCAGATATTTTCATTCTTCCACTTCTAAGTGAACATTCTAGCAAGATTTCAATTTACTCTTTTTGATTGCTAAAGTCAAATCATAGAAAAAAATCTTCTTGCAAATCAGTGCCTAATATGATAAATTAAGTTAGTATGAGCTGAATATTATCGCTCCAAGATCAAGGCAAAGGAGGAAACTTAAAATGGCAAAAGTATGTTACTTCACTGGTCGTAAGACTTCAAGTGGTAATAACCGTTCACATGCGATGAACTCAACAAAACGCACTGTGAAACCTAACTTACAAAAAGTTCGTGTATTAATCGATGGTAAACCTAAAAAAGTTTGGGTGTCAACTCGTGCTTTGAAATCTGGTAAAATCGAACGTGTTTAATAAACTTAAATAAGCAAAGCTGGACGTTCGTTGTTCGGCTTTTTTTATTGCAAAAAAAAAAGAAGTTGGACCTTCATCACTTTGATGAAGGTCCAACTTCTTTTTACTTATCTTTACTTTGAATAACCGCAATCATCCCTGCATCGAAGGAAAAAGCAGCGGCTTCTTCGATAAATTCATTACTTGCATACGATGTTGGGTAAGGAACATCTTGATTGGTTAATAAATATTTACTACGTCGTAGCGTCAAGTTTTCTACAGGCGTCAAACAGCAGTAGGCCAGATATTCTTTATCTGGCTCTTTCGGTACGATATACGAACCAGGGGCGTAATACTGGATGCTATTTTGACGATC
The DNA here is from genome assembly GCF_050541505.1 of Enterococcus sp. DIV0183. Classification (NCBI taxonomy): domain Bacteria; kingdom Bacillati; phylum Bacillota; class Bacilli; order Lactobacillales; family Enterococcaceae; genus Enterococcus; species Enterococcus sp. DIV0183. The sequence continues at coordinate 2,556,675 of NZ_CP172932.1, forward strand.
GCATAGACGGATTTGACGAAGTACGCCTTGAAATCGTGGTTCAAAGGGTAACCAAAGATTGGCTAACAGGTGGTCAATTCTGCCCCCTGTCGCACCGATAATCGTCATCTCTGCTTGTGGAAATCGTTGTAAAGCTTCTTGAAGCGCTAATTGTGTGTCTGTATCATCTTTTTCAGCAGGTGCTTGAATGAGTGTTTCGGCAGTTTCTTGGACAAAATGGTATTCTTCTCGTGATAATGAATCAAAATCGCCCACCGCTAATTGTAACGGTAAATCGGCCTCTAATAAATGGAGACAGCCGCGATCAATACCTACGAAATAATCATACGTAGCTGGTTCAATGGTTGGCCAATCACTTGGATTGCCCCCAGCTACCAGTAAGACATGACTCATTTGTCTAGCACTGCTCTCAGTGCATCGATTCGTTCTTGAGGATTTTCAGCATTATAAATGTAGGAGCCTGCAACGAACACTTCCGCACCGGCTTCTTTACAACGTGCGGCAGTTTCAGGAACAATCCCGCCATCGACTTCAATTTCATAGGTGTATCCTTTTGTTTCTTTCCATTCTTTTAATTGAGCAATTTTTTCTAGTGAGTTTTCAATAAATGATTGTCCGCCAAAGCCTGGATTGACAGTCATTACCAAGACTTGATCTGCCAAGTCTAATACATTTTTGATCATCGAAAGTGGTGTCCCAGGATTGATGGTTACGCCAGCTTTCACACCCGCATTTTTAATCATTTGTAAGGCACGATGAATATGGGGTGTTGCTTCTTGATGGACGGTAATAATATCCGCACCGGCTTCCGCAAAGGCATTGATATAGTTTTCAGGTTGTACAATCATCAAATGAACATCCAATGGTAGTTTTGTCACTGGACGAATCGCTGAAACGATATTCGGTCCTAAGGTAATGTTGGGTACAAATTGACCGTCCATGACATCAACATGAATATAATCTGCTCCTAATTCTTCTACTAAACGGATATCTCTTTCTAAATTGGCAAAATCGGCACTTAAAATGGATGGTGCTAGTTTCATTTGGCTCTCTCCCTTTATATTTGCTATGATTTTTTCTTATAAACAGGTCGTCGATTCTCGATTTCCATTAAAAACTGTAAATAATTTTCGTAACGACTCGTCGCAATGGTTCCCGCTTCCACTTGACGTTTCACTTCACAACCAGGTTCTTTGTGGTGCATACATTCACGAAACTTACAGTGAGAGGCCGCGGCAACAAATTCAGGAAATTGCTTTGGTAATTCCACTGCTTCCATCTCCAAGAAATCGATGGCACTAAATCCTGGTGTATCAGCAACCAAACCGTCGTATAACGGAATCAATTCCACGTGACGGGTCGTATGTTTGCCCCGTCCTAAAGATTGGGAAATTTCCGCAGTTGCTAGTTGTAATTCTGGTGAAATTTGATTCAACAATGTTGATTTTCCAGCGCCTGATTGTCCCATAAAAACAGTCAATCGTTCTGGGAAAAAGCGTTCTAATTCTTTGGTGGCTTCTACGTCTTCCGAAGCGATTACCGCATAACCTAACGCTTCATAAATCTGTTTAATTTCAGTGACTTCTTGACGTTGCGGCTCATCTAATAGATCAACTTTCGTTAAATAAATAACTGGTTCTATATCCTTATACTCTAAGCTGACTAAGAAACGATCCAACAAATTAAACGAAAAATTTGGCGAAACCATACTCATGACAACCACGCCTAGATCCACATTTGCAACAGGCGGGCGCACTAATTCATTTCGTCTTGGTAAAATTTCCAACACATAACCATCTGTTAAATTATCGCTTTCAAAAAGTACTTCATCTCCCACGAGTGGCGTAATTTTTCGATTACGAAAATTCCCTCGCGCTCTTGTTTGATATGTTTCTCCATCTGCGTATACATAATAAAAACCGCTTAACGCTTTTCTGATTTGACCTTTCAGATAAACCACTCCTAACTACTTTCGAATATACAGGATAGTGGCAGAGAAATCAAGGGAGCCTCTCGATTCTATTAATTAAAAAGAGCCTAGGACATAAGTCGAAATGACTTACCTTCCTAGACTTAAATCTTAAGATAAACGGCGGGACAGGAACAGCTTCTTCTTATTGCTGAGAAACACTATTTGAAAAGCAAATAGATGTTAAACAGTACCTACTTGGTTCTTGAAGCTAAACCCTCCTGTCCCAACCTCTTGTCTTAATTACTCGTACTACTTTCACTAGTGGTGCTTTTTGAATCATTTGCTTTTGAATAATAAACTGTAACAGAGTCGCCTTTTTTGACTTTGCTGCCAGCGGATGGGCTAGTTCGTTCAACGACTTGGCCATCGCCAGAGCCAGATAATCCTTGTTCATTGATTTTAAGGCCAGCGTTATTGATGCTGTCTTCTGCAGCTTTTGGCGAATAACCTGAAATATCAGGAACAGTTACTGAGTCACTGCCTTTGCTGACATGTAAAGTAATCGTGTCATTTTTCGGATCAACAGCGGTACCAGAAGCTGGTTCTTGACTAATCACGGTATCTTTTTCAACTTTGTCGCTTTCTTCGTCCACTCGTTTAATTTGAGATTCTGGGATACCTAAAGCAATTAAGCGACTTACCGCATTATCGTAAGAAATTCCGCTATAATCAGAAAGTGTCACTTTGTCGCTACCTTTACTTACATATAACGTCACTTGGCCATTTTTAGGTGTCACGGTGCCACCTGGTGCGGGGTCTTGCGTAATGACTAAACCTGGTTCTACCGTATCGCTTGCTTGGTCGACACGCGTAATTTGAGATTCAGAAATGCCTAATTGTGCCAATGCATTTACTGCATTTGTGTAAGAATAACCGGCGTAACTAGGCAAAGTAACCGCTTCTGGTCCTTCACTGACCGTTAAAGTGACGTTGTCTTTTTTCGGATCAACTTTTTTACCTGCAGCTGGTTTTTGTTTAATAATGTTATCTGTAGACACAGAATCACTGTATTCTTTTTTTGTTGTAATTTGGTCTTCTGAAAACCCTAGTTTTTTCAAGGCTTCGACAGCAGATTCATACGATTCGTTTGTATAATCGGCCATCTCAATTTTTTCTGTCCCAGAGCTGATGTACAAAGTAACAGATCGGCCTTTTTTCACAGATGATTTTGCTTCGGGGTCTGTTTTGACCACCTTGCCTTCTTCAATCTTATCGTCGGGAATTTTTTTGGTTTCACTATCGACTTTCAGCCCGGCACTTTGTAGCGCTTGTGAAGCGGCCGCTTTCGTTTCATTTGTAACATCAGGAACTTCAACGTCTTTACCACCCGACATTGCAAAGGCTAAGCCACCTATTGCTAAAGCAATTAATGCCGCAATTGCTAAGCCAATCCACAATTTTTTGCGGTTTTTCTTCGGTGGTTGTTCAGCTAAAATGTCATCTGCGATATCTTCTGGAACTTCGACAGGCGTTGTCTCTTCCGGTTCAGCGATGTCTTCGGGAATCGGAGTTAATACTTTCGTTTCTCCTAATAAAGCCGTTGGTTCCCACGCAGGTTCGTTTAAACGACTGGCTGACAAGGACGTGTATAAGTCTTCTGCCATCTCATTCGCTGTTTTGTAGCGATCGCTTGGGTCTTTTGCGGTTGCGTGACGAACCACATTTTCCAATGATTGAGGAATTCCTGGATCAAACATTTTGACAGAAGGAATTTCTTCTTGGAAATGTTTTAAGGCAATCGTTACGGCTGATTCACCATCAAAAGGTACATTCCCTGTTAGCATTTCATAGAGAATAATTCCCACAGCGTAAATATCTGATTGGTTGGTCGCCATGCTTCCGCGCGCTTGTTCTGGCGATAAGTAATGCACCGAACCTAACATTGTGTTCGTTTGCGTAATTGACGTTTCTGACAAGGCAATCGCAATCCCAAAGTCAGTAATTTTGACTGTGCCGTGTTCGTCAATCAGAATGTTTTGCGGTTTTAAATCCCGGTGAATAATTCTATGTTCATGTGCCATTGCGACAGCAGATAAAATTTGTTGCGTAATGTCCACAACTGTGGAATAAGGAATTGGGAAATGCGTTTGGATGTAACGTTTTAAGTCCATTCCTTTCACATATTCCATGACTAAATATTGTAGTCCATCTTCTTCGCCTACATCGTACACACTGACGATATTCGGGTGAACCAGCTCAGTTGCGGCTAGTGCTTCACGCTGAAAACGTCGGATGGCGGCTTGATCGTTTTGGAAGTCAAAGCGCAAGACTTTTACTGCAACGTCTCGGTCTAAAATTAAATCGTGTGCTAAATAGACGTTGGCCATGCCGCCGCTTCCGATGCTGCCAATAATGTGATATCGACCATTCAGCTTCTTGCCGATTTCTATCATTGGTTTTCCTCCTTCTGTTCGTCAAAGTGTATCACTAACACGGTAATGTTATCTAAACCACCCGCTTCATTTGCTTGGGCAACGAGTTGGCTTAATTTGGATTCTAAGGGATCTGACGTCTCTAAAATCTCTAAAATTTTTGTCTCAGGAACCATATTGGTTAAACCGTCCGAACATAACAGTAAATAGTCATTAGGCAGCCATTCATGATTGGTTACATCGACTTCGACAGTACCAGGCATTCCCAAAGAACGTGTTAGGACATTTTTTCGTGGATGATTTGCAGCCATCTCACGAGTAATCTCCCCTGATTTTACTAGTTCATTCACTAAAGAATGATCTTCTGTTAATTGTAACATGTGTTGGTCACGAACTAAATAAGCACGACTGTCCCCCACATTTGCTAAGACAAATGAATCCGGTAAAAGGATGGCACCAACCACGGTTGTCCCCATTCCTAAATACTCTGGTTTCGATTGTCCGCGTTCATAAATTTTTTCATTTTCCTTTTGAATTGCTTGAATTAACCACTGTGCAGATTTTTCAGCTGAGTCGACAGACGCATTGGACCAACTCTCACCTAAATTATTGACTGCCATTTGGCTAGCGACATCACCTGCTTGGTGACCACCCATTCCATCTGCTAAAACAGCAAAGGTTATGTGTTGTTGGTTCTCAAAAACGTTGGCATAATCTTGGTTCGTATTTCTTTTGCGACCGACATCTGATTGAACGTTGATTTCCAAATTATTTCACCTCATTTGAACTAACTTTCCGCATACAGCAAATAAAGAAGCCATCTGTCATGTATTGATGGGGATACAGAACCAGTTCTTGCTCTTTTACTACTGCTTGGACGTTTTCATTTGCAACAATTTCAATTTTTTCAAATTCAGGGTGTTTGGCTAAAAAGGCTGCCACCACTTCCTGATTTTCTTCTGGCGTAATAGTACAAGTGCTATAGACCATTATACCCCATTGTTTTAGTGTTGGGGCAACACTTTCTAAGATTTCTAACTGAATTTTAGGTAAATTTTGAAAATCATTGGCCGTTTTATGGTATTTAATGTCTGGTTTACGGCGCATTAGCCCTAAGCCTGAACATGGTGCATCAACTAAAATCCGATCAAAGGTTTCTGCGGGAAATTCTTCGGCCACTTGTCGCGCATCAAGCTTTTCTGCTTGGACGACATCCGCTACATGGAGGCGTTGCGCATTTTCATTAATTAGCTTAATTTTGTGCGCATGAATATCTAAAGAGGTCACACGACCACCTGCTTCAGCCTCTAAAAAAGTTGCGATATGAGTCGTTTTGCCACCAGGAGCCGCACAAGCATCCAAGACACGATGATGCGGTTCAATTTGCATCGCTGGAGCCACGAGCATAGAGCTTTCATCTTGAATGGTTAAACAACCGTTAATAAACAGTTCACTGCCAGCTAAGTAGCCTTTTTCAGCGACAACACCATAAGGGGAAAGTTGACTTTCCTTCGCGGCAATCCCTGTTTCTTGTAATTCTTCCAGCGCTTCTTCTCGTGAAATAAATCGTGTGTTTACTCGGCCACTCGCATGACTTTTTTCAAATAATGACAAACCTAACTGCCGTGTTTCTTCTTCGCCTAATTGGGCAAGTAATTTTTCTGTTAACCAACGTGGCATGCTAATTTCCGTTGCTAAACGATCAACTGGATCGCTAATTGCGGCCAAACTAGGTGCTCCATTTCGTTGGAACGCCCGCAGCACGCCATTCACGAATTTACCAATCCCAGGATTGCCACGACGTTTGCCAATTTCAACCGCTTCATTAATGACTGCATGATCGGGCACTTTATCTAAATAAAGTAATTGATATAACGATAAAATCAATAAATTTCTCACCCAATTATCGACTTTTTGCGGTTTCTTAACAAATGGTGTTAAGTAGTATTCCAACAATAATTTGCGACTAATTGTGCCGTAGACAAGTTCTGTAAACAAGCGGCCATCTTTCTCGCTTAGTTCTGATTTTGTCATCATTTCATTAAGTAAAAGATTGGAGTACGCCCCACCTTTATCCACACGTTCGATGGTTTCTAAAGCAACGTATCGAACAGAACGTTTTAATTTCTTGGGGATTTTTTCAGCCATTTTTGTTAGTCCACCTTATCTTTTTCTGCGACATTTTGACCAACGCCATTTAAAAATTCTTGAATCGTTAATTGACCTTTACCTGCTGGTTGCAGGCGATCAATTTGAAGGACTGTCCCTTCACCACAAGCAATCCATAGCACTTTTTTACTACGCTGGATAATCGTTCCTGGGGCGCTGGTTGTTGTTTCAGTCAGTGGTGTCACTGCCCAAATTTTCCAGTTGGTCCCTTGATAGGTTGTGAACGCTGTTGGCCAAGGACGCATACCACGCACTTGGTTATCAATTGCCTCAGCGGTTTTTTGCCAGTCAATTCGTTCTTGTTCTCGAGTAATATTTGGTGAAAAAGTAGCCTCTTCTTCCACTTGTGGAATAGGCGTAATTTCGCCAGCAATTAGCTTAGGTAACGTCTCTAATAAAAGTTCTTTTCCTAGAATGCTTAATTTTTCAAACATGGTGCCTACATCGTCTTGTTTCGTAATCGGAATTGCACGTTGCGATAAAATCGCGCCAGCATCCATTTTTTTCACCATTTCCATAATCGTGACGCCTGTTTCTTTTTCTCCTTCAATAATCGAGTAATGTACAGGTGCGCCGCCACGATATTTTGGTAAAAGTGAGGCATGGACATTAATCGCACCTAGTTTGGGCGCTTTTAAAATTTTCTCTGGTAAAAATTGTCCAAAGGCTGCTGTCACAATTAAATCTGGTGCTAAGTCAATCACTTTTTCCATTTCAGGAGAACCTGAAATTTTCTCTGGTTGTAAGACTAATAAGTTATGTTTTAAAGCTGCTTCTTTGACAGGCGTTGGGGTAATCACTTTTTTTCGGCCAACTGGTCGATCTGGTTGCGTGACAACCGCTTGAACGTCATAGCCTGCCTCGATTAAACTTTCTAAAATCGGAACAGAAAAGGCTGGTGTGCCCATAAATACAATTTTAGTCATCAAAATGTTCCTCCATATACGCTTCTAAATCTTCTGGTGCAATTTTCTCAATCATTTTATCGATAAATAACTCGCCGTTCAAATGATCAATTTCGTGTTGAAAAGCTCGAGCTAAATAGCCGTAAGCCGTAACTTCCATTTCTTCACCTTCACGGTCAAAATAACGGACAGTCACTTCATCTGCTCGTTCAACGGTTCCATATGTTTCTGGAATACTTAAACAGCCTTCCACATCAATACTGGTTCCCTTTTTTTCAATAATCACTGGATTAATTAGTTCAAAACGACCAGATTCTTCATCGATTTCAATCACTGCCATTTGCAAATTTTTACCAATTTGCGGGGCTGCTAAGCCAATCCCATCATGGGCCAGCATTGTTTCATACATATCCTCTAGTAACTGCACAATTTCATCGGTAATAATCGTCACAGGTTGAGCCTTCATTTTTAAGTGTTCGTTCGGGTGAATCACAACTGGATAGCGCATAAGTGCTCCTTTCAAAGCTGTATTTTTTAAATAAAATTCATGGGTTCTGCATCAATGGAAAGCTTTAAGCCACGAGCCGTTGCTCGTTGTGTATCGGTTAAAATTTCTTTCAATAATGGTTGAAGCATTGGTTCTTGTTTATACTTGATAATCACTTGATAAAAGTATCGATTATTGACACGCATAATTGCGTTAGGCGTTGGTCCCAACAAAATAGCTTGCGGCGATAAGCCTTGTTTTAATTTCCTCGCGATTTGAAACATTTGTTTCGCTGCTTCATTTTCTTCAGGATGGCTAGCCGTAATTTGGACCGTAAAATAGTACGGCGGATAATCCCCACGATGACGAATATACATTTCTTTTGTATAAAAATCTTCATAATCTTGGGCTTTTGCCAATTGTATCGCATAATGCTCGGGGTTAAAAGATTGAATGATGACTTCCCCCGGTTTTTCAGCACGACCAGCTCGGCCACTGACCTGTGTCAATAATTGGAAGGTCCGTTCACTGGAACGAAAATCGGGTAAATTCAAGGCGGTATCAGCATTTAAGACACCGACTAACGTCACATTTGGAAAGTCCAGTCCTTTGGCAATCATTTGTGTGCCTAATAAGATATCCGCTTGTCCTTCACCAAATGTTCGCAAAATCTTTTCATGCGCACCTTTGCGACGGGTCGTATCAACATCCATTCGGAGAATACGACTGTCTGGTAATAACGTTTGTAATTCTTCTTCTACTTTTTGTGTGCCTGTTCCGTAGTAGCGAATTTTATCTTGGCCACAGTTAGGACAGCGATAAGGAATCCGTTCTTCATGCCCACAATAATGACATTTCATTGTTTTACTATCCATATGCAAAGTCAAGGAAATATCACAATTCGGACACGGCAACACATAGCCACAATCGCGACACATCACAAATGACGAATAGCCACGGCGATTAAGTAGGAGAACACTTTGTTCGTTTTTCTCTAAGCGTTCTTGGAGTTTTTCTTGCAACGACATGGAAAAAGAAGAGACATTGCCATTTTCTACTTCTTGCCGCATATCCACTACATCAATCGTAGGCAAGGTTGCCGCTTGATTGGCACGCTGTGTTAATCGTAACCGCTGATAAACATTTTTTTGTGCGCGAGCGCGTGATTCCAAGGACGGCGTGGCACTACCTAAAACAACAGGGCAATGATGGTACTCCGAACGCCAAATCGCTAAATCTCTCGCGTGGTAGCGGGGGGGTTCTTCTTGTTTATAACTTGCCTCGTGTTCTTCATCAATAATGATCACACCGATGTTTTCGATTGGCGCAAAAATGGCTGAACGCGCGCCAACCACCACTTCCGCTTCTCCTCGTTCGATCTTCCGCCACTCATCGTATTTTTCACCTTGCGATAAGCCACTGTGCATTACAGCAACATGTTCGCCAAAGCGACTTTTAAAGCGTTGCACCATTTGCGGAGTTAAAGAAATTTCAGGGACAAGCATAATGGCTGTTTTGCCTTGGTTAAGAACTTCTGCAATGACCTGTAGATAAACTTCTGTTTTCCCACTTCCTGTAATACCTTCCAATAAGTAGGTTTGGCTTTGCTGTTCTTGGACCGATTGTAAGATTGTTTCCACAGCCACCTGTTGTTCTGCATTCAAAGATAACGCAGTCGTTTTTTCAAACGTCTGATTAGCAAACGGATCACGATACGCTTCTTTTTCAATGAACGTTAACCAGCCGTTTTTGGCCGCTTCATTTAAAAGCGCGGTACTGAAACCTAATTCTTTCATTTCCTTCACAGCGGTGACTTTTTCAGTGCCCAAGCGTTGTAAATAGTAAAGAAGTTGCCCTTTCTTCTTAGCTCCCTTGCGTAACCCCAAACGAATTTCCTCTAGTTGTTCAAATTCCTTAGCGGCTTGAATGAAGCGGACCATTTTGACTTTATTTCTCGTCGTAACTTCGTAGCGAATATCGACTTTTTGCTGTTTACGCAACGCCATTAGTTGAGGCAAAAGCCCACGTTCTTGCGCTTGGTCCCACGAAATTTCCTCTAAACCATAAAATAACTGATCTTGTAATTCTTCAGAAAGCTCATCCGTTAAATAAATATATTTTTGGTAATCGGCACGCATTACGCTAGGCAACATAGTTTGCAAACAAGTGATTTTAAAGGCAAACGTTTTTTCCTTCATATAATCAGCTAAAGCCAACATTTCTGTATTTAAGACAGGTTTTAAATCCAACACCGCCACTAGTTCTTTCAACTGAACATTGGTTTCGTCAAGAACCGTTGCAGCCACTGGTTCAATGGCTAGAACAAACCCTTGAACATGCCGATTACCGTTACCAAAAGGCACTTCTACACGCATGCCGACAGCCAATTGCTCATTTAAATTTTCAGGAACTAAATAAGTGAATGGTTGATCGGTTTGCATCGTTGGTACATCCACAATAACTTTGGCTACTTTTTGCATGGTGCGTCCTCCTTTTTATGTAAATTCTCTTTGCCTATTGTACTAAAGATTGACTGATTTGTCTTGTGTGTCTCGTTGGCACCTTTCAGAATAAACGAAGAGAAAGCCTCTGAAATAGACAGACGGCTTTCTCCATTCGTTGACAATCATTCAATTAATTTTTTTCGTCACGTAAACGGTTTTCTAATTCTTTTTGTTCTTGTTCACGTTGGCGTTTGCGTTCTTCACGTTCAATGCGTAGACGTTCACGTTTTTCTTCAGGATTTGGATCACTGATCACTGTTCCTGCTTCGATTTCTTCTAACGCACGACCCACACTTTTTACAGAATCAAAGGATTCAACGGTTGGTTGAACGCCTTCATCTAATTCATGCGCACGTTTGCTTGCTAAAATAACCAAAGAATATTTTGAAGGGACTTCTTTTAACAATGAGTCAATTGACGGTTTTAACATCATAAGGCTACATCTCCTCTAACATTTTAATATATTTTCCAATTACACGGTCAACACGGAAGTGCTCACTCGCGATAATGTCTTTAATTCGTTGCACGGCTAAAGGAACTTCATCATTCACTACCGCATAATCATACAGCGCCATCATTTCGATTTCTTCTCTGGCCACAGCCATTCGTTCTTCAATCACAGACATTTCGTCTGTTCCGCGGCCAATAATTCTTGATTTTAATTCCGCTAAATCGGGGGGTGTCAAAAAGATAAATACGCCATCAGGCACTTTGTCTTTGACTTGTTTAGCCCCTTGGACTTCGATTTCTAAAAAGACGTCTTTGCCTTCATCTAGCGTCTGGTTAACATACGTTAATGGTGTCCCATAATAGTTACCAACATATTCCGCATATTCCAACATTTCTCCAGCTTCAATCATCGCTTCAAATTCTTCTCTTGAACGGAAATAGTAATCTACTCCATCCACTTCGCCTTCTCGCTGTTTCCGAGTGGTCATTGAGATTGAATATTGAAAATCATTTTCTTCACTGTCGAAAATAGCCTTTCTTACAGTCCCTTTCCCCACTCCTGAAGGACCTGACAATACGATTAATAACCCGCGCTCTGACATAACGACTTCCTTTCAAAACATAATTTCACAGTATTAGTTCTATTTTGCACTTTTTTTCTGCAATTTTCAAGACTTTCTTGGAGATTCACTGAAAAAATAACATTTCTTCTTTAATTTGGCTTTCATAACTTGTTCTTTTTTTAAACAAATTACCTAGAATTCCTATACAGGCAGCCATTTTTTAAGTAAAATGAAGTGATGACTCCTTTAGGATGAAAAAACGTGAATAAGAAAGGACTGAGAAACATCGCACGAATTAAACCATTTACATTGTTTCTGCTAGGCTTAGTTGTCAGTTGTGGGGCCTTTTTTGCCCAACCTACTGTGACTCACGCAGAAGAAGATATTACCGCAATTGCTAAAAAAATGGGGACAACCCTGAAAGCGGATGGCATTCCCAAAGCAGCCATCGTTGTTGATGCTGATTCTGGAGAAATTCTCTGGTCGCAGCAACCAGATTTAGCGTGGAATCCTGCCAGTATTGCCAAAGTGATGACCATGTACTTGGCCTTTGAAGCAATGGAGCAAGGAAAATTTACAATGGATACGACTGTGACTGCTACGCAAAAAGATGTCGATATTTCTAAAATATATGCCATTAGTAATAACAAAATTACGTTAGGTGTTGCTTATCCAGTCCGTGAACTGTTAAAAATGATTGCTGTCCCCTCTTCTAATGTGGCGACTCTCATGTTGGCAAACTTAATTTCAGGGAACCAGCCTACTGACTTTGTTCATTTAATGAATCAAAAAGCGGCTGAATTAGGGATGACAAATACTACCTATTACAACTGCAGTGGAGCGCAAGCAAGTGCCTTTAACGGCCTGTATCAAATGCAAGGAATTGACCCAAATGGCGATAACGTCTCTACAGCTAGAGATTTAGCTTCACTAACCTATCACTTTCTGAAAAATTATCCAGAAATTTTAGAAATCACCAATAAACCAGTGGTGAAAACAATGGTCGGCACGCCTTACGAGGAAACGTTTGAAGCGTACAATTATTCTTTACCAGGCGCTAAGTATGGTTATCAAGGCGTGGATGGTTTAAAAACAGGCTCTAGTCCAACAGGCGGTTTTAACTATATTGCGACTGTCAAACAAGGAGATTTCCGTTTAATTGAAGTCATTTTAGGCGTTGGTAATTGGCAAAACCAAGATGGTGAATACGAACGGCATGTGGCTGGGAATGCTTTGCTGGACTATGCCTATACGACATACGAACGCAAAAAACTTTTAGACAAAGGACCACAAACCATTGATCACAAAAAAGTCACTTTGGCTAACGATTTATACGGTGTCGTTCCCAAAGGCAGTCAGCCTACTTTTAAATTAGTAGCAGGGCAGGTGCAAGTCGACACGCCTTTGACATTGTTAAATAGTACTGTTCAAGCGCCTAAAGTGGCTTACCAAGAAGTTAAGCCAAAACAAACAACAGCTGAAGCTGCGGAAGAATCAAACGAACATTCTGGGGATACCACCGTTGCAGAACCGAATCATTTTATTCCCAAATCGATTGCCACAAGTGTTTTAGTCCTTTTCGGGCTAATCTTCTCAGTAATTACCCGTCAGCTTCAAAAACGTTTAGAACGTCAGAAAAAACACGGCAAAGAAAGCAGTAAAACTGCAGCCATGCGGACAATCTTTTTAAGTGCCGCAGTTCTTTCTTTCCTATGCGCCGTTGGCTTGTTTCTTTTATTCTAATTAAAAAAAATACCACCAAGCGTGAAATGCTTGGTGGTATTTTTTATAAGCCCATATTAGAAAGCGTATTGACCACGTTCATCAATTCATCGCGACGACGAACTTGTTTGTCGACAGGGCCGTCAACTTCTTTCACGTCAATGCGAACAACAAAGTGACGATTCAAAGTAACAAACGTGTCTTCGTTAATTTGGATATTTAATTCTGTTTCAGAATAGCTTGCACAAGCATCTTGCCAGACGTCAAATGGTTCTCTGTCTGAAGCGACTTCTGTTTTTACCACAGAACGACCACTTAATTCTTGAAAGGTTACATCATAAAATTTAGTCATTGCTTTCACCTCTGTCATTTATTCGTTACTTCTATATTATAGCGTTTTCTGGAAAAACACGAAACCATTTTCTCTATTCGACATTTTGAATTTGTTCACGAATCTTTTCTAAGGTTGTTTTCATTTGAACGACACTATTTTTTATTTCAATTGGACTTGATTTCGAACCAATCGTATTGACTTCACGGTTCATTTCTTGAATTAAGAAATCTAGTTCTCGGCCCACTGGTTCTGTTTCGTCAAGCAACTGATGCAACTTATCAATATGGATATCCAAACGATCTAATTCTTCATGAATATCGCCTTTTTCCAATAAAATGGCCATTTCTGTTAATAAGCGTGTTTCATCCACTTGGCTACCTAACCATTCGTTTAATTTCGCTTCAAAACGTTGACGGTATTCTTGTTCAAAAACGCCCACAAACGCTTGCAGTTCTTGAATTGATTGGGTCAACACTGCTACATAGTCAAGCAGGACTTGTTTAATTTGCGTTCCTTCTTGCACACGGCTTTGGTCAAGACTAGCGATGGCTGCTTCAAATGCTTGAACAAGAAATGGTTCAAATGTCTGATCAACGATTTCTGCTTCCACTATTTCGACAAAATCATTTTGCTTTAATAAATGGTTGACCGTGTCCCCTGCATCAAACGTTGCTTCCGGATAGTTTTCCTTTAAATGTTGATCTACCGAAGTTAATAATTGATCAATTAAGTCCCACTGCACGCGCACTTCTTTTTGATTGTTGCCGATTTTTTGGAGATTTACATAGACTTCCACACGTCCACGTTTTAACGTGCGTTTGATTACTTGCCGAATCACCAGTTCATAGGCATTCAGTTCCTTTGGCATACGCAATTGAATATCTAAAAACCGCTGGTTGACACTTTTGACTTCAACATCCAATTGATAATTTTCATTTTGAATGGTCTTTTTTCCAAATCCAGTCATACTTTTCATTGACAGGGTGCTCCTTTTACATGGATTTAATTGTTTTGCTTAATTCAGCAAATTCTTCGTTAGTTAAGGTGATGCCTTTACCCATTTTTTCGTGATCAGGGGCCCACTCACGCAAATCAAATTTTGGTGGACGACCATTCCAACTAATTAAATTCAATTCTTTACGCCAGCCACGAGCATTCTCAGATAACACAGCGACTTCTTCTAAAATTTCATATGAAAATTCTTCTTTCATAACATTCACTCCTTGTTAGTATTCCTTAGGTTATTGTACCATCTTTTCCTCGACACTTAAAATACACATCTCTTTTCTATCACCCTGTCTATATAAACATACGCAAATTTTTCAAAAAATCAGTAAAAAAAAGCGACAACTGCTCGTTTCAATCGTGTCAGTCACCGCTTCTCTGTCTATTCTTTTTCTCTATAAAGATCCACCACTTCAAAACTTTGGCAAACTAACAGCATGTCGGGATAAAATTGTAGCTGATAGGGGGCCAGTTCTTCTTTAAAGAACCGCGCATGCTCTTCATACCAATAATCCAGCGTCAAATCTCCTTCACCTTCCGCTTGTGCAAAAGATTCTGAGACCTTATTCATGGGCATAATTTCAACTTTGGTTGTTCGAATAATAGCCAGCGGTTGAGACTGACCATCTAAAATTATGTCGTATTGACCAGCTTTAGGGAGTTGTTCTTCTTCCATCTTATAAATATCTAAAGAAGAACATGTCGCTGTCTTACGACCAGAAACGACCAATTGACCCAAACGATTACCCATCTCAGAAGAGCCATCACCAAACATCCACACATCGGGCATCAACATATCTAATTCATGTTTATCTAAAAAGTTTTGCCAGAACACTTCTACATTTTTTAACATCCTTTGCTCTCCTTTTTATTTTTACTTCACGCAACCTTCTTTCACTAATTATACATAACTGATTGCTTTTCTCCTATACTATTTTTACAAAATGAAAACTAAAATAATGTCAGTAACATTTGGACAAAAAAAAGAGAGCGTGGGACAAAAATCACTTTGGATTTTTGCTCCACGCTCAAAAACTTATAAACGGCGGGAACAGAAGCAACTCCTTCGGAAATAAGCCGAAATTCTCCAAAAATTACAGAACAATTTTCGGAAATTCCTTCTTATTTCTCGGAGTTAAACGCTTCTGTCCCGACCTCATCTTTTTATTTTGCTTGTCGTTCTTTGATTTTCGTGAGTAAAGATTGAACATGCTGGCGTGCCGAAGCTTCATCTTCTTGAAGCATCTTTTCCGATAAAATAAAGGAGCCGCCCACTGCTAATACTTCTTTTGCTTCCACATACTCTATAAAGTTTGTTTCATCAATCCCACCAGTTGGTAAAAATTGAACATCATAAAACGGGCCACTTAAACTTTTGATGGCTTTTAACCCGCCGTAAATATCGGCTGGGAAAAATTTAACCACTCGTAAGCCATACGCCAGCGCTCGCTGAATCTCCCCAGGCGTAGCTGTTCCTGGAAAAATAGGCACCTCATTTGCCAGACAAAAATCAATGACTTCTGGAACAATCGCTGGGGAAACAATGAACTGCGCACCGTTCGCTACTGCCTCTTGGGCTTCTTTCAAGGTTCTAACAGTTCCTGCGCCTACTATTAAATTCCCTGAAGCAGCAAGTTGTTTGATGGCAGGCAAGGCCAGCTGACTCCGAAAAGTGACTTCAATAAACGGTAATTCGTTTTCTACTAAGACCGATTCTACTTGTGGCAAATAGCGTAAATCTGTTGCAGTGTATAGTGGTAAAAGTTTACATGTCGCTAATTGTTGATACAGTTGATTTTTTTCAACTTTTGTTTCCATTCTGTCACTTCCTATTTTGTTTGGCTTTGGTTGCTTCGTACAGTCCTTGAATATAGGTCAACCCCATTGCTCGATCATATAAACCATAACCAGGCATCGCTTTTTCATCCCAAATTGCCCGCCCATGATCAGGACGAATAACACCTTCATACTCTACATCTACCAGTGCTTGCATTAATTCCGCCATATCTAACGAACCAGCGACACTCGGATGCGCCGTTTCTTCAAAACGATGCTCACCTAAATACTTCACATTGCGGAAATGAACAAAATTAATTCTGTGACCTATTTCACGAATCATAGTAGGCAAATCATTCGTCGGGTCCGCACCGAGGGAACCTGTACAAAATGTAATCCCATTTGCTGGTGAGTCCACCAAGGAAAGGATCCGTTTTAAATCCGCTAAATTTTTAGTGATTCTTGGCAAACCAAAAATTTCCCAAGGTGGATCATCGGGGTGAATCCCCATTTTGATATTTTCTTCTTCACAGACAGGAATCACACGTTCTAAAAAGTAGCGCAAATTTTCGACCAAATCTTCTTCTGTTACGCCGGCATACATGGCTTTCAATTCTTGAAATTGTTGCAAACGCTCCTCTTCCCAACCTGGTAACCGGAATCCTTTTGACTGACTGTGAATCAATTGATACATGTCTTCTGGCTGCATGTTCTCTACCACAGCTTGATCAAATAACAACGATAAGCTGCCATCTTCATTCTCATACGCCAAGTCCGTTTTAGCCCAACCAAAAATAGGTTTGAAACTGTAGCACACTAAGGAAATTCCACATTTCCCCAAGTTACGCAACGTCTGACGATAATTATCAATATAGTGGTCTCGTTGATCCGTCCCCGCTTTAATGGCATCATGAATAGCGACACTTTCAATTCCTAAAAGTGCTAATCCTTCTTGTTCCACCGATTGTTTAAGTGCCTGAATTTCGGCTACTGTCCAAACATCACCTGGTAGTTTATTTAACAAGGTACCGACAACACCAGTAATTCCTGGAATCTGTCGAATATGTTTTAACGGAATGGCATCGCCTGCCGCTCCGTACCATCTAAATCCCCATTTCATTGCTTTCACCCTTTACTACATTCTTAAAAATCATCGTCCTCATCCTCTTCGTCCTCAAAGGAAGTCATAGAAATATCCCATGCTTGCACACTTTCTTTGCCTTGCGCAACAATCGCTTGCGCCGCTTCAGCAATCGGTGTGCCCAATAATTGATGGTTTATCGCTTCTAAGACCATTGGTAGGTTGGTACCACTCACCACAAAGATTTTCTTTTGTAGAGCTGGTTCGAGTTCGTTAATCACCAAAACTGCCTGATTGTAAGGACTCGCACTTAATAAGTCAACCATGACCAACACGCCATCCCCTTGTTGGACGTTCTCAACCGCTGTTTTAATTTGTCCGCCTAGTGCTTGGACATCGTCTCCACTATTTAGATTAACGGTTTCGATATTTTCGGTTGCGCCCATAATCACGGTAGCTGCGTCTTTCGCACCGTCACTTAGTGCACCGTGTGTAGCAATCACAATCCCTAACATAAAAGTTCCTCCTTCAATTCAGTGGCTTGAGTCATTACTTCAAACAGTCATGCAATGACTCAAGCGACTGGCCTTTTTTATAAATTAAATTTGCCTAAAACCTCTTTTAAACTAGTTTTTGGTGCAGAAGGCGTTGCTTGGAAATAAATATCTTCTACGCCATACACCTCATGTAGTTCTTTTAATTTTTCGGCATCTTCTTTGTTTAAATAAACTGATTTGGTTACTAATAAATCTTTTTCTGGATTCTTCTGTGCAATACCGCCGATGTTTAACTCCTTCATAGGGACTCCGTGTTTTACTAAGTCATAAATTACAGAGACGGTTTTAGCGATTAAAATACAGTTGTACTCTTTGAATTGGTATTCATCCCAATAAAATTTAGCTTTTTCCGGCGTAATGACAATGGTTTTTTGTCCTGTCCGACTGCCTGCACTTTTGTATAAATCACGCATAAATTTATCCTTTGCCACCACTTCATCGACAACGAAAATGGAATTAACGCCACTTTTTTGGGACAAGGTCACCATCACTTGTCCATGAATTAATCGTTCATCTACTCTTGCTAAATTTACTACGCCCATCTGATTCACGTCCTTTTCTTTTTATAAAATACCGACTGTTGCTAAGACAATTAGGATACCTGTTAACCACAATAATGCTTGCGTAACTTTCAAGCCTTTTTTCGTATAGAACCAATACACGCCCATTACGACAGCTAGCGGCAAGAGTCCTGGGACAATCTGATCAAGGATATCTTGGACCACAAACTCACGGCCAGAAAGTTTAAATTGAAGAGTTGAAGAAACTTTGACATAATTACCAGCTAAAATCCCCATCATGAACAACCCTAAAACAGATAACATTTCAATAGCTTTTTGAATCCCAGCACTTTGCATTAAGCCTGTGGCATTCCGCCCCATTTTGAAGGATTGTCTCGCAAAGAACACACCTAACAGTACTTGATAAAGGGCAAACGCGACAAAGGGGAAAATCGCGCCTAATGCGCTACCTTGTTGCGCCCACGGCACCGCAATCGCAATAAAAATATATTGAACCGTACCTGAGTCAATCGCATCACCAATCCCCGCTAACGCGCCCATCAAGCCAGCTTTGGTGTTATACATTAAATCATCTTGCATCATGATTTCGCGGCCTTCATGTTCTTCTTTGGCCCGCTCTTGTTCCATGGAAGCCATCAACCCAGTAATGACCCCGCCGCCCCAGCTTAATTGCGTATTGAAAAACAGCAGTTGACGCATATAAGCGGCTTTTAATTGTTCATCGTCTTTATATAATTTCTTTAAAAGTGGCATCATTGCGTACAATAACGAAGGCGCCAAGTAACGTTCAAAGGAATGGGGAATTTCATTGGCAAAATGCCAACGGAGATAGGCTTTTGTAACATCTTTATTGGTAATTTCTTCTGGTGCTAAATTCGTTGTTTTCGGCACGACTTTTTCTGTTGTTTCCGTCATTTCAGTTCCTCCTTTTTCTTTTAAAACCCGTCATCGTAATCGTCATCATCATCAAAATCAGTGGTGGCACTGGCGGAACCAGCACTTTCTGCTACAGGTTTGCCTTTTTGGACTTGCACAAAAATTAACGCAATAATTACGCCAAAGATGGCATACGTTACCATGGTAATTTCCAATGACTTAAAGACGATACTCATGAAGTATGCAAGGAAAAAGAAAACCAAGAAATCTTTTCGACCAATGACATAGACCGTTGTCGCAATCCCAATTGCGGCTAAACCACCACCGACTACTTCTAACACGTGAATCACAACGGTTCCTTCTAATGCTTTAATAATATCGGCAATGACTGGTGCCCCTAAATAAAGAGCAAAAAAGACTAATGGAACGAATAAAATAAATGAGGCAATCGTTGGATACCAGATAATTGAGCGGGCAATTTTTTTAGAATTTAGTTCAGCCACCGCACGATCGGTATACTTCCCTAAAAACGTGTTAATAAAGAAACGGAATTGATATAAATAACTTCCTAAAAGACCGACAGGAACCGCTACGGCAATAGCCGCTTCCGGCTTCAAATTCCCTAGCAACGCAACTGGCACAGCAATCGCTGCCGCAATTGATGGTTCTGCTGGCATAGAGCCACCTGGTGAAAAAACACCCATGTAAATCATTTGTAATGCTGCGGTGACAATCATCGCTTTCGGGACATCGCCCATCACTAAACCTGCTACTAACCCTGTCATTAAGGGCGAGAAACGCAACGTTAACGTTGCTCCTCCTCCAAGCCATCTGGACATAATTGCTGCCACCCAAAGCGCCATTATCAAACTTTGTAAAACACTTAACGTTTCCATAGTTCCTCCTTCTTATCCTTGGTTTTGGATATACTTTTCTAGCTCTTCAATCCCTTGACGTAAACGTTCTTCCGAAATCTCAATAGGAATTAAATGAACCTTTTCTTTTGAATCAATAAATTGAACCATTGCATCGAGTACTGCTTCTTCTTCTGGGTAAAGGCCCATTTGTCGTAACGACATGGGCAAGTTTAGCTCTTGATAAAAAGGGATTAATGCGTCTATGATGGCCCACCTTTTTTCCAATGCTAATTGATAGAAGATGCCGTAAGCTACTTTTTCGCCATGTAAATAGTCATGACTTTTTGGTAAAAATTTACTCATAGCATCATGCATGGCGTGTGCTGCTGCATTGCGGGCGTATTTGTCGCCGAAGCCGCCGACTAATCCAGAAACAGCGAAAACAATTTCTGAAAGATGGACAAATTCAGGCGTGAGTTTGCCCTCATCCATCGCTGCTAAGGCTGCTTTTGAGTCCCGCATAATCGCTTCTTGCGAAAGCTTGGCGGTCGCTCCCGCTAATTGTAAAAAGGGTTCCCCTTGCAAATGGGCTTGGCGTAAAATGGTCTCTGATTCATACCATTTCGCTAACGTATCAGCTAAACCAGCGACAAAATAATCACGGGGCGCATCAAGAAGCAACTTAGGATCAGTGATTAAAAACGCAGCTTGGCGAAAGAAATGTTCCGTTTTGCCTTCGGCCGCGCCATTTTCTTGATACATCACAGCTAACGGTGTCCACGGCGCACAGTTACTAGCCAAAGTAGGGACCAAGCCAAAATTCAGATTGTTTAAATGGGCGCTGTAGCCCACTAAATCGGCTAACTTACCGCCGCCGACTCCCAGAAGAAAGTCAATCTGGTGTTCCTTTATTTGCTGTGAAATTTGTTCGGCGCCAAAATAACTACATTCTCCTGTGTAAGTGTGATAGAAGAATTGATACTCTGAATCTGCCAAGAAGGACAAAAATGGCTGAGCTTTTTCAAAGGATACGGTGCCATGCACCACCAAAATTCGTTGGGCGTGATATTCCTTGAAAAGTGACGGCACCGAAGCTAAGGCGCCTTCGTGGTAACGATAAAATTGCGGTCCAACTTTCACTTTTAAATCAGTTAACATGCTCCTCCTCCTTCTTAACTAACGTAACGACTGACTTCTTGCACTGCCCGTTGAGGTAAAATACCTTGCACCACGTCTTCCACATCTTGCACGCATTTTTCTCCCATCGCTTGCAGGCATTCCATGGTATAAGCGGAGGTGTGCGGCGTCATTACTACATTTTCAAACGCAAGATAAGGATGATTTTTCCGACCTGGTTCCTCTTCTAAAACATCTGTCCCAAGCCCAGCAATTTTGCCCGATTGTAAGCCGACAATCATGGCTTCTTCATCAATCAAGGCGCCTCGTGCGCTATTGGAAAGATAGACGCCGTCTTTCATCTTGGCAATTTCCGCCGAACCAATCATGTGATAACTTTCTTCAGTTAAATTGGCACATAAACAAATGATGTCAGCTGAAGCTAGCAACGTATCTAAGTCTACTTTTTTGGCTCCATAACTTTGCAGATAAGTGGCGGATTTATAGGGATCATACGCTAACACGTCACAGCGAAATCCGTTTCGTAACGTCTCCACGACACAACTTCCTGTGTTCCCAACACCAATGACACCCACAGTTTTGTTAAATAACGTCCGACCGACAAAATTCGCTCGTTTTTCCCATTGATCTGCTTTAACGCTGGCATCTGCAGCCACGGTTTGCCGTAAAACAGCTAGTAAATTTGTGACATTGTTTTCCGCCACGGCATCTCGTTCTACTAAAGCTGGGATGATGGAAACAATTGTCTCGTGCTGTTTTGCAGCGTCTAAATCGATGTTGTTATACCCAATACCATGGCGAGAAATCAGCAATAATTCATCTTTATGTTCAAAAAATTCTTTCGTGAAAAATGGCGTCACGCTAGCAATAATAATCGTATATCCTTGTAAACATTCCGCTAACTCTTTGCCACCAATTTCACTGTCGACTGTAAAATGCTTCACGGTGCCTATTTTTTCTAAGCTCGTCAAGTGTTCAGGAAAAATTTGACCAAAACTACTGGAATTCACTATGGCAATTTTTTGTTTTTTTAACATGACTAAACTCCTTTACTGACTTTTTACGACTTCATGCCCGCCAAATCCTTGTCGCAAAGAAGCGACCACTTTGTTTGAAAAATGATTTGCTAGCATACTTTCATTTCGAGTAAATAAGGACAACGCCGTAGTTGGGACGGGCATCTCCAAACGCAATGCTTCTTCAATCATCCATTTGGCTTCGCCATTTGCTGCAACTTTCCCTTCTAGATTGGCTAACGTAGGATTTTCCGCAAAAACCTCTTTCGCTAAGCCCATCAAGCGAGCTTCAATAATCGAGCCGTGATTCCACACATCGGCTACTTTCTCCAACGCAAAATCATATTCGGCAGCTTCTAATAAATTGAATCCTTCGCCCATGGCTTGCATCATGACGTACTCAATCCCGTTATGCACCATTTTCAAATAGTGACCAGCTCCTGATTTCCCAGCATAAAGATACCCTTGTTCACAAGCTAAATCTTCAAAAAATGGGGTTAACACCTTGACGGCTTCAGGCGCACCGCCAACCATTAAACACGCTCCTTCCCGCGCTCCTTTGATGCCACCAGAAGTACCACAATCAATAAAATAAATTCCTTTTTCCTTAGCAAATTGAGCATTCGCAACACTATCATGAAAATTTGAATTGCCACTATCCACAATGATATCCTCTGGTGCTAATTGCTCTACCAATTCTGCCACTAATTGATTGGTAATCTGACCAGCGGGGGTACTTAAAAAAATCACCCTCCTTTTGTTAAGCGCTTTCAATAGTTCCGGCAACGAATCTACAACGGAAAGCCCCTGCTCTCTAGCAGTCGCTCTTGCTTCCTTTGTCACATCAAAGCCAATAATGGGCCAGCCTTGTTCGTGAACATTTAATGCCATGTTCAAACCCATTTTCCCAAGTCCAATAAAGCCAATGTCCATTTTTCTTTCACCTGCCTCTTTTGATACTTCAATCATAAAGGATAAAAAAAATAATGTAAACGATTACACTAATTAAAAAATATTTTTTATTTTTTAGCAAAAATCTTGCCTGCTCAAAAGGTAAAACGTTTTTATTTTTAAGGAGCTTTCATACAAAAAACACAAGTAAATCTCTTGGTATCAGGTTCTTTTTACTGGCTACTTTCTTTAGTTGAGAGAAGTCTTTTCAAGACCCCTTCATTTTTCAGAAAAAAGATTATTTATTTTTTTTGGGCTTTTTTTAAAGAATTTCTTTTTTGTGGAGAAAAAGAGAAATTGTATTTGTCCTCTTTTTCCACTATAATCAGTCTATACCAACAATGAAAAGGCATTCATTTTATTTTTAAAAAAATAAGATTGGAGGAACGTGTTAATGAAAAACCACTATTTGGATCAACGGATTCGGATCAAAAAACCGAATTTGAGCCTCACAGAAAAGAAAATTTCCGATTACTTTGTTCATTCTGAATCATTATTGACACAAATGACGTTAGAAAGTCTTGCCAACGAAATTGGCGTCTCCCAATCTTCCGTGTATCAATTTGTAAAAAAGATTGGCTATTCTGGGTTCCAAGAATTTAAAATTGATATCGCCAGGAATTCTAATTATCAGCCGACTTTTCAAAACGTCAATAGCGTGAATGGCGCCGATGATATTTCACCAGATGATGATAGTATTACGATTGCTAAAAAAGTCTTACAAGCCAATATTTATTCCCTCAGTAACGCCACACAGTTCTTAACAAAGGAGCTGTTAGATAACGTGTTGGCTTTGATGTACTCTGCCAAAACGCTTCACTTTTTTGGGCAAGGTGGCTCCTCGATTGTGGCTTTTGATAGTTTCCATAAATTCATTCGGACCAACTATCGGTGCAACTACATTTTTGATTACCACATGCAGTTAAGTTTTGTCACAAAATTAACCAGTGAAGATTGTGTGTTTATTTTTTCCCATTCAGGCAAAACCAAAGAATCAATCAACCTAGCACGACAAGTTAAAAAAACCAACGCAAAAATGATTACGTTAACCGGTAACAGCGGTTCAGAGTTGGCAGGCTTGTCCGACGAAGCAATTATTGTCGTCACCGAAGAAGGCTTGTTTCGTGCGGAATCCTTGGCTTCACGGATCAGTTACTTAACGGTAATGGATATTTTATATACAAATACGATGTATCACAATTTTGATCAAAATGCCGATTCCTTGAAAAAAATCCGTGATAACATTAGCACGACTAAGACAGATCCGCATTATTTGTCGTAAAGATCTGAATGGTGCTTATTTTTGTAATATCGGTCCTCGCGAATTGGCTTTATACCGTGACTCTACATTTTATGAAGTAAGTGAACTACCATGGAGGTATTTAAAGAGGTCGGGACAGAAGTGTTTAACTCCGAGAAATAAGAAGGAATTTCCGAAAATTGTTCTTTAATTTTTGGAGAATTTCGGCTTATTTCCGAAGGAGTTGCTTCTGTTCCCGCCGTTTATTAGTTTTTGAGCGTAGAGCAAAAATCCAAAGTGATTTTTGTCCCACGCTTTTTATCTTGTGGGTAAAAATAAGTTAGAAAAAAGAACTTGGGGGTTATGTCCAAGTTCTTTCTAAATCTTAAGACAATTAGTTAAATGCATGTGTTGTCTTAGCTTCATTTTAAGTTTGCTTATTTCGTTCATTCCGTTACTTTAAATTGTTCGGATACATATTTAGCGTAAGTTTTATGTTTACTTACTAGCTCATCATGTTTTCCTGAACCAGTTACTTTCCCTTTTTCAACAAAGTAAATGCTATCCGCATCAACAATTGTCGACAATCTATGGGCAATAACCAATGTCGTTCGGCCCTTCATTAAATTAGACAATGCCTCTTGGACCTTCATCTCAGATTCTGAATCTAGGCTAGCAGTAGCTTCATCTAACATTAAAATCTTGGGATTCCGCAAGAATGCACGAGCAATTGCAATACGCTGTCTTTGTCCTCCAGAAATTTTAACGCCACGTTCACCGACTTCCGTATTCAATTTATCTGGCATTTCTTCTACAAATTTTCGCGCATATGCTAGTTCCAAGACATCCCATAGTTGTTCATCTGAGAAGTTTTCTGCTAAGCCATACGTTAGATTATCTCTGATTGTCCCTGCCATAATCGCAGAATCCTGTGATACAAAGCCGATTTGACGACGATAATCTGATAATTTGATATCTTTTATGTCAATATCTCCAAATTTAATTTGTCCTTCTGTAGGTTCATAAAACCTTTCAATTAAACTAAAAATCGTCGATTTCCCGCCACCTGATGGGCCAGCAAAAGCAATTACTTGGTTTGGCTGAGCAGTAAAAGAAATGTCTGTTAAGATAGGTTCCTCTGGTGCATCTTCATAAGAAAATTTTACATTTTTAACTAATAAAGTCTTTTCCGATAAATCAATATCTTGTCCACTTTCAAAGTCTTCAGGTTCTCTAGATAACAATTCTTGCACTCGTCGCGTTGATCCTGCTGCTTTAGCTACTTCAGAAAATAACGTCGCAATGATTGGCATGGCGCCAATAAGATTAAATAGATACATTAAGAAACTCATCAATGTTCCGATTGTCATCACACCAATGGCAATTCGATGCATCCCATATGCTAATAGCCCAAATACCATGCTCATAAAGACCATCATCATAATTGGTTGCATAGATGCATCAAATATTGCTTCTTTTTTCCCTACATTAAATAACCGATCCACTTCATTTGCAGCACGAACCTGCGCCTGAGATTCAGCATTAGAAGTTTTGACTAAACGAATTTCACTCAACGTTTCAGTAGCAAGTCCGTTAAATTGACTCATAGCATCTTGGCGAATGTGACTAACTTTTGAACCAAATGCCATTACTGGAATCATACAAAGGATTACAACAGGAACAGCAATTACCATAGCAAGCGACATATGCCAATCCATTTTAATCATCATATATACCGTACCAATAACTGTAATCACACTGGCAACTGTTTGAGGAAAAGTAACGGCTAACAATTGCTTAACTTGATTAGTATCATTTACGACCCGGCTGGATATTTCACCCGCTTTAACAGAGTCAAAATAAGAAACTTTTAGAATAGTTAATTTATTCCATAAGCGTTTACGCATATTTTGGATGACATTTTCACCAAAAATACCTAAAATTGTCCCTCCTAATGCAGAAACGAGTGCTGAAAATATAAATAATCCAACAACTTTACCTAATAAACTATAATTTACCCCCTTTTGAAAATTATTGACTAAACTTGAAGCAAGTTTTGGAACGTACACTTGGATACTAGAAGAAATCACAAGAAATATCATCCCAATGCCAAGCAGTAAATAGTTAGGCTCTGTCATCTTGATTAAGCCTAAAAATTCTTTAAACGAAAATTTTGTTTTATCTGCTCGGATAGAATCATGACTATTTTTGCCGCCTCCACCTACTGCCATTATCTTCTCCGACCTCTCTTCCATCCTTCAAAGCCACCGTATTCACCATTGAATTCACCAAATCTACCAAAGCCATCATGTCCCATCATCTGTTCTCTAGCTCTACAATATCTAGCTGATATTTTTCTGAAATGTTCCCAATTTTTATCGTCGCCAAAAATTGTTTCAATTTTATCTAAAAATTCTTCACTAGAAATATTCTTTTCTATACGTTCTAAATAATTATTTAAAGACTCTAGTTCCTCCTCTGAAAAGCCCTTAAACATTTCTTCATTAAATCCATTGGAAATATTTCCTTGAGTACTTAAACTTTCTCGTCCCTTATCGGTCAATACAACGAATGTGACCCGAGCATCTGATTCATTTTTGACTCGTTTAACTGCTTTAACAGACTCTAATTTTTTTATGATTTGTGTCACACTAGAAGGTTTTATATCTAAATATTCAGCGATTCTTCCAGCTGTTACATTTTCTTCAGAAGCAAGCAATTTTAACGTTTCAAAAGTGTTATCTGGTTTCTCCTCTATGCTAGAAGCAAAGATTAAGTAAGGTTGTTGAGCAATTTTTAATAGTTTATTTAAAATATCTGTTTTTTTCATAATTTCCTCCAAAAAATTTATTTAGTTTATATATAAGCTAACGAACTAAATAGTAATCTATTTAGTTTACTTTATCAACAACAAACTAATTATTTGTATGTAGATATAACCAAAATGAAAAATAGCATACAGAAACTGCCGATTTGTTTTATCGATTCATCTGTTCCTCTACTTAAAAATCTATTTGCCGATTCAATCATGAATACTAAAAAAACGCTTGGCACAAGCCAAGCGTTTTGATTCTCTCTTTACATCGAACCTTTAAAAACATCTTTATTCTTAGCAAAATAATCAACACCAGAGTAAATGGTGAAAATCAAGCAGGCATATAGCATGATTTGATCTAGTGGTAGATGAAGTGCTGAAAATGGAATGTTGTTAATGAATAGTAAAATAATTGCAACCATTTGGGTAGCTGTTTTTACTTTTCCCGGCCAAGCTGCTGCCATTACTTCGCCATGTTCGACTAATAACAACCGTAAACCAGTTACTGCCAATTCACGACAAACAATAATTGCTACAATCCAAGCAGGTACTTTGCCTTGACCAACTAAGACGATAAAAGCGGTCATCACTAGCATTTTGTCCGCTAATGGGTCCGCAAATTTTCCGAAGTTCGTCACCAAGCCTTGTGCACGGGCAATTTTGCCATCCAACCAGTCTGTAAAACTAGCAACTGCAAAAATAATCGCGCCCACTAATTGGGTAACGGCTAACGTTGTGTCGCCAAAACTAATCGTTCCCCAGTCCATTGGCACCGACACAATAATAATAAAAATCGGAATCATAAATATTCTTAAAACTGTTAATTTATTTGGTAAATTCACTTCAATTGCCCCTTCCTTCTCCTGTTCTATTTTACGTTATCTTGCTGGCAGTGTCACGAAAAAAAGAAAAGAATCTGGAATAATTGCCGTTTGACCGTTTATTCAGAAATATTCTTGCCTTTTTTTAGAAAGAGCTGGTAATAGCCTAAACCGAAATCAATCATTCCAATCAATGTGATACTGTCTAAAAATTTAGAACCATAGATAAAGTAGAAATACAGTTGTAAGCCAACAATCAAGAAGCCCATGACCAACAGAGCGATTGAAAATATGGTGATAAGATTAAATTTTTTATTAACTATTTTAAGCATTGATAACCCCTTCTCTCTTGAATTATTATTGTCGTCTTTTTAACCATTCGCTGTTAATTATAAAAGAAAAGAATCTGGAATAATTGCCGTTTGACAGTTTATCCAGATTCTTCTTACACCATTTCTAACGATACGTAATCCCTAATGTAACATCCTTACGAATTAAAACTGGCGTTTTTTCCAGTGTTAAATCGGCGCCATCGACTTGAATGGCGACGTTATTTGAGGCGCCTAAAATCAGTGTTGCATTGGCGGCATTCGCAGGTAAAGCTGTTGTTTCTGTTTCTCCTGCTTGCAGGGTGTGTTGGTAGGTGTAGTTGCCATCGACCATCACGCCAATCCAGCAAGAGCCTTCAGTCCCTTTAAAGGTAATGTTGATTGGACTATTCGCATCTTTAACCGTTGCAGTCACTTGATTGTTAGCATCGCTCACCACAGCCACAGCTGTTTTCTTCTCTGGTTCGCTTGAAGAAGACGGCGGTGTACTACTTTGTGTGCTACTTTCTGGGGCTTGACTTGATTCTTTGGGTTTTTCCACACTGGCACTAGTTGCCGGTGTTTGAATAATCGGTTCGGCTTTTTGATCTTGCCACATAATATACAGCACTACGACCGCAATGGCTAAACCAATTAACGAAAAGGCAATGGCCGGTAAGTTCCGCAGTAACCAACTGGATTGCTTTTCTTCGTCATGCAATTGCTTACGTGACCCTTCAAGCTCTTCATACACTGGCTTGGGTTCTTCGACAATTGCTGGTTCTTTGCCATCATAGATATCTACCAATTGATTGCCATCTAAGCCGACCGCACTTGCATATTGGCGGATAAACGCCCGCACATAAAAGGTGCCTGGTAAGGACTCAAAATCGTTTTGTTCAATAATTTCTAAATATCTTTTTTGAATTTTTGTCATTTGTTGCAGTTCATCAATTGAGATGTTCTTCTGCAATCTTGCTTCTTTTAGTGTTTCTCCAATATTTACGCTGGCCACTCGTCCATCTTCTCCAGTCTATTTTGTTAATTTATCGATTGTCTCATCAGTCTTTTTCAATTGCCAAGGAAAACATTCCCGTCCTTTAAGAATACCACAAAAGAAGCCAACTGAGGATAACAAAATTGAAAGATTTCAAAGATTTTTCTTTTTCTTAAACAGTTGGTTTATTGCTCGGTTTCTCCTTTAGGATACATGTAGAAACGGCTCAATCCTTCTTCACGAATCAAGGTCTCTGCTACTTGGCGGACGTCGGCTAATTGAATACTTTCAATGACTTCAATCTTATCAAACAGCGTGGTTTCCCCAAACAATGATTGTGAAAATTGGTTGGCGATATACTCTAAAGAGTTTAAGGATTGGAAATATTTACCAATCATTTTTTTCTTCAATAAGGACAAATTTTCTTCCGTTAATTCTGGACTTGTTGTGGCAGATAATAAAATAGCTTCAATTCGTTCTGCTAAGACTTCTGGTTGCTCACTATCGCCGCCAATATCCGCAAAATGGAAACTGCGATCTAAATTAAAGTCATAACTAAAACTATCATCTAACAAGCCTTCATCATAAAGAGCCAAATAGTTTTGAGAGGTATTACCAAACAATAATTGTAACAACAAGTTCACGGTGACTTGATATTTCATTAAGTCACGACCCGTTGTTGGCACTTCATCTAAGCCTTTCAAGCCAACAAGCACTTTTGCCCGTGTGACTGCCATTTCAATGGCGCTCTCTTTGACAATGTCAGCAGCTGTTTCTTCAGGAAAATGCCGACGAATAGGTTGGGCGGCAGGAAACTCTTTCGCCGCTTGGTTTTCACGAATGAAGGCCATTAACGCTTCAGGGTCCATTTTCCCTACCACGAATAAGGTCATATTACTTGGATGATAAAACGTATTGTAACATGTATACAAATCCTCTGCGGTAATCTCCGCAATACTTGCCACTGTGCCGGCAATATCAATATGCAATGGATGTTTCGGATAAAGGTTGCCTAAAATGCCAAAGAACAAGCGCCAGTTAGGATCATCTAAATACATTTGAATTTCTTGTCCAATGATGCCTTTTTCTTTTTCGACCGTTTCCTTCGTGAAATACGGCGATTGCACAAAATCAAGCAACGTTTCTAGATTTTGTGTCACTTGATCCGTCGTTGAAAACAAATAACTCGTCTTCGTAAAACTGGTAAAGGCATTCGCTGAAGCCCCTTGTTGCCCAAATTTTTGGAAGACATCGCCATCTTCTTTTTCAAACATTTTATGTTCTAAAAAGTGGGCGATTCCGTCAGGCACTTCAATCATTTCCTCTTGACCAATTGGCACGAACGTATTGTCAATGGAACCATAATCGGTCGTAAACAAGCCATACGTTTTTTGGAAATCATTTTTCGGCAATAGGTAAACTTTTAAACCATTCGCCAGTGTTTCTGTATACAATGTTTCTTTAATTTGTGCATAGTCTTTTTTAATCATTTTCTGTTTCTCCTTCCAAAAAGAAGATCGCTTGAAGTTCCAAGCGTTTGGCCACTTCTTGGATTTCTGAAATGGTCACGGCATTGATCCGCGCAATCCATTCCTCCGCCGTCAGCATCGTCTGCGGCATTAATTCGTTCAAGTATTCTTTTTCCAGCCACGCGCCTGCATTATCTAACGCTAAGATATACTGATTTTTTAGCATTGCTTTCGTTTGTTCAATTTCTAATTCGCTAATCTTACCTAAGCGAATATTTTCCAATTCTGTCGAAATCAAACGCAAGACCTGATTCCGATTTTTGCCATCGATTCCTGTTTGAACCGTCATGAAGCCACGGAAAGTGTCGATACTACTAGAAGCATAATACGCTAAATGTTCTTTTTCACGGACATTCATAAATAATTTAGAATGCGGGAAACCGCCAAAAATCCCATTAAACACTTGCAACGCAAAATAATAGCTATCGCCATAATAAATATCCGTGTTGTAAGCCAAGTTTAATTTCGATTGGGCTAACACCTCACGCTCGGTCCGCTCTTCAATCACATTGCGAATTGGTTGATTGTAGAAAATCGCGGCTTTGCCTTCTTCACGAGGCGTAAACGGTAATTGCTTGAATAACGGCACTAGCTCCGCCTCATTGACATCACCTAAAACAAAAATATCCACTTGATCTTCCGCCAGCATTTTTTGATAATACGCTGCTAATGACGCCGCAGTTTCCTCAGCTAACGCCGCAACGGTCCCGAAACTAGGGATTTTTTGATCCTCCGATTGATTGAAATAGACACTTTGAAGCGCCAAAGAAGCATAGGTTTGCTTATCCTCCACAATACTTTCCAAGTACGCTTTCAAGTTCTCTTTCTCCCGTTGGAAGGTTTCCGCTTCGAATTGACCTGCTTGAATATTGGGGGCAAAAATAATTTCCTTCAAAAAGTACACCGCTTCGGCGAGAACCTGACTATCCTGTAAATAATGATCATTGACAATGTTCATAGAAATATTAAACCAATGTTGATTGCCTTTTTTGGAAACGCCAATCCCGAAGCTGGCGCCGTAAAGTTCCGCCAAACGCTCACTTAACTTGACTTGATTCGGGTAATTCAAGCTGTTGGTTTCCATCAAACTGGACAACAGCGTTCTTTTTGTAATGGTTTCATGATTTAATCGTGTATTAAAGCGGACTAAAAGACGCACCGTTTTATATTTTTCTGTAGGAATGACGTGTAAATTCACGCCTTTAACTAATTGAACAGACATTGCCGCATCGCTCCTTCATTTGCTTCATCTTACCTAAAGAATGCTGTGAAATATATGTATCGCGTAAATTCTAAAGCATTTTTTAATGTTTTTTCCAATAGCTCCATTATAACACAGCTTCAGGTGCTTTCTGAATGATAAGAGTTTTTCAGTTCAAATTTTCAAGAAGATTCGGTATACTGTTTTTAAAGTGAGGAGGGAAAAAAGAATGATTAAAGAATTTAAAGAGTTTATCATGCGCGGGAGTGTCTTAGACCTAGCCGTTGGTGTTGTCATTGGTAGTGCGTTTACAGCGATTGTGACACAAGTGGTGGAAGGCTTGATTACCCCGTTAATTAGTCTGATTTTTGTCTTGACGACTGGGAAAAAGAGTGCCGACGATGCATTGGGTGCCCTTGTTTATAAAGTCGAAGGCGTTGAATTCAATATTGGTAGCGTGATTAGTGCACTTATTACATTTTTAATTACGGCCTTCGTCCTCTTCTTGATTGTCAAAGCGGCCAACAAAATGAAAAACCGCGGCAAAAAAGAAGAAGCGGCAGAAGAAGAAGTGGTACCAACGAGCGAAGATTACTTAAAAGAAATTCGCGACTTATTAGCGGCGCAAACACCGCCTGCTGAAACTGTCAAAACAGACAGCACCGTCACAGAGAAATAAGCAAAAAGTCATCCTGAGGAGATGACTTTTTTGTTTGGACTTAGATTGATGGTCCTGCGACGAGGTTCCAAGTGATGTTACCTGTGTAGGCTCCTTTTTTCAATTCTTGCATTGGTGTTGTGACGTTTAATGTCATATTTTCGAAACGTCCTGACCAAGTTCCTTGCCCTTTACCCACAGTGGCATTCATTAATACAGCGGCGCCACCACCAATTTTTATGCTGGTGCCAATAGCACTAGGGGCTGTTGGATCATTAGCAATATTTACGCCATTTAAAGTATCATTTTCTCTATAATAATGAACATCTTCTGAATTAGTATGAGTCCAATATTCTGCATAGGAAACTTTCAACCCAAAGTTAATATCACCCGTTAGTTCATCTGTTCCATTACTCATTTTCGTTAGTTCACCCGTTACATGCCAACCTTCTTTAGTACCACGCACATCTCCGACCATGACAGATCTGGAAAAACCTACATTTTCTTCGATAGCAGATAAATCATCATTAATTTTCATGGGAGAAAAACCAAATCTTCTTGGAATGGCTAATAAGTCAAAATCTGTATTTGGTTGAGTAGGATCTGGATCTACATTTCCAGTAATAGTGTTGTTATCTTGGTCTGGCAACGTGCCTCCCTCAAGCTCCACCTGCACAGGCGTATTCCCTGTCGTTACAGCCTGTGCTGAAAGTGGTGCCAAACTTGCGCCAACTACGGCGCTACCAACCAATAAACTTGCCATTATTTTCTTTTTCATCTATGTACGCTCCTTTGCTTTCAATTCGTCTATAAAGTACAGAACAGCAAAAGTGACGATTGCTGTTCTGTACTTGATTCTTTCAATCTTTGTGTTTAGACAGACGGTCCTGCGACGAGGTTCCAGGTGATGTTACCTGTGTAGGCGCCTTTTTTCAGTTCTTGCATTGGGGTTGTGACGTTTAATGTCATATCATCAATACGCCCTGCCCAAGTTCCTTGCCCTTTACCAACAGTTGCATTCATTAATATAGTGGCGCCACCACCAATTTTTATACTGGTTCCAATGAAGTCAGGCGCTGTTGGATCATTATCAATATTTATTCCGTTTAGGGCAAATTGGACTCCATAATATCCACTTCCAGGTTCAGGAATCATATATCGTGCATAACCAGCAGTTAAATCTATATTGATAGTCCCATCTAATTGATCTGTGCCGTTATTCAATCCAGATATCTCACTTGTCACATGCCAACCTTCTTTAGTACCTCGTAAGTCCCCTACCATGACACTTCTAAACCGTTCACTAGTAAGTAACTTGATAGCTGATAAATCTTCGCCAATCTTCATAGAAGAAAAATTCAAACTTTTCGGAATTGCTAATAAATCAAAATCCGTATTCGAAGTACTGGGATCTGGGTCTACGCTACCAACCACACCACCATGATCTGGCAATGTTCCTCCGCCAAACTCCACCTGCACCGGCGTATTCCCTGTCGTCACCGCCTGTGCCGAAAGTGGTGCCAAACTAGCGCCAACTACGGCGCTACCAACCAATAAACTTGCCATGATTTTCTTTTTCATATGTACATCTCCTTTAACATCCTGAATTCCCAGAGCGCACTAGTTGTTTCTTCGGCGCTGCTGAAGCTATGGCTTTATTATACAAGATTCCCCCTTGTCTGTGATTTTAAATATTGAACAGTTCTTGCAAAAAAACAACATTTCCTTTAAAAGCAACGTTTTCCCTTAGTTTAAAGGCTTTTTTTCAACACTGATTGATATTTTTGGCTGTTATTTAATGGTTTTTCCGAGAAAATACTTTAATAAACAACGAGAAAACGTCACAAAGTAGAGGTCAAACTCTAACTTTGTGACGTTTTCTCCTAAAATCTTATACATTTATTCGCAGATGCAGCGAAAAAACCGTAATTTTTTATTTAATGACAGCCGTTTTTATATTTGTTCGTCACTAAGACTTACAATTTACGGCGACGAGCGAATTCCACAAACTTAAATTTGTTTAAGCGGTGACGAGATTCCGTATAGCCAAAACAGCGGGTATCTTCCAAGTTCATGATACTGCGGACCACGACGACATGATTGCCTTCCACTTCACCAATCAGCTGCTTGTCCATCTCTGTGAGCGGTTCCACGGTAATTTCTTTCTGGGCGTAACTAATCGCCAAGCCAAGATCGTTTTCCAGATAATCGAAAATCGAATCTTCGGCACGGTGCTTCGGCAGTTCTGGGACAATCTCTTTAATCAAGTAATCAATATCTAAAATATCGACTTCCCCTTCAATCTCCCGTTGCCGAACTAAGCGCCACACAGGGGCCCCTTCCGTCCAACCAGTCAACTGAGCCAAGTTGCGCTCCACAGGAATTTCTTCTAAGGAAACCACATGCGTATGACTTTCAATATGTTGCGTTTGTTGTAACTCCTTGTAACTGGTCACCCCTGAAATAGGAAAATTAAACTTTTTAAAGTTGAGCACAATCGAGCCTTTGCCTTGTTTTTTCTGAATGTAGCCAGCGTTAATTAGTAAATTCAAGGCTTTCCGAATTGTTTCACGGGAAACATTGTAGGTTTCCACTAATTGATTTTCACTAGGTAATAAATCGCCTGGCTGATAGTCGCCTTGGACAATTTGTTGTTCTAATTCTAAAAATATGTCATGAAACTTGTTCATGCCGATCCTCCTCTACCAACAATTTCTTTTCTAAAAGCATAGCATATTCCCTCCGAAAAACCTAGAGCTGGTCAGAAAAATCCACCGCACTTTCTGCCTTACTTACGCCACAAACTCCCCCAGCCAAACCACTACTTGACCGCCTTTTTTTCGGACCCAGCGCAGTCGGTTGCTGCCCCCTTCTGGAAAAGTTTTCCCAAGAATCTAGGGAAAATCCTTGTAATTCTGATTCGTTCATACTATACTGTAGTCAAACGAAACATGTCTATACAAGTTCACAAGGAGGCGCCAAACATGACTATTTTAGAATTAACATTCGCAACGAACCAACTAACGACGACTTTTTTTAACCATAAATTGGAACCGCTTCACCAAAAAACGTTCCCTTTTGAAGCCTTGACTATCGAAGAAACGGTTCCTGAACTGTGCCAATTGATTGTGGCAGAGGCTGCGCCGATTCTGGGGGGGATTGTGGCTGATTTCCCAGCGGATTTCTTTTCGCCAGAGGAAACGTTGGCGCTGGTTCCGCAAGCGGTGATTCAAGCATTCGCGGAACAGTTGAACACGCCACTTTTAACGGCAGCCGAACAAGCGTCGGCACCGAATCTGCTGGCAGCATTTGAAGAAAAACGGCAATATCTGGCTTGGCATTTGGACTATTATGGCTACGTGCCTGGGAAAAATGAATATGCGGTGGAGTCCCTGTTAACTGTCGGCAATGGCTTTTTAGGCTTGCGCGGCACAACACCTGAGATGACGATTTCTGATGATCATTATCCAGCGACCTACATTGCGGGACTTTATAATACAGCGGCTTCGGAAGTTGCGGGTCAAGTAGTGGAAAATGAAGATTTCGTCAATGCTCCTGACAACCAACACATCGCTTTAAAAATTGGCGATGCCACTGACTGGTTAACGATTTCTCCAGACACGCTACAACAATTACATCGTCAATTGAACTTGAAAACGGGATTGTTTGTCGCAGAAATGATTTTGAAAGATGCGGACAATCAGCAAATTAAATTAACGACGAAAAAAATCGCCAATATGGCACAGCCGAATGACTATCATCTGCAATATACGTTTGAGCCGTTAAACTTTTCGGCCCCGATTACTTTGAAAACCGTCACGGATGGCAGTGTCTACAACTATAACGTGGCGCGGTATCGCAACTTAACAGCCAAACATTTTCAGGTGACAGCATTAAGCGCGCAGGAAAACAAAACCGTGATTGAGGTTTGTACCAATCAATCCAACTTGAGCGTCCGAGAAACGGCCTTGATAACTGGTGATTTTTTTGAAAAAGAAGCCATTATGATTCAAGAAGAAGCGGAAAAAATCGCCCAAGTGGTGACCGTGATGGCGCACCAAGGAACACGCTATACGCTAGAAAAACAAGTCTTTGTGCAAGCCAGCCACGCCGAACAAAGTTGGCAGGTACCGTTTACGCCGAAGGACTCTTTTGCGGCCGCCGCTCAGGAAAGCGCCCGCGCTTGGCAAACTCTTTGGCAACAAGCCAACATTACCGTGACAGGCGATTTGATGTCTCAAAAACTTTTACGGATTCACAGTTATCACTTGCTGGCTTCGGCTTCGCCTTTTAGTAACCAAGCCCAAGCATTGGACGTCTCGATTACCGCCCGAGGCTTGCATGGTGAAGCGTATCGTGGACATATTTTCTGGGATGAAATTTTTATTTTACCTTTTTATATTCAACATTATCCTGACACAGCGAAACAATTGTTGCTGTATCGCTACCATCGATTAGAGAAGGCGAAGGAAAATGCGGCGGCCAGCCAGTATCGTGGCGCAATGTATCCGTGGCAATCAGGTCGTGATGGGCGTGAAACCACGCAAAAACTTCACTTAAATCCGTTGAATGGACATTGGGGCGAGGATCATAGCATTCTACAACGGCATGTGTCCCTAGCGATTGCTTACAATGCTTGGTTGTATTGGCATAGTACACAGGATCATGAATTTATGAAACAATATGGCGGCGAAATGTTGTTAGAAATCGCTCAATTTTGGAACAGCGCTGCGACGTTAGATGACGCAACAGGACGGTTTTTTATTGATAAAGTGATGGGACCTGATGAATTTCACGAGGGCTATCCAGACCAAGCGGAAAGCGGCTTGAAAAACAACGCCTATACGAATTTGATGGTGGTTTGGCTATTCGAAGAATTAACCAACATTTTGGCACTTTTCTCCGAGGAAGAACAGGCACAACTTTTTGCCAAAACGCAGACCTCTTCGGCTGATCTAGCCCGCATGCAGCAAATTCAAAATTCACTGGAAATTGAAGTTAATTCTGACGGCATTATTGCGCAATATGAAGGGTATTTCGGCTTAAAAGAGATTGACTGGGCGGCGATGAAAGAGAAATACGGCAATATTTACCGCATGGATCGAATTTTAAAAGCCGAAGGGGAATCTCCCGATGATTACAAAGTGGCGAAACAAGCCGACACGTTAATGTTGTTCTACAACTTAGACAAAACTCGGGTGGATCAAATTTTAGAAGATTTAGGGTATCAATTGCCTGCGGATTATTTAGAAAAAAATCTTTTGTATTATCTAAAACGGACGTCTCATGGTTCGACTTTGTCACGAATTGTTCATGCCCAATTGGCAGAAATGGCGCAATTCCATGAGCTATCTTGGCAACTTTATCAAGAAGCGTTGTATTCCGATTATCGTGACATTCAAGGTGGCACGACCGCTGAAGGGATTCATACAGGGGTCATGGCTGCGACGATCCACGTTACTTTAGCGACGTATGCAGGCGTTGACACGCGCCAGAACGAGTTATCAATTTGTCCAAACTTACCTGAACATTGGCAATCGCTGGCCTTCCAGTTTATTCATCAAGGCGTGACGTATCAATTTTCATTAACACAAACCAGTGTCACGATTACAGCAGATAAAGACACACAATTATTGGTTCAGGGCGCGTTGATTCCGTTAACCGCCGAACGACCAAAAGAAGTACATTATCAATAAAGGAGCGAACCACAATGACGATTGGATTTATTTTTGATTTGGATGGTGTCATTACTGACACCGCCAAATTTCATTATCAAGCTTGGAAAGCATTGGCCGATTCGCTAGGCATTTCCATTGACGAAACCTTCAACGAAACATTAAAAGGCATTAGTCGGATGGATTCCTTGGACCGCATTTTAGCCCATGGCCACCGTGAAAATGCGTTTACTCCAGCAGAAAAAGAAGCCTTAGCTCAGCAAAAAAATGACCACTACGTTCAATTATTAGAACATTTAACGACAGAAGATGTTTTACCTGGTGTCGTGCCATTGCTACAGCAAGCCCAAGCACGTCACATTCCCTGTGCCGTGGCTTCGGCTTCAAAAAACGCGCCCCTGATTTTGGAAAAATTAGGCGTGCGCGCGTACTTCGCCACAATTGTCGATCCCGACTCGTTAAGCAAAGGCAAACCTGATCCTGAAATCTTTTTAGCCGCCGCTGACAGTATTGGCGTGCTACCGCAAAACGCCATTGGCTTTGAGGATGCACAATCAGGCATTGACGGCTTGAAAGCCGCGGGCATCTATGCCGTCGGCTTGTCGGCCAGCCAACCCTTAATCGGAGCCGACATGCAAGTTTCTGAAATGACTGAACTAAGCGTTGATGCACTGCTCAATCGCTAAAGAAGGACAAGAACCTTTAGCAGCAGGCACCTCTTTTCATCTACATTGTATCTATGCTA
Organism: Enterococcus sp. DIV0183; assembly: GCF_050541505.1. Lineage (NCBI taxonomy): Bacteria > Bacillati > Bacillota > Bacilli > Lactobacillales > Enterococcaceae > Enterococcus > Enterococcus sp. DIV0183. Next base: position 2,595,919 of record NZ_CP172932.1, read on the forward strand.
GAATGTAGATGAAAAGAGAGAGATGCGTCAACATACCTCTCTGATGTAGAGCCGTTTGAGACGGTGACTTTTTGAATTATTTAAAAATAACCGTGCTTGGTCAAAGTAAACGGTTATTTTTTATTGTCATTTTTAACAGCTTTTATAATTTCACGGATTAACGCTAAATTTATTCGTACTTTTCGGGAAAATGTGCTATAATGAAAACGAAAAGAGAGAGATGCGTCAACATACCTCTCTGATGTAGAGCCGTTTAAGACGGTGACCGATTTTGTTACAAAAAATAACCGTACTCGATCAAAGTAAACGGTTATTTTTTATTGTCATTTTTAAGCAATTTCACAATCAGCGCAATCAAAGCAATGGTAAACATACCAAACCCTAGGATCGTCTGAATTGTTTCATATGCTGACAACAGGCCTCTCCTTTCTGTAAATTTTGGAAGTACGCTCATACGCACCACCTCACTTTCAGATTAGATAGCCACCGTGTTAACTTCTCTACACTTAGATTATACCATGCAAAACTAAAAAATAATTAGTTTCAAATATATTTTTTTAGGGAAATGTGCTATAATGAAAACGAAAAGAGAGATATGCTTCAACATACCTCTCTGATGTAGAGCCGTTTAAGACGGTGACCGATTGTATTATTTAAAAATAACCGTACTGGTCAAAGTAGACGGTTATTTTTTATTGTCATTTTTAAGCAATTTCACAATCAGTGCAATCAAAGCAATGGTAAACATACCAAACCCTAGGATCGTCTGAATTGTTTCATATGCTGACAAAAGGCCTCTCCTTTCCGTAAATTTTGGAAGTACGCTCATACGCACCACCTCACCGAAAGAGGAAAGTCTCTGCTCCTACGCTTCTCACTTTGTTGCGATGCTCGTCGCAAAGCGCATGTTCCTTTGCGCTTGCCTCCGCCTTAACTACTCTACACTTATCGTATATCATGAATGCCTAATAAATATTCAGGTTACAATATATTTTTAGATAAAATGATTTAGAGAAAAACCCGCCCACATCAGAAAAATGATGTGGGCGGATTTTATAATTATTTATTTTTTGTTTCAAATAACGGACTAACTGGTTTGTTTTCGTGGATACGTTTAATCGCATCTCCGATTAATTCACCAACGCTGACTTCGTCAATTTTAGCAATTTTACGATCATCAGATAGGTAAATAGAGTCTGTTACAACTAAGCGTTCAATTGCTGAATCTTCAATACGTTGTAAGGCTGGTCCTGATAAAACGGGATGTGTACAAGAAGCGTAAACGTCTTTTGCTCCGGCTTCTTTCAATGCGTTTGCAGCAAGAGAAATTGTCCCCGCTGTGTCAATCATGTCATCAATTAAGACACATGTTTTGCCTTCCACATGACCAATGATATTCATTACTTCTGCTACGTTCGCTTTTGGACGACGTTTGTCAATGATCGCAATTGGTGCTTTTAAGAATTCTGCCAATTTACGCGCACGCGTTACACCACCATGGTCAGGGGAAACAACAACGACGTCATCGCCTTGAATGCCGTGTTCGATGAAGTAATCGGCAATTAATGGTGCACCCATCAAATGATCCACTGGAATATCAAAGAATCCTTGAATTTGGACCGCATGTAAGTCCAATGTCAACATTCTTGTTGCACCAGCTTTTTCAATCATGTTTGCAACAAGTTTAGCAGTGATTGGTTCCCGGGCACGTGCTTTACGGTCTTGACGTGCATACCCATAATAAGGCATAACCACGTTAATTGTTTTAGCACTCGCACGTTTTAACGCATCAATCATGATTAATAGTTCCATTAAGTTATCGTTAACAGGGCTACTTGTTGATTGAATGACGTAAACATGTGCACCACGAATACTTTCTTCAATATTCACTTGAATTTCGCCATCACTAAATTGTGTTACAGAGCACTTTCCTAGCTCCACACCCACAGCATCCGCAATTTTTTCTGCTAAGGGACGATTAGAGTTCAAAGAAAAGATTTTCAATCTTGGATCAAAATAATGTTTCGACATTAGAACCTCCACTTTCTATTTCAGCCAATTCGTTAAAACTGAACAATACTTTCCTTCTAAAATAATAGTAGTCCTAGCCAAATAAATCAAGAGATTTTCTGTATTTCATACAAGATATTCATCAAAAGTCGCTTTCTTCTAACTATTTTATCGTATTTGTCTAAAAAATGAGGATTATTTGAATAAAGAAAGGTACTCGCCATAGCCTTCTTTTTCTAAATCTGCCACTGGCACAAATCTCAAAGCTGCCGCATTAATGCAATAACGTAAGCCACCTTCTTGGAGTGGGCCATCAGTGAAAACATGCCCTAAATGTGAATCCGCTTCTTGACTGCGAACTTCTACTCGGTGCATGCCGTGACTAAAATCAGCTTTTTCTTTGACGCCACGTTTTTCAATTGGTTTGGTAAAGGATGGCCAGCCGCAACCAGCATCGTATTTGTCCAGGGAGCTAAACAACGGTTCGCCACTAACAATGTCTACATAGATTCCGTCTTGGTAAAAGTCATCATATTCTCCTGAAAAAGGGCGTTCTGTTGCGTTTTCTTGTGTGACGGCATATTGAAGATCCGTCAAGGTTTGTTTTAATTCTTCTTCTGTTGGTTTTGTCATTCTGTCCACTCCTTTTCTTCTGTTCAATTTATTGGGTTCAATGATACCACGTTTGCCAAACAGGCACCTAATAGTTTGCATAGTAAAAGACAGTCCTTTCTCTTTTTGACGAATGAAAAGGACTGTCTTTTATTAGTTGAATTCTTTTAGCAGTCGGGCTACTTTGGCAATTGGTAAGCCCATAATGGCGTAATAATCGCCAGCGATTGCTTCAATTAGTAATGCTCCTTGTCCTTGGATACCATAAGCGCCTGCTTTGTCGGCATATTCTGCGGTGTCTAAGTAAGCATGGATTTCCGTGTCTGTCAGTGGATAAAACGTCACGGTTGAATGAACTGTCGCGGAGCGTTCTTTTTCCCCTTGTTTCAACGTCACACTTGTATACACGTCATGTGTTTTGCCACTTAGAAGGCGCAACATGCGATAACCGTCTTCCCGAGAAGTGGGTTTGCCGAGGATTTCTCCCGCCAATGCCACAATTGTATCGCAGCCAATGACTAGTGCTTCGGGGGATTGCTCTGCTATAGCCGCTGCTTTTTGGGCAGCCATTTGCGCCACATATTCTGCTGGTAAGCCGTCTTTGCCAACAGTTTCATCGATATCGGCTGGTGCAATCGTAAAAGTTGGGACCACACGCTTTAATAACTCCTGACGGCGAGGAGATTGGGATGCTAAAATAATTTGCATAAAATGATGACGCCTCGTTTCTTTTTAATGGGGGTCTTGAATGCGTTTAAACATTCGTTCCATATCTGAATTCGTAAAATGAATCAGTACCGGACGTCCATGCGGACAATTAAACGGATTTTCGCACAAGGCTAAATCTTTTAATAGCACGCGTGCTTGTTGCTCGTTGAGGTAATGATTGGCTTTGATGGATCGCTTACAACTCATCATAATGGCAGTTGCTTCACGGAATTTTTTCACGCTGACCGAGCCAGTTGTTAGCAACATGTCAATCATCTCGCGAACAATGCTTTCCTCTTCGCCTGCAGGATACCAAGTTGGGTGCGCCCGCACAATGAAACTATTTTGTCCAAAATCTTCCAAATGGATGCCGACTTCCGCAAGGGTTTCTTTCTGCTCTTTAATTTTCAAGGCATCGCTATTTGGATAATCAATAACGATTGGTACCAATAGTTCTTGTAAATCATCACTGACTTCGCCAATTTTTTCACGGAAGTACTCGTATTTAATTCGTTCTTGGGCAGCGTGTTGGTCGATAATAAACAGGCCATCTTTGCTTTGTGCGAATAAATAAGTTCCGTGCATTTGACCGAAGTATTCTAGCTCAGGAAAACGCTCTGTCGGTCGTTCTTCTTCCAACTTGTTCAGGGCTTGTTTCAGTTCTCTTTGACTCGCAGCGCTATTGGCATCGAATTCTGGGTGAAGTTTCATTTCTTCTTGGAAAACCTCGTCAGCAGCCTCTGATGAACGCAGAGAAGGTTCTGAATCAGGCACTTCAGTTATTTTCGTTTCTTCGGCTATTACCTGTTGCTCATTACTAGCTGTTTCCCAATGATTTGCGGAATCAGCAGCTGCCGAAGAGGTTTCGTAAGCTGACGTTTCTTCCGCTACACTCGTTGATTCTGGCACTGGCGGCGCAAATGGATCGTCCATTGGGTCCACTGCTCTTTCTGTCTGGTTGACAGATTCAGGGGCGCTTGAGGCTGGTGTTTTGTCTGTCGCATGTTCCGCATAGAAGCGGCCTGTTGCGGGATTATAGCTTAAGCTGCCCGGTCGTTGTTTTACCGCAGGTTGTTCAGTCGATAAAGGAATTTCCATTTGTTCGGCTTTAGGTTCTGGCGGTAGTTTCTTTTTAAAACGCAAATTGTCTGCCGCATTGGGAATCAACTGTTCTTGGCTCAACACTTCTTGAATCGCCTGTTCAATTAATGCCATTAAATCTTTTTCTTTACTTAAACGAACTTCTTGCTTAGTAGGATGGACATTGACATCGACTAACAGCGGATCCATTTCAATTTCTAACACAGCAATTGGAAAACGCCCCACCATTAGTTTCGAACCATAGCCGGCTACAATTGCTTTATTTAACGCGAAATTTTTAATATAACGACCATTGATAATCGTTGATAAATAGTTGCGGCTGGCCCGTGTGACTTCTGGCAATGAAACATACCCTGTCAAAGTAAAATCAAGGTCTTTTCCTTCAATTTTCAACATTTTCTTTGCGGTACTAATGCCATAAATCCCGGCAATCGTTTGTTTTAAATCACCATTGCCTGTTGTACTCATCATTTTGTGGCCGTCATGAACTAAGCGAAAAGCGACTTTAGGGTGGCTTAACGCCAGACGATTGACAATGTCACCGATATTGGCCAATTCCGTTTGGATCGTTTTGACGTATTTCAAACGAGCGGGCGTATTATAAAATAAATTAGAAACGGTCATTTTTGTGCCTTTACGGAGGGCTGCTGGTCGGTTTTCTTCGACCTTTCCCCCTTTTAGAATCACATAGCTGCCTTCTTCTTCCTCAGCTGTGGCAGTTTCGACAATCATTTCAGAAACTGAGGCAATACTTGGTAAGGCTTCGCCTCGGAACCCCAAGCTGCGAATTCGAAACAAATCATCTCTTGTATGAATTTTGCTTGTGGCATGGCGTTTGAAGGCATTCAGTACATCTTCTTTGGCAATTCCTTCACCATTATCAATAATTTGAATGGTGTTCAAGCCAGCTTCTTCAATAAAAATATCAATTTGAGTGCTTCCTGCATCCAGTGCATTTTCCACCAATTCTTTGACGACAGAAGCGGGACGTTCAACAACTTCACCAGCAGCAATCTGGTTGGCTAGTTGTTCGGATAGTTCTTGAATTTTCCCCATTTCACGACCTCCTAACCGGTTCGGTTCCTAATTAGATACGTTTTTGCAATTGATGAAGCATGTTTAACGCATCTAGTGGTGTCATTTCTAATAAATTCATTTTCTTCAATGTGTCAATGACACTTAATTCTTCTGTTGAAACTTCTTTAAATAATGAAAGTTGCTCGGTTTCTTCATGGACTTCTGAAACTTCTTCATGATGAACTGAACTTGGAATCGTTGTTTCTTCCGCTTCTAAAGCGGATAAAATGGTGGCTGCTCGTTCTAAAAGCGGGCTTGGTAAACCAGCGATTTTAGCAACATGTATCCCATAGCTCTTATCAGCAGGTCCTTCCATCATTTTATGAAGAAAGACCACTTCGCCATCTTTTTCGACAGCGCCCACGTGAATATTCTTCAAGCCTTTTAAGGTTTCATCTAGAACAGTTAGTTCATGATAATGTGTAGAAAATAGCGTTTTGGCTTGTACTTCACGATGGATATATTCAATGATGGCTTGCGCTAGCGCCATTCCATCATAGGTTGCCGTGCCGCGTCCTAATTCATCAAATAAAATTAGGCTGTTAGGCGTGGCGTGCCGCAGTGCTTGGTTGGCTTCCATCATTTCTACCATAAAGGTACTTTGCCCTGCAATTAGATCATCAGAGGCCCCAATCCGTGTAAAAATTTGATCGAAAATTGGCATTTCAGCACTTTCCGCTGGTACAAAACAGCCAATTTGCGCCATGACCACCGTCAAAGCCAATTGACGCATGTAGGTACTTTTCCCTGACATGTTTGGTCCAGTAATCAAGAGAATATCTGTTTCTGGGTTCATGCGGATACTGTTTGGAATGTATTCTTGATGCCCTAAAACTTTTTCCACGACTGGGTGTCGTCCTTCGACAATCGCCAAATTTTTCGTGTTACTTCTTAACGTTGGTCGAACGTATTGATACCGTTCACTAATTGTTGCAAAAGATTGTAAAACATCAACCGCACTAATGGTTTTAGCCAGTGTTTGCAATCGATCAATATTCGTTTTCACTTGTTCTCTCACGGCCAAGAACAATTGATATTCTAGTTCAACTGATTTTTCTTCGGCTTCTAAGATTAAACGTTCTAGTTCTTTTAGTTCGGGCGTAATAAAGCGCTCCGCATTAGCTAATGTTTGCTTACGCTCGTATTTTCCTTCTTCTAAATTCGCTAAATTTGACTTAGTGATTTCAATGAAATAACCAAAGACCCGATTGTAGCCAATCTTCAAGTTTTTAATCCCTGTTTCTTGGCGTTCTTTCGCTTCTAACTCCGCTAACCATTGCTTACCATTGCGCATGGCATCACGGTATTCATCTAATTGGTCGTTATAGCCGTCTTTAATAACATTTCCTTCAGTAATTTGTAAAGGGGCTTCTTCATTAATCGCCGTCGCAATCAATGCCACTAAATCTTCAACAGGGTTTAAGTCGACTAACAAATCATCCCATTCCCCTTGATTGATCCCGACAATTAACTGTCGAATCGTTGGTACTTGTTCTAAAGAGGTCCGTAATTGAATTAAATCACGCCCATTCACACTGCCGAATGCCACGCGTCCTGCTAACCGCTCTAAATCATAAACGTTCGTCAATGCTGCTTGCAAATCTAAGCGTTCAAAATAGGCATTTAATAAGGATTGCACCATTTCTTGACGCGTCTTAATTTGACGTTCCTGAATCAGCGGACGATCCAACCATTGTTTTAATAAACGGCCGCCCATAGCTGTTTTCGTTTCATCTAATAGCCACAATAGAGTCCCTTTTTTCTGTCCTGTTCGAATCGACTGACTCAATTCTAAATTGAATTTAGAATAATGATCCATTTTCAAGAAATGATCTGGCTGATATTCCACAGCTTTCTGAATATGGGACAAGCTCCGCTTTTGGGTAACGGATAAATAAGATAATAATTTGCCTGTAATTTCAATTTCTAATGGATTAATCAGTTCATTGGTTAAAAAACTAAACTCGGCATTTTCTTCCACCGTTTCTTGTGTCGAAAAGATGATATTTAAACGTAAACTTAAGTTCTCTTTTAACGATTCAGGGATCCCTGAACCTAGGACCATTTCTTTTGTTTGCAACGCAGAAGCTTCGTTCAAAACGCCCTCTTCATCAGCCAAGACTGCTGTTTTTAATTCGCCTGTACTCAAATCTACATAGGCAAAACCGAACTGATTACCATCTGTTAGCACAGCGGTTAAGTAATTATTGTCTTTGGCTTCCAAGCCTTTACTATTCATCACCGTCCCTGGCGTTACCAACTGGACCACTTCTCGTTTGACCATGCCCTTGGTAGTCTTTGGATCTTCCACTTGCTCACAAATCGCTACTTTATAGCCTTGCTCAATCAACGTATCAATATAGCCTTGCGCGGCATGATAAGGAACGCCACACATAGGAATCGGATCATCCGCATTGCGGTTACGACTGGTTAACGTCAATTCTAAGATTTGCGCCGCATTGATAGCATCTTCATAAAATAATTCATAAAAATCACCTAAGCGATAAAATAAAAACGCATCCTTGTATTGGGCCTTAATGGATAAATATTGTTCCATCATGGGTGTATTTTTTGTCTTTTGTGGCATTTAATTCCCTTCCTTCTCTAGCTCTTCGTTCACGCGGTATTGAATGAGCGCCGTGACATGTTGGACTAAGTCATTGGCTTCGATCAGTTGTTCGCGGTAGGCTACAACGAGTGGGTGCTCATCAAACTCTTTTGTTTTCGCATCAGCTCGTTGAATGGCTTCTTTTTCAGCAGTTGGTTTGCCATAGTGAGCAAATTGAACCGCATCTTTTTGCGCAGCTTTAATTTCTTCCACTAATTCTGTCAGCTTTTTGTTTTTCTTTACCTTTTCTTCAATCGCTTGGTAGCGCTGAATGACTTCATCTTGTCCAATTAAATGTAACAATTTTTCTAATTCTTTATTACTTTGTGCATCTAAATTCAACGGCTCCATTTTTTTCACCTTCATCTTTCACCGGCACTTTTTCTATAAGAGCAGAAAAAGTTAACCTCTTAATGATCCGAGATTAACTTTTCTTCTATTATTCTTGAAACGGGCGATCTTCGCTAATCTGAATCGGCTCAATCATCTTCGCTTGGCCCGTTTGGTCATCAATCTCTAAAATACAGGCAGATAAAATTGTCCGCCCTGTTTCGACTACCTCAAAGCGCTTCGGCAATGCTGTCATAAACTTCTCAATAATCGGTTCACGCTTCATTCCTAGAATCCCATCATAAGGTCCGGTCATACCGACATCACTTAAGAAGGCTGTCCCTTTCGGTAAAATCCGAGCGTCATTTGTTTGAACATGCGTATGTGTTCCAACAACGGCTGAAACTTGGCCATCTAAAAACCAGCTCATGGCTTGTTTTTCACTTGTCGTTTCGCCATGAAAATCCACAAAAATGAGCGGTGTCCGTTTGCGAGCGATAGCCACTAGCTCGGCGGCTTTCTTGAAAGGATCTTCCAATGGCACCATAAATGTGCGGGCCTGTAAATTAATCACCGCTAGTTCCAATTGATTGACTTTCACAAAAACCATTCCTTGACCAGGCACATCTTCTGGAAAGTTCGCTGGACGAACCATTTTCTTCGCATCATCAATGAATTCAAAGATATCCTTGTTGTCCCACGTATGGTTACCCATCGTAACAACATCGACACCATCTTGCAAAAATTTCTTATAAATCTTGCCAGTAATTCCCCGACCAGATGCCGCATTTTCACCATTGGCAATGGTCACTTGTGGACGATATTTTTTCTTTAATTTAGGGACATACGTTGCTAGGGCTTCTCTTCCTAAAGAACCGACAACATCTCCTATAAATAATATACGCAAAAAGGTTCCTCTTCTCTTTTTAACATCTCTTGTTTATTATAGTTGTTTTCGCTTTGAAAAGAAAGTTTTGGTTTTAAAAGATTAAAAAAAGTGTCTCAACGAACAATCCTTGCAATTGTTCGTTGAGACACTACACGCGATACTTATTCGCTTTTTATTTTATTTCGCATAGTCAACGGCACGTGTTTCACGGATAACCGTTACTTTGATATGTCCTGGATAATCCAAGTCATCTTCAATTTTCTTCCGGATGTCTCGAACTAAACGAACAGATTCTAAATCAGAAATTTCTTCTGGTTTCACCATGACACGAACTTCACGTCCTGCTTGAACAGCAAAACTTGAATCAACGCCTTCAAAACTATTAGAAATATTTTCTAAGTTTTCTAAGCGGCGAATGTAGTTTTCTAACGATTCACTACGTGCACCTGGACGGGCTGCAGATAACGCATCTGCGGCTGCCACTAAAACAGAAATAACTGAGGTTGCTTCCACATCACCATGATGCGAGGCAATGGCATTAATAACTACTGAATTTTCTTTATATTTCGCAGCTAATTCTGCGCCAATCTCAACGTGAGAACCTTCAATTTCATGATCCAATGCTTTCCCAATATCATGTAGTAAACCTGCACGTTTGGCTAATTGAACATCTTCGCCTAATTCGGCGGCTAAAACGCCAGCCAGTTTTGCTACTTCGATTGAGTGGTTCAAGACATTTTGACCATAACTTGTTCTGAAACGTAAACGGCCTAAAATTTTAATTAAATCAGGATGTAACGTATGAGCACCTACTTCAAAGGCTGCTTGTTCTCCGTATTCACGAATCCGTTCATCCATTTCTTTACGTGATTTTTCTACCATTTCTTCGATACGAGCGGGATGAATCCGACCATCTTGGATTAATTTTTCCAAGGTCATTCGAGCGATTTCTCGTCTGATTGGATCAAATCCGGATAACACAACCGCTTCTGGCGTATCATCAATGATTAAGTCAATCCCTGTTAATGTTTCCAATGTACGAATATTACGTCCTTCACGACCAATAATGCGACCTTTCATCTCATCATTTGGTAAAGTGACCACGGAAACAGTTGTTTCAGAAACAGAATCGGCGGCGCAACGTTGAATTGCTAGGGAAAGCAAGTTCTTCGCTTTGCGATCAGATTCTTCTTTGGCACGTTGTTCTGACTCCTTGACCATCAAGGTTAGTTCATGATTCAACTCTTCTTCTGTTGACTTCATAATAATCGATTTTGCTTCTTCTTTTGAAAGGGAAGCAATTCGTTCTAATTCTTGATGTTGCTGATTAATTAAGTTTTCTACTTCTTTTTCTCGCTCATCAATTAATTGCTGTCTAGCACCAAGTTTCTCTTCTTTTTCTTCCAGTGAGCCTTCACGTTTTTCAAGAGAGTCATCTTTACGATCCAACGTTTGTTCCCGTTGAATTAAACGATTTTCTTGAGATTTAAGTTCTAATCTGCTTTCTTTCAACTCACTTTCAATTTCTGAACGATACTTCTGGTTCTCTTCCTTAGCTTCTAGCAATGCTTCTTTTTTCAGTGTTTCTGATTCTTTCCGAGCGTTCTCGAGAATACTCGACGCTGAAATTTTTGCACCATTTATTGCTTTATCATGACGTGACTTTGCAATAACAAATCCTAAACCAAGACCGACAATCAAACCGACGATAGCGAGGAGAATATTTAAAACCATATTTCCACCTCCATACTATCTTTTTGTTAATTCATATCTTGTAGTTTTTTGATAAACTAAAATCAATTATCAATATGCCTACTTGCATATTTGTGCATACACACAATTTTATTCTAATGTTTGTCGCGAAAGGTGTCAACTTAAAAAAGCCCTTTCTTTTGGAAAGGGCAGCAAATATTAGACAACGTCACATTTTTAGGTTTCCGCCGTCACGAATTGTTTAAATTTTAGAACAAACGCCGCATAGTCTGCTGTTTGACTAAGCTGCTTGATGTGGATGGGTTCGGACATGATTTCAATAAATTTTTCAAAAAAGTCATCAAAGATTGGTGCGTCTTCTTGACGAATTGCTACTAAAGCCACCAATTTCACCTCATAATTGGCCCACCGAATAGGCTCTTGTAAGGTCATGATTGAAATACCACTTTTCTCGGCTGTTCGATCAATAGCATGGGGGACAGCGATACCTGATGGAAAGCTTGTTGGAGAAAGCTGTTCTCGTTTTTTCACACTTTTTTTAAAATCACTCGAACAATATTTTTGTATACTCATTCGTTGAATCATTTGATCAAGTAACATTTCAGGGGTTAAATCTGCTGGATCAATCTGGCTAAAATATAACTCCTTAGCAATGAACTGATCTGTTCTAATTTCCATCTGCCGCTTTCGCTTTTGTCCTTTTAAAAGATACATTCGATTTTCAATTTTCCGCAGTTCTTTTGTTGTAATAAAGGAATGAATAAAGATTGCTCCTTCATATTTTGTGGCTAACCTACGATTAGTAGTGACTAGCAAATCAAATTTTTTCTGATCAATATTGGTCTGACGAACGACTTGTATATTTATTTGATTTCCAAAATGTTCTTGAAGTTTTTTCTGAAGCACTTCACGCATATTATGATAGTCCTCCACCACCAGTAAAAGGAGAAATGGTTGCTGTTCTGTTCGCTGACTTTCCAAAAATGAGCCAAGATGTAAAGCGATAAAAGAAATCTCATCTTCTGTAAACCAAATATTTAAACGTTCTTGAATAAAGGAAGAAATGTAAACAGAAATGTCATAAATCAAAGGATAGCCTGTCTTTAAGTCCCATAAACGACTATTTCTTGTAAAAGCTTCAACATTTGAACGATCGTATAGTCCCTGTAAATGAATTGCTAATTTATTGAAAAACTCTTTGTTTTTCAATTGAATAAAATAGATTTGCTCAACCTTTTGTAAAACTTCTTCTAACACTTCAATAATTTTCGGATTCACAATCTGTTGTAATTGTGTTTTTTCACTATTCACTGTGTGTTCTTTTTGAATTCCTACAAATAATAATGAAAGTTGCGCTAACTCTTCTTTCGAGAATAGAATGTCGTAAGTTTCTTCTAAACGTAGGGCAATTTCTTTGGCCATTTGATATTCTTCTGAGTGATTTTCTGCTAATTTTGGTTTCGTTAACAAGGTGTGGCCTTGTCGGATACGCTCAATGCTAATCGCATAATGTAAAACAATATTGTTCAAGACATACTGGTTTAACCTTCTTTCATAATTAAAAAAAGTTTGTTGAATCATTTCCTCTAACTCTTCTAACGAAATATAGCCAATCATTTCCCGTACACTACGGGTCAATTTTTCTTGAAAATCACTTTCTGCATATAATAATGAAACCATGTATTGCCGTTTAGCGCGTTCTGTTCCTGTTAACCAAATATTCGCTCCTTTAAAACAAATCGTTGTTTGTTGATTTGCTAACTCTTCTTTTAATTGTTGAAGGTCATTTTTGGCGGTTGATTCAGAAATGTATAAACAATCTGCTAAATCATACAGGTTCACTCCTTCAGAGGAATGTTTTAATAGTTCAAGAAAAATTCTAGCTTTTCGTTCCTTACTGGGCGTTTCCTGTAAAATCGAAATTTGATCATTTCTACGATAGCCCCGTTGACTAGACAAAATAGCTTCTGGGTAGGCTTCATTGATTTTTGCGACACGGTTGCGAATTGTTCTTGTTGTACAGCCACAAAATTCTGCTAACTCTTTGGCTGTCACCCAATGATGTTGCTGACTTTCTAAAAAAAGTATTATCTCTCTTTGCTTACTTTCCAACCTTCCCACATCCCTTTAAAAGAAAAGAAGAAGACGATTGCTTTTTATTAAAACAATAATCAACTTCTTCAATTAATCTAGATTTCTTCACCATTGGTTGCAATCACTTTTTGATACCAAGTAAAGCTATCTTTTTTCATACGTTTTCCTGTTCCCTTCCCTTCATTATCCAAATCAACATAAACAAACCCATATCGTTTTTCCATTTGCGCTGAAGAACAACTAATGATATCAATCGGTCCCCAAGCACAATAAGCAATCACATCTACGCCATCATACATGGCTTTTTTCATTTGTTGGATGTGTTCAGATAAATAAGAAATTCGATAATCATCATGGATTTGACCATCTGTCACTTTATCATACATACCAAACCCATTTTCCGCTATAATCATCGGTTTCCCATAACGATCCCAATATTGAGAAAGTGAGTTGTATAATCCCTGAGGGTCTACTGCCCAGCCCCAAGGATTGACTTTCAGTGTTGGATTTAGAGTGACAGATGCTGGATTCATTGAATTTTTTTCTGAATTAACCATCTGTGAATAATAATAAGAAATTGCTAAATAGTCCATCGTATTTTCTTTTAATATCTGTTGATCTTCAAGTGTAATATCTATCTCAATTCCGTGTTCTTCAAAATAGTTCAACGCATATTGCGGGTACTCACCACGAAATTGAACATCTGTATAAAAGTATTCCATTCGATTTCGCTTCATAGCTAAAATGACGTCATCTGGCTTACACGAAAAAGGATAGGCAGTACAGTCGGCAACCATTGTTCCCATTTGCATTTGGGGATTAATTTTTTTAGCGTACGCAACTAATTGTGCACTTGCGATAAACTGATGGTGAATCGCTTGAAAACTTGCTTCTTCATAATTATCCACTGTATCATAAGGAATTGCTGTTGAGTTAAACGGCTCAAATTGAATCAGATTAATTTGATTAATGACAATCCAATATTTTACTTTTTCTTTGTAACGTTCCAAAAGAACTTTGCCATATTTTACAAATAAATCAATAACTTTTCGATTGTTCCAACCACCATATTTCAATGAAATTTGAATTGGTGTCTCATAATGTAGAATAGTGATGATTGGTTCCATCCCTAATTCAATGATTTTGTCGATTAATCGATCATAATAAGCCAATCCCGCTTCGTTTGGTGTTTCTTCTTCCCCTGTTGGAAAAATCCGTGTCCAATCAATAGAAGTTCGGAATGTTTTGAAACCTAATTCTTTAAGCAATGCTAAATCTTCTGGATAAGTATGATAAAAATCAATCCCATGACGTTTAGGATAGTAGCCATCAGTATCTGCTAGATTCGCTTGAATGTCTGCTACAGACATGCCTTTTATTTGTTCTTGGCTGATTTCTGCATTTGTTTTATCTGGATAGTATTTGTGTACATCCGCTAAACTGATGCCTTTACCATCTACTTGAAACGCTCCTTCTGCTTGATTTGCGGCAATTGCGCCACCCCATAAAAAATCCTTTGGCATCTGATAATCTTTAAACATTATTTTTCCTCCTGACATAATTGTTGACTAAACTTTTTAAAAAGCTTCACTAAATGCTCACCAATTAAGATTTCACTTTGAGCCGTCATTAAGGTATCTTGTGCATGACAAAACAGCGTCGAGTAACGAATTTGTTCTCCTGAAGCTTCTAATTGTAACGTATCTGTCTGTATGCCATGTGCTAAAACGACTTCTTTTCGTGCCTCTATTAACTCCTTTTGTGCCTGCTCATACGAAGTCTCTTCTAATTTTTCTAACGCTTGAACTAGATGGTCTCTCGCATTTCCTGCATGAATTAAAATATTCATTGATAACTGATTTAACTGCTCATTTTCTTCCATAATAACCTCTCCTTTAACCTTAAATAATTACTTCTTTTTGCGCTTCTTTTTCTTGCTTAAGCAGTGATTGATCATATGCTTTGAAAAATGGCAAGAATACCAGCCATGTAATGACAAAAATAAGCACGCAAACAACAACCGCTCGAATATCTTGTGTCGCTAAATAAGAGGTAAATGGATATGGCATATACCATAATAAAAAGCTTTGCGTAGGAATATTGACGAATCCCCAATACATCGTAGCGTAGGCAATTGATGGAACAACGAGTGCATTAATCCACATAGGAATCATCAAGTATGGATTAAAGGCAATTGGCGCACCAAAAACTAGTGGCTCGTTGATATTAAAAATTGAAGGAATCAACACGGCTTTGCCAATTGCTTTTAGTTGTGCAGATTTGCTAAGTAAAACCATCATGACAGACAAGGACAATGTGGCACCAATCCCGCCCATCGATGAAAAAGCGTAACACGTTTCTTGTGTCGCAATATTCACTGCATGACCACCATTCGCTACAGCTTCCGCATTTGCAGCTAAACCAGCCATATAAACCGGATAGATTACAGGCATCATCACCCAACCAGAGATTCCAAATGTATAAAGAAAGACTGGAATAAACACGGATAAAACAAACCCCGGATATGATTGCACAATATTTGCTAATGGACTGAAAATTAGAATAACGATATCAAAAAAATCAATCTTAAATTGAATAGTGACCAACCAACCGACAAACAAGATAAAGGTAATTGGCAGCAGACTATTAAACCAACCAACCACAAAATCGGGAATTGGTGTATCTTCATCAAAAAAAGATTTTTTGGCAGCCAAATGCATCACAAGACTAACAAAAAGGCCTGTAATCATCGCTAAAAACATCCCTGTTGCACCAAACCTTGAAAGAATAAAGGTAATTTCGCCTTTCTCAGATAACGTTGGAAAGAGCAACATCATAAACAAAACAATGCTAGTAGCACCTGCTATTAATTTTTGTCCGCTATGACCTTTCTTCTCCATCAAATAATAAGGAATCATAAACGAAACGATTAACCCAAACATTCCAAAAGAAAAATTACTAATCATTGAAAAATCCGGCATGCTTGGAAAGAGATTTTTTAACAAAGAGACCACTGTAACTAACGAACCTACAAAAACCAATGGAAGAGCCGCCATAATTGCATCCTGTATAGCAGAAATCCAAGGATTTTTAACTACTTTATTCACTTTCGGCGCGAAAGAGTTCGTCATAAAATCCATAATTTTTTTCATTCACTCATTCCTCCATTGTCATTATTAGGTCTAAGGCTTTTTCTCCATCTAAGCTTCCATAAATAGCTTGTGGAATAACCATAGCCTTCACTTTTTTCTCAGCCATTTGCTCTTGAATATCATTTAACATATAAGCTAAATGTGGTCCAATTAACAAACAATCAATTTCATTTATACGTTCATCCAGTTGAGATTCACTTGTCGCTTTAACTGTCACTTCAATCTGTCTTTTTTTAGCAGCTTTTCTAATCGCTGCAGCCATGAATCCACTTGATGCACCCGAACCACAAATTAGTAAAATATTTTTCATTTTCTCCACCACTTTCTTTTTTGTGTCTTAATTATAGAAAAAACTTGTATCCGCTTACAAATAAATATTTTTCCTATCCTTAGGAAACAAAGAAAGACAACACCTGTCCTGTTCAGTAAGTGTTGTCTTTCTTCTTAACGAGTCGTATTCACTCGTTATTTATTCATCTAAGGGTAATTCTTCTTGACCTTCTGCTTCTTCTGTAATGGTTGAACCGTCACCGATGCCGTATGCATCACGGACCAATTTAGACACTTCTGCCATCATTTCAGGATGATCCGCCATGTATTGTTTGGCATTTTCACGGCCTTGGCCAATTCGTTCTTCTTTGTAGCCATACCAAGCACCACTTTTGCTGATAAGGTCTTTTTCCACAGCCATATCTAGTAATTCGCCTTCTTGGGAAATCCCTTGGCCATACATGATATCAACTTCTGCCACTTTAAATGGTGGCGCCACTTTGTTTTTAACGACTTTAATTTTTGTGCGGTTACCGACGATGTCTGTTCCTTGTTTTAACTGTTCTGCACGACGGACTTCTAGACGAACCGTTGCGTAGAATTTCAATGCACGTCCACCAGGAGTTGTTTCAGGATTTCCGAACATCACGCCAACTTTTTCACGAATTTGGTTAATGAAAATAGCAATTGTTTTTGTCTTATTAATTGAGCCTGATAATTTACGTAGTGCTTGAGACATTAGTCGAGCTTGTAAGCCGACATGGCTCGCTCCCATCTCACCATCAATCTCTGCACGAGGAACTAACGCAGCAACCGAGTCGATAACAACGATGTCAATCGCACCACTTGAAACTAAGGCATCGGCAATCTCTAAGCCTTGCTCGCCCGTATCTGGTTGAGATAAAAGTAATTCATCGATGTTAACGCCTAGTTTCTCCGCATATTGAGGATCCAATGCATGCTCAGCATCGATAAAAGCGGCTGTTCCACCATTTCGTTGCACTTCTGCAATTGCGTGTAAAGAAACAGTTGTTTTACCTGAACTCTCAGGACCATATACTTCAATAATTCGGCCACGTGGATACCCACCTACGCCCAATGCAACATCTAACGCTAAAGAACCACTAGGGATAGTTGAAATTTTTTGATCAGCTTTTTCGCCTAATTTCATAATAGAGCCTTTCCCAAAGTTCTTTTCAATTTTTTTCAGTGCGGCATCTAAAGCCACTTTACGATCATCTGCCAATGGATAATCCTCCTTTAATTTATATAAACTTATTTTTCATTTCCTGTTAGTAGGTCTATCATATCTCTTTTGTACCAAAAAAGCAAGAAAAAACCGAACAAACATTCGCATATTTATTTTTTATTAATGATTCGGCGCCGCAAAAGATCTAACCCTCGCATAACCGCACTCTGTCTAATATAATTTCGGTCACGGTTAAAATGGAAACATTCTGCAACGGTTGGTTGGCCTTCTTCCGCCAGCCCAATCCAAACAGTGCCTGTCGGTTGACCTTCGAGTGGGTCACCAGCGACCCCAGTAAATGATAAACCATAGTTAGATTTAGCTAACTGACGCGCTTTCTCTGCCATTTCTTTGGCACACGCTTCACTTACCGTGCCATGTTCTTCTAAAAGTTCATGAGAAATTCCTAAAAAGTTCTCTTTTGTTTCTTGCGAATACGTCACGAAGCCTCCCTTAAAAATCTTCGAAGCGCCCGCAATTTCCCCCAGTGTACTTTGGAATAGGCCAGCGGTGAGGCTCTCAGCAGCCGTGACGGTTTGTCCGTTTTGTAATAACAAATCCACTGTTACCTTGGCTAAACTATTGTCATCCCCATACCCATAAAAATAGTCTCCCACTTTAGCTAAAACCTTTTCTTCCGTCGCTGTTAATAATTCTTCGCCAGCTACTAAGTCTTTTGTTTTAACTGTTAAACGAAGTGTCACTTCATTAGGCTTAGCATAAGGCGCAATGGTTGGATTCGTTTGGTGCGCAATCAACGATTGAATCTCGGTCACCAGCTGGGATTCACCAATGCCATAAAAACGCAAGACTCTCGAAATCAATTGTTCTTCTTGTGGAAACGCATCAATCAATAAAGGTCGTGCCGCTTGTTGGAACATCGGAATTAATTCATTGGGCGGCCCTGGTAAGAGCAAATAGCTTGTTGTGCCTTCTGTTACGAAAGAACCAACCGCTAATCCTGTCGGGTTTTGAAGAACTTGTCCACCTTCAATGGCTAACACTTGTCGTAGATTATTTTCCGTCATTGGCCGCTTAGACTGTTGGAAAAACTGGTGCAAGCGGTTCAATCCTTCTTGATCTTCTACTAATGATTTATGGAGATGTTGTGCGACAACTTGCTTGGTTAAATCGTCTTCTGTAGGTCCTAGCCCTCCACAAAAGACAATTAAATCACTTCTTTGTTCTGCTTCTGTTAGTAGCGTTTCTAAGCGGCCGCCGTTATCGCCAACAACGGTCTGATAGTAAACATCGATGCCTAGCGCAGCTAACTCTTCTGATAAAAAGGTGGCGTTGGTATTCACTACTTGTCCCAGTAATAATTCTGTTCCGACTGCAATGATTTCTGCTTTCATTGATTTCCCCTTCTCTAATAACATACGTAGTTAAACTCACTTTCCATTTTAGCACAACAAAATTTTTACAAAAGAATTTGAGCTTCAGGAAATAATTTTTTTATCAGGAAATTTATTAATTATTACGAAAAAAATGTTCATTTCCTCACAATACATTGTATAATAACGTTATATCGAAAGGAGAGAAATGAATGAGTGTAGTATTAGTACTTTTGGGTCTATTAGGGTTACTTGTCAGCGGGGGACTGACTATCAAAGCATTAATTAAGAAACAACCGAAAAAACAATATGGCTATGCCGCGTTAGCAAGTGCCGCTCTATTTATTGGTGGGGTTGCCACGACAGATTCTTCCCCGACACTTTCACTTGATGCAGAGAGTGTTGAAACCGATGCCAATGGCTCAGCCACCATCAAAGGCGAATACGACGGCAACAGCAAACTAACGGCCAATGGCAAGGAAGTAAAAACGAAAGACAAAACGTTTGCTTACAAAGTAAAACTGTCCGATGAAAAAACGCAAAAAATCACTTTTGTTGCTGAGAAGAAAGATACCAAAGTTGAAAAATCAGTCGAAGTCACACCATCAAAAGAATTTATTGCGAGCATCACAGATTCTGAGCAAGAATTGGCCAAAACAGAAAAAGCCTTAGCTTACGCTGAAAAACAACCTTCTCAGAAAAACTATGATGAAGCCGCAACCTTAGTATCTTCATTAAGTCAAGAATACGAGGAATACAATGATCGCCTTGAAAAAATCAAAGAAGCAGTACCTGTTGATGAAGCAGTTACAACTGCTGAAAAATCTAAAAGTAAAAGCGATTATCAAGCAGCTGAAAAATTAGTAGCTGCTGCCCCAGTTGGCAAAGAAGGATTTCAACAACGGTTAACGACTGTTCAAACCGCTATCGTTGAAAAAGAAAAAAATGAACAATTAGTCGCCAGTGCAACTGCCGCTGTTGAAAAAGCTGAACAAGAACCAACTAATGAAGCTTACTATAATGAAGCGATCAAACAAATTGACGCTTTAAACTCCCCAAATCAAGCTTTAACAAAACGGGTAGCCGTTGTTAAAACTCAATTAGATGCCCACAAAGAAAAACAACGAAAAGAAGCAGAAGCTCAGAAACTAGCCGCTGAAAAAGCGCAAAAAGAACAAGCCGAAGCGGCAGCAAAAGCGCAAGCTGAAGCAGAGGCGCAACAAGCCGCACAGGCGCCGGCAGAAGTCGAGACGGCTGCTGCGGAAGCACCAAGCGGTAACGCCTTAATTAAAGGGTCACGTAATGGAATTTATCATGTACCTGGAAGTAGATATTATAATAGAACTACGAATCCAGTAGCTTGGTTCTCTACTGTTGAAGAAGCAGAAGCAGCAGGATACCGAGCACCCAAACAGTAAATACATTAGCAATAATTAATCAAACAAGAAAATGGGGCCTCCGTTGTTTTAACGGAGGCCCCATTTTTCTTGTTTCTTTTATTGATACACACTAATTCGTTGATTTGGGTGTGCATTACTTTCCACTTCATCTAACATGGCAACGGCGTAGTCTGCGTAACTAATGTAGCTGTCACCTTGACTATTGGTTGTTAATTCTTCGCCAGCGACTTCATAATGGCCTGTCGCAGGACCATCAGCATCAAACATGGCTGCAGGACTAATATAGGTCCAGTGGATGTTTTGAGCTTCTTTCAATAAGTTTAAAGCTTCGCCCATCGCCGAAGCTAATGGCTGAATTTCTGCTGGGAATGATGGTGTATCTTTTAATTGAGTTGTGTGTTCTGGGTCCACATACAAGGTTCCAGCGCCCCCAACGACAAACAAGCGCGTTTTTTGATTGGTTAAAATCTCAATCAAATGCTGGGTAGATTTTGGGAAATCTTGCACATCAGGGAATCCTAAGGCACTAATTAATACATCAAACGCTTGAATATCTTCTGTTGTTAATTGATAAACATCTTTTTCAATGGTCGGTGTGCCATCTGTTATTTTTGAGGCATTACGAACGATGGCTGTCACGTCCATCCCACGACGTTTAGCTTCTGCTAAAAGTAATTGTCCTTCTTTTCCTGTTGCTCCTAATACTGCTACTTTCATGTAAATCATCCTTTCATTTTTAAATAGAACTAAAATAGTTACATTTAATACTTTAAAAGTAGAGAGATTACTTATCTCTCTTAACTTCTATTTCATGAATCACATCTGCTAAGGTGATGCTTTTCAATTCTTCTTCCATTTTTTGTTGCACTTTAGTAAATTCAGTTTCTAGTACCGATTGGATATTTGCCCCAACTGAACAGTTTGGATTAGGATTTTGATGGATATTGAAAATCTCTCGTTCCAATTCAACCGCTGTATAAATTTCATACAGTGAGATCTCTTCTGGTTTCTTTAATAAGGTATTTTTATTGGCTCCACGCATGGAATGAATCAAGCCGGCTTTTTTTAACTGACTCATTAGTCGTCGAACAACGACTGGATTCGTATTCACGCTCGAAGCAATGTATTCAGAAGTCACTTGTTCTTGAGGACCTGTTTCAATCAAACTTAAAATATGAATCGCAACACTTAATTTCGTTGACATGGCCATGTCTAATCACTCCAAACCAAATGTAACGTTATTTGTTACATTTAAAGAATACGCTGTTTCGTTTTATTTGTCAATGAGAAACCTCTGACTATTCAAAATAAAAATCATTTGTTGAAACAACACGGGCCCCAAACGGCATTAACGCTAATTTCGCCAATTTAAAGGATTGTTGCCCAAACGGAATACCGATGATTGTCAGACAAAGCAACAAGCCACTAATACAATGCCCAATTGCTAATGGTAGTCCACTGATAATCAGCCAAATAATGTTTACCACCAAAGATACGCCGCTATCACTATACACGACTCGCTTTTTAAACGGCCAAAAGCTCAACCCCGCTAATTTAAAACATTGTAAACCAATCGGAATACCGATAATTGTAATACACCAAATCACGCCTGCGAATAGCCAAGATAAGCCACCAAAAAAGCCGCCAAAGATGAACCATAAAATATTGCCAAGTGTTTTCATTCTTGTTCCTCTACTTTCCTCATTAAAAATTATGTATGTGAGTAAGTATACCACGAAAGCTTCTTTTTGTTTCAAACAATATTGTAAGGTCGCTGACTCGTTAAAAGACGAAGACGCTGTTTCATGATACAATGAAGAAACTAACGATAAAGGAGTAGACTTCATGGACTTACATTTAACCGTTGATCTAAAAAAAACAAAGACACTCATTGATTTAGCCGATCAGGCCCACTTAATCATTGAACAAACAACTAAATTACCGAAAAAAGAGGCAGCGATTCTTTTCTTGCTAAGAGATAACCAACTAGTTGCTTTAGGACTTGCTGAAGAAAAAGCTACATATAAAGAAGTTTCTTTTGATCACTCGATTTTATTGAAACCGACTTGGGACACAGAACTTGCCTATTTAGCGCAAGCTTTCCTAGATGATGCGAAAGAAAGTGGTTTAACATTGGAAGCAACCCCAACGACAGTCAAAATTCCGAAAAGTGCGGTAGCGACAGTGACTAACTATAAAGAAACAGTCACCTTTATCTTGGAACGTTTTGGCTACTCTCTGTTTAAAAAACCGGCGCCGAAGAAAGCCAGACCAGCCAAAGCACGCCACAAATGGACAAAAGAAGTTAGCCAAATTCCTTTTTATATTGATACTCGACAAAGCAAAGCAACTGTTTTTTGGCAAAAGCGCAATGAAATGCTTATTAAAGCTGGCGCGACAATGATGCCAGAAGCCCCTTTAAATAAAGACGGGTCTGTCGGTTTCTCCGCTAGATTTGGTGAAAAACTTCGTGATGAACGCAAGGGCCAATTTAAAGACTTTGTCACAACGGAAGATATCGTCTTAAAAAGCGTTAATGAAGTCGGCTTGTTTCTCTATTTTGCTGGAACAAACAGCTGGTTAGAGCTAGTTGATGAGAACGGCAAAACCTTAAATGAATGGACTGTGGTGGAATAAACCTTATAAAAAATGTCGCACCTGATTTTTATGATTCAGGCGCGACATTTTTTTAATTTAAATAACTTTTTGCTATCGCTTGATACTTATCAATCATATCTAAATAATTATCAATTTCGACATATTCGTCGACTTGGTGTGCAGTAGTGGTCACACCTGGTCCAAAGACAACGCAATCAAATGTATTGTCTGATTTAGTAAATTCAGCTAAGTCTGTGGTCCCAGCGCTTGTCACTAATGGTAATGGTTGATCAAATTGGGCTTGAATGGCTTGAATTAACGCAGAATCTTTCTCAGCTTTTACAGGAATTTTATTATAATCAATCGTTAATTCTAACTGATGTTTTTCTTTTTTGTTCAATTCATCGACAATTTTTTGTAATAATGCAATGACTTGGTCGTTGCTGAATTCTGGAATTGAACGGATATTCCCTTGCAAGGCTGCTTGACCTGGAATACTGTTCACTTGTGTGCCACCTTTAATGACGGTTACATTGTGAATCGTTCGACCTAATTCAGGATTTTCATAGTTTGCTGTGACTTCCGCCATTTGTTGGTTTGCTTCTGTAATAAATTCGTTCAAATTATTAATCGCGTTAATGCCTTCTTCTGGCATCGAACTGTGGGCTTCTTTTCCGTGTGACACAACAGAATAGTTAATTGAACCCATGTGCGCATACATCAAGTTATAATTGGTTGGTTCTCCAATGACTAAGGCACTTAAATCATCCGCATAGCCTTTTTCAGTTAATTGGCCAGCACCTAGCTCACCGACTTCTTCACCAACTGTACCTAAAAATTTAACCGCTCCATTTAATGGAACTTCCTTTTCTTTTAATTCAATCATTGCTAAAACCATTGCGACTAAGCCGCTTTTCATGTCCGTTGCGCCACGGCCATACAATTTATTTCCTTCAATATGGGCCGCAAATGGTGGGAAAGTCCATTGACTTTCATCCCCTTCAGAAACCACGTCCATGTGGCCACTAAACCCTAAGACTTTTTCTCGGTTTTCACCTAAATAAGCAACCAAACTACTACGATTTGGTGCATAAGAAACAAGTTCAGAAGGGATCTCATATTTTTTCAAAAGATTTTGTAAATAGATTGCCACTTCTTCTTCGTTTCCATTTACAGATTTAATTTTAACCACATCTTGTAAAATACTAATTTTTTCTGATTTTTCCATTGCCATTCGCCCTTTCTTGTTATGCTTAATTCTAGTGTACGCTTCTCTCAGTAAAACCGCAACTGACTTGGTTAGGTCAGCAAAAAACACGCGACAGTTTTAAGAAATGTCGCGTGTTTTTTACTGAGTTTATTTTAAATAATTAGGCGCTGCCAATTCATTCTCAATGACTTGATTAGGGATCACAAATTCAGGGGTGCCCATATAGTAAGGCGCAATTTCTCCTTGAGGAAACACAATCACTAATTGGTGTTTTTCATTGATATAGAAAGGTTGGTCCTTTTTA
This sequence comes from Enterococcus sp. DIV0183, assembly GCF_050541505.1. NCBI lineage: Bacteria > Bacillati > Bacillota > Bacilli > Lactobacillales > Enterococcaceae > Enterococcus > Enterococcus sp. DIV0183. The sequence goes on from NZ_CP172932.1 coordinate 2,620,578, forward strand.
ATTTTTTTGAAGGGTTGAACATCACTGGGGGCATCCTCTTTTTCGGACCAGTATATTTTATTGCTATCGTTCTTCATTTGGTCTGCTATTTGTTGTTTAATTTCACTACTAATGACATCAATGTAAAAATCATTTTTAAAAATTAAGGGGAGTGAAACGACAACATTGGCTCGTTTGTCGATGGTGTCATATTTCGTTGTCGTCACAGAGCTGCCTTTAATTTCTGTGAAGGTTCGTTTGACCACTAGGAAGCGACGGTCGTCCACGACTTTTTCATAATCTCCAGTGACTGAAACACGAGAACCATCAAACAATTGCCCTTTGACTTGTTGAAATTCTGTTTGGGCTTCTTTCAAGTATTTTTTGTTGAGCGTGTCGGCTACTGAAGATTCTTGGGATGTTTGGATTTTAGGGACATCGATGTTTACTTCACTTTCCTGTTTTTTCGCTGTCAACGTTTTGATGGTGACTAATTGAACAATTTTATCTAACACAGGAATGTTGCGGGCTGCTTCACTAAAACCTGGAAACAAATTGACTGATAAGACAAAGCCACAAGCCACCACTAAACTACTTTGCAGTGAGCGGTTTCTAAAACGAAGCCAGGTGTACCGCTTTTTCTCTTTATGAAAACGCGCTTTGACTTCCGCTTGTAGATCCGTTGGCAACGGTTGCTGGCGGTATTCTTTTGAAAAGTTTTTAACAACACTTTTTACAAAATCTTCCATTATTTTTTCGCTTCCTTTCTTTTACTAATTCAATAGACTTCGGAGTTCATTCAAACTGCGGTACATCTTCGTTTTAATCGTATTTTCGTTAATATCCAGGATCAAGGCGATTTCTTTTAGCGTAAATCCTTCAAAAAATTTTAATAGAATAATTTCACGATTGGGACTATCTAATTGATTAATAATTTCTTCAATTTCTAAAAAACTGCGTTGGGGATTATTTAAAAGGGCTAACACATGTTCATCTTTTTCAATATGAACAGCTTCTCGTTTCTTTTTACGCCAATAATCTGTCGCTACAGAAAGCAGAATTCGAAAGAACCACGCTTCAAAATCCTTAATATCGGGTCCTTTTTGGATGGCCTTCAGTGCCTTTTCAAAGCTTTCTTGAATCACATCCAAGGCATCTTCTTTCGAATGTGTATAGTTAAAGGCAATGCGATACATTTTTTCATATTTGGTATCCACAAGCGTTTCTAACGCGCGAATTTGTTTTTTTCTTTTCCAACCATCGAAAACCATCGATTTCTGGAACCTCCTTTCCTGTACACTTATATAGACGAATCACAAGCATAAAAAGTTTCAACTTTTTTTATTATTTTTAATTTTTATATTCTAAAAGAAAAAGCGTGGTACAAAAATCACTTTGGATTTTTGCTCCACGCTCAAAATCTGATAAACGGCGGGAACAGAACCAGCTCCTTCGGAAATAAGCCGAAATTATCCAAAAATTAAAGAACAATTTCCGGAAATTTCTTCTTATTTCTCGGAGCTAAGCGGTGCTGTCCCGACCTTGTTTTCTTCTCCCGAGTGCGGTCTTAGTGCACTCAGCGTTTTAATAAAATGCGACCAATCAACAGGACGTGGTGGCGCTAGCCAAATAATTTGAGTAATCTCAGGCCAATCGACAAAATGAATATCCGATAAAATTAATTGTACACTTTCATCTACATGTGCTTTGAAAATGATATTCCATTCCGTAATTTTTTCAATATTTTTTTGTATCATACGATTATAGGCTTCACCAAAGGAAAAGTCGACACACAATGTAATCGGAGCCAAAACTTTTTTCAATGGTAACGCATCCACCATTAACAACAGATACCGATAAAATAAAAACTGTCTGGCATCCCAAACAGCGGGATTCGTTTTTTGTTCTTGAATAAATTGTCGACTAGCAGAAAAATACTCTGTATACGTTTCTGCAAAGTAGGTTATATCCATTTTGCGATAACTATAGTTTGCTTCTATTGGAAAATGGAACAATTTAAAATGTACGATTGTTACTTTTTGTTCAAAACCTTGCAGGACTTCCTCGGAAAGCTGAAATTGTATTTTTAAATAGCTTAACAAGTCACGATTCAATTGTTGAATTTCTGCAAATCTTTGGCAAAGTGCTGCTGAAGCTACTTGAAGCCACTCTTCAGCAATTAAAAATAAGAGTAAATAATTGCCTTCGTTTGTTCGTTGTGGTTCTGGGATTTGAAGACTCTCTAACCAATTGAAAACATTCTGCTGATTGTCACCGGCTAATTGTTTTAACACTTGCGAATCTACTTTTTTCTCTACATAAAACTGTTGCTGCGTTCGTACTAAAGAAACCGCCAAAAAATGAAAACATTTAGCTTGTGCATAGCCCGCACGCTGATTAAGATGAACCTTCTCAGAAAAAAATAGCTCAAAGTTCCGAATCTGCTCTAAAACTTTTTTACCGTACAATGAAAAATCACGTTGGTATAATTGTAAAAAAACCAGTGTTGTTACTTCGCGTAAATTGGTTTCATTTCCCACCAAGTGAAATTCTTTATTAATTGTAATTTGATAATTTTCCAGCATTTTCTTTAATTCCTTGAACTCCTTATAAGCCAATGTGTGACTAACAAAGTGTTCTAAAGCAAACTCATTCACAGAATCAAAACGCTGAAAAAAGAAATCTTGAAACATAGCAAAACGTAACGACTCTTTAATATAGCAATCAATCAAAGTAGCGGAAGTTTCCGTTCCTGATTCATTAAGCGTTAAGAAAATACCATCGCTCACAATTTGAAAATCCTCTGATAAACCAAATTCAATAAAATCGGCATTTAATTCAGCGACCGTTTTGTTCACGATAAATTCAGATAATTCTAACTCCTGCATTACGGTTTCTTTTGACTCTGTTAACATCGGTGCATTTTCCAGTAACTGAAATAAGGCGATTTTTCTTTTATCCACTTTATTTAAAAACATCATCAATATCATAGACTTCTCTCACATCCATTTTTTTCCCATACAATCCATTTCCTGAAAGAAAGTACCCAACCGCTGCTAAATAGCTTTCAGATTCTTCATCGCCGCCTGCACCAAGTCCGTTAGGAAAGACAAAATCTTTATTCACTTGTAAGGGATGAGCCGTTGTTTCTTTTGTTTGTTTCTTTTTTTCTTTTGACATTGCCGGTTTCTCCACAGGTTTGTCTTTTTTCTTGGGTGAAGGCTTTTTTTCTTCAGAAGGAACCGTAGTTTTTTGATCTTCCGGAGGGATCGGCGCAGGTTGTTCCGGTTCTGACTTTTCCTGAGGGGTGATTGATTCTGGTTTTGGTTGAATTTCTTCCGTTGGTTCTAAGGGATTATAAATAGGTGTCGCCAATGTTTGAATTGGTTCTATTTCGACAGCCGTAAAAATTAGCAAAGAACTAAATAAAAAAAGATACTTTTTTCTCATGGCTTCTCACTCTCTCTACCTCTACTTTATGGGAAGCAATTCCTTGTAAAAGTACCTTTACTTTTACAAGGAAAACCCTTTTTGTCAATAGATAGCCCTTTTTATTGCTCAGATTGTTGTTCTTCCTCTTTTTTCTTTTTACGATACAAGAAGAAAATCAATAAGAGCAGCGCTAGAATGATTAATGCAATCAGTAGATACAACCACCAATTGGTTCCTTTAATGGTTACGTCTTTTTCATTTAATTCTTTAGCAACGTCCCCAGAAATAGTAAATTCTTTTGTAAATTCCCATTTGTACAGGTACCGTTCTTCACCATTGGCGCCTTTGACTTGATAGGTGCCCTTTTCATCTTTTACACCATAGGCCGTTGATTTCAAGACATATTTCCCTGGCGTTAATCGTTCCCCTTTTAAAGAAATTGGGTAACTAAAGTTAGAGTTTGGCGCCACCTGCATATCCTCAGTATCGGATTGGTAAAGCGTTTCGCCTCCTTTTGAAACAGTATTGATTAAATGTAATTGGTTTAAGTAGGCCGCTTGTGGGTTTTGTAAAGAAACATTGATGACGTTTCGCGCGTTGACTTGGCCTGGTTTAACCCCCAGTAATTTTAAATCTGGTTGAACCTTTGTCTCATTTTGCTGAAGAATAATAGCCACAACATAGGAGTATTCATTATTAATAGCTAACCCTTTTGATTGATCCGCAGAAGTCGTGGTTTCTTTCTTTTTCTCTTTGAGTGTTATGCCGCCAGCCATCACGCCATCAAAAGAATCTTTAGGCATCGTGATGGTTAAAGGTAAGGTCTTTTGGGAATGCTTCGGCAAGATGATTTCTTTCGGTGTTTCCACATAATCTTTTAAGTTAAAGCGTAAAGTTTTGTCAGGTTTGATCCCGTTTTGGCCATATTCTACTACGCCATTTAAATTTGTTGTCGCTGAGTTCACCGTATTTTCAATGGTAATGTCTTCATCTGTATCATTGCGTAACTGAATTTCTACGGTTTGTTTGGCACCAGGCGCCATTTTTAAGTCAAAGTAGGTTTTTGATTTGTCCACTTGATTTTCGGGAATTGTTGGTGTGACCGCAAAATTAAATTCAGAAGCGTGCGCCTCCACGCCAATCCAGCCAAATAACATACAAGCGATTACCGTTGCATATACTTTCCATCTGTTCATATTCATTCTCCTATGTCTGTCATTCTTTGTTGTATTATAAGCACCAAAAGACCGAAAGATAAGCCAAAAATTTTTGACTTATATCCCGATCTTGCGTGTATGCTGTCGTTCTTAGTTTCCTGTGTTAGCAGGTGTATCTGTCAAAGTCCAAGTAAAAGTTGTCGTGTACTTTTTCGCATATTTTGTGGTTGAACCAGGTACTTCTAATGAAATACTTGTTTTAGCGGCATCTACACTATCGCCCCAGCTCATTAAGTACGTACCCGCACCTTCTTTATCGCCAGCAGCCATGACCACTGATTCAGCCCCAGTTGGGTTTAATTCAATCGTAGCTGGCGCTGTCGTTGGTTTTGCAGATTGTGAAGCTGAAACCACGCGTCCGTTGCTTAAAGTTACTTTGGCCGCTGTTAGTTCTTGGTTGGCTTCAGTTTTGAATTGACCATTTTGTTTTACTTTTAACGTCCAACCTGTTTCAGTCCCACGATTATCTGAGACTTGAACAAAGTTTGGGCCTTCTTGGTCGGCACCAGCGTTATCTTTGTATTTTTGTGTTTCTGCATAGTAGGTCATATTTTTTGAGGTAATCGTTTGTTCCCCAAAAGATAAGCTAGATGCATAGTCAATGGATAACGGACCTGCTGTCCCTGGCTTAGGCCCTGTCGGATCAGTTGGATCAACTGGCGTAATTGGTTTATCCGGATCTGGATTCGTCGGATCAACTGGATTCGTTGGGTTCGTATTTGGTGCAAATTGAATCGCTCCGTTTGTTTGGTATTCACCACCGTCGACTGCTAATGCACTCATTGGTACAAGTGCCAGTGCGCCTAAAGTTGTGGTTGCCATCAATGTCATTACTTTTGTCTTTTTCATTTATTTCCCTCCATTATTTACTGGTACATCTGAAAGTAGCCAAGTCAAAGTTGTTTTATATTGTACTGCATCCTTAGGGGTTTTCCCGGGAACAGTTAGTGAGATTGCCCGTGTGATTGTGGCATTTACTTGCTGTCCTTGTTGATTTTTTTCGGTCACTTTTTCTGCTTGCCCCCACAGCGTGATCCACGTTCCGGCGCCGGTCTTTTCTGGGGCTTGCATGACAACAGTTTCTGCGCCCGCAGCATCTAATTGAATGTTTGCGGTAGCAGTTGGCGGCAATACGTCCGTCGCATTTGAGCGCACACTGGGCTCAGTAAAGGCAACGGTGGCGCCTGTTAATTCTTTGTGTAATGTTTCTGCATTACGAAATTGACCATTTTGTTTCACTTTTAAAACCCAGCCAGCATTGGTTCCCCGTAAATCACTTACTTGTACATAATTAGCAGTTGCTAATTCACTTGCTGAACCATCTGGATTTCTATAGGTTTGCGCTCTGGCAAAATACGTTTGATCCTTATTCGATATCTCATTACTCCCAAAATCCAAACTTGAGGCATAATCGATGGAAAGTGGACCAGGGGTACCTGGATTAGGTCCATCAGGATTCGTTGGATCGACTGGTCGAACTGGTTTTTCTGGATCGGGATTTTCTGGATTTACTGGATCCGTCCCATCTGTGCTTGGGGTAAAAACAATCGACTGTTCGCTATCAAAAACGACCGTCGCCGCTTCAGCAGGAACAGTGGCGCCAAGCAACATTGTTCCGAATAACAAGGAGTAGACGACTGTTTTTTTCATTTACTTAGCCTCCAACATTCGTTGGTACAGATTTCAATGTCCATGTTAAGGTCGTACGATATTCTTTTGCTAATTTAATCGCTTTACCTGGGACATTTAATTTCACGGCAGTAGCACCTTCTGTCGCATCTTTCCCAAAACGATAGACCCAAGTCCCCATTCCTTTGCCATCTTCTGCTTTGACTAATTCTACTTCTGTTCCAGGAACAAAGGTATGTGCTGCTGTTGGTGTTGGCGCGTATGCGGCATCAACAATCGATGTCACACCTGCATTGGCAATCGATAAAGCGGCCCCCACTAATTCTTCATTTTGGGCTGTTTTGAATTGCGCATTTTGTACAGCGCTTAACGTCCAGCCTTCTTGTGTCCCACGTTTATCCGTTACCTGAACATAGTTGGGACCTGTTGTTCCATCTTTAAATGTTTGAATTTGTGCGTAATAATCTTTCGTATCGGAAGTGATTTTTTGGGCGCCAAATTGAAAGCTTGAAGCATAGTCAATTGATAAGGGGCCTGCAGTCCCTGGTTTTGGTCCAGTTGGGTCAGTTGGATCTTCTGGTTCAACTTTTTCATCTGGATTGGTTGGGTTAACTGGCTTCGTTGGATCTGTATCTGGTTCAAATGTAATGGCGCCATTACTTGTATAGTTCACGTTAATGTCTTCCGCAAATGCTTGTTGTGTCGCTAGGACACCGCTAAATCCTACAATCCCTACTACTGCTAATACTGTTTTTTTCATCTTCTCTTCTCCTTTTAATAAATAATATGCCTATAGTGATAAGGCTGATTCCCAAATAAATAAATGGTTCTTGATTGGTGGTACCTGTCGCTGGTAATCTTCCTTGTCGCGATCCATATACGCCAGAAGAAAGGACGGATGAAGCGCCTCCGTCAGCTGGCTTGGTGGGTTCGGTCGTTGTGGAAGAATTACTAGTCGCTGTTGTCGACTCTTCTGTGGGATATTCATACGTTCCATAAAAGGAGACAACACCACTATTTTCATAAGCTGCTTCCCCAAACGCAGTGTCTGAATGACAGAAGCTGAAAAGACCTAAAAAACAACTAAGCAAAAGGTATTTTTTCATCTCACTTCTCTCCTCCTTGTTATGGTGCCATGACTAATGACCATGACAATGTCCCTTTGAATTCGCCAACTTTTTGTTTCTCGACTGGCACAGATAGTTTAAGTCCCCGTTGGTTTGCCGCACCCCAACCTTGGTTAATTGTATAACTACCTGAACCGGAGCCTTCATTTTCTGTAACAACCGTATCTCCTTTATTGAGTAAAAATTCTCCTTTGTCTGTAACCAATGACAAATCTTCCAATTGATCTGTGCCGTTCGTTAAGGGATTCGTTACCTGAACATTCAGTTTCCAAGGCGTACTTTCTGTCCCACGTGTGTCTTGAACGACTAAATCATCTGAAAGAGTTGGCCAGTAAACTTCTGGCTTGGCAGAAATTTTTTGTTTGCCAAAATCAATTGTTTTAGGTACTTTTTCTAACGTTAATTCACCTGAAATAGACACATTGACTTTTTTATTTAACGTTTCACCAACTTCTGTAAATTGATAATTGGCTGGCACCGTTTTGGCTAATTCTTCTGGTTTCGCTTGCTGAATGGCTTGGAAGGTTGCGGCATCAAGACTTGGTGTTTGATTGGCCCGACCATCTGCGAAAATCACCGTTGCTTGTGTCCATTGTGCCAACTCGTCTGAATTCGTTAAGCCATTTGCTTCTTTTAATTTCAAATGCGCACTTGTCGCATACAAGGCAAACGAACGATCTTTGGCAAGGACACTTTCATTTTTCACAACAACTAAATGAACCGTTTTGTTTTGCAAATTATCTCCTGACGTCCCTGCTTCTAATTGAATATCATGTGTCCGCGATACAGTTTTTTCTGCTAACGGCGCTTGAATTTGTGGTAAATCCGTCTCTTTTAATGAGGTCTTGAAAAACGGCCGACCTTTTGCGCCAAGCATTTCCACTACCTTATCAACAGTTGTTAGTTGCGCTGCCTCATCTTCTGTGACAATCACCGATTGCCCCGAAAGTTCCACTTTATTTGAAAATTGAACTTTCACCTGATAACTGTAGTTCATATTCGTCGCTTTCCATGAAAGCGGGGTGGTATCTTTTTGCTCTGGAATTTGCTCTATCGCGCTCCCAACTTCACTAGACTTAACCGTTCCTTGGTGCAACCAAGAACCTGTTACTTCGTCAGGAAGGAAGCTTAGGGTTGGTGTTAAAGCACTTGAGGTCGGAATCATCAAACGTCCTTTTTGAACTTTTTGTCCAGCTACTTCGGTGCCCCACGCTTGTAAGGTTAATGGCGCATTGCCGGCTTTGACCTCTTTTACATCATGAGAAATAGTACCTGCACCTGCCACAATTCCAGGCGTTTCCACTTCGTAATCGATGATGGAGCCAGGAATTGCTATCCCATAGCCATTGGCGCCCTTGGTCACATCGTTATCGCCAATAAATGTTTTTCCAGTCGCTTTTTCAATCCCATGAAACGTTGTTGGCGTAAGTTTTGTAGCATTATTGACCGTTGGATTAATCGTCAAGACCTGATAGGCTTTGACATTTCCAAACCAAGTCCCTGTGCTATCCACCAAAGCAGTTGTATCTGTCGTTGGTTTAATCCATAAAAGTTCATCTTTTGTTGGATCGACAGCTTCAAAATCCGCAATGTTTACTTTACCTGTACCAGGAATTGTTTCTAATGTTGCATGATCCTGAACCGTTAGTTTGCTAGCTGAAATTAAATTGGCCGTGTTGGTGATCCCAATTCCAGCGTTTTTAGATAGATGAATTGATCCGAATTCATTGTAAGTCGTACTGTGGTTCGCGGCAGTAGCAGAAACGCCATTTTTGATGTTCCCACCATTAGCCATTAATTTAATGCCATTGGTGACATTTAATTCCGTAAAGTTGACAACGCCTAAGCCTGTCGCATTTAGTGGTTCTGTTTGATAGTTATTGGTGCCGTCAACGTTAGTCCCAAAGTTAAAGGCCACTTTATTTGAACTAGCATTCACAATTGCATTAGTGAAATTATCTGTTGATGAACCACCGGATAAACCGTTAATACTAACTGCACCTTGAACATTTGCGGTAACATCACGTAAGATTTTTCCGCCACTGATATTGGAATACTGTGTCGCATATAAATTTCCAATACTAGAACCCGCTGCTTGAATATTCATTGTAATCTTGCCGTTCTTGGTATACGCAGCATTGGTTCCACCATCACCGTAAATGCTGGCCCCATTTAGAGATTCCACACCTGTTTTAGTGAAAATATTTAAAGTAATTGTGTTTGATTCATCCGTTCCTAGTGTCGTATTTTGACCATAGGGCCGACCACCAGTAATGTAGGTATTACCAGGCAACTTAAACTCTCCGTTGTAATTTCTTAAATCAATTAAGAGTTTGGCATTTCCAAGAAGTGAGCCCGCATTGGTAATCCCACCTGAAAAACCGTTCGCGCCTGTCCGAGGAGTTCCTGAGAAATTTCCTCCGTAGATGCGATTGTCTGAATTACCAGTAATTGTATGGCCACCGCTTGCTCCATAAGAAGCGCCCATCGAAGCATTAATTACTCCTTCATAAACCGTTACACCGACATTCCCAACATTTTTGGCATCATTCCAGCCACCGCCTGAAAGAAACCAATCGACTTGACCATTATTAACGATTGTTTGACCGTTTCCATAAACTCGAGCTGCTTGATAGCCTGTTCCTTCTAATGTGTCAGCAATCCCGCCATTCAATGTGTTAGAAGTATTGCCTTCAACGACACCTGAAAAAGAGCCACCATATGTCCAGCGAGCAATGGTATTATTTAAAACAGTCTTAGTATCTCCTTTTATATAGATATCCCAAGTATCATTACTAGCAGGATAGCCGCCGCCACCAACAATATCCCAACCTGAACTATACCCACGACTTTTATCGGTCGTTGAATAATCTAAACTCGTCGGTTTTGCGCCTGAATAAGCCATACCATCGCCACCTAAAGACCCATCACCATTCGCTGTTCCCACTTCAATTGTTGTATTTCCTTCAATATAGCCGCCGCGGCCAGCTGCAGTTGAGTAAATTGCACCATTATTAAACGAACCGCTGACTAATTTAGAAGAAATATTTCCAAAAACTTTAAAAGCTGCTGCTGATTTGGCTAATTCTGCTCTTTGTTGTGGTGTATAAGCATCATACGTTGCTTCATTTGAGGCCCCAATTTGACTCTTGTTAAATTTCGAAACATTGTTACCAGCACCGCCGTTAAAATCATTAATACCACCAGCGGAATTCGTTCCTGCTGTAACCACATTCGTAATATCTCCGATGATCGTTCCAGAATATTGGTTGCCTCCTTCAAAATCTGCACGACCCGCACTATACAACTGTGTATTTAAATTTGTAGTAATTCCATCAGTCGCACGATTCGTTCCTATATCGCCACGGGAAGAGCCACCAATAAAACGTTGACCCGCTGTATACCAACGGCCATATCCAGAAATATCGTTTGTTACTTTTCCACCAATATTTCCGTATTGAACACCGCCATAATACGTACTTAATTGGAAACCTGTAGCAGCATTCGTAATTGCAACCTTTGTTGAGACGTTACCAGTAACATTCGCTGTGTTGGTTGCGTTGGTCCCATAACCGCCCCCATAAATTGAAGCAATTCTGCCACCAGAATCATTGACAACCAATGAAGTATTCCCAGTCACTGTCCCAATATTGGCGCCCCCACTTAATGTATTTAGTCCGCTCCGTGTATTGTTAATAACAATCGTAGGATTTCCAGCTAAATTACCACCATTTTGGTTTCCGCCATAGAAATTCCATGTCCCTGTACCTGTACTATTTACTGTTAAAGTTGGGTTTCCTGAAACATCTCCTGTATCCGTTCCACCGTATACGGTCAGACCGTTTCCACTAGAACCGCCATTCAAGTTCAAACTGTAACCATTTAAATACATATTCGTACCTGTATAGTTTAGATTTCTCAAAGTGATGTTTGAGCCAAAAAAGATATTTTGATTAAATCCTAACGTCTTAGAACCCGTTGGCGCCGTTTGATCCATACTAATCGGATCCGCGCTGTTTCCAGTAATCACTAAATGATTGACCTTGCCTTGCAAGGCGTAAAAGGTCATATTACTTGCCGTAACGGTGTCAGGAATCACTTTAGCGGTGGTCGCCGCACTCGTCGTAATATTGTTTCCTATATAAAGAGTGAAATCGCCATTGTTCCCCTGTTGATACAAATCAAACAAGGCTTCTTTCAAGCCAGCCTCTGTCGATGCATATTCTTTGTACGCTGCTCCATCTCCTGCAGGACTTGGCACAACAATCACTTTTGTTTTATCTGCAGGAGCAATTGTGTCCGCAATGGACTGATCAATTGAAACAGCTCTGGCCATGCGTGTCAGTTTCTGTTTAAAGACAGCCGTAAGTTGTGTATCTTCTGAAAACTCTAATTGAAGAAGTTCTTCATTTGTATATGTTTTTCCTTGGTAAGACCAGCCAACGAAAGTCGCATTTTCCTCACTATTCGCCCATTTTGGTAATTCTTCTGTCCGAAGTAGCTGATTTTTTTCTTTTACCACTTGATAACTTTTGGCATCATTTAGAAACAAAGCTTGATCCGTTGTTTCAAAGGTCAACGTGATTTGCTTCTGCTCTTCGCTTGGTTTTGTTTCTGTGGAAGAGGTGGTTACTTTTTCTGTGATAGCACTAGATTCCGTCATTGATGACTGTTCTATAGAATGTGCGCTGCTTTCTTTTGTTGCTTCACTTGTACTGGTTTCTGCTGTTTTTGGCTGTGTCTGCGTACGTTCTGTTTGTTGCTCCCCTTCAATCGCCCACGCTGAAACAGATAAAAATGGTTGTACAAGTAAACAAGTTGCCAATAAAACAGCGATTTTCTTTTTCATTAACTTCATCACTCCTCCCTCGAAGTAAACTTTCCACAACCAACCTATGGCTCAAGTATACGAAGTTTTCTTCTGATTTTTTTAAAGATATTTTCTTAATTTCAAAAAAAAAATTTATTTTTTAATTTTCTTTTTGTTAACTAAACGAATTTTTTGCTGTTTTTGTAAGATAAAAATGTTAATTTGTTCACAAAAATAACAAAAACGTTGTTTTTAACATTAAAATTAACAAACGAGTTCGTAGTATAGCACGGATTTTTTCTCATGTAAACATCATTAAATAAACATTTTTGTTTAATTTATACATATTTCCCAGCTAAAAAAATGACAAAAATAAATAAACAGAGGCCTTAGAAATATTTCTAAGGCCTCTGTTTATTTATACGTATTCACAAACTGGACTGTTTCTTGGTAACATTGTTTAGCTTCTTTTGTTTGATAGTCGAATTGATATTCATGGGTGATCGTTGCTTTCTTATCTTTGAAAAAGAGAGCTGAAACTGGAACATTTAAAGTTTTTAACCGCTGAACCAAGGCTAGTCCTTGCTCTTGGAATGAAAAACTATTGCCATCTGTTAGATACGTCGGGGGAAATTCTTTGGTGACTTTATCCACTAAACTCACTTCTTGCAGTTCTGCACTCGTCTGCCAGTCTTTAGTGCCGAGCAAGGACCAAGCCACTGTTTTAACGAAAAATTTCATAAAACGATTATCACTTTGTTGGTTGGCCATTTGTTTCAAATCCACCGGACCACAATACGAGAGCGTGCCTTTTAAATGGCTAGCCGGCAACGCTGCAGTCATCCCTAGTTCTTTGGCATAGTTGGCATTGGTTTGAACTGTTGCATATTGTAGAGCAATCTGTGCACCCGCACTGTCCCCGCCAATAAAAAGCTTAGATAAATCTAACATGGGATACGCTTGTTTCTTTTCTAATAAAAATTGAACAAGTTCATTGACCTGCTGGAGCTGGCTTGGATAAGGTGCATCTGGTGCTAATTCATAATTCATTGAAATAAAGGCAACTGAGGAATCAGCCACTAAACGTGTCGCAAACTCTTTCATCCCAGACTTATCTCCTCCCACATAGCCACCACCATGGACCCATAAAACGACTGGTACCGCTTGTTTTGACGTTTGGGGATAATACAAATCAAAGGTATTCTTTTTTCTTGAAGAAGGGTATGTTTGATTTTCTTGCAATTGGACATTGGGCAATGCTTTATCATAGGAAGCTGAATCTTTTATTTCAACTTCACCTGCGAATAACTGGTTGATGACCCAAGCGCCTGGCTTAGGAGATAATTGAAAGGCGAGAAACACGCCTAAGCAAATAACCACAAGGATTCCTAACAACCAAAGGATAAAACGTACGATTTTTCTTTTCACTCTATTCACCTGCTTTAATTTGTAGCAAAATTATAGCATGTTTTTTAGCCAAAGCGTTTATTTTGAAACAGCTTTTTTAGAATTTGATGTACTTTTATCATTTGAAATGCTTTCTTAAAAGCTGTAAAATGAACAAAATGACTTTAACCTTTAGGAGGTTGCCAAATGAAAGCTCTGATTTCCATTGATTATACGAATGATTTTGTCGCCACAGACGGAAAACTAACCACTGGTGCCGCTGGACAAGCCATTGAAACGGCCCTTGTTCAACAAACAAAGCACTATTTTGACAATGGCGATTTTGTGGTTTTTGCCATTGATGGGCATGACCCCCTAGATCGCTATCATCCTGAAAATAAACTTTTCCCGCCCCACAATGTCTTAGGAACTGACGGGCGTAATCTGTTTGGCTCGCTAGCTGATTTTTATCAAGCTCACAAAAATGAGGCAAGCGTTTATTGGATGGACAAACGGCACTATTCTGCTTTTAGTGGTACAGATTTGGACATTCGATTACGAGAACGAGGAATTACAGAGCTTTGTTTAACTGGTGTTTGTACAGATATTTGCGTGTTGCATACGGCTGTCGATGCCTATAATTTAGGCTATCAATTAATGATTCCTGAACGCGCCGTTGCTAGTTTTGATGAACAAGGACACGAATGGGCGTTACGCCACTTTAAACAAACTTTAGGAGCAACCATTCTATAAAAAGACTGGTCAATCCTTCCACGCGCCCTATCTATACTCAAAAAATCGTGTAAACAACACAAACATACTAAGAGTAGAGGGGAAATTCATCGACGGATGAATTTCCCCTCTACTGCTCTTTTAAGCGTATAGTTGTAAGTGAAAGGATGACCGAACATGGCCTCTTGGGCTTCGAGCCCGTGTGAAGGAAATTAGGAACGAGATGAATCAGTGAAGAACCTTTCAACACTTTTCAGGAGATGAAAATCATGTATGTACTTGCTTTAGATGTCTCAATGGGAAAAAGTTACGCCGTTATTTATCATGAAACTACTTGTCTTTTTGAACAAGAAATTCTTCACGATAAAACACATTTCAATGCACTTCTTCAAGAAATCTATGCTCTTCCAGAACGACCACAGATTGTTTTTGAAGCAACCGGGGTTTATTCAATAGCCATTGAAACGTTTTGTCAAAAGAATCATTTCACTTATTGTTTATTCAACCCTTTAGAAGCAAAAAGGCAACTGAATAGTGACTTACGTTCAGTAAAAACGAATAAACGAGATGCCCATCGTCTCGCACAAACGCACGGTCAATTTCTGCGGAAACAAAAACAATCACAATCAGAAATCTATGAACAAACACGTGATTTAGCACGCTTTTATCAACAAATTGAAAGTGACATTAAACACATGAGAATGAACCTTCATACCGCTTTACAACTACCATTTCCAGAATTCGAACAGGTTATCAAAACTCGCCTTAAATCTTGTAGAACTTTTCCCTCATCCCGATTACTTGGCACACTTAAGTCAAAACAAGCTGAAAAATGTGTTAAAGAAAATACGGATAAAAAAATTTCCAATCAAAAAGCCTTGGCTAAAGCACAAAATTCTTATCCAGCAGAACCTATTCAAAGCATTTCTGTTCAAAAAGTCGTGTATTATGCCCGACAATTGAAACAATTACTGATGACGAAAGATCAACTCACCAAACAGCTAGTTGAAACTGCAAAACGAACAATAGAATTTGATTTCTATCAAAGTATCCCTGGAATTGGGGAACTTTCTGCAGGACTAATTATTGGTGAACTAGAGAATATTCGGCGTTTTACGAGTTAAGCGGTCTAGCTTGTAAATTTGTAAAGTAACCGATTTGCCAGACAGAGATAACTGTTTTGCTAGTTCTATTGGATTAGCTAGTTCTGGGCGGTTGCCGTTGTCTCTCGATTGTTTCTCACTGAAAATAATGTTACAACTCTTTAACGCTTCTTTCTAAACTTCAAAGCCTAACTTTTGTCTGTCGTCTATGCTACTAACTCGTGCATATCCGATTTTATCTTGTCAAGTTTATCCAAATTATTGGATTGTTGTGTCTTTAGTCTCCGCATATTGAAAACCTCCTAAGTATATATTTATTGTTACATCTATATAGTAAGGCTTACTAATTGGGAAGACTAATAAATTGGACAAGAAAAAAGCTTATAATGGTTGGAGTTGTGAGGCTTTGCGACAATAATGTATGATTTGCTCTTTAATGTTTATTTTCAAAATATTATTTAATAGATAATTGCTATAGTTAATATTTGCTAACATGATATAATAAATACAAATTGAAAATATTCATTAATTTAGAAGATAAGGAGTGAAACAGGAAATGAAAAAGGTGGATTTTCATATTCACACATTACCTAACAAGTTTAGCGATGTAAATTTTGAATTTTCATTTGAGTTTTTAGAGTCTTACGTCAACGATATGAGGCTAGATGCAATCGCTATCACTAATCATAATCTATTTGACATCAAACAATACGAAGACATAAAAAGTAAACTTCCTTGTATTGTTCTTCCAGGCGTCGAAGTAGATATTGATAACGCCCATTTATTAGTTTTATGTCCAGAAAATAAGGTAGATGTGTTTAATGAACAATGTTTAAAACTGAATGAGTCCATTAATGATAATAAAAAGTGGATTGATTTTGAAGAGTTCGAGGAAATTTTTTCTAATTATGAAGAATATCTTTTGATTCCTCACTACAAGAAGAAACCAAAAATAAATCAGACCACGCTTAAAAAATTTGGTAACAACATTTTTGCTGGAGAAGTAAATAGTCCAAAAAAATTTCAAGTTGTAAAGAATAACCCTAATGACCTAGTGCCAGTTTTATTCAGTGATTTAAGAATATCAAAAGATAATTTAAATGAGTATCAAAATAATGAGAGAAATAAAAAATTTCCAATCAGACTAACTTATTTAGAAATTGAAGACATTAATGTTGGAAGCTTAAAACTAATTCTTGGAGATAGAAGAAATGTATTTTTGTCTAGCAGTAAAAATGATGATTTATTTCAAATTTTATCTGACGGAACTGTAGCATCTACAAAATTGAATTTAATTGTAGGAAAACGTTCTTCTGGTAAAACATATACGTTAGATCAAATTATTGAGTCTTTCTCATCTGAAAACGTGAAGTATATAAAACAGTTCCAGATTACGAATGAAAGTACTGATAAAAAATTTGAAAAGGTTATTAAGTCCAAGCAAGAGAATATTGTGGAAAACTACTTGTCTCCAGTCAAAAATCTCATCACAGAGATGATGGAGATTAGTCACAATTACTCCGATGAACTAGAAAAATACCTATCATCATTAATAGATTTTGCAGAACAAGAGTATTTAAATGATGAGTATTCTAAACAAAGATTGTATACCGAAGTTAAATTTAACCCCCTAAAGCCTTCTGAACTCAAGAAAGTGATTGATTCATTAATTAACTTATATACTACAAAAACCTATAAAGAAATGATTTCAGAATATATTGATGAAAGTAGTTTGAAGCAGCTTTTAGATAAAGCAATTATTAAATATAAGTATTTGTATTTGGAATACAAGTTAAAAATGGAGGTAGATTTAATTAGTTCAGAGGTTAAAAAGGCATTAAGGAATAAATCATCAAGAAATCTTATTGATGAAGTAGATTTCTATAAAGCGTACAAGCAAGATGAAATCGTTCGCAGATTTAACCGAACTATTAATGCTTTAAAAAAAGAAAGTGTTATTAAGGAAACAAAGTTAAATAGATTTAAGTCTATAGTAAAAAAACAACCATTCGAAAATACATCAGAGGTAAAAGCGGCTTTAAAAACAGGTACTGGAATTGCAACTGAATTTAAGAGTTTATATGAACAGCCTTTTCATTTTATTTTGTCCTTAAAAGATAAAGGTATTCCTGAAAGTGATTTATATAAAGCCCTTTTCAAAATCCAATATAGCGTTGTAAATAAAAACGGTTCTCCTATTTCTGGAGGAGAAAGAGCAGAATTCAATTTGTTGGATAGTATTGATGATGCTAGGAATTATGATGTTCTACTCTTAGATGAACCCGAAGCATCATTTGACAATGTTTTTATAAACGAAAGTATAATCCCTAAAATAAATGAAATAGCAGAGAACTCAATAGTATTTGTTGTAACTCACAATAGCACTATGGGTACACTGATGAACCCAAATTATATAATTTATACTGATTTTGACGAAGATGAGTTTGGAAATGGAGTAGAAAAGGAAGAATGCTATAAGGTTTACACAGGAGCATTTTCATCAAAGGAACTTAAATCTCAGTGCGGAAAAACTATGAAGAACTTTGTTGCATTGATTTCAACTATGGAAGCAGGAGAAAAAGCATTTAAGAATAGGAGAAGAATATATGATAATCTTGAAAATTGAAGAAGGAAATCCCACATTTTCTATCGATGGGATAAAATATGAAAATATCAATAAAGTTAATAAAAATGCAATACTCAATCTAATGAAAGTAATATATGAAAGCGAACTAACAGATATTTCTGATTTTTGTAATACTGATATAGAAACGATCCAAAATCCAGCTGATAAAATTGTATATGAAAATATATTAAATAATTTAGAGGATTTTATTTCTAAAAGAGATGTGCTAAAGAAGGAAGTTAATGAATTATACAAGGAAGTAGATTCTCTATAGCAATTAGTATTTTTTGATTTCATCTTGGTAAAATGTTGTATCTTCGAATACTATTTCACTGAATGAGCTAATAGAAATAAATAGACCTTCTTTTACGAAGGTCTATTTATATGGGCGAGTCCATCTCATTTAGTATTATTATTTGTCCTTATGAAAGTTAACACTTCTGTCCCACGCTCTTTTTTACACTCATTTTAACTCCGAGCCTGCGGATTAGTGATAACTAGCATTCACAGAATAAGCAGAGACTGTTAGCTGATAGAAATTAGCTACTCATAAAAGAGTGGGGAAGCCCACTTTTTTATAGACCAATGACCGTTGCAAAGAAAGGAACTACTAAAACAGTAACTACGCCAACCACTACGACAGAAATACTAGCCATAGCAGCCTCTGTTTCGCCCATTTCCATGCCTACTGCCACACCTAGGGCATGTCCGGCCGCACCTAAAGCTAAACCTTTGGCGATTGGATTGTTAATTTTAAACCATTTCAATGCAATTCGGCCCAAGGCATAGGTTAGTACACCATTGAAGATTACAGTAAACGCCGTAATGGAAGCAATGCCGCCAACAGTTTGAGAAATAGGTACGGCAATCGCTGTTGTAGCTGCTTGTGGTAAGATTGAGGCCACTAAATGATTATCCATGCCAATCACTTTTCCTGCAAAATAAACAGCCACTAGCGAACCAAAAGAACCAATTGTTAACGCCGTTAAAATTTCTAACCAATATTTTTTCAACACGTCTCTCTTTTTATATAAAGGAATCGCAAACGCTACTGTCGCAGGCTCTAGAAAGAAGCTGATATATTTGCCACCTTCATTGTATTGCTCGTAACTAATTCCTGTTACTTTTAAAACGACAACGCCTAAAATCATCGCAACGAATAATGGCGTAAATAAGAAGAAACCTTTACTTTTTTTAAACAACCAAGTACCTATGCCAAATACAGCTAATGAAATAATAATGCCAACATACGGATTCATGCGCGAACCTCTCCTTTCGCTTTCTTCGTTGCTGCGGGTTCTTTTTCTTTTCGAGCATCTTTCATATGCAATAAAAAGGCGCCCGTCCAACCAGTCGTTGCTAGTAACGCTAGTGTCGCTACTAAAATAACAAAAACAATTTGAACGCCAAATTGTTGCATAATCCCTAAAGAATTAACTAAGGAAATCCCTGAAGGAACAAATAAAAATGTAATAACTGTTGATAAGCTATTTCCTAGCCCTTCCACTTGCTCCAATTTAACAACTTTTGTACATAAACCAATGAACAATAACACCATGCCAATTACTGAAGCAGGCATTGGTATTGGGGAAATGAACGCCAAGCCGTTGGCGATTAACATAATAATGGCAAAAACTGCTGCTTGTTGTAAAAATGAATATACTTTCTTTTCCATTCTTCTTCGCTCCCTTTTGTCTGTTTTCTATGGGTTAAGTATATAAAGAAAACGTTTTTTTAAGGGCTTTTTTTCATGAAATGCCAGAATTTCTTCACCAAATGCAAAAATCACCACTTGAAATGCATTCGACATTTCAAGTGGTGATTTTTTAACTTAAGCCAAGTTTTTCTTTAAATTCTTTGACGTATGAACGGCTAACAGGTACTTTTGAGCCGTTGGTTAAAATTACTTGCAACGTGTTATTAAACCACGGCTGAATTTCTTGAATTTTTGTTCGATTCAAGATGAAACTTCGATGCGTTTTAATAAAGAGCGTGGTAGGTAATTTCTGTTCGATACTGTTGAGGGTCCCTGTCATCTTGTAGACCTGTTGATCCACAAAAATGCTCAGTTGCCGTTCTTCGACAGAAACGAGGTAAATATCTTCTGGCGCCACAAGATAAATGCGGTCTTCCCCTTGAATAGGTATTGCTTCAGATTTCGGTCCTTTTTCAGCAGTATTTTCTGGGACAGCTTGAACCATTTCTTTCGATGCTTTTTCAATGACTTGTGTTATTTTTTCTTCTTCAAAAGGTTTCAAAATATAATCTTTTGCATTCACTTGAAAGGCCTTTAACGCATATTGATCATAGGCGGTTGCAAAGACCAAGTAGGGCGCTTTTTTAAGATGGGTTAATTTTTCCGCTAAATCAAACCCGCTTTCATCGGTCAAATGAATATCTAAAAATAACAAATCTGGCTTTTGATCCATCATCTCTTCCATTGCCTCCGCTACAGAATCCGCTTCTGCAACGCTCGTCACTTGCGGATGTTGGGAAACAAGATAGCTCAATTCTTCTCGTGCTAAGGGCTCATCATCAACGATTAATACGTGCATCTAATTCCTCCTGTTCCATCGGGATTTCTAAATGAACATGGCTCCCGCCTGTCTCTAAATTTTCAATTAAAAAACAACCTTCTGATCCATAAAGGTTCGCCATTCTGCGGGACAAGTTTTCCAGTGCCGTGCCGGTGCCTTTTTCCGAAGTCACTGTCGTCTTTCCTAATAGCAAGCGGCGTTCTTCAGGAATCCCTTGCCCATTGTCATACACATCCACATGTAATTTATGTTGTTTTGCTTTGACCACTACCCGAACTTGATTGTTCTCCTTCCGGCTGCCAAATGCATGCTTGATGGTATTTTCCACTAACACCTGAATCGCATACGGCGGTACTTTTTCTGAAGCAACCGCTTCTTCCACGTCAAATGTTACTTGATAACGATTCGGAAACCGTGCTTGTTCTAATGACAAATAGGCTTTTACTTGTTCTAGTTCTTGTGAAACTGGGATCGTAGTTTGCACGGCTCCCTGCAAGTTACCTCGAAAGTATTTGCTTAATTGGAGCAATAGTTTCCGCGCTTTTTCACTGTCTTTCCGCATTAATGCGGAAATAGTATTGATGGCATTAAAGAAGAAATGCGGGTTCACTTGCGCTTGCAAGGATTTAATTTCAGCTTCTTTAAGTAATTTTGATTGTACTTCCGCTTCCCCTAATTCAATTTGTGAAGAAAAAATTGTCCCAAGACCTTCTGCTAACTGTTCCTCGACATGCGTTAACTGCGCTGGATCCGTAAAGTACATTTTTAAGGTGCCAACAATTTGCTGATGGGAAAATAATGGAATCACAATCGCCGCTTGCAACGGACAATTAGGGTCCGAACAACCAACTTCTTCTTTGGCATGCGCGATGGTCATTTGGCCCGTCCGTAACACTTCCCGAGAAAGTTCCGTGATGACTTCTAGCTCTGGAATATGATGGTCGCTTCCTGCGCCAACATGAGCTAAAATTTGATGACTGTTTGTCATGCTAATCGCACTGACTTTTGTATAATGCTTAATAATCTCCGCAACTTTTTTGCTGGAATTTTTATTGAGTCCTTCTCGAAAATATGGCAGTGTTTCCGCTGCTAATTCCAAAACATCGTGCGTCTGAACCGCTTTGGCCTGCTCTTCTTGTTTCAATGTCGTTGTTAGAATCGACATAAAAATGAACGTTCCTACGCTATTTAACAAAATCATCGGCAGCGCAATAAAACGAACCAACGTGGCCCCATCCGCTAGATCACCGCTGAAAAAGAAAATAAAAATCATCTGAATCATTTCCATGCACGCTCCGACAATGGCAGAAAAGCCGGCAGACGGAAAAACGGTTTGCTTTGCCATGCGGCTCCCTAAAAAACCGGCAATTAAGCCAACAATTAAAGAAGCAGGCACATAAAAGAAACTATGCCCTCCACCTTGAATAACCCGATGAAAGCCAGCAATTAAACCAACCGTACTGCCGACAATCGGACCACCTACTAATCCAGAAACGCCAATTACTAACGTACGCGTATTCGCAATGGAAGCATTGCTGCTTAAATAGGTTAGTAAATTATTGGGGACAATCTGATTCTTAGCGATTTCGATACCTGTAAAATTAGAAATAATAGCAAATAAACCAAAAATCAAAATCAACTGAACTTTTGAAGACATTTTTTCACGACTTAATAAAACACGCTTAAAATAAGGCACATTCACTAAAAGAAAGGCCAGTAAAATAATTAAGCCCACCCGTTCCATCATTAAAATAAATAATTCGACCACACCGGCACCTCCTTCCTATTAACTATACTATAAATCAAGGAAAAGAAAAAAATGAAGCTTCTCAAAAAAGAGGCTTCATTTTTTCTATTCATTAAAACGCAGGAATATTGGCACCTTTAGAATTTTTCTTGATGTATTCAGCAACTTCTTTTGTTGTCATCGCTTCTTTTAAAACCTTGATCTTTTCGCTATCTTTTTCGCCTTTACGTGTCACAACTTGCAATGCGTAATGTTTACTTGCTTCTTCATCTTCTAACAAAATCGCATCTTTCGTTGTTAAACCAGCAGGTTCTAAGTAGGCTGGGTAGCAGAACACCATAGCAATGTCTTTTTCATCATAGGCTTTAGCTAAATTCAGTAAATCAATGCTTTCAAAAGTGATGTTTTTAGGATTTTCCACGACATCTGCCACCGTGCCGTTAAAGCCGACACCTTCTTTTAATTTAATCACGCCGTTTGCATTTAAAATTGCTAAAGCACGACCTTCATTGGTTGGATCGCTAGGAATCCCCACTTTGGCATTTTCAGGTAAATCTTTCGCATCTTGGTATTCTTTTGAATAGAAACCACCAGCAAAATAATAAATCGGTTGCACAGCCACTAAATCAGCTTTTTTCTCTTTGTTAAACATTTCCATGAAGGGTTGATGTTGCGCAAAATTAGCATCCGCTTCGTCATGTTGCACGGCATCGTTGTAGGCAACATTGTCGCTCACTTCCATAATGTTAATTTTGTACCCTTTTTTCTCAGCTTCTTTCTTGGCAATCTCCAAGATATCTTTTGAAGATTCCAATTGCACGGCCACGGTAATCTCCTTGTCTTCTTTCTGGTCTGCTTGTTTATTTCCCCCACAGGCAGCTAAAATAACTGTTGCAATAACAGCGAATGTTGCTAAATAAAACTTCTTCATTCTTTTGTCCTCCTACTTTCTTTTGTCTAGTTTTTGGGCAATGAAGTTCCCAAGCATTTGTAAAATGAAGACCAGTGCAATCATAATCACAATGGCAACATACATAATACCGTATTCATACCGTTGATACCCGACACGAACTGCAAAATCGCCAATCCCGCCGCCACCAACAACACCCATCACCGTGGAATATGAAACCATACTCACTGTCGTGGTTGTGTAAGCAAGAACCAATCCGCTACGTGCTTCCACCAATAAAAAGTGCCAAATGTATTGGACTTTCGAGGTACCTAACGAATTAGCTAAAAAATAAATTTCTTCTGGAACATCCAACAGCACTTGTTCAACCAAGCGAGCAAAAATCGCGATCGCAACAATACTCAATGGCACAGATGAAGGAATTGGGCCAAATGCCTTTCCTAAAACAGAACGAGTGACTGGAATCAACGCAATCACAAATAATAAATAAGGAAACGAGCGAATAACAGTTACAATGAAATTTAAAACCCAATACAGCCAAGGTTGATGCCCTTTGACTTTCGGATTAGCCAAAAATAGTCCTAAGCCTAAAGGCAAGCCAACAAGCAAACAGATAGCCATCGAAATCGACATCATAATCCCTGTTTCTTTTAAACCAATCAGCATAGATGGCCAATATTCGGCAAAGGTTTCTGAAAAAGTCATGGACGCAAACTCCTTTCCACTTTTTCTAAATAGGAAAGCGGTTCTTCCTCATATTGCTGAGGATTATTCAGAAATTCGCCAATTAACTGACCTTTTTCCATCACTAAGATACGATTACATAAGCGCTTCACGGTTTCTAATTCGTGACTAACAAAGAAAATAGTCGGTCGGAATTCCTGATGCGTCTTATGTAATAGTCGAACGACACTTTCTGTATTTTCTTCATCTAATGAACTCGTTGCCTCGTCACATAATAACCATTTTGGATTACGGCTCAACGCTCGAGCAATAGAGACACGCTGTTTTTCCCCACCAGAAAGCTGAGCAGGATACGCTTCTGCCTTATGGGCCATATCAACAAACGTTAATAAACGCTCAATTTTTTCAGGCTGTTTCTCTTTTAAAAGTTTCAAAGGCAACGCAACATTATCATAAATTTTCAAATTTTCTAACAAATTGTAATGCTGAAACACCATCCCCATTTGTTGTTGCTGCTGGCGAACTTCTTTTTTAGAGAAGGTTTGAACATTTCTGCCATCAATACGAATCTCCCCTTCACTCGGTTGTTCCATTAAATTCAACAAACGTAACAACGTGGACTTGCCAGAGCCACTTTTCCCAACAATCCCAACGATTTCTCCTGGTTGGACAGAAAAGTGAATATTTTTTAACGCGTGTGTCTCTTGATAGACTTTCGACACATTCACTAACTCAATCATGATTACCTCCTAAAGGCCGACAAACAAACTATAACAACTAAAAAAACTGTATAACAATTAAAGTAATTCTGTGAAACGATTTAAAAAAACTATTACGAATTAAAAAATAACACACGTTTCGAAAAACAGCGTTATATCAGAGATGTAACTACTTACATCATCTACTAAAACAGAAAAAAAAGCAACCTTTTTATTTGTGAAAAAAACACTATCTGTTTTTTGTCTGTATTATTTTGTACAAATGAATTAAAAATTTCCTGTTTCTACAGCTATTTCCCTACGCTCCTCTAAAAAAAGACATTCTCAGAAACGAGGCATCCAAAAAGGGAAAAGCGCTCGTAACGATAATGTCTCTAATGGTTTACTTTTTAAATACAACTGTTTCTTCGACAGTAATTCTTTCAGCCAATGATTGAATCACTGGACAGTTTGGGGAGACAAGCTTCAAACACCGTGTCGCCCGTTCTTGAAAGGCTTCTGGAACAGTCACATAAAAGAGAATCGTCACCTGTTTTAATGGTTGTGCGCGTCTCTCTACTTCTCTTGAATACGTGACTTCTATTTTTTCAAACTCAAAGGGAATGTGCGAATTTTCCAAAACGGATTGATACACGTATCCCCCACAAGCGCCAATTGCCGAAACGAGCATTTGAACCGGCGAATATCCCTCTTCTTTTGCTAACACCCAGCGCGCTGTTTTCGTTTGTAATTCAAATTTTTCCACACCACGAATAATCGTCAAACGTTCTACCATTGCCATCTTCACTCCTTTTTACTCTTTCTTAAAAGATACTACAAAACAGCGCTAAAACAAACATTTCTAACTTCTCAACTTAGCAAGTCCTAAAAAAACAAAATTCTCACTTGACAAACAACGTAACACCTGATAATATACTTCCGTTCAAATCGTAACCATTACGATTTAGATTTTATAAATCCAAAAAGAAAGGAAGTGCCTTATGGCTAAAAAATCAAAAATTGCTAAAGCAAAAAAACAACAAGCAATGATTGCAAAATATGCGCCTATTCGCCAAGCCTTAAAAGAAGCTGGCGATTATGAAGGTCTTAGCAAATTGCCAAAAGATGCTCATCCAAGTCGCTTAAAACTCCGCGATCAAACAGATGGGCGCCCACGTGGCTACATGCGTAAATTTGGCATGTCTCGGATTCGTTTTCGTGAATTGGCTCACCAAGGCTTGATTCCTGGCGTCAAAAAAGCAAGCTGGTAACTCATTATTTCGATAAAGACAACTAGCGAGGACAGTCGCATTTGGGCTGACCTCGCAGCCCCCTTTATCTTTTATACGCAATTAAAAAAATCAAATTGGAGGACGGCACTATGCGCCAAACCATTACGTTAGCTTGCGCTGAAACTGGCGAGCGCCTTTACTTAACAAGTAAAAACAAACGAAATACACCAGAAAAATTACAGCTGAAAAAATATTCACCAAAACTACGGCGCCGCGCACTTTTCACTGAAGTCAAATAACAGGAGGAAAACTTGATGGGCATTCCAATCACCATTGTTTCTGGCTTTTTAGGCGCAGGAAAAACAACCTTAATTAACCATGCGCTTGCGCAGTCACCGTTTTCTAAAGAAGAAATTATTATTATTGAAAATGAATTTGGTCAAACAGGCGTTGACCACGCATTACTTTTACAAACCACGGAACGAATTATTCAATTAAATAACGGTTGCATGTGTTGCAGCTTACGAGGAGATCTTCTTGCCTATTTATCAGCAATCTTAGAAGTGTACCAAGAAGAACAACAACCCATTGCCCAAGTCATTTTAGAAACAACGGGCATTGCTGATCCGCAACCAATCATTCAAACAATTTT
Source organism: Enterococcus sp. DIV0183 (assembly GCF_050541505.1). Lineage (NCBI taxonomy): Bacteria > Bacillati > Bacillota > Bacilli > Lactobacillales > Enterococcaceae > Enterococcus > Enterococcus sp. DIV0183. Next base: position 2,647,079 of record NZ_CP172932.1, read on the forward strand.
AACGACCCCGCATATCAAAAATCATTTCTATATAGACAGTCTCTTAACGGTCGTTGATGGGCATCATTGGCAACAGCAGCTTCAAGAAGCCGAAGCCATCAAACAAATGGCCTTAGCAGATCGCCTCTTTTTTTCTGTCAAGGAACCAGCAGACATCACTCAGCTACCAACGTTCCAAGAAACCCTTCGTACCATTAATCCTTTTGCTGATATTTTATCCTTTCAAGCCAACGAGCCTCTTTTGGCTAGTGACTTTTTTCAATTAAATAAGTTTACAGCAACACTTACAGAACACGAAATGACTCATTCCCCGCATGAGCACGCCCACGAGCATCATCACCATACCTTTCACTCCCTCACGCTAACGGCGTCCTCAGCCCTCAACAAACCTCTTTTCACTCGTTGGCTTGATTGGTTAATGTATACGCATCAGGAAAAGTTATACCGTTTCAAAGGGATTCTCGCCTTACAGGAGCATGACTTGGCCATTGCCATGCAAGGCGTCAACCAGCAAGTGGCCTTTCAAATGACGAATCAACCCCCTCAAGAAACGACAATTGTTCTGATTGGCAAAGAATTAGAGACAAAAAAAATTCAAGAAACCTTTCAAACCCTCAACAAAATAGCTACTCCGTAAATTAATTTTTTACGAAATGGAGGTCCTATATATAATGGAAAAAACTGACTTATCTAGCGCTTATCGTCGACTGAAAAGTCCCAACATCAAAACACGAAAACGCGCACTTAAAATCATTAAAGAACATAAGCGCAATAAACAAAAGAAAATTGCGTAATTCACTAAAGGAGCACACCTATGAAAAAATTTACTCTTCCCCTGTTAGCCGCATTATCGCTAATCCTTTTCGGCGCTTGCGGCAAAACAAACACCTCTGATAAAACCGCTGACGGTAAAGAAAAACTATCCATTGTCACGACTTTTTATCCTATGTACGATTTCACTAAAAATATTGTAGGCGATGAAGGAGACGTCAAATTGTTAATCCCTGCTGGTTCTGAACCACACGATTATGAACCATCCGCCAAAGATATGGCTACCATCCATGATGCGGATGTTTTCGTTTATCACAATGAAAATATGGAATCTTGGGTACCAAAAGCTGCTAAAGGCTGGAAAAAAGGAGCCCCGAACGTCATTAAAGGTACCAAAAACATGGTCTTACTTCCTGGCAGTGACGAAGACGGACACGACCATGACCACGAACATGGCGAAGAAGGCCACCACCATGAATTAGACCCGCATACTTGGGTTTCACCCCATCGTGCCATCCAAGAAGTTACAAACATCAAAGAACAATTAGTCAAACTTTACCCTAAAAAAGCCAAAACATTTGAAACAAACGCAGAAAAATACTTAACAAAATTAACAGCCTTAGACAAAGAGTTCCAAACAGCTTTGAAAGACGCTAAGCAAAAAAGTTTTGTTACCCAACATGCTGCATTTGGTTATCTTGCCTTAGATTACGGCTTAAAACAAGTGCCAATAGCTGGTTTAACACCTGAACAAGAGCCCACTGCAGGGCGTTTGGCAGAGTTGAAAAAATATGTCACAGACAATCAAATTCGCTATATTTATTTTGAAAAAAATGCCAACGATAAAATTGCTAAAACGTTAGCTGACGAAGCAAATGTTCAATTGGAGGTCCTAAACCCGCTAGAAAGTTTGACACAAAAACAAATGGACAATGGCGAAGATTATCTTTCTGTAATGAAAGAAAACTTAACTGCTTTGAAAAAAACAACAGATACAGCTGGGAAAGAGGTTCAGCCAGAAACCTCTGAAAAAACAGAAAAAACCGTGGCTAACGGCTATTTCAAAGACAGTGAGGTGGCTGAGAGAACACTGACAGATTACGCTGGAAATTGGCAATCCGTCTATCCTTTATTAAAAGATGGTACATTAGACCAAGTCTTCGATTACAAAGCGAAACTGAAAAAAGATAAAACACCAGCCGAATACAAAACCTACTATGATGCCGGCTATCAAACCGATGTCGACCACATCAACATCACTGATTCCACCATTGAATTTCTGGTCAATGGCAAACCACAAAAATTCACCTATAAAGCAGCCGGTTATAAAATTTTAAACTATGCAAAAGGCAACCGTGGCGTCCGTTTCCTTTTTGAAACAGACGATGCCAATGCTGGGCGGTTTAAATACGTCCAATTTAGCGACCACAACATTGCACCAACGAAAGCCGCTCATTTCCACATCTTCTTCGGCGGCGATAGCCAAGAAAGTCTGTTCAATGAAATGGACAACTGGCCAACGTATTATCCAAGCGACTTAAGTAAACAAGAAATTGCCCAAGAAATGATTGCGCATTAAACATTCAAAAGAGAGGAGGTAGCATTAGCTAAAATGCTACCTCCTCTCTTTTTTTATTTAGTCAAGCACACCATGTTCTGCTTCAAACGTCGCTAACAACTGGCGCACTTCATCCGTTGATTTTGTATTCATTAATTGTGCTCTTAAATCACTGGCACCTGGAAAGCCTTTGACATAAATTTTGAAGAAGCGATGCAGCCCAACGATGGAGCGAGGCACCAATTCTGCATACTTGTCTTGCAAATCCAATTGTAAACGTAGCAAGCCCAGCAATTCTTGTGGCGTATGCGTTTTGGGTTCTTTTTCAAAGGCATAAGGATTTTTAAAAATCCCCCGGCCAATCATGATGCCATCTACACCATATTGTTCTGATAATTCTAGGCCCTTTTGACGATCGGGAATATCCCCATTAATCGTAATTGTCGTTTGCGGTGCGACACAGTCCCGAATAGCCATAATTTGCGGAATGACCTCCCAATGAGCATCCACTTTGCTCATCTCTTTTCGTGTTCGCAAATGAATGGATAGATTCGCAATGTCTTGCTCTAATAAATGCGTGATCCATGCCTCCATTTCCGCCATTTCAGTAAACCCAATGCGTGTTTTGACACTAACAGGTAAGCCACCTGCTTTGGCGGCGTCAATCAATTCAGCCGCGACTTCTGGGCGCAAAATTAACCCGCTGCCTTTTCCACGCTCAGCCACGTTGGGCACAGGACAGCCCATATTTATGTCTAACCCTTGAAAGCCCATCTCCGCTACGCCGATACTCATTTCACGGAAAAATTCCGGTTTATCCCCCCATATATGTGCCACCATCGGCTGTTCATCTTCTGTAAAAACGAGGCGCCCGCGCACACTGTCTTTCCCTTCAGGATGACAATAACTATCTGAATTAGTAAACTCTGTAAAAAACACATCTGGTGCCCCAGCTTCTTTCACGACATGACGAAAGACCACATCAGTGACATCTTCCATTGGTGCTAAAACAAAAAAGGGCTTTGGCAATGTTGCCCAAAAATTCTTGCTCATCTTCATATACTCCGTTTCTGATTTTTTCTTTATTTTCAACGACAATTGTCGACATATTCTGGTGCGAAACATTGCTATTATACAGGGAAATGCACGAAGAATCAAAAAAGGCATACTTAGAAACAAGAAAACTGTCTGAATCTGCTCGCTAGAATGAGTGATTCAGACAGTGTAATCTTTTTACGGCTTAACTACGTAAACCACGCCCTGTTTCTACAAGGTACCAACAAATGCCATATAAAACGACAATAAATAAGATTAAAATGGTCATAGAAATACCAATTGGCACATCTTGAACCCCTAGGAAACCGTAGCGGAACCCAGAAATCATGTAAACAATCGGATTAACTTTCGAGACAGCTTGCCAAAATGGCGGCAACATGGAAATGGCATAGAAAACCCCACCCAAATAGGTTAAAGGCTGTAACACAAAGGTCGGCACAATCGATACATCATCATAGGATTGCGCAAAAATACCATTTAACAAACCAGCTAAAGAAAAAAGAATCGCTGTCATCAATAAAGTCATGATGACCATCAGCCAAGAAACAACGTGCAATGGCACAAAAAATAGAGAAATGATGGTGACTAACGCACCGACCAAAATACTACGACCAACGCCCCCAATCACAAATCCCCAAATAATCACATGAGTTGGAACTGGCGCCACGAGAATTTCTTCGATATTTTTCTGGAATTTTTGTGAGAAAAAGGAAGATGAAACATTGGCGTACGAACTTGTAATGGCTGACATCATAATTAAACCTGGCACGATAAATTCCATATAAGAAAAACCGCCCATGTCGCCAATTCGCCCGCCAATCATTTTCCCGAAAATCACAAAATATAAGGACGTCGTAATTACTGGCGGTACCAGTGTTTGGACCCAAATCCGTAAATAACGGTTGGTTTCCTTCACAGCTAAACTTTTTAAAGCAGTAAAATACAGACTAAACATGTTGATCCTCCCTTTGGTACGTATCCTCGGTAATCTTCAAGAAGAGCTCTTCCAAACGGTTGGACTTATTCCGCATTGACAATACTTTGATTCCTTGTTGACTTAGCTGTTCAAACAAGTGATTGACTCCTTGGTTTCGTTCCACTTCCACCGCTAACGTTAACTCGTCCTCAAATACGCTTTGATAGCCTTCAATAACTGGCGCCTGCGTATAAGGTGCTAAATCAAAAATAAACGTTTCAAATTGTAATTTTGCTAACAAGTGCTTCATGCTGGTGTTTTCAATCAATTCACCAGACTGAATAATCCCAATGTTGCGACACAACATCTCAGCTTCTTCTAAGTAATGGGTCGTCAAAATAATCGTGGTTCCCTGCGCATTTAACTCTTGTAAAAAGGCCCACATTTCACGGCGCAATTCAATATCGACACCTGCAGTTGGTTCATCTAAAATCAATAACTTCGGCTCATGCATCAGCGCGCGAGCAATCATCAAGCGACGTTTCATTCCGCCAGAAAGCATTCGCGCCCGTTCGTTCCGTTTTTCCCATAAATTGGATTGTTTTAAATACTTTTCACTCCGTTTCATGGCTTCTTTACGAGACACCCCATAATAGCCCGCTTGATTGACCACAATCTGCTGGACCGTTTCAAACGGATTGAAGTTAAACTCCTGCGGCACTAACCCAATCTGTTGCTTCGCCCGCACCATTTCCGTATCTAAATCATACCCAAAAATTTTGACTTTCCCCGAAGTCTTATTAACTAACGAGGTCACAATCCCAATCGTCGTTGATTTTCCTGCGCCATTCGGTCCCAAAAGAGCATAAAAATCGCCTTCTTCGACTGTTAAATCAATCCCCCGCAACGCTTCAACACCTGAAGCGTACACTTTGCGTAAATCTTGTATCACAAGAGCATCAGTCATTCGTAACTCTCCTTAATGTATAAATATTCATGAATATTATTGTAACACTTCTCGATAAAAACGGGGGTTATTTTGATTAAATTTCACAGTTTTGCTTAGCTATTTTTCAACAACAAACTAGCCAACGATTAACGTGTTTATTTTGACTTGAAACTGTTTAAACAGTTTCAAGAGCGTCAAAACCCTTTCAAATCAAGGATTTAGAGTTCTCTTTTTTTGGCACAGAACTTGCTTTATATAAAAGTGAGGTGAAAAGAATGAAAAGAAAATTTTTAATTGCTAGTCACGGAAACTTAGCGAAAGGCTTCCAAAGTTCCTTGGATATTCTCGCAGACAAAGGAAAAGAGCTGGCGGTCATCAATGCCTATGTGACTCCTGAGGACTACACGCCAATTATTCAAACGTTTCTTCAGTCCCTTGGCGCAGAAGAACAAGCTATTATTTTAACAGATTTATATGGTGGTAGTGTCAATCAAAAAATTGTTCAAGAAGTCATGACGACAAAACCAGACAATGTTTTTATCATTTCCAATGCCAATTTAGCCATTGCCTTGTCGCTGATTTTCTTAAAAGAAGGCGAAAAGCTAACCAAAGAAGATATTCAAGCAGCAATTGCTGAAGCACAAATTCAATTCGTTGAATTAAACCCATCAAATGAAGAAGAAAACTTTTTTTAGGAGGAAATTAAAATGATTACACAAGTACGAGTAGACGACAGATTAATTCACGGCCAAGTAGCCGTAGTTTGGACCAAAGAATTGAATGCCCCCTTATTAGTTGTAGCGAATGATGAAGCAGCCAAAAACGAAGTAATGCAAATGACGTTAAAAATGGCTGTCCCTAATGGCATGAAACTATTAATTCGCTCAGTTGATGATGCGATTGATGTCTTCAATGATCCTCGTGGCAAAGACAAACGAATTTTTGTAATTGTGAACAGTGTAGCGGATGCTACTAAAATTGCGAAAAACGTGACAGATATTGAAAGTGTGAATGTTGCCAACGCTGGCCGCTTTGATAAATCAGATCCAGCCACCAAAACAATGGTTTTCCCAAGTGTCCAATTAAACCCTGAAGAGTTAGAAGCTGCCAAAGAATTAGCCAGTTTGACTCACGTGGAAAGCTATAACCAAGTCCTGCCAACCAACTCAAAATTAAGTCTAAAACAAGCCGTCAATTAAAAGGAGGAAATGAACAATGCTTATGCACGCAACAATGGCAGCCTTAGCTGTATTTATCTGTTTTGCTGGGAATTATTTAACTGGTCAAAGTATGATGGAACGTCCCTTAGTCGTTGGATTAGTCACAGGAATTTTAATGGGCGACATGAAAACAGGGGTTCTAATGGGGGCCTCTCTGGAAGCAATTTTCTTAGGAAATGTTAATATCGGTGGTGTTATCGCAGCGGAACCTGTAACTGCGACTACTTTAGCCACAACGTTTGCAATTATTTCAAATGTCGAACAAAAAGCCGCCATGACGTTAGCCGTACCAATTGGGATGTTAGCCGCTTTCGTGGTGATGTTTTTAAAAAATGTCTTTATGAATATCTTTGCTCCTTCTCTTGACAAAGCAGCACGTGAAGGCAACCAAAAAATGGTTGTGACACTGCATTACGGAACGTGGATTATTTATTATTTAATCATCGCTTCGATTTCATTTATCGGAATTTTAGCAGGAAGCGGGCCAGTAAATCTGTTTGTTGAAAGCATTCCACAAAATTTGATGAACGGCTTAAGCGCAGCTGGCGGACTTTTACCTGCCGTTGGGTTTGCTATGTTAATGAAACTGTTATGGGATAATAAATTAGCCGTCTTTTACATTTTAGGCTTTGTTTTAACCGCATACCTACAATTACCAGCCGTTGCGGTGGCGGTTATCGGGACAGTAATTTGTGTCGTGAGTGCCCAACGGGATGTAGAATTCCGCGACATTCTAAAAAGAAAACCTGCGGCGTCTTCTGCGGTTGAAGGCAGCGCAAAAGAAATCGAAGAGGAGGACTTTTTCGCATGAAGTTAAAAGAGAATTTATCTAAAGAAGAGAAAAAAATGATGCGCTCTGTTTTCTGGCGTTCTTGGACGATGAACGCTAGCCGGACAGGAGCTACACAATACCACGCAGTGGGTGTCATGTACACTTTACTCCCAGTTATCAATCGTTTTTATAAAACCAAGGAAGAACGGGCCGAGGCATTGGTGCGTCACACCACTTGGTTCAATGCAACCATGCATATCAATAACTTCATCATGGGGCTCGTTGCTTCGATGGAAAAACAAAACAGTGAAGACGAAAATTTTGATGCTAGCTCTATTACAGCAGTTAAAGCCTCACTAATGGGGCCACTTTCAGGCATCGGTGATTCCTTCTTCTGGGGCATCTTGCGTGTCATTGCTGCCGGTATTGGGATTTCATTAGCCAGCACTGGTTCGCCATTAGGGGCGATTGTCTTCTTACTTTTATACAACGTTCCTGCGTTCCTGATTCACTATTATGCGTTGTATAGCGGCTATTCAATCGGTGAAAGTTTTATCCAAAAAATGTACGAATCAGGCGGAATGAAGATACTCACAAAAGTATCAAGTATGCTAGGCTTAATGATGATGGGCAGTATGACTGCTTCAAATGTAAAATTCAAAACGATTCTTGAAGTTTCCGTTAAAGGAAGCGAAGACGTAGTTAAAATCCAAGACTATTTGGATCAACTATTCGTCGGTATCGTACCATTAGCCGTGACGTTACTTGCTTTCTGGCTATTACGCAAAAAAGTCAATGTTAACGTGGTGATGTTTGGTATCATGTTCTTAGGCATCTTGCTAGGATTACTAGGCATCTGTTAAAATTGAAACAATAAACATTTAATTATTAAACACTTAGAGCCTGAGACAAAAATCCAAAGTGATTTTTATCTCAGGCTTAAAAGCTGATAAACGGCGGGAACAGAAGCAACCCCTGTCCCGACCTCTCTTTTGGAAGGACGATGAATCATGCGCTTGGAGACCTACCAACACTTAGTTGATATTTTAGAAACCAGCAACACCCCGATGAGCACACAAGAAATTGCCACAAAAATTCAATTAAGCCGCTCGGTAACCAGCTTATACTTAAATAAATTATTGGAAAAAGGTGAAGTCCAACAAACGGGAAAAAAACCCGTTTATTGGCAATTAACCCGTGCAACAACCCCCACGACCGATGTTTTTCGACAATACATCGGTAGCCAAGGCAGCGCCAAAAAAGCCATCGAACAATGCAAAGCCGCTATGTTGTATCCCCCATTGGGTATGCCTTTATTAATCCATGGAGCCAGTGGCGTCGGCAAAAGCTTTTTGGCAAAGCTGATTTATGAGTATCTGAAAAATGAACAAATCATTGGCCTGGAAAAATTCTACACCTTTAACTGTGCCGATTATGCCAACAATCCCGAATTACTGTCATCCATTCTCTTCGGCCATACCAAAGGCGCATTTACTGGAGCTGAATCAGAAAAGCAAGGACTCTTGGCCCAAGCCAATAATTCCGTACTCTTTTTAGATGAAGTACATCGATTATCCAACGAAAACCAAGAAAAACTCTTTCAGTTTATGGATACAGGAACCTTCCGCCCTATTGGTGAAGAAGGAAAAATGGTGCATTCCAAGGTCCGGCTACTATTTGCGACCACCGAAAACCCGAAAAAAGTCTTATTACCAACCTTTTATCGCCGAATTTCCGTAATCGTCTCACTTCCGAACTTCAAAGAGCGCCCCATTCGAGAACGGATTGCGATTTTAAAAAACTTATTCCACCGAGAAGCGAAACGAATGACCAAAGACATCAACGTGGACGAAGAAATCTTTACGGCATTATTAGAAAATGACGAACCTGGCAACGTGGGAAGTTTATCCAACAAAGTGCAGCTCCTTTGCGCGTCGCAATTACGAAAAACTTTGCCCAATCAACCCGTCGTCATTGGCGATGCGACTCAACCAATGATTGCGATTCCTTTAGACAAAGAAGTGTTAGAAGAAGACACACTTTCTTCCGATATTTTCGCAACATTTGAAGCCTTATTTACAAAAGAAAAAACACTGGCCCACTTAAAAACTGAACTGACACAATTCATTAAATATTGTTTAGACGATGAAATAACCTTAGAAAATGATTACTTTTTACAAAACCTAGTCACGGAAGTCCAAACCAAAAACAAACTAATTATTAACCAACCTGAACAAACTGAAAAACCGATGAAAGATGTTGCTAAATTGCTGAAAATTTTACCGCCAACATTTAACGAAACAATGCTCCTTCCAGTCCAAGCACAGTTAAAAGAACACTATCCGCGAACGGTTTCCCTCGTGAAAAACTTAGTCAGTCCGCTGCCAGAAGAATACCGTTTCTTGACAGAGGTACTCTTATCTGTATTACTCAGCGGGGAAATTTCTGAAACGATTCCTTACCAAGCGCTCCTCGTGGCGCATGGTGAATCGACTGCCACAAGTATTCAAGCCGTTGCCAACAAATTATGTGGTACCTATATTTTTGATGCGATTAACATGCCCTTAACCTCTTCGGTCAGAGATATCGTCGCCGAAGTTAAAGAGTGGCTTTCTCAGCGGGACACATCACAAGGCGTCATTATGCTCGTCGATATGGGTTCCCTGACACAACTTTATAAAAGTTTGAAACCGCAAATTCTTGGAGAACTCTTGGTGATCAACAACCTGACCACTGCCTATGCGTTGGAAATTGGTCATCAATTAATGAACGAACAACTTTTCTATGGTATTGCTAAAACCGCTGAAAAAAAATTTAAAACCGATGTACAGTACTTTGAAGGCTTTTCAGTGGAAAAAAATATCATTGTCTCTAGTATTTCAGGTCTGGATATTGCCAAGCAAATCAAACAAATCTGTCAAAAATACCTGTATACTGACATTAAAGTCATTACCTTAAAATACAAAGATTTGGTAAACACGTTAGACATTGCCAACGCCGAAGAAAATTATTTAAAAGAAACCTCGCTCATTTTGACGACGTCCTACTTAGACAATCATACGAATGTTGCTAGCGTGAATCTCTTAGACATGTTAGACGAAGATGCAGGAACCCAGTTGATGGAACCTTTCCAAAACTTGATGCATCCCAATAACATTGATAGCATGATTAACGAATTTGTTCACTTCTTCTCGAAAGAAGGCTTGTCAGAAAAACTAGAATTTCTAAATCCTGACGTCATTATTAAACAAGTCGAAAACGTTACAAAAAACATTGAAAAACGCTTCGACCTCACACTCAGCGGCAAAATGAAATTTAACTTAATGATGCACAACGCGCTCATGGTAGAACGGACAATGCTCGGCGTTGAAGACTATGAAATCCCTGCTAACCTAGAGGAACTAACCATTAACCAAAAACCATTTTTCCAAAATGCTAAAAACATTTTCTATACCCTAGAACAGTTTTATCGAATAGAGATTTCCAACTGGGAACTCTATGTGATTTATGAAATTTTGTCTTCTCGGTGATTGAGGGAGATGGGAAAGAGCTTGGGCCGTAAGTTATTTCGACTTATGGCCCAAGCTCTCTTTACTAAAGGATCTCAATAGATATCCTTTTTATTTTTCTTCACTAACAGCAAATCACCGATTCAAACTTTCTCCATTTGTAGAAATAACCTCTTTATACCAATGAAATGAATCTTTTTTACTTCTTTCAAGCGTTCCATTCCCTGCATCATCACTATCCACGTAAATAACACCATACCGTTTAGACATTTCAATGGTTCCACATGAAATGATATCGATGATTCCCCACATAGTATAGCCTAAAAGCTCTACACCATCAGCAATTGCTTCACTCATTTGTTGTAAATGCTTTTCTAAATAGTCAATCCGATAAGAATCATGAATTGCGCCATCCTCTTCTACTTGATCATAAGCACCTAACCCATTTTCAGCAATAAACAGCGGCAATTGATAGCGATCATACATCTCGTTTAGAGAAATTCTCAAACCAATTGGATCAATTTGCCATCCCCAGTCACTTGTTTCTAAGTAAGGATTTTTCATCCCACTTAGTAAGTTTCCGCTGGTAATTTCATAATCAGGACTGACACTAGTTATCATTGACATATAGTACGAAAATGATAGGAAGTTTACTTTATTCTCTGCTAATAATTCTAAATCTCCAGGAGCGACTTCTATCGTAATTCCTAACTCATCAAACATTCGCTTTGTATAGCTAGGATATTTCCCTCGTGCTAAAACATCCGTATAAAAATAATTCTTATAGTTCTCATCCAAAATGCTTTGCATTACATCTTCTGGCTTACAGGTCGCAGGATATGTTGTAAATCGTGCAATCATTCCACCAATCATTGGTTCGCCTAATATTTCTTTTGCAGCTTTAATTGCTCTTGCATTTGCCACGAACTGATTATGTCCTGCTTGAAAAATACTTTGGTTATAGTTTTCTTCTTGATCTTCAATAACGGCACACCCATTGTACGGATTAAATCTATTACAGTTAATTTCATTAAAAGGTAGCCAATAGTCCACTAAATCACCTAAACGCTCAAACAATGTACGTGCATAGACTTCAAAAAAATCAATAGTCTTTCTACTTTTCCAACCACCATATTTGGTCACTAAATTAACTGGAATCCCATAGTGAAGCATTGTAGCAAAGACTTTCATTCCTCTTTTTTGGCATTCAGTAAATAGATCAACATAAAATTGTATTCCTGCTTCATTAGGTCTCTCGTCATCCCCATTTGGATAAATGCGCGACCAATCAATGGATGTTCGGAAAATATTCATCCCCATTTCTTCAAACAACGCTAAATCCTCTTTATATCTATGATAAAAATCAATTCCTCTTCTAAAGGGATAATTGCGATCGCCTTCTGCAACTAGTGCTTGCTCGAAACGCTCACTGGTCATATTAATATCTCTGTTTCGATTCCGTTCTTCACGGTTCCAGTTAGGGTCAAAGTAACGCATTGATTGTGTATCCACACCTTTGCCATCTTCTAAATAACCACCATCTGCTTGACCACTCGAAATAGCCCCGCCCCATAAAAAATCCTTTGAAAATGTGTAAGTCATTTTACTTTTCCTCCAATTCATTACGTAAATACTGGTCCTTATAAACTAGACCACTCGTTATAATAAAAGCTAAAATAAAACTAGCCACTGCACAGACAATTGCAAAAATAAAATTCCATTGATTCGTTGGATCAATAAAAATAGGCAATGTCGTAATTCCTGTTGGCGCAAAAGTCATTCGCTTAACATTCAGAAAACCCGCAAGTAAACCACTTATTGCACCAGCAATAATCACTGCTAAAAACGGTTTTTTATATTTTAAATTCACGCCATACAAAGCTGGTTCGGTAATTCCTAACAGTGCAGTAAATCCTGAAGAAAAAGCCAACCCTCGTACTTTCTGACTCTTTGCAAAGCGACCTACAGCAATTGCTGCGCCTGCTTGAGCAAAATTAGAAACTAAAAACCCAATTCCTAACATATCAAATCCATTGGAACTGATAGATTGTAAAACGAGAGGAATTGTTACCGCATAATGCATGCCAGTCATAATGAAGACTGGCGATAACGCACCAAAAATAAATGGTAGCACCCAAACAGCATAATTTTGAACTAAATTTAAGACAATTCCTAATCCTTGTCCAACCCAACTTCCTAATGGACCAATAATTCCCAAAGCTAAAGGAATCATAATAAAAAATGTCACTAATGGCCGCAAGAAAAACTTTACTGACTCAGGACAAAAACGTTCGACATAACGATCCACATAGGAAGCTACCCATATAATTAAGATAATTGGAATCACAGTTGAACTATAATTAGCTAACGTAATTGGTAAAAAGCCAAACATCTTTAATGGTTTACCTTCACTTACCAATGAAACAAAGGTCGGATGTAGCAGTAGCATACCTATAATTGTTCCTAAATAAGGATTCAAACGAAACTTTATTGAGGCAGAATAAGCGACTAAAACAGGCATAAAATAAAAAGCAGTATCGCCAGCAAATGTCAAAATTTGATAAGTACCACCTGCAGGATCAATTAAATGGAACAAATCTAAAAGCACCAGTACTGTTTTTATCATTGCTGCAGCGGTGATTGCAGGTAACAGCGGTGTAAAAATACCTGTAATTGTATCTAATACTTGTGGAATAATCCCTTTTTTTGATGGTTTACTTGGCTCGGCCATTTCTTGATGACTCAGATCACTTTCAGACTCAGTTGACAGCAACTGAGTAAAGTGTGCATAAACAGTTCCGACACTTTGACCAATAATTATTTGATATTGTCCTCCGGTAACAATACTGCCCATTACGCCGTCTAAATCATTTATAGACTCTTGCTGTATTTTCTCTTCATCATTTAACGTTAAACGCAAGCGAGTTGCACAATGAGTAACACTTTTCACATTTTTGGCTCCGCCTATGTTTGACAAAATGCTTTGACATAATTTTTGAACATCCATCAATAACCCTCCTATTCAACTTGTATTTCAATACTTGTACAAATATCAATCACTAGTTATACTTGAATTATACAATTATAAAAAACGCTTTCAATAATCGTTTTCCAGAACATTTATAACAAAAGGTAAGGTGATAAAATTGTTAAATCAACTCCCATCAGACTTATTTCTGTTAACCCACAGCGAACACCATTATTTAGAGGATCCCAATTATCATAGCCCTATTTATGAACAACTAGACAAAATTCTTTTGCATGATCAAGAAGTCTATCAGTTTCAATTACCAAATTTAAAACAAAACCTTATTGAAATTAGAAGAGATTCGCGATTCACAGATGTACCATTACATGTACATACTAATTTAAATCTTAATTATGTCTATTCTGGAAGCTGTCATTATCAAGTAAACGGAACCGAGGTATTACTAAAAGAAGGAGATTTATGCATTGTTGATCGGCATGTTCTTCGCTCAAAAGGCAGACTAAGTGAAAAAGATATTGTCTTTAATATTAGTCTAAGCAATGACTTTTTTTCACGAGCATTTATTATGGGCTTAGGTGAAACAAGCATTTTAAGTACTTTTTTATTTTCAGCAATTACTGAAAATAACCACCATGACGGCTATATGATTTTTCAGAATAACCATAAGAATACAATTGCTTTTCTCAATCAACTAATTTGTGAATATTTCCAAAATGATACTTTTAGTAAACATGCGATAGAAGCACTCTTTTCATTAATTTTTATTCAGCTTATCCGTGATTATCAGAAAAATTCCACAAAGAAAGTTGCCCCTATTAGCAATAAAACCAGCCATATGTTAGAAATTATCGATTATATAGAAAAAAATGCTCGCACCTGTACATTAAAGGAAACCGCATTATTATTTAATTACCATCCAAAATATTTATCTCAGTTAATCAAGCAGACTTTCAATAAAACCTTTAAAGAAATTCAAACAGAACAAAGGATGAAAAATGCGATACAATTATTGCGTTATTCAGAATTATCAATCGCTGAAATCTCTCAAAATGTTGGTATTTCAAACGTAAGCCAATTTTATAAAAATTTTTCAGCTCTCTATACACTCTCTCCTAATGAATATAGAAAAACATTGACGAAACACTGAAATACTCACTTACTCCATTAATGGTATAAAAAAACACTTTCTATCAACAGAAAGTGTTTCAATAAATATTTCGTTTAGGCAGCGCCATTTCCTGTAGTGTAAACGAACAGGACAGTGAACAGGATGGATACGCCAACCATTATTAATTTTTTCGTTTTGTTGGGGTCCTCTTGAAGTAGCCATTTAATCAACAGACTGCCTCTAATCCGTTGACTTGCCTTCTCTTTTTCAGTCGCTGACTTTGTATAACGCCAACCACAAAAGTGCCAACGAAGTAAATTGGCGTACCAAGCTCGATAGTTATTAGATAGAAAACCACCACAGATGAACAAAGCTCCTAATAAAATATCCAAATACAACCAAACAATAAATGTTAACGGAATATCGATTAATGAATAATTCTTCACTTCAATCACTTGATCTTTCAAACCAAATTGATGAATAATCCGTTCTTGGTATTCAGAATCCGTCTCCGCTTCTTCTTTTCCCCCAACAACTTTTATGGCTGACTCGACGCCCATACCTTTTATAAAAGCTTGTTTGGAATGACAATACTTACATTCCACCACTTGATCAGCGGTATCATACCATCTAAACGCATTCGCCCCACAACTTTGACAAACCACACTACTCATTTTTTGCCTCCGATATTTGTTATTTTTTATGGTTATGTTTCATTACTTAATAATACCATTTTTTGGAGAGGGTTGGGTTAGAGAGATTGATAAAAAAGACACTTTCTCATTGCGAGAAAGTGTCTTGAAACATTGTAATTGATTGGTAAGCGAACACGTTCGCAACGACTCCAAGTAATTAACGTTTTGAGAACTGTGAAGCTTTACGGGCTTTTTTAAGACCTGGTTAGCCCAACCATTTTTCCAAACAGCTTCACAATGCTTTAATAGCAACGATTTAGAGAGACTGAAACATGAAAAATTTTATTGACTTTCATTTTATTTGAGAGTAGTGGTGTCAATTTTTTGCGAGCCGATTCGATACTATAAAATACATATACCTATATTATGGACAATAAATAAAGGTCTCTCATATATGACTGATGAGTCTCTGTAAATCAGAGTTTCCCAATAGATTAAAGTACTTGATTCTGATAAAAAGCTCCTCAAAAAATTTACTAATTTCTAACAGTAGTATGTTTATAGGCTTTTGTTATCGATTGAATAATTAGCCATTACCAATATAGCTTCAGATTTTTCAACAGTAGCAATCCGTTTTGTTGGTTCATTTTTATTAATTCGTCCACTGTTCAATTCAATATTCTGTAAATCAAAAGCGTCGACGTATTCCTCAAAATTCATCCAAAATTCTTGAACATCATTTGCGATATTTTGAACATAATCATATAGATCACTGTCTGAATCAATAAACTCAATGCGCTTTGCTAACTCCTGAACTTCTTTACCAGATAAACCAAAAGCTTCAATTTTTGATTTAATTGTTCCCCTTAGTTTGGGATTTTTAATACTATCTATAATATTAGATGCAGCTTTCTTAGAGGTTTTATCGGCTATACCATCAAAATTATCTCTTGTTTTTTGATTATCAGCATTGATTTTTTCAATATGCCGCTCTAAAACCTGTTGGAATTTTTGACGATAATCACGTATTTTTACCTCGGCTTTAGCTTGACTATATTCCTGTGTTGAATAAACACTCACTGCTTTTGATTCATTCAATCGTCGCTCTGCATCAGAAATCGTGCATTCTTTAATTTTATCCATATCAATAATAATTGTTTCATTACTGATGTCCTCACCATTAACATCACGATAAATCATTTTTAAAACAACGATAGCATTACCAATATTTTTTGAAAAACTGATATCATCATAAATTGGATCAAGAACTCGATGAACTCCTTGTTGAACAGTATCGTACATTCGTTTATTCGCCATATCATAATCAGCAGAATGAGAGTCAGCAGATAAACCAACATTCATGATTTGTTTTGATTCGTTATCCAATACCATTTTTTCCGTGGCTTTGGAAGCTTTCGTAGCATTTTTCTCTTTCAGTAAAGCTTCAGCATATTCTCGATACTCAGGCAGAACAAAATCATCAAATTCAGTATCACTATAAATACCTTTCATCTTTTCCCCTAAGCGCTGTGTCATTTTCAAAATTGATTCAATTGCTGAATAAGTTGGGAAAGTGTAGATATCAATCTGTTCTACTTGACCATACTCACGAGGACGATCGATTCGACCGATTCGCTGTTCTAGTTGCATTGGATTGTATGGCACATCCAAATTCATTAAAACAGTCGCATCTTGCAGATTTTGCCCTGTAGAAATCGTGTCTGTTCCAAGCAAAATATTGATTTCGTTTTCTGAATTAAATAATTCTGTCTGCAATTTTGATTTTGGTGAAAAACGATTTAAAATAGCATTCTTAGAGTAGTGATCCATGCCAATTTTATTATCATCAGGATTACCAGTTACTACACCGATGTTCTCTTGGTCAAATTTTTTCGATTCTTTGATCTTATCAGCGTAATACAGAATTGTATCGCGGAATTGGCTTACTAAAATGACTTTATGACCTTTTTCTCGCTCAATGATTAAACTTTGTAAAACCGTTTCAAATTTTTCATCTTTACGTAAAAAATTCTTTTCAACTTCATCAATCATGCTTTGCAAAACAGCCAAATCCTTAACTGCATAAGCTTTTAGCGTATTAAAAACTCTCTTAGAAGATTTAACTGTCAAACTTTCTATTTGACCAGTAATTCGCTCGATATATTTTCGACGATTTCGATTTGATTTTTCTTGAAATTCACGAAATTGATTTGGCAGTTGATCTTCGTCTTCTTCATTCTTAATGTTCAACAACAATCCCAAATTATTTGAAAAATATTCATCTACCTTATAAGCATGGGATAGATAATTTTTCAATCGATCTAAGTACTTGCCGGA
Organism: Enterococcus sp. DIV0183; assembly: GCF_050541505.1. Lineage (NCBI taxonomy): Bacteria > Bacillati > Bacillota > Bacilli > Lactobacillales > Enterococcaceae > Enterococcus > Enterococcus sp. DIV0183. The sequence continues at coordinate 2,664,899 of NZ_CP172932.1, forward strand.
TGTTTCAATTGCGTCAAAATCCTTAACAAACTGCTGAGTCTTAGTTTGAATCGCCTTCAAAGAATTTACGAAAGACAGCCAACTAGAATCAGCACGTTTTAATAGCATTAATTTCAATCTGCCTGGCGTCAATTCATTATTACTATCTTGAACAAAGAAACGTAGTGTATCCATATATGGGAAATGTAGATTATCGATTCTTTCAAAGTTATTGCTGAAAATTTGTTCTTTCACCGGCTCGAAGGGAACTTCAATCGTTGGAAAAAAACGTTCAGCAAAAGTAACAGATTCGCCACCGTATGTTTTCCTTGTCCGCTGCAAGAATAAATCTTCCCAAAATTCAGCAAAGGCTTTATTATCATTTGCCAACGCTTTAACTGCTTTTCCACGTGCTCCGAAAGCAAAATAAGTACGATAAGCACGATCAAGTGGGATATGATCTACTTCTAGAAATAGTGAACCGATATTAATCACATCTTCACGCTTGTTGTTCCAAGGTGTCGCCGTCAACATGATTCCTTTCATATTATGAGCCGAATGCGAAAAGATGTATTCCGCATGACGATATGCTGCAGTAGTTCTATTTTTAAATCCTTGATGCCCCTCATCAATTACAATCATTTGATAAGTTGCAGCAATCAGATCCAACTCAGCTGGTTTCATTAGAGCAAATGTTTCCCGATTGATGAATTTAAAATTACTGTAGTCAACATCTACAGCATCTAAATCCGCTTGCCATTGTTCATGTAATTTTTTATCTGCAATAATGATCACTTTTAAATGAGGATTAATTTTTTTCTCTAAGCGGATTACGCCAGCTGTTGTTCGTGTCTTACCTAACCCTACACCATCGGCTAATGTTGCAGTACCAAACTGCATCAGCTTGTTCTGAATTTTTAAAATGCCTTCACGTTGATGCGGATATAAAGTTTCCCAAATTTTATCGTCATCTAATTGAGCATATGGACGAGCAAACATATTCGCAAAATCATAATAAGTTTCAGAAACTGATTTATAGCGTTTAGATTGCTGTATATCTGGATAGATTTGTTTGATTGTCTTGATTAGTTCATCTGAAAAAACATCGACTTCATCTGAGAACCAAATCGATTTGAACCACTCATGCAAAGCATTAAAACTATCAGCGGAATAGACATTTAATTCGGTATTGCCTTGTAAACCATTTCTAGAAAAGTTTGAAGAACCAACTAACGATTCACCAGAGTAGTCATTTTCTTTACCATAAAACATATAACTCTTCGCATGGAAATAATTTGCTTTACCAGTATAAACTTTGACTTCAATCCGCTTTTGTTCCAGCCAATCAATAAATTTCATCAAAAACAGCTGATCCTCTTCGTTCAAATACCGAATTTCGTCTTGAAACTGATTTTTATAGTCATTTTTCAGTTCATCATCATTCAGTTCACTGATATAAAAACCAGCTTGAACAGTATTTTTGGTCAGTTCATTTGTCTCATTTCCCATCAAAATGCTCATGTGACCATCACGTACTTCCATAAACTCAGTGAAAGTATCTTTGATTAGTAGCAAGCCGGATATATAAAAATATCCGACTGCTAAATCAAACCGATCAACTTTATTTTGGCTGAGTAAATGATTGACCGCAATTTCCATGGAAACCTTGCGATTATCTACTACTCGATTTTTGTATATCTCGTAGAGCGCTTCGTTTTTTTCTGTCACGATGCTTCACCTACTTTCAGGCGGTCATATACTTCGATAATGCGTTGAGCTTCTTCTTGGACGGCTTGCTTATGATTAGCTGATTCAAAAGTTCTAAGCAAATTAATTAATTCGTCACGATTTAAATCGAATCCAATCGCTATACGAGCATTTAGTTCTGCCACTAGTTGATTGTAATTTTTCCTTTTGAATTTGGTACCTAAAACCAATGAATCCAGTTCTTCAAATCCGTTATCATTCAACATCAACAATTCTTTTGTAATCTGAATCAAATCATCTTCATATACGAATTGGCCATGCGGAGGTATCGGTAGCTGTTTTAAAAATGTTTGGCTGACGTGTTTATCAATTAATTTACGCATAACAAAATCCAAAACATATGAATTAAGCATTGCTAAGTAAAATAATCTTGCCAATAAAGTCGTTTCATTTGCATTGATCTGCATAAATAAACTATTAGCAGCTACTGCTTTACGAGGAAATATTGTGGCAATTATCGTCCTTCTATTAGTAGAACTGCTGATATCGCGGTAACCAATCCGATATTCGTTCAAGTCGTCTCCTAGTTTCTTGTATGCATCAACTTGAGTAACACCTTCTTTGGGAGCTGCAACTAAACGAAACTGCCCTATAAGTTTTCCTTCATAAAGCGGAACATCACCTAATTGATACTCCTTAAAATACTTAGTATCATTTGTTCGATGAAAATCATTAGACATCTTGAATAATCTTGTTTCTCCCAAAGAAGGATACTTCAATTTAATCTTTTGATACAAGTCTAATTCAACTTGACTTCTTGGTGTAATTAGGTTGTATTTTTCAGGTTCCGAATCAATAACTAAAGAAAGCGGATAATCAAGTTTTATTTCTTCCTTTTGTAAATCACTTAGAAATTTTTTAGAAAAGAAAGCCTTAAAACTATGCCAATCGCGTTTCCCATTCTTTATTGTAAGGATCGCAAATTTATAGCTTCTATGAACGACAGGGAATATTCCTTTTGAATTTTCAAATGATAAGAATTCAAAAACTTGCATCTCATCAAATATTAAGTGTCTTAATCCTGTAGAACCTAAATCTGTCATCAAATTTTCTGGCATTAAAATCGATAGTATAGATTTACTATTTATAAGTTGAGAAAAGCGCTCCATAGCAATTTTATACAAGTTTAAATCAGATCCTGTACTTCTTCCCTCTACTTTCCATGATTGATAACAATAATTTTTTATATTTCTAAAATATTTTGAGCCTTTTTTGATTCGATTGTTCATTTCATTCCATTTCTGTTCAATTTCTGGGAATTGATTAAATAATTTTTTTTGAATAGCTTCTTTTGCTTTCTTATTATTCACAGCCAAATAGCTTTTATCGTATTTATAAAAAAATTCATCCGAGTTCGGTTTCCATATTTCCCAAGGTGGATTTCCAATTATACAATCAAACCCAGCATTCTCTTTCAACTTGCCATTTTCACCAAAGAATACTTCAATCAAATTAATCTCCAAAGCCTCCACATTCAAAAAGTGTGTCTCACCATTCAAAATTGGCTGTACGTATTGCAGCAAAGTCCGCTGAAGCTCTTGTCGTTTGTTTTCAAAATTTTGTGATTGCTCACGTTTCAGCTTCAAAAGTGTTTTGATTTCCTTCTGATAGTTCGCATAGATCTTTTCACGCTCATAAAACGGTACAGAGTTCATCAAAGAGTTTTGATGGATCAAAGTATTACCGATTAATTCAGGTAGTTTTTGGTCAATAGGACGATGTTGCAACGATGAAAGCATTAGAGTCAGTGAAGAAATTAAAATTGCTTTATAGTCGATATCAACGCCATAGACCATATTGTGCAGAATATATTTTTCCCAAGCAAAAGTGCCCTCGTCACCAGCTTGCATCATCGGATATTTTCCTCTAATCGTATCAGTTACTTTTAATCCAACAAGTGCATCATGCTTATCAGCCAGCTGTCTAAAAGCACCACGTAAGAATGAGCCCCCACCAGCCGTCAGATCTGCCGTTTTCATGTCAAACATATGATCCAAGGTTTTGATAACTTCAGATTCATTATCTTCTTTGATAGCTTCTTTGACAGCTGCGATGCGGTTTTGAAACTCAACTTCAACGGTCTGCTGTACCATGTACTGGACGAATTTTTCGTCAGTATAGTAAGCTCCTTTATTCTTCTGTTCTTGCAAATCTTCACCATAGAACACAATTGGCTTACCATCTTCAATTTTTATTTGGACATTTTGCGACATGGAATTTTCGTATTGTTTTTCCAACGCTTCCGGTGGCACATCTTCAAAGCGGAAAGAATAATTTTCACTCGATGTATCGATCCAAAACTTCGCCCACATTTCAGCATCATGTTCAACAATTAAGTTTTCAATCCTTGTTGTTACTTCACCAATTGACGAAGCAAACAAATCGCCACCATAAACTGTTTGAAATTGTCGGGTTGCTTTATCATGTAGTTCAATCAGACGTTTTTTGCTATCATCTTTCATTTTGATTTTACTAGTAACATTATATTCATCTTCATCAAATAAGCTAATTTCAACATAATCATCGTATTTCTCAATTACGCTTTTCTTTTTGTTCAGCTTATTGATTGCCGATTCAGTCGAGTTAGTCAAATTGGAATAAATCTCAACCGTTTCTTTGATTGCTTCATCTAACGTACCTCGCCCAACACCTAAGGCAATACCACTTAATTCAAAAGGATGTACTTCATCTTTACCATAATAAGCTTCGATAAAACGTCTCATCAACTGCCGCAAAATTATCGTATCAACCACATTTGACAAGACTGCTGTATAGGACTCATCTTCTACCAACTGTGTTAAAGCATTTTTAATAATATATGCTCGAGCATTATCAGAAACCAATGGAGATAGTTCGTTTTTATAAGGTTTAGATGTGATTAACTCTGATAATTTTTTTCGATACAAAGCTACCATCATCAAGAAGTGATTCGTTAGTTCACGTTTGAATACATCTTTCAACCCGTGAATAACATACTCACCCCAAAAAGCATCTTGTTCAACTGTGATAGAACTATTTTTCAGCATATTGAAATTGTCTAGATATAAGACTTTCTCGATTGTTTCTTCATTAAGATCCAACCGTTCATCACGATTGCCGTTTCTCAGCCGAAATAATACAATTCTTTTTTGTCCGACAAATCCGGCAATTTCCGCATCAAACGATCCACCAAAACTCACTGCAAGTTCCTCTACTCGTTTATGCAACTTCCGAATATCCATTGTTTTTGTCTCTAGAGTCAAGTCAGATACAGTTTTTAAAGCCAATACCGCGCTTGTTTTATCTGGGATTTTATCAGTAAATAACATACGCCATTCACTTTCTGGTTCGTTTGGATTACGTCCTACCGAGTAACCCAAGTAATCGGCAACTATCTGTATTGATTGCTCATCTGCGGTCAAACTTTTTAACATATCCTCGATTTCCATTTTTAGTTTGCTCCTCTGCTCCTATTCGTTCAAATAACTTTCAAATTTTATTTTCTGGATTACCTATCTTTATAGCTGGCTATTCCCAGGTCAGATTTCTTACCACATCCTATGGTCAACCTTGAAGAACTTAATATTGAGTCGAATTGTAACTTCCTCCTGAGGCAGCCCTATCCGTTGTCGGGTTAGCCTCGATTGATTTCCTAGCGACATATCATCAATCCCTAATTTAAATTAATTATACTTTTCAAACCAATCCTCAAGCTGATCAGCACTAATTTTATTGGACAGATTAATTAACGCTGGTCTTAACGTCTGAATCGTTTCTACCAACTCTTCCCCACCAAACAATCCTGTAAATGGCCTATCTGTCAACTCTTCAGATAAATGATTGATTAATTCGCTGGTTTTTTGTTGATCTCCCAAGATATTAATTAGTTTCCCCACTAAATACCGATCTTCAAAATTACTATCCGCAAAAAAATCGTACTTATCGATTTCTCGCTTAACCATTTTAATCATATCATCTTTCTTTTCATAATTGTACTCGCCGGCTACATCCAGGTATTCGATGATACGACTCGTAATAACAGTGACTGCCTCCTCTTTTTTCTGTTTAGATAATTCATCAATAATCGATAATTTTTTTATCTGATTACGTACCATTTTTTGAATTTCTTCTTTAATGACTTCTTGTTGCAGTTCATAAAAATAATCATCCATAAACTCTTCACATGGATAACCAACTTCATTTTCCCAGGCAGAATTTTTAAACTTCCCAGTGTAAAATTCTTCTTTGATTGCTTTCACAACTTCTGGATGTTCTTGCACAATCCTATCCTGCCCTTTTAACTGCAAGTAGTCCGTAATATATTCTTCAATATCACCAAAGTAAAACCAGCCTACCGGTTTCCCACTGATACTAGACAATTGGTTAATGACACTTTCAGGGGCTAGCGCATAGCCTTGAACATAGGAGCTGATTGTTGGTTTCTTTATCCCCAAGCGATTCCCCAACTCCGTAAAGGACAAATTCATACTCTCTTTGATTTCCTTAATTCGTTGTCCTACCTTCACTTTATCAGGTTGTAATAAACCAAACATAGATTACTTCCTCCTTGTCATTTTTCTCCATTATACCACTCGTATAAAATTCCGTATATACCTTTCATTAAAACTCTTGACCTCGTATAAACAAGCGTATAAAACATAAATTGTAGATGGCCGTCTATATTTTTTTAAACTTATCGTATAAAATATCGTATATCAAAAAAAGGAGGGCTATTATGCCAATTAAAATCAACGATCTCACTTTACCAAAAGAAAAACTTGAAAAAGAATACCAAGTTGTCAATGTCACTCGCTGGCAAAAGGATGGCGATATTCTAGGTTGGAGTTATGAATGTATACTACCAAAACTTCGCTACGAAAAAATCAGTGTCAAAGTCAAATCTGAAAATCCCGTAATTACCCCGGAAGAACTTACTCAACAAGGTTTGGCCATAGTTACATTTACCAATTTGGTGATTGCACCTTGGGGACGATCAAACGGTCAATTCGTCAGTTATGGCTTATCGGCCACGGCAGATGTAGCAACTTTGATTCCGAAAAAACAAGGTAACACTGCACAAAACTAATTTTCTATGGATTTGTTGGGTGGTTAGGACGAAACGGCGGGGCAGCGCCATAGAGCCGCTTCTGTCCGTTAAGACCACTCAAATAAATCCATAGGCTGGAAGGACTGCTTTGCAGGACTTCCCTTTAACTTGATTTATAGAACACTATCTGGCGAAAAGCCAAATGTTTTACCCTCGTTCTTTGATAACTGAATAATCAGTAAGAACACTCAATTTCTGTAGTAGGAGTGATTGCGATTGCCGTATGGATACAATCAAAAAATCATTGAAACTCCTGCGTACATTGAAATTTGGGAATACGAACAACTCATACGAGTGAAAAGAAAAACGAATACGGATGAAAAGAAAGAAAAACCTGATTGGCTAAAAAGTACAAAACAAACATTTGATAATTTAAATGCACAAGGACAATATGATAGCTTAAAACGAAAACAAAAACATTACAAAAATCAACGCTTTGTCGTTGCTCGACTGATTGATACGAACTTTGATGACCAAACGAAATTTCTAACCCTAACCTTTAAAGAGAATATAACCGATATAACCCACACAAATAGTGAGTTCAAAAAATTTATGAAACGATTAAACTACCATTTATATAAGACAAAGAAATCCCAAATTAAATATTTAGCTACGTGGGAGAAACAAAAACGTGGCGCTATTCATTATCACGTTGTTTTATTTAGCTTTCCCTATCTATCCCATAAAGAACTAACAGCAATCTGGGGGCATGGACTAATCAAAATCAACAAAATTGATGTGGATAGCGCTGAAAATAGAGGTCGGTATGTCAGCAAATATTTCGATAAGGATTTAGAGCTAAAGGAACATAAGAAAAAAGCTTTCTTTAAATCTCAGAATCTAAAGCAACCGATCGAGATAAAAAATCTAACAAACCAGCCTTATGAGGTAAAAGACCAAGAAGTCTTATTTACCAACACCTATGTAAGTAAACAACCTATCTTCTTTCAATCATGGGATGAGCAAGGTATTCCAAACAAGGAAATAGGCTTTGAAGAACAAAATATTCGTTACACAAAAATCAAAAAAAATGGAGGAAATCATAAATGAACGAACTCACTATTTTACTGTCCGACGCTCAAAAACAAGGGTTACAGGAAACCATACACCAGTTATTAAAGACTGAAATTACACACTTTGAAGATGAGTTAGGATTAAACAAGCGTTACATCAAAAAGTGTCAATTGTGCCAATATCTTAATCTGTCCAACAATACCATTGATAAATTAATTACAGAAGGACTACCCAAAATTAACATTAGCGGTGTGGTCCTTTACGATAAATTAGAAATTGATAGCTGGTTAAAAAATTATGTTCAACCAGCTTAAACCATGCTACACTCAAAAAATAGTGTTCTCATATTCTGATGTGCAAAAGAAAGTGAGAAGATAACATGGCTATACAGGAAATGGATAATGGAAAATACAAAGTTAATGTCTACATGGGAGCAGGCTTTTCAAGGTTTGTTTCCTATGCAGATACTAAAAATGAAGCTTTAATTATGGAACAGGAAGCAAAACTTCAAAAACTAAAAGGAGAAGTGAAAAAGAAAAAAGGTGATTACACTTTTGAAGAAGTTTATAAAATTTGGTGGCAGAAAAAATATATCGTAACTAAGCACCATGAACAAAGTACACTCGATCGGACAGAAAGCATTTTCCGTCTTCACATCCTTCCATATCTAGGAACTAAAAAAATAAAAGCTGTTTCTTTCGATATCCTAGAAAGCATTCAAATCCTATGGGCTTTTGGTGATAAAGAGAAAAAAATTAAGCCTTATACTAATTTCAAATTTTGTGTCTCTTACACAAAGCAAGTAATGAAATATGCGTTACTAAAAGGATATATTTCTAGCAATCCTTACGATCTACTTGAAATGCCTGTAAATGAAGCTCTTAAACGGAAAAAGGAAAATAAAAGACAACAAAAATATTATTCTGTTGAAACTGTTCAACAATCACTAGAACTAATGAAAAAGGAACACGGCTTCCAAAATTACGTTCTGTTAGCCTTGACCTACTATCTCGGTGCAACAAAAGGAGAAATTTATCCTCTTGTGTGGGCTGACATCGACTTCAAGAAACAGCTAATCTCTTTATCTCACAAGTTAGTAAAGAATCCAGAAACTAAGCGATATGAGCGTGTGAGAGGCATGAAAAATGGCTATCGTTTTCGTGACGTTCCGATTAATGAAACCATCGTAAATTTATTGAGGGAATGGAAACAAAAACAGGCTGTTGAGTTAAAACAATTGAATATCAAACAAACGCAACAGCAATTTTTATTCACTTATGTAAATCAAAAGGGTGACGTTAATCAACCGCTTCACACAGATTGGTTAAACAACAAATTGAATCAGTTAGAGAAAAAATATAGCCTTCCGCATATCATTCCTCATGGTTTAAGACATACTTTTGTATCAGATTTACTAAATCAAGGAATCGATGGCTTAATTATCAAATCTCTCGTGGGTCATGCAGAAACTTCAAATATGATTCGAGACGTTTACGGACACACGAACGACCAGACAAAAATAGACACGCTTAAACTCTTAGAAGAATACAGAAATGCCAATCAAAATGAATAGCTGGTTACGAGGTACGAAAAAAGTCGTCACCAAACTCGTTACCAAACAAAAAAAGACACTCTCCAAATGAATGGAAAGTGCCCTGAAATCCTTGATATAAAAAGGATTAACGTTTTGAGAACTGTGAAGCTTTACGGGCTTTTTTAAGACCTGGTTTTTTACGTTCAACCATACGTGCATCACGAGTAAGTAACCCAGCGCGTTTTAAAGCAGAACGGAAGTCAGGATCTACTTGTAACAATGCACGAGCGATTCCGTGACGGATAGCTCCTGATTGTCCAGCATAGCCACCACCGTTTACGTTTACGATTACATCGTAAGCGCCTTTTGTTTCAGTTACGCCAAATGGTTGGTTGATAACTTCACGCAAGTCAGCATGTGGAATATATTCTTCTACGTCTTTTTTGTTTACAGTAATTTTACCAGTACCTGGTACTAAGCGTACGCGGGCAACTGCATTTTTACGACGGCCTGTGCCGCTATATTGTACTTGTGCCAATGAATTTCCCTCCTTAAATTAAGTTCGTGATATCTAATACTTCTGGTTGTTGTGCAGCATGTGGATGCTCAGCTCCACCGTATACGTTCAATTTAGTAAATTGTTTACGTCCTAAAGTGTTTTTAGGTAGCATACCTTTTACAGAAGTTTCGATAAGACGGCGAGAGTTTTTGTCGCGTAATTCACCAGCTGTCACTGATTTTAATCCTCCAGGATACATTGAGTGACGGTAGTAAATTTTGTCTGTAGCTTTTTTACCTGTTAATTTTACTTTATCAGCGTTAATTACGATTACGAAATCTCCAGTATCCACATGTGGTGTGAATGTTGGTTTATTTTTACCACGTAGTACAGAAGCAACAACTGCTGATAGACGTCCTAAAGGAACATCTGTTGCATCTACTACGTACCATTTACGTTCTACTTCGCCAGCTTTGGCCATATATGTTGTACGCACGTTTCTTTCCTCCAATTTTGTTTTCGATGTTTGACATACACTTGAGTTTCCGGGGCTCATTGTGGGGCAAACAATACCATTTAATATTTTACCTTCAATCACTGATAAAGTCAATGTTTTTCTGCGCTTTCAGAAAATAGATTTTCACTTATTTTTTTGTGCCTTTTAAACAGAAAAAAACCGCCAACGTCAACGTCAGCGGCTTTGGGAGTTGTTTTAAATTATGCGTCAATACCAGGCGCTTTGCCAAGTTTGGCTTGTAACATCCAAATATTTTTTTCGATGTCTGTTTTGTTTGCGATGAAAATGTCTTGTGTGCAGTCGTCGCCTTCTTCACCAGAAACTTCGATTCCTTTTGCGTAAAGGTCTGCTAAGTAACGGTAGCCTGCTACTAATTTTTCCATACGTTCTGGAATAGTGCGGTCCCAGTTACCAATTTCATCTTCAATTTTTGTATTTTCTGCGAATTCACGCAATGTTGAGAATGGAGAGCCGTCCAATGTGATTAAACGTTCTGAAACAACATCTAATTGCTCATTGATTTGATCCATGTATTCATCCATTTGTGGGTGAAGTGTTAAAAATTCAGGTCCACGCATATACCAATGTGTTTGATGAATTACCACGGAAAATTGGCTTAAATCTGCAACGAGTTGGTTCAAAATTTCTTTTGTTTTTTCAAATTTCATTCTTTGTCATCCTCCTAAATATTATTTCTACACTCTTAGTGTAATATGAATTGTGAAAAAAGTACACTGAAAACCTTTCTTTTTTAAAATTATTATCAAATTATAATAATTACAATTAAGAATCTAATTAATTTCCTGAAATCGCTGTTTTTTCATCCGCAGTGACGACTTTTTGTTCCGCTTGAGTGAGGATCGTGTCGAGTGCCTCTGTCAACTGGTCAGTATCTTCTTTTCCTGTGACGAAAGCTAAAAAAAACTGATTCAGTCTCAGTTGCTCCACTGCCGGCAAGTACCATTGTCCTTCTACTTGCTTAACCGTTAATGGCAGTTCAACTGGCTCATGGCTGACATTGATTTGTTGGATTTCTTTTTTTAAAACGGCTAACGTGTGCTGCATGTCTAGCGCTTGTGTCGCCTGTTGCGTTTGCTGAAGAAGAGCAGTGGTTGTATCTTCAATCGCCGTCACAAAATCTAAGCCCTTAATCTGAAAAGTGATTGTCGCTTGCCCATTCAATTCTTTCGTGGCTACTAGTTGATATGACGCTTTTTTCTTCACTTGAGCCAGTAATTCTGCGCTAAGCTTCTGGGCTTCAGTCTCGGTGACTTCAGCGTTCATTTCTTTTAAGCTATTGAAAAATTGCTTCTGGAACTGTTGACGGCTCATCTGCAAATGCTCCGCTAAGACTTTCGGTTCACGAAAAGTTTGAGAGAATGTCTCTGGCTTTTCTTGATAAATAAAGTAATCTACCAACTGTTGCGCTGCTTTTTCGCCGGAACGAGACGGTGCACTGCAGCTTGCTAACGCCCCAATGAATAACAGAAATAGTGGTAGTAGCTGTTTCTTCATTCCTCATCCTCATTTCCTCAAGTCTTCGTCTCTCTTCTAGTTAAGCAACTTCTCAGCCATTTGTCAAAGCTATTTACTATCAATTATTTGCGGAATTCTGCTAATTTTTGATAACTTTGTGCTAAAATTTGTTGGGTTTCTTGAAAAACAGGATACAGTTCTTGATAAACTAGCAATTGATCCGCTCGTGGCGTGACCGTTTCATGAATCAGCACCTGTTGCGCCGCTGCTTGTAAATTTGGTAACTGACCTAAGCCTTGCCAACCTAGCAAAACAGCGCCTAATGCCGAAGCTTCGGTGCTATCAGTGAACGATAACGTTTCTCCCAGCACATCAGCCATGATTTGACGGAACACAGGGGAATCAGCAAAGCCGCCTGTCGCCCGAATCTCCTGAACGGGTCCAACGAGTTGTTTCAAATCCTCTAAAATAGTTTTTAAATTGAAACAGATTCCTTCCACCACCGCTCGAGCTAAATGTCCGGCGTGGTGATTTTTGCGCAAGCCAATAAAACTTGCGCTCGCCTCTGCATTCCACAGCGGTGCTCGTTCACCTAGCAAATAAGGATGAAACAGTAAGCCATTTGCCCCAGCTGGCACGGTTGCAATTTTGGCCATAATTGGGTCATAGAGATTGGTCCCGTTTTGGATAGCTTGCTGACGTTCTTCTGCAAAAATCGTTTGGCTCGCCCAATCTAACGCAACTGCACCATTACTACTTGCGCCACCAATCACCCAGTGCTGTTCATCTAGAGCAAAACAAAACGTTTCACCTTGCGGATGCAAAAAAGGTTCTTCGACAATATACCGAAGTGCGCCGCTCGTACCAACGGTCAAAGTCGCTACACCCATTCCTAGCGCTCCCAAACCTAAATTAGACAACGGGCCATCCGCACCACCAAGAACTAAAACCGTTTCCTCCTCAACACCAAGCATCTCTTGCCAAGAAGGCGCTAACGCTGGAAAAATGAACGTTGACGGGGCAACTTTTGGCAACTGTTCCTCCTCAATAGATAAATACGCCAAAATCGACGATTCCCATTGCCGCGTGTGAATATTAAATAAACCCATCCCCGAAGCACTACTATAATCTGTCCAGTATTCGCCAAAGAAACGGTAAAAAATGTAGTCCTTAATCCCAATAAACTTGGCCGCGCTCTGCGCAACGGCTGGCTGATTTTCCTGCAGCCAGCGAATCTTGTACAATGGCGCCATTGGATGAACTGGCATGCCTGTCAATTGATAAAACAATTGGGCCGCTGGCGTTTCTTTTAACGCTTCCGCATAATCAGATGCTCGTGTGTCAGCCCAAGTAATCACTTGGGTCAATGGGCGTCCTTGCGCATCCATGGCAATTAAGCCATGCATCGCTGAAGCAAAAGAAATGAGCCCAATTGGTTGATTCTTCACTTGTTGTGTGACGGTTCGAATACAGTTCACCACAGCTTGGAACAGCGTTTCTGGGTCTTGCTCCGCCATTCCTTCAGTCTCTTGAATTAATGGATAACGCACATAGCTAGAAGCTACGACTGTGCCATTGGGTTGAAAAGCCACTGCTTTGGCTTGCGTAGTGCCAACGTCGACACCAATCGCTAATTTTTCCATTTGATTCCCTCATTTCTTGTTTCTTTTATTATTCCTAACAAAAAAAGATTTGTCTAGTCAAACGAAAAAGTTTAAAAAAAGCGTAGTTTATTTTTAAGGAGGTAACCTATGTTTTTCTTGAGTCTCTTTTTGATTGGTGCCTGTTTCGGTTCTTTTTTATGCTTAGTGGCGGAGCGCTTACCAATAGGGCGTTCTTTGTGGTGTCCCCCTTCCCACTGTCAAGGTTGCCACCAGCCTCTACAACTCTATGAATTAATTCCAGTTGTTTCGATTTTGCTGCAGCGCTTTCGTTGTCGAAAGTGTCAACAGCCAGTAGCTAAGAGTTATCTTTTAGCAGAACTTGTCATGGGCGGGTTAACCGCAAGCTGTTTTTCAGCTGGCCTGACGATTGATGCTTTGATTCTCTGGTGGTGGCTGACGAGTGCTTTCACATTATCTTTGATTGATTACTGGTATTTAGTGGTTGAACCGAAGATTCTTTATCCTAGTTTTTTTGTGCTTTGCTTACTGAAAGTGGCGGGTCAGCATTCGTTTTACTTACTGACTGGTCTTTTTTGTTTTTGTTTTTTCCAAGCCGTCTTACATTATTTTCCGGAAGCCATGGGGCGAGGGGATCTTTTGTTACTGGGTTTGTGGGGCTGTTTTTTACAGGTACCTCAGTTGCTGATGCTACTATTTTTTGCCAGTAGTTATGGCCTAATCTATGGCTACAGCTGTAAATTTTTGGGGTATCCAGTTGAACAGACACTTCCCTTTGTCCCCTTTTTAAGTTTGGGCTTACTCACAATCAGTTGGTTATAGCAAATAAAAAAAGCCGCAAGGAGCATGCTCCTTACGGCTTTTTAGGGTTTATTTATTGATGTTTTTCATCGCATCTTCAGCAGCCATTTGTGCTTCAATGTCTGAAATACTATAAACGTTTTCGCTAGCTACGCCAACTTCTTTTGGTTCCATGTTACGGTAACGAGCCATACCAGTACCAGCTGGGATGATTTTACCAATGATAACATTTTCTTTCAATCCAAGTAATGGATCTTTTTTGCCACGGATAGCAGCATCTGTTAACACGCGTGTTGTTTCTTGGAAGGATGCAGCAGATAAGAAGCTGTTTGTTTCCAATGACGCTTTGGTAATACCAAGTAAGACTGGACGACTAGTAGCAGGGACGCCACCAGCAACTAATGTGTCGTAGTTACGGTCTTTAAATTCTGCGATGTCCATTAATGTTCCTGGAAGGATTTCAGTGTCACCTGGATCCATTACGCGGATTTTACGTAACATTTGACGAACCATTACTTCGATATGTTTGTCGCCAATTTCTACCCCTTGCATACGGTAAACACGTTGTACTTCACGTAATAGGTAGTTTTCAACAGATAAAACATCACGAACTTGTAATAATTGTTTTGGATCAATTGAACCTTCTGTCAACGGTGCACCACGGTGGATGATGTCGCCTTCAGCAACTTTCATACGTGCAGTGTAAGGGACAGTATAGGTACGTGTATCTGTTTTTCCTTTGATGGTTACTTCTTTTTGACGTGTGGCAGGATCTTCAGAAATATCGATAACTTCACCGGTTACTTCTGTAATCACTGCTTGCCCTTTCGGATTACGTGCTTCAAAGATTTCTTGGATACGAGGTAAACCTTGAGTGATATCGTCACCGGCAACCCCACCGGTATGGAACGTACGCATGGTTAACTGTGTACCAGGTTCCCCGATTGATTGAGCGGCGATTGTACCAACTGCTTCTCCGACTTCAACGTCAGAACCAGTTGCAAGGTTACGTCCGTAACAGTGCTTACATACACCATGTTTTGTGTTACATGTAAAGACAGAACGGATGGTTACTTTTTCAATACCAGCGTCCACGATTTCTCTTGCAAGATCTTCAGTGATTAATTGATCCGCACCAATGATGATTGCACCAGTTTCTGGATGAACAACTGATTTACGTGTATAACGACCTAATAGACGTTCGTCTAATGGTTCGATAATTTCGTTACCTTCACGAATTGCTTCGATTTCAAGACCACGGTCAGTGCCACAGTCGTCTTCACGAATGATTACGTCTTGGGCAACGTCAACTAAACGACGTGTTAAGTAACCTGAATCGGCTGTCTTCAAGGCCGTATCGGTCATCCCTTTACGAGCTCCGTGAGTTGAGATAAACATTTCTAAGACAGAAAGTCCTTCACGGAAGTTTGAGATGATTGGTAATTCCATGATTCGTCCATTCGGAGCGGCCATCAAACCACGCATACCAGCTAACTGTGTAAAGTTGGAGATGTTACCACGGGCTCCAGAGTCAGACATCATGAAGATTGGGTTACGAGCTTCCATACTTTCGATCAGTTTTTGTTGGATTTCGTCTTTGGCACCGTTCCAAACGCCGATTACACGTTCATAACGTTCGTCATCAGTAATTAAACCACGACGGAATTGTTTAGTAATTGTTTCAACTTGTTTGTGGGCAGCGTCAATGATTGCTTGTTTTTCATGAAGAACCATGATATCGGCAATCCCTACCGTCATCCCAGCATAAGTTGAGTGTTTGTAACCTAAGTCTTTCATGCGGTCAAGCATTTTAGAGGTTTCCGTAATGTGGAATCTCTTGAAGACTTCAGCAATGATATTTCCAAGATTTTTCTTCTTGAATGGTAAAACTAATTCTTGCTCTTTAATGTGTGCAGGAATGTCTGTACCAGCTTCTACGAAGTATTTATCTGGTGTTTGAACAGTTAAGTTATAGTCTGTTGGTTCGTTCAAGTAAGGGAACTCAACAGGCATGATTTCGTTAAAGATGATCTTACCAACTGTGGTGATTAAGATTCGTTCTTTTTGCCAATCAGTAAATGGTTTGTCACCTAAAAGTGTTGTTTGAACCCCAATCCGTGAGTGTAAATGCACGTAGCCATTTTGCCATGCTAAAACAGCTTCGTTCATGTCGCGGAAGATCATGCCTTCCCCTTCACGGCCTTCTTCTTCCATTGTTAGGTAGTAGTTACCTAAGACCATATCTTGAGATGGTGTAACAACTGGTTTACCATCTTTCGGGTTCAAGATATTTTGAGCAGCAAGCATTAACATACGAGCTTCTGCTTGTGCTTCTTCATTTAGAGGCACGTGAACCGCCATTTGGTCTCCATCGAAATCGGCATTGTAGGCTTCACAAACTAATGGGTGAAGACGAATCGCACGACCTTCAACAAGAACAGGTTCGAAAGCTTGGATCCCTAATCTATGCAACGTAGGTGCCCGGTTAAGTAAAACTGGGTGTTCTTGGATAACTTCTTCTAAGATATCCCAAACTTCATCTTCGCCACGTTCGATTTTACGTTTCGCATTTTTAATGTTTGTCGCAATTTCACGTTGTACTAATTCACGCATTACAAATGGTTTGAATAATTCAATCGCCATTTCTTTTGGTAAACCACATTGGTACATTTTTAAGAACGGACCAACGACGATTACGGAACGACCAGAATAGTCAACACGTTTACCTAGTAAGTTTTGACGGAAACGACCTTGTTTCCCTTTCAACATGTGAGAAAGAGATTTCAATGGACGGTTACCTGGCCCAGTAACTGGACGGCCACGACGACCATTATCGATTAAAGCATCGACCGCTTCTTGTAACATCCGTTTTTCGTTTTGAACAATGATGCTTGGCGCATTTAAGTCTAATAAACGTTTTAGACGGTTGTTACGGTTGATAACACGGCGGTATAAGTCGTTTAAGTCACTTGTTGCAAAACGACCACCTTCCAATTGAACCATCGGACGTAAATCTGGTGGAATAACTGGGATAACATCCATTACCATCCAGCTTGGTTGGTTACCAGAAGCACGGAAGGCTTCTAAGATGTCTAAACGACGGATGGCACGTGTCCGTTTTTGACCAGAAGCTGTTTTCAATTCTTCTTTTAATTGCGCAACTTCGCCATCTAAATCGACGTTATCTAATAATTGTTTCACGGCTTCGGCACCCATAGCAGCTTTGAAGGCTTGGCCATATTGTTCACGTTTTTCACGATATTCGCGTTCCGTTAACAATTGTTTTTTCTCTAATGTTGTGTCACCTGGTTCGATGACAACGTATGAAGCAAAATAAATGACTTCTTCCAATGCACGAGGGCTCATGTCTAAAACAAGACCCATTCGAGATGGAATTCCTTTAAAGTACCAGATATGTGAAACTGGTGCGGCTAATTCAATATGTCCCATACGTTCACGACGTACTTTTGAACGAGTGACTTCAACGCCACAACGGTCACAGACAATACCTTTATAACGGATACGTTTATATTTACCACAAGCACATTCCCAGTCTTTGGTTGGACCAAAAATGCGTTCACAGAATAACCCTTCACGTTCGGGTTTTAATGTACGGTAGTTAATTGTTTCGGGTTTTTTAACTTCCCCATAAGACCAGCTTCTGATCTTTTCTGGTGAAGCAAGCCCTATTTGCATACTTTCGAATTTATTTACATCGATCAAAAGGAATTCCCTCCATTTCCTTATTTAGAGAAGCTGAGTCAGCAACTTGTTAGCAAATGGCAAGCATCACTTGAAAGAAGGTCTGACGACACTTGGAACAAGTAATGGCTTGCGCAGTTGCAACAAAGTCGCAGTTGAATCAACTCATCAGAGTGGTAGCGACAAATTAGTCTCTGTCTTCGGCTGTTTCAATTTCTTGAACAACGTCTTGTGCTTCTTCTTTCACGACTGATTCTGCTTCTTTTTCCAGCTGTTTCGCTGATTGTTGTTCCGCAAATTTGGTTAGTGCGTCAACGGTGATTAAATCATCATCGTCATCGTCCATATCGCGTAACTCAATCTCAGCTTCCTCAATGTCCAAGACACGCATGTCTAAACCAAGTGATTGTAATTCTTTCACTAATACTCGGAATGATTCAGGCACACCTGGTTTTGGAATTGGTTCACCTTTAACGATGGCTTCGTATGTTTTCACACGTCCGACAACGTCATCAGATTTGTAAGTTAAGATTTCTTGTAATGTGTAAGCAGCACCGTAAGCTTCCAGTGCCCAAACTTCCATTTCCCCGAAACGTTGTCCACCGAATTGAGCTTTACCACCCAACGGTTGTTGCGTAACAAGAGAGTAAGGTCCGATTGAACGAGCATGCAATTTGTCATCAACCATGTGGGCTAATTTAATCATATACATGACACCAACGGAAATGCGGTTATCAAATGGTTCACCTGTACGTCCATCGTAAAGAACTGTTTTAGCATCGCTAGCCATACCAGCTTCACGAACAGTTTCCCAAACGTCTTCATCGGTTGCCCCATCGAAAACAGGTGTTGCGACGTGAATACCTAATTGGCGAGCAGCCATACCTAAGTGTAATTCAAGTACTTGTCCGATATTCATACGAGAAGGTACCCCTAATGGGTTCAACATGATATCAACAGGTGTTCCGTCAGGTAAGAATGGCATATCTTCTTCCGGCATAATACGGGAAACAACCCCTTTATTTCCGTGACGTCCCGCCATTTTATCTCCTTCGTGAATTTTACGTTTTTGAACGATATAGACACGAACTAACATGTTGACACCTGGTGATAATTCATCGCCAGCTTCACGAGTAAAGATTTTCACATCATGAACGATACCGCCGCCACCGTGAGGTACACGGAGAGACGTATCACGAACTTCGCGGGCTTTTTCCCCGAAGATTGCGTGTAATAAACGTTCTTCTGCAGATAATTCTGTGACCCCTTTAGGTGTGACTTTCCCAACTAGTAAGTCGCCATCTTGAACTTCAGCACCAATGCGGATAATCCCCATTTCGTCTAAGTCTTTCAACGCGTCTTCCCCAACGTTTGGAATTTCACGGGTAATTTCTTCAGGTCCTAATTTTGTATCACGTGCTTCTGATTCATATTCTTCAATATGCACAGAAGTGTAGACATCGTCTTTAACTAAACGACGGCTCATGATAATGGCATCCTCGTAGTTGTAACCTTCCCATGTCATGAAGGCAACTAAGACGTTTTGCCCTAAAGCCATTTCGCCTTCTTCCATAGAAGGTCCATCCGCTAAAGTATCGCCTTTTTCAACTTTTTCACCTAAGTGAACAATTGGGCGTTGGTTGTAGCTTGTTCCTGAGTTAGAACGACGGAATTTTGTAACCATATATTTGTCTAATGCGCCATTGTCGCGACGAACGCGAATTTCTTTTGCATCGACGAATTCTACGACACCGTCATGTTTACATAGTAAAGCAGCACCTGAGTCATGGGCTGATTTATATTCCATACCTGTACCTACCCACGGAGAGCGTGGTTGAATTAACGGCACCGCTTGACGCTGCATGTTGGCACCCATCAAGGCACGGTTGGAGTCATCGTTTTCTAAGAAAGGAATACATGCTGTTGCGACTGCGACTACTTGTTTTGGTGAAACGTCCATGTAGTCAACTTTGTCTACGGCAACTTCTAAGTTTTCACTTTGTAGACGCGCCATAACAACATCATTGGCAAATGTGCCATCTTCATTTAAAAGTGAGTTCGCTTGCGCTACGATATAATGGTCTTCGATGTCTGCTGTTAAGTAATCTACTTGATCAGTAACACGGCCTGTCGCACGATCAACACGGCGATAAGGCGTTTCGATGAAACCAAATTTATTCACTTTCGCATAACTAGATAAGCTATTGATCAACCCGATATTTGGTCCCTCAGGCGTTTCAATTGGACACATACGACCATAGTGAGAGTAGTGAACGTCACGAACTTCATAACCGGCACGGTCACGAGTCAAACCACCAGGCCCTAAGGCTGATAGACGACGTTTATGGGTTAACTCACCTAATGGGTTTGTTTGGTCCATGAACTGTGATAACTGTGAAGAACCAAAGAATTCTTTGATACTTGCTACCACTGGACGGATGTTGATTAATTGTTGTGGTGTCAATGTTTCTGTGTCTTGAATAGACATTCTTTCACGAACCACACGTTCCATACGGGCTAAACCAATACGGAATTGGTTTTGTAATAATTCGCCTACTGAACGGATACGACGATTACCTAAGTGGTCGATGTCATCGACATTGCCGATATCTTCCATTAAGTTGAAGAAGTAGCTCATTGAAGCAACGATATCTGCTGGACGAACTGTTTTTACGCTGTCGTCTGGATAGCCGTTACCAATCACATTTACGATACGTTCAGGATCTTTTGGTGAAAGAACTTGAATCACTTGGATTGTCATTGGTTCAGTTACTACCGCATCTTCACTTGGATAGTAAGTTACGCTGTTTAAGCCGTTGTCAATGTATTCGCCTAATGTTTCCATGATTTGGTGTGTTAAAACCGTGCCTTTTTCGACAATGATTTCACCAGTTTCTGGATCAACTAGCGTTTCAGCTAAGGTTAAGTTTAATAGACGTGTTTTTAAGTCTAATTTTTTGTTAACTTTGTAGCGACCAACGTTTGCCAAATCATAACGTTTTGGATCAAAGAAACGTGCAGTTAACAAGCTACGTGAGCTATCTGCTGTTTTTGGTTCGCCTGGGCGAAGACGTTCATAAATGTCTTTCAAGCCTTCTTCTGTACGAGAATCACTTGCGTTTTTGTGTAAATCTTTTTCAATTGTGTTGCGTAAGCTTTCGCTGTCGCCGAAAATTTCGAAGATGGTATCATCTGAACCGAAACCTAAAGCACGAACTAACACAGTTAAGGGAATTTTACGTGTGCGGTCAATCCGAACATAAGAAATGTCTTTCGCATCTGTTTCCATTTCTAACCATGCACCACGGTTAGGAATGACTGTTGAGCCAAAACCTTCTTTGCCGTTTTTGTCCACTTTTCCATGGAAGTAAACACCTGGAGAACGAACTAATTGGGAAACGATAACACGTTCTGCCCCGTTGATGATGAAGGTACCCATTTCTGTCATTAATGGGAAATCGCCGAAGAAGACTTCTTGGGATTTAATTTCACCTGTTTCACGGTTGGTTAAACGTAATGTTACATGTAATGGCGCAGAATAGTTGGCATCATGTGCGCGGGCTTCTTCTACTGTGTACTTTGGTTCTTTTAATTCATAGTCAACAAATTCTAAGGATAAGTTTCCTTGGAAATCATCAATTGGTAAAATGTCTTCAAACATTTCACGAAGTCCCTCATCTAAAAACCATTGATAAGAGTCTGTTTGGATTTCAATTAAATTTGGTAATTCCAATACTTCACTGATACGTGCGAAACTTCTACGTTCGCGATGCTTTCCGTATTTTACTACGTGTCCAGCCAAGCTCTTCACCCCTCTAGTTATAAGTCTATCAAAACACCGATCCGAAAAATTACATTTACGTTACATATATTAAATATATGTAACAAAAAGCATTTTTTGCAGTTTTTAAGCAAAAAAAAACCAAAAATAGAACATGCTTCCGAAAAATTTTCTGGCGTTTCTACTTTTGTTTTCCTATAAAAAACCGGAACGGACAATATTTCGCTCCTGCTTCGTCACTTTCAGATAGTTTTTGCTCTATAGATTCTACTACCTTTGTCCAGAAAAGTCAAGGGTTTCTTTAAGGTTTTCTTTTTCATAAAAAGGAGTTTTTTTGTAAAGGGTTTAAATGAAAAAAGGCGTAATAAATAATTACGCCTTTTTTCAACAACTAGAAAATATATTCAATTATTTGGTCAATTTTCGCCATATCTTTTAATGGCAAATGCTCAATTTGACTTAATTTTCTTTCAGTGAAGTCCAAAGATTTCAGTTGTGAGATCACTACTTGTCCATGGGTTTCTATGTCATCGGGCAACGTATATCGCGTGGGAATATTTTTAATGGTGGAAGTAATCGGGCAAATCACAGCAAACATGGTTTTCCGATTAAATTCATATCTTGACACGACTAAACCAGGCCGTCTCTTCTGAATCTCTTTGCCTGCAGCAGGATCAAAATCAATCCATACAATATCTCCTTTTTTGGGAATGTACTTCTTTTCAACATTCATTAAAAAAGTTCTCTCCCCTCAGGTGCAAGATCATGCCACTCATCTTTTTCATAATACTCACCTTCTGGACCTTCACTAAATGGATCCTGAATTTTAGGGACTAATGTAATTGTACCGTCGTCAGAATACATCACAATATATTCTTGGTCGACTTTTGGTTTTTTACCATTATCAGTGGGTAAAGTTAAAACGACCGAGCTTCCTTGTCTTCTTGATTTAGTTGTTAGCATGAAATCACTCCCTTCGCTTCATTATACTATGCCTTTGCAATGATGGAAAGAATTTTAAATCACACTTAATGTGACTGAGTTTACTGTATAATGCGTGTGGGACAAAGATCACTTTGGATTTTTGCTCCACGCTCAAAAACTGATAAACGGCGGGAACAGAAGCAACACTACGCGTTGCTCCGATCTCAACAACTTCTAAGGTGTTTTCTCGACATGCGTCTCGTCACAGTACAGCCTTCAAAAGAGCTACAGCTCTAAGAGTTGCGATGTTTCACTGTGAAGCATGAACAGATGAAATCATCGTACCTACTTGGTTCTCGGAGTTAAACGCTTCTGGCCCGACCTCCTTTTCCCCTATCTTCCTCTTCACACAAAAAAACGAATGCAAAGATGCATTCGTTTTTGACTAACCGCCACCTAATAAAAAGTCTAGGACATTCATGCCGCCGCTTGTTTGGCTGCGGTAAAGTTCGGTGTAGCCGCATTGGGTACAGCTAATTGTAATAAATTTTTTATTTTGAACATCAAAAATTTTCGCAAAGTTCCCACCTGTTGCTTGAAATTGGTCCGACACATAGTGCATGTTGCCACATTTCTCACAAACATATTGTTGCTTTTCCATTCCCCTCACTCCTTCTCAATAAAATAAGTATAGCAAACGCCTGCTTCATTTTCCTCCATCCTAAGATGGATTTTTTCACTAGTTGACCAAGCCTTTTCCTTTCCGCTACAATAAGTATAACGAATCGGAGGAAAAAATATGTCGACAAAAAGCCAAGTCCTAACTTTATTGATGAAACAAACGCCCGCATTCCTTTCGGGCGAAGAGATGGCACAAAGTCTGTCCTTATCTCGCACAGCTATTTGGAAAGCGATTAATGAATTGAAAAAAGATGGCTATCAAATTACTAGCGTGCAAAATAAGGGGTATCGCCTTGAAAAATCAGATGTCCTTTCTGCAGAAGGCATTCAGTTGGCGTTATGGTCACAAACACCGCCTTTAACAATTACCGTCCTAGAAACATCTGAATCTACCATGACCGATGCTAAGCGGGCGATTTTAGACCAGACGCCCGACAATACTTTGATTGTTGCTGACATGCAAGAAATGCCGCGGGGCAGGTTCGGCCGGCCGTTTTTCGCTACGCCAGGTAAAGGGATTTACATGAGCATGGTGCTTCAACCGAACCAAAATTTTGAAGAAATCGCCCAATATACTGTGATTATGGCCGTAGCGGTCGCTCGAGCAATGGATGCTCTGGCAGGCGTTCAAACAGAAATTAAATGGGTCAACGATCTTTATTTAAACGGCAAAAAAGTTTGCGGGATTTTGTCGGAAGCCATGAGCAATGTGGAAACAGGGCAGATTTCTAATGTTATCATCGGCATGGGAATTAATTTTTCAATTACAGAAACCGAATTTCCTGAGGACATTCGGCAGAAAGTGACTTCTCTTTTCCCAGATGGTGAACCGACGGCGACGCGAAATGAATTAGTCGCCAACATTTGGAATCATTTTTATCAAATTTTAGACGAACGTTCAACGAAAGACTTTTTAGAAGAATACCGACAACGCTCCTTTGTGATTGGCAAAGACGTCGCTTTTACCCAAAACGGGCAAGACTTCCGCGGCGTTGCGACAACCATTAATGGAAATGGAGAATTGATTGTCCAGTTGCCTGATGGCACGGCCAAAACGTTGTCTTCTGGGGAAATTAGTTTGGACCAGATTGGTGAATGGCGTCGAGGATAAGTGGGGAAGTTTAGAAAAAGAGCAAGAAAGCATCTGTCTAAATTTAAACAGATGCTTTCTTGCTCTTTAAAAATCAACTTCTTTTTGTGCTAACATTTCGCACAATTCTTTTGGGAAATTCGTATAGGGATTTTCATTGATTTTCATTTCTTCTAAAGGAGACAACCAGTTTTTATTCGTATTCTGAAAAGCAATAGCTACTTTTTCTTCAAGATACTTACATACTTCTGCGCCTTTAAAATTTCGATAACTGTCTTTTAAATGCAGAACTTTCTCTAATCTCCCATATAAATTTTCTCTAGTCATGTATCGATTGACTTCCTCAAAGTGAAGTAATAACCAGAGTTCAAAGCATTCATTTGAAAAAATTGTCTTGATTTCAGGACGATGTCGTTGTGCACATCTTACCGCGTTTTCAATCGATTCTGTGGTTTGTTCGTCCTTGTCATACATAACATAAAACAAATCATAATTGTCTCGCTCCGCTTTTCCCATACTCCGAATACAGGAAACGGCGTATTCGACCAACGCCTCTCCTTGACGTCTACATGTTTTTACTTTGAGTTTACTTTTAATATTGACTGCAGAATATTTTCGTTTAATCAATCTAAGGTAAGCTTCTTCTGTTTCTCCTTCGCAAAAAATCATGACATTTGGTTTTAATTTCTTTCCTTTTTTTACCCTTTTTATTTTTGGCATACCAACTTCTACTCCTTTACCTTCACTGCCTGAACGATTTCACTTCGATCAATATGAGGAACACCACCGAACAGACCATTTAAATAACGGCGATAATATGTGATATCTCCGCGACCTTTTTTTGGGTCTGCTTCAAAGTCATACAAAGCGTATAATTCGCTGGCGCCACGATAATTCTTATCTGTGAAGTAAATTTGATCCTTTCTCAATTGATTATCCATCAAATGAAGTTCATGGGAGGTCAAGATAAATTGTGTATTCGTCTCCATGGCATTGAACGCTTCTAACAATGTTCCTGACAACTCTTGATGAAACGCATCATCAAATTCATCAAAAACAAAAACTTTTTCTTCTGGATTAAATAAAATATTTAGCGCTAAGCCAATTAATTTTTTTGTCCCAGAAGATTCCAAATCATAATGAATACGTTCCTGTCCGACCACTTGATTCATTTCGTCATATTGATTATAAACAGAGTACAGCGAATACAGACTTTTCTTGACTCGACCAATTTCAATGGTCGGGTCTTTTTCTTGGATAATTCGTTCTAAAACAGCGGCTAATTTTTCTTGTTTCGAGTAATCTTCCTCTTTGTCTTTCACAGGAACCAAGTCAACCATGTTCATATCCGCAAGTTTCAAAAAGTTCAAGACTTTCTCTTTGTCTTTTTCATTGCTCAGCCGTTCAATATTCCGTAAAGACCCATCAAAAATAACTAACTGATTGGCAAACCAACGAACGACATTCGTAGCGTGCTGATCATTTTTTGATTCCAACGTATGGATAACTAACGAATTAGACTTAATTTGTGTTTGGTATTCTTGATATTTTTCTGGAAAAACGGAAGATTCCGCACCGTCTCTCTTAAAATAATAAACAAAATCATCCTGCGTTTTGTCATAAATCTCTAAAGATTCCTTAACTACTTCGCGCGCTGTGTTAGCTAACGAATAGCGATACAAGACACTGTCATTAATAAATTCAATGGTCATAACAGATGGGCTCTGTTTAGTGAGAGGGTCTAACGCAAAAGGTTCATATAATAAAGCATCATTAATCGAAGCTTGTTCTCTTAAAACTAATGTTTTTAATGCATTTAACCCACTCACTAAATTTGATTTTCCTGAACCATTTCCCCCAAAAACAATGGCACTCTTCAGTAACCTTAGTTTTTCTGGGTAATTTTTAGGTTTCACTTCGAAACGATTATTGACATACTTTCGTAAATACGCACCTGTTTGTAGGGAAAGTGTTTGTTCCTCTTTAAAAGATAGAAGATTTTTGACTGTAAAATTAACTAGCATGCTGTTCACCTCCTCGTTTTTTCATCTATTCTTTTATTATATCGTTAAAGACTGATACTGTAAAACGTTTTTCCGTTTTTAAAATAAATTTCTCGAAATAACGCTTTTCCCCCACACCTTTAAATTTATTTAAAAAACAATAAATTTTCTTAAACTTCATTGTGAGAACTGCTGCATAAATTCTATACTTCTAGCGTTAGATAAAATAACCTTGTTAGGTGAGGCTCCTATCCAAACATAGGCTATTGCGCAGAAATGTCGAAAGACACCAATGTGTAAAACAGGAATGGTCGAATTAAGGCTCTTCTAAAAATAGCTAAGAGAAATCTTTACGTTGGATAGTGCTAAAGCTCAGACGATGAGAACCGATTGGCTTGCTGTGTCCTGTTTAGTCGCAAGCGCTTATTTACGATCGATGCTGGCTTAGTCTACTCTTTCAAGGGAAAAAGAAAGGGATTCTCATGCAAACATCGAATAAAAAATTTCCACTTTATGCCCTAACAACGCTTGGTTTTACTTTCCTCACTTTGTTAGTGGCGGCTAGTCCAAATTGGTTTCAACAAATGGACGAAGCTATCTATCACATCAAATGGCAATTAAATGCCCCACTTTTAACAGCGGTCAATTTGTTAGCAAAAACAGCCACAATTGGACCAATGCTGCTATTCTTCTTATTATTGATGGTATACCTTTTACGCAAAAAAGAAAAAATCCTAGCCTTTTGGGCTGTCAGTAACCTATTAGCTGTCGGCTTCTTAGGGAGCGTTTTTAAACATGTGGTGGGTCGGGCTCGACCAAACCTAGGCGCTTTAGCTGACCGGAGCTCTGCTAGCTTTCCCAGCGGACATTCATTATTAGCAATGGCGCTAGTCTGTACGATTTTGATCATTTTGGCCTATCTTCATGTCGAAAAAACCAAAGGCATCAAAATTTTCTTACTCACTTATTTAGTTTTGATTGTGTTAGGTCGCTTAATCTTACGCGTTCATTATCCTAGTGATGTCATCGCTGGGATGCTCCTAAGTTATAGCTGGATCAACTTTTCATTTCAAATTGTTCAACGTTATTTGCCGGCACCTGAACCAGAGGAAGCAGAAGTACCGACACAACGCCGGCGCCGCCATTCTCGTAAAAGAAAAAGCTTATTCGTGGTCTTCAGTTTAACCCTTTTATTTTTAGGCACACTTTCTGTTTCAGCTTACGGCGTCAGCATGTATCGTAATTTGCAAAAAACGGCGAACACCATGTATAAACCAAGAAAATCTTCCACGAAGAGTCCCGATTTAGCCAAAGGTGAGCCGGTTAGTTTCTTAATTATGGGAATTGCGAATGACTCAAAACGCAAAACCGATTACCGCTCCAACGCCTTAATGGTGGTCACAGTGAATAATCAATTACAAAAAACTACCATCACCAGCATCCCGCGCGACTACTATGTGGAAATGGCTGGCACCAATGGCGAATACAATAAAATCAATGCGGCCCACGTTTTCGGTGGTGCCGATATGCAAATTAAAACGGTTGAAAATGTCTTGCACATCCCAATCAATCATTACTTTTCAATTGATATGGATGCTATGAAGGACCTTGGCGATGCGGTGGGCGGCGTCACTGTTGACAACGCCTTTGCTTTTGACGCTGAAGGGATTCATTATCCGAAAGGCAAACAGCATTTAGGGGGCTGGGAAGCTTTACAATACGCGCGCATGCGTTACGAAGACCCTGAAGGCGACTATGGTCGTCAACGCCGCCAACGAGAAGTTTTAATCGAATTAACCAACAAACTACTTTCTTTTAACAGCTTGCTAAAATATCAAGAAATTCTGGACGTAATCGGCGAACATGGCGAAACCGACTTATCCTTTGACCAAATGATGGCAATGCTAAAAAAATACACCCCCGCACTAAAAACGATTGAAACCGATCAATTAAAAGGCTACGATTACACTGGCGATGGCGTGACAGGGATTGAAGGTATTTCTTATCAACTTGTGGAAGAGAGTGAACGCCAACGTGTCGAAAATGCTATTAAAGAACAAATGAACCTCTCTACAAAAGACACTGAACAATCGCAATAACGACTAAAAAGCAGCGCCCCTTAATGAAAGGGGCGCTGCTTACTTTGGCTAGTTAGACGGTCATTTCAAAAATATTAATTTTTGTCACCGTTAGTAACGGCTCTACATCAGAGAGGTATGTTGGCGCATAGCTCTCTTTTCATTGCTATTATAGCACAATTACCTAAAAAAATATATTGGAAACTAATTATTTTTTTAGCCCTACATGGTATAATCTAAGTGTAGAGAAGTTATGGCGGCGGCAAGCGCACAGGAACATGCGCTTTGCGACGAGAATCGCAACAAAGTGAGAAGCGTAGGAGCAGAGACTTTCCCTTTCGGTGGTGGTGCTTATGAATGTAAGTACTAAAATCTATGAAAGGAGAGGCCTTTTGTCTATCGCAGAAGCTTTAGCTCTGATGATTAGTTTCGGTTCTTTTATCGCAACGTTAATCTTCGGAATCCTAGAGGCTGTTAAAGAAGACAATAAAAAATAACCGTCAACTTTAGCGAGCACGGTTATTTTTTATAAATCACTAAAAATCGCTACCGTCTGAAACGGCTCTACACTAGAGAGGTATGTTGGCGCATACCTCTCTTTTCATTACCATTATAGCACAACGACCCTCAAAAGACCATCAATAAAAATGCACGAGCCTTAGAAAAATAAGAGGCTCGGGCATTTTTATTTTTATGGGCCAGTCACTAAATTCCAAGTGACGGCGGCTTGGTATTGTTGGCCAGACATGCCTTGATTGGCGGGCACTTCTAGTTTGATGTTAGCAAACGTGAAGTCCAACTGATAAACGTCACTACCTGTGAACTGTTGGTTCGCGACCACCGCTGTTGCGGTATTGTCGGCGGTTAAATTCACGGTACCAGTCTTGCCAAGCGGTGTCTTGGTTTCTGTTGGTTGGTTGTAATCGGTAAAGCTGGCAGCAGCGGCCGTTCCTAGCAACAAGCGGGTCGTTGTCGGCAAGCTGTCTGTCGCTGATTTCGGTTGCGACAGTTGCGCTGTTAGGCTCCAATTCGGTTGGGTTTTCTTGATCCGCAGATAGGGATTGCGTGTGCCGTTACCATAGTAATCAGCGGCTTTTTTCAGACCATGCTGTTGCGTGCTTCCCGCTACCCCAACTTGACCAAAATTGAAGGTTGGAACACTGATGAAGCCTTCTCCAGTCGGTTCCTTTGTTTCTTGATCTAAATCTTTAATCCGGACCGTATCTGAGGCAGTCAGTTTGTTGAAGTTCCCTGTGACTTCCACAGCGGCTTTTAGCACTTGGTTTGGTTGTCCAGTAACTTTTGTTCCTAGGAGATTAATCGTTAGTTGGCCGCCAACAGGAAGACTACTGTCTAAAGGAATCTCAAAACCTGCTTCCCACTGCTCTTTCGTGATTGGTCGAACTTTCGTATTTTGACCAGTACCTAAAATAAATAGTTCCGTGGGCGTACTAATTCCAGCCGCCCAGTCAGTGGTTGGTTTAATCTTAACTGAAGTTAAAGGTGCTTCTCCAGTATTTTTTAAGAGCACTTCCCAATATTCCATGGCTGCGCCATTGTCAATGACATCGACTGCACCACGCATCGTTAAGTTAGCGCTGATGCTTGCTTCTTTGTAGACTGCCGTCATGTCGTCATTGCCATCAAAAGTTGTATTGTATGTTGGCGTAGTGCTGGTTGTTAAAGTGTTAGGCTTCGTTTTACCTTTGTACCAGCCTTGGAAAATGTAAGTTTTACCACCTGTTGTATAACTAGCTGGTAAGGCTCTTGCGCTCGTATACTTGAAAGTGTTGCTCGTCATGGGAATCTGGTTCCCCTGCGTGAAGCCTGTTGGTGGCGTGATTTTAGTGCCGTTGGTGTCCACGAAGTTTTCGGTGACTTGTTTACGGGTGACTGTGTAGACTAATTTGGATGCATTTACTGGATTTCCACTAAAAAGATTCATGGTAATTAGAGGCTTACCTCCGTCACTCGCATAACCCATCAATGTATTGAATACTCCACTACTTTCCTTTGAAAAATATACTCCATCTGTATCAAAGCCTAATAAGGCGATATTTCCAGCACTCAGGTTATATTCTGTTGGCACTTGATTAGGATCTATAATTGTGGCGCTACCACTGGTATAGTTATAGCCATACATTTTCATAACACTTTTCACCGTATCTAATTCAATACTATTGACATATTTTAATTGTTGATTGATCGCTAGTTTATCTAGAGAAAAATTAAGTCTGTTCGTACCATTAATTGGTTTGTCATTCCCATAAACTCGCAATAGCTCTGGTGATAATGGCATCGTACCATTGTTAAGACTTAGTGTGTATTGTCCGCTACCTTTGCTTTTGGAGGTTAAATCGTACAAATCTGTATAAAGCCTATCACTCGTTCTTTGCACACGATATTTACCGCTAAAAGTTAACGCTGGCGTGAAGCCAACCCCTTTTTCGTCTACAAAGTTTACATCTAATGATGGATACAACGTTGTGACTGTCTCTTCCTCATACACCACCGTCAAATCGTCATTCCCATCATAGGTCACCGCATAGCTTGGCGCTTTGGTCGTGGTCAAGGTATTTGGCTTGGTTTTGCCTTTGTACCAACCTTTAAATTTGTAGGTTTTGCCGTTGCTTGCTTTGTAAGTGTCTGGTAAGGTGCCAGCTTGTTTGAAGGTGAAAGCATTGCTGGTCATTGGTGTTTTCTTGTTTTGGGTAAAACCTGTTGGCGGCGTGATAGCTACGCCGTTAGTATCTACGAACTTTTCGGTGACTTGTTTCCGAGTGACTACGTAATTAAGTGTTTCTCGGTACGTTGCAGTGCCATCAAAACCTATTAATATTGGTCCACGTTCTACAGAATCTGTGCGCAGCATCGTTAATACGTCAGTAATTTCTGGAGCCAAAGCTAATGAATTTAGAGAAAAGATATTTGCACTATTTTTAGAAAATATTCTATCCCTCTGAGTCAAATTCTGTTTAACATAATTACCAAATTGAGCTGCTTCAGATGTTTGTTGCACACTGTATCTGGTCATGTTTATACTACCAGGCGGGGCAACAATACTGTCGACATACTTTAACGTGTTATCAATCTTTAATTGTTCAATTGCGTACAAATTATGAGTGTAACCTGCTGGTAAATTTGTGAGAAAATCGTACGGCATAGGAATCGTTGCATTGACTGCTACTCGATATTGACCACCGCCTGCATTAGAAGAAACAATTGGATATCTATCAGCGTATGGTCGCCACTGACTAGTTGCCGTGTGGCGAGCTAATTTATAATACGTCCCTGATAACGTTAAGTTTTCATCAGCAAAAGCTTTTCCTGTTTCATCAGTAAAGCCAAAGATCATTCTCGGATAAATCACTTGATCATTCGGCACCCAACGTGGCGAAATGCTCTTTTGTCGGTCATTTTCACTACTATTTTCTGGTACTGATTCTGTTGTTTCAGTTTTCACCTCTGGTATTTCTGCTTGTTTCTCTGTTTCCTGTGTTCCTTCTTCCCGACTCGTTTCAGTCGTTTCTTGACTGCTTTCCGTACTTTCTTGCGTTGCGCTACTTGCTACTGTCGGACTACTTTCACTCGTGACTGTTTCCGCAACTGCGGTCGCGCCAGAAAAGGCGTTAATCACTAAAGAACTACACAAGCCAATGGTTGCTAAGCGTTGCCAGTTAATTCTCTTCATGTCGTCCCTTCTTTCTATGTACCATTTTGATTCATGCTATTCTCTTTCTTTATGTATTGGTTTATTGTTCATTGGTATATGTACCGCTTTTAATTTTCTCCATTCTATCAAAAAAAGGTGACCTTGAAATTTCAAATTTTGCTACAGCTAAGTGACTTTTCCGACGATTCCTATTATACCAAGGTAGAAGAGTCCTTTTTTACTAGAAAAATGCGCGAAAAATCAAGAAAATCTGCCATTTTGCTTCTGATTCTCAGCCAAATTCCTTAATTTCCATAAACAAAAGCTCAAAATGTTAGTATCAGACACTAACATTTTGAGCTTTCCTCATGATAACTTAACTATTTTAAGGACCTGTAACTAAGTTCCACGTAATTGCGGCTTGGTATTGTTGCCCCTTGACCCCTTGGTTGGCTGGCACTTCAAGTTTGACATTGTTGAAGGTGAAGTCCAATTGATAGATATTACTCCCAGTGAATTGTTGGTTGGCAATAATCCTAGTGGCCGTGTTGTTGGCATTCAAACTAATGGTACTCGTAGTACCGACCGCATTTTTCAACTCGGTAGGTTGGTTGTAATTTGAGAAACTCGAAACAGGCGCCGCCCCTAATAATAAGCGGGTCGCTGTCGGCAAGCTGTCTGTGGCTGATTTTGGTTGCGACAGTTGCGCTGTTAAACTCCAATTCGGTTGGGTTTTCTTGATCCGCAGATAGGGATTGCGTGTGCCGTTGCCATAGTAATCAGCGGCTTTTTTCAAGCTGTGCTGTTGCGTGCTTCCCGCTACCCCAACTTGACCAAAATTGAACGTTGGAACACTGATGAAGCCTTCCCCAGTCGGTTCCTTTGTTTCTTGATCTAAATCTTTAATCCGGACCGTATCTGAGGCAGTCAGTTTGTTGAAGTTCCCTGTGACTTCCACAGCGGCTTTTAGCACTTGGTTTGGTTGTCCAGTAACTTTTGTTCCTAGGAGATTAATCGTTAGTTGACCGCCCACAGGAAGACTACTGTCTAAAGGAATCTCAAAACCTGCTTCCCACTGCTCTTTCGTGATTGGTCGAACTTTCGTATTCTGACCAGTACCTAAAATAAACAGTTCCGTGGGTGTACTAATTCCAGCCGCCCAGTCAGTGGTTGGTTTAATCTTAACTGAAGTTAAAGGTGCTTCTCCAGTATTTTTTAAGAGCACTTCCCAATATTCCATGGTTGCGCCATTGTCAATGACATCGACTGCACCACGCATCGTTAAGTTAGCGCTGATGTTTGCTTCTTTGTAGACTGCTGTCATATCATCATTGTCATCAAAGGTTGTGTTATACGCTGGCGTGGTGCTGGTTGTCAACGTATTCGGTTTTGTTTTGCCTTTGTACCAGCCTTGAAAGACGTAGGTTTTGCCACCTGCTGAATAACTAGCTGGTAAAGCTTTTGCGCTCGTATACTTGAAGGTGTTGCTCGTCATGGGAATCTGGTTCCCTTGCGTAAAGCCTGCTGGCGGCGTGATTTTAGCGCCACTTGTGTTCACAAAGTTTTCGGTGACTTTGCGGTTGGTTAAATGATAATAGACAGGTCCACTGATTGTTTGATATAGGGCAGTGATACTTCCAGAACTAGAATAAGAAACTGTTCTACGTAAGAAAGGTGGATACCTAACACTAGAATCAATACCTGAATATGTTTCTCTTGGTGTAAAACTCCCATCTGCTCGTTGTGTCAAGGTTAACTCAGCAATTACATTTGCTTCAGGTTGCACCGTATCATTGGATACCGAAGAAACAGTTGTCTTTACTGGTAGAGGATACTTAGGATCAATTTTTCCAGTTTTATCATAAAGATTCAACGATTTATAGTATTTAGGCAGGTTAATTGAGAAATTTGCGAATGCTTCACCATTCCAACCTACTACGGTAGGTTGTGCAATATTCTTTGCAGTTAACGTCACTTGCCGTAAATTACCAACTTTTACGCCACTCTGATTATTAGCAATTGTGCCAAATGATACCGTAGAGCCTGCTGCCCCAGTTCCTCTATACACAATACTCTTATAGTCATACGTAAGACTAATATCGTCAGGATTCACCAACTGTCCCGCTTCATTGACAAAACCAAATTGGTATGTAGTTTCTGGGAAATTGATTTCCTCATATACAACGTTCAAATCATCATTATCATCATAAGTCACCGCATAGCTTGGTGCTTTGGTGGTGGTCAAGGTGCTAGGCTTGGTTTTGCCTTTGTACCAACCTTTGAATTTATAGGTTTTTGTGCCAGCTTTATAGGTGTCAGGCAAAGTACCAGCTTGTTTGAATGTGTATGGGTCACTATCAATCCCTGTTTGTTTCCCTTGAGTGAAACCTGTTGGCGGTGTAATTTTAGCACCCGTGGCATCGACGAAGTTCTCGGTGACTTTGCGTTGAGTCAAATGATAGTAGACTGGTGCGTCCAAGCTGTAATAATAAGTATATCCTGTTACCCCTCTCCTCATCATTGGAAAAGATGAGTTTACAGGTTCTGGACTTGTTAGTGCCTCCTTATAAACATACGAATTATCCGCTGCTTTAGCTAGTGTTAACCAGCCTGGAAAAATAGCATCTGTTACTAACCCTATCACTTCTTGATTATTTGTATAATAATGTCTAGGGGGAAGTGGGTAATTGCTATCTATTTTACCTGACTTATTATAAATATTTAATCCTGTATAATACTTAGGTAGGGAAAAAGAAATATTAATCATTGCTTCCCCATTTGATTGCGCTTCCCCAACGTGTAGTGGCATACTACTTTTTGGCATGGTTATTTTTTTTAATTTCCCATCTGTAATAGCTTTTTGATTAAGATCTATTCCATTCCAAGTAGTGGTACCATTGCTCGTTAAATATCTAGAATAATCATAAGCAATTGTAATATCATCTGATTTCACTAACTGACCATCCTGATTTACAAAGCCAAATTGAAAGGTTTCTTCAGGAAATTCAAAAGCTTCCTCATACACCACATTCAAATCGTCATTATCGTCATAAGTCACCGCATAGCTTGGTGCTTTGGTGGTGGTTAAGGTGTTTGGCTTGGTTTTGCCTTTGTACCAACCTTTGAACTTATAGGTTTTGCCGTTGCTTGCTTTGTAAGTCTCTGGCAAGGTGCCAGCTTGCTTGAAGGTATAGTTATTGCTGGTAATACTGGTCTGCTTGCCTTGGGTGAATCCTGTTGGAGCAGGAATGATTGCGCCTGCTGTGTCTTTGAAGGATTCGGTGACACGTCTATTAGTTAGATAATAATAAATTGGGGTTGTAGTACCAAAAATTAAATTAGTTACTCCTGAAGCATCACCGAGGTAATACCCAAAAGAAACCGGAGATTTATCTACTCCATAGGATGTTCGATTATCATAATTTTCTCTGAAAGTATTTGGTTCAGCTGCTTTAGTTAGTTCATACAGGCTTCCTGACGAATCTGATGACTGCACAGTACCAGATAGTAAAGAAGTAGTTGTGTATACAGGTAGTGGATAGCTTTTTGAACTACTATAGTAATTCGTTGGCTTAACAGTTAAATCGCTATATTTTTTTGGAACCGTAATTTTTATATCTGATACTCCACGAAAATTTCTTGGAAAGACAGAGTTAGTTGAATACGTGTAACTTGCTGCCGCAACATCAAATTTTTTATGGTCTACTGCATCAATAATAGATATGGGTTGTCTAATAGAAGGTGAATATACACTAGGGTCTGTACCTAACGCTGTTTGGTTAAAAGTCATTATGTTAGCACTCATATTTATTAATGATGGGTCTATAAATGAGCCATCTTCGCTAACGAAGTATATCGTAAATGCTCTGTATGGCATCTGAGCTAAAGCTCTGGTCCCAGACGATCTAAGACTATTATTATCTTTGATTTGCGACTTGTTTCTTAGTTCATCTTCTCTCAATTCTTCTGGTTTCTCTGTTTCCTGTGTTACTTCTTCCCGACTCGTTTCAGTCGTTTCTTGACTGCTTTCCGTACTTGCTGGCGTTGCGCTACTTGCTGATGTTGCTTCCTTAGCGCTACTTGCTACTGTCGGACTACTTTCAATCGTGATTGTTTCCGCAACTGCGGTCACGCCAGAAAAAGCGTTAATCACTAAAGAACTACACAAGCCAATGGTTGCTAATCGTTGCCACTTAGTTTGCTTCATGTCGTCCCTTCTTTCTATGTACCATTCCCGCCAAGCCGATTAAGGATACGCCGAGAATGCTAAGATTTGCCTGACTCTTGCTCCCTGTACGAGGGAGCTGCGAGCCAGTTGTGGTGGTCTGTGTCGAACCACCACTTCGTTGATCTCCTTGCGGAGGACCAGCTGGTTCCTTGGGATCAGCAGCTGGCGCATCTGTTTTCGGTGGGGCATCTTTAGGAGCGGGTGTTCTCGGATTTTGGTAAAATTCAATCCCCACCGAACTAGAACCACCATCAGACGCTTCAACATTTATAAAAAAACTAGGAGAAGATAGTAGACACACAATCATTAAATAACGCTTTTTTTTCATTTAAAAACCTCCTTTAGATTCACTTGGATTCGTTGATCTTTTATACAAGGAATGTGTAACAACCTTTTTTCATACCTCTATAATAACAAAGAACCCCCCTTTAGGAATTGACGTTTTTTTCGCACCTCTTGCGAAAATTTTGAAAGTTCTTGTTATACTAGGGTTTACAACGTCCGTTATTTAATAATCGTTACTAAAAAAAGGCGATTTTAGTCAATTTTTATCAAAAATCCCCGACAAAAGTTTAAGGTTTCTAGCCATTTAACGAGAAAAGCTCAAAAAGTTAGTAATTGATACTAACTTTTTGAGCTTTGTGTAACACTTTTGAAGAAGTCGCTTGAAAAAAAACAGTATTTTTTTCGTATTTTCTCTACTTTTTTAAGAATCTAGCCAAGCAACGCACTAATTAATAGCCCTAAGGCATAGGTGCCATTGAAAACCATTAAGTTTTTAATGGAATGACGGAAACTTTTCGGCTGCGGCAATTCTTGTTTAAACGTTTGAATATTTTTCCAAATGACAGGCAAAGTAGCAAATGTAATTAACACTGGCCATTGATAAATACCACTAATGAAGCCGAATAAAATCACCAGATAACCAGCTAACGCTAACACTTGAAACAGCACAATCCCTGCTGGGCGCCCGATATAATAGACTAATGTATAACGGTGGTTCTCAATATCCGTGTCTAAGTCCCGTAAATTGTTGGCGAGCATGATGTTAGCAATCGAACAGACCAAGGGCAAGGACGCCACGACAATCGCAAGCACCGCCCAGAGATTGCCGTCTAAGCGAAAGGCGCCGCTAGCAAAATCGACCGTTAAGTAAAACGGCGGATTGGTGACGACGTTCAAGTAAACGGTTAAGACGAAGATGCCTAAGCCCATCGTGAAACCACTGAAAATTTCCCCCAAGGGCATGCGGGATAACGGAATCGGTCCATACGTGTAGAAAATACCGATGAAGCAGCAAATCCCGCCTAATACGAGGAAGAGCCAGCCGGTTTGAACCGTTAAGTACGCACCCACAACGGCAGTGAAGGCAATCATGGCGAAAATCATGTTGCGGACCAGTTGTGGTGAAACGCCTGATTGTCCGATAATATTTTCTTCATATTTATAGACGTCAGATTTGGCTTTTTTGAAGTCCATGTAATTGTTAATGGCGGTGGTGGCCATATCAAAGACCACCATGCCAATGAAGAAAACCAGCGTGTTGCCCCACTGAACTTCCCCGAAATAGGTCATTGAAAACAAGACCCCGATAATGAAGGGAAAGAGACTGGCAAGCTTCGTCTGAATTTCCACTACTTTTAAAAACACATTTAAAGACATTTTTAGTCGCTCCTTATTTCAAATCGGCCCGATTCCCCATCGTATAGCCAGAGTCTTTGCCGATTTCAAAGTTGCCTTCGATATCTTTGCTGATGTAGACTTTGTCGTCTTTTGTGACGAAAATGGCATCGGTTCCTTTCAGACTTTCGACATATTCTAGTCCTTTTTTGACGCCCATTGAGAAGACGGCTGTTGAGAGACCATCACCATCGATGGATTTGTCGGTGATAATGGTGACACCTGCGATGTCGTTATCAAACGGATAGCCAGTTTCACGATCAAAGAGATGGTGGTAGGTTTTGCCATCGACTTTTAAGTAGCGTTCATAAATTCCTGATGTGACTAAGGTTTTGTTGCTTTCTTTGACTTGACCTAAAACAGTGTTGCGGGCTTTATTCGGATCTTGAATCCCAACTGTCCAATCCATGTCTTTGCCACGTGGGCTGTGCCCTAAGACGTAAACATTCCCGCCTAAATCGACGATAGCGGTGGTGACACCGTTGTCTTTGAGGACTTTCACGACTTCGTCGGTGATGAAGCCTTTGGCAATTGCGCCTAAATCCAATTGCATGCCTTTTTCTTCAAGGTAAACGGTTTGCTCTTTGTCGTTGAATTTGACTTTCGTGTAATCAACGAGTTTCAAGGCTTGATCAATTTCGGCTTGGCTTGGTTTGCGTGCATCATCGAAGCCAATGTGCCACATAGAAGTGATTGGGCCAATTGCCATGTCGAAGCCGCCGCGGGAGTCTTTGCTGTATTCATAGGCTTTTTTCAACAAAGGATACAGGTCATCTGAGACTTTGACTGGTTTTACGCCTGCTTCTTGGTTGATTTCATCAATTTCTGAACCTGGTTGGTTGACGGTGATTTTATCGCCTAGTTCTTTGACACGGGCAAAGGCTTTCGGTAAGACGTCTTCTTTGCCATCATCGTAGATGCGAATTTGAACGTAGGTACCAAGCATTGTTTGACGGTCAGAGTATGGTTCTGTATTAATTTTCGCTTCTGGTTTTGAGGAACAAGCAGCTGCCACAAACAGCACTGCTAGAACACTCACCATGAGCAGAAGTTTCTTTTTCATAGGATTCCCTCTTCTTTCCTTCTTTAATTAAAAAATAAGTTCTCTTGCATAGTAGCCTTTTTTGGAAAAAATGAAAAGTCTTTCTCTTGGAAATTCACAAATTTCTGTGAAAAAAATTTGTGAAATGATGGACAGAACTAGCGAAGAAAAAGGGGCGGGAAAGTCAGCTAACCGACTTTTTCCCAACCCCTCAATGGTGTCAAGTAATTGCTGAAAAGCGTTTCAGGAACTACTTCACGATTCATTTATTATTACTTATTTTGTTACGATGTTGTCAACAACGATTTCAGTTGTGTCGCCTTTTTCAGCAGCGTTCACTAATTGTTGTGCGTAGTTGATGAATGAATGTGTGCTGTGTGTTGCACCAGTTACCACTTCAACACCTGCAGGTGAGCCGTCTTCTTCGCCCATTGCTTTAACAAATTCTTTGTTTAATGTTTCGATATATTCTTTTGGTCCAACGCCAGCAACGTCTTTCATTTTGCTTTCGTATTCAGTGTCATCTTTTTTAGATTTGCCGTCAGCGTTCACGTTATCGTAGTTAGATTCAGTCACTTTACCATCTTTCACAGTCATTGAGAATGTTGTGTGGTAGCCGTTTGAGTCATTTTTTTCTTTCAATGAGTACGTACCATCTTTCAATGTTGCCCCATTGTCGATTTCGATTGTGTCTGTGTTACCAGCTTGTGCTGCTTGGATTAATTGTTGTGCGTAGTTTTGGAATGATTCAGATGAATGAGTCGCACCAGTTACTACTTCCACACCGCTTGCGCTTTGTGCTTTAACAAAAGAATCGTTTAATTGTTTGATGTATTCTTTTGGTCCAACACCAGATTTTGCTTTCATGCTTTCTTCATACTTAGTGTCTTCTGTTTTAGATTTGCCGTCAGCATTGATGTTGTCATATTTAGATTCAGTGATTTTGCCGTCTTTTACAGTCATTTCAAAGACTGCACGGTAACCATTTTTTTCATTTTTTTCTTCTAATTTATACGTACCATCTTTTAAATCGCCACCGGCAACTTTTTTCGCTGGTGCTGATGATTCAGTTGATTTTTTCGTTTCTGAAGATGCTGCGCTAGAAGAGTTCGTTGTGTTGTCTTTCTTGTCTGCACCACATGCTGCTAAGACTAAACTTGATAATGCAATTGCCGCAAAACCTTTAACAAATTTATTCACTTTCATTGATAGTCACCTTTTCTTTCATGATTTTCACAAACATAAAAAGTTTGTGATACATTACACATTATAATGGTTTTAAAAACGTTGTCAAGACCATCCCCTAAAAATATTTACATTTCGGTCTTTTTTTCATCAAAAACTCATCGTTGGAGTAAATTTGTTGACAATTAAAATTTATATTAGACAAATTCGTGAAATACTTATATAATGTTAGTCGATTGTGTACTTATTAATCATTATCACTATTTTACTACTTACAATATTAAGGAGCGGATTGTCAATGACAAAGCAAAATATTGTCGTTGTAGGTGCTGGGTATGCTGGCGTTTCAGCTACTAAATTTCTAGCAAAGAAATTTAAAAAAGATACGGACGTAACAATCACATTGATTGATCGCCATTCTTACCACACTATGATGACCGAATTGCATGAAGTAGCAGGCGGACGTGTTGAACCAGAAGCAATTCAATACGACTTACAACGTTTGTTCTCACGCAAGAAAAACGTAAAATTGGTAACAGATACTGTTACTGGGATCGACAAAGAAAATAAAGTTGTGAAAACTTTAGCAGGTTCTTATCCATTTGACCAGTTAATTCTGGGTATGGGTGGCGAACCAAACGACTTTGGAACACCAGGCGTGAAAGAAAATGGTTTCACCTTATGGTCATTTGATGATGCAGTGAAAATTCGTCATCACATTGAAGCAACCGTTGCTAAAGCAGCCATCGAACCAGATGCTGAAGTACGCAAAGCAATGTTAACATTCGTTGTCTGTGGTTCTGGTTTTACTGGGATCGAAATGGTCGGCGAATTAATCGACTGGAAAGATCGTTTAGCGAAAGATGCCAAAATTGATCCAGACGAAATTACATTAATGGTTGTTGAAGCAATGCCAACCATCTTAAACATGTTATCTCGTAACGATGCTGCCAAAGCAGAACGTTATCTAGAAAAGAAAAATGTTCAATTATTATTGAACTCACCAATCGTTGAAGTTGCAGCAGATCACATTAAATTAAAAGATGGTTCTGAAGTACCAACGCATACGTTAATCTGGACAGCTGGTGTGAAAGCAACTTCTGATGCCGCTGACTTTGGTTTAGAAGCAGCACGTGGTAGTCGTTTAGTTGCGAATGAATACATGCAAGCTAAAGGCTACGAAGACAAAAACATTTATATCATTGGTGACTTGGTTTATTACGAAGAAACACCAAATACACCAACTCCTCAAATCGTTCAAGCAGCTGAACAAACAGGTCATACTGCGGCTGCCAACATCGTTGCAGATATTAAAGGCGGCGAAAAACACGCCTTTAAAGGAAACTACCAAGGATTCATGGTTTCCATCGGCGCAAAATGGGGCGTTGCCAACTTATTCGATAAAATTCATTTGAGTGGTTTCTTAGCCATCATTATGAAACATATCGTTAACTTGAAATACTTCTTTGATATTCGTTCTGGTTACTATATGTTCCAATACATTATGCACGAAATCTTCCATATTAAAGATGATCGTTCTGTTGCTCGCGGACATACGTCTCGTTACGGCAATGTTTTGTGGAGTGTTCCGCTACGTGTTTTCTATGGTATGGTTTGGTTAGTCGAATCAATGAAGAAAATTGTCGGCAACGGCGATTACTTGAAACCAAGCACTTGGTTTGGTGACGGTTCTTGGTTCACAGATAAAGTCGTTTTCCCATTCCCTTGGTTACAAGAACAAGTAACAACAGGTGCTTCTCAAGCAACTGAAACAGCAACAACTGCTGCAAGTGGTGCGGCGGATGCGGCGGCAAGCGGTGGTGCCGATGCGGCAACACAAGCAGCGCACTTTGGTTTAAGCTACGCTTACGGCGAAACACCAATGCAAGTGTTTGATCACATGCCTAAATGGTTCGAAAGCGTAATGAAATTTATGATGCCAAACCAAGAAGTTGCTTTGTTCATGCAAAAATTCATGACAATCGTTGAAGTATGTATTGCTTTAGCATTGATTGCTGGTTTATTCACTTGGTTATCAAGTGCTGCTACAATTGGTTTAACAATTGCCTTCTGTTTATCTGGCATGTTCTATTGGGTAAATATCTGGTTTATCTTTGTCGCTTTTGCTTTGATGAACGGTTCAGGCCGTGCTGTCGGTTTAGACCGCTGGGTAATTCCATGGATTCAACGCAAACTTGGTAAAGCGTGGTATGGTACCCCGAAAGCTAGATACGGCGGTAAGTAAGCAATCGATAATCGATTGACAACTACGAGCAAAAGCTGAGACACATGTCTCCAGCTGACTATCATAGGATTTAGTATGTGGGACAGCAGTCAAGCATGACTTTTGTCCCACATATTTTCTTTTATATAATATGGTGGCTCAACTGGAAAAGAATACTTCTTTTCCGTTCATTATGTTATGATAGACAAGAAAAAAACACCAAAGGAGAGAGAAGAAAATGACGATCAAAGAATTCATTAAGAAAAGTCGCTTGAAAACATGGGACGTTATTATTATTGCTATTTTAGTTCTTGGTTCTTTTCTGCCCCTTGTTGTTTTTGCCATGCAAAACCGTGGTCAAGAAGCGGCTACGTATCAAGCAGTCTTGAAAGTAGACAACAAAGTAATCAAAGTCTTTGACTTAAAAAAGGACGGCCCGCATTATACATATAAATACGAAGCAAAAGACGGTGATTACAACCTGATTGAAGTAGATGGTGATCGTATCCGCGTGAAGGAAGCCAACTGTGCTGACTTAGTGGATGTTCGACGAGGCT
This sequence comes from Enterococcus sp. DIV0183, assembly GCF_050541505.1. NCBI lineage: Bacteria > Bacillati > Bacillota > Bacilli > Lactobacillales > Enterococcaceae > Enterococcus > Enterococcus sp. DIV0183. Next base: position 2,708,021 of record NZ_CP172932.1, read on the forward strand.
GGATTTCCAAACCTGGTGAAACCCCGATTGCCTGTCTACCCCACAATTTGTTTATCACCGTGGAAGCTTCTGATGGGAGTGAAGACGGTAGCTTAATTTATTAAGCACGACAACTATGAGCAAATTACACAAGAATATTTATATTGCTATGCTCGTTGCCCAAGGGGTCATTATTGGTTTAATCGAAAATATGATTCCTTACCCTTTCGCATTTGCTCCTGGGGCAAAGCTCGGTCTAGCAAATTTAATTACCATTATTGCGATTTTCACCATGCGTAAGCGTGATAGTTTTTTCCTGGTCTGTTTACGTTTGATTTTAACGACATTACTGGGCGGCACACTTTCGACCTTTTTCTATAGTGCCAGTGGTGCCTTATTAAGTTATTTCGGCATGTTGCTTGTCAAGCAGCTTGGGCCAAAACGGGTCAGCATTATTGGGATTAGTGCCGTTGGTGGTTTCTTACACAATGTTGGTCAGTTGCTAACGACCTCTTTCTTTGCTCATTCGTGGGCGCCGATGCTGTACTTACCATTTTTATCTCTGTTTGGGTTACTCTCAGGGATTGCCATTGGGATTGCCGCTAATTATTTACTACAACATGTCCAGACGTTACGAAAATTCCAACTGAATTATGAACAAACAACGAAACATAAGTGGAGTCAATTTTTCTAATTGAAAACCTGTCCGCCACAATTAAAGGAGTCATCTTATGAATATACATCCTATGTGGAATACCTATCCTACGTTATCAAAAGAATTAACAACTACTCTTCGCTTGATGGAACAAGCGGTTCAAATCGATAATCAAGAGATTCAAGCTGCTGTCCATGACATGATTCATTCTGGCGGCAAATTGCTACGTCCAGCCTACCAACTGTTGTTCTCTTATTTTGGTGAACAGCGGGACCCTAAAAAGGCGACAGCGTTAGCGGCTTCCATTGAATTACTGCATACCGCCACGTTAGTTCACGACGATATTGTCGATGAAGCCGATACGCGTCGTGGCTTGCCAACATTGCGTTCGCGCTTTGGAAATAGCACAGCCGTGTATACAGGCGATTATCTTTTTGTTTGCTGTTTCAAGCTCTTATCTGATTATTCTTCTTCATTAAAAAGCATTCAATTAAATTCGCGCAGTATGGAAAAAGTCCTGACTGGTGAGCTTGGTCAAATGGACAATCGCTATAATTTCGAGGTAACGATTGACCAATATTTAAAAAACATTTCTGGGAAAACAGCGGAATTGTTTGCGCTAAGTTGTTTTGTCGGTGCCTATGAAAGTGGCACCTCCCAACGTTTTGCCAAACGTTGTGGTGAAATCGGCGAAAATATCGGACTGGCTTTTCAAATTATTGATGATATTTTGGACTATACACAAACTGCCGATGCTATCGGCAAACCCGTCTTAGAAGACGTACGTCAAGGCGTTTATTCTTTGCCCTTGATTTATGCACTTGAAGCCAATCGTGAAGTCTTGTTGCCACTTTTAATGAAAAAAGAAACCTTGACCGATGAAGAAACACAGGAAATTTATCGTCTTGTCCATGAACTAGGTGGCGTAGAAAAGGCCCAACAATTAGCCACTCATTACACAGAAAAAGCGCTGAAAGAAATCAGCAAACTTCCTGAAACAAAGGCCCAAGCGAAAGAACAATTGTATGAAATTACACAAACGATTTTGACAAGAGAAAATTAAAAAAGCCGCTGGATCCTATTGAGGATTTAGCGGCTAGCTTTTTAGGTGATACCTTGGTATAATAAACACGAAGAGAGCGTACTAGACATACGCTCTCGGGTAGACCGTTTAAGACGGTAGCTTGATTTTAATACGGAAATAAACCCGTCAATCCTTGCTAAAGATTATGACGGGTTTATTTTTTGTCGTTTTTATTACTGATTTTGACAATTAATGTTGTTACTTATACAACTTAACTACTTTTGATGCTTCATTCCATCTCTAATTTGTATTACCTAGTGAATACATGTTATACTAGTTAAAAAATGGAGGTGTTAGCTATGACATCAACAAAAACAAGAAAACAAGGAAACTCATTAGTTATAACAATTCCTGCTACTTTAGGAGTTAAAGAAGGAGAAGAATTTGTTATTCTTCGCAAAAATAATGGCTCCATCGCATTGATTCCAAAAGTAGAAGATTTTTTTGAAAATACTGCTGAAGGAGAGTTTTATCTTCCTGAATTAGCGATTGATTATTCACCTAGCGGAGGAGAAGTTGATGGGCTATAAACCAACTCAAAGAGATATTGTTATTATCGACTTTGCGCCTTCTAAAGGTTATGAAATCAGAAAACGACGACCTGCTCTCGTAATGAGCAAAGACAGTTACAATATTTCAACAAATTTAGTTATTGTCTGTCCAATAACCTCGTTGGATAAGGAACGTCCTTTTCTTGTCCCTATTTATAGCGAAAAACTTCATACCTCCGATAATGCAGTAAGTAAAGTGAATACGCTCCAAGTCTATTCACTCGACTATACAGAACAGGCACAACGCAGAATAAAATATGTAGATACGTTAGACGAAGAAACATTTTACGAAATTGCTCAAAAGTTTTTACAAAACTTTTCTTTTGCTGTTTAATTCGGCTTCAACTGAACACGCATATATGATTTACTATTCGACTTTTCCGTTTCAACTTGCTATAATAAACACGAAGAGAGCGTACTAGATATACGCTCTCGGGTAGACCGTTTAAGACGGTAGCTTTAATTGTGGATAAATAAACCCGTCAATCTTCGCTAAAGGTTATGACGGGTTTATTTTTTGTCGTTTTTATTACTGATTTTGACAATTAATGTTGCGAAAGCAATCGCAAGCATCAATGCTTCAAAGACAGTCACTACTATTCCTTTCTAGGGAAAGAGCAAACAAGCAAAAACATTGGCAGTCCCCCTTTTTTTGAGAAATTGCCACCGTCATAAACTTCCTACTTGTGTAGTATAACACATTTGTACCTTCCCAGAATACGCTTACTTTCCTGATTATTCAACAGCCGCTTTCTTTTGTAATAAAAATCGCGCACCGTTTACTGGGATAAAACGATTCAGCCAACTAAAATTTTTTAGACTAAACAGACCGACCATCTTTTTTGATGGTCGGTCTGTTTAGTCTATTGCTCCGCCTTTACTCCTTCTCCGACAATGCTCGCCAGACATCAAATGTTTGTTTTAAGCCTTGGACATTATGAACACGTAAAATTTCTACGCCTTGTTGTGCTGCATACAAGGAAGCAGCGGCTGAACCAAAATCACGGTTGGCTGGTTCTGGTTCGTTCGTTAAAGCGCCGATAGTTCGTTTGCGAGAAACGCCGTACAGTAACGGATAATCTTGGTAGCGAAAGGCGTTAGGATCTTTTAACAGTTGAAGGTTTTCTGCGACAGTTTTATGAAAGCCAATCCCTGGATCGAAACAAATTTTTTCTAAGGAAAGCCCATATTTTTGGCATTGTTCAATTTTTTCTGTATAAAATTGGTGCAACTCTTCTTTTAAAGAAAGGGATTGGTGTTTTCTGGAATGCATAATCACAACTTGGACTTCAGGATATTGTGCGAGGACTTCTGCCATCCCCGGAGTGTCTAATCCTTTGATGTCATTAATCATTGTGGCACCAGCTTGGATCGCGGCTTCTGCTACTTCGGGATAGTAGGTATCCACAGAAATCGGCGCTAGAGAAGTCTCACGTATTTTTTTAATTAACGGTAATACTCGGTCTGCCTCAACTTGTGGAGAAACTTCTTCGTAGCCAGGACGTGTGGATTGGCCGCCAATGTCTAAAATATCGGCCCCCGCTTCTAGTAGATGAAGCGCATGTTGATAGGCCACGTCGACCGTTGTGTAGCTACCGCCATCAGAAAAAGAGTCGGGGGTCGTGTTGACAATCCCCATAATTTGGTAATTCTTTTTTAAATCAATCATTGTCACATTGCTCCTTTATCTGCTGAATCATCTTTCGTAAAGCCCGCATTCTAGGACTTATCTTCATTCGTTCACTCGTGGACAACTCCGCTAAGGTTTTGCCTCGATCTGGTAAATAAATAATCGGATCAAAGCCATAACCACCTGTACCGCGCGGTTCAACTAATTCACCAGTCAAAGTGGCTTCCGTTTGCAACAGTTTGTCGTCATCGAGTACATAGACCAACGTGGCTGATAAGGTTAACTCTCGGGTCGACTGTTGCCCTTCAAATAAGTGCAACAGTTCGCGGTTCTGTTCTTCCGGATTGGCTGAATGGAAAAAGCGGCTTGTATGAATACCTAATAAATCAGGAAAAGCAGTTAACGTTAAGCCGCCATCATCACCTAACACTGGGCGGCCAATTAATTGTTGGAAAAAGCGAGCTTTTAGATAAGCATTTTCAGCATACGTAGTGCCAGTTTCTGCAGGTTGTTCTTGACTGGTTGTATACTTTCGATAAGAGACAAGTTGAATAGCGGGGTCCTTAAGTCCTGATTGCATTTCTTTTAACTTACCTTGGTTATTCGTGCCAACAATGATTTCCATTTTCTAACGTATCTCCATTAAAAATTGATTTTTCCACTCTTGTTCTTTAAATAGTCCGGTAAATTGAAATGTTTTGGTGCTACTTTGTGGTGTTTTCACGCCGCGCATCGTCATACACATATGTTCCGCTTCAATGGCTACTGCAATGCCTTTGACGGGAATATTTTCTTGGAGTTTGCGGGCAATTGTCACTGTTAAATCTTCTTGAACTGTGGGACGTTTGGCACAATGTTCTACTAATCTTGGTAACTTGCTTAGTCCCAATACTTTGCCACCTTCTGGCAGATAAGCGACATGTACTTTTCCATAAAATGGCAATAAATGGTGTTCACACATTGAATAAAAGGCAATATCTTTTACTAGAACCATTTCGCCTTCATTTAAGCTATCAAATAATTTATAATCGTCAAATTCAGGTTCGGTTAATCCACTAAAAACTTCTGCATACATTTTAGCTACGCGTTTGGGTGTATCAATGAGTCCTGCCCGTTGAGTATCTTCCCCCACTGCTTCTAAGATTGTGGTAACTGCCTGCTCAATTTGCGCTTGTTTTTCCTGCTCCATCTCTACCATTCCTTTTCGCTTACTCGCACTTCTTCTTGATTGCCACTGCGCTGAATCCACGTAGCTATTGGCGCGCCCAATAGTTGTTCCTCTGCGTAAACATCACTTAAGGGAATCAAAACAAATGACCGTTTTGTTAATTCTTGATGAGGAACTTGTAAGTGGGGCAACGTGACTGACTGCCCCCCTAATAATAAAATATCAATATCAATAATCCGCGGACCCCAGTGAATTAATTTTTTACGTTTCATTGCTTGCTCAATCCCTTGGGTAACAGCCAATAACTCTTCAGCGGTATAGCTAGTATCAATTTTCAATACGGCGTTCAAAAAATCATCTTGGTCTGTATAGCCGTAAGGATCCGTTTCATAAAGTTTTGAAGAAGCCACGACCTGAATCTGCGGGTCTTCGTTTAAATAATTGCGGGCTTTCACTAAATTTGCGTATGGATCGCCGACGTTACTACCTAATGCTACATAGCCAATCATCTATACTTCTCGCTCCATTTCAATTTCAATATTGTCAAAAAGGCCGGGCATCGGCACACTATATTTTCTAATTTTAATGATAATTTTGTTCAATTGTTCTTGATAATCTGCGGAAATATCATCTAAAATAGCACTCGCTAACCCTTCGATTAAATCGTACGAGTGATTGTTTACTCGTTGGGCAATCAATTCATTCACTTCGGCATAATTGACAGTTTGAGTGACATCATCTGTTCGCCCTGCTTCGGCTAGCGACAACTGCATTTCAAGGTCGATTTCTACTTGCTGTCCTAGACGTTTTTCTTCTGCCAAAACACCATTTTTTGTGAAAAATTTCAAGTTGTTAATTCTAATTTTATCCATCCTCTAACTCCCTACCCTCTGTTTTGCTGATTTTTTTAATCATAGCATATTTCTTGGAAAAGTCAGTAGTTAAAAGATGTTATTGTTTATTTAATAGCAATTATTTGCTTATCAACCACTAGTTGATTGAAACATATAGCGGAATAGACTACTCTAAAATCAAGGAGGTAACGAATAATGTTAATCCAAACTATTTTAAAAACACGGAGAATAAATAATCACTATACGCAAGAACAAATTGCCCAAAAATTACATGTCACTACACAAGCTATTTCCAAATGGGAAACTGGACAATCCATCCCTTCAATTGATAATTTACTGATGCTTTCTGATTTGTACAATGTTTCTATTGATGAGCTAATCCAAGGTAGTCCTTATTTTAAAAAGCCTCAAGTTGTTGGAAAAATTTATAATCTAAAAAAAGGAATTTTATTTTGTATTGTTTGGACTTGTTTCTCTTTGCTACTTACTGGTTTTGGTTATCAACCTTTTTGGTTGTTTAGTGCAATCATATTTATCGGTCTACTTTTAGTTTTTCCAATCATCTTTTCAGATTATTGGATAATTAACCAACAAGATATTATGGTCCATCAATTCTCCAGAAACCCGATTCTGAAAATCATTGAATGCATAAAAAACAGTTCTACACAAATAAAAATTCCTTATTCTGAAATTGAATCCATAGAAATCATTTATACCAAAAAGATAAGAGCGTCCGCTTTTGATAGTAGTCCCGACTATTTTTACTTACTAGTCACCTATAATAATCAAACCACAAAGTTATATTTAGATATCTATGCCAAAAGATTTTTACCACAATTTATTGCGTTTTTATCTCGACAAAGAATTACTATTATAGATAAATCTGAAATCATTGAATTACTCGTTTCTGATACTTCCTTATATCAACATTTTAATGAAAAAAATGTTGCAACTGATAATAGAAAATAGCTAATTTCATCACGTTTGCCAGCACCCAATTGGTTATAAATTGAATGAAATAACTCGTGTATTCAAAAAAGAGCGTTGCTGATGCAACGCTCTTTTTTGGGGTTTATTCGCCTTTTATCGCATTGTTACAAATTCTTCTGAGCCTGTTGGATGAATCGCAACAGTATTATCAAAATCTGCTTTGGTCGCGCCCATTTTAATAGCGACTGCAAAGCCTTGTAGCATTTCGTCAACACCGATGCCGATGCCATGCAAACCGACAATTTTTTCTTCTTTGCCGACACAGATTAATTTCATGTCGCATTTTTGACGGTATTCTCCTAAAGCGAAATACATTGGCGTAAAGCTAGAGCGATAGATTTTCACTTGGTCTTTACCATATTCTTCAAGCGCTGCTTTTTCCGTCAAGCCAATTGTCGCAACTGGTGGATGGGTAAAGACCACCGTTGGTACTAAGTTATAATCCAAATATAAATCGGTTTGTCCGTTAAATAAGCGTTCAGACAGGCGCCGACCAGCGGCAATCGCGACTGGCGTTAAGTCGATTTTCCCAATGACATCGCCGACTGCGTAGATGCCATTTTGCGTGGTATTTTGGAATTTATCTACTTTGACGTAGCCTTTCTCATCAAGGGCTACTTTCGTATTTTCTAAGCCTAATTGATCCGTGTTCGGCTGACGGCCTGTCCCGAAAATCACGGCATCTGTCGTGATTGATTCACCATTTTCAAATGTAATAACGTACTCATTCTGCGCCGTTTTTTCAATTTTAGCTGGTGTTGCATTCGGATGAATTTGCATGCCCATTTCTTGATAGCGTTCTACGACTTTTTCAGAAAGCATGTCATCAAAGCTTCGTAATGGTCGTTCGTGACGGAAGGCCCAATGTGTTTCTGCGCCTAAGCCATGTAAGGTTCCTGCTAATTCGGCTGCGATGTAACCCGCACCGACAAAGACCACACGTTTTGGCATTTCTTCTAACGCAAAGAAGCCGTTTGAATCTAAGGCATATTCTTCTCCTGGAATACCTAGTTTTTTCGGACGACCACCTGTCGCGATTAAAATGTGCGGCGCCGTATATTCTGTCCCATTGACTTCAATTGTTTGCTCCCCAGTAAACGTAGCGTAACCATGGATACGTTCAATGTTGTTACTGTCTAAACCACGATTATACGCACCATGTAAGAAGTCAATATATTTTTCACGATTTTCAACTAATTGTTTAAAGCTAAAATTTTTGATTTCAACATCAAACCCATAGCCTGCTGTGTCTCTTTCCATCATTTCCATCATGCTGCTGGCTTGCCACATGACTTTTTTAGGCACACAACCAACGTTGACACAGGTCCCACCAATTTCGTTGCCCTCAATTAAAAGGACGTTGGCTCCGTGCATTCCTGCGCGGTTAGCAGAAGCAATCCCGCCACTACCGCCACCAATAACAATATAATCATAGGTTTTCATTTATTCTGGCTCCCTTTCAATTTGAACTTTCTCCTTTATTATCGCAAAAAATAGCAAAAAAAGACAGTCGTATTACTTACTTTTGTTTAGTTTTCTGCTGCTTCTGTTTTATGGATTCGTTCCATAAAAGCGCTGGGGGAAAGGAATTCAATCGTAGTATTGTCGAAGGAAATTCCTAAATCTTCTTTCGTTACGTTTGGATTCATTGTAATGACATAAAGTGTTTTGCCTAAGGAAAGTGCAATCCCAATTTCTAAATAACTTAGTCGGTCAAAGTCACCATTAATAAAAACGTAGGTTGCTTCGTGAAGATACCGTTTTATCACTTCAATATCTGTAAACATTCCGGTTTGAACACAATCTGCTAACCCGAAGTCCACACCCCCCGCACAGCCATGCTCATCTTCAAACAGCTGAGGATCTACCAAAAGGTCCGTTTGAATACGAGGGTTTTGACCAATTTGGTAGGCGAATAATTTAGCCATAGTTATTCCTTCTTCTTTTACTATAGCACAAAAAGGAAACCCTCATATGCCAGAGGATTTCCTTTCTTTTAATACATATTCCCAACCACTTTTACTCGTAAGCGGGTTGCATTTTCTGGATGATAGGCGAGTGGTGTTTCTTCCACCTCGACTAACTCGATTGTGCCAGGGACTGCACCCGCAAGTTCAGCTTGTTGGACGGCTTTTTCTTGGGCATCGGCCAACGCCGCATCCCGTTGGATTTTTGAATAGACATAAATTTGTTCGTATTGTCCGCTAATCTGAGCGATAGAGGCACCGATGGCATTCGCCACTGCTCCGTTTTCGTTGCGAATTAGCGCTTTAACGCCTGTCAATTCTTCGGGGATGATAATACTCCCACCACCAACTAAAACGACCGTCACGTCTGCGGAACTGGTCTTCATGCGATCAATCGCTTCACTGACCAATTCGCCAATTTTTTGGTACACTTTTTCCGCAAACGTTTGGTCTAAATGAGCCACTTTGCTAGGATCACCGACTTGGGCATGACCTAAGCGAACCGCAATATCAGTGGTCGTTAATTGTGTGCCGCCAAAAACAAGGGCCTCTTGTGTAATACGGTAGCCGACACTGTCGGGGCCAACTGTCACAGAACCATCTGGTTGTTCACGCACTAGACTGCCGCCGCCGACACCGATTGACACGATATCTGGCATTCTAAAATTGGTCCGTACTCCGCCAACATCAACGGCCAGTGAAGATTCTCTTGGAAAGCCATCCACTAACACGCCAATGTCTGACGTTGTGCCACCAACATCTAAAACAACCGCATCTTTCAAACCAGCTAAGTAAGAAGCGCCACGAATACTATTTGTTGGTCCACAAGCAATGGTTAAAATAGGAAACTGTTTGGCATACGTTAACGACATTAACGTACCATCATTTTGACATAAGTACACTTGGGCGTGATGAATTTTTTCTTGTTCTAAGGCTTGTTCAAAGCCTTCGCTGGTCACTTTAATTACTTTGTGCAACGCAGCATTTAAAATTGTCGCATTTTCCCGTTCGATTAAACCGACAGACCCAATCATTGAGGAGCAAGATACAGGAACATCTGCCCCTAACACTTCCTTAGCAAGTGCTTGAACAAACAATTCTTGGTCATTTTTTAAAGAAGAAAAAACGCCAATTACTGCGATTGCCTCTACTTCTCCTCGCCAAGAGGCCAAAATCCCACGTAATTCTTCTTCGTCCAGTGCAGTCAATGGTTGTCCATCATATTCGTAGCCGCCATGTGCTAAAGCATACGTTTCTGAAAGAGTGGCCACTAAATCCTTGGGCCAAGCTGTGTAAGGCAAGACCGAAGCGGTTGCTGGATAGCCCAAACGAAGGACCCCAACTTTTGCTAATTTTTTTCGCTCAACAATGGCATTCGTACATTGGGTCGTGCCCAACATTGCATGTGTGACTTTGGTTGGGTCCACTGCTGATTCTGCCAAGACTTTATTTAAGGCACCGGCAATCCCTGTTTGAATATCATCGGTTGTTGGAACTTTCACTGAATGAATCAAGTTTAATTGATGATCTAAAATAACAGCATCTGTATTTGTGCCGCCGACATCGATACCGATTTTATACATTTATTTGTCCTCCTTCGCTACTAAGTTTTCTAGTGGTTGATAATCCATTTCGTAGCCGAAATACCGAGGACCCACTGTTTCGATACCTTTTTTCGTTCGCCAAGCGGCATTCGCTTTCAAGCCCATTACTTGGACACGTTTGCCGTATTTCAAGCTTTCTGTTGTCACAGGCGTTAAAGTTTCTAAATCTACCATACAAATCAAATCAGGCGTCATCGCAATCACCTGACCATCTTTCTCGGCAATTAAATTTTCATTTTGAAAATGGACGACTGCTTCTGAACCAGCATCACTGTTTAAGCCACTCAATTTGACACGTCCCAAATTGAAGCCACCTTTTACTTCTCGTTCCACATCTAGAATTTTTCCTTGGAACAATTCAAAGCCATCCGTAACTTCTACTAATGCTTGCCGTTTTTCTTGTTCATCTGCATAGGTACCTCGAATCACTTTGCCAATTTCTTCTGATAATGTCACGATGTTGTGAATACCATAGTCTTGTAATTGTTTGCCTGTCGCGGGATAAATGCTCACTAAAGCACTGGCGCCCATTTCAACCGTTTGAACACGAGCAAGACGTTCTGTCCAAGTATTATCAATCGTTTCCATAATGCCAATATTTCCTTTTTCATCGGTAATTGCCATAGGGGTCGCTGACATCCCATTCAAATGGAACGTTACCATAGGCAATTCTGGAAAGGCCCGACCCATACCATCACAATCCACCAAGGGAATGCCTAGCTTCGCTGCAACAACAATTGGAATCATTGAATTGACGCCCCCAGCTTCCATTGGAAAGGTTCCCGCAATCGTTTCTTGGTCTAAATATTTTCCTAACTTCTCAAAGACACGGACGAATTCGTCGCCTTTGGGAAATTTTTCAATTGCGACAGATGGGGCACCCATCATTGCGGCTGGTAGGAAAAAATCCTCCGCGGCAATTTCTTCTGGAGAAACCAGTTTGACAGGTCCGTTTTCTTCGATGGCGGACAAAGCCATCATTTTACCAATATAGGGATCACCGCCACCTCCTGTCCCTAAAAAAGCTGCTCCTGTAGCTATATTCTCAATTGCTTCTGCATCTAAATAACGCATTCTCCGACACTCCTCTTCTTCATTCCATTTCTAATGATTCGGTGTTCGTCTGTTGACGTTTTGCACCGAAATAATAAATAACAAACGATAAAACAATGCCAATTAGCGGTTGGTTAGGCAATTGAGGGGCATTGGGAAAGAAACTCATAATCACCGGAATGCCCCCCACTGCAGCACCAATTAGCCATGAAAAAACACCTAATTTATTCACGCCAGGCGTTGGCTGCCATTTGGTTCGATCGCCTTTGTTAATCAACCAATAGGCAGCAATCATTACACCAGCCACTGGTGGCACCATCGCAGAAAGGACGGACATAATCGGCGTAAAGTAATTTAAAATCCCCACAACTGCTAATAAGGTTCCAATGGCGCCGGCCGCACCGACAGCGACTTTTTCTTTTTCTTTTGGAATATCAAAGACATTAATCAAGGCCAATCCGCCAGAAAAAGCATTCACGGCATTCGTGGTCCAAGTTGCTAAAATTAGCGCAATAATTCCTAAAACTGGAAAACCGAGATTCATAAAAACTTCCGTGATATCTGCGGTGTTCGATGCAATGGTCAAGACCGCACCAACGCCAATCATCAACAAGCCTGTCGGTAAAATCCCTAAGGTGGCCGCTTTGACCACATCTTTACGAGAAGAAACATATTGAGAGTAATCTCCAGCAATTACTGCGCCTAATGCAAAAGAACCGACAGTCATTGAAAGACCTGACATAAAGCTTCCTGCTGTTTGAGGGGTATATTGACTAACAGCCGCCCAACCGTTGTTTCTTAACGAAGCCACCAAGCCATAAAGACAAACCAGAACTAACACAGGAACCGCAAAATAATTCAGAATTTTCAATATTTTTATGCCATAAAGAGCCGAAATAAGCATGATAATTCCCCAGATTAAGGAAGAAAGCGACACAGGTAAATCAATGCCGTAAATTTTTAAAAAGTTCGTGAAGGCGCCGCCGCTGACATTGGCTTGCAAACCAAACCAACCTAAGCAAGCAATCGCTAGAATAATAGAAATGATCTTTTGCGAACCTTGAATGCCAAACACTTGAGAAGCGACTTTGACAGAAGGTTCTTGTAAGTCGGAACTTTGAATTCCTTGTAAAATCATTAAAATAACAATAATACCGTAACCAATAAATCCTGTTAACAAAGCTTCCCATAAAGGCATGCCTGCAACTAACGTTCCTCCAATAATTAATCCTGGCACGCTAATCATTGCGCCCGCCCAAACAAATGCTAAGCTAAGCCACGATTGTTGTTGCTCGTTTTTTAATTTCATTCTCATTCCTCCTTAATTATTTTTTCAATTATAACGAAAAATCAGTCATAGGTCTTTTTCAAATTGAAAAAAATATCGAGGAAGTTTTGGCTTAAAATAAAAAAGCAGACAATCGGCAGTAGCCGATTGTCTGCTTTTTTCATTCATTCGTGACCAAGCGATATAAGATCATCGCCAAATAGACTTCATAGGCTTCGGCGGCGTTGGTCATATCATAGCCGAGCGCTTCATTAATTTTACTGATACGATATTTGACCGTATTTTTATGAACAAATAGGCGTTCGCCGCATTCTTTAAAATCACTACTTGCATCTAGTAAAAACGTTCCTAATGTCATTAACTGCTCTGATTCTTTTAAGAGAGGTTGGATAACTGCTAAGCGTTGTTGGATTGCTTCTTCTCCTGCTTGGAGACACGTCATCATTTGTTGAACTGTACGAATTTCCGCGATTGATAACACTTTTCTTTGTGGATAGACGCGCTTTAAAAACGGCGCGACTTGATTAGCGGTTTGGTAGCTGACACGCACTTCAGTCGTGTTACGAACTTTCGGACAAAGGATGATTTCACCTAAATAGTCCTGATAGTCTGTGGCTTGCAAGTATTCTTTACTAATCGTGGCTTCAGGTTGTTTGTGTAAATAATTACCTAAGAGAACAATCAGGTAATTTTCTGTTTGTTGGACAATCGTTGTTTGGTAATAGTAACGTAGGAAATCTTTCAAATCTTGCTGAATAGCGTGGATTTCTTGTCCTTGTTGCCAAATAGGCAAAAGCCACATCGTTTCGACAGAAGAAATATCAATCATTAATTTTTTGGCTAATTGGTACATCTTATCACTTTCATCGTTAATGATTGCTTGGACTAAGGCATACTCACTGACTTCGTCATAGTTTTTCCCCCATAAATTCAGAGCCATCTGAACGACTTCCACCGCTTGATTCATCTCAAAAGAGGTTAACTGCTCTTCTTCTCGAATGAAGTAAAGCTTCAATGTTTGTCCATCTTTCTGAGGAAGTTTTTGCGAGGTAATGAAGTAGGTCGTTTCTCCCAGCGCTACTTTCTCTTGTGATTGATAAAGTAACTTGGTTAAGGGCAATTTCGTGCTTCGCGGCCAATTGATGGTGCTGATGATTTCATTGGTATAGGTGGTTAACGCAATGTTGACTTTTAAAAAATCGGATAGGATTTTCAAGGTCATTTCCATACTGCGGTTTTGTTCAGGCAAAAGGGAAACTTTTTCCAAGAGGTCCGTTGCAAAAGAAGCCATTTTATTTTTATTGACTAACAATTTCATGACTTCATAAATGACTTCGTTGTAGCGTAATGTTGGATCGTTTTTAGGCATTTGGATTAAAATAAAACCTAAAGAATCCGCTAATTGAATCACTTCCTCTGCAACTTTCGATACGATAATCCCAACGTAGTACAAGATTAGGCCTACTTCGCCTAATTCATGGAGATGCCGAATCGTTTCACATTGCTTCACCACATCATGACGAATGGCACAAAATGAACCAATCAAAATTTCGCCAGCATGGTATTCATTTGTTTTGTGAAGTTTTTCCGAAAACAAAGACATATCAGAGACTTCTAAAAAAGAAAGAGAAGCAACAGATGTGTCCAATTGGTTTTTACCAGAAAGTACCGTTGCTTCTCGCAAAGACGGTAATTTTAATAAATCATTCACGCGGACACTCATAATTACTCCTCCTTTTGGCTGGTTTATTTTTTCTTACGAATCATATCGCCGACTGCAACAGGTTGCGTCACTTCCATTGTTAATAACATCATGGGATTAGGTGCCCGATCGATCGCTTCACCGTCTTCATTATACATCTCTTTAACGGTTTGGTGGAAATGGGTAAACCCGGGACCATAAAATTCAATTTCATCGCCGACACTGAAAAGGTTCCGTTGACGAATTGTCGCGACTTGCGTCTTTTCGTTGTACGCAATCACTTCGCCAACAAATTTATATTGTGGAATTTTACGACGTTCGCCGAATAATTGTTCATTTTCACTTGGTGTATTGTAATAAAAACCAGTTGCTAATTCACGTTGTGCTACTTTCCATAATTCATCAATCCACTCTTGTTGGCAGACATAGTTTTCAGGGTCTTCCATGTAAGAATCGACGGCTTTTTTATACACATTAGCGACTGTCGAAACATAGTGAATGGATTTCATGCGGCCTTCAATTTTAAAACTATCGACACCATTTTCAATTAATTCTGGAATATGTTCAATCATAGACATATCTACGGCGCTCATTGAAAACTCTTCTTCAACTTCCCCTTCGCTGGTTTTGCTCCGACGTTCTGTCCCAAAAGGCATATCAAATAACTCGTATTTCCAACGACAAGATTGAGAGCAACCGCCACGATTGGCATCCCGCATCGACATATGGTTGGATAAAGTACAACGTCCTGAATATGAAATACACATTGCTCCATGAATAAAGGCTTCAATCTCAATGTCCGTATTTTCACGAATCGCTGCAACTTCCTCCATTGAAACTTCGCGCGCTAATACCACACGTTCTAAGCCTTCATTTTTCCAAAATTCTAATGTTTCATAGTTGGTTGCTGAAGCTTGTGTCGATAAATGGATAGGTAAACCTGGTGCTTCTGTCGCACAAATTTCGATTAAAGCTGGATCGGAAACAATCACAGCTGAAATTCCGATGTCTCGCAATTCTCTGAAAAACGCTCCTGCCCCTTCCTGGTTTCCTTCATGAGTGACCATATTGGCAGCGACATAAACTTTCGCATTATGTTCGCGGGCAAAGGCTACGCCTTCCGCCATTTCTTCTGGCGTGAAATTTCCTGCGCGGCTACGCAGACCGTAGGCATTCCCTCCGATATAAACGGCATCGGCACCGTAACGAATTGCGACTTTTAGTTTTTCTAGCGTCCCGGCTGGAGCCAACACCTCGGGACGCTTCAATGTTCGTTCTGTCATTACTTTCATGTTCTTCTTCCCCTTAAATGAATCAATTTATTTTATTGCATCGGCACTTAAATCAAAGAAACCATTGTCTAAGCCACGACCTGTTGGATGTAATTTTTCAATTTCAGCTGTTGCATGAGCTGCTTGATCTTCTGACCAAGTTCCCGCTTCAAGTGCTGCTTTCGCTTCAGCAAATAAGCGAGCAATCGCGACAAAATTTTCACCTGGTGTGTAAAGGCCATCGAGCTTCCATGTGCGATAGTGATGGTCATACAAGTTTGTTAACTCATTCATCAAGTTCACATCGTTATTGGCAAAAATATGCGTACCATGACTATCTTCATAAATGGAATAGTGGGTTTCTGGTTTTTTGGGTTCAGAAATAAACAGCCCTTCGTCTTTCGTAACCCCTTTGTCGTTCTTTGTGTAATTGTAGTAATTTTGAATTAATGGGCGTTTCGATTGATGAATACAGGTCGCCCCATAGACAAGAATTTCAGCTGGAACTGCTAAGTTTTCTTCCATTGCGACCATTTCTTCAAAAGGTACTTCCCGAGCTAGGACAGCTCCGATGGCTCCTCGTTTACTCCAAAAATTGATTTGACGTGAGCTCGTTACTAAGGTTTCACCATCATAAACGTAAGGAATTTCTAATCCATCTCGTTGCATAATAAACACAATACCTGGATCACCCAAAGTAATTTTATCGACGTTGATTTCTTTTAAAAATGTCAGATACTCTGGGACTAATTTCATTTTTTCAGGGTGCATAATGCCATTTACTGCAACTAGCACTTGTTTGCCCATTTCATGTGCACGTTTCACAATCTTGCGTTGTTCATCTCGTGTAAAAGATACGGGCAAACGCAACCCGAATGTTTCTTCTCCAATATATAATGTATCCACACCTGTTGCGAGTAATTCTACAGCCTGCTCAACAGATTCTGCAGTTGCAATCAGTTCAATCATAAATATAGCCTCCTTCTTTATGACCGTTTAATAGTATCATACGTTCACAAACTTTAAAAGAGCCTATCTGTATTAAACGTACATTTTTCACAATGTTTCCGAAAAAATTTTGGTAGAAAAGCGCCAACCGCTTACCTACCAAATGTTCTTTTTTTTAATTACTGGTCATCTGTTCTTTGGTCACTCGTTCAAGTGATATTTTCGTTCATAAAACGTTACTACAACGGTGAATAGCCACGCTGCCGCTAAGCCTAACAAGCTGCCTAAAACAATCCCCAAAAAGCGGAATTGAATCAACGTTATCACATACTGCTGACGAACGAGCAATGAAAGCATCAGAGCCATAGGCGTTGTGAAAAATTGCGCCAATCCATAATTACGACGAATAAAATACTCAACGGTCACAAATAAGATTGTAATCACGACAATCGATTCAAAAGTTGTCAAAGCTAAATTAAGCAGAAAAGCGGAAATAACCAATCCAATCGTTGTGCCAAAAATTCGCTGAATATTTCGCTGCTTAATCGCACGTAAATTGTCTCCTTGTAAAATGGATGCACAGGAAACGACTAACCAATACGGATTCTGTAAATGTAAACTTTCGCTGATATATACAGCAAAAAATAAGACAAAGCTATAATATATGCTATCTAATGGTGCTTCTGGATGCCGATAAATTCGTTCCCGTAATGATTGCTTAGCTAGCGGGGCACTGATTTCCTTCTCTGTAAAATGCAACACTAGTGCAAACAAAATAGAAAAGCCAATACCTAATAACATACAGCCACTCATGAACGGAATTTTTGCTAACGGAATACTCGTACTGGCACCCATCGCTGTCACCATCACACCAAAGAAGGCCCCTGGTTTTGAAATATCGTAGACTTCAAAGAAAAAGCGGCCACCAAAACCGACCAGGGCAACAACAATGGGAATGAGCCATGCAATATGGGTCGATAACATGCCTAACAAATTTCCTAAAAAAAGGTAACTACCGACCACAGATAAACGAGTCATTAACTGTTTTAATGGTAACGGCTGATAATATAAAAAAGTAAAAATACCTAACGAGCCAAAGCTTGAAATCAATAATTGATGATTGATATAGCCCAAAAAAAGAATGCTGAACATAACCAAGCCAGCAAACACTAGTCGAAAAGGATTATCCTTTGGACGTTGATAATGTAGTAATTCTCGAAAAAAAGATTGTTCCATTCCATCACCCCTCCTTATTAACGTAGCACAGAAAAATCAATCTGGCAATTCTCAAAAAGAAATCGCCACTGGAAAATAGAAAAAGGAGCGTGGGACAAAAATCACTTTGGATTTTTGTCCCACGCTCAAAAACTGATAAACGGCGGGAACAGAAGCAACCCCTTCGGAAATAAGCCGAAATTCTCCAAAAATTAAAGAACAATTTTCGGAAATTCCTTCTTATTTCTCGGAGTTAAACACTTCTGTCCCGACCTCCTTTGCATCTCATCTATACAGTTTGTAATTCTTTCGCTTCTGTCTTTGGTGCTTTTGGTGCCCGCACATTTAACGTAATTTTGCCTTTGCTAGCGCCTAAAGTTACTTTATCCCCTAACTGAATTTGACCAGAAAGAAGGGCTTCACTTAAACGATCTTCCACTTCTTTTTGCAAGGCCCGACGAATTGGACGTGCGCCATATTCTGGATCAAACCCGACTTTACCAATAACTTCAATTGCAGCTGGTGTGATTTTCACTTTAACCTCTTGTTCGGCCATCCGTTTCACGACAGATTGACTCATAATTTTTACGATTTCATGAATTTCCTCTTGTTTCAAGGAATGGAATACAACCGTTTCATCAATTCGGTTTAAGAATTCTGGACGGAAGGCTTTTTTCAATTCTTCCATGATTCGTTTTTGCATTAATTCATGATTTTTAGAAATGTCTTTCACATTGAAGCCAACATGTTTTTCTTCACGAATCGCTGTTGCCCCTAAATTGGAGGTCATGATTAAAATCGTGTTACGAAAATCGACTTTTCGTCCTTTGGCATCCGTTAAATGGCCATCATCTAAGACTTGTAATAAAATATTAAAGACATCTGGATGGGCTTTTTCTACTTCATCTAGCAAAATAACGGAATAAGGACGTTGACGAATTTTTTCAGTTAGTTGACCGCCTTCTTCGTAGCCGACATAACCTGGAGGAGAACCGATTAAACGGCTAGTACTGTATTTTTCCATAAACTCAGACATGTCCACGCGAATCAAAGCTTCTTCGCTGCCAAACATCGCTTCGGCTAAGGCTTTGGCAAGTTCTGTTTTCCCAACCCCTGTTGGTCCTAAGAACATGAAGGAACCAATCGGTCTTGCTGGGTCTTTCAAGCCACTACGCGCACGACGGATAGCGCGTGAAACAGCTTCAACTGCTTCATTTTGGCCAACGACCCGTTGATGTAAAATGGTTTCTAATTCCATCAATCGTTCGCTTTCTTTCTTCTCTAGCTGCTGCAAAGGAACGCCTGTCCATTGTGAAACAACCCCAGCCACGTCTTCTTCTGTTACTTGTGTACTGTAACCAGACAGACTTTTTTCTTTCACTGCAATCAATTCTTCTAGTTTTTCCATCACTTGTTTTTCTTTTTGACGAATCCGAGCAGCACTTTCAAATGATTGGTTTTGAATGGCCTCTTCTTTTTCCGTAATTAATTGAGAAATTTCGGTACGCAATTCATTAATTTCTGAAGGTTGATCTGCCTTATCTAAACGAACTTTTGCTGCAGATTCGTCCATTAAATCAATTGCTTTATCTGGTAATTGGCGGTCATTTAAATAGCGAATCGATAATTGAACCGCTGCATGTAGAGCTTCATCTGTAATTTCTACGCCATGATGTTTTTCATAGCGGGAACGCAAGCCTTTTAGAATTTCTTCTGCTTCTTCTGGGGTTGGTTCTGCTACTTGAATACGGGCAAAACGACGTTCCAAAGCGGCATCTTTTTCAATATATTTTTGGTATTCATCCAGAGTTGTCGCACCAATTGTTTGCAACTCGCCACGTGCTAAAGCAGGTTTTAAAATATTTGAAGCATCAATCGCCCCTTCTGCACCGCCAGCACCGATCAAGGTATGCAATTCGTCAATAAATAAAATGACTTGTCCATCTTGATAGATTTCATCGACAACTTTTTTCAAGCGATCTTCGAACTCACCTCGATATTTGGTTCCAGCAACCAAGGCACCCATGTCTAGCATCATTAAACGTTTGCCTTGCATATCTTCAGGGACTTCTCGGTTGACAATTTTCTGGGCTAACCCTTCTGCTATCGCTGTTTTCCCAACACCTGGTTCACCGACTAAGACAGGATTGTTTTTGGTACGGCGACTCAAAATTTGAATCAAACGACGGACTTCGGTACCGCGACCAACTACTGGATCCAAGCTTTGTTCTCGTGCTAACTTGGTTAAATCTCTTGCTAAAGAATCCAATGTTGGCGTCCCTTGTGGCGCATTTTTATTTTGACCATTCCGACGACGTTGTGCGCCATTGGGTTCGGAAACGCCCATTTTTTTCAATAATAATTGACGCATTTTGGATAAGCTTAATCCTAAATTCACTAAAATTCTAGACGCTAAAATTTCTTCGTCTCTTAACAAGCCTAATAATAAATGCTCGGTACCAATCTTTTGAGCCCCTAAGCGCTTCGCTTCATCTCCAGCATAGGCAAAGATTTGTTTGGCTCTTGGTGAATAAGGTAAGTATAAGTTGTTATTTCCCATTGGACTTTGCATGGTGCCATAGCCACTTAAATGCTCAATTTCTTCACGGATGTCTTCTGTGTCAGTATTCAATTGTCGTAATGTTTTTCCGGCAATCCCATTTGGTTCTAAAACGAGTGCTAATAATAAATGTTCAGAACCGACGGATTGGTGACGAAAATACTTCGCTTCTTCTTGGGCAATCGCCAGTACGGCTTTCGCACTTTCTGTAAATAGTTCATCCATAGTTATTCCTCCTCATAGCTCAAGCGCTCTAAAAATGAACGCATTATTTGAGCTCTTAGAAAATCTTCGTGATTCCCCAGACCATTCAATGTGCTTTTACTTAAAGCAGCTAGCATTAAATTGCCTTCCTTTTTCGTAATCACTTCTTCTTCATACAATGTTTGAATAAATGTTAGCGCATCTTTTTCTGTTAAGGTTGCGCCAATCAATTGATCCATTTGTTTTAGTAATTGATCGTTATCTGAAATTTGTACTTTGACAATGCGAATATAGCCGCCTCCACCACGTTTACTTTCAACTGCGTAGCCTCGTTGGATGGTAAAACGTGTATTAATTACATAGTTAATTTGTGAAGGAACGCAATTAAATAAATTAGCCATTTCCGCCCGACGGATTTCAATTTTATTACTTTCTTCTAAAATCTTTTTTAAATAAGCCTCGATTAAATCTGACGTATTTTGATTACTCATAGTCTTCCATCCTTCTTCTCTCTTGACTAATATTGACCATTATTATATCGAACTTTGCCTATTAAATAAAGAGGAACGCTTTGACTTTAATAAAAAAATGCAAAACAGGAGGAGCAACCTCAGTCAAACTGACTTAAGTCCCCCTCCTAAAATTGAAAATATGTTATTGAATCACAGAGGCTGAGACAAAAGTGTTTAGCTCCAAGAAATAAGAAGAAATTTCCGAAAATTGTTCTTTAATTTTTGGAGAATTTCGGCTTATTTCCGAAGGAGTTGCTTTTGTTCAGCTGATTATCTTAATGTCTCACAAAAGCGATTCTTCGCCATAGGCTTGATCCAAGGCTTGTTGAATATCTTCGATAATAGATGTTGGCTCTTCCAAACCAACGTACATGCGAATGTGCGCTGGCGACAAGCCTCTTTTCTGAACAGCCGTCAAGTTATTGCCTTTAAATACAGGCAAGGCCAAACTTTCAAAGCCACCCCAACTGACCCCAATTGTGACCAGCGTCAATGCGTTCACAAATGTTTTCAAACGTTCAAAATCGGTATCTTTTAAATCAATCGCAAACAATGAGCCATAACCTGTTAAATATTTTTCTGCTAACGCTTGTTGTTGTTGATTTCCTACAAAAGGATGATATAAGCGGCTGATTCGCGAATCCTTTTGCAAAGCCGACAGCACCGTTTGGATGGCTTGAGACTGATGCGCCAACCGAACAGGCATGGTACGAATACCACGTAACGCTAACCAAGAATTGAAGGGACTATTGACTGCTCCTAAAGCTTGATGACCATGTTCAAAAATTTGATCCACAAGCGCTGCTTTGCCAATGACAGCCCCTGCTACAATATCCGAATGACCACCAATATATTTGGAACAAGAATGAATCACCAGGTCCACATTATGGCATAAAGGATGCTGAAATAACGGTGACGCCCACGTGTTATCAATGACAGTGTATGCGCCGATTTTTTGTGCTAACGCAGTTATTTTTTCTAAATCTAGCAGTTCAAACTTTTGTGAGGACGGACTTTCAAAGTAAATGACTTTGGTGTTTTCCTGAACAAATTGAAAAAGTTCTTCTGTTTCTGTAACGTCTACTTTGGTCAAGGATACGCCAAATTTCTCTAAATATTGCACAAACGAAACAGATTCGCCATAAATTGTGTTGACCATTAAAACATGATCACCTTGTTGGAGCAACGTAAACAGCGTTGCCGAAATAGCGCCCATTCCTGAGGCAAAAACTTTACATTTTTCTCCACGTTCCAAACGAGCAATTTTTTTCTCTAAAATTTCTGTTGTGGGGTTGGTGCCACGTGTGTAAACATAATTATTTTTTTCATCTATACTCGCTGCCATAAATTCTTCGTAAGTTGGAAAATAAAAGGAAGAGGTTTGAACCAACTCGGGCACCATCGGATGATACATTTTTTCCATTCCTTTTTCCACTTCACAGCAAATATTTTTATCATTCTCAACATGCATTTCCTTCACTCCTCTTTCTCTACAATGTTTCTGGTACTTCATGGGCTTCTTCTTTTTGATATTGTCGATCTAAGGCTTTTACAAATGGATAATAAATAACGACACTAGCGGCAACAGCTAAAACTTGCGTCACTGCACCTTGCCATTTTCCCACTAAAAAGCCCGAAAACAGAAAGGGCGTAGCCCATGGTGCTTGAATGTTTGTAAACATTGGCATGAACCCAATTTTCATTGACAGAAAGGCAATCAAGACCGATACAATCGGCGCGACCGCAATCGGAATCAATAATAAAGGGTTAAAAATAACTGGGAGTCCAAAAATCAAGGGTTCATTAATGTTGAAAAATGCTGGAACAAACGAAATTTTCGACATGGCTTTCATTCTAGATGAATGTCCGACGATGGCCATTGCAATAGCCAAGCCAATCGTACAACCAGCGCCTCCAATTGTGGCAAATTGATCGAGCATTTGGACCGTGCCAAAGTTGCCACTTTGAGCAGTTAATTGTCCTAATTCCGCTAAGCTTTGGTTTTTGTCTGCATTCGCATATAAAATAGGATATAGCATGGAATTGATGACAGTTGGATGAATCCCAAACCACCAGAACAGTCCATTTAAGCCAGCCACAATAATAATTGCAAAAGGGGTTCCGATTAAACCTTGCAGTGGCGCTTGAATCACCGCATAAATTAATTGTGGGAAGGAATCCGCAAACGAAAGCCCAATCCCATTAATCAATAAAGCCACCGCTACCACAAAAATCCCAGGAATCAATGCACTAAAAGCTTGGCTCACCATAGAAGGCACGCTGTCAGGCATTTTGATGACTAATTTTTTCTTAATACAGAAACGAGTCAACTCAACCGAAAGAATTGACATAATAATGGCCGTAATCACCCCTTGCGTTCCTAACCAATCAAACGATAAAACTTTCGTCACAACTTCGCCTGATTCAGTGGTCACCGTTTTCGGTAAAACGACTACGTAAGCAACAATTCCTAAAATTAATGAAGTTAAACGATCCATTTCGTAACTTTCCGCCAATTTATAGGACATCGTCCCGGCAAAAATAATTCCCATCATGTTGAAAGTTGCTCGATAAGCGGGTGAAATCATATCCGCCCAACCTGCACCGAAAATTCCAGCCATAAAATCGCCATACCCTGCTACTGGAAAATCTGTAATCAACATAAAAATCGATCCAATAATTGTTAACGGCATAATCGCAAAAAAACCATTTCTTAAGGCTTGAAAATAACGTAAACTTGTAATCCTTGAAACTTTAGGCACTACGGCTTGCTCCACCCAGTTTGTTAACTTATCCATTTCACTTCTCTCCTTAATCCTTTGTGATATCCTCATCATAAAGAAACCGCTTTCTTATGTAAATACGACTAACTAATTCTGTAACTATGTTTCATAATTCATACGCTTAAGGTATACTGAAAGCGAAACAAAGTACCACAGAGAGGTGAACCCATTGAATCTAATCGAATGTTTAGAACAAAAAGAACGCTATACATATAACGAAGGGCTAATTATTGATTTTATTTTATCTCATACTGAACGAGTCCTGCATATGTCGATTTATGAACTAGCAGAAGCCACCAACTCTTCAACTTCCACGATTGTTCGTTTGTGTAAAAAAACAGAGACTAGCGGTTTCAAAGAATTTAAAATCCGCTTGTCCCGCGACTTAGAAATTCACTACCAAGCAATCCGGAATGTTGATGCGAATATGCCTTTTTTAGCGCAAGATTCTGATTTACTAAT
>NZ_CP172932.1:2737500-2786518 GCF_050541505.1 Enterococcus sp. DIV0183
TCGCGGTCTAGCGACTCGTTGTACTTCCCATTGTAGCACGTGTGTAGCCCAGGTCATAAGGGGCATGATGATTTGACGTCATCCCCACCTTCCTCCGGTTTGTCACCGGCAGTCTCGCTAGAGTGCCCAACTAAATGATGGCAACTAACAATAAGGGTTGCGCTCGTTGCGGGACTTAACCCAACATCTCACGACACGAGCTGACGACAACCATGCACCACCTGTCACTTTGTCCCCGAAGGGAAAGCTCTATCTCTAGAGTGGTCAAAGGATGTCAAGACCTGGTAAGGTTCTTCGCGTTGCTTCGAATTAAACCACATGCTCCACCGCTTGTGCGGGCCCCCGTCAATTCCTTTGAGTTTCAACCTTGCGGTCGTACTCCCCAGGCGGAGTGCTTAATGCGTTTGCTGCAGCACTGAAGGGCGGAAACCCTCCAACACTTAGCACTCATCGTTTACGGCGTGGACTACCAGGGTATCTAATCCTGTTTGCTCCCCACGCTTTCGAGCCTCAGCGTCAGTTACAGACCAGAGAGCCGCCTTCGCCACTGGTGTTCCTCCATATATCTACGCATTTCACCGCTACACATGGAATTCCACTCTCCTCTTCTGCACTCAAGTCTCCCAGTTTCCAATGACCCTCCCCGGTTGAGCCGGGGGCTTTCACATCAGACTTAAGAAACCGCCTGCGCTCGCTTTACGCCCAATAAATCCGGACAACGCTTGCCACCTACGTATTACCGCGGCTGCTGGCACGTAGTTAGCCGTGGCTTTCTGGTTAGATACCGTCAGGGGACGTTCAGTTACTAACGTCCTTGTTCTTCTCTAACAACAGAGTTTTACGATCCGAAAACCTTCTTCACTCACGCGGCGTTGCTCGGTCAGACTTTCGTCCATTGCCGAAGATTCCCTACTGCTGCCTCCCGTAGGAGTCTGGGCCGTGTCTCAGTCCCAGTGTGGCCGATCACCCTCTCAGGTCGGCTATGCATCGTGGCCTTGGTGAGCCGTTACCTCACCAACTAGCTAATGCACCGCGGGTCCATCCATCAGCGACACCCGAAAGCGCCTTTCACTCTTATGCCATGCGGCATAAACTGTTATGCGGTATTAGCACCTGTTTCCAAGTGTTATCCCCCTCTGATGGGTAGGTTACCCACGTGTTACTCACCCGTCCGCCACTCCTCTTTCCAATTGAGTGCAAGCACTCGGGAGGAAAGAAGCGTTCGACTTGCATGTATTAGGCACGCCGCCAGCGTTCGTCCTGAGCCAGGATCAAACTCTCATAATAAAAGTTAGAACAATCTTACGATTGTTAAGCTCAATTTGTTTGCTAGCATATTGCTTGCTTGTTAAAAATGTTTGTTGTCTTGAATTGAATCAAGACGCCCTACACATTTGGTTCGTCTATTCTTTGTTCAGTTTTCAAAGGTCTACGTTACCTCGCAGCAACTTTTATATCATAACAAACTTTCGTTTGAATGTCAAGAACTTTTTTAAAAAAGTTTTTTTAAGTTGTTTTGCTCGGTTGTTGTTGTCTGTTGTGACAACTTCTATATCTTATCATCTCGCTTGTTATTTGTCAACAACTTTTTTGTTGTTTTTTCAAACTTTTTTCGAGAGATTTGAAATCAAGAATTGTTATTTAATTATTGATTTCTGAATCGCTCAGCTGTGTGACTCGCCTTGCGACATGTAATAATATACCAAGATTTCAAGCATTGGTCAATCATTATTTTCACTTTTTTTAAACTTTTTTTCAATACCGATTATTATGATTGGTATAGGTATTTTCGTTCGCTTTTTACCCTCTTTCATCCTTTTTTGGCTATAGTTTATTAACTTTTAGCAAAATCTTCTAAATTTATCGTAATATATCAAGGATTTTGTCCTTTTTAGCAATTATTTGTTAAAATATGGAAAAGAGATTTTTTATATATGGAGGAAATGAACGCTTATGAAAATTTTAGTTGCAGATGATGATAAAGAAATTGTAGAACTATTGAGTATTTATATTCATAATGAAGGATACGAAGTCGTGAAAGCTTATGATGGAAAAGAAGCATTATCCAAATTGCACACAACACCAGATATCGATTTATTAATCTTGGACATTATGATGCCAATCATGGATGGAATGGAAGTAGTGAAAGAACTTCGAAAAGAATCGCAAATTCCAATTATTATGTTAACAGCAAAAACAACCGATATGGATAAAATCAAAGGCTTAGTTGCTGGTGCAGACGATTATGTCACCAAGCCTTTTAATCCTTTAGAAGTAATGGCTCGGGTGAAGTCTATTTTACGTAGAAGCCAAATGCAATTAACCAAAGAAGAACCCGATGAATTAGAAGTCGGCCCATTAATGATTAATAAGGACTCTCACGAAGTCAAAACAATAGAAGGAAAAGAAATTCAATTAACCGCTCTTGAGTTTGGTATCCTCTATCTATTAGCTAGTCATCCAAATCGTGTGTTTAGTGCGGATGAAATTTTTGAGCGTGTGTGGCAACAAGAAAGTATTGTTTCTGCTAAAACCGTGATGGTTCACGTCAGTCATTTAAGAGATAAAATTGAAGAAGCAACTGGTGGAGAAAAAGTCATTCAAACAGTGTGGGGAGTTGGATATAAGATCGATGCTCGTTAAACCTAAAAAGATTGAAAAACAAAAACGAATTACCTTAACTTCTAAAGAAATCAGCGAGTTATTAGCAGAAGCAATTGTGACAATTGTTTTATTACTACTATTAAATGTCTCAATTATGTTCCTTTTAGGACAACTACTTAGTGAAAACTCGCCCTTAGCTGGTGTCATCTGGGCCACTAAGGATGCGGTCGCTAAAGAATTAAATACTGATTTGTTTTGGAGCTGGAATAAATTTGTCTTACCCATTTTCTTTTTAGTAGATGCAGCTGTTCTCTATTGGCGCTTAATTCGTCGCTACCATCAAATGCAATTGCGTCATATTATCAGTGAGTTACATTACATCGCTGATGGTAATTACAATCACCGCATTCCGTTTGAATTAAGTGGTGATTTAGCAAAAGTCGTGACGAGTATTAACGGTCTGGTGGATAGTACTGTCGCAGCCATTGAAGATGAACGGCGAATTGAAAAATCAAAAGATGAATTAATTACGAATGTCAGTCATGATATTCGGACACCGTTAACTTCTATTATTGGTTATCTGGGATTGATTGAAGATCGTCAATTTCATAGCCAAGAAGATTTACTGAAATATACGCATACCGCTTACGTCAAAGCGAAACAAATGAAATTATTAGTTGATGATCTTTTTGAATATACAAAAGTCCGTCAACCAAGTGTACCGATTCATACGACGACTTTTGATATGGCACAATTAATTGAACAGCTTGCTGCCGATTTTGAATTGGAAGCGAAAAAGATTAATATGCAAATCCAAGTAAAAGCCAATCCAGCTTCTTTAATGATGGAAGGCGATACGGAAAAACTAGTCCGAGTCTTTAACAACCTTCTTTCAAACGCTTTGAAATATGGCAAAGGCGGCCATCATATTGTAATGGAAGTAGACAAAGTCGGCACCGAAGCAATTATCGCTGTTCGCAATGATGGACCAGCTATTCCTAAACATTCTTTAGATCAGTTGTTTGACCGCTTCTATCGTGTCGAAGAATCCCGATCACAAGAAACGGGTGGTACTGGTTTAGGTCTGGCTATTGCACAAAGTATTGTCGCTTTACATGGTGGATATATTTATGCGAAGTCTGATCAAAAGTGGACCTCCTTTATTATTCATCTACCCTTACAGCGTACCAACAAGAAATCAGAGAGTTAATTGACATCCCTGAACTTTTTCGGTATTCTATAGAAAAGAGAAAACTAAGAGAAAAAGTATTTATGGCACTGAATTCCAGAGAGTTTGCGGGGGTGCGAGCAAACATTCATCTATAAAGAAGTCCGTCTCTTCCAGGTGTCCAGCGAAATAAGTTGGAACGGTCTGCAGCCGTTATCTGCAAATCAAGGGCAGTAACATTACTGAACTTGGGTGGTACCGCGAGATTTCCAGTCATTTCGTCCCAAGAATATTTATTTTTGGGGTGAGATGGCTTTTTTGTTGTTTTCTACAACAGTTATTATTGATTATGTACTAATTTTAAGGAGGAAAAAATATGTTAGATGTAAAAATGATGCGTCAAAATTTTGACGAAGTAAAAGCAAAGCTACAAACCCGTGGTGTGAAAGAAGAAATCTTAGTGGAATTTCTGCGTTTAGATGAAAGTCGCCGTGATTTATTAGTCAAAGTCGAAGAAATGAAAAAATACCGGAACGATGTGTCTGCTGAAATTGCTCAATTAAAACGGAACAAAGAAGATGCAACGGCCAAAATCGCGGAAATGAAAGAAGTCGGCGGTAATATTAAAGCGTTAGATGCAGAAATTAATGCTATTGACGAAGAGCTACGTGGGATCACAACTACTTTACCGAACTTGCCAGATGATTCTGTGCCTGTTGGTGCTGGTGAAGAAGAAAATGTAGAAGTACGTCGTTGGAGTGAACCAAGAACTTTTGCTTTTGAACCAAAACCACACTGGGAAGTCGCTGAAAACTTAGGCATTCTAGATTTTGAACGTGGTGCCAAAGTAGCTGGTAGCCGTTTTGTTTATTACAAAGGCTTAGGTGCTCGCTTAGAACGTGCGTTATACAACTTCATGTTAGATTTACATGTTTATGAACATGGCTATACAGAAATGATTACGCCTTATATCGTTAATGACACCGCCATGTTCGGAACTGGCCAATTTCCTAAATTTAAAGAAGATGTCTTCCAATTACAAGATACAGATTTAACGTTAATCCCAACGGCAGAAGTCCCGTTAACTAATTACTACAACAATGAAATTTTAGATGGCAAGGATTTACCGATTTACTTTACGGCCTTGAGCCCTTCTTTCCGTTCTGAAGCTGGTAGCGCTGGTCGTGACACACGTGGGTTAATTCGTTTACACCAATTTAATAAAGTCGAAATGGTTAAATTTAGTGATGCAGAGCATTCTTATGAGGAATTAGAAAAAATGACGAATAATGCCGAAGAAATTCTGCAAAAACTGGGATTACCTTACCGTGTCATGGCTCTTTCAACAGGTGACATGGGCTTCTCAGCTGCGAAAACTTATGACTTGGAAGTTTGGATTCCCGCTCAAGAGACATACCGTGAAATCAGTTCATGCTCAAACTGTGAAGATTTCCAAGCGCGCCGTGCGATGATTCGTTACCGTGATGAAAATGATAAAGTCCAATATGCGCATACACTCAATGGTTCTGGTTTAGCCGTGGGACGGACAGTCGCTGCTATTTTAGAAAACTACCAAAACGAAGATGGCTCTGTGACTGTACCAGAAGTCCTAGTTCCTTACATGGGTAACCTAACAGTTATTAAATAAAGGGAAGATGAAGGTCGTTGTCTGATATCAGATAACGGCTTTTATTCTACAGAAAAAGGAGCCTGATAAACGGTGGAAACAGAAGCAACTCCTTCATTCTACAGAAAAAGAGGCAGACGTCGAAATGACGTCTGCCTCTTTTAAATTTCAAAAAAATCAGCTTTTATTTTATTGAACAGAATAGTTTGGTGCTTCTTTTGTGATTTGAACGTCATGTGGATGTGATTCTTTCAATCCGTTACCACTCATTTGAACAAATTGTGCTTCTTCACGCAACGCTTTCAGGTCTGCTGCACCGACGTAACCCATCCCTGATTTCAAGCCACCGATTAATTGGAAGACAATATCAGAAACGCTTCCTTTGTAGGCGACACGTCCTTCGATTCCTTCTGGCACTAATTTGTTTGCTTCATTGACACTTCCTTGGAAGTAACGATCACTTGATCCTTTTTCCATTGCACCCAATGAGCCCATGCCACGGTAAGTTTTGAAACGACGGCCTTGATAAATTTCAAATTCGCCTGGAGATTCATCTGTACCTGCTAACATACTTCCTAGCATTACAGCATGTCCACCAGCAGCTAAGGCTTTCACGATATCACCAGAATATTTAATACCGCCATCAGCGATAATTGCTTTACCATATTCTCTAGCTACAGAAGCAGCATCATAAATCGCTGTTAATTGAGGAACACCAACACCAGCAACGACACGTGTTGTACAAATTGAACCAGGTCCAATACCAACTTTGACAACGTCCACGCCGACATCATACAATGCTTTGGTTGCTTCAGCAGTGGCAACATTACCAGCAATTAATGTTGCTTCAGGGAACGTTTCACGAATTTCTTTAATTTTGCGAATAACGCCGGCACTATGGCCATGTGCAGTATCGATAACAATCGCATCGGCACCTGCTTCTAATAATGCTTCCGCACGTTCGAACGTATCACTAGTGACACCGACTGCTGCCGCCACAAGTAAACGACCGTGTTCGTCTTTGGCAGCATTTGGGAATTCAATCACTTTTTCAATGTCTTTAATTGTAATTAAGCCACTTAAGCGACCTGCTTCATCAACGATTGGTAATTTTTCGATTTTATGTTTTTGTAAGATTTTTTCTGCATCTTTTAAAGATGTGCCAACTGGCGCAGTGACTAAATGATCTTTTGTCATGACTTCTTCGATTTTGATTTGGTAGTCCGTTACAAAACGCATATCACGGTTTGTAATAATTCCGACTAATTTACGGTTTTCCATTGTTTCTACAATTGGCACACCGCTAATACGGTAACGACTCATTAATTCTTCTGCATCCGCTACTAAGTTTGTTGGTGTTAGAAAGAATGGATCAATGATAACGCCGCTTTCAGAACGTTTGACTTTACGTACTTCGTCTGCTTGTTGGGCGACAGTCATATTTTTATGTACGACACCTAGTCCACCTTGACGAGCCATCGCAATTGCCATATTACTATCTGTAACAGTATCCATACTGGCACTCATCAATGGAATATTTAACTTGATATTTTTAGCTAATTGTACACTCATGTCTACATCATTTGGTAAGACATGGCTTTCTGCAGGGATTAATAGCACATCATCAAATGTAAGACCTTTTTTCGCAAATTTTGTTTCCCAATTTGACATTTTTTTGTCCACTCCTCGACTTAATTTTATATATGAAAATAACAGATAATACTAAGGAAGTCAACTAGATTTGTTTAAATAATCAATGAGGAATAAAGGACAAAATGCCGAAATCGGTTTGTCCTCTATTCAACTCTTCCTAATTAAGGTCCTACTTTCATCGTTGTTCTTTTATCTTGTGTTTCTTTTTTTGTTGTAAAAATCGGCTAAATCCAAAACCACCGACAGAAAGCAAGGTCATCATTGTCCCTATTTTTTGCACTTTTGTTCTTTGGTAACGGATGTCGACATGTCCTGTACCAGATAAAGAAAGAGCGGCTAAACCTCCTTGATTGGTTAGGCTCATTTTTTTAGCGCCCGTTTGGTTTTTCATTTGAATCGTGGCTTGATAGCCTAAGTAATAAATAAAAGGAACGGTCACCTTCGCTGATTGATTCACCACTTGGTAGTCAAATGAAATTTTCCCATAAGGCATTCTAACGTTTGTAATGGTTACTTGTTCTGCCGAATAATCAAGTTGTCGTTTTTTCTGTTTCAATAATTCCTGATAATTGATTTCATCTGGCAAATATTCATGGCCCGCACCGATATAAAAAGGCGTTGGTTGCTCATACTCAGCTTTTGTTAACAGGTGGCCTTGTTGTGACTGAATACTTTGATATTGATAAATGCCCAAATTGCTGATGGCAAGGAAAACCAACAAAGCCACGGTCCAAGATTTACGGAAAACGCCCCATTCGTCTTGTGCAATGAAAAAAGCGAGCATTACAGAAAGAATCCCTAAAAACCGCCAAGGAAACTGAATCGTATTTAAAGGCGTGTGGTTCAGCCAGTGCCAAGGAAAAAGCGTGGTAACCATCAATAAGAGTACCAGCGTCAAACCAATAAACCGTTTGTTCTGAATTTTTTTGCTGGCAAGCGAAACCACTGCTACAACAAGCCCTACAAACAAAAGGGTTCCTAGATTCGCTGTTTTCGCGTGAAAAACACTGCTCTTTAAACTATTAATGAAAAGAGAAACAATGGGATAACTTCTTTCGGAAATATAAGTGAGTGGATTGGAGGTGACTTTAAACACTTGATTTTTCATTTGTTCAGCAACTGGTAAAAGATAAAAGGCCAGCCAAAGCAGCGTCAAACCTGCAGCCTTCGCTAATGCCCACAGGACCTCCTTTTTAAAAAACTGCTGCCAATAAAACAGAATGTATAACCCAATCCAAATAGAAACCATTTCAATAGAAATAAAGTGAGCCAACCCAATCCCAGTCATCGCCAGCGTTAACAACGGCCAACATTTCGTGGTTCCCTTTCGTAATAAAAACAGGCTCGCTAAGACCAACGGAAAAAAGCTTAGCGCCAAAAATTCTCCTAACGCTTGGCGATTAAACAAGTCTTGCATGCGGTAAATAGATAAGCCATACAAAATGGCAAAGAGATAGCTTCTTTTTTTAGAG
Organism: Enterococcus sp. DIV0183; assembly: GCF_050541505.1. Classification (NCBI taxonomy): domain Bacteria; kingdom Bacillati; phylum Bacillota; class Bacilli; order Lactobacillales; family Enterococcaceae; genus Enterococcus; species Enterococcus sp. DIV0183. The sequence goes on from NZ_CP172932.1 coordinate 2,746,025, forward strand.
AGCGCCATTAATCGGCCTGCATAATAAGTAAGACTAAATGTTGCCAAGTTTACCGCAAAAACAAAAATCGCCATACTAGCGACAAAGGAAAGCCCCAGAACACGCAAAAGCGCAGGTAAATAAAGATACGCATCTGGATAAAACAAACTAGAGGCATAGCCATAGCCTCCCAAGAAAAAATAATTGATTTTAGGAAACCAGTCGTTGTTTTTAATTGCTAATGCGAGGCCTTCCACCCGATTTTGATGAAAGCGGAAATCACTTGCTCGTAAAAAATTCTCTTGAAAATAGACAAAATAGAGAGAAAGTCCACTTAATAAGAGAAAACTAATAAAAATGAGTAGCCGCTCGTGTTGACGGCACCAAGACTTCACTTGTTGTCCCATAAGAGGCTCCTTTCTTTACAAACTTCTGAAAACAGAAGCCTGGGACACTAGTTTTTTCGACTAATCCCCCAGGCTTTAACTGTTAAAACGCTCTATTGAGAGAGCGACTTTGCTTGTTGCAGTTTCTGCGTCAGCCGAGCGCATTCACAATTGAGCGCGCGCCGTTTATTGACGTGTCATGAAACTACCTTGAATATTGTATTTTTTCTTGAAGAAATAGCGTGCTACAAAGGCTAACGCACCGATTACTAAAGCAATCATCGGATCTAAAATGGGATTGATCACTGGCGGCAGCATCGCTGAACCAGCGAAAACTGCAATCCACAAGAACATCCCACCAAATAGAATGGCAGTCGTTTTTAACCAACCAGGACGTTTGCTTTTGTCGCCACCTTGACGATCAAAACGGTAAACATATTTGTGCATTAGATAGAAAACATAACCCCCAGCCATCGCACCTAAGATATATGTGGTTAATCCGAGAGGTTGTGCGGTTCCTTTTGAAAATAGAGACATCGCCGCTAACATGATTGTTAATAAACCAAGCAATAGTAAGGTATTGTCGAGCCAAATCATCCAGCCCGCTGGTTCTTTGACTTCTGCTGGTTTATTTAAAATTGCTTCCGTCCGTTCTGAAACAGTGCCAAATAACTGACGGGCTGTTTTGCCTGTTTTTTGACCGGCTACTAATTCTGGTAAAATACCGTGTAGAGCCAATGCTAGCTCTTCTTCAGATAAATTAGCCGCTTTTAATGATTTTTTTAAGTCAAAAATGTATTGTTCATTTCTTTTAGTCAAATTCTGTTCTAATTGACGATTCTCAGCCACGATTGCTCGTAATGCTTCTGCTTCCATAGTTGTATCCTCCTCACCCTCATGTAGAGGGAACCTCTTTCTAAACGGCTGAATGGCCTTAAATATGTGGGCTTAGCCCAAAACAAATTGCTTGTTGGGCACATTTTTTTAAACGTTAAAACGGAACAACATAACATCGCCATCTTGAACGACGTAGTCTTTTCCTTCTAAACGAACACGGCCCGCTTCTTTGGCAGCTTGCATATTGCCATATTTATCTAGGTCTTCATAAGAAACTGTTTCCGCACGAATGAAGCCTCGTTCAAAGTCACTGTGGATAATCCCAGCTGCTTGAGGTGCCTTGATTCCCTTACGGAACGTCCATGCACGAACTTCTTGTTCACCAGCTGTAAAGTAGGTAGCTAAGCCTAACAAATCGTAAGCCGCACGAATCAATTGATCTAAGCCAGATTGTTCAATGCCCATTGCTTCTAAAAATTCAGCCTTGTCTTCTTCAGAATCCAATTCAGCAATTTCTTCTTCTGCTCGCGCACTAACTACGATTACTTCCGCATTTTCACTGGTTGCAAAATTACGAACTTGTTGTACATACTCGTTGTTGTCTGGATCCGCCACTTCATCTTCTGAAACATTTGCTACATAAAGGACCGGCTTTGTGGTTAATAAGAAAAGAGATTTAACAATTTTCTCTTCTTCTGGCGTAAATTCAATCGTACGAGCAGATAAACCTTCTTCTAAAACTGGTTTAATTTTGTCTAAAACAGCTAATTCTTCCACCGCTTCTTTATCTTTTGCTTTCGCCATTTTAGCCACGCGAGTATAGCGCTTATTGATTGAATCTAAATCTGCTAAAATTAGCTCTAAATTAATTGTATCAATGTCTGCTAAAGGATCAACGAAATCCGCATCCCGATTTTGTTCACGCATGATATTTTCGTCATCAAAACAACGAACCACGTGACAGATTGCATCTACTTGACGAATGTGACTTAAAAACTGATTTCCTAGCCCTTCTCCTTTACTGGCACCTTTAACAATTCCGGCGATGTCTGTAAATTCAAACGTTGTGGGAACTGTTTTTTTCGGTTTTACTAGTTCTGTCAAGCGTTGTAAACGGGCATCTGGTACTTCAACCATGCCGACGTTCGGATCAATCGTTGCAAAGGGATAATTTGCAGCTTCTGCTCCTGCTTTTGTAATTGCGTTAAATAGGGTCGATTTACCAACGTTTGGTAAGCCGACAATTCCAGCTGTTAGTGCCATTTGTTTTCCACTCTTTCTCTCAGTCTATTCTCTTTTCTATTAGAGGCATCAAAGCATTAGTCTGCTTTTTTCTCGATTACTTTTTTTAATTTTTTAGTAAAATCACGACGCGGCATCATGACAATATGCCCGCAATTCGTGCACTTGATTTTGATATCAGCGCCCATGCGAATGATTTGCCAACGATTTGCTTGGCAAGCATGCGGCTTTTTCATTTCGACAATATCGCCTAAATCATACATGTTCCAAGCCTTCTTTCTTCTCTTACTTATATAAAAATACCATGATTACAATACCATTTTTTACCGAAACTAGCAAAAGGATTTGTGACTTTCTGTCTTACTTTCTCACTTTGCTTTTTATTCCTCGTCAAAATGAATATCTAAAATATCTAAAATTCTAGCCAAATCCGAAGAGGACAAGTACTCAATTTCAATTTTTCCTTTGCCTTCTTTTTCTTGAATCGCTACGGTTGTCCCAAATTTATCCATTAAGCGGTCTTCACTTTCTCGAATATAAATGGGTTTTTCCTTGATGGCTTTTTTCGCTTTTTTGCCCTTTTTGCCTTGTGTTTCGTTTAATTCAGCGACAAGTTGTTCTAATTGTCGAACCGTTAAATTGTCTTTAATACAACGATTAGCTAATGGCAATAGCTGTTCTTTGTTCTTCAAGCCTAATAACGTCCGTGCTTGACCCATTGACATGCTTTGTTTTTGAACCATTGCTTTGACCGCATCTGGTAAAGTTAGCAACCGTAAATAATTGGCAATATACGGGCGACTTTTGCCCAAACGTTCTGCGACTTCCGCTTGTGTTAATTTTAAATTTTTCATTAGCATTTCATAGGCTTCTGCTTCTTCTAGCGGATTTAAATCTTCCCTTTGTAAGTTTTCCAAAACAGCAACTTGCATCATGGATTCTTCATCAAATTCGCGAATAATTGCGGGAATTTTTTCTTTGCCGGCTAATTTAGAAGCCCGGAACCGACGCTCACCTGCAATAATTTCATAGCCTTTAACTGCCGATTTACGAACAATAATCGGTTGAAACACACCGGAATGTAGAATCGAGTTTGCAAGTTCTTGTAAAGAGGTTTCATCAAATGTTTTCCGCGGTTGGTAAGGATTGGGACGAAGTTCGTTTAATAGAATTTCTGTCACTTGTTCGTTCTTAACGTCGACATCTTCTAGCTTTGCGATATCTTGAAACAAGGCATCGATGCCTCTGCCTAAACCTTTGCCTTTATTCATTCTCCAACACTTCCTTTGCTAGTGCTTGATACACTTCGGCACCTTTTGAGCGAATATCATAGTCAATGATTGGTAAACCATGACTTGGTGCTTCGGATAAACGGACATTTCTTGGAATAATCGTATCATAGACTTTTTCACGGAAATATTTACGGACTTCTTCAACGACTTCGGCACCTAAATTGGTCCGAGCATCGTACATGGTTAACAAGACCCCTTCAATTTTCAATTCAGGGTTAAAATGTTTTTGAACCAAGCGAATCGTATTTAGCAATTGACTCAAGCCTTCTAATGCGTAATATTCACATTGAACAGGAATTAGAATCGAATCACTTGCTGTAAAAGCATTGATTGTTAAATGCCCTAGAGAAGGCGGGCAATCAATTAAAACGAAATCATACATGTCTCTTACTTCATCAATTGCTAATTTCAAGCGCGATTCTCGAGCCATCATTGAAGTTAATTCAATTTCAGCGCCTGCTAATTGAATAGTTGCAGGGACAATATCTAAATTTTCACGGCTGGTATGTTGAACCACGCTAGTGATTGGTTCTTCATTTACAAGGACATCATACACATCGTGTGCGACATCTGGTTTAGGAACACCCATGCCACTGGTAGCATTTCCTTGTGCATCAATGTCGATCAGTAAGACTTTTTTGCCTAAGTTTGCTAAACATGCGCCTAAATTTACAGTGGTCGTTGTTTTACCAACGCCGCCTTTTTGGTTCGCTACAGAAATAATTCGTGTCATGTGTGTGCCTCCATCTTATTTAATCGGTTGTTTATTTGGTAATCCAGGTTTTCTGGGATATTTTTTAGGGGTTTCTTTTTTCTTTTGAATCACGACAATGTGGCGTTCGTCTGCCGTAATCGGCAAAGTAAAACCAACTTCTTTTTGAAATTGACCGCCTAATGTAGCGATTGCAGGTTTTGCTTCATTAATTTCTTCTTCACTTTTCGATGCTTTTAAGGCTAAAAAATAGCCTTCTTTTTTAACTAAGGGTAAACACAGTTCACTTAAAACATTTAATCGTGCAACTGCTCGCGCTGTAACGTAATCAAACGCGCCACGAAATTCTGCTTTTTGACCAAATGTTTCTGCACGATCATGATACAAAGAAACATTAGCCAAACCTAGTTGATTCACCAACTCTGTTAGGAAAGTAATTCGTTTATTTAAAGAGTCAACAATTGTGACATTTAATGAAGGAAAAACAATTTTCAAAGGAATACTTGGAAATCCTGCGCCTGCGCCAACATCACAAATGGCTTTGTCACTGGCAAAGTCTTCAAAGAATGCCAACGAAACAGAATCATAGAAATGTTTCAAATAAACTTCTTTTTCTTCTGTAATGGCTGTTAAATTCATTTTTTCATTCCATTCTACTAGTAAATGGAAATATTGGTCAAATTGTGTCATCTGTTGGTCTGTCAATTCAATGCCTTTTGCGGCTAATAGTTGTCTAAATTCTTCGGGTAGCATAAAGACTCCTTCCTTTTTTGTGAAACAGAAAAATGTTTCACAATCATCTTTTCCTACTTTAACGCAAATAGCAATTTCTTGCAATGCTTTTCGGAAGATTTTTGCCTGAATGATAAAAGAAAAATCCGCCTTTTTATGTGGTAAAAAGTCTCTAGCCACGGGCCAAAATGTTCAATTGGCGGCAACGAAAACCGCCTTTCTCTAAGAGTAAAACAAGCCAATGTTTCATGTGAAACATTGGCTTGTTTTACTTACTATAATCATCGCACTTTATTTGTCGTTCTCTGCGGTAGTCGTATTCTTGGATACGGGGACTTAACCAACCTTTTTTGGCTGTTTTTCGTAATTGATGATCAAATCTCCCTGGTGGTGAACTATCTAGTAATTCATGGGTACGATTATTCCGATTTGCATAATTAAACGATTCACCATTCAAGACTTTTTCCTGGTATTCATTGTTTTTGGCCGCTTGATAATAAGCTGGATTACTAATTAATCTGCCTCGCCAGTCTTCAACTAACACATCCCACTGGGTCACAAAGGTCCCTTCTTCATTCAAAATAAACTCACTGTGAAAATTAGGTGTCAATCGTTTCTTATTAATTAAAGAATAAGATGCCCCCTCAGGGTATTTGTTGTGCAAACGAGCAGAGCTTTTTTTCAGCTTCCGCCCACCCATCCCTTGCGGCTTGGCCGCAAAAACATAGCGTTTTAACGCCTGTTCATCGGTGTCCCCTTCTTGTTTAAAAAAATCGCGGATATACGTGATATTTTGACGATCAATATACATTCTTAATTGATGTATCTTTTTCGCTTTCTCTTGGTTAAAGCTCCCAAGAAGACCTAACGGATAGGCTTTTTGAACTGTTTTTGCCAACAAATCCCAAAACGTCGCATGCGGTGCAACCGTCTTCGAGAAACGATAAGGTCCTACTAATTGCAACATGCCATGCTGATCCAACACTGCACCTAATTGCCATAACAGTAACGAGAGCTTTTCTTGCGGACGATAAGCCGAAAAGCGAAATAATCGCTCATACGCTGAAGAGCCCACTTCTTCCACTTCAGAAAACAGTTCCGCGACTGCTGTTTTCGCTTGCTCAAGTGGCAAGAAACGCGTGTCTTTTATGGCGCTTTCCACTAATCCATAAACAGCTTGGCGGTCCCAGCCAGCGTCAATCGCCGCCTCTACACCAGCACTCATTGCTTGTTGTAATTCTTGCCAACGTCCCATCTTCTCGCCGCCTTTTCTTATATACTTCTTCTATAATGATAATCCTTTCCCCACAAAATGCCAACTGCTTTAACGCAAAAAAACAACCCGCCCTTTGGGGAAGGGCGGGCGGAGGAGTTAAAAAATGAAAAAGTGTTTTGTTAGGGTTTTGTTTATCGGGTATGTTTAAATAATAGCCGTTAAATGTGAAGAAACTATGGTAAAAATGCGCCTTCTTTTCAACAAAATTTTGAAAAAGTCTCTTCAGAAATTAAGATTTTTTTGCGAAGTTGCCCACTGGCTACTCCCATTCAACATATTATATATTTAATATCCATAAAATCACAAAAGGAATATACACAATAATGAATATTTATTCAACGGTTGATAATCCAACAAAAAAGAGCATGGGACAAAAATCACTTTGGATTTTTGCTCCACGCTCAAAAACTGATAAACGGCGGGAACAGAAGCAACTCCTTCGGAAATAAGCCGAAATTCTCCAAAAATTATAGAACAATTTTCGGAAATTCCTTCTTATTTCTCGGAGTTAAACACTTCTATCCCGACCTCTTTCAACTAAATTAAATGATTTTCTCTTAAAATATCACCAATATACGTATCCTCAAATTTCTTCACAAAGTGTTCAACCATTTTGCGTTCCACGAACGGCATATCCATTTCTGTTAATTTTTTCTTGTCAGATAAATAATAAACAGAGTTTGCTAAGACGCGCAAGTCGTATGCAGAAGCAAACACTTCTGGTACTCCGCGTTCAACCTCTAGCAATTGATAAACAGCTTCCATCGCTGTCCGTACAGAATACTCTGTTGTAAACACCGTATCTCGTTCAGTATCTGCGAAGTTCCCAATGAAAGCAAGATTTTTAGAGCCGTTTGGTACAACTAATGGTCGATCGCCTGGTTCTCTTAACATAAAGTAAGAAGTGATAAACGGCATATAAACCGGAATAGTGGTAGCCGATTCTTCTGAAATACGTTCAATTTCCCCTTCCGGGACCCCTAAATGATAAAGTAACTCTTGCGTAATTTCTTGGCCTGTACATTGTTCGATTGGTTTTTTGATATAATTTCCTGGTTTATTAGAAAGCAATCCATATACCCAAGTTATAGATTGTCGATCATTTTGTTCTTTAAAATGCGGTTGTCTATGCATAGCGAAACTCATCATCCAATTAGAGTCTTTGATAGTAATAATACCACCTGTGACAATTTTTCCTGTGCGTAATTTACGATGTGTTAACCGAGAAAGATACGGTTCAATATCGAAATTTTCCCACGTAATCGTTGCTGAGACAAACCAACTTTCATCTGGTAAATTTTCACAGAAAACTTCTGGGTGCCCAAATTCTGGGGATTGTTTTGCTAAGTTTTTCCAGAGATTCCAACTTCCCCCTAGTTCATGAGTAATTGGTGCTGGTGTATGATGATCTCCTTGCGTCGAACTTTCAGTAATTGAGCCATTCGTTACGAAGACTAAATCATTTTCAGTTAAAGGAATTTCTTTGGTTTTGCCCGCTTGTGTCAACAATAATCGCCGAGCAACTTTAGTAGCTCCTTTGATGTCGACTTGGATATCATTGATCGTTGTTTCATATTGAAAGTCTACCCCTTGATTGGTTAAAAAGCTTAATAATGGTTTCACTAACGATTCGTATTGATTGTATTTGGTAAACTTCAAGGCTGTAAAGTCAGGCAAACCTTTGATGTGGTGGATAAAGCGCATGATGTAACGGCGCATTTCAATGGCAGAGTGCCATTTTTCAAAAGCAAACATTGAACACCAATAGATCCAAAAGTTGGATTCAAAAAATTCTTCGCCGAAAACATCTTCAATTTTTTTGCCAATTAATTGATCTTCAGAAGTCATAAATAAATCAACGATTTCTTTTTGTGCTTTTTTGGATAAAGTAAATTGTCCATCATCGGGGACACGTTCGCCACGGTTATGAATAATGCGGCAATTTGAAGAATTCGGATCATCTAAATCTAACCGGTAAAACTCATCTAGGACAGAGGCATCTTCTACTTCTAATGATGGTACCGAACGAAATAGATCCCACAAACACTCGAAATGGTTTTCCATTTCGCGTCCGCCGCGAGTGACAAAGCCATCATGGGGAATAAATTTACCATCTAAAGAACCGCCAGACAGCGTGAGTTCTTCAAAAATGTGAATATTTTCGCCCTTCATTTGACCGTCACGAATTAAGAAAACAGCCGTTGCTAAACCTGCTAGGCCACCACCAACGATATAGGCACTCTTGTCATCTACACCTTTTGGTTTTCTTGGTCGAGCAAATGCTTCATAATTTCCATTTGTGTATCTCATTCTCGTTTCCTCCTATCATTTGATACCCTCATCATACTGCTACCAAAAAAAATACCCAAAAGATAACCCTTTTTTTTAAGAAATTCTTTGACAAATAAAGAAAATTGTCTAATTTTTAAGCAAGTGAATAATCGTAGATGTTTCATGTGAAACAAAAAAAGAACGAGAAGAAAAATGGCCGCTTTTTCTTCTCGTTCTTTTTATGCTAATTCGTTTACCGTTTCTACTCCAAAAACAGCAACCCAATCTTCCTGAAAATCAGTTACTGCTTTTTGAATGGCGGGCATTGCCAAGCCTTGTGTCACGAGTTCTGGTGCGATAGTGACCGCTTGCGCCCCCATTTGACAGGCTTGATTAATTTGTGCCACGTTTTTAAAACTAGCAGCTAAGATCTTACTCTTTGCGTTCGTCCGTTTAATTTCTGCAGCTAAATGCTCAATAACCTTTTGAGAATCAATTGTTAAATTCTCCATCCTATTATAATATGGCGCTAAATAATCTGCACCTGCCGCAATCGCTAGATAACCTTGAAATTCTGTATAAATAGCGGTTGCTGTTATCCGATAATTTGCCTGCTTTAGTTGTTTGATGGCTGCCAAGCCTGCTTCATTGACTGGGATTTTAATGAATGTTTCTTGGCCTAATTGTTGTACAATGGTTTGGGCATCTTCTAGCATCTCTTCTGTCGTTTGACCGACCACTTGGACGTGCAAACTCGCTTGTCCAATCGTTTTTTTGATTTCTTTCATCTGCGCAAAGAAGTCAATTTTTCCTGCTTGTTTAACAATACTGGGATTAGACGTTACGCCTGCCAGTGGTAAAATTTTCTGATACTTTCGAATAGCCTCAAGATTAATTGTATCTAGCATAAATTCCATCTTTTACGTTCCTCCCTTAAACGATAATTATAGAATAGTGATTGTTGTACCAACAGTTATTTCAGGAATAGCTTTTTCTTCAACGTATAATGTACCTGGTAATTCAGGTGTTGTTGCGCCATCAAATTTAATAGTAATGTGACCCAATGTGTCTAAATTAGTTAATACTACCTCGCCTACAGCGGTAATCTGGTAAGTTTGTTCATCAATCACTAACGTTTGCTTGTCCGTAATCGCTTCTGTGACTGGCTGAACCTCAATGTTATAACAATAATCTGCTAAAGCATCTGGTGCATCTTTTCCAAATAAGATGACCATTTTTTCTTCTTTAAATAATTCGGCTTCTGGTCCAATAGACTGAACCTTTGTTGTAAATACTGACATTTCCCATCCTCCAAAAAAAATTTTTTAACTATACAATCCAAAACTTGCTAACCAAGCAACTAGTACTCGAGGGGCACCATTTAAGAAACGAGAATATAAAACAGAAGGGACCCCGACTTCAACGGTTTCAGCTTCAGCTTCTTCCAAGCCTAAACCCACGGGAATAAAGTCGCACGCGTTTTGTGTATTAATAGCAAACAATGCTGGTAAGGCTAGTTGTGGCGGAATGTTGCCTTTCCCAATTTCCACACCAATTAACGTACCAATTACTTGGCTGATTACTGCTCCAGGACCTAATAAAGGAGAAAGAAACGGCAGAGAACAAATAAAACCAATAATTGTTAACCCCACAATGTTTCCTGCCAATGGCGCCATGATATTGGCAAAAAATTCACCAATTCCTGAACCTTGAATCACACCAATTAATAAAGAAACAAATGCCATAAACGGAATCACTGTGTTGATCATCGTTTGTACGCCTTCACGGGCTGATTGGTTGAATGTCGCTACAACTTTTCCTGCACCCATACCAATTTTTGCAACAAAACTTTGTTGTTCCGCTTTTTGTTCAGTAATTTTTTTACTTGTATCATATTTAAATTCTGTTTTTTTCGAGGTGGGCTTTTCTGTATCAGCAGAAGCTTCTTCTGATGTCAATGTAATCTGTTTCGGGCCTACAGCGGAAACATAAATTGTCTCATTAATGTATTGTGCTAAGGGACCACTTTTGCCAGTTGGAACAACGTTAATAGTAGGAATTCCTTTTTTAGGATAAATTCCGCAACGAAGAGTGCCTCCACAATCAATAATGGCTAATGCGATTTCATCATCTGGAATCGATGTCTTAAAACCATTGACCGCTTCCATTCCTGTCAATTCTACGATTTTATCAACGATTGCGGGTTTCTCGCCGCCACCTGTAATGTAAATAAATTTATGTTTTTCTTCTGTCGGTGTAATCACTAAGGGCCCACCATAACCGCCATTTCCTTTAACTACCTTAATACTATTGTACGTCATCTCACCTTGCTCCTTTCTAATCCACAGCAATCTCTACTGTTTTACTAAGGGTAATTCCTTGTTGTTTGCAAACATAGGCGGTAGTGAAATCGGTAACCCAACCGCCAATAAAATTCATTAATATCCCTACAAACATATAGCGAATCGCTAGGTCCATCGAATTTAGTCCTAACGTATCAATCCCTTGCGCAATCCCTAACCAAACGAACAATTCACCAGGATTAATATGAGGGAAAACCCCATTACTGGTATGACAAAATTGCGCTTGTGCAGCATAATAGCTAGGTTTATAGTATTCTGGTAAAAATCGTGCCATCGTAAAGGACATTGGATTGCCTAACATAAAAGCGGATAAAAAAGGCAGCACTAAATACCGCGTAACAGGATTTTTGGCAGAAAGTTTGGCTACTTTGGTTACTCTTTCTTCTCCTAGAAAAGCAATTAAAGTATTCATAGCTACCATTAACATCAAAACAACAGGTACGATGCCTGTCATCCAAGAAATAAATGTTTCTGCTCCTGTTTGGAAAAGGTGCATAAATCCTTCCGCAAATTTTGTAATATAAGACATTACTCGACACTTCCTTTCAATTTTGTTTGTACTTTATTTTTCCATAATTGCCATTGAATTTTGGCTCCATTAAGCGGCGTTAATGGTTGTGTTTCTTGATAATTGCCAAGCTCAACACGTAAGTAAATTTCTCGTGCATTTTCCATCGCTTGTTGGGTTAATTTATTTTCCTTTTGTACGAGTGGATGGTAATGATCCATATAATGAATATCCTCGTTCACGTACTGAGGTAAGGGATGAAATTTAGCTAGAACGGTGACACCTTGCATCTTTCTAGCGGCTAAGATTTTCCCTTGCGAATCCACAGCAAACAAGATAATCGTGCCTGCTTTTAACTTCCCTGCACGTCGACCAATCGCGACTTTCCCTAATTGTCGCAATTCTTGGTAGTTTTGATTAAAGTGTTTAATCTGTTTCATTCCCATAGCTATCTGAACGAAGTAAGCTGTTAAAAAAAGCGCCCCGAATACGTAGATAAAACTCATATGATAATCCCCTTCCTTTGCATCCACTCTTTAACCGCTAAAACATCTCGTTGCTTCCGTAACTCATTACGTAAACGTTCGTCTCCTGCGATTGTAAACAAGCGGTCATATAGTTGTAGTAACTCTGCTTCAACAGTGGCCGTCAGCTCTTCTGGAATACCCAACAGCAAAATAACATCAACTTTACCTTCTGGTGTAACCAGTGATTCTTCAAAAACCCCAATCGATAAAATAATCGTTGGTAAGGCTTGATTAATTGTATGGGGAAAGGCAATCCCCGATTCAAAAATAGTTGTTTGTTGATCTTCTCTAGTAAAAATTCGTTCGATAAATTGGGGATCTACTAATTTTTCTGCTTCTAAATCAGCAACCATTTTCTGGATATTCGCTCGGTAACCTTGAGTATTCTCTAATAATTGATAGGTCATATGAATATTTTGAGATTCCACGGAACGAATTTCTTTTGCTCTCTGCCACTCATTTCTGAGCCAAGTATCGTTAAATAAATTAGTTAAATGGATCATCGGTGTTTGTGGTCGAATATTTTTTAAGGGAATGGTTGTAAAAATAGCAAAATATTGATTCAATTCTCTTCTCTCTGCCTCTTCTTCAGAAAAATGGGCAATCTGGACGTCTGGACCCAAAACTTTTTCCAATTGCCGCTGAATAATCAAGGCCGTTCCATGACCTGTACTGCAGATTACAGCGATTTCTTTTTTGGCTCCCGCTTCATAGTTCCCTCTCAATGCTAGTTCAAAATACAAAGCGAGATACCCAAATTCAACCGTCGGCACACAACGATTTAACAAACGGCCCAATTCTTGCAAGCCAATCTTGGCTAATTCATAGGCCAAAGGATATTGTCGTTCAATTTCTCCGTAAAATAAATCGTGACACTCCACATGAAAAACGAGTCGATTCATCACGTTTCTTAAATGATCTTTCATTTCTGAAAACAAGAAGTCCTCATCAAATTCAACAACAACTGAATGATGAATTTTTTTCATCATTTTTTGAAAATAGTCAGCTAAGAGTCCTTCATCAGCCAATAAAGAATTACGAATATGGTTTGTGTTGATGTTAAAAGGAAAGCTGATAAAGGAACGTTCCCATTGGCTTAACGTTACATTATAGGTTATTTCCAAGTGATACATCAGTTCTTCAATCTGCTCGTTATGACGAACATAATCAACATATTCTGGTGGTAGTTCCGTAATGAGTTTTCCAGCTAAAACACGCTGCAAAACAATTGAAACCACTCTTCGTAAAAGAAAACTATCTTGTTTCGCTAGTCTTGTTTCTTTGATTATTTTTTGTATCATTTGTTTGGTAGTTTCATGAAGAAACTGTTCTTCAAAATATTCTTGGACGTAATTCACATGAAGTAAGCGTAAATCAAACTCTTTTCCTTCTAAATGAATGCCACGGTTTGGCGTGCCTACAACCGCAACCTGCCAAGGAGCAATCAGCTCTTTCATGCGCTTAATGTCTTTATTAACTGTGCCGCGACTAACGGCGAGTTCTTCGGATAAATCATAAGTTGAAATAAATTGATCTTCTTCTATTAATCGTTTGATAATGTAGGAAACACGCTTGCTTGAAGAATTAAAATCAGATTCCCTTTTTAGCCGTCCAGACAAAACCTCTTCAAAACCTTCAAAGTTATTGATTTCTAACTGAAAGAGATTTTCCTTCTGAATAATTTGGGCGATACCGATTAATTCATCATTCAATGTATCAATGTTTTTACGAACTGTTTGAGGACTTGCGGCTAATTTCTCTTGCAATTCCTGTAAGCTCATTCCTTTGTGATCAACTAGTAATTTTATTACTTGGTACCATCTATTTACTAGCGTCATTTAGTTTTCCCACCTCTATCCTCTTGTTTTACCTCCAGCTACGTTTGTGGTGATGCCTGTAATATAGCTTGAACGGTCTGATAAATAATAGCATACTAAGTCAGCGACTTCATGGAGTTTTCCGCTACGACCTAATGGAATCGTACTTGTTTTTGAATAACCTGCTCGCAATTGCTCAACAGAAATATTTCGTGTATAAGCCAATGCTTCTTCGTATGCTAAAGTGCGCAAGCCCGTTTCTTCCATAATACCTGGCGCAATCCCCACGACACGGACGTTTGATTTTCCTAACTCTTTAGCCCATGAACGTGTATAACTGCTGACCGCTGCTTTCGTTGCAGCGTAGGCGCTTTGCCCTTCGGAGCCTTCTAATCCAGCTTCTGAAGACATATTAATAATGACACCTGCTTGTTTTTGTACAAGAATCCGGCCCACTGCTTGGCTCATTAGGTAGAGCCCTTTTTGATTGATGGCTACAATTTTGTCGAATACCTCATCCGATAATTCATAAGGCCCATGAGGATGATTTTTATCCACCAATAGACGAGGAATATTGATTCCGGCGTTATTTACTAGGCCATCTACGGTTCCAAATTTTTCCACCACTTGAGCGACACCCGCTTCTACTTCTGCTCGAGAAGTTACATCGACTTTCACAAAGAGTAAATGCTCATGTTGCGTTTCTGATGCTGAAATATCAAAATTAGCGACATAGACCTCTTCTGCTAACAAGCTTTCAACAATGCTGCGACCAATACCAGATGAGCCTCCTGTAACAATCACTACTTTTCCTTTAATTCCTAACCAATCTGTCATTTGTTCCACTCCTATCATTTGTTTGCGCTTTCAGTATAGGTCAGTTTGTGAAATTATTTAAGACAGTCTTTTTTTGCAGTTTAGAAAAAAAAGTAGACTAATTCAAAACAAAAAAGCAGTTGCTTCTTCACAATCAATCATCCGTGAAGAAGCAACTGCTTCAAATTTTTATTATCCTTGCACTTTCGCGATTTTTCCTTGTTCGATGTAGACCATCAAAATGCTAATGTCAGCGGGGTTCACACCGCTGATACGGCTTGCTTGGGCAATCGTTTCTGGTTGGATTTTTTGTAGTTTTTGTTTTGCTTCTGTCGCCAAGCCGTTAATCGCTTGGTAATCAATGTTTTCTGGAATGCGTTTTGCTTCCATGCGTTTTAGTTTCTCAACTTTTTCCATGGCTTTTTTAATGTAGCCTTCGTACTTGATTTGAATTTCTACTTGTTCAATCACTTTTGGATCAAGCGCCTCTTCAGGTGCGGGAATAAATTGAGCGACTTCTTGATAACTGATTTCTGGGCGTTTCAGAAAATCTCTAGCTAAAATACCGTCTTTTAAGCCAGCAGCGCCTTTGGTTTCCAAAAATGCTTGCACTTCTTTGGTTGGTTTAATCCGATGTTTGCCTAAGCGGGCAATTTCCGCTTCAACAGCCGCTTTTTTGACTAGATAGGCGGCATATTGTTCTTCTTTGACTAAGCCAATTTCATGACCCATTTCTGTTAAACGTAAGTCCGCATTGTCATGTCTTAAAATCAAACGATACTCCGCACGTGACGTTAATAAGCGATAAGGTTCGTTAGTGCCTTTTGTAACTAAATCGTCAATCATGACGCCAATATAGCCATCACTACGTTTTAAAACAAGAGGCTCTTTGCCTTGAATTTTCAATGCAGCATTAATTCCTGCCATCAAGCCTTGACCAGCAGCTTCTTCGTAGCCACTAGTTCCGTTCGTTTGACCTGCTGTATAAAGATTCTCAATGACCTTTGTTTCTAATGTTGGGCGTAATTGGTGAGGGACTACCACATCGTATTCAATGGCGTAACCTGTACGCATCATTTCTACTTTTTCTAATCCTTCAATAGAATGAAGCATTTCTGTTTGGACATCTTCTGGTAAAGAAGTAGATAAGCCTTGGACGTAAACTTCTTCGGTATTCAACCCTTCTGGTTCCAAGAACAATTGGTGTCTTGGTTTGTCTGCAAAACGAACAATTTTGTCCTCGATGGATGGACAATACCGAGCGCCCACACCTTCAACAATCCCAGTAAACATTGGGGCGCGGTGTAGATTTTTTTGAATAATTTCATGTGTTGTTTCATTCGTATAAGTTAACCAACAAGGTTCTTGGTTTTGATTGTAGGCACTATCTGGCGTGCTGTAACTAAAGTGGTTGGGTTCTTTATCGCCTGGTTGTTCCTCTGTCACAGAATAATCAATCGTACTTGATTTTACTCGTGGCGGCGTTCCTGTTTTAAAGCGATCGATTTCTAAACCTAATTCTTTTAAATGATTGGCTAAACCAACGGAAGGTTGCGAATTGTTTGGTCCTGATGAATATTTTAATTCACCAATAATAATTTCGCCACGCAAGGCAGTACCGGCAGTAATCACCACTGCTTGACTACGGTATGCGGCACCTGTTGAAGTTACAACACCACGACAAACGCCATCTTCCACGATTAATTCTTCAACAATCCCTTGACGAAGGGTTAAATTTTCTTCTTTTTCAATGGTATGTTTCATTTCTGTCGCATAGGCATGTTTGTCAGCTTGCGCGCGCAACGCACGCACTGCTGGACCTTTACCAGTATTTAGCATCCGCATTTGGATGTAGGTTTTATCAATGTTTTTACCCATTTCGCCGCCTAATGCATCGATTTCTCGGACAACGACTCCTTTGGCAGGTCCACCAACAGAAGGGTTACATGGCATAAAAGCAACCATATCTAAATTAATCGTTAAAAGTAACGTTTTAACGCCCATTCGTGCGGCTGCTAAGGCTGCTTCAGAGCCAGCATGTCCAGCACCGACGACAATAACATCATATGATTCTGCTTGATATTGATTCATAAAAAATTCCTCTCTTGTCTTATTTTCCTAAACAAAATTGACTAAATAACTGTGTAATTAATTCATCTTGGACACTATCGCCAACGATTTCCCCTAAATAATCCCAACAACGGGTCATATCAATTTGAACTAAATCGACTGGCATACCTGCTTCGATGCCGTTAATCACTTCTTGTAACGAAAGCGCTGCTTGATCCAGCAAAGCAATATGACGTGTATTAGAAATATAGGTAGCATCTTTTTCGCCTGTTTGGCCGCCAAAGAAAAGATCAGCAATTTTCGCTTCTAACTGGTCTAAGCCTGTGTTTGACAACACCGAAACGGATAAAATTTCTTCTGCAGGGACTAATTCTTGTAATTCGTTAGGATCCAGTTTTGTCGGTAAGTCCATTTTATTTAAAAGAATAACGCGTTTTAAGCCTTTCGTTGCTTCCAACAGTTGACGATCTTCCTCTGTCAATTCTTCGCTTTGATTTAAGACTAACAAAATTAAATCCGAATCTGCTAACGCTTTGCGGCTGCGTTCGACACCAATTCGTTCCACAATGTCTTCTGTTTCGCGAATCCCCGCTGTATCAATTAATTTTAAAGGAACGCCGCGAACGTTAACGTATTCTTCAATGACATCACGTGTCGTTCCAGCAATATCTGTAACGATAGCTTTTTCTTCTCGTAACAGATGGTTTAACAAACTGGATTTCCCGACATTTGGTCGGCCAATAATTGCTGTACTTAGACCTTCTCGCAAAATTTTTCCTTGTTTAGCGGTCGTTAATAATTGTTGAATCTGCGCTTTCACAAATTCGGCTTTTTCTAAAAGTAATTTCGTGGTTAATTCTTCGACATCATCATACTCTGGATAATCGATATTAACTTCTACTTGTGCTAAAGTATTTAAAATTTCTTGTCTTAATGAACGAATTAACGCCGACAAGTTACCATCCAATTGGTTCAATGCAACATTCATCGCTTTATCCGTTTTAGCACGGATTAAGTCCATCACTGCTTCTGCTTGTGAAAGATCCATTCGGCCATTTAGAAAAGCACGTTTTGTAAATTCCCCAGGTTCGGCCATTCGTGCGCCTTCACGTAACAGTAATTGCAATAATTGGTTCACCACGACAATGCCGCCATGACAGTTAATTTCTACCACGTCTTCTCGTGTAAATGTTTTCGGTGCCCGCATCACAGAAAGCATGACTTCATCAATCAATTGATTGTTTTGCGGATCAACAATATGACCATAATGAATCGTGTGCGTGGGGACTTTAGCTAAATCTTTAGTGCCTGACCGATAAACTTTGTTTGCAATAGCAACTGCTTGCTCGCCACTTAAACGAACAATACTAATCGCACCTTCACCTGGCGGCGTAGAAATCGCCGCAATTGTATCAAATTCCATTGTAGCTGATTGCATAATTAGCTTCCTTTCTTTATAACAACAAAAAAAGCGCCCACTCCTCCTGCATTAAAAAATTCAGGTTGGATTTAGCACTTTCACTGCTTGTTCCTTCGATTTTCTGAAAATAGAATAGCACATTTTATTCTATTTGGCAATTTTTCTTCATTAAATGGAACGAGAAAACGTATCATTGAGTGGGGAATTCTCAACAATACGTTTTCTCATCTATAGGAATTAAAGGAGAGAGCTAGTTTTTACGTTTGCGTTTGATGATTCCCATGCTCGCAAGGAGTGCGACAAAGGCGCCAAACAAACTTGTTGTCACGGCTGAAGACTCTTTTTCACCTGTGCTAGGTAAGAAGCCTGTTTTCCCGTGATTTCCAGTGCCATAACTGATGGTGCTTAGTTTAGGGTGGTAGCCACTACCATTTGTACCGATGCCATTGCCTAGTGAACCTAAGCCAGAACCTGTTGTTCCTAAACCAGAACCTCCATTTGGATTTGAACCGGTGTTTGAACCATTCCCATTATTCCCGCCAGTTGCGCCATTGTTTCCTGTATTGCCGCCTGTATTGCCGTTATTTCCGCCAGTGTTACCATTGCCTCCTCCAGGATTCGTTGGGTCGGCTGGTGTCATGAAGGTTGTAGCCGTACTGTAATGTCCTGCGCCATCGGTAGCTGTCGCAAGTAAACTTTGTTGAGCAGTCGCTTGTCCCGCTGTTAATTGGATAGCGAAGTTGCCTTCAGCATCGGTGGCACCTACAGCAATCACACTTCTTAATAGTCGGTTACTAATTTGAATGATTCGGTTTGGTTCAGCTGTTCCTTTGATGAGGTAGCCGGCTTTAGACGTTCCTAAAACTGAAGAAACAGTTGGTGCCGCAATTTTAATTTCTGGTTCTCCCGCAATATCGGCTGGCGTCATAAATGTGGTTTTAGGACTCACATTTCCTTGTGTATCTGTGGTTAGTGCGGTTAATGTTTCTTTTTCTGTTGCTAACCCTGCTGCAATATGAACGGAGAAGGTACCTCCAGTAGTTGTATTGCCACTTGCCAATAATTGTTCACTGCTATTGTAAAATTGAACCGTGACATTTGGATCAGCAGTTCCAGTGACTGTATAGCCATTGGCTTTGTTTCCTTCAACCTTCGTAATAGTTGGCGCCGCTAAAACGACATCCGCTGGAATAACGGCTGTAGCTGGTTGACTTTCATTACCAGCGCCATCTTTGCTAATAATCGTAATCGTTTCTCCTGGTGTCACTACGCCAGCTAGTAGAGTCACCGTATATTGGCCGGTTTCGTTAGCAGTTGTAGCAGCAATGATGGTTCCGTCTGCGTCACGGACATCAATAGTGGTTTTGGGCTCCGCCGTTCCAGTGATTTCGTAACCTTTACCAGAATTTCCGGTAATAGAATCAATGGTTGGTGTGGCTAAGTCGGCTGGTGTAGTTGCTGTAGCTGGCTGACTTTCTTTTCCTGTTGCATTTTTCGCTACGACAGTTATTGTTTCGTTAGCTGAGGCCTTCCCTGGCTCTAAAGTCACTGTGTATTTGCCATCAGTTCCAGTAGTTGCCATGCCAAGGACTGTGCCATCGGCGTCACGCACCTCAACTGTTGTACCAACTTCTGCTGCTCCTACTACTTGATAGCCGTTTGTCGTGCTACCAGTGATTTTGTCAACAGTAGGTGTCGCGACTGGTGCATCTGGATCAGCAGGTGTTTTGAAAGCAGTCGGATTACTTTCTTTCCCAGCAGCATCTTTCGCAATGGCAGTTAAGGCTTCGTTAGCTGTTGCTGTGCCCGTCGGAAGAGTGATTGTAAATGCGCCAGCACCATCAGTCGTTCCCGTAGCAATAACTAAACCTGCTTCATTGTGAATCTCAATGGTGACATTTGGCTCTGCCGTGCCGGTTACTTGATACCCAGTGGCAGTTGTTCCTGTAACAGTCGTCACAGTTGGTGCTGCTACGGTTGCATCTTCAGGGACCGTCACTTCCGTTGGTTGACTTTCATTGCCGTCACCGTCTTTTCCAACAACTGTTAATGTATCACCAGGATTAGCGGCTCCCGCTGGAAGGTCCACAGTAAAGTTTCCTTGATCATCCGTTGTCGTTGTACCAATAATTGTTCCATCTGGGTTCCGTACTTCAATGGTGGTATTAGGGTCCGCCGTCCCAGTGATTTCATAACCAGTTGTTGAATCTCCAGTAATGTCACCAATTGTTGGTGTGGTAACATCAGCGGGTGTCATAGCTGTAGTTGGTTGACTCTCAAGTCCAGTATCATTTTTAGCAACTACATTCACTGTTTGTTTAGCTGTTGCTTTTCCTGAAGCTAACGTCACAGTATATTGGCCAGTCGGTCCAGTTGTTGCGGTGCCTAAAACTGTTCCGTCTGTTGCACGAACTTCAATGGTGGTGCCAAGTTCAGCGGTACCTGTCACTTGATATCCTTGTGTTGTATTCCCAGTAACTTTGTCGACACTTGGCGGTGCCACTACTTCATCTGCTGGTGTTTGGAAGGTTGTCGGTGTACTTGTATTGCCAGCAGGATCTTTGGCTAACGCTGTCAATGTTTCATTCGCATTTGCCGTCCCAGCTGGAAGGTTCACAGCAAAGGAACCAGTCCCATCGGCAGTCCCTGTTGCAATCACGTTCCCATCTGCATCACGAATTTCGATGGTAGCATTCGGATCAGCGGTGCCTGTCACCTGATAACCAGCAACTGAATTACCTGTTACTCCTGTTACAGTTGGTGCTGTAACCGTGGCATCAGCAGGAACAAGGACTTCAGTCGGTTGACTTTCATTTCCCGCGTTATCCTTTCCAATCACTGTTAACGTATCCCCAGGATTGGTCGTTCCCGTTGGTAGCGTTACAGTAAAATCACCATTCGCATCAGAGGTACCTGTACCAATGACTGCCCCAGATGGATCACGAACTTCGATTGTTGTGTTAGGGTCTGCTGTTCCTGTAATTTCATAACCCGAACCAGAGTTGCCTGTGATGTTATCAACTGTTGGTGCAGTGACATCAGCTGGTGTTGTCGCCGTTGCTGGTTGACTTTCCGTGCCACTAGCGTTTTTCGCTACAACGCTCAGCGTTTGATTTGCTGTTGCTGTTCCTGAATCTAAAGTCACTGTATATTTTCCGTCAGTTCCAGTTGTTGCAGTACCAAGGACCGTGCCAGCTGCATCGCGAACCTCAATGGTGGTGCCAACTTCAGCAGTCCCTTTGACCTCATAGCCTTTTGTTGTACTACCTGTTACAGTCTCAACAATTGGCGTCGCCACGGGCGTATTAGGATCCGCTGGCGTTTGGAACGTTGTTGGCGTACTTTCTGTGCCGCTGGCGTTTTTCGCTACGGCGGTTAACGTTTCATTGGCACCTGCTTCACCTGCGGGAACGGTAACTGTAAACGCTCCTGTCCCATCAGCGGTACCTGTGCCTATTACGGTGCCTCCTGCATTTCGGATTTCAACCGTGGCATTGGCATCGGCAGTTCCTTTAACTTCGTAACCTGCCGTTGAATTACCTGTCACTCCTGTGATTGTTGGTGCGGTTACGGTTGCTTCATCCGCTGGTGTTTGGAACGTTGTTGGCGTACTTTCTGTACCGCTGGCGTTTTTCGCTACGGCGGTTAACGTTTCATTGGCGCCTGCTTCACCTGCGGGAACGGTAACTGTAAACGCTCCTGTCCCATCAGCGGTACCTGTGCCTATTACGGTGCCTCCTGCATTTCGGATTTCAACTGTGGCATTGGCATCAGCAGTTCCTTTAACCTCGTAACCTGCCGTTGAATTACCTGTCACTCCTGTGATTGTTGGTGCGGTTACGGTTGCTTCATCCGCTGGCGTTTGGAACGTTGTTGGCGTGCTTTCTGTGCCACTGGCGTTTTTCGCTACGGCGGTTAACGTTTCATTGGCGCCTGCTTCACCTGCGGGAACGGTAACTGTAAACGCTCCTGTCCCATCAGCGGTACCTGTGCCTATTACGGTGCCTCCTGCATTTCGGATTTCAACCGTGGCATTGGCATCGGCAGTTCCTTTAACTTCGTAACCTGCTGTTGAATTACCTGTTACTCCTGTGATTGTTGGTGCGGTTACTTCACTAGTAGTGCCTGCAGCAAAATAAATGTTGGATACACCGTCTGCTGTTGCTAATAAATTAACGTCTAAAAGATCTGTTTGAACGACTGTTCCTACAAAACGAGCATCTAAATTATTGGATAAATTTTGAGGTGTTGAAACGGTAGTTGGTAAAGTAACCGTGGTTGTGCCTAGTAAAGAAGCATCCACTAACTCATTTACGCCTGAACCACCAACCGCTAATAAAGGCAAAGCACCTGAAACAGCCACGTTTACCGTGCCTTTGACAGGAAGCAAGGCTGCATTTATAGCTGCGGCGACAAGATTACTTGGGATACTGGTACCTTTTGCCTCCAAAGCTTGAACTGCCGCATTCAAATCTTGTAAGATGTTTGAAACATTTTGGGCTAAAACTAACCCTAAACCATCACTAATCGGTGCACTAATGTATGAGCCGTCAGCTGCTAACGTTTCCGGAGCTGTAAATGAAGCAGCACCTAAGTTTTCAATGTTATTAACTAATTCCAATTGACGATTCACTTCCGTCAAATCAATATCAACACCAGTTAAATTCCCTAACGCCCCACTGGTAATTTGAGTAATCACATTGGTTAAATCATTGGCTGCATTCAAAACGGCAGTCAAAAAAGTAACTTTTGAAAGATCAATCGTGACATTGGTATTGATTGCTGCGCTGCCTGCTGCAGCTACATTTCCTCTTAACTCAGGAGGAACCACTAACACCGCTTGTTTTTGTCCACTAAACACAGCGGAAGCATCTGCTAAAGCGCCACCAGAAACCGTGAAATTAACTGGTTGATTTTGGTTTGCGGCTGTCCAACGATTACTCGTTGAAGTGCCACTGTCATTATTTGACGTAACATTTGATAATAGTTCGATATCCAAGACCGCTGCTGATGCACTGATTGTGCCAGAGGTAACAGCTATACTTACAGGGATTGCTAATGACGTAAATAATAAACCACTTGATATTGCTAAATTAAGCATCTTGCGTTTTGTCCATTTTTTATGCTGACTTTTCCGATTAAAATCCTCAACAATTTTCTTTTTCATCTGATCGTCCCTCTTTTCTTTAAAATAAACGATAAATATCAAGATCATTAGCTTCCCCTAGTTGTTCATCTCCCCCTTTAGCGATTTAAATGGATTTAACACCTGCAGTTTAGTACATTTCTTCAGCTTTTCAAAATATAATGCTGTGAATTTTTATATAAAAATTCATTTGATAACAAGCATCCTGGATATGTATAATAACTCACTAATTCATTAGTGAGTTATTATACAATGAGAGGAAAATGAGGAAGTTTATACGTTCCTCCCCAATCATTAAAGATAAATAAATTATTTTATTATAACTTATCGTTTGATAAATCGATAATTAAATAACGGAAAATTTTTTTATTTTTTTGAGAAATTCCACTATTATTTTTTCTACTACTTTGACTGTTTTTATCAATTTTATAGACATAAGTTATAAAAACTTTACATCAAAAAAATGACTCTAATCTATAACAATTTTTTCTGTTTTTAAGATTTTTTTATGAAATTTTTTATATTAAAAAAATTTCATAAAAAAAGGCGACAGCCGTTTTTGAACGAATGCCGCCTTTTAGATAAACAAAAACCTGATTCTAAAAGAATCAGGTTTAGGAAAAGCAAATCAAGATTCGCTTCAACTGTTTATCATCGTATTTGTATACTCTGATAAGAATGATTTCGTAATAAAATATACTGTGTTTCGTGGTATTTGTCAATCGCTTTCTTGAATTCTCTTGAGACCTTTCCATAGGCATATAAGGTCAAAATAACTGACCAAATCAGCGTTGTAACTATCTTTTTAATTAAGGCGTCAGCCAATTTAATTTCATTAGTTTATCTAAAAACACCACCAAAATTAAAGCATCTGCACTGCCACCAATACTCCAATTTTTTTCTTTGAATAAGTGATTCAATCTTTCTAAGCAAAGGGTTCCCCGTAACGTTTGTGTCCCCCCTAAAGCAAAATATTCCTGGATTAACGGTTGATATACTTCAAAAATTTGGACATTTTGACTTCGTTTAATCAAATTCGTATCCTCAACATAGAGCGATAAATAAAGGAGCGTATCAATGAGTTTTTGTTGTTGTGTGCCTTGATGTTTTTGATAATAAGGCACTCCCTGTTCAAAGACAGCGGGATAACCTTGTTGCGCCTCACCACGGATTCCAGTCAAGCCATGCTGAACAAATAGTCGTTCACCCCAAGTTAGTTTTTCTAGCTCATTCGTAGCGAGGTTTTCAAAGTCAGCCAATAAGTCTTGCGTCATTGTTTGAAGCGTTTGTTGAAACAATTGTAAGGTGCAAGGGGTCTCCCAAATCATTAGACGACCACAGACAGCTAAAAAAATACCTAGAGAAAAAATTGCTCCTTTATGTGTATTGATACCTTCTGTTGCCTCAAACATCGCTCGTTCTGCTTCTAAACCAACTTGTCGAATCGTGCGAAATGTTGCCTCAATCGGCAAATGACGTAGCTCTGTCCCAGCTTGAACGAAGGTTTCAAAATAAGGAGTCAAAACCACACTACTTTCTAAAAAAGTGAAAACATCCATATCTTGATGGGCGCCTGCATCGACTGGATCCACCAAGCCTGGTTTATTTAAACAGGTCACTTCATAGAGTAGTGCCAATTGTGCTTGCTGCGCTAATTTACTCCTTGCTTGCTTTGTCATTGCCTTTTACGTCCCTTCTTCTGCCGTGGTCTTTTCTTGTTTTATATAGTCTAGTACAGCATTAAAAACCGTGTCAACTACGCCGCCATCAAATACATTAGGTATGAATTTTTCTACTGTGGGTTCTGAAATCATAGCGGCCAAGCTTCGTGCTACTGTCATTTGCAAACCGACATCAACTTTTCTGCCTTTCGCTGCCAATAACCCTTTAAAAAGACCTGGAAAAGCTAAAATGTTGTTCACTTGATTCGGATATTTGGAAGAACCAGTTGCTAATAAACGGACACCATTGGCTTGGGCGAGGGCTGGTTCAATTTCTGGTTTAGGATTTGCTAAAGCAAAGATAATTGGGTCTTGGTTCATTGATTTAATCAGGGCTGGCGTTAGCACATCCGCTTCTGATAAGCCTAAAAAAATATCCTGATTGACGACAGCGGTGGCTAAATCTTTGTTTTCTACTGATGGTTTTATTACCTGTCGAAGCAAAGCACGTTGGTAAGGATTCAATGTCGGGTCTTCTTCTCTTAAAACACCTTGGCGATCTACTAAGGTGAGATGCGTAATCCCCGCTTGAATACATAACTTAGCGGCCGCTACACCAGAAGCTCCAACTCCGTTAATCACCACACGTAATTCATTTAAAGGTTTTCCTTTAATTTTAGCTGCGTTAATTAGCCCAGCTAAAACGACAATGGCAGTGCCTTCTTGGTCATCATGATACACAGGAATGTTCAAACGTTGTTGAAGTTTTTCTTCAATTTCAAAACATTTTGGTGCAGAAATATCTTCTAAATGGATTCCTGCAAAACTATTTTGTAAATTTTCAATTGTTTGAACCATCTCGTCCACTGATTTTTGTTCCAGTGCTAAAGGAATAGCATCGACCCCCGCCAAATTTTTATAAAGTAAAGCTTTGCCTTCAACAATTGGCAAGCCCGCTTGCGTGCCCATATTGCCGAGACCCAGAACAGCTGACCCATCTGTAATAACCGCAATTAACTTACCACTAATGGTCCACTCGCGCGCTAATTCATGATTTTGGGCAATCATTAAACTCAATTCTGCGACACCAGGTGTATACATTTTGGCTAAATCATGATGGTTTAACACCGCTTCTGTTGCTTCAAGACTTAGTACACCAATATTTTTTTGATGAATTGCTAGAACTTCTTCTAACACATTGTCACTTCCTTTCACGGGCTGCCTTTTTTCTATTTGATGAAGTAAGGGTTTGAACAACCGTTATCGTCGCTCAAACCCTTGCTTCTTTATACATTTGCGGAGCACTTGCCCGTTCTATTCTGGCAAGTCAAGTTTGACTGTCACTTTCTGTAACGGTACATCGTAAAAAGGATCTTCACGACGTCCTAAAAAGTCTTTTCCTTGTTGCGGGAACATCGCATATAATAGGACATCCTCTTCAGATTTTGCGTATTGTTGGATTTCCTTTTCTAAACTATGCAACTCTGGTTTCAATAAATCCGCTGGTCGACAAGTAATTACTTCTTCATCCCCAATGATTTTTTGCTTAATCTCTTCTGCGATAGGTGCTGGTGATTTGCCATATTCTCCGCGCACATAATCTTTGATTTCATTCGGTATTAAGGAATATCTTTCCCCAGAAATCACATTCATTAAGGCTTGTGTTCCGACCATTTGTGAAAGCGGCGTAACTAGTGGTGGGTACCCTAAATCCGCTCTTACTTTAGGTACTTCAGCTAAAACTTCTTCATATTTGTCTTGTAAGCCTTGCTCCGTTAATTGACTTAATAAGTTTGATAACATACCACCAGGCACTTGATAAATCAAGGTTTTCGGTTCCGTATCTTTAACTTTAGGGTTTAAAATGCCTTCACTTCTAAAGCGATCACGAATCGGATTGAAATAGTCAGCAATCTCTGTTACTTTTTCCATATTTAAACCTGTTTCAAAGCCTAAATCTTCTAACGCAATGGCTACAGATTCTGTGGCTGGTTGACTCGTACCGCCAGCGAAAGAAGAGATAGCTGTATCGATGATATCCGCACCTGCTTCAGCAACTTTTAAATAGGTCATCTCAGAAATACCACTAGTCGCATGCGTATGCACCTCTAAAGGTAAATCAATGGCATCTTTCATTTTGCTCACTAATTCAAAACCCGTTTGTGGCGTCAAAACGCCTGCCATATCCTTAATACAAATGGAATCCGCTCCTGTTTGACTTAATTCTTTGGCTAATTTTACAAAGTAATCGATGGTATGAATTTCACTCGTGGTATAAGAAATCGCTGCTTGACAGTGTCCGCCAGCTTCTTTTGTTGTTTGAATTGCTGTTTGTAAATTACGGACATCATTCAAGGCATCGAAAATACGAATAATATCAATCCCATTTTCAACTGATTTTTCGACAAAGGCCCGCACCACATCATCAGCGTAATGACGATATCCTAGTAAATTTTGTCCTCGTAATAACATTTGAAGTTTGGTATTTTTAACTTCTTTGCGAATTTGGCGAAGACGTTCCCAAGGATCCTCGTTTAAATAGCGGACACAGGAATCAAACGTTGCCCCGCCCCACATTTCTAATGCATGAAATCCTGCCTCGTCCATTGTTTTAATAATCGGCAGCATATCTGAGGTTGGCATCCGTGTTGCAATTAAACTTTGTTGTCCATCCCGTAGCACCGTTTCTGTAAAACGAATTTTTTTACTCACTTGGCTGCTCCTTTCGTGTCAAAATTATTTCTGTTATTTTTTCTTGCATTGCTTCAAGACTGTGACGTCGATTTCGTCCACAGACTTTCGCCTCTTCTTGGCACATAAAACAGAGCCGTGGTGGCAAACCTAAATCTCCTCGATGAAGGCTTTTTAGTTCCTCATTTCCCCATAAAACATCTAGGTCCACTAAACGACCATAAGGATGTGTTTCTTCAATTTTGACCATTCTTTGTTTTAACTCTTGCGGGGCTAACGAAACCGCCAAATAATATTCAGGCCCTGTTTTTTCATTCCGGTAAAAATTAACAATCGGTACTTGATCCAGCAATTGTTGCTCGACTTCGTCAATTACTTCTAAAAAAACAGCCGTTAAGGTGGGCGAATTTTTCACTTCTCCAGGAATATTCATTGTGGCAGATAAGAGACTAGCTTCTGGTGCTGTTTCTAACAACTCCTTCTGTGTGGCAGCTCTTTGTTCGCGAGCATCCAACATCTCTAAAAGTGTTACTTTTTCCCCATTAAACATTGCGTACCACATCAATTAGACTACCATCTCGGTATTCAATTAACGCAACAACTTTGTCTCCATATTTAATTGGTTCCGGGGTGCCAACAATGTTGTAGGCTTTGTCTTTCAACTCTTCTAACGTAAACTGAGGAACATCTAAGGTTTTAAAACAATCAATTAAGTCTGTTCTTTTTGGATTGATTGCAATGCCGACTTCTGTTACTACGACATCGACACTCGTACCTGGTGTAACGACTGTATTTACTTGCTCAACGATTGTTGGGATCCGTCCACGAACAAGTGGTGCAATCACTAGACTCATTTTACAAGCCATACTTGTATCGGAATGTCCGCCAGAAGCACCACGGATGACACCATCTGAACCAGTAATGACATTTACATTAAAATCTGTGTCCACTTCTAAAGCAGATAAAATAGCTGTGTCTAATTGATTAATAACCGCCCCTTTGCTAAGCGGTGAAGCATACATATTGGCATCAATTTCATAATGATTGGCATTTTCCCCTAAAGAAATAGCTGATGGATGATCAAAGTCTTGGACGTCAATAATTTTTTCTACTAAGCCTTCTTCCAAAAGTTCCACCATTGCATTCGTAATTCCGCCTAAAGCGAAACTTGCTTTAATGCCATCTTTAAGCATTTGTTCTCTCATGAACCGCGTAACTGCTAGTGAAGAGCCACCTGTTCCTGTTTGGAATGAGAAGCCTTCTTTGTAGTAAGGAGAATGTGTAATTATTTTTGCGGCATATTCAGCAATCAATAATTCTTTAGGATTCTTTGTAAAACGTGTCGCGCCTTTGGCAATTCCATCTGGATCACCAATTGCATCAATTTCTACCACATAATCAACATCTGTTTGTGGAATACTAATAGGGGTATTAGGATATGGTACTAATGTGTCAGTAATGATGACCACTTGATCCGCATATTTTGCATCGACCATCGCATATCCAAGAGAACCACAGGTGGCTTTTCCTTTGGTTCCATTCGCATTTCCATAAGCGTCTGAACTTGGTGCACCTAAGAAAGCTACATCAATATGGATATCACCTGCTGCTACTGCCCGTGCCCGGCCACCATGTGAACGAATCACCACAGGATTTTCCATGATACCTGCTGAAATAGCGGCGCCTACTTTATCTCTCAAACCTGAAGAAGTAATGTTGGTGACTACTCCATTTTTAATGTGTTCGATCAAAGGTTCATGAACATTTGCAATTGAACTAGGTGCAATCGAAATGTTTTTCAGCCCCATGGCGGCAATCTCGGCTAAAACTAAATTCATCACATAGTCTCCTTCACGGAAATGGTGATGGAAAGAGATGGTCATGCCATCTTTTAAACCTGTTTTTTCAATTGCTTCACGAATACTTCCTAAAAGTTTTGTCTCCCGAGGTTTCACTGGTTTAATTGCTCGGCTCGATTCTTGATAAGCATCAATGTGTGCTAATTCTCCTTCATAAATGCCGTATTGCTCTGCATAAGATTGAGGAATGTCTTTGCCTACTTTATTTACTACCATGTCTATATTTCCTCCTCGGTAATTAATTTAGCCGCCAATGCTAACGCAATGACCCGTTCAGCTCGTTCAACAATTGGTTTATCAACCATTTTTCCATTTACGGAGATAACACCGGAACCTTTTGCTTCGGCTTCCCGAATGCCCCAGATTACTTCCTTAGCATTCTGGATTTCTTTTTCTGTTGGCGCATAAATAGTATTAACTAATGGGATTTGACGAGGGTTAATCACCGATTTTCCATCGAAACCTAGCTGTTTAATCAAACGAACTTCGGCTTCAAAGCCTTCCGTATTGTCTACATCTGAATAGACCGTATCAATAGCTGCAATCCCAGCTGCTCGAGCGGCATGTAAAATCATGCTACGAGCAAAGAATAGTTCTTGGCCATCTGGATGGCGGCGTGTTTTCATATTGGTAACATAGTCTTCGGCGCCTAACGCGATGCCAATCAAGCGAGTTGAACTTTTGGCAATCGCGGGCGCATTTAGAACACCTTCAGCCGATTCGATGGCAGCCATCATTTTCGTTGTTCCTACGGGAATGTCATTTTGCTGTTCTACTTCTGTAATGACTGCCTCGACATCAATGATATCTTGGGCTGTTTCTGTTTTTGGTAAACGAATCACATCGACACCAGCTAAGACCATTGCTTCAATATCTTCTGCGCCACCGGCATCTAAAGCATTGATCCGAACAACAATTTCAATATTGCCATAATCGAAAGTTTTCAAAGCAGAATGGACTAAAACACGGGCAGAGTCTTTTTCTTTTAATGAAACTGCATCTTCTAAATCAAACATGATTGAATCTGCCCCATACAAAGGTGCATCTCTTAGCATTGCTGCATTCGCTCCAGGGACAAACATCATTGTTCTTCTTAAACGTTCCATGAGTCCAACTCCTTCCAATCATACGTTTCTTTTTCAGCGCCTCGATGTAAAACTGTAATCATCCGAGCTTTGATTGTACAATCTAATGCCCCTTTATCAATCGCCTTGACCGCAACGCCTTGGACATCTAAATGTTCCAAAGTTGTCGTAATCACCTGACGAATTTGATTGCCAAATTGTTTTTCGACACTACTTTCTAATTCAATGGTATTTTCTGTTGATTCAATGGGTTGGACGGTAATCATAATATCACTTGATTCTACTGTCCCTGCAGTAGCATTTTTGATAATCTTCACTTTCTTCACCTCATTAGTTTCTTGTGTTCTACTAAGTATTGATAACTTGTTGCTGGTAAAAACTTCTTGAGTGTCTCTTTGTCGCCTTCAGCCATCGCTTTGCGAACTTTCGTCGCACTAATCAGCTCTCCATCACTCGCTAATCGCGGGACAATGGTTAGCGTTATCGTTTGTCCGAAAACTTGTTGCATTGCTTGATTGTAGACATCGGTCACTTCTGAATAAGGCTCTTCTCCCACATAACGTTGCTGAATTTCGAGTATTGGCGCAATTCTTTCTTTAAATAACGTTGCATCAAGCGTTGCTTGAATTGCAGCTACCTCTAATGGCGCTTTTTCTTTCAAAAAATAGGTAGGAAAAGTCGCAGACGAAACTAAGTAATCTTCTGTAGATAGGACTGTCACATTGGGTAAATGGGCGACCCCTTTTTGCACCATTGCGAAACGTGCTTCTTTTGAAAATAGCGATTTATCTTCAGATAAAACAAACACATAAACGTGCGGACTTTCTTTGGCTGCTTTTTCGACTAAGTACTGATGGCCTTTCGTAAAAGGATTTGCATTCATGACAATGCTACTGGCTGGCCCTGCTTTTTTATGCTGTGTCAGGTAATCAAGATAATCGGCAAAATCTGGTTTGCCTTGCTCCATAAATAGCACCTCTTGATTCGCAACCACTTTTTGAAAGCCTAGCGACTGAAAAATTTGTTCATTTTTTGGTTTTGTATACAAAAAACTGTGTAATTGGTTTTCTTCTCTCAGTTTTTCAAGTAGATGAACCACCAATTGGGTTAACAAATTTTCAGATTGATATTTTTTACAAACGGCCACGCACTTAATCGTTTTGCCTGAAAGCGAGCCAGAGGCGATTAATGCTGTGTCATCATATATGCCAACGGTGTAATCAAGTGCTTCTGTCGTTTGCAATGCGGCTTTTTCCATTAATTCGCGCCAAGCTTGATAAGCTTTTTTATCTTTTTGCAACCAGATTCTTTTCATTGTATATACGCTGCTCACAGCAATAACCTCCTTTATTTTTTAATTGGAAATAATTTTGTTAGTAATTTAGATGCTAGATAAATGATAAATAAAACAACGAAAACGCCGCCCCAACCAAAACCTAACAGTTCAAAAGCAATTTTTAAATCTTCCATGTTAACAGACATGTATTCGTTCTCCTTTCCGTCCTATGTTAAAAAGGCTAATAGTAAGCCACCAGCAATTACAGAAGCGATTTGTCCTGAAACGTTGGCACCAGCAGCATGCATTAAAATAAAGTTTTGTGGGTCTTCATCTGTAGCCATTTTTTGAATGACCCGACTAGACATTGGGAAAGCGGAAATACCCGCAGCACCAATCATTGGATTGATTTTTTCTTTTCTAAATAAATTCAAGAATTTAGCAAAAAGCACGCCGCCGACTGAGTCCATAATAAAGGCGACTAACCCTAAGCCAATAACCATCAACGTATCGACTTTTAAGAACTCTGCATAGTTCATGCTAACGGAAATAGATAGTCCTAGCAAGATACTAATAATATTTACCAATTCATTTTGAGCTGTAATGGATAAGCGGTCCAAAACGCCACATTCTCTTAATAAGTTCCCAAACATTAAGAAACCAACTAATGGTAATGACACCGGCGCAATTAACCCTGCGACAATCGTAATAACAACCGGGAAAAGAATTTTTGCTGTTTGAGAAACTTCACCGGCCCGATAAGTCATACGGATACGACGTTCGGCTTTCGTCGTCACTGCTTTAATCGCTACTGGTTGAATAATCGGAACTAACGCCATGTAGGAGTAAGCGGCAACCATTATGGCCCCCATGTATTTTGAATGTAAGGTATTTGCTACGAAAATAGACGTTGGACCATCAGCGGCACCAATAATCCCAATCGAAGCAGCATCGTTTAAATCAAAACCTAATAAAACAGCCATAATAACTGTAAAGAAAATCCCAAACTGTGCAGCGGCACCAAACATCAACATAAACGGATTTTGTAACAATGGACCGAAATCAATCATTGCCCCAATCCCAATAAATAATAATAACGGGAATAACTCTGTTTTTATTCCAAAATCAAAAAGAACATTAAACGGACCCGGCTCGCCGCCAGCGCTCAATACGCCGGAATTAGGAAAGTTCACTAAAATCGTTCCTAAACCCATTGGCACTAAAAGTGTTGGTTCATACTCTTTTTTTATTCCTAAATACATTAATAGTCCACCAATCAGCATCATCACAATGCGTCCTGGTTCTTGGCCCATTCCTATAACACCTTGAATCAGTGTCTCCACACAAATCACTTCCTCTTCTTAAATTAATTCTAGTTAATTGTTATTAATGGTTCCCCTGGATTCACAATTTGACCTTGGGTAACATGAATTCCTGTTACCGTACCTGCTTTCCCTGCAACGATTTCATTTTCCATCTTCATTGCTTCTAAAATTAACAATGGTTGGTTCTCAGACACCGTATCACCAACATTGACTAATACTTTTAACACAGTTCCTGGCATTGGCGCAGGCATTGCATCTGCTCCTGCTGGGGCGGCTGGCTGTGCTGCTGGCGCTGGGGCTTCTTCAACAGCAGGGGCTGGTGTTTCTGTCGTAGCAACTGGCGCTGTTGGTTGTGGCGCAACAGGTGCTGGTTGTGGGACGCCACCGATTTCTTCCATCTCGACTAAATATTCTTTCCCATCAATTGAAATTTTAAATTTGCGTAACATAATGATCCTCCTCAAGGTTTTGTTTTGAAATTCTTTTGACAACTAGCTGAGACTCTTCTGAAAGCTCTGCAGCTATACTGGCTGCAATAATGGCAACTTCTTTTGCTTCTGGATTTCGTTTTGCGATTTTTTTGATAACAAAACGACTTTCTGGAAACTCTCCTGCTGCGATGGCAGTGGCCACAATACTTACCAATTGATATTCTTTTGGCTCAGCAGGAATATATGCTGGTATATCTATCCATCGCTTTTCCAAGTTATCCGCTTCACGTTGGATAACGCTTTCATTAATCTCGGTATCCTGCGTGTGTTGCTCTTTCTTGAATAAGGACTTAAATAGGCCCATATTGTCTCTCCTTTCACTAATTCTTGGTATACGTTCATTATAGAAAAAACCGTTAAAAAACCTAGTGAAAACACTAGCTCAGATTGTTCTTTTATTGTTTATTTTGTGAAAAAAACTCTGTAAACATTGGTATATAAGCATTTATCAGCCGTTAAGATTCTATTAATATTATATTAAGTTATTAATAAGAATTTGATTGTTGAATTGTTTTTTTGATGTTCTTTTTGTTTTAGGCTATTTATTCTCTGCGAAAGTTTGTATATTCTCACACTATAGACAAACACAAAAAATATTTTTTGTTGTAAACCAGAATACTGTGAAACATTTCTCATGGCTATTCTTTTTTATTAACACCGGTTGTTAACGCTTACAAAAAAGTTCTAAAAAAGAAAGGAAGAAAAACATGTTACTCACTATTTTAGCTTATGGTATGATTATCATCTTTATGTATGTAATCATGAAAAAGAAATTGTCACCGTTTACATCTTTAGTAATTATTCCTCTTATTTTTACTTTGATTGCAATTGCAACTGGAGTAGCGAGTCCGCCACCTGGTGCTGACGGTGTTGTCCCTGAAGTCAACATTGGGAATTTCGTCTTAGATGGGATTTCAACTACTTCAAAAACTGGTATTATGTTATTATTTGCCATTCTTTACTTCTCTATTATGTTGGATGCTGGTTTGTTTGACCCAATCACTAAAAAAATGATTTACTTTGCTAAAGGCGATCCAATGAAAGTCTTGATGGCTACTGCGGTAGTTGCTGCTGCTGTTTCCTTAAACGGAGATGGAACAACCACGACCTTGATTTGCTGTTCTGCGTTTATTCCCATCTACAAAAAACTTAATATGAAATTGATGAATTTAGGTGTGCTTGTTATCTTACAAAACACCATTATGAACTTATTACCTTGGGGCGGTCCAACAGCTCGTGCCATGGCCGTACTAGAAGTTGATGCCGACATTCTTTCTTATTTAGCACCTGGTATGATTTTATCTGTATTGTATGTTATCTTCTTTGTTGCTTATCGCATGGGGAAAAAAGAACGTGCTCGCTTAGGCGTGACAACGCTTACTGATAAAGAATTGGAAGAAATGACTATTGTTAACGATCCTGAGTTATTAGAAATTCGTCGTCCAAAGAATTTTGCATTCAATGGTATTTTAACGATTATCTTAATCGGTTGGTTAGTCCTAAGTTCATTCGTTGGTCAATTAGGTTTGCCTTCGTGGATTGAAATGCCACCGTTATTATTATTCCTAGTTGGTACTTGTATCGCTTTAATGATTAACTATCCAAAATTAAAAGATCAAAGCAGCCGTATCAGTGCAAATGCTGGTGATGCTGTACAAGTAGTTATCTTAGTTTTTGCTGCTGGCGTCTTCATGGGCTTATTCCAAGGTTCTGGTATGGCCAATGCCTTAGCAAATAGCTTTGTTAATATTATTCCAAAACAATTAGCCGGCGCTTGGGGCTTAGTGATTGCGTTCATTTCAGCACCAGGAACATTCTTTATTTCAAACGATGGTTTCTATTTCGGTGTCTTACCAGTCCTAGCAGAAGCTGGACGTTCTTATGGATTTGACAATATGTCTATGGCTTTAGCTTCCTTAATGGGGCAAGCGTTCCACTTATTAAGTCCATTAGTGGCATTTATTTACTTGCTATTACGTTTAACTGGTTTAGATATGGGCCAATGGCAAAAAGAATCAGCAAAATATGCCTTAGGAATTTTCGTTATTTTCGTTGTTACAATTGTTGCTTTAGGTCACATGCCTTTATTTATTCCACAAAATTAAACGTCGTCGCTGAAACCGTAGGAGTGCCTTTTCTCCTCGGTTTTCTTTTCATTTTGTCTTTTCTTGCGTTATATTTTCATTTTTAATATTATATTTATTATCTATAAAAATAACCTATAGGGAGGTGCCTCATATGAATCCAACGGTTGAAGCAGTAAAACGGAACTTAGATTTAACCAGCAGTAAACCTCTAAAAATTTGTACCTACGAAGCCTTTAAAAAAACCATTATTTTAGGGGATATTCCTGCAGGTGAACGGATTAACGAAAAAGAATTTTCCGAGCAATTAAACATTAGTCGGACGCCCATTCGCTTTGCTTTACAAGAATTGGTCAAAGAACAATTGGTGGAACATATACCTATGGTGGGTATCGTGGTTAAAGGGATTAGTATGAAAGATGCTTATGAAATTTATGATATTCGTAAATCTTTGGACACTTTAGCAACCATTAAAGCCATGGAACTCATGACACCAGAAGATTTTGATGAATTGGAAGCCTTACTTCTCGAAGGAGAACAATACAATAAAAATAACCAAGTAGATGACTTACTACAGAACTTTTCAGATTTTAATTCCTTTATTTATACTAAGAGTCAGATGCTACGTTTAAAAAAAATTGTGACTGATCTCCATGCTTACTTAATCTATTTCAGAGATATTGCGATTCGTGCCTCAGAACGTCGTAGTATTGCCCTAGAAGAACATTGGTTAATTTTCCGCGGAATGAAAACAAAGAATATTGACCAGATCACACTTTTAACCCATGAACATCTAAATCGTTCGCTTCAATTTATTTTGAAAGAAATGGAACGTCGGCAAATTGAATAAGCAAAAAAGACCTGCAGTCGCTCGTGCAACTGCGGGCCTTTTTTCATTTTTTTTGTACGCAACCATCTGGCGTAAAGGTATAACCAATGCCCCAAACGGTCCGAAGGTAACAAGGTTCTTTCGGGTTTTCTTCTAATTTACTTCGTAAACGATTAATAAAAACCATAATCGTATTCGCATCGACATCCCCGGTACCCCAAACACTGCTGTAAATTTGTTCTTTAGAGAATACTTGCTCGGGATTCTCCAGAAAAAATTGAATTAATTGAACTTCTTTCGAAGATAATGAAATAGGTAAATCCTTTTTAAATAGTTGATAACGACCATAATCAAAACGGAAATCACCTACCTGTAGCTCTTCTTTTTTATAAACATTCAATTGTTTTCGAATCATTCGAGCTCGATTCAACGAAGCAATCACCTGAGCCTTAAAAACATTCAAGGAAAAAGGTTTCGTTATATAACTATCCACGCCCATTTCCAAGGCTGCAATGATATCCTCTTCTTCTTTTTTGCTACTAAAAAAGATAATTGGCACTAGTGGATATTTCTCTCTAATCATTTGGACTAAGTAGTAACCATCGCTGTCATGTTCCAAGTTATCATCTAAAATGAACAAATCAAAGGTAACTCTGGACACGATATCTTTTGTTTTTTCAATTGATTCACTTTGGTAAATAAGAATACCTGTTGATTGTAATGCTTTCCAAATCAAGCGACGAACTGCTGCATCATCATCTACAACCAGTATTTTCTCCGTACGCATACCTGTTGCTCCCCCTACGTCTCTTTACAAAACTTTTTCATTTGAATTTACTACTGGAGTAATTACTGATTATCATAACATAAAAAAAGAAACGGAGACGGCTAAAAAATCATTTAACAAAGAAACGTTGGCAACTATTCAGTCCCTGCTGAGAGTTGCCAACGTTTCTTTGTTTGTTTAAAAATACTTCTTAACTGGTTCAACCACTAAATACCGATAAGGTTCATCCCCTTCAGAATGGGTTTTGATTTGCTCATCTTTACTTAGCGTGTGATGAATTTGTTTTCTTTCAAAAGCCGGCATTGGTTCCAAGAAGACTGGCCGCCCAGTGCGTTTGGCTTTTTCCGCGGTGCGTTTCGCTAAACGTTCCAAAATTTCATGACGTTTTTCACGATAATTTCCGACATTCACAACAATCGATAGCTTATTGCTTGCAATGCGGTGAATAAAGACTTGCGCTAAATACTGTAACGCATTTAACACTTTTCCGTGTTTTCCAATTAAGATACCTTGTTTTTCTGTTTCTAAATGGAAGATAATATTGCCATTCTCGCGCGCTATGCGAACCATGGCAGGGGCGTTCAGTTCATTTGAAATATTCGTTAAATACATCGCTAATTCAGTAATAGCAGCTTCGTCTTCCAGATTTTCTAAAGAATGTGTTGATTCCTCTGAGAGACTAGGAATTGCTTCGGTTAATTCCTCAACTGCTTCTTCCACTGCTTTTGCTTCATCGGCAACAACAATATCTTCCACTGTTTCTTCGACCGCTTCTGTAACTTGCTCACTAATCGTTGGTTCCATTGAAATTTGGGCAAGTTTTTTTCCTAGACCTAAAAATCCTTTTTTTCCTTCGTCTAACACATCAATTGTAACATCCTCTTTGGTTAAACCAAGTGCTTGTAAGCCTTTCTGCGTTGCTTCTTCGATTGTATTTCCTTCATAAATCGGCATCTGAACGACCTCCTTTATTTTTTCTTCCCTTTTTTCTTAGGACTTTTTGCTCGTTCAAGCGCTCGCTCCCGTGCTTTGGCTTGACGTGCTGCTTCCTCCCGCTCTTTACGGATTTTGAATGGGTTGTTTAATAACAATGTTTGCCCTGTTTGGAAGGCATTTGAGACCACCCAGTAAAGAGATAAACTGCTGGCTAATGAAATCCCCATAAAGAAGATCATCGCTGGCATAACGTAATTCATAATTTTCAGTGAGGCATTTGTTTCTAGTTGGCTCATACTTGAAAGATACGTACTAGCAAACGTAAAGACAGCTGCTAAAATCGGTAAAATTAAATACGGATCCGGCTTATCGAGGCTTAACCACAAGAACGTTCCTTCTTTTAACTCAGGCACGCGTGAAATGGCTTGATACAAAGCCATCATGATTGGTAGTTGAACCAACAGTGGTAAACAGCCAATGTAAGGATTCACATTATTCTCTGCATACAAACGTTGCTGTTCTTCTCGGAATAAGCGTTGTGTTTCAGGATCTTTTGAAGAATATTTTTGTTGCAAGGCCTTTAATTGCGGTTGCAACTCTTGTGTTTTACGCATACTCTTCGTTTGGAAATGCATCAACGGCAATAAAATAATCCGGATGACTAACGTAAATAGGATAATCCCAATTCCGACACTGCCGCCTAATGATAGGAACTTAATCGCTTGGGCAAAATAATAAACAATGTATCGATCCCAAATTCCTGTACTACTTTCACTTACGGGCGCGGTTCCGCAGGCGGATAAAACAAAGACTAAGGTCACTAACCCAGCCATTAATAATAAGCGCTTATACTTCTTCACTACTCAATTCCCTCTCTTACATCTAATATTTTAGCTAAATTTAACACATGTGTTAAATTAGCTTTCACTTCTTCAGACGATAACTTTTCCAATCCTGGACGTGCAATCACGATAAAATCAATTTCTGGAGAGATACGGTCTTTTAATTGAAATAAACTCGCGCGGATTTTCCGCTTCACAGCATTTCTTGTGACCGCGTTTCCAATTTTCTTCCCAACAGAAATCCCCACTCGAAAATGGGCTTGTTGTGGTTTCTCTAAAACGTACACCACGAAACGACGATTTGCACAAGATTGTTTTTTATTAAACACCTGTTGAAATTCTTTTTCTTTCTTGACACGGTAGGACTTTTTCATCGGCATCCCTTTGTTTCTATATTTTTTTACTTCTTAATAATAATAGCATATTTCCGCTCTTTTTTAGTAGCCTTTTCTATAGAATCCTGCTTTCTTTTATTGAAAACAGAAAAAGAACCCTTAGTTATCTTCACATCTTCCAAAAAATTATGGAGATAACTAAGGGTTCTTAGAAATTGACTGTTTAAAAGACCAGACCATCATTAAGCAGAAATAACTTTTCTACCTTTACGACGACGGCTTGCTAATACGCGACGGCCATTTTTAGTGCTCATACGTTTACGGAATCCGTGAACTTTTTGGCGTTTACGTTTGTTTGGTTGATACGTTCTTTTCATGCAATTACACCTCCTGAAATTGTAACTATCCATCAATATATAGACATACTTTGATAGTATAACGAGTAATAGGGTCTTTTGTCAATAAAATTTAAGAAATATTTCCTGAGAAAGATTCGTTTCAATTATCCACAAATTAAATTTTCCTGTGAGTAGCTTGTGGATAGTTTTCCACATTTTTTTCTGTTCACAGCCATTTTTCCACTAGTTTTACACAAAAAAACAACCTGTTAAAAAGTTTTGCACAGGTTGTTTTTTAGCTGTTGATAAGTTCTTGAAACATGATTGTGTCAAGCTTAATTATTCTCAACTTTTTGTGGATAACTCATTCAACAACCACTTTCTTCCGCAAGTGTCGACACCCTGTGGAAAACTTTTTTCACCCTTGTGTACTTTTTTTCCACATTGAACAATTGCTTGTGGAAAAAGTTTTAAAAAAATGCTAAAATCGACTATGCTCATTCTTTTAAGTTATCCACATTTTTTAGATAACCAAAATTTAAACATATAGGAGGTCACTGT